>NZ_JAOQOK010000001.1:1200000-2400000 GCF_025961835.1 Sphingobium sp. B2D3C | reverse complement strand
GGACGGCGAGGCGTTTGCCTGCACGGGGGAGGCGGCGCGCTTCGCCGAGCGGCTCTGCGCAGGGGACGACGCGCCGGTGGAGACGCCGGATGCGGCGGTGCTGGCGCTGATCGCGGCGCTGGCCAGTCAGGGCAGCGTCACCCTCGATCCGGAGGATTAAGCGGACGATGGCGCGGCTCATCCTCTTCAATAAGCCCTATGGCGTGTTGCCGCAGTTCACCGATGCGCGCTCGCCCTCGCCACGCCCGACTCTCTCGGCCTATATCGATGTGCCAGGCGTCTATCCTGCCGGTCGGCTGGACCGGGACAGCGAGGGGTTGCTGCTGCTCACCGATGATGGCCGCTTGCAGGCGCGCATCTCCGATCCCCGCTACAAGACGCCCAAGACCTATCTGGTGCAGGTGGAAGGCGAGCCGGACGAGCCGGCGCTCGAGCGCTTGCGGCGCGGCGTCATGCTCAACGACGGCATGACCCGCCCCGCGCAGGCCGATCGCATCGCACCGCCGGACCTCTGGGAGCGCGATCCCCCGATCCGCGTGCGCAAGAGCGTGCCCGATTGCTGGCTGCGCCTCACCATCAGCGAAGGCCGTAACCGCCAGGTGCGCCGGATGACCGCAGCAGTCGGCAATCCCACGTTGCGTCTGGTGCGCTGGCAGGTGGGGGCGTGGACGCTGGACGGACTGGCGCCGGGGGCGTGGCGTGAGGTCGCAGTCTAGTTCGCTATTTACCGTCACCCCGGACTTGCTCCGGGGTCCCGCTTTCTTCATCTAGCCTGCACGAGAAACAGCAGTTGCTCAGCGAGCGGCTTCGATCACCGCGCCACCCTTCCCGCCTGCAGCTCCCGGCGCTAAGAGGCGGCAATGGAGAGCCTGACCACAAACCCCGTTATCGATGCCCTTGAGCGCGCGCGTGCGCATTCGCCCTTTCTGGCGCGGCAGATTGATGTTTATCCCGAGCTGGTTGCCCTGCTGCGCGAGGGGCAGGCGGAGACGGCGTGGGAGGCCGGGCGCGCGCTGGCGGCGGATGAGCCGGTGGATCGTCGCTTGCGGGTGCGGCGCAGTGCGCTGGCTCTGGTGGCCGCGATTGCGGACCTTGCCGGGCTTTGGGATCTCGATGTCGTCACCCGGCGACTCTCCGATTTTGCTGATGAGGCGGTCGATATTGCGCTGAACGCGGCTTTTGCCGAGCGCTACCCGGATGAGGCGCCGCGCGGCATCGCGGTGATTGCGCTGGGCAAGCATGGCAGCCGGGAGCTGAACTACAGCTCGGACATCGACCCGATCCTGATCTTCGACCCTGAAACGATCCCGACGCGCGGCAAGGAAGAGCCGCAGGAGGCAGCGCTGCGGTTGGCGCGGCGGATGGTGGCGCTGCTCACCGAGCGGACCGGGGACGGCTATGTCTTCCGGGTCGACTTGCGGCTGCGCCCATCGCCCGAGGTTTCGCCGATCATCCTGCCGGTCGAAGCGGCGATCAGCTATTATGAGAGCGCCGCGGTCGGTTGGGAGCAGGCCGCTTTCGTGCGCGCCCGTGCGGCGGCCGGCGACATCGCGCTGGGCGAGGAATTCCTCAGCACGATCCGGCCATTCGTCTGGCGGCGCAGTCTGGATTTCGGTGCGATCCGGGCGATTAGCGACGTCTCGCGCCGCATTCGCGCGCATTATGCCAGTGGCCAGCGCTTTGGCCCCGGCTTCGATTTGAAGCGCGGGCGCGGCGGCATTCGCGAGGTGGAGTTCTTCGCGCAGGCGCACCAGCTCATTCAGGGCGGGCGCAATCCCGCGCTGCGGGCACCGGCCACGCGCGCGGCGCTGCGCGTGCTGGGCGAGGCGGGGTTGATCCAGCCTGACGAGCGCGCGCGGCTCGATGCGGCCTATGTGATGCTCCGCACGATCGAGCATCGCCTGCAGATGGTCGATGACCGGCAGACGCACATGCTCCCGGAAAGCCCGGCCGCCTTGGGCAATGTCGCGCAGCTGGCCGGCTATGCCGACGGCGCGGCGCTGCTCGCGGCGTTGCAGCCGCATGTCGAAGCGACCGGCCTCACTTTCGATGGGCTGGTCGGCGAGGATGAGGAAGGCGATGATCGCCTGCCCGATGAGCCGCGCGCGCTGGCGCAGCGGCTGGAAGACATCGGCATCGAGGAGACCGAGCCCTTCGTCGCGCGCATCACCCGCTGGCGGGACGGCAGCCTGCGCCCGCTGCGCAGCGCCCCGGCGCGCGAGGCGCTGGAGGAGCTGCTGCCCGGCCTGATGCGCCAGATCGCCCGTGCGCCGGCCCCGCTCACCGCGCTCAACAAGCTGGATCAGGTGATCGAAGGCCTGCCGACGGCGGTCAATCTGCTGCGCCTGCTGGTCGCCCGCCCAGCCCTGGCCGAGACGCTGGTGACGATCCTCTCCCACGCGCCCACATTGGCCGATGCGCTGGGGCGCCGGGCGGCACTGTTCGATGGGCTGATCGACCAGAGCGCGCTCGATCTGCCGCCGGATGTGCCGACGCTCATTGAGACGATGCGCACGCATGATGCCGGCGATGACTTCCAGCACCGGCTCGACCATGTCCGCCATGTCGTGGGCGAGCGGCGCTTTGCGCTGGGGGTGCAGATCGTCAGTCGCGAGGTCGATCCACTTGAGGTTGGCCGGGGCTATGCGCGGGTGGCGGAGGCGGCGGTGGACGTGCTCGCCGCAGCCGCCGTGGCGGAGTTCGAGCAGACCCACGGCCGGGTGCCGGGTAGCGAGCTGGCCATTCTGGCGCTCGGGCGCTTTGGTGGCGGATTGCTCACCCATGCCTCCGACCTCGATCTGATCTTCCTGTTCAGCGGCGATTTCAACGCGGAATCGGACGGGCGCCGGCCCTTGGGCGCGACGCTCTATTATAACCGCCTCTCCCAGCGGGTGATCAACGCGCTCTCCGTGCCGACGGCCGCCGGCGCGCTTTATGAAGTCGACACGCGGTTGCGCCCCTCGGGCAATCAGGGCCCGCTGGCGGTCAGCTTCGAGAGCTTTGCGCGCTATCAGGCGGAGGCGGCGTGGACCTGGGAGCATCTGGCGCTCACCCGTGCCCGCCCGGTGTTCGGATCGCCCAGCGCCCGCGCGGCGCTGGACGAGATCGTCCGGGAGACGCTGATGGTGGAGCGCGACCCCGCGCAACTGCTCGCGCAGGCGGTGAAGATGCGGCGCGACATCGCCACCCACAAGCCGCCGGCCGGGACACTCGACGTGAAGCTGATGCCGGGCGGCCTCGTCGATCTGGAATTCCTCATCCATGTGACGCAGCTCACCCATCGCACCGGCTTCTCGCCCAGTCTCAACATGGCGCTGGAGAGACTGATCGCCGCCGGGCTGCTCGACAGCGCGCTGCGCGAGGCGGCGGACCTGCTGACCCGCTATCTGGTCGTCGCTCGCCTCGTCGCGCCGCAATCGAGCGAGCCGGTGGAGGAAAGCCGCTGGCTGGTCGCCCGGGCCTGCGGCGCGCGCGACTGGGGCGAGTTGCTTGCCCGAATCGACGCCGCGCGGCAGATCATCGCCACGAGCTGGAACGCGCTGGCCGGCCAGGCGGCGCCATCGGAAGGAACGACATGATGCTGAGCCAAGGCGAGACCCTGCCCGACGTGACTCTCACCGGTGCGGATGACGCGCCCATCCGGCTCGCGGATTTTCGTGGCAAACCGCTGGTCGTCTATTTCTACCCCAAGGCCGATACGCCGGGCTGCACCACCGAGGCGATCGACTTCACCGGGCTGGTCGATGCGTTCGGCGCGCTGGGCGTGCCGGTGATCGCGGTCTCCAAGGATGCGCCCGCCAAGCTCAAGCGCTTCGCCGACAAGCACAGCCTCGCCGTCACGCTGGCATCCGATGGCGATGGCAGCGTGTGCGAGGCCTTCGGCACCTGGGTTGAGAAGAGCCTTTATGGCCGCAAATATATGGGCATCGAGCGCGCGACCTTCCTGGCCGATGCGGACGGCAAGATCGTGCGCGTGTGGCCCAAGGTGAAGGTGAAGGGCCATGCCGCCGAGGTTCTGGAGGCGGTGAAGGCGTTGGGGTGAGGGTTTGTGCCACGGATTGCGCGGCAGATCGATCTCTCTTCTCTCGTCACCCCGGGCTCGACCCGGGGTCCCGCTTCTTCAAACCAGCAGATCGAACCTGTCCTTCCAGTCGGGATTATCACGTTCGATCGGCGCGAACTTCCATTCGCGCCGCCAGCGCTTGAGCCGTTTTTCGTGAGCGATGCATTGGGCGATGTCCTCGCCCGGCTCCGCCCACACCATTCGGGCTAATCCATAACGGGCGCAGAAGTCCGATCCTGTTCCGCTGCGATGCTGAAGAATGCGCGCGCCGAGATGAGCGGTCACGCCGACATACATCGTGCCGCGATAGCGATCTGCCATGATGTAGACCCAGCCACCCTGCCGTTCCCGATCCATGGGCTGATGTGATGAGAAGCGGGACCCCGGGTCAAGCCCGGGGTGACGGAGTTGAGGTGGCGCTTCCAAAATCCATCCCCAGTCTTATCCACAGTCCTCCACAGTTGGACGCACCCTCGGCTCTTGCGCCGCACCTCGGAAGAGAGGACAATGCGTCCCCCATGTCAGAAAACACGATCCGTCTTGCCCCGGTGCCCGATGTGCCCGGCTCTGAAGCCCGTATGCCGCGCAATGTGGAGGCGGAGGCTGCGCTGATCGGCGCGTTGATGATCGACAACCGGATCGTCGAGGACGTGCAGATGGAGCTGCGCGCCGAGCATTTCTTCGAGCCGCTGCATGGGCGCATCTATGAGGCGATCCTCAAGCTGGTCGATCGCAACATGGTCGCCAATCCGGTGACCTTGAAGCCACTGCTGGAGAGCGACCCGGCGCTCAAGGAACTGGGCGGCCCGGCCTATCTCGCGCAGCTCACCGGCAGCGGCGCGGCGGTGATCGGCGCGCGCGATTTTGCCCGGCAGGTCTATGATCTGGCGCTGCTGCGCGAGCTGGTCGGCGTCGGGCGGGAGCTGGTCGACAAGGCGCTCGACACCTCCGATGCCATCGACCCCAAGGGGCAGATCGAGCAGGCGGAGCTGGCCCTCTATGCGGTGGCCGAGCAGGGTGGTGACACCGGCAGCATGAAGACCTTCGCGCAGGCGACGCGGCTTGCGGTCGGCATGGCGGAGAAGGCGCTCAATTCCGGGGGCCATGTCTCGGGCATCACCTCGGGCCTGGATGGGCTGAACAACCGCACCGGCGGCCTGCATCCGTCGGACCTTATCATCGTTGCCGGGCGCCCCGGCATGGGCAAGAGCTCGCTGGCGACCAACATCGCCTATAATGCCGCCAGCCGCTGGATGCGCGACATGGCCGACGGCATTCCGCCGGAAAAGTCGATCGGCGCACCGGTTGCCATTTTCAACCTGGAAATGTCCGCCGACCAGCTGGCGACGCGTATCCTCGCCGAGCAGTCGGGCATCAGTGGCGAGAAGCTGCGCATGGGGCGGATCAACCATAGCGAGTTCCAGAACCTCGTCCGCGCCTCGCGTGAGTTGCAGGATCTACCGCTGTTCATCGACGATACCGCAGGCCTCACCATCGCGGCGATGCGCACCCGCGCCCGCCGCCTCAAGCGCCGGCACAATATCGGTATGATCGTGGTCGACTATCTCCAGCTGCTGCAAGGCTCGGGCAAGGCCGGCGATAGCCGCGTCAACGAGATCTCCGAGATCAGCCGTGGTTTGAAGACGCTCGCCAAGGAGCTGATGGTGCCGGTGATCGCGCTCTCCCAGCTCAGCCGCGCGGTGGAAAGCCGCGAGGACAAACGGCCGCAACTCTCGGACCTGCGCGAATCCGGCTCGATCGAGCAGGACGCCGACATGGTGTGGTTCCTCTACCGCGAGGACTATTACGAGATGAGCAAGGAGCCCAAGATCGAGGACGAGGGCGCTTATGCCGCCTGGCGCGAGAAAATGGACCGGATCACCGGCCATTCCGAGCTGATCGTCGCCAAGCAGCGCCACGGCGCCACCGGCAAGGTGAGGCTCTACTTCGATTCCAAGATCACGCGGTTCACCGATCTGGCGGACGATAGCTATGCCGGGGCGGATGATGGTTATGAGTGAGGTGAGGGGCTAGCCCCGAACCTTCAGGTGCCGCTCGTGTCGAGCGAAGTCGAGACACGGAGAGCGCTGTCCTTGGGTGTCTCGACTCCGCTCGACACGAACGGGGATGAGCGGCGGTTGTAGCTGATCTCGTGTTCCTGCGAAGGCAGGAACCCAGGGCGCAATCGACCGGCTTCTCCGCCCTGGGCTCCTGCCTTCGCAGGAGCACGTGGGTGTGATGATGGTGCAGTGGACTTAAACCGCCTGTCCTGCCGCATGCGCGCTGGCCCAGGCCCACTGAAAATTATACCCGCCCAGCCAGCCGGTCACATCCACCGCCTCGCCAATCACGTACAAGCCCGGCACCGCCTTGGCCTCCATCGTCTGCGAGGAGAGACCCGCGGTATCGACGCCGCCCGCTGTCACCTCCGCCTTGGCATAGCCCTCACTGCCATTGGGCATGAACGTCCAGTCCGCCAGACGCGCTTGTGCGGCGGCAAGGGCGCGGTCGGGCAGGTTGCCGAGCTCCGCTTCCAGCGCGAGATCGGCCGCCAACCGGTCCGCGAGGCGCTCCGCCAGCGCGGCGCGGAGCAGGCGGCGCAGGGTCATGCGCGGGGCCTCGCGCTTGGCGGCAAGCAGCCAGTCGCGCGGATGATCGGGCAGAAAATCGATGCCAACGCCCTCGCCGTGGCGCCAGTAGGAGGAGATTTGCAGGATCGCCGGGCCGGAAAGCCCGCGATGCGTGAACAGTGCCGCCTCGCGAAAGCGCGTCTTGCCGGTGCGGGCAACGACATCGGCCGAGACGCCGGACAGCTCCCGGAACAGCGCATCGTCGCCGCTGAGGGTCAGCGGCACCAGCGCCGGGCGGGGCTGCACGACCTTGAGGCCGAACTGGCGGGCGAGATCATAGGCAAAACCGGTCGCGCCCATCTTGGGAATGGACGGCCCGCCGGTGGCGACGACCAGCACCGGCGCGGTCGCGATGCCACGCGGTGTGTTGACGTGGTACTGGCCATCGGCATGGGTGACCTCGCGGATGGGGCAGGCGCAGGCGATGTCGACCGCGCCCTTCGCGCATTCCTCCAGGAGCATGGCGACGATCTGCCGCGCGCTACCGTCGCAGAAGAGTTGCCCCAACGTCTTCTCGTGCCAGGCGATGCCGTAGCGCTTGACCAGCGCGAGGAAATCCTGCGCGGTGTAGCGGCTGAGCGCCGACTTGGCGAAATGGCGATTGCCGGAGAGGTAGCGATCCGGCGCGGTATGGAGATTGGTGAAGTTGCACCGCCCGCCGCCCGAAATGAGGATTTTCTTGCCCGGCTCGTCGGCATGATCGAGCAGCAGCACCTTGCGTCCGCGCTGCCCGGCCACCGCCGTACACATCAACCCCGCTGCGCCGGCGCCCAGGATGATGGCGTCATAAGGGGTGGGGGAGGTGGGCATGGGAGCTTTCGGCTGGGGGTGGAGACTGACGTCCTTCGCTAGAGGCTACACGCTGGGCGGGGAAGCACTGATCTTTGGAACCTCACAGACTATCTGAGCAACACCCAATTTCTCCCCTCCTCTGAAGAGGAGGGGCTAAGGAGAGTTGCTTGCTACGGTTATAAGTCCTTCAAAACGCCGGCTGGTTCGCCGGGTCTTCCGGGTCCGCCACCGGCGTCGAGCTGGTGTGGATACCGCATTCCACCTTGTCCCAGCCGCGCCAGCGGCCGGCACGTGGGTCTTCGCCCGGCATCACCTTGCTGGTGCAGGGTTCGCAGCCGATCGAGAGATAGCCCTGTGCTTCCAGCGGATGGCGGGGCAGGTCGTGCGCGGTGAAATAGGCTTCCAGCGCCGCCTTGTCCCAATCACCCAGCGGATTGATCTTCAGGCGCCCGTCCTCGATCTCGAAGCGCGGCAGGTTCTGGCGCGTCACGGACTGGAAGGCCTTGCGCCCGCTAATCCAGGCATCGAGGCCCTGCTTGGCGCGCGCCAGCGGCTCGACCTTGCGGATTTCGCAGCAGCCATCGGGGTCGTAGGACCAGCGCAGACCCTTGTCGTCCTTCGCCGCCAGCACGTCGGCCTTGGGCTCGACCACGCGGCTGTCGGTGAAGCCGAGGGTGCGGATCAGCGTATCGCGATAGTCCAGCGTTTCCGGGAACATCTTGAGGGTGTCGACGAAGATCACCGGCACGCTCTTGTCCGCCTGTGCGATGAGGTGGAGCAGCACCGCGCTTTCCGTGCCAAAGGAGGAGACGACGGCGACCGTGCCGAGCGCATCCTCGGCGAACAGCGTCTTGAGCATCGTGCCCGCATCCACGCCCGCAAAGCGCGCGTTGAACGCGTCCGCATCTGCCTGCGTCCAGCGCGGGGCGGCGTCGATCCGGTCGATCTGGCGAGCGGCTTCAGCCATTGCTTGCTCCGTGGCGCTGCGCCCAGATCGGCGCGCGCGGATCGACGGTCTTCTGATAGACGCCGGGGAAGCGGTTGAGCGCTGCCTCGACCAGCGCAGGGTCGAGCGGCTTGTCCGGCCGGAAGCTGTCGAACCCGCAGCGAACCATATGGCTGATCTGATCGACCGCGACATCGCCCACCGCGCGCAGCTCGCCGGCATAGCCAGCCTCGCGCAGGATGCGCGCCGCCGAATAGCCGCGTCCGTCGCCGAACACGGGGAAGTTCACCTCCACCAGCGCCACGCGGTCCAGATGCGGCAGCAATTCGCGGGCGTCCTCGCCCGGCTCGATACGCACCGCGGCCGAATTGCTCTGGCCGGAAAAGGCCTCCAGCGTCACGGCGGGCAGTTCGGCTGCCTCGCCGCCTTCACGCAGGGACAGATATTCAAGCATAAAGTGCCTCCTTGAACGGGGCCATGCCGATCCGGCGGAAGGTGTCGACGAAGCGCTCGCCCTCCTGCCGGTTGGCGAGATAGACGTTGGTGGCCTTCTCGACCGCATCGACAATGCCGTTCTCGTCGAAACCAGGACCAGTAATCTGGCCAAGGCTGACATCGTCCGCGCCGGAACCGCCGAGCAGGAGCTGATAATTCTCCACACCCTTCCGGTCGACGCCGAGAATGCCGATATTGCCGGCATGGTGGTGACCGCAGGCGTTGATGCAGCCGCTGATCTTCAGCTTCAGCTCGCCCAGCTCCTTCTGCCGATCGAGATCGGAGAAACGCTGCGCGATCTTCTGCGCGACCGGGATTGAGCGCGCATTGGCAAGGCTGCAATAATCCAGGCCCGGGCAGGCGATGATGTCGCTGATGAGATCGAGATTGGCGGTGCCGAGATCGGCTTCTTCCAGCGCCTTCCACAGCGCATAGAGATCCGCCTTCTTGACATGCGCCAGCACGATGTTCTGGGCGTGGGTGACGCGCAGCTCATCGAAGCTGTACTTTTCGGCCAGGTCGGCCATCAGGTCGATCTGCGCGGAGGAGGCATCGCCCGGAATGCCGCCAATGGGCTTGAGGCTGATGTTGACGATGGCATAGCCCGGCACCTTGTGCGGCTTCACCTGCGTGCTCACCCAGGCCGCGAAATCCCGGTCGGAGAGGTCGATCTCGTCCGAGAGGCCGTTCTCATAGGCGGGGGGCGCGAAGTGATCGGCAATGCGCGCCAGTTCGGCGAGCGGCGGATCGAGCCCGAGCGTCTTCATGTGCGCGAACTCTTCCTCGACCTGGCGGGTATATTCCTCCCGGCCCATTTCGTGGACGAGGATCTTGATCCGCGCCTTGTACTTGTTGTCGCGCCGGCCGTGGCGATTGTAGACCCGCAGGCACGCCTCCAGATAGGAGACGATCTCCGCGAAGGGCACGAAGTCGCGGATTTCCGGCGCAACCATCGGTGTGCGGCCCATGCCGCCGCCGACGAACACGCGGGCGCCGATCTCGTCATCCTTCTTCACCAGCTCGATGCCGATATCGTGCAGGCGCATGGCCGCGCGATCCTCTGCGCTCGCGATCACCGCGATCTTGAACTTGCGCGGCAGATAGGTGAACTCCGGGTGGAAGCTCGACCACTGGCGCAGCAACTCCGCGAGCGGGCGCGGATCGGCGACCTCGTCGGCGGAGACGCCGGCATATTGGTCGGACGAGATATTGCGGATGCAGTTGCCGCTGGTCTGGATGGCGTGCATCTCCACCGATGCGAGATCGGCCAGAATATCCGGCGCGTCCGCGAGCTTGATCCAGTTATACTGGATGTTCTGGCGGGTGGTGAAATGGCCGTAATCGCGGTCATATTTGCGCGCGATGTGGGCGAGCATGTGCATCTGCTTGCCCGAGAGCGTGCCATAGGGGATGGCGACGCGCAGCATATAGGCGTGCAGCTGGAGATACAGGCCGTTCATCAGGCGGAGCGGGCGAAACTGCGCCTCGCTCAACTGCCCGTCGAGGCGACGCTGGGTCTGGTCGCGGAATTCGGCAACGCGGGCATCCACCATCGCCTGATCGTAAGTGTCGTACTGATACATGGTCTTACTTTCCGTTCGCTTCGAGCGAAGTCGAGAAGCGTTGGGTGCGGCGTGTCTCGACTTCGCTCGACACGAACGGCAGGGTGGTTTGGCGCGCCATCATATCACCCAGTTGCCGGCATTGGGGTCGGCGGGTTTGAGGCTCAGGTCGAGGCGCACGGTCGGGCCGAGCGCGCGGATGCGCTCCTTGATGTGGGCGGGGCGGATATTGCCCTCACCATCCTGCTCGCCGTCGATCACATAGGCTTCGTTCACGCGACGCGCGGCGGCTTCGGCCTGGGCGATTTCCGCGCCCTTCTCGCCGACGTCCACGGCGTCGTTCACATGGATGGACCAGCCTTGGCCAGTCCACCAGATGACGTCGCCGGTGGCGAGATCATTGCCGGTCAGGATATTCATGTCGTCAGTGGCTCCCCGCACCTGTGCTGTGCTGAATGTGAAATGACCCGAGCGGCAGGCAATCGAGCGCATCGGCATGCCGCACGACCTCGCCCACCACGATCAGCGCCGGACTCGCGACCGCCTCGCGCGCCACAAGATCGCCGAGATCGGCGAGCAGGCTGCGCAGCACGCGCTGATCGGGGCGCGTGGCTTTCTCGATCACCGCGACCGGCGTCGAGGGCGAGAGCCCGTCGCGCATCAGCTTCTCGGCAATATCCTGGCTGGTCGCGAGGCCCATATAGATGACGAGCGTGCGACCCGGCCCGGCAAGGCCAACCCAGTTCTGCTCGGAAAGACCCTTGCACTGCCCCGCGACGAAGCTGACGATGCTGGCATCCTCGCGATGCGTGAGCGGCAGGCCGGCACTGGCGCCGCCGCCGACCGCCGCGCTGATGCCGGGCACGACCTCGCAGCGCACACCAGCCTCGCGGCAGGCCTCCAGCTCTTCGCCGCCCCGCCCGAAAATAAAGGGGTCGCCGCCCTTGAGGCGCACGACATCCCGGCCCGAAAGCGCCTCGCCGACGAGCAGCGAATTGATCGCCTCCTGCTTCATCGAATGGCGAGAGCGCTGCTTGGCGACTGAGATCAGCTCCGCCTCCGGCGAAGCGAGCGCGAGAATGGCGGGGTCGACCAGGCCATCATGCACGATAATGCTCGCCGAGCCGATCAAACGGGCAGCACGCACCGTCAGCAGATCGGGATCGCCCGGACCTGCGCCAACGAGATAGACCGTGCCGGCCGTAAAGGACTCAGAGTGCGCCATGGGTGGTAGATGCGTTCGAGCACCCAAGCCCGCAACCGACGCTTGCTTTAGCAGGCCGAAGCGAAACTATTGTGGGGGCTTTGGGTGGTGGCAGAGGTCGTGCCAATAGCGGGTCAGGAGAGCGCTTCGGTGGCGATCTGACTGCTGCGCGGCAGCAAAGCGTCTAAGCGAACAGGACGACATTGTTGCCAAGTCTTCAACCTTCTCCCCTTGAGGGAGAAGGATACGCAGCCTTGTCGCCAGTAGGCGGCTAGGCGCAGTTGGATGAGGGGTGGTGTAACGGTGGTCCGCGCGAGCCAGCGGATCGTATACCCCTCTCCCAGCTTCGACTAGGCAGCACGCTGCCAAGTCTGCGCATCCCTCTCCCTCAGGGGGAGAGGGTAGAATACGCCCGCCCTCGATAACCTAACTAGCTTCGGCGGCCGGTTGGGTGGCGGACATGCGGACCTAGGCACCAACCACCAAGCTTGCGCCACCGCTTCCCGCCATTGCGAATTCGCCGCCACGCCCTAGATCGGCATCATGCCGCTTCATATGACCAAGATCGCCTTCCAGTCTGAGAGCGCCGCCACCTTGCGGGACTGGCTGGAGGGCCATGCGCAGGCCGGAGAGGGTGGCGAGGCGCGGTTGACGACGCGCTATTTGCCCAAGCGGCATGAGGAGATGGCCGGCGGGTCGCTCTATTGGGTACTGGCGCATCAGATCGTCGGGCGTAGCCCGCTGCTCGGGTTCGAGGCGCGGCCGGACGGGCGGCAGTGGATCCGCCTTGCGCCGCGACTCATCCCGGTGGTGCCACGGCCCAAGCGCGCCCATCAGGGTTGGCGCTATCTGGCTCACGAGGACGCGCCGCCGGATATGGGGGAGGGCGAGGGCGGCGACATGCTGCCCGATCAGCTGGCGGCCGATCTTGGCCGGCTCGGGCTGATCTAGGCGCCCCGCTGCCCGCCCTCAGGGGAGCAGCAGGCTCGCATCGCCATAGCTGTAGAAGCGATAACCCTGCGCGATCGCGTGAGCATAGGCTGCCTGCATCCGCTCACGCCCCATCAGCGCGCTGACCAGCATGAACAAGGTCGAGCGCGGCAGGTGGAAATTGGTCATCAGCCCGTCAATGGCGCGGAAGCGATAGCCCGGCGTGATGAAAATGCGCGTCTCGTCCGCGAACGGCCGGATGATGCCATCTTCCCCGGTTGCGCTTTCGAGGAGGCGCAGGCTGGTCGTGCCCACCGCGATCAGGCGCCCGCCATTGGCACGGACTGCATTCAGCCGATCCGCCGTGGCCTGGTCGATCCGCCCCCATTCGGCATGCATCCGGTGTGCGTCGGTATCGTCGGCCTTGACCGGCAGGAAGGTGCCGGCGCCGACATGCAAAGTAAGCGTCGCCTGGCCGATACCGGCCTCAGCGAGCGCTGCGACGAGGCCGGGCGTGAAGTGCAGGGCTGCGGTAGGCGCCGCGACGGCACCGGGTTCCTGCGCGAACATCGTCTGATAGTCCTCGCGGTCCTGCTGGTCGGTGGGCCGCTTGCTGGCGATATAGGGGGGCAGGGGCATCTGGCCGGCGCGTTCGAGCAGCAGCTCCACCGGTTCGTCGCCGAGGAAGCTGAGCGTCATGCCGCCATCTGCATCGCGATCGCCGGCTTGTGCCTGCACGCCTTGCGCGAAGGCGATGATGTCGCCGGGCCGCACTCGCTTGGCGTTGCGGACGAAGACCTGCCAGTCGCGCGGGCCGAGGCGCTTGTGCAGCGTCACCCCGACCTTCGCCTCGCCGCGTTGCCCCTCCAGCTGGGCGGGGATGACGCGCGTATCGTTGAAGACGAGGCAGTCGCCAGCGCGCAGCACGGTCGGCAGATCGCGCACGCCCATGTCGCGCAGGCCCCCGTCCTGGCCTTCGAGCACCAGCATTCGGGCCGCATCGCGGGGCGAGGCCGGTCGCAGGGCAATCCGCTCGGGCGGCAGGTCGAAATCGAAAAGGTCAACGCGCATGGCTGGCGCCCTTAGCGTCTGCGCCGGGCATTGAACAGGTGCCGATCAGCGCGGTGTGGCTGGCCGGCAATCCCTCGCGCGTGTCGGCGCGCTCAGCCTGCCGTGTTGCTGCCGGCGGGTGCTGCGGCCTGCTGATCGCTCTGGATATAGGCGCGCACGATGGTCGTCGGCTGGGCCGGCGGCTCGCCCTTGGCGATCTGGTCGACACCGGCCATGCCATCGATCACCCGGCCCACAACCGTATATTTGTGGTCGAGCTGCATGCGCGGCATCAGCATGATGAAGAACTGGCTGTTGGCGCTGTCATCGCTCTGCGCGCGCGCCATGGAGACGGTGCCGCGCATGTGCGGCAGCCAGCTGAACTCCTGCTTGAGGTCCGGCAGGGGCGATCCGCCGGTGCCATCACCCTTCGGGTCGCCACCCTGCGCCATGAAGCCATCGATCACGCGGTGGAACTTGAGGCCGTTGTAGAAGCCTTCCCGCGTTAGCGTCTTGATCCGCTCGACATGGCCGGGGGCCACGTCCGGGCGGAGCAGGATGCGCACGGTGGCGCCGTCCGAGAGGGTCAGCACCCAGGTGTTTTCGGGCGTGACCGGCGTCATTGCGACGAGCGGCTTGTCCGTGGACTTCTCCGCGTCCTCGCGCAGGGCGTCGGCATCCTTTTGCGCGCGGGCCGCCATTTCGGCCTTCGCCAGGGCATCCTGCGCACCGCCGCCCGGCTGGGCCTGCGCGGAATTGGCGCTGGCCAGCATGAGGCCGCAGGCGGCGGCAAGCGCAATGCCGGAGCCAAACAGTCGGGTAACACGCATGTCGTCCATCCTCATTCCACGGCCGAACCGGGCCCGGCCGCCAACTAGCGTCGCATGGCTGAACCAATGATGACCCGTCAAGTCTCGTCTGCTCTGCCGACGTCGACGCTCATGCCGAGCCGGGCCATCACATCGGTGCGAACACCGGGCGAAACGAACTTGCCGATGTCGCCGCCCAGCCCTGCAATTTCCTTCACGAGGCGCGAGGCAATGGGCTGCAGCGCGACATCGGCCATCAGGAACACCGTCTCGATGCTGGCATCGAGATACTGGTTCATGCCGGCCATCTGATACTCATATTCAAAGTCCGCCACGGCGCGCAGGCCGCGCAGGATCAGCGAGGCGCCGACCGAGCGGGCATAATCGATCAGCAGCGAATCGAAGGGCCGCACGTCGATCTCCGCATCGATTCCCGCACATTCCCGCCGGATCATCGCCAGCCGCTCGTCCAGCGTGAACAAAGGCGACTTGCTGGGATTGGTCGTCACGCCGATCACCAGCCTGTCGACCAGCTTCGATCCGCGCCGGATGATGTCCATATGGCCGAGCGTGATAGGGTCGAAGGTTCCCGGATAAAGGCCGATGCGGTGAGCCATGTGCGCGTCCTTAATAGCTGCGGCTGATCGCGAAATCGGCAATGTCGCGCAGCAGATCGGCTTCCTCGCCAAAATCGCGCAGATGGTCCTTGGCCTGCGCCACCAGCAGGGATGCCTGCTGCCGGGCCTTCTCCACGCCCATCAATGAGGCGAAGGTGGCCTTGCCAGCAGCGGCGTCCTTGCCCACGGCCTTGCCGGTCACGGCAGCGTCCCCTTCGATGTCGAGCAGATCGTCGGCGATCTGGAAGGCGAGGCCGACATCATGCGCATAGCCGCGCAGGCTCGTGCGTCGCTCCTCGGGGATCCGCGCGAAAATGGCGCCGGCTTCCAGGCAGAAAACAATGAGCGCGCCGGTCTTGAGCAATTGCAGTCGCGTGATCGCCGGCAGATCGAACGGCGTCGTTTCAGCGACGAGGTCCATCATCTGCCCGCCGGCCATGCCCGCGGGACCGCTGGCCTGGGCCAGGCTGGCGATCAGTTCGCAGCGCACGGTCGCATCAGCGTGCGTGCGCTCGTCCGCCAGCACCGCGAAGGCGAGATCGTGCAGGCAGTCGCCGGCCAAGATCGCCGTCGCCTCATCGAAGGCGCGATGGGCCGTCGGCTTGCCGCGCCGCATATCGTCATTGTCCATCGCGGGCAGATCGTCGTGGATCAGGGAATAGACGTGGATGCACTCGACGGCGAGGCCGGCGCGTACCGCGCTTTCCCAGCCAATGTTGAAGAGGTCGCAGCTTGCCTTCACCAGCAGCGGGCGCAGGCGCTTGCCGCCGCCAATGGCGCTATAGCGCATCGCTTCATAAAGCCGCGCGCGCTGGTCCTCCGGCACCGGCAGCAGCCGGTCGAACTGCACGTCGATCGCCTCGGCAATCTCCGTCAGGGCGGTTTCGAGCCGGGTTCCGGCGTCCTGGCGCATCAGCGGATCATTCACTGGGATAAGGGGCCGTCCGGGGGGCGGACCCATCGGCGCTTGCCTTAATCTGTTGGATCTTGGCCTCGGCGGCATCGAGCCGCTTCTGGCATTGCAGCCGCAGATCCTCGCCCTCGCGATAGAGGGTGATGGACTGGTCCAGCGGCACGTCGCCGCGCTCCAGTTGCTGGACAATCGCCTCCAGGCGCTTGAGCGCGTCCTCGAAGCTGAGGGTGCCGTTATCGGTCTCGTCTGCCATGCCCATGCATTGACCCGGCTCCCCCACAGGGTCAAGCGTGCTCTCTACGCTCCCCCGAAAAATGGCGTATTGTCACGCAAATCAAGTTGACCTCGCGGGAGCGAATCGCAATAGCCGCGGGGCTATGAAAACCCTCACATACCCCTCAATCGCGCTTTGCGCGGCCGCGCTCGCCTTGTCTGCGTGCAAGTCCGAGCCTGAAACCTTCAACACTGGCACGAATGACCCAATGGCTGCGGAACTGGCAAATGCCGGTAACGTCGCCCTGCCCCCCATGCTCCGTGCCAGCACCACCTATCGCTGCAAGGACAACAGCCTGATCTTCGTCGACTTCATGACGGACGATGTGACGGCGAACCTGCGCACCGAACGTGGCGGCCCGATCACCGGTCTCAAGGCACCGGAAGCC
The DNA here is from genome assembly GCF_025961835.1 of Sphingobium sp. B2D3C. Lineage (NCBI taxonomy): Bacteria > Pseudomonadati > Pseudomonadota > Alphaproteobacteria > Sphingomonadales > Sphingobiaceae > Sphingobium > Sphingobium sp. B2D3C. Next base: position 2,383,327 of record NZ_JAOQOK010000001.1, on the reverse strand, counting down.
GGCCAGCCCTTCGTTTCCGCCGATGGCGCGACGAAGCTGGAAGGCGCCGGCGAGACGGTCACGTATAACGGCCAGGCCTGCAAGGCGGGCTGACCGGCCGTTTATGGTTCAACCGCACGGTCCGCCCTGGCGGGCCGATGCTCAAAGATATGGCCGACCCGAGAGGGTCGGCCTTTTTCGTTACAAGGGCCGATCGGGCGGTTGTGCCCGCCCGCTGGCGGCGATAAAGGCCGCTCATGTCGACCAGCACCACCCCAAGCGCCTCAGGCATCACCCCCGAAATCGTCGCCGAACACGGTTTCACCCCCGAGGAATATGAGCGCGTTGTGAACGCCATCGGCCGCGAGCCGAATATCACGGAGCTCGGCATCTTCTCGGTGATGTGGAGTGAGCACTGCTCGTACAAGTCCAGCCGCATCCACCTGAAGAAGTTGCCGACCGAGGCGCCCTGGGTGATCTGCGGTCCCGGCGAGAATGCCGGTGTCATCGACATTGGCGATGGGCAGGCGGCGATCTTCAAGATGGAGAGCCATAACCACCCGAGCTACATCGAGCCCTATCAGGGCGCGGCGACCGGCGTCGGCGGCATCCTGCGCGACGTGTTCACCATGGGCGCGCGCCCCATCGCGAATATGAATGCGCTGCGCTTCGGCCGGCCCGATCATCCGCGCATGAAGCACCTCATCTCCGGCGTGGTGCGGGGCATCGGTGGCTATGGCAATTGCGTGGGCGTGCCGACGGTCGGCGGCGAGACCAATTTCCATGCTGCCTATGACGGCAACATCCTCGTCAATGCGATGACTGTGGGCGTCGCGGAGACGGACAAGATCTTCTATTCCGCAGCCTCCGGCGTGGGCAATCCGATCGTCTATGTCGGCTCCAAGACCGGGCGCGACGGCATCCATGGCGCCACCATGGCCTCGGCCGATTTCGGCGAGGACTCCGAAGAGAAGCGCCCCACCGTTCAGGTCGGCGATCCGTTCACCGAAAAGCTGCTGATCGAGGCGTGCCTTGAACTCATGGCCTCTGACGCCATCGTCGCGATTCAGGATATGGGCGCGGCAGGCCTGACCAGTTCATCGGTGGAAATGGCCTCCAAGGGTGGCGTCGGCATCCGGCTGGACATGGACAAGGTGCCGCAGCGCGAAACCGGCATGACCGCCTATGAGATGATGCTCTCGGAGAGCCAGGAGCGGATGCTCATGGTGCTCAAACCCGGCAAGGAGGCCTTTGCCGAGGCGATCTTCCACAAATGGGAGCTGGATTTCGCGGTGATCGGTGAAGTGACCGATACGGGCCGGATGGTGCTGGTCCACCATGGCGAGACGGTGTGCGACATTCCGCTCGGCCCGCTGGCCGACGACGCCCCGCTCTACGATCGCCCGCTTGTGCCGACTCCGCCGCTCGCACCGCTCGCCAGCGCGCCCGATAGCAAGGACCCGGCCGCCGATCTGCTCGCGCTGATGGGCTCGCCTGATCTCGCATCGCGCCGCTGGATCTGGGAGCAATATGACCACATGGTCGGCGCCGACACCGCGCAGGCGCCGGGTGGAGATGCGGCGGTCGTGCGCGTGCATGGCACCAGGAAGGCGCTGGCGATGAGCACCGACTGCACGCCGCGCTATTGCTATGCCGATCCGGTGCAGGGCGGTCGCCAGGCGGTGGTCGAGACGTGGCGGAACATCACGGCGGTCGGCGGCCAGCCGCTCGCCATCACCAATTGCCTCAACTTCGCCAATCCGCAGCGCCCGGAGATCATGGGCCAGATCGTCGGCTGTCTCGAGGGCATGAGCGAGGCCTGCCGGGCGCTCGATTATCCCATCGTGTCGGGCAACGTCTCGCTCTACAATGAGTCGAAGGCGACGGGCGGCGGCAGCGCGATCCTGCCCACCCCGGCCATTGGCGGCGTCGGCCTGCTGCCGGATGTCGAGCGGATGTGCACCATCGCGTTCAAGGATGTCGGCGACATCATCTTCCTCATCGGTGAGCGCACGGGATCGCTCGGCCAGTCACTCTGGCTGCGGCAGGTCCATGGGCTGGAAGGCCGTGATGCGGGACCGCCGCCGCCGGTCGATCTCGCCACCGAGCGCCGGACCGGCGATTTCGTGCGCGAGGCCATTCGCTGCGGCGCCATCACGGCCTGTCACGACGTGTCGGATGGCGGCGTCGCCGTCGCGGTGACGGAGATGGCGCTTGCCGGCGGCATCGGCGCGATCCTCGATCAGCCGCTTGCCGGCACGACGGCGGAAACCTATTTCGCCGAGGATCAGGGCCTGTATGTCGTGACGGTGCGCGATGCGGCGCTGGTCGAGATGCTCAGCCATGCCGAGGCGCGCGGCGTCACGGTCGCGCGGCTGGGTCGCACCATTGCCAATCGCATCATCTTCGAGCTGCCGGAGAGCGATCACTCGGTCGCGCTGGCCGATCTGCGCACCGTGCATGAAGGCTTCTTCCCGGCCCTGATGGACGCCTGACCGGCGCCCGTCGGTGCCGGCTCAGGGCACCATGCGGCCGGGTCAGGGCACCATGCGGAAAGTGTATTCGTAGCCGCTCTGCGGGGCGCCGGTGATGCCTACAATCTTGACGGTGTAGGTCGTGTTGGCCTGCAGGCCCGTCACCCGCCACTCGATGTTGTTCGGCACCCCATATCCGTCATTGTCATACTTCACGTTGGTGACAGGCAGGCTCGTGCCACCGCTGCTGACCGTGATGATGGCGCCACTAAAGCCGACGTTTCCGTTGGCGCCATAGGCCCCGGTCTTGTTGGCGAGCACGGTGAACGAGAGAATGTCGCTCGCGCCGAAGTAACGCTGCGGATAATTGCCCTGCGGATAGGCGATGAAATCGGGCAGGCTGCTCGGGGCTGGTGCCGCGACGCTGGTGCTGAAACCAAAGACCTTCATCGTCGCGCCATCTGCGCGTTCGCCCGAAGGCAGCTGATACACGGACCGCCCATAAGCAATCTGACCGAGGAACGGGTTCAGGATCCAGCGACGGTGGCCGATCGAGAGGCTATTGCGCTCCGTCATCCATCCCGCCAGCAGATCGTCTTCGGTCCGCCATGGCAATGACCCCCATCCGCCGATGAGATTGCCCGAGGCAGCGGCGTCGCGACCTGCGGTCGTGTAGCATGTCCATGTGGGTGGAGGATTGTGGTCGAGCGTCCTGTTCGCGGCCATCATGAGCGAGGAATCGTCGACGCCCTGATTGGCAGACGCAGCGTAAACGACGGCGGGAAGCCCATGCAGCGCGCGCACCGCATTCACCTTGGCCAGCATGTCCATCCGCACGCTGGTCTTGAGCACGCCGGTGTTGCACGAGGCGACATTCGGCTGCGTATCGTAGAGCGCGGCCGCCGCCGCCGTCCAACTTGTCGGCGTTGGGGTGGGGGTCGGCGTCGGCGTAGGACTTGGCGTGGGTGTGGGCGCCGGGGTTGGCGCCGGCGTGGGGGTTGGTGTCGGCGCGACCGTGATTGGCGTCGATCCGCCACCGCCACTGCCGCTGTCACTGCCACCGCAGCCGGCCAGCGAGAGCGCCAGCAGGCTTGAGGCGAGCCCCATCCATATCCGCTGTCCGCGCGGCACGTCCGACCTGTTGAGGATTTCTGCAGCCCGCATCTTGTCCGTCCGTTCCAAGCTTTGCCACGGCTTTTTGGCACCGTGTCGTTCTGGCGCAGGCTAGGCGCCGAACTATGGCGAAACTCTAAACGGGGCTGCGGTTCGTCGGGCGGCAGAAACGCTGCATCGCTTTCAGTCGCGGCGCAGAATATATTCCTCGTCGCGGTGGTCACCGACATGGAACAGATAATCGCCGACCTTGTGGAAGCCGGCGGCGGCGTAGACCGCCTGCGCCCGGTCATTGCCGGACCAGACGCCGAGCCAGCTTGGCCCCGGATAGCGCTCTGCAAGCCAATCCAGCGCGCTTTTCAGCAAGGCGCCTCCCAACCCGTACCCTTGATGGCCGCGACGGACGTAGAGTTGATAGAGTTCGCCGGAGTGCGCGCTGACCTCCGGGTGCGGCAGCTTACTCGGCCCGGCATGGGCGTAGGCGACCAGCTCTCCGGCAACCGTAGAGCACACCCAGCTGGCGTGGGTCGGGTCTGCCAGTTCGCGGGCGACGGCCTGCGCGCCATAGGCCTCGATTTCGAACCGGGCGAGGTCGTCGGGCGGATAGGGGACCGCGAAGTCCTCCAGAAAGGTCTCGCGAAAGCAGGTAAGCTTCAGCCTCGCCAGGGCTTCGGCATCCTCGGCTACTGCCCTGCGCAGGGTCGGTCGATCAGTCATGCCACAGCCTGCCATAGATGATGTGGTAGTTTGAAGCCCCGCCATCCGCATCGAACCGCGCCATCACGCGGCGGAGCGAAGTGGGCGCAAGGCGGCGATAGCCGGGCTGCGGCACCCGCGCGCCGATGGCGTGGAAATGCCGGGCCAGCGCCAGCCCGCCGGGCGCGGGCAGCGGGACCAGCTCCTCGGCAAGATCGCACTGGCCCAAAGCCTGCGCCATCGCGGCCACCTCATCACGGTCCGGATAGTCGCGTAAGCCGCAGACTAGCCCTTCACGCGCATGGGCCGCGCGCCAGTCACTGAAGCTCTCGGCGCCCATAGTGGCGAAGCATAGGCTCCCGCCCGGCGCCAAAAGGCCGTGCAGGCGGGCGAGGGCTGCCGGCAAATCCTCGAACCACTGGAAAGCGAGGCTGGAGAGAATGAGGTCGAAGCGCTCGGTGCCCAGATCCGGGCGTTCTCCGTCCATCACTAGTAGCCGCGCGGGGCTGCCGGCCTCACGCATCGTCGCGATCATGCCGGGCGCGATGTCGGTGGCGGTGATCGCCGCATTCGGCCAGCGCTGCGCAATCAGCCGCGTCAGCAGGCCGGTGCCGCAGCCGATCTCCAGCACGGTTGCCGGATCGCGCGCACCGGTATCGGTGCCGCCCGTCGCAAAATCGAGCAGGCGCATGGCGACATGGCGGTGCACGCCGGCATCGCCCTCATAGCGGGGCGCCGCCGCGCCGAATGCGGCGCCGATGCGTGTCTTGCAGTCGCTGACCATCGCTGCGCGAATGCACCAGCTTGGGGTGGACGTCACGCCAAAAGGCGATAGAGCAACGACCAATCGAACAAGGCGCCGGCCCGCTCATGCGCCCGGCCCGCAACCGGGACAGCACAGCGCATGGCCGATGAGGGCTTTCGGATCGAGGGACTGGATTTTCTGAGGGGGTGCGCCGTGATGGGCATCCTGCTCGGCAATATCGTAACCTTCGGGCTGCCCTCTGCGGCGGGGTTCAACCCGTTCACGGTGGGGACGCAAGGGCCGGCGGATCTGGCGACCTGGTTAGCGACCTTCCTGCTGATCGATGGCAAGATGCGCGCGATTTTCGCGATGCTGCTGGGTGCGTCCATCCTGCTGGTGATCGAGTCGGCGGAGATGAACGGCCGGGATGGGCTGCAGGCCCACCGTCGGCGGATGCTGTGGCTGCTGCCCATCGGCATAGCGCATTATCTGCTGCTCTGGTCGGGGGATATCCTCGTCCAGCTGGCCCTGTGCGGCCTGATCGCCACCCTGTTCATCCGGTTCGAGACGCTTGGCCTGATCAAGCTCGCGCTGGGACTGCTGTTGCTTCAGTGGGTGATCAATCTGGTGGCGGTGTGGCCCGCCTTCTCGCTCCGCGCAGCGGCGCTGGCACCGGGAGCCGCACCGACCATCGTCGAGCATTGGCAGGCCTATGCGGACTCGGCCGGAATGGGGGCGAGCCGGGCGGTTGCCAATGAGATCGCGCTCTATACCGGTAGCTATGCCGGCATTTTCGCCGAGCGGATCGGCGCCGCGCCGCGGGCGGCGCTAAACCAGATTCTCTATTCCTGGCCCGAATGTCTGGCCTTCATCGCGCTTGGCATGGCGATGCTCAAGGGCGGCTTCATGGCGGGCCAGTGGCCGGCCCCCCAATATCGCGCGACATGGCACCGGGCGATGCTGGTCGGGCTGGTGCCGATGGCGGGCCTTGGCATCTGGGTGCTGCTGTCGGGCGATCCGCTCGCGGCGCAGGCGGCCCTGTTCGGCTGGTCGGTGCCGCTGCGTCTGCCCCTGGCCGTCGCTCTGGCCGCGCTGGCGATGGGACTGGCGGCGCAGCATCCGCAAGCGCCGCTGGTTCGAGCCATTGCGACGATTGGCCGGCTGGCGCTCTCCAATTACCTGCTCACCAGCCTGCTGATGACCGCCCTGTTCTACGGTTATGGCGGAGGCCTGTTCGGCGCGCTGACGCGGACGCAGCTTTTGCTGGTGGTGCTGGCGATGTGGGCTGTGATGCTCGTCTGGTCGGTCTTTTGGCGGCGATCGATGGGGCAGGGGCCGGTCGAACGGCTCTGGCGGCTGGCGGCGCGTCGCGGATAGCGTTGAGATAACAAAGGCTCAAAACGCGCTGGCGTCGGCTGAACGCTTGCGGCATAGTTGTGCAATGCAGCATAAACTTGGGTCCCGTTAACATCGATGCGCAGGCTTCCCCCTCTCACCGCCCTTGAGGCTTTTGTGCAGGTCGCGCGCACCGGCTCGGTAAAGGCCGCGGCCGAGGAACTGGCTCTGTCAGCCCCCGCGCTCAGCCGCCGCATCCAGGCGCTCGAGCGATTTCTCGGCTACAACCTCTTCGAGCGCAAACACCAGCAGCTGGAACTCAATCAGAACGGCCATGCCCTGATCAAGGAGATCGCGCCCGCCCTCGATGCGCTAGGTGCGGCTATCGAGAGTGCTACCGGCGGCGCGCGGACGATGCGGGTGCGGCTGGGCATGTTGCCCTTGTTCGCCAGCCAGCGCCTGTTCCCGCGGCTGGGCGAGCTACACAAGCAGCATCCCGATCTGCATCTGGACGTGGATACCAGCCCGAACGCCATCGCGCGCCTAGGCGAAGGGCTGGACGCTGCCATCGTGCTGGCGCGAGATGTCGATCCGTCGTTATACGGTCGCGAACTGGATCGCGATCTTGTCTACCTCATCGGGTCGAAGGCGCTGCTGGAAGGCCCCCGGCCGGTCACGCGCCCTGAGGACATCGCCCGCCAGACCCTGCTGGTTCACCGCGACATGTCGGCGACGTTCGACGTCTGGAAGGAAGCGGTCGGCCTGCCGAATCTGACGCCGGCGTCGATCGACTATTATGATTCGGGTGCGCTGATGCTGGAGGCTGCGGCGCAGGGACTCGGCATCGCCGCGATGCATGGGCGCCATTTCAAGGAAGCGCATGACCCGCGGATCGTGCGGCTGTTCGATTATCATGTCGAAAGCCCCTATCGCTATTTCTTCGTCTGCCGCCCGAAAGCCATGGAAAAGCGCGCGGTGCGCATGTTCCACGACTGGGTGATCAACGCAGAAATCTGACCGGGCCGGGCCGTCACCGGTCTGCGCTGTCGACGATTTGTAAACGCTGCCACCCTTATGGCGTGCCTTCGCTCGAACGGGCAGAAGGTCGCACAAGCACATGCCGAAGGTTCTGACAGTCGATGACAGTCGCAGCATGCGGGCGTTGCTGCGCATGACGCTGACCGGCGGCGGCTATGAGGTGGTCGAGGCCGAGGACGGCCAGGCCGCGCTCGACTGGCTGGAGGCCAATGAGGCCGATCTGGTCATCACGGACATCAACATGCCCCGGCTCGATGGCTTCGGCTTCATCGAGACGTTGCGGGCGCAGGGCAGGCGCCATGTCGACCGGCCGGTGCTGGTGCTGACCACTGAATATAGCGAGGAAAAGCGCGCCCGCGCCCGGGAAGTCGGCGCGACGGGCTGGCTGGTCAAGCCGTTCGATCCGGAGCGTCTCCTCGCGGCCGTGCGGCATGTGACGCACTGACCAGCCGGTCCCTGTGCTTTTCAGGACGAGCGGCGCACAAAGCCGATCGATCACCCACATCTTGCCTCTTCCCAGCGCCCCCACGGCGCACTAGTGAGACGGTTCCGTGACAAGCGAGCGAGGGGCGATGGCGAGCAAGAGTTCCGCACTGACCGATCGTCGGTCAAGCGCCGGGGATTATCTGAAATTCCTTCACGCCTGGCTGCGCAAACCGCGCCAGACGGCCTCCATCGTGCCGAGCAGCCCGCACCTTGGCCGGCTGATGGCCTCGCAGATCGACCCGCAAGGCGGCCTCGTCATGGAGTTCGGCGGCGGCACGGGCGCGCTCACCCGTCAGATTTTGGCGACCGGCCTGCCGCGCACGCATCTGGAAGTGGTTGAGATCAATCCCGGTTTTGCGCGCAACCTGCGGCGCGATTTTGCGGGCGTTTCGATCATCGAGGCGCCGGCTCAGGCCGTGCTCGGCCAATGCACGGGCGGCGAGGGTGCCTATCAGTGCGTGATCAGCGGTCTGCCGCTGCTGGCGATGAGCAAGACCCTGCAAAGCGCGATTGTCAGCGAGGCCTTCCGGCTGCTGCGGCCCGGCGGTGCGTTCATCCAGTTCACTTATTCGCCGCGCCCGCCGCTGGCCGAGTCGGTCGCCGATGCGCTCGATCTGGGCGTGGAGCGGATCGGCACCATCGTGCGCAACGTGCCGCCGGCCACGGTGTTCCGTTACCGTCGCGCCGCGGACATTGCGGCCATGGACAGCGCGCAACTCGCCTTCTGATGTGAGCGGGGGCCAGCCCGGTCTTGGTAGGCGCGGGCTTTTCTCCAATGGGCAGTCGCCTTCGCCCTCCGGCCTCGCTAGAATGGACCGATGCAACGCTATGATGTCATCATTCTGGGCGGCGGTCTTGTCGGGCTGACGCTGGCCGTCGCACTCGAACGCCATGGCGTGCGCAGCGCCATTGTCGATCCGGCGGCGCCCGCGCGCGTACCGGCGCAGAGCTTCGATGGACGCACCTCCGCGATTTCCTCGGCAAGCTGGCGCCAGTTCGAGGCCATCGGCATCGCGCCGCGCCTCGCCGGCAAGACCTGCCCGATCGACCGGATCTGGGTGAGCGAAGGGCTGACCGGCGGCGCGCTCGATTTCGCGCCCGATCCCGATGATGGCGCCATGGGCTTCATGGTCGAGAATCGCGAGCTGCGGGCCGCGATCGAGGCCACGGCGGACGCGGCCAACATCGTGCGCTTCCAGCCCGACCGGGCCGTGGAGACAGTGCGGGATGCGCATGGCGTGCGCGTGCGGCTGGAAAGCGGCGCCGAGATCGGCGCGAGCCTGCTCGTCGGCGCGGAAGGCCGGGGCAGCCCGACGCGTGCGGCGGCTGGCATCACAGTGGCGAAATGGGATTATCCCCACACCGCGCTGGTCACGGCCATTGAGCATGACGATCCGCACGGCAACACCGCCTATGAAATCTTCTATCCCGGCGGGCCGTTTGCGCTGCTGCCGATGCTGCCGGGCAATCGCTCGGCCATCGTCTGGACGGTGCCGACAAAGCACGCGGCGGCCTATCTCAAGCTCGGCGAGCACGCCTGGCTGGCCGAGGCGGAAAAGCGGATGGGGAATTTCCTCGGCCGCATTCGTCTCGCGGCGCCCATGCAGAGCTATCCGCTTGGCTATCACCGCGCTGCCCGGATCATCGATGAGCGGCTGGCGCTGGTGGGTGACGCTGCCCACGGCATCCATCCGATCGCCGGCCAGGGGGTCAACCTTGGCTATCGTGACGTCGCGGCGCTCACGCAGGTCGTGGTGGAGGGCATGCGCACGGGCATGGAGCCGGGCGATGCGCAACTGCTCGCCCGCTACCAGCGCTGGCGGGCGCTGGATGCGCTGAGCGTAACGATCATGATGGATGGCCTCGTCCGCCTGTTCGATGTGCCGGGCCGGCCGGTCTCGGCGATCCGTCGGCTGGGCTTGTCCGCCGTGCAGAAGCTCGGACCCCTCAAGGATCGGTTCATGGCGGAAGCGCGCGGCGAAAGCGGCAGCCGGCCCAAATTGCTGCTGGGCGATCTGGTCTGACCGCCTGACAGCTTTTTGCATTTCAGTCGCAATTCAGCCCGTCACCTTCAAAGCTTTGTTTACCACAGCCGGCTAGAAGGGCCGCGTTGGAGGAGATCAGGCATGTCTGCCGCGCAAGTGCCGTCTGAGAGTTTTGGTGGGAAGCTGGCCCGGTTGGGCCGCATTCTGGGCATCACGGAAGGTGCGTCCGAAAGCGCGCACGTCGTCGAGGGGGCTCGGCGCGAGGAAGGCAATGCGCATCTTCGCCGCGAGAGCGAGCGGCGCAAGATGATCTACGAAGAAGTCGGCAGCTTTCTCTTCGCCCATGATCTCGATCTGACGCCGCTCAACTTCGGACTGGCGCTGGATTACATCACCGGCAACGACATCGCCGTGGAAAAGGCGGTCCGCGCGATCCTGATGGAGCGCGGGAAGCTTACCAATGGCGCGGTCGAGCAGATCATCGTCGACCAGCGGGCCGAGGAACTGACCCCTGATACGCTGGCCGACATGCTCAAGAAGGTCGAGGCCAATCTTGATCAGATCACCGGCATTGTCGATCAATCCAGCACCTCCGCCAAGGATTTCGGCGTGGCCTTGCAGAAGCAGGCCGCCTCGCTGGAGCAGTCGGATGCCGGGGAGGCGCTCGGCAATCTCATTCTGCTCACCCGCAGCATGATCGAGAAGACGCGCGAAGTCGAAAGCAAGATGCGCGAGGGGCAGACGCAGACGCGGCTGCTGCAGAAGAACCTGGAAAGCGCTCGCAAGGCGGCTGAGCAGGATCATCTGACCGGCCTCCCGAACCGCCGCGCATTCGAAAACACGCTGCGTGAGGAAGCCGTCAAGGCGCGGGAAGATGGCGAATCCCTGTGTGTCGCCTTCTGCGATATCGATCATTTCAAGGTCATCAACGATACGCATGGCCATGATGCCGGCGACCGCGTGCTCAAGTTCGTTGCCGGCCTGCTCGCCAAGATTTCCGGCGATAAATGCCATGTCGCGCGCCACGGCGGCGAGGAATTCGTCATGCTCTTCCGGGGGCTGACCGTCGCGGAGGCCGCCAAGGTGGTGGACGATGCGCGCATCGACATGGCGCAGCGCAATCTGGTCGACCGCAAGACCGGCGAACGCATGGACCGCGTGACCTTCTCAGGGGGCGTGGCGGATGTCTTTGGCTACACCGAGCCACGCGATGCGCTCAAAGCCGCAGATCGCGCCCTGTATCTGGCTAAGGAACATGGTCGCAACCGCGTCTATATCGCGGCTGAAACCGAGCATTGAGCGCGCTCAGAAATCCGGCTGATCGTAATATTTAGGCGGCGTCACGATCTCCATCCGCTCCGCCAGCAGCGGACGGAAGGAAGGGCGTGACTTGATGCCGGCATACCAGCGCTTGGTCTGGCCATGGCCTTCCCAGTCGATGCCGCCGAGATAATCCGCGACGGAGATATGCGCGGCGGCGGCGATGTCCGCCAGACTCATCGTTCCGCCGGCCAGCCAGCTGCGATGGTCGAGCAGATAATCGAGATAATCCATATGCGTGTTGGCCCGCCGCATCGCCTCGCGCAGCGCCCCAGCATCGGGTGAGGTGCGGGAGACGACCCGCTTGATCATCCGCTCGTTGAGCAGCGGCGCCACGACATCGCGATAGACGATCTGGTCCAGCCAGGCGACCAACCGGCGGACTTCCGCACGATCCAACGCGGAGCCGGCGATGAGCGGGAACTTGTCCACCGTCTCTTCGAAATATTCGCAGATCGCCTGACTGTCCGCCAGTGTCGCATGGCCGTCATCGGCCACGATCACCGGTGTGGTGCCGGCGGGGTTCAGATCGAGGAATTCATCCCGACCTTCCCAGGGCGATTCGCGCACCGTTTCGTACACGATGCCCTTTTCCGCCATGAGAAAGCGGACCTTGCGCGAGAAGGGACAGAGCGGAAACTGATAGAGATGCCACATGCGCGGCTCTTAAATCGCCAGCGAGGCCGATCATAGCTGAAACTTGCACCGCTGGAACCAATGGCGGCGAGGGGACTTGTTCCAGTGACAGCATCCCCGACGGCGGAGTGCCCGAGAAGGCGAGATCTGATAGGGACAGGACCATGAACACCAGCGTACGCACATGGGGGTTTATCGGCGCCGTCTTGTTGGCGGGCGGAACCGGCGGCGTGGTGCTCGGCAATTTCGTCACGGCAAATGGGGCAGGCCGCCCTACCGGTGCAGACGAACTGGCTGCGTATTGGAGCGAGGCCGGCGCCGAGGAAACGTCCTCGTCCTTCGAGGATCGCGCCTATGCAAGCGCAGCGATGCGTGACGGCCCGTCCAGCTACCATTGTGAAGGATGCGATGCGGGCCTGAACCGCCACCGGGATTATCTGGAGCCGATGCCTGCGGATTATGCGCCGCTGCCGCCTTATGAGGCGGTCGACTTGCAGGAGTCTACGCGACCAGCCCTGGCGGACCGCGCTTCTGTCTCGCCGCCCTCAGCGCCCTTGCGCGTGCAGGAGCCGGCTCCGGCGAAGGTCGCCGCGCGTCTGGCCGCCGCGCCGGTCATCGCCGCGCCGCTTCTGCAGGAATGAGCAGAACCCACCGCTAAGGCGCGTCGCCGCACGTCTAACTCGCCATCCGTCGAGAAAAACCCCCGGCGTCACCACCGGGGGTCTTGTCTTCATTCCGCCGCGACAACCTCTTGCTTGTCGGACAGCGGCTGCTTGAGGCGGCTGAGCATTTCCTTCGGGCAGACTTGCCAGAAGTGATCGCGGTTGCGCTCCCAGCTGTGCAGGATGGACTTGGCCCAGTCGCTGTCCGTGCGCGCGACATGCTCCTCGACCAGATCCTTGAGCACGCTTTCCCAATGGGCGCTGTCCAGCCGCTGCCAGACGATGCTCTCGGCATTGGCATGGGCCGGGAAGGTGCGGCTTTCATCATAGATGAAGGCCATGCCGCCGGTCATGCCCGCGCCGAAATTGGCGCCGACCTTGCCGAGGATCACGGCGGTGCCGCCGGTCATATATTCGCAGCCATTGGCGCCGCAGCCTTCGACGACGACCTGCGCGCCGGAGTTGCGGACCGCGAAGCGCTCGCCGGCCTGACCGGCTGCGAACAGCTTCCCGGCGGTGGAGCCATAGAGCACCGTGTTGCCGATGATCGTGTTCTCCTGGCTCGCCAGCGGGCTGGAGACCATCGGCCGCACGGCGATGATGCCGCCCGAGAGGCCCTTGCCGACATAGTCATTGGCATCGCCGAATACTTCCAGCGTGATGCCCTTGCACAGGAAGGCGCCCAGCGACTGGCCGGCCGTGCCGCGCAGACGGACATGGACATGCCCATCCTGCAGGGTGGACATGCCGAACTTCTTGGTGATCAGCGCCGAGAAGCGCGTGCCCACGGCGCGGTGCGTGTTGCGCACCGTGTAGGTGAGCTGCATCTTCTCGCCACGCTCGAACACCGCCTGCGCGTCCGCGATCATCTGCGCATCCAGGCTGTCCGGCACTTCGTTGCGCCAAGTCGGCAGGTTGAAGCGGCGCTTGTCGTCGTCCGCATCCACCTTCGCGAGGATCGGGTTGAGGTCCAGATCGTCCAGATGCTCGGCGCCACGGCTGACCTGCTTGAGCAGTTCGGTACGGCCGATCACCTCATCCAGGCTGCGATAGCCCAGACGCGCCAGGATCTCGCGCACTTCCTCGGCGATGAAGGTCATCAGGTTGATGACCTTTTCCGGCGTGCCGGTGAACTTGGCGCGCAGGCGCTCGTCCTGCACGCACACGCCCACCGGGCAGGTGTTCGAGTGGCACTGGCGGACCATGATGCAGCCCATGGCGACGAGGCTCAGCGTCCCGATGCCGAATTCCTCGGCGCCCAGGATCGCCGCGATCACGATGTCGCGGCCGGTCTTGAGGCCGCCATCCGTGCGCAGCTTCACCTTGTGGCGCAGGCCGTTGAGCGTGAGCACCTGATTGGTCTCGGCCAGCCCCATTTCCCACGGCAGCCCAGCGAACTTGATGCTGGTCTGCGGCGAAGCACCGGTGCCGCCGACATTGCCGGAGACGAGGATGACGTCGGCATGCGCCTTGGCGACACCCGCCGCGACCGTGCCGATGCCCGCCTGGCTCACCAGCTTCACGCAGACCCGCGCACGCGGGTTGATCTGCTTGAGGTCATAGATGAGCTGCGCCAGATCCTCGATCGAGTAGATGTCGTGATGCGGCGGCGGCGAGATCAGCGTCACGCCGGGCGTCGAGTGGCGCAGCTTGGCGATGAACTCGGTCACCTTGAAGCCGGGCAACTGGCCGCCCTCACCGGGCTTGGCGCCCTGCGCGACCTTGATCTCGATTTCCTCGCAGGCGCCCAGATATTCGGCATGAACGCCAAAGCGGCCGGAGGCGATCTGCTTGATGCTCGAATTGGCGTTGTCGCCATTCTCATAGGGCTGGAAGCGCGAGCGATCCTCGCCGCCCTCGCCGGAGACGGCCTTGGCGCCGATCCGGTTCATGGCGATGGCCAGCGTCTCATGCGCCTCGGGTGAGAGCGCGCCCAGCGACATGCCGGGGGTGACGAAGCGCTTGCGGATCTCGGTGATCGCCTCGACCTCGTCGATCGGCACCGCCTGATCGGGATAGTTGAACTCCAGCAGATCGCGCAGATAGACCGGCGGCAGCTCCGAGACGCCCCGCGAGAATTGCAGGTAGGTCGAGTAGCTGTCCGTGTTCACCGAGGTTTGCAGCAGGTGCATGAGCTGCGCCGAATAGGCATGGGCATCGCCGCCCGCCCGGTGACGGTAAAAACCGCCGATCGGCAGCGTGGCGACGGCCTTGCTGAACGCCGCCTCATGGCGGACGAGCGCGTTATACTGCAGCGAGGCATAGCCCTCGCCGGAGATCTTCGAGGGCATGTTCGGGAACAGATCGTTCACGATCGCCCGCGAAAGACCCACCGCCTCGAAATTATAACCGCCGCGATAGCTGGAGATCACCGCGATGCCCATCTTGCTCATGATCTTGAGCAGGCCCTCGTTGATCGCTGTGCGGAAGTTCTCGAGGCACGCCTCCAGGCTGCGGTCGCCCAGCAGACCGCGCGCATGGCGGTCGGCGATGCAGGCTTCGGCAAGATAGGCGTTCACGGCCGTGGCGCCCACGCCGATGAGGACCGCGAAATAATGCGTGTCCAGACATTCGGCGGTGCGCACGTTGATTGACGCGTAGGAGCGCAGGCCCTTGCGGACGAGATGGGTGTGAACCGCCGCCGCCGCGAGGATAATGGCGATGCCGACGCGGTCCGGCCCGATGGCTTCATCGGAGAGGAACAGCTCGGTCTGGCCGGCGCGCACGGCGATTTCCGCCTCGTCGCGAATGCGGTTGATGGCCGCGCGCAGGGCATCCGACGGACCATCGGCGGGGAAGGTGCAGTCGATTTCCGCCACCGTCTTGCCGAAATAGCGCTTCAGCCGCGACCAGTCGTCGCACAGCAGCACTGGCGATTCCAGGATCATCACCTCGCTGTTCTGGCGGTCTTCCTCCAGAATGTTGGCGAGGTTCGAATAGCGCGTCTTCAGGCTCATCACATGCCGCTCACGCAGCGAGTCGATGGGCGGATTGGTCACCTGGCTGAAGTTCTGGCGGAAGAAGTGGCTGATCGTGCGCGGCTTCTCGGTGATCACCGCGAGCGGCGCATCATCGCCCATGGAGCCGACCGCTTCCTTGCCATCCTCGGCCATGGGGCTGAGGATCAGCTCCATGTCCTCCATGGTGAGGTTGGCGGCGACCTGACGGCGTGCCAGCTCGGCGCGGTCCCACTGCGGGCGCGCGTCGTTAGCAGCGGCGGGGAGGTCGTCCGCCGTGCGGAAGCCCTTCACATAATCCGCATAGGGCCGCTCGCCGGCAATCCGGTCCTTGATGGCGCGGTCGTCATAGACCTGGCCGGCATCAAGATCGACGGCAATCATCTGGCCGGGGCCGAGGCGGCCCTTCTTGACCACGGTGGTTTCCGGCACCACGACCATGCCCGTCTCCGAGCCGACGATCAGCAGATTGTCGGAGGTGAGCGTGTAACGCAGCGGACGCAGGGCGTTGCGGTCCATGCCGGCCACGGCCCAGCGGCCGTCGGTCATGGCGAGCGCGGCCGGGCCATCCCACGGCTCCATCACGGAGGCGAGATAGTTGTACATGTTCTGGTGGGCCTGCGGCACATCGTCATTGTGCTGCCATGCCTCTGGCACGAGCATGATCTTCGCGGTCGGCGCGTCGCGGCCGGCGCGGCACAGCGTCTCGAACACGGCATCGAGCGCGGCGGTGTCGGACGCACCCGCCGGGATCACCGGCTTGATGTCGCCGGACTGCTCGCCAAAGGCCAGCGCCGCCATCTTGATCTCGTGGCTCTTCATCCAGTTCTTGTTGCCGCGGATCGTGTTGATCTCGCCATTATGGGCCAGCGACCGGAAGGGCTGGGCCAGCCACCACTGCGGGAAGGTGTTGGTCGAGTAGCGCTGGTGGAAGATCGCCACGCGGCTTTCGAACCGCTCGTCGGTCAGGTCCGGATAGAAGACCGAGAGCGATTCCGCGAGGAACAGGCCCTTGTAGATGATCGACTGGCAGGAGAGCGAGCAGACGTAGAAGTCGTTGATCTGCGCCTCGATCACCTTCTTCTCGATGCGTCGACGCACGAGATAGAGATCGCGCTCGAACTCGGCGACGTCCTGCTCCTCGGGCATCGGGCCGGAGATGAGGATCTGCTCGATCTCGGGGCGCGTGCGCTGCGCCTTTTCACCGATGACGGAGACATCGACCGGCACCTGCCTCCAGCCATAGATGCGGTAGCCCGCCTGGATGATCTCGGCCTCGACCAGCGTGCGGCAGGTCTCCTGCGCGCCCAGGTCCGTGCGCGGCAGGAAGATCATGCCGACGGCAAGGCGGTTGGGCAGCGGCTTGTGGCCGGAGGCGGAAATGGCATCGTCGAAGAAGCGCACCGGCAGATCGACATGGATGCCGGCACCGTCGCCGGTCTTGCCATCGGCATCGACAGCACCGCGGTGCCACACGGCCTTGAGCGCATCGATGGCGCTCTCGACCACACGGCGCGAGGCCTTGCCATCCGTCGCCGCGACGAGGCCGACGCCACAGGCGTCCCCCTCGAATTCAGGGCGATACATGCCCTCACGGGCGATCCGGTCGCGTTCGGTTTCAGGAACCATGGTGGTTGTTCTTTCAACTGCGGAGTTGCGATTGATCTCGGTCATGCGGCGACCGCCTGCTTCTTGGGCGTCCGCGCACGCAGATAGCTGTGCATATGGTCGGCCACGTCGCGGCCATCGCGGATGGCCCAGACGACGAGGCTGGCGCCGCGCACGATGTCGCCGGCGGCGAACACGCCATCGACGCTGGTCATCATGTTGCGATGGTCGACGCGCAGCGTGCCCCAGCGGGTGACGGCGAGGCCCGGCTCGCCGAACAGCACCGGCAGATCCTCGGGGTCATAGCCCAGCGCCTTGATGACCAGATCGGCGGGAATGCTGGTCTCGCTGCCCGGCTCCGGCTCCGGCGCGCGGCGGCCGGAAGCGTCCGGCTGGCCGAGGCGCATGCGCGTCGTCTTCACGCCGGTGACCTTCTCCGTGCCTTCGAAGGCGACGGGGGCGGAGAGCCAGACGAACTCGACGCCTTCTTCCTCGGCATTCTGTACCTCGCGCTGCGAGCCGGGCATGTTCTCCCGGTCGCGGCGGTAGAGGCAGCGCACTGACTTGGCGCCCTGGCGGATCGAGGTGCGCACGCAGTCCATGGCGGTATCGCCGCCGCCGATCACCACGACATCCTTGCCGGTCGCGAGCAACGAGCCATCCTCATGGGCGGGGACATGATCCCCAAAGCCGGCCTTGTTAGAGGCGGTGAGGAAATCGAGCGCCTTGACCACGCCGGTGGTCCCGACGCCGGGCGCCTTGATGTCGCGCGCCTTGTAGACGCCGGTTGCGATCAGGAGCGCGTCATGCCGCTCGCGCAGCTCGGCCAGCGAGGCGTCCTTGCCGACGTCGAAGCCCATGTGGAACTGGATGCCGGCATCCTCCAGCCGCTTGACGCGGCGCATGACGACCTCTTTCTCCAGCTTGAAGCCGGGGATGCCATAGGTCAGCAGGCCGCCGGCGCGATCGTGACGATCGTAGACATGCACCTCATGCCCCGCCGCGCGCAGATATTCCGCCGTGGTGAGGCCACCGGGGCCAGCGCCGATGATCCCGACCGAGAAGCCGGTCGCCTTGCCGACCTGCACCGGCTCGACCCAGCCTTCTTCCCAGGCGGTATCGGTGATGAACTTCTCGACCGAGCCGATGGTGACGGCGCCATGGCCGGAAAATTCGATGACGCAATTGCCCTCGCACAGCCGGTCCTGCGGGCAGATGCGGCCGCAGATCTCGGGCATTGTGGAGGTCATGTTGGAGAGCTCATACGCCTCGCGCAGCCGACCTTCCGCGGTCAGGCGCAGCCAGTCCGGGATGTGGTTGTGCAGCGGGCAGTGGACCGAGCAATAGGGCACGCCGCACTGCGAGCAGCGCGCGGCCTGATCCTCGGCCTTGGGCGTTTCGAACCCGTCCGAAATTTCATGGAAGTCATGCGCGCGTTCGTTCGCGGACCGCTTCTCCGGATAGGATTGCGGGCGAATGACGAATTTGAGCATCGGATTCTCGGCCATGGGCGGGGTCCTTCCTTTCGGCGCCGCACATAGGGACGACAATCGCGGAAGTCACGCGTTTCTCAACATTAAGGACAGTATAGCTGACCTATAATGTGGCGCACGGCCATTTTTTAGGGTTTGAACAGGTTATCTAAACCCCTTATAGGTCCGATCCGGTCCTATCGCATCAAAAGGGCGATCAGAGCGATCGACCCGGCTATGATTCGGTACCAGGCAAAAGGCTTGAAACCGTAGCGGGTCACGACGGCGACAAAGCCCTTCACGACGAAGAGCGCAGTGAGGAAGGCCATGCCGAAACCGATGGCGATCATCCCCAGATCGTCGGCGTTGAGCAGCGCGCGATCTTTCCAAAGCGCATAGACGGTCGCTGCGAGCATGGTGGGGACGGCGAGGAAGAAGCTGTATTCCGCTGCCGTCTTGCGGTCGACGCCCATGGTCAGCGCCCCCAAAATGGTCGCGCCGGACCGGCTTACGCCCGGTATCATCGCGATGCACTGCACCAGTCCGATGCCAAGCGCGGTGGTAAATGGCATGGTCTCCACCGACTTGACCCGCACGGTCTTCACCATCCGCTCCAGGATCAGCATCAGAATGCCGCCGATGATGAGGGCGACCGCCACGATCATCGGGGTCTGAATAGCGGCGCGCACCGCTTCATAGGCGAGAACGCCGATGACCAGCGCCGGCGCAAAGCCGAGGAACACGTTGCGCGTGAAGGCGATATCGTCCGGCCGGCCCTTCAGCAGGCCCGTGCCCACGCCCCAGAAGCGCTGCCAGTAGACAGCCATCACAGCGAGAATGGCACCGAACTGGATGGCGATCTTGAAGGTCACCGACGATTCGCCGGTAAAGCCCAGCAACTCGCTCGCCAGAATGAGGTGGCCTGTCGAGGAGACGGGCAGAAACTCGGTCAGCCCTTCCAATATGCCCAGCAGAATGGCGGTGAAGACGTTGCTATCCATGCGGGCGCAATCCTTGAAACGAGGCAGGTGTCTGGCGCGGGCGGGCAGGGGCGCGCTACGAGCGCCAGTGCCCCCAACGGATGGTCGTCAGGCCCGTGCCGTGACGCCGAACCGCCCTTGCTTGCGATATTGCTCCAGCCAGGCCGGCGCAATCGCCGCCATCGGGGCTGGGGTGATGCCGAACCGCTCGAAGCCCGCCGCGCCCGGCGCAACGACATTGTCGCTCAGCAGCATCTCGAACTGGTCGCGCGTGATCGGCGCGCCCGGTGCCCAGCCGGTCAGCATGGCCAGCGCCTTGGCGACACCGTCGGGGATGGGCAGGAAGCTGCACGGGCGACCGATCTCGGCGGCGATCCAGTAGTTGATCTGGCGCAGGGAGAGCGTGTCCGGGCCGCCCAGCTCATAGGTCTGACCAGCATGATCCTCGGGCTGAGTCGCGGCCTGCGCGATGGCGCGGGCGACATCGACCACATGCACGGGCTGAAAGCGCGTCTCGCCACGGATCACCGGGACGATCTGGCCGGGCAGGGTCGATCCCGAGGCGATCAGGCGGGCAAAGCGGTTGGTGAACTGGTCGTCCTGCCCGAACAGGATCGAGGGCCGCACGATGGTCGCGCGCGGGAAGGCGCTGCGCACTGCCGCCTCACCCTCGGCCTTGGTCCGCCCATAGGCAGACGCACTGGCGGCGTCCGCGCCAATGGCGGAGACGTGAACCAGCGCCTCAAGGCGCGCCGCCGCCGCAGCCTCGGATATGGTCTGTGCGCCCACCACATGCGCGGCGTGCATATCGCCGGTCAGCAGGCCGACGAAGTTGACTGCGGCGGATGCGCCCGTGAGGGCTGCAGTGACCTGATCGGCGCGGGTGATGTCCACGGCCGCGAACTGGATCTGGCCCATGCCGCCCAGCGTGCGCAGCGCAAAGGCCTGGCGCGGATCGCGCTGGGCGATGCGCAGGCGATAGCCCTTCGCCAGCAGCTCCTGCGCCACGTGGCGGCCGACGAAACCACCACCCCCAAACAACACAATCGGCTTGTCCGTCGCTATCATGACTCTGTTCCGTCGTCCTTGCCCCGAGGGCCTGTCTGTCCGCGTTTGCGGTTCTCCTCTCCCTTGCATCAGGCCGCCATCCAAAACAACCGGGTGGATGCGCGACTCGACAGACGGCGGCGCAAATCGCGAGCGACGAGCGCATCATCCGGGCGAACGACGCCATATGGGGTCGGATATGGCGTGGCCCGCAAAAATAATTTCGCCGGCTTATTTCGCCCATGCAGCGTAAGAATAAGTTGCACATAAATGCACAACGCGCCGGTGATCTCGGCTGTGCGCTGTATAGTCTAGGCTGGGATCGTCGAGACTGCCGGTGGGCACGGCTAGGGTCAAGGCGACGCGACCGACTTTGCAGGGTGATCCAACTATCGGTCGATTACGGGCGTAAACTTTTGAACGTAAGCCACAATATTCCGAAATTTGACTTGACGGCGGATGATCGCACCGCGCGTGGTTGGAACGTGGCCGCGATTTTGCGCAATCCATCGAACAACGCCGCTGGCGCGACTTCCGCGAGCGGAGCACCAAGCGAAAACTTGTCTCCTGGCGTACTGCGACATTGCAAGGGGCGCATGGCTTTCCTGCCTTGCAGCATCGAAAAATGGCTGATTTCTGCGGCGCAGCGACGATTTTGCCTTGTCCGTGAACGCCCGCAGACCTATCTGGACGGCAAGCGCACTCAAGAACGCTGGACAGGTTCAGGACCGCTCCTTGTGAGCGTCACGAGCCTGACTTCATCAAGAGTTACCGAAAAGAAAAATTGAGTTTGCAGGAGTAACAGACATGAAAATCGTTGCCGCCGCCCTCGTCGCGGCTGGTCTGCTCGTCGGTTCGAGCGCCGGATTCGCCAAGCCCCGTGAAAATGTCGAAGTGCGCGTCTCCACGGACGGCGTGAACTTCGCCGACGCCGAGAGCGTCGACCAGTTTCGCGGTCGCGTCGCTCGTGAAATCGCCGCTGCCTGCAACCCGGGCAACCGCGTGAATGCCGATCTGGCGCCGGACTTCAAGTGCCGCAAGTCGATGAAGCAGGTCAGCGAGACCCGCATCGCGCAGCTGTCCAACAGCAATGCGCGCATGGCGACCATGGACTGATCCATCACGATCTCATCGTCGTTGAGCGGCGCGCCCTCGGTCATCGAGTGGCGCGCCGTTTGCGTTTGGGGCGTCGCCCAGCTGGCTGGCGTGGCCGGTTAGCGGGGCCGGATCATTCCGCCGGCTGGGCCGTTCCATCGGGCTTCCCGTTCTTGCCCATCAGCGCACGCAGGCGGCGGGTGACGGTCTGGGGCGAGGATGTGCCCCGCGCAAAGCGGCTGTAGAGCAAAGGCACTACGAATAGGGTGATGGCCGTCGCGATGCTGACGCCGAACACGATCACCCAGCCGATGGACGAGCGGGCATGCGCGCCGGCACCCCCGCCGATTGCCAGCGGAATGGCGCCTGCGACCGTGGCGATGGAGGTCATCAGGATCGGGCGGAGGCGGCGGACGGACGCGTCGCTGATCGCCACCAGAAAATCCCGGCCTTCGTCGCGCAACTGGTTGGCATATTCGACGATCAGAATGCCGTTCTTCACCGCGAGGCCGACCAGCATGATCATGCCGATCTGACTAAACAGGTTGATGCTGGTCCCCGTCACCGCCAAGCCAATAATGCCGCCCGCGGCGCCCAGCGGCACAGCGGAAATGATCACCAGCGGGTGGACGAAGCTTTCGAACTGGGCGGAGAGCAGCAGGTAGATCACCACCACGGTAAAGCCGAACGCGATCCAGATCGAGGTGCCGGTCTGCATGAAGCTGCGGCTCTCACCCTTATAGCCCACGGCGGTCACTTCCGGCGACTGGCGCGCCTGCTCATTGAGAAAGTCGAGTGCGCGCCCGAGAGAATAGCCCTCGGCCAGGCCGCCACTGAGCGTAATGGCGCGCATCTTGTTGAAGCGGCCCAGCTCGCGTGCCGTCGCCGCCTGCTTGACGATCAGCAGGTTGGAGAGCGGAACCAGTGCGCCGCCGGCGGCGCGGACATAGACTTTCGCCAGCGATGCCTCATCGTCGCGATTGAAGGATTCCGCCTGCAGGACGACATAATATTCCTCGCCGTCGCGCACATAGGTCGACGTGCGGCGCGACCCCATCATCGTCTGCAGCGCCTGGCTGATGTCATTGACGGAAATGCCGAGGTCACCGGCCCGCTGATGATCGATCTCGATCAGCAGTTGCGGCTTGTTCTCGACATAGTCGGCATCGAGATTGACGATGCCGGGGTTGTCGCGCGCCGCATCCAATATGCGGTCCCGCGCGACGGCCAGATCCTCATAGCTGGTGCCGGCAATCACGAAGCTGATCGGCTGGCCGCCGCGCGAAAGGCGGTTGGTGACGGTGGCGTTGCCGCGCACGGATGGCAGGCCTGCCAGCCGCTTGTTGACCTCCTGCGCGACGCTCTGCGAGCTTTCCTTGCGCTCGTCCCAATGCTTCATGAACACCGAGAGGCTGCTGCTGTTGAAATCGTCGGTGCCGCCGCCGAAACCGCCGATGCGCGCATTCATCCCGCGCACCGGGCCATCCTCGGCGACCATGGGCAGGACCAGCGTTTCGGCCTGGTGCAGATATTTGTCGGCCTGCGCAAAGCCCGTCCCTTCCGGGCTGTTGAGGCGGACCTGGATCACGCCGGTGTCTTCCGCCGGGGCGAGTTCGGAATCCAGGCTGCGGAACAGCACCGCGCTGCCGGCGATCAGCAGTACGGACGCGACGATCACCGGCAGGGGGCGGCGGAGCACCGAGCCGAGCGCGTTGCGATAGCCGTTTTCCGTCCGCTCCATCAACCGGTCGATCTTGGCCGTCAGGCGGCCGCGCTGGCTGCCCTTGAGCAGCTTGGAGCACATCATCGGCGTCAGCGTGAGGGCGAGGAAGCCCGAGACGCCGACCGCGGCGATCATCGCCACCGCCAGTTCGCGGAACAGCGAGCCGGCCTGGCCGGAGAGGAACATCACCGGCACGAACACGGCGCATACCACCATGGTGGAGGCGACGACGGCAAAGCCGACCTGCCGCGCGCCGTAAAAGGCGGCAAAGAGCGGGTCTTCGCCTTCCTCAATACGATGATAGACATTCTCGAGGACGACGATGGCGTCATCGACCACAAGGCCGATTGCCAGCACCAGCGCCAGCAAGGTGAGCAGGTTGATCGAATAGCCGGCCAGCCACAGCACGCCGAAGGTCGTCAGCAGGCAGATCGGCACGGTGATCATCGGCACCAATGTCGCGCGGAGGCTGCCGAGGAAGAAGAATACCACGATGGTGACGAGCAGCGCCGCCTCGAAGATGGTGTGCCACACGCCGCGAATGGCCTCGTCGATGAACATGGTGCTGTCGCCACCCATGCGGATCTCGACGCCCTCGGGCAGGTTCTTGCTCAGATCCGCAACAGCCGCCTTGGCGGCTTGCGCCACCGCCAGCGTGTTGGCGCCTGACTGGCGAACGATGCCGAGGCCAACGCCTGTTTCGCCGTTGTAGCGGAAGATGGAATAGGGATTTTCCGGCCCTTCCTCGATGCGCGCGACATCGCCCAGGCGCACCTGATAGCCATCGCTGCCCCGTCCGATGACAAGCTGGGCAAAGTCCTGCGGGGTCGTGAAGTCGCGCTGGACGCGGAGCGATAGGTTTTGCGCCTCCGCCTCGATCCGCCCGGCGGGCAGCTCGACATTCTGCCGGCGCAGCGCGGCCTCGACATCGCCGGGGGTCAGCCGAAAGGCCGCCAGCCGATCGGCATTGAGCCACACGCGCATGGCGGGCTTGGCCATGCCAAGTTCGACGATCTGCGCCACGCCATCGATGGTCGAGAGTCGGTCAACCACGACCCGCGAGACGAAATCGCCGAGCTTGGTGCGGTCCCAGCCCGGCGCCATCACGGCAAAGAAGATGATCGGCTGGGAATCGGAATCGACCTTGCGCACTTCCGGCGGCAGGGCGTCGTCCGGACGGTCCGCCGCTCCGCCGGCGACCCGGTCGCGCACATCGTTGGCGGCCGCATCGACATCGCGTCCGGCGCGGAATTCGATCACGATGCTGGAGGTGCCGTCGCGCGAGGTCGAGCTGATCGTCTCGATCCCCTCGATGCCAGCAAGCCGCTGCTCCAGCGGCTGGGTGATGCGGTTCTCGATCACGCTGGCATTGGCGCCGGTATAGCGCGTTTCGACCGAGACGATGGGCGGGTCGGTGTCCGGATATTCGCGCACGGACAGGTTCATGAAGCCGACGAAGCCGATGATCGCGAGCAGGAGGGACATCACGGCGGCGACCACTGGCCGCCGCACCGAAATATCCGAAAGGATCATGGCCGCGCTTCCGGCGTGGCGGTGCCCTTGGGCGCGATCTCTTCAGTCTGCGCGCTATTGCTGCTTTCGACTTCGGCCAGACGCACGGGCCGGCCTTCCGCGACCTTCACCACGCCTTCGGAGACGACCAGCGCATCCTGCGGCAGGCCGCTCACTTCCATCAGCCCATTGTCTCGCAGCCCGGTGCGCACGTCCATCCGCTTGGCCTTGCGGTCCTTGTCGAGTGTGTAGACATAGCGCCGGTCACCCTGGCTCAGCACCGCAGTCTCGGGCACGGCGAGCGCGGTGCGCTGTCCGGTCTCGATGCGGACGGTCAGCAACATGCCGGGCTTGATCCGCGCGCCGGGATTGGGGAGCGTCGCACGGACCATGACGGCGCGGCTTGCCGGATCGATGACCGGATCGATGGTGCTGATCGTGCCCTGCAGCACATCATCGGGATAGGCCGAGGAGGAGGCCCGGATCGGCTGGCCGATGCGCAAGGCACCGAGCTGCGTTTCCGGCACGGTGAAATCCAGCTTGATGCGCGACAGGTCGCTGATCGTCACCAGTGGCGTGCCGCTGTTGACGATGGCGCCCTCGGAGATGGTGCGGAGCGAAAGATAGCCCGAGAAAGGCGCGCGGATCAGCCGGTCGCCAAGCTGGGCCTTGATGCCATCCTGACTGGCCCGGGCCTCGCTCAGGGCGGCGCGCTGCTGATCGAGCAGGGCGCGCGTGGCGAAGCCCTGCTCATACAGGCTGTTGACGCGGTCGAGCTGCGAGGCGGCCTCGGTGGCGCTTGCCCGGGCGCCGGCCAATGCTGCCTGCTCCTGCGCGTTGGAAAGCACCGCCAGCAACTGGCCGGACCGGACGAACATGCCATCATCGAACATCAGCCGCTCGATCCGCTCGGTCACATTGGCGGCAAGCGTCACCTGCTCATTGGCGCGCGCGGTGCCGACGGCCTGAATCTCGTCCCGGAAGACGTGGGTGGCAGGTTTTGTCGCCGATACCAGGGGCGGCTGCCGCTTCTGCTCGGTTTCGCCCTTGCCGCATGCCGCGAGAAGCGCGAGCCCGATCAGCAGGGTGCCCTGCCGCCACGAGGAGAGAGGATGCCCGGCGGCGCCCGGCAGCCGGTTTAGAAGGTCCACGGCGTCATCCATATCGATAGTAGATTTTGTCTACTTTGCCCCAGTTTCGATCAGCCAGCCACTGCTTTTTTGTGCAGTCGCTCAATGGCATCCAGCGAGGAGAGCAGAGCGCCCTCCATCCAGCAGCCATAATAAGACGCATGCTCGCCCGCGAGGACGATGCGGCCATCCATGGCGACCAGATTCTGGTAGTGCTGCGCGCGCGCCGCCTCCGACCAGGTGGCGCAGCATCCCATGATCCACGGCGTGCGGCTCCAGGCGAAGGAGACTCCGTTCATAAACTGCTTGCGATAGTCTTCCGGGTGGAACACCGATCCTTGCGCCAGCGCGGTTTCGATGCGCTGCTGCGGCGTCATGCCGGCCAGCGCATAGCCGCCGGCGCCGCCTGCAAAGGCCCCGAGCAGCACCGCCGGCTTGTCCGCGAAGAAGTCGAAGTTCGGGTAAGAGATCAGCGAAATCTGCTGGTCGGTGAAGCTGTGGCCACCATAGATCGCGTCCTTCTCCTCCCAGAAGCGGCTGCGCATCTCCAGGCCCATCTTCACCGAGTTGGAGTAGGGCACGGCGGCGATGGCGGCCTTGAGGGGAGCGCTCGCCTGCAGCTCGAGCTGGTTGAGCACGCCCAGCGGAATTGTGCAGACGCAATAATCTGCCTTCGCCTCATGCATCGCGCTGGAGGTCAGGTCCTGCCAGGAGACGGTGACGCCTTTCTCGCCCTGCGCGATCTTCGTCACCTTGGCATTGTAGGTGATCAGGTCGCCGACCTGCTTGGCAAAGCCCTTGCCGATCATGTCCATGCCGCCCTTGGGCTGGAACATCGTCGTCTGCATCACATTGGTGAAGAAGAAGCTCATCTGCTGCCACACGCCGGAATCCAGCACATCGCCCAGATCGTTGATCTTGGAAGGCGTCGGCGCGCCGTTGACGCCGCCGCCGGGCGCGCGATCATAGCCGCGCTGGCCAGAGGTACGCAGGCCGCTGGTGTAATTCAGGTCGCCATCGAGCAGACCCCATTCCCGCAAGGCCTCGACCAGCTTCTCCTTGTCCTCCTTGGTGACCTTCTGATCGAGCGCGCCGGCATTCAGCGCCTTGCCGAGCAGCTCGGAGACATGGCCCTTATAATCAACGGCCAGCTCCTTGTAGCGCTGGGGCTTGCCGCCGAACGCCTTGCTGTTGTGGACCCAGGCATTGTGATTGAGCTGGATGAACGGCTCCAGCTCGACACCGAAGGCCTTGGTGTAATGGAGCAGGGTGCGGTGATGGTGCGGGATGCGCCACGGGCCGGGGTTGAGGTAATTGCCCGGCTGGAATTCGCAGGTCTGCGTCGTGCCGCCGACCTCGACCACCTTGTCGCCGCCGCGGATCGAGTAGTTCCGCCCGCCGGGGCGGTTCTGATATTCGAGGATCTGCACGGCATAGCCGGCCTTGCGCAGCTCATAGGCGGCGAGCATGCCGGCAAGGCCCGCGCCGAGCACCAGCACCTTGGCTCCCTTGGGCGCGCCGGAGAGCTTGGGCGGGCCGGTGAACTGGGTTTCGGCGGCATGGCCAAAGGCGGTCATGGCCTGATACATGGCCATGGCGCCGCCCGCCTTGCCAATCATCGCCAGCAGGTCACGCCGTGTCGGAGCCGTAAATTCGGTCATGCTCATGTCCCCCAAAAGTGCCGGGCCGTCCCCACGGCTCAGCACGTGCTGCAATCGCGCGTCGACGATCCGTTCGCGGCGATGACGCGCTTGACGTCGGCGGCCGTGACGGGATCGGGATAATTGTTGAAATGGCTGCGCGCGTAGGTCGCGACGGCGGCCATCTGCTCGGGTGTGAGCATATCCGTGAACCAGGGCATGCCGCCGCGCCCCTTGACCAGGATCGTGGCGATGAAGTCCTTGTCCGCCAGGTTGGCGTTGCCCGCGATGGCCGGGATCGCCGCGCCGGCGCCGGCGCCGCCCTTGCCATCCGCCATGTGGCAGGCCTGGCAGATCATCTCATAGACCTCCTTGCCCTCATTGGAGATGTCCACGCTGGTCGGCCCGCCGCCTGGCGCATCCTGCGCGCGGACAGCCACTGTGGCGGCGAGGAGAGCGCCCGCCAGAGCGAGCGCAGCGGCGGTTTTGAGGGTCATGGCGTCAGGCTCCGGTGGCGCGCTGGTGGATACGGGTGATGGCGTCGAGCGCGGAGAGGAGCGAACCCTCCATCCAGCCGCCGTAATAAGAGGCATGTTCGCCCGCGAGGACGATGCGGCCATCCATCGCGACAAGGTTCTGGTAATGCGCGGCGCGGGCGTCGTCCGACCAGCGCGAGGTGCAGCCCAGGATCCAGGGCAGGCGGCTCCAGGCCACCGACGTGCCGTTCATGAACTCCTTGCGATAGGCGGCCGGGTGGAACACCGAGCCCTGCGCCAGTGCCATCTCGATGCGCTGGGCGGGCGTCATGCCGGCAAGCTGGAACCCGCCAGCATCGCGGGCGAAGGCGCCGAGCAGCACGGCCGGGCCGTTGCCGAACATCCTGTCATTGGGGTAGGAGATCAGCCCGATCGTCTGATCGGTGAAGCTGTGACCGCCATAGATGGCGTCATCTTCCTCCCAGAAGCGGCGACGCATCTCCAGACCGATCTTCACCTGCCCGCTATACGGCACGGCGCGCATCGCGGCCTTGAGTGGCGCACCGACCTGCATGTCGAGCTGGCTGAGCACGGGCAGCGGAATGGTGTTCACGCACCAGTCAGCGCTGCTCTGGCCGGTCTTGCCGCTCGGAATATCCTGCCAATAAGCGGTGACGCCCTTGTCGTCCTGCGTGATGCGGGTGACCTTGGTGTTGAGCTGGATCACCGGGCCGACAGCGCGGGCGAAGGCCTTGCCGATCATGTCCATGCCGCCCTTGGGCTGGAACATGGTGGTCTGCATCACATTGTTGAAGAAGAAGCTCATATGCGCCCAGATGTCGGACGAGAGTACGTCGGACAGGCTGTTGATCTTCGAGGGTGTGGGTGCGCCGTTCACGCCGCCGCCGGGCGCGCGATCATAGCCGCGCTGTCCGGAGACGCGCAGGCTGCTGGTGAAATTGAGGTCGCCATCGAGAAGACCGAAGCCGCGCAGAGATTCGAGCAGCTTTTCCTGATCTTCCTTGGTCACCGCATCATTCAGCGCGCCTGCGTTGAGCGCCTTGCCGAGCAGGTCCGAGACATGGCCTTTGAAGTCGACCGCCAGCTCCTTGTAGCGTTGCGGCTTGCCAACGAAAGCCTTGCTGTTGTGGACGAACGCATTGTGATCGAGCTGGATGAACGGCTCCATCGCCACGCCCAGCGTCTTGCAATAATGCAGGAGCGAGCGGTGATGGTGGGGGATGCGCCACGGGCCGGGATTGAGGTAATTGCCGGGCTGGAAGGCGCAGGTCTGCGAGACGCCGCCGACTTCCACGACCTTGTCGCCACCACGCACCGAGTAGTTCCGGCCGCCGGGGCGATCCTGATATTCGAGTATCTCGACGGCATAGCCCGCGCGCTGCAACTCATAGGCGGCGACCAGACCCGCAAGGCCGGCGCCGAGGATCAGCACCTTCTTGCCCTTGGGCGCGCCGGTGAGCTGGGGCGGGCCGGTGAATTGCGATTCCGCCGCATGGCCCAGCGCTGTCATCGCCTGATAGAGCGCGACCGTGCCGCCGACCTTGCCGATCATCGCCAGCATATCCCGCCGGGTCGGCCGCAGTGATGTCGTCATCCTTGCTTGTCCTTTGATGCCGGTGCCCGGTGGAAAAGGGAGGCGCGATCCCCCGATGCGCCTCCCTCGACCCTCACGGCATTTTCGCCGCGATGGCCTCGATCTCCACATACATGGTCGGGCGGCCCAGCGCGGCGACCTGGATGGTCGAGCGGGTGGGCTTGTTGGGTTGTTCCGCCGTGCCGAAGAAGGTGCGGAACACCTCATTCATCCCGGCTGAGTCCATGCGGCCGCCCGTCTCCGGGGTACCGACGAGGAACACCGTCATCTTGACGATGTCGCCCATGGAAAAGCCCTTGGCTTCCAGCGACGCCTTCATCTTGGTGAGGATGCTGAGCGTCTGCGCTTTGGTATCGCCCAGTTCTTCCGGCTTGGCCGGATCGACCGGCGAGGGTGTGGTGCCGGAAACGAACATGATGTTCGCGCCCGCCGGCACGAAGGCCAGCGAGGCGATGGGGGAGTTCGGCGCGCCATAAGTGCGCTCGACGGTCTGCGCGCCGGCGGCCGAGGGGAGCGCTGCAAGCAGCGCTCCTGACAACATGGCGGCGGTGATGCCGGTCTTCTTCAATGTCATTCTCCTCGTCCAGATACTGTTGATGTAAAGTGGCTCGTCTTGTTCGATCAGAACTTGAGCGTCAGGCGGGCGTAGTAATATCCGCCGTTCGACCCGTAGGGACCGAAGGTATAGGGCGCGTTGAACGTGCCGCCGTTGTTGATGTAGGGCGAGACACCGGTCGTCGGCCACGTTGCGGGATCGTAATTTCCAACGAGCGCCGGCACTTCCGGCATCTTGTCGAACAGGTTGTTCGCGCCGATCGCGAGGTTGGCGAACTTGGTGATCTCGTAGCTAAACTCCAGATCGACGATCGCGGCCGGCGCCACCTCGGCATTGTAGTAACGCTGGTTGTTCGACAGCAGGATCGGCGCGGGCAGGGCAGCGATGCCACGGCTCGCATTGCCGTTGGCCGATGTGCTGTTGGGCTGCACGAACTGATTGGTCTTGCTGTAGTAATTCACGCGGGCATTGGCGGTGAACTTGCCGCTGGTGAACAGGGCGCTGAAGTTGCCCTTGAAGGCCGGGCTGGCCTTCTCGATGATCTGCTCGGAGGTCGGGCCGAACAGGGTGCCCAGCTTGTTCTTCGTGACCTTGGTGAGGTTGTAGTTGCCGCCGATCGAGAAATCGATGTTACCGAAGGGCAGATCGACCGGATAACGCGCGGCGAGCTCCAGGCCCATCGTCCGGGTATCGATGCCGTTGGTGAAGGTCTGGATCGCGAGCGAACCGTTCGTCCGCACCGTCGGATCGAGCTGCTTGCCGCTGGCATTGATGGCGTTGATCACAAGGTCATAGGGCGTCAGGCCATTGATCAGCGCGGCCGGCGTGTCGATACCGACACGTTGCGGCGGCGACGTCAGGTTGACGAACTGCTGGCCGGTGATGCTGCCCGAGGACACGATGCGGTCCTTGATCTTGATGAGATAGCCATCCAGCGTAATCGTCAGGCGCGAGATCGGGCGGAGCACGATACCGGCAGAGAAGTTGACCGACTTTTCCGGACTGAGCGCGCCGAACCCGGCGCTGGCCGATCCCGGCGAACTGGGCGCAAGTTGCAGCGTGGCAGAGGTCGGCCCGACGTTGGTGGCCGAATAGCCGGATTCCTGCAGTGAGGGTGCGCGGAAGCCCGTGCTGGCCGTCCCGCGGATCGCGAAGGCCGGCGAGAAGTCGTAGCGCGTCGTGATCTTGCCGATCGTCGTGTCGCCGAAGTCGCTGTAATGCTCGTAGCGGCCGGCGACATCCACGGTCCAGTCGGGCACCGGGTTGACGGCGACGTCGATATAAGCCGCCTTGGCGTTGCGCGAGAGTGTGCCGGCATCGCTGAGAGCATAGCCGGGGAAGGACTGGCCACCCTCGACATAGCGCGACAGCGCGTCGCCGGCGCCAATGGCATAGGTTTCCTTGCGATATTCTGCACCGATGGCGAAATTCAGCGGATCCTCGAAGCCCACGTCGAACTCCTTGCGAAGATCGAGGGTGCCGACGAACTGGGTGAACTTGAAGCTGCCGTCATAGAAGTCGGATGGCGACTGGCCGGTCGCGACAAACAGCGACGCGTTGGCCGAATTGGTGGTGTAGACCTTCGCGACGTCTTCCGAATAGCTGCCGGCCAGATCCCAGTCCCAGCCGCTGATCTCGCCGCGCAGGCCGGTGGTGAACTGGAACTCGTCCTGCTTCACCTCGATATGCGGGACGAGGCCGGTCTGGGCGCTGGTGCCGAAGCAGTTGGTCGGGTCCGTGGTCGTCGCGGCGCCGGCGGTGGTGCGGCACAGGCGGGTCGGATGGCGATAGCCCTGCAGGGCGTCACCATGACGATAGGAGATGTTGCCGAACGAGTAGAGCTCAACGCCACCGAAATCATAGCCGAAATTGTAGAAGCCAAGGGTCAGTTGCGACGCCGGCTGGCCACCGTTAATGCCGGCGGTGCAATTTTTGGCATTGCAGGCATCGAGCAGGGGCTTGAAGGCGGTCGAAACGTTGGTGACGGTCGTTCCGTCATAGTTCCGCACCGAGAACTGACCGTCACCGACCGTTGTCCAGTCATTGCGGCGATGGAAGAGCGACAGGTCCAGGAAGCCGCTGTCGCCGATCGGCATGCCGAAATTGCCGCTCGCGCTGTAGGTCGTGCCTTCGCCGTCATAATATTGGCCGGCGTTGAACTTCACCGCGCCGCCATAGGTGTCCGACTTGAGGATGATGTTGATCACGCCGGCAATGGCGTCCGAACCATATTGCGCGGCGGCGCCGTCCTGCAGGACCTCGATGCGCTGAACGATGTCCGGCGGAATCAGGTCGATGCTCGGCGCGGCGGAACCGCCGAATGCGCCGTTGATGACCTGAAGGATAGAGTTGCCGTGGCGGCGCTTGCCGTTGACCAGCACCAGCGTGTGGTTGGGGCTGAGGCCGCGCAGGCGGGCCGAGAGCGAGAAGCTCGCCATATCGGTGCCCTGCGTCTGCGCCTGGAAGCTCGGCACGAGCTGGGTGAGGGCCTGGTTGAGGTTGGGCTGACCCACCTTTTCCAGTGCGGAGGAGCTCAGCAACTGGATCGGCGCGGCGCTCTCTGCGGCCATCATGCCGGTGGAACGGGTGCCGGTGACGATGATCTCGCCGCCATCGGCCGGCGGCTCCTGCGGCGTTTCGGCCGTTTGCGCCACGGCTGCGGCGGGAATGGCTGCGCTCGTAAGGAGCAATAGGGCAGCAATATTTCTGCGCGTGATCATGAAGACGTCCCCCTTGTTCTCGTGGTGCGCTCTCCTTTTTGTCTGTCTTTTCGGCGGGTTATGGTTGTTGCGCCGGGCGTCCCGCGTCGCCCTGTGATATGCTGTTTTGCGCCTGGCTAGCTGATCGGACTGGTCGGGATTCGGACATACGCATTTTGTCGTATGGTGGCGGAGGGGGGGTATTCGTAGCTAACATCACTATGATTAGACGCGCTTATTCGGCTCGCCGCGACCTGGGTCGCATGTCTCTCAAGGCCATGTTGGCCAAGACCGTTCTGGCAGGTGCCGCCGCGCTGCTGATGACCGCCGCGCCCGCTCAGGCAGAGGTCACGCGGATCAAGGGCAATCCCAACGCAATCATTCTGGATGGCGTACGCGTCGGCGAGGGGATGGAGACCTTCTACCTCTCCGGCCAACTGCCGTCCCCGGTCGATCCCGCCAAGCCGATGAGCGAGGTCAAGACGCTGGAGGAGATGGGCGACACCAAGGCCCAGACGATCAGCACCCTCAACAAGATCAAGAGCCTGCTCGAGGCGCAGGGCTATAAGATGTCCGATCTGGTGAAGCTGTCGCTGTTCGTCGCGGCGGACCCGCGCACCGGCAAGATGGACTTCGCCGGCGTTAACGAGGGGTTCCGTCAGTTCTTCGGCACGCAGGCTAATCCCAACACCGTTGCGCGCTCCACTTTCCAGGTCGCCGCGCTTGTCGGCCCGCTCTACCTGATCGAGATCGAGGCCATCGCGGTGCGCAAGTCCAGCGGCGCGTCGCCGGAGGCCTCGTACATGCGGCCGCCGCGGCTTCCCCCCGCCCTGCGCAAGAAGTCGCTACTGGCCCAACATGCGGATCGCGACAGCCGCCGCGGCTGAGCGGGTCTCCACACCCAGCTTGTCGAAAATCCGTTCCAGATGCTTGGTGACGGTGCGCGGGCTGATCTCCAGCACATCGCTGATCACCCGGTTGGGCTTGCCATAGCTCACCCATAGCAGCACTTCCGCCTCGCGCCGGGTGAGCGGCAGGCGCTCCTGCAGGCGGTCGAGATCCTGCTCGGGATTGAGCTCGTTGAGGCGGATGAGCACTTCATCCTCCCGATAATGGGCGATGACCTGCATCTCCAGCTCGCCCTGGCCCTTGGTCTGTCGCACGCGCACGGCATTGCCGGCGACGCCCTCGTCCTTGGTCAGCAGCTTCTCGATCTGGTTGCGGATTTCTTCCGGCAGCGCGGATTGGCTCCGCAGCCAGCCGGGTGAGACGCGCGAGATGGCCTGTTCCGCACGCGGGGTGCACCACAAAAGGCTGCCGCGGGCATCGGTGGCGAGGATCAGCCGGTCGGTCGCATCGAGACTGGCGACGCTGGCATGGACGGCACGCCCCTGCGCCATATGCACGCGCACGCGCGCCAGCAGCTCCTGCAGGTCCACCGGCTTGCGGACATAATCCACGCCGCCGACCTCGAAGGCCTCGACGACATGCTCGCTCTCCGTCAGGCCGGTCATGAAGATGATCGGGATGCTGGCGAGCTGGGGATTGGCCTTGATCTTCTGCGTGGTCTCGAACCCGTCCATGCCGGGCATCACCGCATCCATCAGGATGAGGTCGGGCATGATGTTGCCCAGCTGGGCCAGCGCCACATGGCCTGAGGTCGCGACCAGTACGGAAATCTCGGCTGTCTCCAGCGCGGCGGTGAGCATCCGCAGCGTGTCCGGCTCGTCATCGACGATCAGGACGGTGTCCGAATGTCCGGGAATGCCAATCATGTCAGTAATCCTGTAAGAGGCGCGCCATGGCGGTCAGGTCGTATCGGTCGAGGTGCTGGTAAAGCTGGCGAACAAGCGGCTCGGCGGCGGGTGAGGCGCGCTCCAGCTGCTTGATCTCGGTTTCGATCCCGCGAATGTGCCCGATCCGCAGGCATTCCTGCATCCGGGCGATGTGCTTGCGGGCGGTGTCGTCGAGCGCAACCGGCGCTGGTTGCAGGCCGGACGGTGTATCCGGCCCGGCGCTGCCGACATCCGGCGCATCGTCCTGCCAGCGCCACGTCAGTTGCAGCAAATCGCCAATCGCGCCGACGAGCGATTCAAATTCCACCGGCTTGACGAGAAAGCGGTCGTGCTGCGGGCTGTCATGCTCCGGCCGGTGCAGTTCCTCGCTATTGGCCGAGAGCATGAGGATTTGCAGCCGGTCGCCGAACATCGCGCGCAACTCACAGCCGATCTCCCAGCCGGATAGACCGGGCAGGCTGATGTCCAGAATGGCGAGGTCCGGCGGCGTCTCGCGCGCGGCAAGCAGCGCCTGTTCGCCATCGGCCCGCGCCTCAACCTGAAAGCCGAGCCCGCGCAGCAACTGCTCGAGGAAGTGGCGCTGGTCGGCATCGTCCTCCACCAGCAGGACATGGCGGGGCTTGCCCTCATAGCCGGTCAGCTTGCGCATGGGCGCCGAGGAGAGGGCCTTGCCGGCGACCTCGCTCAGCATCATCACGATGCGGAAGCAACTGCCGCCTTCCGGCGTGCTGACCAGATCGAGCTGGCCGCCGAGAATCTCGACCAGTGTGCGCGAGATGGCGAGGCCGAGGCCGGCGCCGGACTCCCGCCCCTCGCCGCGCTCGAATGGCTCGAAGATGCGCTGCCGGTCTTCCGGCGCGATGCCGGGGCCGGTG
Source organism: Sphingobium sp. B2D3C (assembly GCF_025961835.1). Lineage (NCBI taxonomy): Bacteria > Pseudomonadati > Pseudomonadota > Alphaproteobacteria > Sphingomonadales > Sphingobiaceae > Sphingobium > Sphingobium sp. B2D3C. Next base: position 2,347,677 of record NZ_JAOQOK010000001.1, on the reverse strand, counting down.
TCCTTCACCTCAAAGGTGGCGATCTGCCCGGCATAACCCACTTTGAGCGTCACGCTGCCTTGCTGGGTGAACTTGATCGCGTTGGAGAGCAGGTTGATCAGCACCTGGCGCAGCCGGTTCTGGTCGAAGCGGGCGATCTCGGGGGGGCGGCCAGTCTTTTCCAGCGTGAACGTGAGGCCCTTGGCGTGAGCGGCGGGGCGCATCATCGAGACGATATGGTCGAGAAAGCTGTTGAGGCGCACCTCTTCAGTGCGCACGCGCAGCATCCCGAATTCGAGCTGCGAGATATCCAGCAGCCCCTCGACCAGATTGGTCAGATGCTCCGAGCAGCGCAGGATGACCCGCGCTGCCTCCTGCGCGTTGACGCCATCGCCCCGCTCGAACAGCTGCGCATAGCCATAGATGGCATTGAGCGGCGAGCGGATCTCGTGACTGACGCTGGCAAGGTAGCGGCTTTTGGCGAGGTTCGCGCTGATCGCACTCTGCCGTGCCGTCTCCAGTTCACTGACCAGATGCTGGGCGCGGATCGTGTAGGCCGCCGCTTCCCGCCAGCGGCGAATGCCGAGCAGCAGCAGGAAGCTCAGCGCCAGAAGATCGAGGATGGTGAGCGTTTCCAGCAGCAGCCGATCTTCGTTGTCCGACACCATGTGCAGGCCGACGAAAATCCCCCCAAAGGCCAGCCCGAGAAGCCCGAGCTTGACGAGGTGGGCGAGCCGAGGCGGCTGCGTCTCCAGAACGCCGGCGGCATCGATCTTCTCGATGGGAGCGGTGTCCCTGCGATGAAGATCCTGCCGCGTCATGGTCAGCCGATCTGCCGGTGACGCGGGCGGCGGCGAGACAGCGTCCTGAAGCCGGGACAATCCGACTCCAACGGCGATCGACCTTGGTTCACGCGCGCACGGTTCATTTGATGAATGGTGCATTGCAAAAAGGACAAACTCAAAGCCTCGCGCGCGCGCAAGGCATTTTCCCGGAATCTGTGGCAAATTTGCTGCAGTGCGTCATAAGGAAAAAGGGCTGTGCCTATTGTGTTCTGGGCACAGCCCTGGCGGTGAGCTTGAGATCTGCGGGCTGCACGGTGATCCGCGCGAGAGCGCCGGCCTCGCTGGGCAACGCAGCGCTTCCGGCCGGCAGGCCATTGGCCTGCAGCAGAAAGGCGATGATGTTCGTCGTGTCGTCCGGCGTCAGCGAGCCGGGCGCGAATTGCGGCATGGCCCGGCCGACATAATCATGCAGATTGGAGAGCGGGGCATTGCTCCAATGGGCCATGAACCGATCGCCAAGGCCGGGAATCTCGAACGTGCCTTCCAGCGCCCGGCCGTGGCACATGGCGCAACGCGTGGCGTAGAGGCGGGCGCCAGCCTCGGCCTGTGCGGCCGTATAGACGCCGTCTCGCGTGCTGGCTGTAGGTGGCGTGGCAGCTATCGCGGCGAGGGCGGTCAGGGCAGCGGCCAGGAGCGGGGCGGTGCGCAGCAGCATCGGTCAGCCCTGTGCCTGGAAGCCGGGCGCGAAGACGGGCGCCATGATCTCCAGACCTTTCTCGATATCGGCGACATTGGGCAGCTCCATGCTGTCGCCCACGCCCAGCATCTCGCCGACATCTGGATTATTGTTCATCACCACGATCCCGTCGCGCTTGGAGGTGAGCGAAACATTGCGATAGCGCACGCTGTAGAAGGCGTCGGGCTGCGGCACGAGCCAGCCGGTCTGGCCGCGCACCGGGATGATGGTCTTGTCCTGCCACAGGTCGCGGGCGGCATAGCCCGTGCAGTTGATCACGACCTTCTGGGGCAGTGCCGCATAGTCCGCCGGGCGAGCGAAGTCGCGCATCACGAACTGCCCGCCGCGCTCGAAAAACTCGCCGAGCATGACATGGGCATAGCTGGCGAAGTTGAAGATCATCTGCGAACTGCGCCGCACATGGGGTTGCGGGAAGGGGTTCTCCTCGGCGCTCAGCGGCTGCGCCTGCGGCACGATGTCCCGAATGCGTTCGCTATAATGGCCGAACTCGGAATTCTGCTGTGGCCGCCCACTCGTCGCGAAGCTCTGCGTGATTGCAGGGTCGGCTGGCCACTCCCGCCGGGTGATCGGCGTATCCGAAAGCTGGTAGGAATCGCCGAACTCCACCGGCTGACCCGGCAGACCGAGATAGGTGCGAAAGGCCTTCCACGAGAAGCGGGCCATGCGTTCCCACAGCTTGCCAAAGGCGGGGCCGGCGGGCTCGGCCAAGGCGATGCGGCTATCCGGGGTGAACGATCCGCTGGCGCGGAACGAGCGGGTTTGCTGGATGGATTCGCGCGCATAGAGCGTGACCTTGAGGCCGGCGCGCTGCGCCATTACGGCCGTGGTCAGTCCGATAATCCCGCATCCCACCACTGCAATCTCACGCGGCAGGACAGAGAGCGCCTTGCCGACCGCGATGTCGGCCGATCCCCAGGAGAGCGACCAGCCGCTGCCGCCATGGCCATAATTATGGATGACGAGGGCATCGCCGACCGTCTCCACGTCCAGATTCGGCCCGGCGGCGCGCAGCGGGCGGATGCAGCATTTCACGTCGATCAATTGGTCACGGCTGATGCGGATGGGAACGAGTGCCGTCCGGCGGCTCGGCGCCCGCAGGGTCGCCGGACGGGAACCGGAGGCTGGCGCGCAGGCCTGCAGCCCCAGCATGGCTGCGGCGCCGATCGTTCCTGTGAGCATGGCCCGGCGGTCGACGCCTAGCTGCCCCTCTTGCCGAATTTCTGCCATGCGACCCCCATTTGAGACGCAGACTGTAGGGCGCGAGGGGAGGGCAGCAATTGCCCAGAATACGTATTGAGTGCTGGAAAGGCTTAGTCCGCGCCGAGGCCGAGCGCGGCCCAGTCGAGCACGGCTGTTTCTTCCCCAGCGCGCGCGGCCGGCGCGCCTTCGGGCCGGACGATCAGGGCATTGGCCTGCGCAGCGGCGTGCATCGCGCCGCTATCCTGGAAAGCCAGCGGCGTGGCGATCCCCGCACCGTCGACCACCGCGCGCATGAACAGCCTGCGCTTGCCGACTGGGGGAAGGTCTGCGCCGAGCCGCACCGTGCGGCTCTTGGGCAGCACATCGGTTCCGCCGGCAAGACGCCGAATGAGCGGCAGCAGGAACAGCGCGCCGGTGACCATCGCCGAGACCGGGTTGCCGGGCAGGCCGAGCATGATCTGCTGCCCGATGCGCGCCACGATCAGCGGCTTGCCGGGCTGCATGGCGATCCGCCAGAAATCGATGCTGCCGCCTGCCGCCTCCAGCGCCGGGCGCACCAGATCGTGATCGCCCACGGACGCTCCGCCGGAGGTGACGATGACATCGGCGGTAGCCGCATCGCGCAGCGCGGCGGTAAGTGCATCCAGATCGTCCCGCACGATCCGCTCGATGGTCACCACGCCGCCCGCGCCGCCAATCATGGCGCGCAACATCGCGCCGTTGGAGGCCGGGAGCTTGCCGGGCGGGCAGGGCGCGCCGGGCGGGACGAGCTCGTCGCCGGTGGAGAGGATCGCGACCCTCGGCTGGCGATGCACCGTCAGCGTTTCGTGGCCCGCGAGCGCCGCCAGGCCGATTTGCGCCGGGCCGATCCGCAGGCTGGCCGGCAGCAACGTATCGCCCTGCGCAAAATCGCTGGCACGCGGGCGGACATGCCGCCCCGCACCGCCCGGTCCGTCGCCGGTCAGGCGAATGGACAGGCCATCGGCAGCGATATCTTCCTGCACCACCACGGTATCCGCGCCGGGGGGCAGCGGTGCGCCGGTGAAGATCCGCATTGCTTCGCCCGCGCCGATGGCCTGAGCCGGAGGAACGCTCCCCGCCGCGCTTTCGCCCACCAGGCGCCAGGGACCGGGAAGATCGGCATGACGGATCGCGTAGCCATCCATGGCGGAGAGGGCCGTCCAGGGCTGGTCGCGGACTGCGGTCAGCGGTGCGGCCAGCCATCGGCCGTTCGCCTCAGCCAATGAAACCGCCTCGGGCGCCAGCGGGGTGGCGAGGGCGAGCAGCCGCTGCTGTGCGTCGTCAACGGAGATCATGGCTGCACCGCCATGATCTCAGGCGGTCCAGTCGCCGGACTTGCCGCCCGCCTTGGCAGTGACGTGAATGTCGCGAATGACCATGTGCTTATCCACGGCCTTGAGCATGTCGTAGAGCGTCAGCAGCGCGGCGGAGACGGCGGTCAGCGCTTCCATCTCCACGCCGGTCTTTCCGGAGGTGCGCACGGTCGCCGTGGCGGTGGCGCCGCCCGCATCCAGCGCAAGGTCCAGGGTCAGGCCGGTGAGCGGCAGGGGATGACAGAGCGGAATGATGTCGCTGGTGCGCTTGGCGGCCATGATGCCGGCGATGCGCGCGGCGGCGAACACATCGCCCTTGGCGGCAGTGCCGTCCGCAATCGCGGCGCGAGCTGCTTCATTCATGTCGATCCTACCGGTCGCGCTGGCGGTGCGGCTGGTGTCGGCCTTGGCCGTTACATCCACCATGCGCGCGGCGCCGGCCTCGTCGGTATGGCTGAGGCCGCTCATGCGCCGATCAGCGCGCGGGTCGCCGCCTCGACATCATCCTGCCGCATGAGCGATTCGCCGACCAGGAAGCAGCGCACGCCATGCTCCGCCATCGCATCGAGGTCCGCCTTCGAGCCAAGACCGGACTCGGCGACGAAGGTGCAGCCCTCCGGCGCGCTGCCGACCAGCTCATAGGTGCGCGCGAAATCGACCGAGAAATCCTTGAGGTTGCGGTTGTTCACGCCGATGAGACGCGAGCGCAGGGTCAGCGCCCGCTCCAGCTCGGCGGCATCATGCACCTCCACCAGCGCATCCATGCCGAGGCCGAGCGCGGCATCCTCGATCTCCTGCATCTGCGCATCGGAGAGGGCCGAGACGATGATCAGCACGGCATCGGCGCCGATCGCCCGGCTCTCCAGCACCTGCCAGGGATCGACCATGAAGTCCTTGCGGATCACCGGCAGCGAGACGGCGGCACGGGCCGCGATGAGATAATCCTCATGGCCCTGAAAATAGGGCGCGTCGGTCAGCACCGAAAGGCAGGCCGCGCCGCCCGCCTGATAGGCGCGGGCATGGGCCGGCGGATCGAAGTCGGCGCGGATCAGCCCCTTGGAGGGCGAGGCCTTCTTGACCTCGGCGATGAGGCCATAGCCGCCCGCGGCCACCCTGGCGTCGAGCGCGCGACGGAAGCCGCGCGGCGGGGTCTGGGAAGCGGCCATGGCCTGCAGGTCAGCGAGTGACGTCGCCTGCTTGCGGGCGGCGACCTCGTCCCGCTTGGTGGCGCAGATTTCATCGAGCTTGTTCATGCGTAGGCGATCCAGCAGTCGAGCAGGGTGTTGGCAAGGCCGCGGTCGAGGGCTTCGGTGGCTTCCTCGACGCCTTCGGCCAGCGTTTCGGCCTTGCCGGCGACGATCAACGCCGCAGCGGCATTGAAGAGCACGGCATCGCGATACGGGCCGGCCTCGCCCAGCAGCAGCGCCCGCAGTTTCGCGGCATTATAGGCCGGGTCGCCGCCCTTGATCGCGTCGATAGGGTGTGTCGGCAGCCCGGCATCGGCGGCGCTGATCCGTCGCATCGCAACGATGCCGTCGCTTGTCACATCGGCCACGTCATTGCCGCCGGCGAGCGAGAGTTCGTCCAGCCCCTCATCGCCGGAAATCACCATCGCCCGTTCGGTGCCCAACTCGGCCAGCGCCTGCGCATAGATCGGCACATAGGCCGGGCGCGCGATGCCGATGAGCTGGCGGGTGACGCCGGCCGGATTGGCGAGCGGGCCCATCAGGTTGAAGATGGTCCGCCGGCCCAGCGCCTTGCGGATCGGCGCGATCCGCGCGAGCGAGGGATGATGCTTTTGCGCAAAGAGGAAGCAGATGCCGAGGTCTGCCAGCGTGCGCTCGGCGGTTTCTGCCGCGCGGTCGAGGTCGAGACCCAGCGCCTCGAGCGTGTCGGCGGCGCCGGCCTTGGAAGACGCAGCGCGATTGCCATGCTTGGCCACCGGCGCACCACAGGCGGCGACGACAAGGCTGACGGCGGTCGAGATGTTGAGCGTGTGATGGCCATCGCCACCGGTGCCGCACACGTCGATGGCCCCCGCCGGCGCCTGCACGGGAATGAGGCGCGCCCGCATCTCCCGGGCGGCGGCGGCAATCTCGGTGGCCGTCTCGCCGCGCTCGGCCAGTGTGACCAGAAAGGCGGCGATTGCTTCGTCCTCCACCGTGCCATCCAGAATGGCGGCGAAGGCGCGCGCGGCGTCCTCCGGCGAGAGAGGGCTGGCAGGATCGGGCAAGCTGTTCATTGCCGATCCTTTGCAATCTGTGGCGCGCAAAGTCGAGGGTCGATCAATGCTCTGCCGCCAAAGGATCGCGATGCGAAGCTGTTGACGCTGCCGTGCCTGTCGTGGCAATGGCTCCAGCGCATCGCCACTGAGCGGTCGTCCCGGCTGAGTGCCGGTGAGGATCGGCGAACGGTCGATGAGCGGGTATAGCTCAATGGTAGAGCACTAGCCTTCCAAGCTTGTGATGCGGGTTCGATCCCCGCTACCCGCTCCAGCCTTTTCCGCCATTTTTACGCTTTGTCTCGGGATTGTTTTGAACCCTGCTCGCAGGCGCGCAGGTGCTTCGATTGGACGACCACCCACATTGGGGCGGCATCTCCGTGGGTCAGTCTTCCGCCAGCGGACAGGTGCAGAGATGCCGCGCTATAAGGTTACGCCGGTGACGTGGTCACGGCCCCTTGTGAGCCATATGCAACCGACCGCGCTTCGCCTCGTTCCCTTTCGTGAAGAGAGTTCTCGCTGCATGGGGGGAAGAGGTGAGCGAGCCATCGTTTAATGAGACGCCGGAAGGCACCATAAAGCGCCGGATTGAGATCAATCCCACCGTGTTCTTCGTCTCGGCCGGCCTCATTCTCGCCTTTGTGTTGTTTGGAGCAATCGTTCCTGATGTTGCCGGTCGGCTATTCGCCGCTGCGCAGGCGCTCATCGTGGCGGACTTCGGCTGGTTCTACATTGCATCGGTGGCCGGCTTTCTCGTGTTTGCCCTCTTTTTGATGTTCAGCCGCTATGGCGACGTCAAACTTGGCTCCGACGACAGCGAGCCGGACTACAGCTATCCATCGTGGTTCGCGATGCTGTTCAGCGCCGGGATGGGGATCGGGCTGATCTTCTTCGGTGTCGCCGAGCCCATCCAGCATTACGCCTTACCGCCGGTCGGCGAAGGCCGCACGATCGAATCCGCCCGGCAGGCGATGGTCCTTACCTTTTTTCACTGGGGGCTCCACGCCTGGGCAATCTATATCGTCGTCGGCCTGGCGCTCGCCTATTTCGCCTTTCGCCGCGGTCTGCCGCTCACCATCCGTTCGGCGCTCTACCCGTTGATCGGGGAGCGGATCTATGGTCCCATCGGCCACGCTGTCGACATCTTCGCCGTGCTGGGCACCATGTTCGGGGTGGCGACTTCGCTTGGTCTGGGCGTGTTGCAGGTGAATGCCGGCTTTAGCTATCTGTTCGGTCTGCCGAGCAATACGGTCATCCAGCTGGTCCTGATTGCCGCCATCACGGGGTTGGCGACGCTGTCGGTTGTCATGGGGCTGGATCGAGGCGTGAAGCGCCTGTCGGAACTGAACATCATTCTGGCCGCCCTTTTGCTGGTCTTCGTGCTCGTGACAGGGTCGACGGTGTTTCTGCTTCAGGCCTTCGTCCAGAATGTGGGGACGTATCTCAGCGACGTCGTGCAGCGCACCTTCCGCCTGTACGCCTACGAGCCTAATCCGTGGTTGGGTAGCTGGACGCTGTTCTACTGGGGCTGGTGGATCGCATGGTCGCCATTTGTCGGCATGTTCATCGCGCGCATCTCGCGCGGGCGCACAATCCGTCAGTTTGTTGGCGGCGTTCTGCTCGTCCCGGCATTGTTCACCTTCCTCTGGATGACCGTATTCGGCAACACGGCGATCGCGCTTGATCTGAGCGGCGCAGCCCACATCGCCGATACGGTCGCTAACAACCTCCCGGTCGCCTTGTTCGAGACGCTTGAGCAGCTCCCGCTTTCCACTATTGTTTCAGGCATCGCGACGCTTCTCATCATCACGTTCTTCGTAACGTCGGCGGATTCCGGCGCGTTGGTGATGGATATGATCACGTCCGGGGCCGCGAAAGACCCTCCGGTCTGGCAGCGCGTCTTCTGGGCGGTCTGCGCCGGCGGTGTCGCGGCGGTGCTGCTGGTCGCCGGCGGGCTTCAGGCGCTTCAAACCGCGGCGATCGCCAGCGCGTTGCCCTTCGCTGTGGTCATGGTGTTCATTTGCTATGGCCTGTTGCGAGCCCTTCAAACCGAGAGCCAGGAAGCGATGGACCTGTCTACTGCGGGTGATGCCACGGGCGCAGAAACCGCCCTCACATGGCAGCAGCGCCTCGCAACCATCACCCGGTTTCACGATCGAGACGAAGTCCTTACTTTTCTAGCCGACATTGCCCAGCCGGCCCTCGCGGCCGTGGCGGCGCAGATGCGAGACAGCGGCATTTCCGCGCGCCTCATGCAGGATGCCGACCATGTGGGACTCACCATCCCGCATGGCGATCGCGGCGACTTCGATTACACCGTCCGTGCGCGCGGGTTTCGCGTGGCGAGTTTTGTCTGGGCCGAGCCGCGAAAGATCCAGGAGCGAGAGCGCCTACATTATCGCGCCGTGGCGCACTCTTCCGACGGCGGGCAGCCTCATGACGTGACCGGCTATACCGACGAGCAACTGATCAACGATCTGCTCAATCGCTATTCCCGCTTCCGTCACAGCCGGCGGATGTCGTGATGCGATGAGCGGCAGTCAGCACGAAGGCAAAGGGTAGCGCTCGTATGGAGTGCAGTCGTCATAAGACGCAAACGGCATTTGGCCTCAGAGAACAATTTCAGCCGATTGCAAGCTCGCGTAAGGGAGACTTCAAGGGAGCGTGGCAGTTCGTCCGCACACTTTCTCAGACGGAAATTTGTCAGCGAGGTCCTGCTGAGATACGGGCCATTCTGAGCGAAAAAGGCGCTAGCTTTCCCTCCATCCGAAATGCGGTGAATGGAGAATCTTTATTAACGTCTTGGTACGACCTGCGGCCCAAAGGTGCTGAAAACAGTCACATCAGCAAAGGCCTATGTCACTCATTCAACGCGTGCCTGCTCGCTATCTCTGGCCTGTGCTATTGCTTCTCGGGTTGTGCTTCGGAAGCATTCTAGGGCTCATTTTAGTCACGACCTCCGCGCAGGATCGGCTTGAGGCAGTACGCGAGACGCGGACGCTGGAAGCTGCCCTCGCGACAAGCGTCTCCATGGTGGAGCATGATCTACAGGACTACGCGAAGTGGGATGACGCCGTGCGCCACATTTCGTCCGACTTCAGCGCGGTGTGGATCGACGACAACATCACGGCTTACCTCGGCAAAACCCAGAATTATGACCATGTCTTCGTCATCGGTCCTGACGGGGAGACCCGCTACGCCTTTAGCAACGGGAACCGATCCTCATCTAAACTTGCCGAGATACTGGGGCCGTCAATTCAGACGGCGATGGCAAAAGTGCGTGCTATGGATGATCGTGGCACGCCAATCGTCAGCGGCTTCGCCCGCGAGAAACGTCAGGTTTTCGTCTACTCGGTTGCTGCCGTTGTTCCCTTGACCAACAAAGTGTCGGCGCCTGTGGGTGAGAGGCACTTGCTCGTCATAGCCGAGCGTTTTGATGCGAGCCATCTCGCCAGTATCCGTGGCAAGCACCATCTCCCCGCCCTAGCGCTAAACCTGGCACGGCCAGCCCCGTCGAGCGCCGCGCTAGCCCTGCGAGATATGGATGGTAACCAGATCGCATCCGTTGAGGTCGCGTTCGAGACCCCTGGCACACAATTTCGTCGCGAGGTCATCCCCGGGTTTGCCGGCATCATGGTTGTCGCGGTTATCGCTGCGCTTTTTATCCTGCGGCAGGGGGGGCAGTCCATTGCAGCATTGACAGCCAGCCAAGCCAGAACTCAGCATTTGGCGAACCACGATCCTTTAACGGAGCTTCCTAATCGCCGCGTCCTCCTCGGTCGGCTCAACGAGGCGATTGCGACCGGTAATCATTTCGTTTTGCTTTACATGGACCTGGATGGCTTCAAAGGCGTGAACGATCTTTATGGCCATGGCGCAGGAGACGCCCTGCTGCGGGAGGTGGCATCCCGGCTCGCGGCGGCCGCACCGGCGCATTCGCTGATTGCTCGCACGGGCGGCGACGAGTTTGCAATATTGTGCCAGCTTGATGTCGATGGCCCGGGATGTTCGCTCGCCGAACGCATTATCGCCTCCTTTCAGACGACGGTTCCGGTTGCCGGCGCCAATATTCTCATCGGAATATCCGTTGGCGTCGTGACGTCTTCTTCAGATGCTCTCGTCGATATCGACGAGCTGATGCGCCGTGCAGACGTTGCAATGTACAATGCCAAAGCCAGGGGGAAGAACCGCTGGAGCGACTTCACCCTCGAACTGGACGAAGAACATCTCGTGCGGAAGCGTCTTGAACAGGACCTACGCATTGCAATCGCGGAAAATCGAATTGAACTGGCCTATCAGCCCATTGTTCTAGCGGAATCCGGCGCCATTGTTGGGCTTGAAGCCCTAGCGCGATGGACCCATCCCACCGAAGGTCCAATTCCCCCAGATGTCTTCATTCCGCTTGCCGAAATGACTGGCTTAATCGGTTCCTTGGGAGGGCAGGTGCTCCGCAGGGCCTGCATCGACATCAAGCCTCTCGGCATCGATCTTTCGGTCAACCTCTCGCCCGCGCAGTTTTGGGATGCACATCTTGCTGATCAGATCAGCGCGATCCTTGCCGACACAGGCTTTCCAGCTGACCGGCTCGAACTCGAGATCACTGAAAGCTATTTGCTGGGTCGGCCACAGGCCGCTGCGGCAATCATGGCCGATCTGCGGACCTTGGGCATCCGGCTCGCTTTGGACGACTTTGGAACTGGCTTCGCAAGTATTGGTTACCTCCAATCCTTCAAATTCGACCGGTTGAAAATAGATAAGCTCTTCGTGAAAGAAGCCATGGGCTGTGCGTCGGGTCGCGATTTGTTGGTAGCCATTGTAGCGCTGGCCCAAGCGCTGGGTCTTAGGATCACGGCAGAAGGCGTGGAGACAGAAGATCAAGCGGCCCTCGCCCGGGCCGCAGGATGCCACTGGCTGCAAGGCTGGCTGTTCGGCCGCCCGATGCCACTCTCCCAGCTACTCCAAGAAAGCAGTCTAAGGCGCGGGACTCAAAAAAGATGATTCTCGATTGCAGCCGCTGAGCGAGAATGAAGCGGGTGGCGTGGCCCCTCCTGCCGACCGAGCGGTGTTGTAAACCCCAATCTTCTGGCCTTCGGAGCCGTTATTGGTTCGGCTTCAACAACCGACCGGTGCGTTGAGTGGAGCACTCGGCTTAGACAGCAAGGGCTCGGAAGCGGACAACTGGAGCGCTTTGAATCGCGGATGCCGCCGGGGTGCTCGCTGTCCGCGCTCTACGCTCATAGGGATCGAATTAAGCGTCAGGAACGTTCCGCGATCACCAGCGGAGGCAGTATGCATTGGCCAGAACAGTTGATTATCGTGCGCCACGGGCAGAGCGCGGGGAATGTCGCTCGCGACGCTGCGCACGAGGCAGCGCATGACCGGATCGCGCTGACCTCGCGGGATGCCGACGTGCCGCTGAGCGACCTCGGAACGGCGCAAGCGCGCGCGCTGGGCCTGTGGTTCTGCGAGCAGCCGGCCGAGCATCGGCCACAGATTCTCTTATCTTCTCCCTATCTCCGTGCCTTTCAGACCGCGGAGCTTTTCCGCGAGGCCGGCGGGACCGACGGGCAGGAGCCGATCTGCTTTGACGAGCGCCTGCGTGAGAAGGAGTTCGGCATTCTCGATGGCCTCACCACGCCCGGCGTGGCGAACATCTTCCCCGATCAGGCCGAATTTCGGCGCCTGCTGGGGAAATTCTACCACCGCCCGCCCGGGGGCGAGAGCTGGTGCGATGTCATCCTGCGGTTGCGCTCGGTCCTTGATACCATCTCGCTTCATTATGCCGGAAAGCGGGTGATGATCTTCACGCATCAGGTGGTGGTCCTCTGCATGCGCTACATCATCGAGAGCCTCGATGAACAGGGCATCTTGGCCATCGACCGTGAAGGGGACGTGGCCAATTGTGCCATTACCGACTATCTGTTCGATCCGTCGGCCGGCCGGGATGGCGGGCTCAAGCTCCAGCGCTACAATGTGACAGCGCCGATGCAGAACCACGCGACCCCGGTCACCAGCGAACCTGACGCGATCACGGGGCGGCGCGGATGATGCCGACCCTCGACCGCGCCTGGCTCGAAGCCCATCCGCTGCCGCCGATCGCGGCGCTGGGCGATAAGGACGCGCGGGGCCGGGTTCTCCTGGTCGGCGGCGCGGAGTTCATGCCGGGCGCGCTCAGGCTCACCGGCGAGGCGGCGCTGCGCGCGGGAGCCGGCAAGCTCCAGATGGCGACGGTGCGATCCGCCGCAATGGCGCTCGCCGTCCTGGTGCCCGAGGCGGCGATGATCGCCCTGCCTGCGGATGAGGATGGCGAGATCGCGCTCGAGGCGGTCGCGTTGCTGCAGGACCGCCTCGCGCGCTGTGACACGCTCATTCTTGGCCCGGGGATGTCCGCGGGGGATCGCACCGAGCAGTTTGTCGCCGCGCTGCTCGGCACGCCAAGTCCGGGCCAGACGATCATCCTCGATGCCGCTGCCCTCACTTGTGCCCGAAAGCTCGAGAAGCTGGTGGCGGCGCATGAGGGGCGGGTCATCCTGACGCCCCACCATCGGGAAATGAGCTTTCTGACCGGGCAGGATATCGACGTGATCCGCAAAGACCCGCGCGCAGCAGCCCTGCATGTGGCGCGCGCCTTCCATGCGGTCGTCGTCCTGAAGAGCGCCAAAACCCTCATCGCATCACCTGCGGAAGATGAGCCCTTGCTGTTCGAGGGCGGCAGCATCGGTCTTGCCACGGGCGGGTCGGGCGATGTGTTGGCCGGTCTCATCGGCGGCCTTGCCGCACGCGGCGCCGATCCTTTGCGAGCGGCGGCCTGGGGTGTCTTCGTCCATGGCGCGGCGGGCGCCCGCGTTGCCAGCCAGATTGCTGAAGTCGGATTTCTCGCGCGCGATCTCCTGCCGGTCGTTCCCGGGCTGATCGCCAGTCTGGAGCCGGAGCGATGAACGACGGCAATCGTATTGCCAAAGGTTAATATGGGCGGCGCGTCGGGGTCCGCGGCGTCGTTCGGTGGTTGTTCTGCGAAGGGGCGCGCGCATGCGTCCCCATGATGGAGATACGACATGGCCACGACCAAGACTGCCGCAAAGCCCAAAGCGAAACCCGCATCGAAGAAGCCCGCCTCGAAGACGGCGCGCAAGACCCAGCGGGCGGCGGCAAAGCCCGCCGACGCGATCAAGCTGCTCAAGGACGACCACAAGGAGGTGAAGGGCTTTTTCGATCAATATGCTGATCTCGAAGACGATGCCGAGAAGCAGGTGCTGGCTGACAAGATCTGCCTTGCTCTGACGGTTCATGCGCAGATCGAAGAAGAAATCTTCTATCCCGCCGCGCGCGAGGCCATCGACGATGATGACCTGCTCGACGAAGCCGAAGTGGAACATGCCAGCGCCAAGCAACTCATCGCCGAGATCCAGGCCATGAAGGCGGGTGACCGCCTGTTCGACGCCAAAGTGACGGTGCTTGGCGAATATGTTGAGCACCATGTCGAGGAAGAGGAGCAGGAAATGTTTGCTGAAAGCCGCGAGAGCGAACTCGATCTCAAGGCCCTGGGCGCCGAGCTCGCGGCCCGCAAGGCCGAGCTGATGGCGCAGGCCAGCAAATAAGCATGGCCGTCCAGGAGCCGGCCGACCCTTCGGCTGAACGGCTGGACTGCCTGATCGTCGGCGGCGGCCCTGCGGGGCTGACCGCCGCGATCTATCTCGCACGCTTTCATCTGACGGTCTGCGTCATAGACGGCGGACATAGCCGAGCCGCCTTGATCCCGCTCACCCGCAATCATGCCGGGTTTCCGGAAGGCATCTCCGGGGTCGATCTGCTTGCACGGATGCGTCGACAGGCAGTCCTCTATGGCGCGCGCCTGCAGGACGGGATCGTCGAGAGCCTCGCGCATGATGGCAGCCGGTTCATCGCGCACGCGGGCGGCCGAAGCCTTGCTGCGCGGACCATCCTGCTCGCCACCGGCGTGGTCAATCGCCGCCCCATGATGATGGACGATCTATGCCATGATCGCGCGCTTGCGACCGGTCGGCTCCGCTATTGCCCGATCTGCGATGGCTATGAAGTCACGGACAAGGCGATCGCGGTGCTCGGAACGGGCGAGCGCGGCTATAATGAAGCCACGTTCCTTCGCGGCTATTCCGCCGATATCACGCTGGTCGCGCCTGAAGGGGGACATAGTCTGGAACCGGCGCAATGCGCGGGGCTGAAGGCAGCGGGCATTGGGATCGCCGGACAATGTACGTCCATCAGCTTGGTGGAAGACCAGATCGCGCTCGGCATCGAGAGCGAGACGCGCCGCTTCGACACGCTGTATCCGGCGCTGGGTTCTGACATCCGCTCGGAGCTTGCCGGGATGCTCGGCGCAAGTCGCACATCCGAGGGGTGTCTGATGGTCGACGCCCATCAGCGCACAGACATCCCCGGGCTTTATGCCGCTGGCGATGTCGTCCTCGGCCTCGACCAGATCAGCCACGCGATGGGGGAGGGCGGCGTCGCCGCGACCACGATCCGGAACGATCTGGCCAAGGTGGCGCCCATCCGTCGCTAGGTTGGCGCCGCAACGACCGCCCGCTCACATCATCCGCATCCGCAGATTGAACAGGATCACCAGCGTGCCGCCGACCATGAGCGCGATGATCAGGCTGGAGAAGAGGATGAGCTGGAGGTCGTCACGCGTCGAGCGCTTGAGGCCGATGTGGAGGAAGCAGCGAAACTGCACGACAATCTGGATGAGTGCCAAGGCAAGCACAAGCGCATAGGTGGCGGTGCTGGCAAGCACCGGCCAGCGCACGAGCGCAAAGGCGACGCTGGTCAGCAAGAGCGCGGCGGCGTAGCCCAGCACATAACCGCGCGCCTCGCGGCGAGGATCGTCTCGGCGTTCACTCATGGGATCAGCCCCGGTAGATAGACGGTCGAGAAGATCGCGATCCAGATGATGTCGAGGAAGTGCCAGAACAGGCCGAGCCTCAGGAGGTTGATCTTCACGCGCGCATCAAGGCCGATGATCCGCAACTGCGCCATCATCACGACAATCCACAGGCTACCGGCGAGCACATGCAGGCCGTGCAGGGGCACCAGCGCGAAAAAGGCCGAGAGGAAGCCGCTGCGCATGGGCGTGGCGCCATGGGCAATCATGCCAGCAAAATCGTGCAGTTCCAGCCCGAGGAAGAGCAGCCCCAAGGCAAGTGTCAGCCCCAGCCAGGTCTGGATGCTCGCCTGCGCCGCCCCATGCTTCATCGCGATCGAGGCCAGGCCGTAGGTGAGGCTGCTGGTGAGCAGGACCAGCGTTTCCAGAAAGGTCGGGCCGATCTTATATTCGCTCGCGGGGGTCGGGCCGCCGGCGGTCGCGGGGAGCATGACGCCATAAGTTGCGAAGAGCAGCGCGAAGATCACCGCGTCGCTCATCAGGAACGCCCAGAAGCCGAACAGGGCCGAGCCCGCCGCCTCATGGGCTTGCGCGTCGGTGCTGCCTAGATTGAGGCCGGGGTGTTTTGTCTCACCGGCTGTCATGGGTGCACCTCGGCCAGGCCCGCATTCGCCGGGGTCGTCTCCATCTCGCGGGGGATGGGCCGCGCCCGCGCCACCGCGTCGAGCCAGGTCCGCTCCATCCGTTCGACCGCACTGGCGGGGATCAGCCGGTGCGTGTCGCGGGCAAAACTGCGCGTGATCACCGTCGCAACGACAGCCAGCACGCCAAGGATCGCCAGCCACCACATATGCCAGACAAGAGCAAAACCGGCTGCCGTGCTGGCAATCCCGATGATCGGCGCGACGGCGCTGTTTTTCGGCATCTGGATGTCTTCATAACGGGCCGGCGGGGCATAAGGCGCACCCTTGCGCTTGGCGTCAAAGAACCAGTGGCGCTGGTCGACCTGCGGCAGCCGGGCAAAATTATACTCCGGTGGCGGCGCCGCGATCGACCATTCGAGCGCCCGCCCATCCCAGGGATCGCCTGCGAAGACGCGGGTGGCGGCGCGGTTGCGCAGGCTCACCCAGAGCTGGACGAGCAGTGCGACGAAGCCGCAGAACAGCACCAGCGCGCCGACTTCTGCCGCATAGAGCCAGGGCCGGTAGGCGGTCTCCATCACCGCCGGGGTGCGGCGCGCCATGCCTGCAGCGCCCAGCACGTAAAGCGGCATGAAGGCGAGATAGAAGCCGATCACCCAGCAGGCGCAGGATATCTTGCCCCACCGCTCATCGAGCCGAAAGCCGAACGCCTTGGGGAACCAGAAGGTATAGGCGGCGAGCAGGCCGTAGAGCGTGCCCGAGATCAGCATATTGTGGAAATGCGCCACGAGGAACAGCGTGTTGTGCACGATGTAATCGAGCGGCGGGAAGGCGAGGATGATGCCGGTGAGCCCTCCGAGCACGAAGGTCATCATGAAGGCGAGCGCATAGCACATGGGCGTGGTGAAGCGCACTTCGCCGCGGAACATCGTCCAGATCCAGTTGTAGATCTTGACCCCCGTCGGCACACCGATCGCCATCGTCGCGATGCCGAACACGGCGTTCAGGCTCGGGCTCTGCCCCATAGTGAAGAAATGATGCAGCCAGACGGTGAAGGAGAGCACCGCAATCGCCATCGTGGCGATCACCAGCGAGTTGTAGCCGTACAGCTCCTTTGAGGAGAAGGTGGAGACCACTTCGGAATAGATGCCGAAGGCCGGCAGGATGACGATGTAGACCTCGGGATGGCCGAACATCCAGAACAGGTTGGCATAGTGCATCATGTTGCCGCCAAGGGCGTTGGTGAAGAAGTGGAAGTCGAGATAGCGGTCGAGCGCCAGCAGCGCCGTCGCGACCGTCAGCGGCGGCATTGCGAAGATCATCAATATGGCGGTGCACAGGCTGGTCCAGGCGAACAGCGGCATCCGCATCAATGTCATGCCCGGGCAGCGCATCTTGTAGATGGTGACCGCGATGTTGATGCCGGCCAGGGTGGAGGCAATCGAGCCCAAAGTGATGGCCCAGATCCAGTAATCCGGCCCGACGCCGGGATTGAAGCCGATCTCCGTAAACGGCGGATAGCCGCTCCAGCCGCCGGTGGAGAAGCGGCCGATCACCAGCGGGGCCATCATCAGCCCCGCGCCGGCCGCAGTGAGCCAGAGGCCGATGGCGTTGAGCAGCGGATAGGCGACATCGCGCGCGCCGATCTGCAGCGGCACCAGATAGTTGATCAGCCCGGTGAGGAAGGGCATCGCCATGAAGAAGATCATGATCGAGCCATGGGTGCTGAACAGCTCGGCAAAATGCTCGGGCGCAACCAGGCCGGGATTGCCGATTGCCACCGCCTGCTGCAGCCGCATCAAATTGGCCTCGATCAGCGCGCGCGCCAGCATGACCAGTGCGATCACGATGTACATGATCCCGATCTTCTTGTGATCGAGGCTGGTGAGCCATTCCGTCCACAGCCAGCGCCACCGGCCGAGGCGGGTGATCAGCACGACCATGAAGAGCGCGCCGGCCACCACCAAGGCTCCGGCTCCGGCGGCGATCAGTTCATTGGCGTTGGGGTTTTCCCAGGCACGCACGAAGGGCAGCGCATCCCAGCGGAACCGCCCCAGCAGCGCCGGCAGCAGCGGCGCGCTCAATGGGCCTGCCCCTGTGTGCTCGCTATCATCAGATGCTCGAACAGGCCCGGCGGGACGGACGAGAACAGGGCGGGTTGCGGGGCGATGGAGCGGGCGGTGATCGCCGCCAGCGTCTTGTCGTCGAGCGGCCTGCGGACGGCGCGCACCTGCCCCAGCCAGCGGCGATAGTCGGCCGGCGGCAGCGCCACCACATCGAACTTCTGGTTCTGAAAGCCCTTGCCATTAAACTGCGTGTTCTGGCCGCGGAAGACGCCGGCCCGACTGGCGGCCAGGTGCAGATGCGTGCGCATACCGGCCATGGCATAGATTTGCCCGGCAAGCTGCGGGATCAGTAGCGACTGCATGACCGTCCCGCTGGTCAGGCTGAGATGGACCGGCCGGCCCACAGGGATGGCCAGCCGATTGACAGTCGCGATGCCCTCCTTGGGGTAGATGAAGAGCCATTTCCAATCGAGCGCCACCACCTGCACCTCCAGTGGCGGCTGGTTGGAGGCGAGCGGGCGGTAGGGATCGAGCCGGTGCGTCGCATTCCACAGGAGGACGCCGAGCCC
Source organism: Sphingobium sp. B2D3C (assembly GCF_025961835.1). Lineage (NCBI taxonomy): Bacteria > Pseudomonadati > Pseudomonadota > Alphaproteobacteria > Sphingomonadales > Sphingobiaceae > Sphingobium > Sphingobium sp. B2D3C. The sequence goes on along the minus strand of NZ_JAOQOK010000001.1, from coordinate 2,329,265 downwards.
GATCACGATGGCGGCCGGCGGGATCCAGATGAGCAGCTCGAGCGGCCAGGAAAATCCCCAATTGGGCCGATAGGCGTCATCCCGGTTGGACAGGCGATAGTGCCAAGCGAAGAGGGGGACGAGGATGAAAACGGGCCCCGCTACGAAGATGAGCACGAGGGCAAGCTGAAGAAAAAGGTGCCACTGGTCCGCCGCCACAGGTCCAGCATGGTTGACCACGCCGAGCTTCAATGCCTCGCATCCGCCGAGCAGCAGCGGCAGGCCGAGCAGCGCGGCGCCCGGGCGAACCGCCCGAGCGCCTTCGCCACTGCGCTTCATCCCGCCTGTCCCCCTCCGGTGGCCGACTGCGCCACGATCCGCACCGGCACGCCCTTAGCAGCCGGCGTCTTGGAGGCTTTGTCATGATACCAGAGCGGGATGAGCGGGTTCATCTCCGGATAATAAGCGCCGACGCAGCCCTCCGGCAGGTCGAAGGGGGTCACGGTGAGCCCACCCACCTGCCGATCAATGCCATCGTCCGCATCGCTGGCGAGGCCCACGACCTGCCCGGCCGCAAGCCCGGCTGCCTCAATGTCGCGCGGGCTCATCAGCAGCACGTCGCGCGTGCCCTCGATCCCGCGCAGGCGATCGGAGAAGCCATAGATCGTTGTGTTGAACTGATCGTTCGAACGCATGGTGATGAGCCGGTAGCGGCCCGGCTTGTCCGGCACGCCCATGGCGGTGAGGCTCGTCGGCGTCGTGAACTCGGCCTTGCCGCTCTCGGTCTGCCAGATGCGCTCGCGGGCCTTGTTGCCCTTGAAGAAGCCGCCCGGCGTGAACAGGCGCTGGTTGAAGTCCGCGAACTTGTCCGGATAGGTCGCCTCGATGAGGTTGCGCACCTGGCCGTAATGGCCGACCCAGTCATCCCATTTTACGGCAGGGCGGGCGGGCAGCGTCGCCTTGGCCATGCCGGCGACGATGGCGAGCTCGGAGAGAAGATGCTCGCTCGCCCGCTTGCGCTTGCCGACCGAGCCATGGATCATTGAGAGCGAATCCTCCATCGTCACGGTCTGCGGTCCGCCGGCCTGCATGTCCTCCTCCGAGCGGCCGAGGCAGGGCAGGAGATAGGCGACCTCGCCGTTGATCAGATGACTGCGATTGAGCTTGGTGGCGATCTGGACGGTGAGCCGCATGTTGGTCCACGCGGCCTCCATCTTCTCCCGCTCCGGGATGGCGCGGACGAAATTGCCGCCCAGGCCGATGAAGGCGCGAATGCTGCCATCGATGATGCCCTCGCAGGCCTCGACGGTGTTGACGCCCTTCTCGGTCGGCGGATCGAAGCCGAACAGCTCTTTCAGCCGATCAAGCGGCACGAGTTCGGGCTTCTCGGAAATGCCGACGGTCCGCTGGCCCTGCACGTTCGAATGGCCGCGCACGGGAGAGATGCCCGCCCCCTCGACGCCGATATGGCCGCGCAGCAGCAACAGGTTGACCAGCATGCCGATGGTCTGCGAGCCATGGACATGCTGGGTGACGCCCATGCCATAGATGCCGATGACTTTCTTGGCGTCGCAATAGATCTGCCCGGCCGTTTCGAGATGAGAGCGGCTGAGGCCGGACTCCTGTTCGATCTCAGCCCAGGAGGTCGCGCGGACCTTCTCGACCATGGCTTCGAAGCCATGCGTGTGCTGCGCGATGAAGTCCATATCCAGAAGATGCTGCTTTTGCTCGGCCCATTGGCGGTCTTCTTCCGCGAGGACATGCTTGATCATCCCCATGATCGCGGCGATGTCTCCGCCTGGCTTCACCTGATAATAGAGGCAGGAAATCTCGGTCCGCTTCTGCGTCACCATCTGAACGGGGTTCTGCGGATCGACGAACTCGATCAACCCTTTCTCGCGGACGGGATTGAAGGTAACGATCTTGCAGCCGCGCTCCACCGCAGACTTGAGCGTATGGAGAAAGCGCGGGCTGTTGGTGCCGGTATTCTGGCCGAAGAAGAAGATCGCGTCGCAATGGTCGAAATCCTTGAGCTGACAGGTGCCGACCGGCGACCCCGTCACTTTCTTCAACCCGACCGAGGTCGTCTCATGGCACATGTTGGAGCTGTCGGGCAGATTGTTGTGGCCATAGAGCCGCGCGAACAGGGCATAGAGATAAGAGGTCTCCAGGCTGGCGCGGCCTGAGGCGTAGAAGACGGTGGACTTGGGATCGAGCGCCTTGAGTTCAGCGCCGATGCCCGCGAAGGCCTCGTCCCAGCTGACCGGCACATAGCGATCGCTGGCCTGGTCGTAGCGCATGGGGTGGGTGAGCCGGCCGGTCTGCTCGAGGTCATAGTCCTGCCACGCCTGTAATTCGGTCACTGTGTGCTTGGCGAAGAAGTCCGGTGTGCAGCTGCGCGTGGTGAGCTCCCACAGCGTCGCCTTGGCGCCATTTTCGCAGAATTCGGCGGGGTGGGGATGCTCCGGTTTGGTCCAGGCGCAGGAGACGCACATGAAGCCGCCGGGCTTGTTCTGGCGCCGCAATGTCTCCAGCGCCATGGGCGTTGCCCACTCCTTGCCGAAGATGCGCGCGACGCCGCTCAGCGAACCAAAGCCGCCGGAGGGGCCGCCGTAATGGACCGTGTCCTCGTCCTGCGTCGTGGGGTCATCTTCATGCGCCATCGTGCCCGCTCCCGTGCCATTTGCAGCATAACGCTTCGGACCGGCGAGCGATCCGATCTGTTTGGGGAAAGTCGAGAAGGGCGGCGTATTCAGCGATGGGTGGAGCACAAGCAGGTTTGCTTGCCATTATTTATAGAGTATTATAATATAGACGTCGAGGGAGTGGCGTCTGTGCTGGAGCATCAAGCTCACCTTCCAGATGCCAACTCTTTGGAGAGGTTGATGACTCGCAATCACATGTTTCCCGGCCAGATCGCGCGGTGCCTCCTCGTCGCGGTACTCGTCATTACGGGACCATCCGCGTCGCTCGCGAGGACCGCGGGGCCGCCGCCCCTGATGATCGAGCGACAAGGCTCCTTCGCAGCCGGAGGAACACGGGTCGGGGACCCAGCCGTCAAGTCCACTGTCTGTGATCACGGCTATGTGGAGTACCAAATCCCGGCGAATGCGGGCCCTACTGGCCTCTTCTTTTGGCATAGCTCCAGTGTCGCCGCCTGGAAAAACCGGTGGGACGGCGGGGAAGGTTTCGACAGCATCTTTCTGCGACGGCATTTCCCGGTTTATCTCTGGGATGGCCCCCGCGTCGGCCGCGCGAATCTGCCCTGTGAAACGGTGGAGTCAGCCCCGCGCTTGGGATCTGACCAGGAGACCTTCACGGCCTGGAGGTTTGGCCCAAGCTATATGAAGTGGCACCCCGGCGTGCAGTTCCCGACTGCGGACGCCCGCGCTTGGGAGCAGGCTAGCCGGGCCCGTTATGCCGAATATGATACGATGGAGAACGTCGCCTTGCAGGCGCATGCCGCAGCCGCCGCACTGGAGCGGACCGGTCCGGTGGTCATGATCACGAATTCGGCGGGCGGCCTCCGGGCTCTCCTCACGGCGATTGAGAGCGACCGCGTGAAGGCGATTGTCGCCTATGAAAATGTCGGCTTCGTTCTACCGGAGAGCGAGAATGACGGTTCGCCCCCAGGCCCCTACGGCCCGGTCTACGTGCCGCTCGAGACATTCAAGAAACTGGCAAAGATCCCCATGCAATTTGTCTGGGGAGACAATCTGTCGCAACCGCGCGGTCCGCAACTCGCGCTGCCGCTGAACCGGCGGTTCGTAAAGCTCATCAATCAATATGGGGGCAAGGCGGAAATTCTCGAGCTTGCCAATGCGGGCCTCAAGGGCAACACGCACCTCCCCTTTGCCGATCTCAATAATGTCGCCGTGGCAGATTTGCTTCAAAATTTCCTGGCGAAGCACAAGCTCGCGACGCCAGCGGGCGAAGTGTCGCGCAAACGACCAAATAATTAAATTTATATAGAATATATTGCCCGTGTCGATTTGTGATGTTAGCTGATTGGCGAGCGCTCTGCGATATGTGGAGGGCCGGAGGGGATCTGCATGGCTGTTCAGTCGATTGATAGCATTCTCGAGCGCCCAACGATGGGTCGCTACCGCTGGACCATCTATCTCCTGTGCGGCATCCTCATGGCCCTGGAAGGATATGACGCCTATATCGTTGCGAACCTCGCGGCCGTCATCGCCCGCGACCTCGATATACCCATTCCGTCCATGGCCTATGTGTTCTCGGCGCAGGCAGCCGGTATGGCCTTGGGCTTCTACACCATCCCCGTCCTGGCCGATCGCATCGGTCGCCGGAATATCATCCTGGTCGGTGCCACTTTCTTCGGGCTGCTGACGCTCCTGTCGACCGCTGTCCAGACGCTTGAAATGTTCACCCTTGTGCGCTTTCTGGCCTTCGCAGCCATGGGCGGAACGATGCCGAACATTGTCGCGCTGGCGACCGAGTTCATGCCGGAGAACCGCCGCGGCAAGTTGCTCACCTGGCTTTACATCGGCCACGGCCTGGGCGCGTCTGTGGCCGGGCTTGTCGGCCCAAGTTTCGTTCATTTTCACTCATGGCAGTCCGCCTTATGGGGCGGGGGCATCGCACTTCTCCTGCTGGTGCCCTACCTTTACGTTCGTTTGCCGGAGAGCTGCCGGTATCTGATGACGCGCAATCCCCGGGATCCGCGCGTCGCCCAGATCCTCGGAAAAATCGCTCCCGACCTGCAACTCGCGCCTGACACCATCTTCGTGTCCAACGAGGAGCGTAATGAGGGCTCGCCGGTGATCGGCCTGTTCAAAAGCGGTCGCGCACCCATGACGTTGCTCCTCTGGGTTGCCATGGGGAGCACGCTGTGCGTGGTGGCAACACTGACCTCCTGGCTCCCGAGCTTCCTCCATCTTCTCGGGGGCGTAGAGACCGGGGCCGCCGCGCGGATGTCGTCAGTGTCTGCGTTCGGCGCTATCGCTGGGCCGATTCTGCTGACCCTGCTCATGCAGCGCCTTGGTCTTGCTCCGTCACTGGCGCTCATGTCGCTGCTGGGATTTGCCGCAATGACCTGCTTCTACTTCGTGAGCGGCTATCATGCGCTGGGCTGGTTCCTGGGTTTCGCTTATGGCTTCTTCGTCATCGCCGTCCAGGCGGGCCTGAATTCCCTTGTTGCCTCAAGCTATCCCACCTCCATGCGGTCGACGGGTATCGGGTGGGCCGGGGGGATCGGGCGGGTAACCTCCATGATCGGTCCGGCCGTTGGCGGCGTGATGCTTGCGGCACAGGTCCCAGGCTTGTGGATCTATATGATCGTTGCTTCGCCGCTTCTGCTCACGGCCATTGCCATGATCCTTTTCCACGTCATCGTGTCGGGGCCGGCGTTGTCGGCTCGTACGGCAAAGGGCGTGCGATGAGCGCCCCCGGCCGCTCCGCCGTCCTCTCGCGCAGGGCGCTGCTGGGAGCTGTTCCGCCGCTCCTCGTCGCAGGGCCGGCGCTGGCACGAACGCGGCTGCAGCCATCGCAGCCCGATGCAACGGCGGGCATGATCGATGCTCATATCCACTTTTTCTCCGCTGACTTTGCGCACTATCCGGTCGACATGCGCAACGCCCGTGAGCCGGAAGAGGTGATGCGCGCACGCGTCCTCAATGCGCCTGTTACGCCCGAGAAGATGCTCCCCCTCTGGGAAAAGATGGGCATCAGGGCCGGCATCGGGGTGCAGTATAGCGGCGCCTATAAGACCGATAACACCTATCTTCTCGACGTCGCGCAGGCCCATTGGGACCGCATCCGCACGGAGATCATCCTGAATCCTGCGCAGGTGCAGAGTCGCAGCGTGCTTCAGGCGCTCCTGCCCACGAAGCGCGTTTCGGCTATTCGCCTGACCGGCTTTGTCGATGGGGACGGGGATTTGCCCTGGCTGAAGTCTCCGGGCGCGCAGGAATTGTGGCAGATGGCACAGGCTGAAAAGCTCCCGCTCTGCATCACCTACCTGCGGATGGACCCAAGGTCGGCGGCCCTCCGGACGGTGCGCGAACTGGCCGACCGCTACCCGGACTGTCAGGTCGTACTCGAACATTTGGGTTGGACTGGAGGCACAGGCAGCCAGGACGGTCTGCTTCCTGACCACATGGCCCTGAAGGATCACGAGACGATCGCCTTCAAGTGGACCAGCCTGAATGTCGACGCGCTTGCGGGCGCAGGCATCGACACGGCAAATTTCCTTCGTACCGCAGTAGACGTGTTCGGGGCGTCGCGCCTCATGTGGGGGTCCGATTACGGAAACACCACGAGGCCTTATGCCGGCATTGTTGCCGATGGGATTGATGCGACGCGCCTTCTCAACGCGGCGGAGCGAGCGGCAGTGCTTGGCGAAACCGCGCGGCGCGTCTTCAGGATTTAGGCCCCACTACCATTCTTATGCGCGATGCGACCCGGCGCGTGCCAGGTCAACGGGGCGGCACTTCGCCTCTTCGCGGGGTGGGGCAGCGCGCCATTACCATGGCACTGGACCACCCTCACCAAAAAAACCGCCGGTCGGCCCGTCTGCGTCCAGGAGAGCAAGGGAGATGGCGACTTTCGCCCCCGCCACCGGCGATTGGCCTTTGCCGCCAGAAAGCTCTGTGGCGCAAAGGCCCGGATTGGCCGCGTTGATCTTGATTGGCGTCCCGGCAAGTTCGTTCGCGAATTGCACGGTCACGGCATTGAGCGCCGTCTTGGAGCTGTTGTAGGCGAGGAGGCGACTGAACGCCATCGGCCCATCCGGCCCGCGGGTCAGCGCAAGGGAGCCAAGGCCCGTCGACATGTTGACGATGCGGCCACGGTCCGATTGGCGGAGGAGCGGCAGCATCGCCTGGATGACCGCCACCACGCCGAAGACATTGGTTTCGTACACCCTGCGCATTTCGTCGAGATCGGCGGTGCTTGGCAGGCTGTGCTTGTCCAGGGAAATGCCGGCATTGTTGACCAGGACGTCGAGCCGCTTGAAGCGGTCTGCTAGCACCGCAGCCGCAGCCTGAACCGATGCGCGATCGGTCACGTCGATGATCACATAATGGGCATCCAGGCCCTGATCGCACAGGGCCTCGGCAGCCTTTTGCCCGCTCGCAGGATCGCGGGCGCCGATCACCACCCGCATGCCGTGCTCTGCCAGGCCTCTGGCAATCTCGAACCCGATGCCCCGGGTTGCCCCGGTCACAAGTGCAACCCGTCCAGCCTCAGTCATTCCTCATCCCTTTTTACGGATCGGTCCTCAGACGTCGAAGGGTGCGGAGCGGGGATATTTCTCGAGATACTGGAGAAACTGGCCGAAATATTTGTCGGCCCTCAGGAGCGCGCTTTTGCCATAGCCCCGGAAACGGAGCTTGAAGAGGATCGGCTCATCCTCCGCATATAGCTTGTGCATATAGGCGATGCGGTTATCCAACTCTTCCTGCGCGGCCTGGTCGCCCATCTTCTCCGCATCGGACCGACGCATGGCGACGACGAAGAACGCGTCGGACCAGCCGGGCGCAACCTGCGAACTCCCGGCCATGAACAAGCGCTCGCTGCCATTGGGAAACTGCATATGCGCGGTAAGCCAGGTTGCGCCCCACAGCTGCGTATCGGCGATCCGCGTCACGGATTCCTGTCGGACGGTAATGAGATAGTCCTCGAACACCACGCTGACCGGATTCGGGTCAGGGATGCCATGCACGGTGGACAGATGCTGGAAGTCCACCAGATTCGAGGAGCCAATCCACCCTTCGATCTCTCGCTGCCCTCTGTGAAACGCACGGTAGACCAGCTCGTCTTCCCTAAGGTTCGGCATCTCGGGAAGGGGATAGAGCGGCTCTTCTCCGTTGAATGCCCAGATCATGCCCCAGCGCTCGGCAGCGGCATAATTGTAGATCCTCGCGGCGCCGGGAATAATCGTCTCGCCTGGAATTTCAGCGCATCGGCCATCGGCAGCGAACTTCCAGTGATGATAGGGGCAGCGCACCTTGCCATCGACAATTTCCCCGCCGGACAGGTCGGCGCCGACATGGGGGCAGTAGGCGCTCTGCACGACAGGCTCACCCTGCTCGTTGCGGTAGACGATGATGCGCGTCCCGAGAAAATCCTTCCCGACGATCTTTCCCTGCACCAGCTCCGAGGCCAGCATGATCGGATTCCAGTTCTTGAGATAGGTGCCGTCAGGGACCCGGCCATATTCCTGGCCGGCAAAAGGGCGCTGGCGTGAGGCGTTCACTTGCTCATCGACCGTCGTAACAGACATCACAATCCTCCTGGTTTTGGGCTCCCTATCACGCGCAAAATGAGAAGAAAAGTTTTTTATAGGATGCTATAAATATGTATTACCCCGGCCGTCGTGCGGATGTTCCTGCTCAGGACGAGCGGCATCGCTCGCTCCCACTGGTGGAACGTCGTCGAACACCGATGAGTAATGCTGCCGTGAGGCTCAGCCCGTGCGGGCGGGCTCGAGCGCAATTCCACTCAGCATGAGCTGATAGACGAAGGCCTTATATTCTGCCGCCACGTCGGAATGAGGGGCGCCGCCTGCTGCCAAATTGCCTTGCTCGACGAAGCGGGATGCGTGCTGATATTGCTCGCACAGCCCCATGATCGCGAAAAATGTGAAGTAGGGATCGACCTTCCGCAACGACCCTTCCGCCACGCCCTTGTCGATAATGTCGCGATAGATATCGAGCGTCTTCCCCACCCACAAAGCGATCAGCTCAGCCGCGAGCGGATCGGTCTCGTCGGCGATAATCTCGGTCATGAGCCGGTGATAGAAAGGATTGACGAAAAAGAAGTCGACCATCGTGTCGATTCTGATCTTTATCCGCTCCACGGCCGGCAGGGATCCCGCTTCGGTCTGGGCGAGGCCGTCGCCCAAAGAGACGGCCAGGGTTCGCGCGACGTCGACCAGCAGCCGGGTTCGGTCGGTGAAATAATATTTGAAAAGGGTGAGGTGTACCCCGGCATTGCGCGCCGCCATGGACAGGGACAGCTTTTCGGGCGGCACATGGCGCAGGAGTTCGACAGTCTTGTCGATCAACAGCTTCTTGCCGATACCACGCTGCCCGGATGGACGGCCGATCGAGCGCTTTTTGGCCGGTCGCGCGCCCTTCGTTTCGGCACCCTCGCTGCTGTTTTGGCTCTCCGCCTTCTTCCGGCCCATCTTAACCACCCTGGAAAGGGCATCGGATTTATCCGACACCTTGAAAACTCTGCCTGCGCATAATCGGCTTGCACGCCAGCCAGTTAGTCCGGCCGACATCCCGCGATACGGGGCGTTCATAGCCATAGCCGGTCCCCTTGTCATTTTCTACGGACGCGCAGTTTACGCGAAAGGCCGGCAGGATGGGAACGGCGGCCTACATCACGCCCGGAATAAATTCTAATCGTATTGAAATTAATCCCGGCCCCGGTTATGAGGCGCAAGCCAATTGGTCAGTGGAGAGCGAGAGGATGGGCGATTATCGGGAAAGACTGAGGCGGCCGCCCAACACGCCGCAATTTCGTGGAGGGCGCCCCCGCCAGCACGAGCTTTCCTTCCGCGATCGCATCCGCATCGAGCGGGACATTGCGGTGCCGACCCGGGAAGGCAAGCCGCTCTGGATCGACCTCTTTCTGCCAGCGGACCTGACGGGGCCGATCCCTGTTCTGGTCGCCTGGACCCCCTATGGCAAGCACGACCCGGCGCCGCTTGCGACGCTCTATCCGACATCCGGCGTGAAGGCAGAGTGGCAGTCGGACCTCACCATTTTCGAGGCCCCGGATCCCGTCTACTGGACCGGCCAGGGCTATGCGGTGATTACGGCCGACATCCCCGGAACTTGGTACGCGGAAACCGCAGCAAGCTATTTCTCGCGCAAGGAAGGCGAAGCTCATTATGATCTCATCGAATGGGCCGGCACGCAGCCATGGAGCAACGGGCGCGTAGGTCTGTCAGGCGTATCCTACCTCTCGTCGTCGCAGTGGAACGTGGCCGCACTTAACCCGCCGCATCTGGCGGCTATCAATCCTTGGGAGGGCTGGTCGGACACTTTCAATGAGATCGTGCGCCACGGGGGCATCCCAGAGACGCATTTCTGGCCGCACATCCAGGTGCGTTGGGGCGCCTCGGATACCATGGTGGAGGATCTCTGGGCGTTTACCGCCGAGCATCCGTTCTTCGACGAGTACTGGCAATCGAAGGTGCCTGATTTCGGCCGGATCGACGTCCCGGCCTATGTGGTCGCGAGCTGGAGCGACCACGGCGTGCATACGCGCGGCACCCTCGAAGGCTTCAAGAAAATCGCATCTTCGCGCAAGTGGCTCGAGGTTCATGGCGGCAAGAAATGGGGCTATTATTACGAACCTGCGTCCATCGCGCGCCAGACAGCGTTCTTCGACCATGTTCTGAAGGGCGTATCGAACGACATGGGCGCCTGGCCGCCGATCAGGCTGCACGTGCGCGACAAGGCTGGCTCGGCAATCATGAAGCAGTCAGAGCAATGGCCCGTGGAGAACACCCAATACCGTCGGTTGTATCTCGACGCAGCGACCGGACACATGAGCGGCAAGCCAGTCGCCGCCGAAGCAATCCGGAGCTATGATCCGCTCGATGACGCGGCAGAGGCGACGTTCGACTATCGGTTCGATGAAGACTGTGCGCTCGTCGGGCATATGAAGCTCAAGCTCATGGTCTCCACCGAAGACGCCGATGACATGGACGTATTTGTCGCGGTCGAAAAGGTCGAAGATGGCGAGAAGGTGGGCTTCATCCACTGGGCTGTGTTCGAGGACGGCGCTGCCGCCTATGGCTGGTTGCGCCTCTCGCGGCGTGAGTTGGACGCCGAACGCTCGACCGAATTTCAGCCCGTGCTCACCAACACCTCTGAGTGGAAGGTCACGCCGGGAGAGATTGTCGAAGCGCAGATCGAGATACTGCCCTCCGGCACGCTCTTCAGGGCCGGCGACGTGCTGCGGATCAGGATCAAGGGGCGGGACATTTACCAGTATCCCAAGCCGATGCTCTACATGCGGCACGAAGACACGGTCAATCGAGGCATGCACCACATCCACACCGGGGGCGAGCATGACTCCCATCTGCTGATCCCTGTCGTGGCCCTGCGCGATGCTTGAGGCAGAATATCCACGTCCGGTCGTGGACGGACCGCTGTCCCCGCTCTCGCCCATCCATGAGCTGGTTGGCGCGCTTCGTGCGGGCAGGCCTATCATCCTCGTGGATTCGGAAGATCGAGAGAATGAAGGTGATCTCGTTATTGCAGCCGAATTTGCAACGGCCGCGGAAATCAACTTCATGGCCCGTTATGGCCGCGGTTTGATTTGCCTCGCCCTCACTGCGGCTCGCGCGGAGGATCTGGATCTGCAGCCAATGGTCGCAACAAACAACGCGCCGCATGGCACGGCTTTCACGGTGTCGATCGAAGCTGCCGAGGGCGTGACGACCGGCATCTCGGCCCATGACCGCGCGCGGACCATCGCCGCGGCCATCGACGACAAGTGCGGGCCGCCCGACCTCGTCTCGCCAGGCCATATCTTCCCGCTCGTCGCGCAGCCCGGTGGCGTCCTCACGCGACCTGGTCACACAGAGGCAGCGGTCGACATGGCAAGGCTGGCCGGCCTGAAGCCCGCAGGCGTGATCTGCGAGATCCTCAACGATGATGGCACAATGGCGCGTCTGCCCGACCTCATCCGCTTCGCCGATCGGCACGGGCTCTGCATTGGCTCAATCGAAGACCTTATCATCCACCGCCGCCAGACAGAGCGTCAGGCAGCGTGACGGAGCAAATGACATGACCGAACTCTCCCCCGTGGCCATCAGCTTGCGCGAGGGGCTGCGGCGTCTCGCCAAAGCCGTCGTCGTGATCACCTGTCGCTATAATGGCGCGCGCTACGCGATGGCCGCGACCGCGGTGAGCGAACTCAGCATGGATCCCCCATCGCTGCTCATCTGCGTCAATCGCTCGGCGAGCTTGTACCTGCCGCTCTCTGAAGGCGCCGACTTCTGCGTGAATATTTTGCACAGCGACCATGCCGACATATCGGCAGCGTGTGCCGGCAAAGCGCGCGGAGAAGAAAGGTTCGCCACGGGCAAGTGGGGCACGGCTGCAGATGGCTGTCCCCGGTTGGAAGATGCGCAGGCGAGCTTTTTCTGTCGCTACGAGCAGGCTCTGGACTATGGCACGCATCACATTGTGATCGGCCGTGTCGAAGAAGTGTTCCTCACTGATGAGGTCAGCCCGCTGGTATACGCGAACGGTTCCTACGTCAGCCTGGGCGCCCCTATCGCTGCCGGATGATCGTTTTTACCGCGTGAGAGCAGGAGGTCTGGAAAGGCGGGTCCATGCACCGCTGAACCGGCCAACGGAACGGGTCGCCATGGCGGTGGCGAGCAGTTCGCCTCGTCAGGGCAATTGAAGCAGCAGAGACTTCCGTGGAACGGGCCAGCGCGCTCGCCGCACTGGCCCGCCCGATCGTCAGAAGCGAACCTTCGCCCCTACCTCGAACACGCGTCCGATCTTGTCGTAGAGCTGGCCGTTCACCGGCTGGCTCTGCGTCGCATAGGGACTGGACGGAGGATCCTTGTCGAGGAGATTGGAGACGCTGGCGGACAGCTCGAAATTGCCCGCTACGCGGATCGTCGAGAACAGATTGACGTAAGCGGCGGCCGGTATGTCGTTCTCATTGATCGTCAACGCAGGGATCGTGTCGAACTGGTTATCGTTCTTGCCCTTGCTGATGTACAAGAGCTGCGCTGACAGCGAGACCGCATCGGTGCTGAATGTCTGCGTGAGATTTCCCCGGAAGCGTGGCTGTGAGCCGAGGCTGCCCATCCCGTTCTCGCCCGACCGGTCGATGCCATTGATATAGGACCGCAAGGCGTAGGTTCCGGTGAAACGCGTGCTCATGGACACGCCGCCGCCAAGACTGACCTGGTAAGAGAGTGCCATGTCCAGTCCGCTCGTCTTGAACTGCGAAATATTCTGGACAGGCGCGACGAGGCGCGTCGGCGTTGCGCCGCTGAAGGTGATGTAGCTGCACGCCTGGGCATCGCCCGCCGAGCAGGCATTGCCGATATTGGCGGCAGTGATCGAGTCGATCGCATCCTTGAGGTCGATGAGATAGTAGTCGAGTGACATGCGCAGCCCGGGCAGGCTCGAGGGCTGTACGACAACGCCTAGGGTGAGCGTGTCGGCCTTCTCAGGCCTCAGATCGGGATTCCCCACCGTGCGGTTCTGCGGAATGACGGCCGTGACCCCGTTCACCGTCAAAGGCACGTTCACGAAAGAACCGGGCGAGAACAGTTCGTAGATCGCCGCTGCACGGATGTCCTTCGAGCGTGTCACGCGAAAACGCAGCCCCTGGATGGGCTCATATACGCCGCCCACCTTCCAGGTCGTCTGGCCCCCGGCGGTGCTGTAATCGGCATAGCGAATGGCGCCATTGAGATCGAGATTGCGCGCGAAAGACAGGTCCCTGGCGAGCGGCACGATTGCCTCGACATAGCCTTCCTTGACATTGAACTTGCCGGAGAAGGGCGCGACATTGCCGATCGCAAACCGACCGGCTGTCGCGAGCGGACCGGCCGTCAAAACCTGCGACTCTTGGCGATACTCACCACCAAAGGCGACGGCGACAGGCGCAGCCCAGGTGGAGAACGGCTCGCCGCGCATGTTGATGCTCGCGGCGTGCTGCTTGTAGATCACCTCGTGATAATCGGAGCGGTTCACATAAGCGAGCGCGGCCGGCGTTTGGGTGCTGACGGCATTCGGCCCGAAGATGTTGACTGGAACACAGCCAGCGGCGAGGGGATTGGCAGGCTGCCCGGCGAGGGTCGACCGGCAGACGATCCCGCCGCCCGGAGCCGCGACAGCATCCACTGCCAGATTCCAGAAGGCGGGTGAGAAGTTATTGCTGAAGTCGCTGCGGAACTGGTTTTCGCCATAGGAATAATGGGCATCATAGTGCCACGAATTGCCGAGGTCGCCCTCGACGCCAATCGTGCCGTGCGGCGTCTTGTTCTTTACCCGGAAATTGATGTTCCCGACATCATAGACACCCTTGGCGACGGTGATGCTGGTCAGCCCCTGCGCAGCCATGGCATTCTTGACCGCTTGCGGCAGGAAGGCATTGTCGTTGCGGATCGTAAAGGACGCAAAGTTCGGCAGGCCGCCGGTGAACAGGCCTAGCGTCTCTGAATAGCCCCCGGACAGGGTGATATTAAGAGCAGGCGAGACTTCGAAACTGCTGAGGGCGTGAACGACAAAGCGCTCGATGCCGGGGATCAGGCTCGACCCCTTGGACCGGCTAAGACCCTCGCCGCCAATCTGATTGGTGCCGTCATCGACACTGCCGACCTGATAGGGCCGGATGGTGCCATCATCATTGAAGGTATAGTTGCGCAGGCTGAAGTTGGCAGGGCCGATGATGCGGCCGCCGATGCTGTTGGAATTGCGCACGCCGTCGGCCACGATATTGGCGGGCAAGCCATTGGTCAGATAGGCTCTGTTGGTGACGATCATCTCTTCGCGGCGTCCCCAATCGCGGCGATAAATGTCCTGAATCTCGTCACTGCGGGCTTTCTCGACCGCCACGACGATGTTCCCTCGGCCGTCCCCGAACGACAAGCCTCCCACGGCGCCGAGCTTGTAACGGAAATTGTCGCCTTGCTGCGAAATGCCGGTCTGGGCAGACAGCTCGATGCCGGTCATCTTCTTCTTGAGAAGAATGTTGACCACGCCTGCAACGGCATCCGATCCATATTGTGCGGACGCGCCGCCCGTGACTACTTCGACCCTTTCAATCATGTTCGTTGGAATGACGTTGAGGTCCGTCGCGACGGGTGATCCGGTCGTGACCGAAGATGCCTGAGGCACAACCCGTGACCCATCGACGAGCACGAGGGTTCGCTGCCCGCCAAGCCCCCGAAGATCTGCCGTCGCCTGCCCCGGGCTCGCGAAGTTGTTCGCGTTTCCGCCGACCGAGCGCGTGGCCTTGAAAGCCGGCTCCTGCTGCAGCACTTCTGCAATGCTGATCGGCGACTGCTGATCGACGATATCGGCGCCGATGACTGACACGGCCGATGGTGCAGAAAAGCCGGCCGCGGCGGCGCGAGATCCGGTTACGATGATGTCGGTGCTATTGGCGCTTTCCGGCGCGCTGGCTTGTGTGCCGGCCTGAGGAAGAGCCGCCATGCCATCGGGCTGGCCACCTTCCGACGCATTCGCAGCGCTCGGTAGGCTCAGGACAATGCTGGTCACGAGTGCGGTGGTTGCCTTCCATGTTCCGCGCGGTGGCGTGAAAGCGGCAACTTTCCTGAGTGTCTTCATAATCCTCCCTCCAGTCAGCTTCGGCAGCATATGGCGCGCCGAGTTTTTTTGGTCTCTTGACGTCGTCCAGCCCTGGTTGGGCCTGGCGAGAAACGCCATCCTCCTAACCGATCATTCCCGCCGAAACAACTTATTTATAGATATATATAAAAACCGAAGTAAAGCTGTGAGCGCTTGTGAAGGTTGCCGTTTTTGCGTCATCTGCCAACTTCCCTTCACTCGGGATATGACACGGAAAAGACGGTATATTACGGCCCGTATCCCACGTGCGATGAGCCGCTTTTCACGCGCTCGGTTCGCTCGCTGTCCGAGCGGTCAGGCTTCGCGAGTCTCACGAAATAATAATTTCTATTGTGTTTTAATTATTGCGTTGATAGTCGGGCCGTGACGATAAGATTTGCGGGAGAAAACCCATGTATGAGAGGCGCAACGTTCGTGCAGGCGTATTCCTGCCCCCACATCACGGCAACGATGAGGACGTGGCGCTCTGCATGCGTCGGGATTTCGAGCTTGTGGACTGGCTGGAGCATCTCGGTTTCGCCGAATTGTGGATGGGCGAGCATCATTCCGGTGGCATGCAAATATATGGCTCGCCAGAGTTGTTCATCGCGGCTGCGGCGGAACGGACCTCGAGGATCAAGCTCGGCGCCGGGGTGATCTCGGTGCCCTATCATCACCCCTATATGATTGCGGATCGCATCCTGCAGCTCGATCATCAGACACGCGGTCGGGCCATGTTCGGCTTTGGTCCCGGCATGCTGGTGTCCGATGCGCACATGTTGAACATCAAGCCGGAACAGCAGCGTGAGAGGCTGGTCGAAGGCTTGGATGTGATTGTCCGTTTGCTGGATGGCGAAGTCGTCGATCACGATAGCGACTGGTTCTCGCTGCGGGAGGCGAGCCTCCAAATGGCGCCTTATAGCTTCCGTCGTCCCGAAATGGCGGTCGTGACCTCCAAGACGCCGATCGGATCGCGCCTGGCAGGCAAATACGGTCTAGGCATCCTCACTCATGGCGGCGGCGATGTTGCCGCGGCATGGAAGCTGGCGGAAGAAGCCGGCAGCGCCCACGGCAATCAACTCAATCGCGATAATCTGCGTGTCGTGGTTTCCTTCCACTTGGCCGAGAGCCGCGCGGATGCCGCTGCGGCCATGCGTTTCGGGCTCGAGCCTTGGCTGGCTTATCTCGAAGCGCTCAACCCGAAAAGCTATGCGGATACGCGCGCCAAAGCCGGATCCGATCCGGAGCGCATCATCGCGGCGCGTGGCGGGTTGATCGGCACGCCAGACGATGCCGTCGAATATCTCGAGGCCTTATGGGAAAAGACGGGTGGCTTCGGTTATATTACGATGACCGGGACCAATTGGATGGATTTCGAAGCGACCAAGCGGTCTTATGAGCTCATGATGCGCTACGTCATGCCACGGTTTAACCGGGCCAATGCCCAACGGGAACGGTCCTTCAACTGGGTCCACGAGAGACGCGATGAATTCAGCGGTGCCAACCAGGCCGCCATTGCCAAGGCTGTTTCAGAGGGCGGGAAAAGCTGAGCCGGCAATATGGGGCAACTCGCGGGGTGGGCCGGTCGGTGAGTGTGCGTCCCAGGTAAACTGGGACGGCGCCGCCTAAGAGTCAGGCCATCAATGGTGGCACCTCGGGCCGATTGGCGCAGCAAGACCACCTTTTTTATCCTCCGGCCTGTATGGCAGTTATTTCTTCCACCCTTTCGCCATGGCCCGCTTTTCGGCCGCCGCATCCAGCGGATCGCCGCTGATCTGGGCGTCCACATAGGCCATGATGGCGGCATCGCCACTGGTCGCCATGCGATAGCTTCCCTCGGTCTGGCGGGGATGGCTGACCAGCGCGCGGACGGCCCAGCTGTCCTGATCCCGACAGGCGACCCCGGCGGTGCTGGCGGTATCGAAGCTGCGGCAAATGTCGCCTTTGCCGTCCTTGAAGGTGAGGCGAACCCTGACCGGCGCAGCGGCACCATCGGCATCCCCGGCGCTGGCAAGCTGGGTGTCCAGTGCCTGCGTCAGCTCTGCGCTTGCGACCAGCCCGTCCTGAGCGGTGGCGCCGCCCTTTGGCAGCATCTGCGCCCCGACGAACCCCGCCACCAGTGCCGCCGCGACGGCCGCCCATTGCGGCAGGCCAAAGCCCGCACGGCTTGTGCGCCGGGCGCGCGCTTCGGCCAAGCCTTGCACGGCCCCATCGCTCGTTGCGATTGCGGCCATGCCGGCCGGCACCGGGGCAGCGGCGACTGGATCGAAGGCCGCGCGCAGGCCCGCCTGCAACCGGCGCTGCGCTTCCAGCTTCTCGCCCAGCGCGGGATTGGCGGCGACGAGTGCGGCGACACGCTTGGCCTCGTCCTCGGGCAGTTCGCCATCGAGCCAGGCATAGAGCGTTTCGTCATCGATCATGGGGCCGATCCTTGGGTCCGTCATCTGCTCATCCTTCGCCCACAAGCGCCAGCAGCGCATTGCGTCCACGCACCAGCCGGCTCGACAGCGTGCCGACGGGTATCTCCAATATCTCCGCGGCCTCCCGATAGCCGCAGCCTTCGATCAGCACGAGCGCGACAGCCTCGCGCTGGTCTTCCGGCAGCCGGGTCATCGCTGCCATCATCCGGTCGAGGTCCAGCCGGGCTTCGAGGCCGGGCCGGGGGTCTTCGCCCACCTGCTCGCCGGCTTCCTCCGGCAGTAGGCGCGCGGACTCACGGTTTCGTGCGCGCGCCGTATCGATCCAGGCGTTGCGCGTGATCCGGTAGAGCCAGGAGTCGAGGCGTGTGCCGGCCTGCCACTGGCTGCGGGACCGCAAGGCGCGCTCCACGGCGATCTGCGCCAGATCGTCCGCGTCGGCGGCGCTGTGCGACAGCCCATGTGCGAACCGGCGCAGGCGCGGCAACATGGCAGTGAGGCCTTCCTCGAACCCGTCCAAGCCAATTCCTTTCAGCTCTCGTGGATGAAACGACGCGGCACGAGCGTTTCATCCAAAGCTTGAGAAAAAATGATAAGGACCGACCATGGCGCGACAATCAACCGCAATTCTCCTGATCGCCGCTCTGCTCGGCGCAAGTGCGCAGGCGCAGCTTCTGCCGGGCAATATTGGCCAGCTTCCCAGCCAACTTCCCAGTCAACTTCCTGGCCAGATCGCCGGCGGCGTGGTCGATCCGCTCTTGCGTGATGCGCCCGCGACCATCGGCGGCGCGGTGGACACGCTCAGCATCCGCGCGGCTGACACGCTGGACCGGGTGTCCCTGCGTGATTTGCGCCGCGCCCGGCTCGATGCGCTGATCCGCGCCAACCGCGATGTGCTGGAGGCGGATGCCGACGGGCAGCCGGTGCGGCGGGGCGAGATCATCGCGCTTGATTCGTCTCCGGATCTGCTCGCGCGCCTCAAGGCGGCGGGTTTCGAGACATTGCGGACGGAGACGATGGCGGAACTGGGCCTGCGCACCCATGTGCTCGGCGTGCCGCGCGGCGAAACGGCGCGCAAGGCGCTGGAGCGCGCCCGCAAGCTCGCGCCGGAGGGCGTGTTCGATCTCAACCATGTCTTCGAGCCAGCCGGCGGGGCGCTGGGCGGCGCGGACGGCGCAGCGGCGGCCGGCGAGAGCGGGGCCAGCGATGTGCCCATCGGCATGATCGACGGTGGCGTCGCGGCCCATCCGGCGCTGGCTGGAGCATCGATCCGCCAACGCGGCTTCGCGGCGGGCGGGCCCAAGGGCAGCGGCCATGGAACGGCCATCGCCTCGCTGCTGGTCGGCCGGGACGGCGCCTTCAAGGGCGCGGCCACGGGGCGAGTATTGCTGGCGGCGGATGTCTATGGCGGCAATCCCGCTGCCGGATCGGCTGAGCTGATCGCGCAGGCGCTGGGCTGGCTGGTCAAGAGTGGCGCGCCGGTCATCACTGTTTCGCTGGTTGGGCCGCCCAACCAGTTGCTGGCCCGCGCCGTGGCGCTGGCGCAGCAGCGCGGCGTGATCGTCGTTGCGGCGGTGGGCAATGACGGGCCTGCCGCGCCGCCCATGTATCCGGCTTCCTATCCCGGCGTGATTGCGGTCACCGGTGTCGATGGGCGGGACCGGGCGCTACTCGAGGCGGGGCGCGCCAGGCATCTGGATTTTGCCGCGCCGGGCGCTGACATGGTCGCCGCGCTGCCCGGCAAGGGCTATGGGAAAGTGCGCGGCACATCCTTTGCCGCGCCGCTCGTTGCGGCACGTCTGGCTGCCGCGCAGGGCTCTCCCGCGCGTCGCGTCAGCGCGGTGGCCGGCGAAGCGGTGAAGGGCAAGGGCAATGTCGGGCGCGGCATCGTCTGCAAAGCCTGCCGCACGGTGCCCGCGACCGCGCGGTAAAAATTTTTCCGGCGGGTCGGGATGAAGTCCCATCCGGCCATCGTTCTCCTTCCGACGGGCCAGAAGAGAGGCCCGCATCTTGAAGGAGATGACATATGAACCGGATTTTGATCACCACGTTCGCCGCTGCCGCTATTTTCGCGATGCCCGCGCAGGCGCAGCTCCTTGGTAATGCCGGCGGGTCGCTGGGCGGCACGCTTGGTGGCACGCTGGGCGGTGCCGGCAATCTTGGCGGTACGCTCGGCTCGGTCGGCTCTGCCTCCCAGAGCGTCACCGGCACCCTGTCCGGCGCGGGCCGGGCCGACACCAGCCGCTCGGTCGATACGCGCTCGGGTTCGGCCAGCGCCAATGCGGGTCTGGCCGGCACGGTTGCCGGCACCGTTGAAGGGGCGACGTCCGCGACTGGCCCGGCTGGCTCCGTGACCGGTGGCGGTGCGCTCGGTACCAGCCAGAGTATCGACAAGAGCGTCGGTGTCTCGGCGCAGGGCGTTGGCACCGACGCGGTCCGCAGTACGGCGGGCGAAGTCGTCGGCACGGCGCGGGGCACGGTGCAGGGCACGGCCGAGACGGCGCGGGGCACCGCTCGCGGCACAGTGGAGACCGCGCGCGGCACGGCCCGCGGTGCGGCTCAAACGGCGCGCGGTACCGCTCGTGGAACGGCCAACGCTGCTCGCACCGCGGCCGGTCAGGTGCGTGATACCGCCAGCTCGGTGGATGCCAGCGGCACCGTGAGTGGCTCGGTCCAGGGTTCCGGCGCGGCCGGCCAGTCTGCCAGCACCGGCGACGAGTAAGCCTCCCTCGCACCGTCGCCGCAGAACGGCGCTGTGTGGGACAGACCGTTCGGAATGCCCCGGCTTCGATGAGAGGCCGGGGCATTTCTCATGCTCGAGAGATGGCGCTCAGCGCGGTGTCCAGGCGGCTGCGGCCTTCAGGAATGCAGCCGTCTCTTCGTCCGCGCTCATATTGGCTGGCGGGAAGTAGCTGAGCTTCACCACCACCGTGCGGCTCTCCGGATCGACGAACACATATTGTCCCTGCAGGCCGATGGCGGAGTAGGAGCCGCCGCCCAGCGTCCACCACTGATAGCCATAACCCATTGGCCCTGCTTCCTTGGGGTCGGTCGGCCGCGTCGATTCCGCGACCCAGGCGGCCGAGACGATCTGCTTGCCATTGGCCTTGCCGCCATCGAGCATCATCTGCCCCACGCGCGCCCAATCGCGCAGCGTGGCATTGTAGCCGGCGCCGTTGAACTCGCGGCCGACGCCCGGCGGGCCATCCATGATGAAGAAGCCGTCACGCTCGGCGCCCAGCGGCTCCCACAGATGCTTGGTCGCATAGCCGGCAATGGTGTCGCCGCCGCTCACCCGCTCGATCAGCCAGCCGAGCACGGCAGTGTCGATGGTCTTGTACTGGAACACAGTGCCCGGCGTGTGCAGCCGCTTCACCTGCCGCGCCATGTCGGCAAAGCGCGAGACATTCTTGACCAGCGCATTGATGTGATTGGTCGCGGCGATGCCGGGATTGGCGAAGTCGTAGCGCTCCTCATAGTCCACGCCCGAGCGCATCTGCAGGATGTGGCGGATCGACACGCCCTCATAGCCCGAGCCCTTCAGCTCAGGCAGATAGGCGGTGATGGGATCGTCGAGCGACTTGATCCGCCCTTCCGCCAGCGCGCTGCCGATGAGAATAGATGTCAGCGACTTGGTCATCGACCAGCCCATGAAGCGGGTCTGCTCATTGCTATTGTTGCGGTAGATCTCGGTGACGATCTTGCCGTCCTTCATCACCAGCAGCGCGTTGGTATAGGTGCGCTCCAGAAGGTCGTCGGCCTTGTAGGTCGTGCCCTTATAGGCATAGCTGAAATCGAGCGGCTTGTCGTTGCGCGGGAGCTGCCAGATCGGCCCGGAGCGCGGCGCCGAGCGTGTGGTGAACAGCGTGTCCATGCTGCGGAAGGTCAGGGACGCGACGTCCGCATCGTTCATGTGCCAGCGCAGGATCTGCACGGCGGGCGCGACATCGGACTTCGCGCCGCTGGCCAGCACGGGTGGCAGTTCCTGCTGGGCGAGGGCAGGGGCGGCACAGATGGCGATGGGAGCCAGGGCCAAGCCGACCCGGCGAGCAAGATTTTTCATGATTATGTCTCCTCTCCTGCGCTGTGGGTAATCCGGGTGCGGGCGGACGGCAAGAGATCGCAAAAACGAACAGGCGGCACGCCGTGAAGCCTGCCGCCTGTCTGTCTCTTGTCGCCTCGAAAGGGCGATGTTGTGGGCGCTCAGGCGGCCGGCTGGGCCTCACCCTTGAGCCGCGCGGTTTCCGCCGAAGTCGACTGCGGGCCGGTGTTGCGGCTGGAGAGGCCGTTCTTGGCATTGCCCTTCACGAACGGTTCCGGATCGCCCTCGCGCAGTTGCAGGCCGAAGATGGGCGAGAGGCCGGGGTGACGGCCAAGGCCACCGTACAGATCGAACCCGCGCTCGATCCAATCGCGCAGCGGATCGTCGTCGGTCAGCACGGGCGTATCTGCCACCGAGGCGGTGAACAGGAACACGGCGAGCAGGCGGTAATCGGCATAATTGGGCGTATCGCCACCGAACCACTTATTCTCCGCCAGCACATTGCGCATGATCTGGAGGTTCGGCGGCACCTTGGGCAGGCGGTCTTCACGGCCCACGATGATGTCCTCGATCTTGCGGCCGAACATCCGCTCGCGCGATTCGGTGACATATTGGTGATCCTGCGGGAGCGAGCGATCACGATATTCCTTGAGGAAGCAGGTCATCCACGGGCTGATCGCTTCTTTCCACAGCCAGGCTTCCATGCCTTGGGTGAGGGCGCGCACGCTGGGGTGCGGAATGAGCGTCGGCCGGTCGGGATAGGTCTCGTCCAGATATTCGGCGATCAGCCAGCTATCGAGCACCCATTTGCCATCGTCGACGATCGCCGGCAGGCGCTCGGTCTTGCCGCCGGTGCGCTCCAGAATGCCGGTAAAGCCGCCGGGCACCGTGTCGATCTCAAAGCCCTTGTGGGCGATCGCATATTTCGTCGCCCACACGAAGGGGCTGATCGTCGCGCCGCTCGCCAACGCCAGATCGTAAAATGTAATTTTGTTGTCTTTTGCCATTGCAGAGCCTCTTTCAGTCCTCGCCGTTGTCGGGCGCTGAATAGGGCTTTGCAATCTCGAATGCCAGTATTTTTGCGGCTAAGCGCAAGGGGAATGAGCAGAGCTGCGCGGGCCGGGCGCGCGCTCTCATTGACTAAGTCTGGCAGGCTCAGCTTTGCGCGATGAGGCCCCGGGCCGGTTCGGTCACGGTGAGCGTGGCGGAATCGGTCACCAGCCAGCACTCGCCCGCTGCCCAAGGCTGTCCGTCGATCATGCCCCGGCCGCTCAGCGGAACGAACCAGCACGGGCCATTGGCGCAGTCCAGGTCATGGCTGCCTTCATGCCAGCGCTCCAGCGCCAGCGTGAAGGGCGCCTCGTCGCGGCGGAGAAGCGTGTCCGCATCCACATCTGCGATGTTGACCGGCGCCCGCGTATAGGGCTCGGCGCGGCTCACGGCGACGCCATCATCCAGATGCAGCTCGCGCGGGCGGCCATAATCGTAGAGCCGATAGGTCACATCGACATTCTGCTGCACCTCGACCAGCGTGACGCCAGCACCGATGGCGTGGACAGTCCCGGCGGGGATGTAGAAGAAGTCGCCGGCCTTCACCGGCTTCCAGTCCATCAGATGCTCGATGCTCCCATCGAGCGAGGCGGCGCGCAGGGTCTCATCATCCAGCGGGCGGAGCGTCCCCATGCCAAGCGTCGCGCCGGGCTCGGCATCGAGGATGAGCCAGCACTCGCTCTTTCCGCCCGGTAGACCGCGCGCCTGGCCCTGTGCGTCATTAGGGTGAACCTGGACGGACAGGCGCTCGCTGGTGAAGATATATTTGACGAGCAGCGGCGGATGCTGGCCGTCCGGCCCATCGAACCAGACCTCGCCAATCTGCCGGCCCTGTCCATCCGGATAGGCCGCTGGCAGATCGGTGCGGCCCCAGGGCTTCTCGACATATTTGGTGGCAAGGCGAATGGCGTTCACGATTTAGCGATCCTTCAGAGCGACGCGCTTGCCGTCCATCCACAGTTCGAGGACCTGCGTCGCGGCAAGGTCGGTGGGGCTGGCCAGTTCGATGTCCCGGTCCAGAATGAGGAAATCGGCGCGCTGGCCGGGTGCGAGATTGCCGAAGCGCTCCTCTGCAAAAGCGGCATAAGCCGCGCCGCGGCCATAAGCGCGCAGCGCTTCCGCCAGTGTCAGGCGCTGCGAGGGCAGCCAGCCGCCGGCCGGCTCGTTGCGGGCATCGAGCCGCGTGGTGGCAGACTTGAGGCCGATGAAGGCATCCGCCGGCTCCACGGGGGCATCCGAGCCGAATGCCAGCGGCACCTTGTTGTCGAGCATCGTGCGCCAGGCATAAGCGCCGCCGAGCCGCTCCGGCCCGAGCCGCCGCGTCGCCATCGCCCAGTCGGAGGTGGCGTGCTGCGGCTGCATGGAGGCGATCGTGCCGCTGCGCGCGAAACGGGCGAGATCGGCCGGCTCGACGATCTGCGCATGTTCGATCCGCCAGCGCCGGTCGCCCTTATAGGTCTCGCTCAGTTCCTCGATGGCATCGAGAGTCTCGGCATTGGCCTGATCGCCAATGGCGTGAACGGCAAGCTGGAAGCCGTCCATCGCTGCCCGGCTCATCTGGTTGCGCAACTGGGCTGATGTCAGCAGCGCTAAGCCGCTCTCCTTGGGCGCATCGGCATAAGGCGCCTTGAGCCAGGCGCCGCGTGAGCCGAGCGCGCCATCCAGCACCAGCTTGACGCCGCCCAGCCGCAGCCGGTCGTTGTAGAGCCACGGCGTCGGCGCAGGCCCGGCGATCAGCGCGGCCTGCTCCATGCCGGCGGCATAGCCCAGAATGCGGATGCGTAGCGCCCCCCGGTCCCCGGCCCGGCGATAGGCCTGCCAATGCTCGATGCTGGTGCCCATGTCGGCCACGGTGGTGACACCGCGCGCCAGCAGCGCATCCTGCGCGGCGGACAGTGCCGCGTCATAATCCTTGGGCTGGGGTCGGGGGAGGGCGGGCGTCATCAGCGCCATCGCCTTGTCGACGAGGATGCCGCTGGGACGCCCTGCGACCATCTCGATCCGCCCGCCGACAGGCGCCTTGCTGGTCGGCGCGATCTTTGCGGCGGCCAGCGCGGCGGCATTGGCCCAGCCGGCATGACCATCGACGCGCTCCAGCCAGATCGGGCGCCCATCGCCCAGCCCATCGAGGTCGGCGGCAGTCGGGAAGCGGCCGAGGTTCCACTTCTCGTGATTCCAGCCAAAGCCGATGATCCACGGACGGCCGGGGTTGGCCGCAGCGAAGGCGGCGATCTTCTGCCGCGCCTCTTCGAGCGAATTGGTATCGCTCAGGTCCAGATTGAGGCGCGAGAAGCCGAGATCAATGACATGAACATGCGCGTCGATGATGCCTGGCATCAGCGTGCGGCCTTTGCCGTCAAAGCGGAAGCTCGGCCGATCGGGGCGTTTCTCGCCGCGCGCCAGCCGCTTTTCCACCCGGCCATCGTCGCTGATGACAAGGCCGGTGAAATGCACGAGATCCCCGGTCGCATCGACCGTGATGCCGTTCACATTATCGATCAGGCCCTGCGCGTCCGCGCGGGTCGCGCCCATGCCCAGTCCAAGCGCGAGCGCCGCCAGAACGGCGCTTGTCCTTCGTGCAAAACTCATGGCTTGCGCAGGCGCCTCACCAACGCGCTGGTATCCTGCCGTCCGCCGCCCATGGCGACGACCTCGGCATAATATTGATCGACCAGCGCCGTGACCGGCAATGTGGCGCCGAGCGTGCGCGCTTCATCAAGGGCCAGGCCCAGATCCTTGCGCATCCACTCCACTGCGAAGCCGAAATCGAAGCTGTCCTCGCTCATCGTCTTCCAGCGATTGTCCATCTGCCAGCTTTGCGCGGCGCCGCCACCAATCGCTTCCTGGACCTTGCCGAGGTCGAGCCCTGCTGCCTGCGCGAACCGCAGCGCTTCGGAGAGGCCCTCCAGCACGCCGGCGATGCAGATCTGGTTGACCATCTTGGTGGTCTGGCCCGCGCCGGCCTCGCCACAATGCACGATGCGGGCGGCATAGCTTTGCATGACCAGCCGCGCTGTCTCGACCGCCGCCTGGGTGCCGCCGCACATCACCGACAGCGTGCCGCCCTGCGCGCCGGACTGTCCGCCGGAAACCGGCGCATCGACGAAATGAAGCCCCCGGCTCTCCGCCTCGTCTGCGAGCTGCCGCGCGATTTTGGCGGAGACGGTGGTGTGATCGATGAACAGCACGCCGGGTCGCATCGTGCGGAACGCGCCGTCGCGCCCGATGGTCACCGCTTCGAGGTCGGCATCATTGCCGACGCAGCTGATGACGACCTCGGCCTCCGCCGCGGCTTGCGCGGGGCTGACTGCCGCCTCGCCGCCATGCTGCTCGACCCAGGCCTGGGTCTTGCCCATCGACCGATTGAACACCGAGAGGTCGTGCCCGGCGGCGGCGAGATGCCCCGCCATTGGTCCGCCCATCACTCCCAGCCCGATAAACGCGATTTTTGCCATAAGCAGGGCATAGTGGCAGTTTGCAGGATGCGCCAGATGGGAGTAGGGGGCGGCGCCATGAACAGGATCGAACCGCTTGAGCCCCTGACGGCCAGTGCCGATGCGCTGCCCGTCTCCGTCGCCGATGTCCGCGCGGCGGCGGCGCGAATTTCGGGCTCGATCTTGCGCACGCCCACGGTGGTGAGCAAGACGCTCTCGCAGATGACCGGCGCGACCGTGTATCTCAAGTTCGAGAACCACCAGTTCACCGCCGCCTACAAGGAGCGCGGCGCGCTCAATCGCCTGTTGCTGCTGGACGATGCGTCGCGGTCCAAGGGTGTCATCGCGGCGTCGGCCGGCAACCACGCACAGGGCCTTGCCTATCACGGCGCCAAGCTCGGCGTACCCGTTACCATCGTCATGCCCATGACGACGCCGCTGGTGAAGGTGATGCAGACCGAGGGTCACGGCGCGACCGTGGTGCTGGAAGGCGAGAAATTCGAGGACGCTTATAATCACGCGCGCAAGCTGGAAGCCGAGCGCGGGCTGACCTTCGTCCACCCGTTCGACGAGCCGGACATCATCGCCGGGCAAGGCACGGTGGCGCTGGAGATGCTGGAGGACGCGCCGGAGATCGACACGCTGGTCATCCCCATCGGCGGCGGCGGGCTCTTCTCGGGCATGGGCACCGCTGCGCGCGGCATCCGCCCGGATATCGAGCTGATCGGCGTTCAGGCCGAACTCTACCCCTCGATGTACGATGTGGTGAAGAGCGCCAACCTGCCCTGCGATGGCGATACGCTGGCCGAGGGCATTGCGGTCAAGGAGCCGGGGCAGCTCACGCGCCGCTTCGTCACCGCGCTCGCCAATGATGTCGTGCTCGTGACCGAGCGCGCGCTGGAACAGGCGGTGAGCCTGCTGCTCCAGATCGAGAAGACCGTGGTCGAGGGCGCTGGCGCCGCCGGTCTTGCGGCGTTGATCGAGCACAAGCCGCTGTTCGCCGGCAAGACGGTGGGCCTGGTGCTGTGCGGCGGCAACATCGATACGCGCCTGCTCGCCAATGTGCTCCTGCGCGATCTGGCCCGTTCAGGCCGCTTGGCGCGCCTGCGCATCATCATGCAGGATCGTCCCGGCGCGCTGTTCCATGTCGCTCGCATCTTTGATCAGGAGGCGGTGAACATCCTGGAGCTCTCCCACCAGCGGATTTTCACCAATCTGCCCGCCAAGGGCCTGACTCTGGATGTGGAGTGCGAGACGCGCGACGAAGCCCATCTCCAGCGGTTGATGCAGGCGCTGGCTGTGGCGGGCTACGATACAACGCCGGTCGAGCTGGCCTGAAAACGCCGCCGCGCCGGTGACGCGGCTTTGACCGGTCAGGTCAGCGGCGTGTCGGGTTCCGGCTGGCTGGCATTTCTGAATGCCAGCGCCGTCTGGAGCGCGTCATCCAACGCGGCCACGCTATAGGGCTTGGTCAGCGTGGTGACGTGCGCGAACGCCTCGGGGTGCAGCGCGCCGCCATAGCCGGTCACGAAGATGCACGGCGTGCCCTTGTCTCGCAGCATTTGCGCCAGCGGATAGCTTTGCTGGCCATGGATGTTCACATCCAGAATGGCGAGGTCCAGGGCCTGTCGGCCGATCAGCTCTGCCGCACTGTCGAAACTGTGCGCCAGAACGGGGTTCGCGCCGCGATCCAGCAGCTTGTCTTCCAGAACGAGCGCGATAATCGGCTCGTCCTCAACGATCAGGATGGTCAGGTCGTCCAGTCTCATGAAACAATCGATGCGTTGGTGAGCTTTGCCTTGATGGTGCACAGCAGGCCTGTCGGCCGAAAGTCTATGACGACGCCGCTGGCCCGTTCCGTCGAGAAACCGTGCTCGATAAGGCGCGACCCGAAACCCCGACTTGCGGGTTGCTGGACGGGCGGGCCACCGCGTTCTTCCCAACGCAGGTCGATCAATCGGTAATCCTCTTGTTCGTCCTCGATCGTCCAGCTCAGGTCTATGTGACCTTCAGGCACGGACAAAGCGCCATATTTCACAGCATTGGTGCAGAGTTCGTGAATGATCATCGAGAGAGACACCGCCGTCTGCGGCGCGATGGTGAAATCCCGGCCATCGAGATGCACCCGTGCCAGATCCTCGCCGATGGAGGCTTCGGCCGCACTGCGCACCGTCTCGATGAAGCCGGCGGTTTTCCAGTTGCTGGTCGTCAGCAGATTATGGGCCGCCGCCAGCGCCGCTAGCCGCGCATTGAAGGTCTGACGCGGAACCTCGGACCCGGGCATCTGGCGGAAGGACTGCATCGCGAGGCCCTGGACGATCGCCAGCGTGTTCTTCACGCGGTGATTGAGCTCGTTCATCAGCAGCGCTTGTCGTTCTTCCGATTCCACCTGGTCGGTCACGTCATGGCCCTGGACGAACACCCCGGAAACAGTCCCGCCTTCGCCCACGGTGGGTTGATAGACGAAGTCGAGATAGCGCTCCTGCACCTCGGTTCCCTCGTCATTCTGCAGCAGCACCTTGAGGCGACGCCCGATGAAGGGTTTGCCCGAGCGATTGACCTGGTCGAGCAGGTTCAGGAAGCGCTGTCCGCTCACTTCCGGCAGGGCGTCCTTCACCCGCTTGCCCAGCAGATCCCGGCCCCCGACCAGCTTGTGATACGCGGCGTTCGCCATGCGGAACTCATGATCCGGCCCGTGCAGAATGGCCACGAAGCCCGGCGCCTGCTCGAACAGGGATTTGAACTGCCCGGCCTCTTCCGCAAGGTCCAGATTGCGCGCCTGCACGGCATTGGCGCGCTGGATCAGGCCCATTTCATCGCGCATGGCCCGCAGCGTCTGCAGTTCGGTCACGTCGACCGTGTGTTGCAGGATGTAGGCGACCTTGCGTGCCTCGTCCGCAAAGGGGGTGTGGGTCGCACTCCAGTAACGCACGTCCATGCCGCCGTCGGGCGTGGGAATGTCGTAGCGGATGAGCGCGATCTCGTCTTGCTTGCCGGAGGCGAAAACCCGCCGGAACGAGGCTTCCAGCTGCCGGTGACTCTCCGAGTCCGGGTCGCTCGGAAAGGCATCGAACATGTTCTGGCCCAGCAGCTTGTCGCGGGTGCGCATGGTCACCTGCAGATAGGCGTCGTTCATCCAAACGATCCGCAGATCGCTATCGAGCAACACATAGGGATTGGGAGAACGCGCCAGCAGGGCCTGAAAATCGATCGTCACGGAGCCCTCGGAAAAGACGGACGGCGGTAGAATCCAGCCCGACAATGCACGATCTTGCGCGTCGGTTGCACAGAGTCAATTTCATTCCACCGGCGCCGCCCAAAGCCCGACGATTTTTGGTCGCATCTGCACGGGCGGCGAAGGCCCGCTGCTCAGAACATCCCGTTCGCGTTCGGCCCGCCGAGCTTCACGTCCTGCGCGACATCCCAATGCTCCACAATGAGGCCGTTCTCGATCCGGAAGATGTCAACCACCGCCCAGCCGCTATCGTCCGGCCAGCGGCGGACGTGATAGTGGACAATGACATGATCGCCATCGGCGAACATGCGCTTCACATCATGGACGCCCTGGGGGTGCACGGACCTGATATGGTCGAGAAACGCCTTGAATGGCGCGCGCCCCGTTTCGACCGAGGGGTTGTGCTGGATGTAGTCGGGCGCGATGAACCGGTCCACGGCGCCCGAATCCATGGGGTTGAGCACCTCGTCGAAAAGGCCGCGCACCAGCGCCAGATTGGCTTCCTCATCGGCGGTATATCGCATCTCATCGCTCTCCATCGCGGCAGGCGTGCGTTATCGCACTTGTGCTCGTGCATATGCACCGTAAGACCAGCAGGGCAAAGGCCGCAACGGTCTGGCAGAGACAGCGTGGAGGGGAGGGCGACCGACCGATGGATGAGGCGGACTTCGTCATCGTGGGCGCGGGCAGTGCGGGCTGCGTGCTGGCCAATCGCCTGAGCGCGCAGGCCGGAACCTCCGTCACGCTGCTCGAAGCCGGCGGTGAGTGCCGTCATCCGATCATAGACATGCCGCTCACCTGGATGCAGGCCGCCGCGACCGAGCGCTTCATCTGGGGCAATGAGAGCGAGCCCGACCCGCATATGGGCCATGGCACCCAGCCCATTCCGCGCGGCAAGGCGCTGGGCGGCAGCTCCTCGATCAACGGCACCATGTATATTCGCGGTCATGCGGCGGACTATGATCGCTGGCGCGATATGGGGCTCCCCGGCTGGGGCTTTGACGACGTGCTGCCCTATTTCCGCCGCTCGGAGACCAATTGGCGCGGCGCGGGAGCCGACCATGGCGGGACGGGCGAACTGCACGTCACGGCGATGAAGCCGGACCCGGTGCTGTTCCCGGCGTTCATGCGCACCGCGCGCAATCTGGGCTATGACGAGGAACCGGATTTCAACGTGCCGCGCCCGGAGGGGTTCGGCATTCCTGACTGCACGATCCGCGCGGGGCGGCGACACAGCACAGTGCGGGCGTTCATCGACCCGGTG
This sequence comes from Sphingobium sp. B2D3C, assembly GCF_025961835.1. Classification (NCBI taxonomy): domain Bacteria; kingdom Pseudomonadati; phylum Pseudomonadota; class Alphaproteobacteria; order Sphingomonadales; family Sphingobiaceae; genus Sphingobium; species Sphingobium sp. B2D3C. The sequence continues at coordinate 2,298,533 of NZ_JAOQOK010000001.1, read as the reverse complement.
CGGGGTCGCCCCAATTTGCGGATCGAGACCCATGCGCTCGCCTCGCGCGTCATCATGGAGCATGGCCGGGCGGTCGGGGTGGAGTATCGCAAGGGGGGCACGGTGCGGCAGGTGCGGGCGCGCCGCGAGGTGATCCTGTGCGGCGGCGCGATCAACTCGCCGCAACTGCTCATGCTCTCCGGCATCGGCCCGGCGGCGCATCTGGCTGACATGGGCGTGCCGGTGCTGCGCGATCTGCCGGGCGTGGGCGCCAATCTGCAGGATCATCCGATCGCGCTCAGCTTCTGGCAAGCCGCCGCGCCGGTGACCTTTGACGATCAGTTGCGGCTCGACCGGATCGCCCTGCACGCGGCGCGCTGGGCCCTGTTCGGCACCGGCAACATGGCGCAGAGTCCGATGTCGATTCAGGGCTTCCTGCGCTCTGGGCCGTTGCAGGATCGGCCGGATCTTCAGTTTCAGATCGTCCACGCAAGCTACGCTGCGCGGCCGTGGTTCCCCGGCTGGCGAAAAGGCGCGGGGCACCAGTTCTCGGCCGGCACGCTGCTGCTTAACCCCGAGAGCCGGGGGAGCATCGCGCTGCGCTCCGCCGATCCAGAGGCGCTGCCGAAAATCCATCTCAACTTCCTGAGCGAACAGGGCGATCTTAATCGACTCTTATGGTCGATGCACTTCATGCGCCGCTTTTTCGCCACCGCGCCGGCGCGGGATCTGGTCGCAGCGGAAGTCGCGCCCGGCCCCGATGCGGCGGATGATGCCGCGCTGGAAGGCTGGTTGCGGGCGACGGCGCGGAGCGGGGGCCATCCCGCCTGCACCTGCGCCATGGGCACCGACGATGCTGCCGTGCTGGATGCGCAGTTGCGGGTGCGCGGAGTCGAGAGCCTGCGCGTGGTGGATGCCTCCTCCATGCCGGCGCTGATTCGGGGCAATACCAACGCCCCCGTAATCATGATCGCGGAAAAGGCGGCTGACCTCATTCTGGGCAAGACGGCCCCGGCCGAGCCAGCCCAGCGATGATGGACGAGCAAGAACGGCCAGACCGGATGAACCGGCGGCGACAGGGTGAGAGGATGGGATCGAGATGAGCCAGAGCAACGCAATTCTGTCGGCCGATGCACGAGCGGATCCGCCGGCGCCTGCCAAGGCGGCCAGCGGATTCCAAATCTACATCGTCGGCCTGCTGAGCTTCATCATCATGGTCATCGATGGCTATGACATCGGGTCGATGCCCGTCATCGTGCCGCATCTGGCGCAGCTTTGGGGGGAGTCACCGGCCCTGTTCGCACCGGCCTTGTCTGCCGTGGTTATCGGCCTTGGTCTCGGCGCCTTCTTTCTCGGCCCACTGGGCGACAAGGTGGGGCGCCGGACGACGACCGTTGTGGCGCTGGGCGTTATCAGCTTCGCGACACTCGGCACGTCATGGTCCCAGACGGTTAGTCAGCTCTTTTGGTGGCGCTTGCTCACGGGCACGGCGCTGGGCGCCTGCCTGCCCAACGTGCTGGCGATCCTCGCGGAGGTGATGCCGGCCAAGCGGCGGGCGAGCGCGATGACCATTGTCGGGTGCGGCATTCCGGTCGGGGCAGCCGGCGCTGGTATCGTGGTGCCGTGGCTCACGACCGGGCGCGGGTGGGAAGCGGCGTTCACCGTCCCGGCGACCTTCATGTTCGTGATCACGATTCTTCTCGCGCTGTTTCTCACGCGCCTGCCGGCGGCTCCCGTAGCGGCCAAACCGGCGCGTGAGCGGGCATGGCACTGGACGGACATTCCCATATTGGCGCCGCTAGGGCGCGGCTATCTGCTTCGCACCACGCTGTTTTCCGCGCTGTTCTGCTTCAACGCCTTGTCCATGTACATGCTGGCGAGCTGGCTGCCGACGGTCCTGCGCGGGGTCGGCTTCAGCTTCGAGACGTCGGCCCATATGGCTTCCATCGTCCAGATCGGCGGACTGGTCGGCGGCCTCATTCTGGCTACGCAGATCGACCGTCACCGCACGATTCCGGCGCTGCTGGCAGGCTATGCGCTGGTGTCGCTCGGCTTGGTGGCGCTGGCGGTGCTGGCGCCGGCATTCACCACCTGGGGCCTGCTCATGCTGATTATCGGCATGGGCGTCGGCGGCGCCCATATCGCCCTGACGGCCGTGGCCGCGAGCATCTACCCGATCACGATGCTGTCGGCCGCCATCGGTCTGGCAGTTGCTGTCGCGCGCGCGGGTGCCATGGCGGGCCCGCTCGTGGGCGGGGCGCTGATCGCTGCCAACATGTCCGCCGGCATGTTCTTTCTGGCGCTGCTGGTGCCGGTCGGCTGCTGCATCCTATGCGTGCTCGCCTTCTCCAAGGCGCGGATCGCGACCGCGCCCTCCGCTCAGGAGGAGGCTGCAGCCTGAGCGGCCTCTTTCGTATCTGTGCCTTCTGAACTCTCCGAGACCTCGGCAGCGCTCTCTCGCGGCGGGTGTTCGCTCGTCAGCAGATCAAGGAAGCGCTTGAGCCACCAGCGAATGTCCTGCGTTTCCACGCTGTCCATCATAGCTCGCCAGCGCGTCTTGCGCTCTTCGAGCGGCATGAGCAGCGCCTGATGCAGCGCGTCGGCCAGTTCTTCCGGGCTGAACGGGTTGACCAGCAGGGCGTCCTGCAATTGCTCGGCGGCGCCGGCATAACGGGAGAGGATGAGGACGCCGGGATTTTCCGGGTCTTGCGCCGCGACATATTCCTTCGCGACAAGGTTCATCCCATCCCGCAAGGGCGTCACCAGCGCAGCGCGCGCGGAGCGGTACATACCGGAGAGGGCAAGCCGGTCATAGCCACGGTTCACATAGCGCAACGGCACCCAATGGGCGGTGGCGAACTCGCCGTTGATATGGCCCGAGAGCGCGTCGAGTTCGCGGCGGATGTCCTGATAGCTGGCGACCTGCTCGCGCGATGGCGGCGCGATCTGGAGGAAGGTGACCTTTTCCTGAAACTCGGGATGGTCCTGCAGCAAGCGGCTGTACCCGTGAAAACGCTGCTCCATGCCCTTGGAATAGTCCAGCCGGTCGACCCCCATGATGAGGTCACGGCCTTCGAGACTGCGCAGGATGCTTTCGCGCGCTTCATCGGCTTCCGGGGTGGTCGCGCTTTTGGCGAAGTCCCCCGCATCGATGCCGATCGGGCAGGCGACGACCCGCACGGTCCGGTCGCCGATGCGGATCACACCGTCCGATATTTCCGCCTCGGGGAACTGGTCGTGGACATAATAGAGGAAGGAATCGAGCCAGGCCTGGCACTGGAAGCCCAGCAGATCATAGGCGAACAGCGCATTCACCAGCTTGGCGTGGCTCGGCAGGGAGGTCAGCAGGCGCGCAACGGGCCAGGGCGTGTGGAGGAAGAAGCCGGTGCGGTTCGTAACGTCGCGTTTGCGCAGTTCCGCGCCGAGCGGGATGAGGTGGTAATCATGAACCCAGATCAGGTCTTCGGGCGTGATTAGCGGCAGTAGGGTGTCGGCGAAGCGCTCGTTCACCCGCGCATAACCGCCCGCGAAGTTGCGCTCGAATTCTGCGAGGTCGGTCCGGTCGTGAAAGAGCGGCCAGAGCGTGCGATTGGCAAAGCCGTTATAATATTCGTCGATATCCTGGGGTTCGAGGTCGACGGTGGCAGTAGTGACGCCATCACTCTTGCTGAAATTCACATGACCGGTGAACGTCTCGGTTTCATTGCCCGACCAGCCGAACCAGATGCCGTTTGTCTCGCGCAGCGCCGATGACAGCGCGACCGCAAGGCCGCCCTGATTGGCTTGTCCTTCCCCGGTCGGCGGGCTGACGCGGTTCGACACGATGACGAGGCGAGTCATCTGATGGTACTCCACGGCTTGCTGAGCAGAACGGCGCAGTTGATTAATCCAACCAACGAATAGGTTTGGGGATAGTTGCCCCACAGTTCGCCCGTGGCGGGGTCGATATCCTCCGAGAGCAGGCCGGCGGCGGTGCGGCGGCTGAGCATTTCCTCGAACAACACCCGCGCCTCGTCGACCCGTCCGGTGGCGTGCAACGCCTCGATCAGCCAGAAGGTGCAGACGTTGAAGGCGGTCGAGGGCAGGCCGAAATCGTCCTCGGTGGCATAACGGAGCATGTGGCTGCCGCGCCGCAGCCCCTGCTCGACGGCCTCGAGCGTGGTCTTGAATCGCGGATCGCCGGGCGAGAGAAAGCGCAGGTCCAGCAACTGGATGATGCTGGCATCCAGATCGTCGCCCCCGAATGTCGCGGACATGCGGCCTGTGTCTTCCCGCCAGGCCGCATCGATAATGGTCTGGCGCATGCTATCGGCGCGCCCCTGCCAGAAAGCAGCCCGCTCCGGCAGATCGAGCGCGGCGGCGGCATTGGCCAGTCGGTCGCACGCCGCCCAGCACATGGCGGCGGAGTAGGTGTGGACATGGCTGCGGGTGCGCAGCTCCCACAGGCCGGCATCGGGCTTGTCATAGACGTCCCACGCGCGCTCGCCCACGGCCTCAAGCGCATGGAAATCGTCGGTGCCGCCCATGCGCAGCAGCCGCCGATCAAAGAAGCTCTGGGTGCTGGAGAGGACGATCTGGCCATAGGCATCGTGCTGGATCTGCTCGGCCGCCTGGTTGCCGACGCGCACCGGCCCCATGCCGCGATAGCCGGCCAGCCCCGGCGCGATCCATTCGGTCAGCGTGGCTTCGCCACCCACCCCATAAAGCGGCTGGATATGGCCACCGCGCGCATTGTCGACGAGGTTGCGCAGATATTCGAGATAGCTCTCCAGAACATCGAGCGCCCCGAGCCGGTTGAGCGCCTGCACCGTGTAATAAGCGTCGCGAATCCAGCAGTAGCGATAATCCCAGTTGCGCCCGCTATCGGCATGTTCGGGCAGCGATGTGGTCAGCGCCGCGACAATCGCGCCGGTTTCCTCATGTTGGCACAGCTTGAGCGTGATCGCGGCACGAATGACCGCTTTCTGCCACTCCACGGGCGTGGCGAGACCCCGCACCCAGCCCTGCCATTCCCGGATCGTCCGATCGAGCATGGTGTCCAGCGTGATGCGCAGGTCGTCGGCAAAGCTCTCGTCTGGCCCCAAGAAGAAGTGCAGCGGCCGCTCGACGCGGAACAGCCGCTCGTCCTCGATCCAGCCGACCGGCGCGGTGGTCGTCAGGCGCAGGGTCATGTCCGAGAGCATGTAGCGGATGTGATTGGTGCCGCGCGTGCGGTGTGGATCGCGCGCGCCCCAGTCGCGCGCCGGGCGCAGGCGGATTCGGATGCGTGGGCTGCCCGCCACCGGCTTGACGATGCGGGCATAAGCGACCGGACGGAACATGCGCCCGCTCCGGTGGAAACGCGGGCAGAAGTCGATGACCTCAATGGCATTGCCATGCTTGTCTTCATGCCGCGTCACCAGCACCGGCGTGTTGCGCACATAATGTTGCGTCGTCTCCACGCAGTCTTCCAGGTCGATTTCCCAGAAGCCGCGCGCGCCCTCAGCGGCGCGCGGGGCCGGGTCGAGCAGGGAGGAGAAGGCCGGGTCGCCATCCACCCGGGGCACGCAGCCCCAGACGAAGCGGCCAGCCCGATCGATCAGGGCGGAGACCTGGCAATTGCCGATGGGCCAGAGGTCGAGTGTTGCAGTCATCAGAGCAGGTCCTCCAGCCAGGCATGTACGGCGCGCGGATTGGCAAGCTTGTATTGGGCTGCGGTCGGCCGCCGATCGCCCACGATCACCCCGATGCCGCCAAGCGCCTGCGCGGCGAGAAACGCGGCCTCGTCTGTCTCGTCATCGCCAAGGAACCAAGGCGAGGTGCCTGCCATGGGCGCGCGGCTCATCAGGGTACGCACGGCCTTGCCCTTGTCGCCGCCGGGCATCCGCAGTTCCGTCATCATCTTGCCGGGCTGGTAATGGAGACCGAGGTCTTCAGCGAGGCGGGTGGCAAGGGCGGTGGCTTCCGCCTCGATCTGCGGCGCCATGCGGAAATGCAGCGCGACGCCATAGCTCTTGTCCTCGACGATCACGCCCTCATGCCGGCCGGCGAAGGCGCGAAAGTCCGCGGCGGCTTCGTCCAGTCCCTTGGGCCGCACCGGATGCGCCGCGACGCCGCGCCAGCGATGCTCGCTGCCATGGCTGCCGGAAACCGCCAGATCCTGCGCGATAGGGCCGAGAATGGCGTCGATCTGCGCGATGGAGCGCCCACTCACGACGGCCAGACGCCCGTCGAGCCGCGTCGACAGCCGGGTGAGCAGGCTACGCAGACGCTCGTCTGCGATTACCTCTTCAGGACGGTCGATCAGCTCGAAGAGCGTGCCGTCCAAATCCAGAAACAGGCTGAGATGGTCGAGGGTGTCGATTGAGGGCGCTGGAAGATCGAATGCGGACGGATGCGAAATGGTGAATCCCCTGTCATGGTTTGCGTCATGGTTGGGTCCGCCGTGATTGGGTTCGGCGTGGCTCTCGTTGCGAACGCCCGCACATGGGGGCGGGTTCCTGTCTCGCGGCCTGGCCGAAGCGCGGCCGGGTCGCGTTCGTCGTCCGCGCATGATAGCGAGGCGCATGCTCAAGCCAACCCCATCCGCCATTTTGTTCGTCTGTCTCGGCAATATCTGCCGGTCGCCTTTGGCCGAGGCGGCCTTCCGCCACGAGGCGTCGCTGGCGGGCCTCGATGTGACGGCGGACTCGGCAGGCACGGGCGACTGGCATGTCGGGCGGCCGCCCGATCCGCGCGCCCAAGCCACCGCGCTGCGCCATGGCATCGACATCTCAACCTACCGCGCGCGGCAGATCGCCCCGGCGGATTTCCAGCGCTTCGACATGATCTTTGCGCTGGATGGGGACAATCTCGCCAACATTCGGCGCCTTGCACCCGCGGGGCATCGCGCTCATGTCGGCCTGTTGCTGGACATGGTGCCGGGGCGGGAAGGGCAGGCCGTGGCCGACCCCTATTTTGGCGATGAAGCCGGGTTCGGTGTGACCTGGCGGGACGTGCAGGCGGCGGCGCGCGCGCTGGTCAGCCGGTTTTGATCTGCGCGTAGAGGCGGTCGATGTCGGCCGGGCGGGCGAGGTCGGTGCCCGGCGTCAGCACCGCCGCAGTGCCACCGGCAATGCCATAGCGGAAGGCATCTTCCACCGGCCAGTCGCTGGCCAGCGCATAGACCATCGCGGCGACGAAGCTGTCCCCCGCGCCGACCGCGCTTTTCGCGTCGATGGGGATGGCGGGGTGATAGAGGGTGCTCTCTGCCGTCGCCAGCACCGCGCCTTCATGGCCTAGAGTGACCGCGACATAGCGGGCGCGGCCCGATCGTACGATGTCCTGCGCTGCCGCCGCAATGGCATCCGGGCCTTTCAGGTCGCGCCCGACGAGCTGCTGCAATTCGCCCTGGCTCGGCTTGACCAGCAACACATGCTCGTCGCTCAGGCCACCGCGCAGACCGGCGCCTGAACTGTCGAGCACGAAGCCGATGCCGCGCGGCGCCAGCGCGGCGGCAAGCTGCCCGTAGAAATCCTCCGGCACCCCGGGCGGGAGCGATCCGCTGGCCACGAAATAATCGCACGCCACCTGACTGAGCTGGTCGAGCGCCAGCCGCCATTCGGCGTCCTCCACCACCGGTCCCGGCGGCGTGAAGCGATATTCCTTGCCGCTGTCCTTCTCCAGCACCGAGGTCGCGACGCGGGTTTCGCCTTGGATGGGGATCTGCGCGCGCACCAGTTGATGCCGGTCGAGCAAGCCATCGAGCGCTACGCCCGTCGCCCCGCCGGACAGGTAATGCACCCGCGCATTGCCGCCCAGCCGCACGAACACGCGGGCGACATTGATGCCGCCGCCGCCGGGATTATGATATTCGCCAGCCGTCCGCATCTTGTGCGTGGCAAATACCTTGTCGACCTCATAGGCCACATCGATGGTGGGATTGAGGGTGAGCGTGGCGATGTTCTTCATGCGCATGGGCTAGCAGGATGCGCGCGGCGATCAAAGCCGTGCCGCGCTGTGCGGCAGCTGGTTGCATTGGCGGAGCAGGCGCGGCACGATGACGAGCAGGGCGTTTACGCGCCTGGCAGCCCGAATTATGACAAGATAAGTTCGATTCGAATTGTTAGTTAGGTCAACTAAAGTTAGACATTGAACCAATGGAGCGGGTGACGCGACATTCGGCGCAAGATCGAATGGGCATCACTTGTTTGCTGGACTCCATCTGGGGTTCGGAAGGGAGAGTATGGCTGGAGATGCTGCGGACGGCCCGAATGACCATGGCCTGGATGATGGCGGCCCGCCACCATCTGCCGGGCCGGTGAGGCAGCGCCTCGGGGTGCTTCGGCAACTCCTGCTGGCGCTACTCTGCCTTCCGCTGCTGCTGACGATCAGTTCCGCCAGCGTTCAGGCCGTGCCGGGCGGCAATGAGCTGATCTCCAGTCACGCCTATGCGGTGTTCGGCACCCCCAAATACGGCCCCGGCTTCAAGCATTTCGACTATGCCGATCCCAAGGCGCCCAAGGGCGGCACGCTGCGGGTGGCCTATATTGGCGGCTTCGACAGTCTCAATCTCATGGCCCTGCTTGGCACCCCGCCAATCGGCATGATGCAGGTCTATGAGCCGCTGATGCGGCGCAGTTCGGACGAGCCGGCGATGCGCTACGCGCTGGTCGCTGAGTCGATCACCTATCCCAAAGATATTTCATGGATGGATTTCCATCTCGATCCCCGCGCGCGCTGGCATGATGGCGTGCCGATCACGCCCGAGGACATCATCTTCACCATCGATCAGGCCAAGGGCCTGGTGACGCCCTCTCTCAAGCGCCTTGAACAGGCCGTGACGCGTGCGGAAAAGCGTGGGCCGCACACGGTGCGCGTCTATTTCACCCAGCCCAACAATCCCACACTGCCGACGGTGGTGATGGATATGTGGCTGCTCCCCCGCCATTATTACGCGAAGCACGCGCTCAACGCCGCCTCGCTCGACCGCCCCTTGGGCAGCGGCCCCTATAAGGTCGGCCGCTTCAGCCAGGGGCGCTGGATCGAATATGAGCGCGTGAAGGATTATTGGGCCAAGGATCTGGCGGTCAACAAGGGCCGCTACAACTTCGACATCATCCGGCACGATTATTACCGGGACCAGACGGTGGCCTATGAGGCCTTTCTCGCCGGCAATGTCGACTTCCGACAGGAAACGAGCGCAGTGCGCTGGGCGAGCGAGAAGCAATTGCCGGCCTTCCGCGCGGGCCAGATCAAGCGACAGGTCATCGATTACCGCAGCCCATCCTTCTATCTGGGCATCGTCATGAACACGCGGCGCCCCGCGCTGGCAGATCGCCAATTGCGGCGCGCGCTGATGCTGGCCTATGATTTCGAGTGGGTGCGGCGGACCCTGCTCGCCGGGCATCATGGCCGCCTGCACAGCTTCTACACCAACAGCGAGTTCGCGGCCGAAGGACTGCCCCAGGGGCGGGAGCTGGAGCTGCTCCAATCCGTGCGGGACGAGGTGCCGGGCGAGGTGTTCACCAAGGCGCCGGACCTGCCGGTTGGCGGGAACTGGCGCAATCGCCGGGCCAATCTCATCGAGGCGGTGCGGATCCTGCGGGCGGCGGGCTATCGCTATCAGGACGGCCGGCTGATCGACAAGACAACCGGTCGCCCCATGGCGCTCGAGCTGATCAGCTATTCCCCGCTGATGGACCGGCAGGTTTCGCTCTTTGTCGAGAATGCGCGGCAGCTTGGCATCGCCATCAGTTTCCGCTCGTTCGACAGCGCGCAATTCCGGCATCGGCTGCGGCATTATGATTATGATCTGCTGCTTAACATCCCGATGTTTCCCGGCCATGAGACGCCGAGCATCGGCCAGACATTGATCTGGGGCTCGCACGCCGCGGATCAGCCGCAATCGCTGAACTATCCGGGCGTCAAGAATCCGGCCGTCGACAAGATGCTCGCGCAGATGATCACCGCAACGGATCGCGAGACCGTGGTCGGCGCGATGCGGGCGCTCGATCGCATCCTGCTGTGGAATTTCTACGCCATTCCCTTCCAGCATGATTACCCGGCGCCGGTGGGGCAGATGCCGATCACCTATTGGGACCGGTTCGGCATGCCGAAAAAGCAGCCCGCCTATAATTTCCCGATCATGACGCTGGATACGTGGTGGAGTGACCCCGGCAAGACGGCCGGGCACGCACAAGGACAGTCCTCATGACGGCACTCTGGTCCTATGTCGCCCGGCGGCTTCTGCTGATGGTGCCGACGCTGATCGGCATCGTCACGATAACCTTCATCATCATCCAGTTCGTGCCCGGCGGCCCGATCGACCAGATCCAGGCGCGGTTCGCCGGCACCGCGATGGACGCGACGGCTACCATCGGCGGCAGTGTGGATACCGGCGCGAGCAGCGGCATCATGCCCACCGGCGAGTTGGACCCGGCGATGGTGAAGGAGCTTGAGAAGCTCTACGGTTTCGACAAGCCGGTGCTCTATCGCTACTTCAAGATGCTCGGCGATTTTGCGCGGTTCGAGTTCGGCAACAGCTATTACAAGGACCAGCCGGTGATCGATCTGATCATCGAGAAACTGCCAGTTTCGATCTCGCTGGGCCTCTGGACCACGCTCATCACCTATCTCGTTGCCATTCCGCTCGGCATCCGCAAGGCCGTGCGCGCGGGCACCGCGTTCGATGCCTGGTCGAGCTTCTTCGTCACCATCGGCTATGCCATTCCCGGCTTCCTGTTCGCGGTGCTGCTGGTCGTGCTGTTCGCTGGCGGCACGTTCTGGAGCATCTTCCCGGCGCGGGGCCTTGTCTCGGACAATTGGGAGGAGCTCTCGCTCATCGGCAAGGTGCTCGATTATCTCTGGCACATCACCCTGCCGGTCGCCGCGATGGTCATCGGCGCCTTCGCCAACCTGACCATGCTCACCAAAAATTCGATCCTCGATGAAGTGGGCAAGCAATATGTGACGACGGCGCGGGCCAAGGGCCTCTCCGAGAACGGCGTGCTCTATGGCCATGTCTTTCGCAACGCGATGCTCATCGTCATCGCCGGCTTTCCGGCCGCCTTCGTCAGCGTGCTGTTCACCTCCTCGCTGCTGATCGAGGTGATCTTCTCGCTGGATGGCCTTGGGCTGCTGGGTTTCGAGGCGACGATCAACCGGGATTATCCGGTCATGCTTGGCTCGCTGTTCATCTTCTCGCTGCTCGGGCTGCTGACCAATCTACTCGGCGATGTCACTTATGTGCTGGTCGACCCCCGCATCGATTTCGAAAGGCGGGACGTCTGATGAACGCCGAAACGCCCGTCGCAGCCCCGGCCGTTCATCCCCGGCCTGTGCGCCCGATCAGCCGGATGAGCCCGCTCACGCGCCGGCGCTGGGCCAATTTCAAGGCCAACAAGCGCGGCTATTGGAGCCTGTGGATATTCCTTGCGCTCTATGTGGTGACGCTGTGCGCCGAGCTGATCGCCAATGATAAGCCCATCTTGCTGAGCTATCGTGGCGAGATCTATGCGCCCGTTCTGCGCGCCTATCCGGAGACCACGTTCGGCGGCGTGTTCGAGACGGAGGCCAATTATCAGGACCCCGCCGTGCGGGCGATGATCGCTGAGGGCGACGGCTGGGCGATCTGGCCGATCATCCCCTACAGCTACCGGACGATCGATTACGATATCCCCGTCACCGCGCCGTCGCCGCCGTCCGCACGCCATTGGCTGGGCACAGACGACCAAGCGCGCGATGTGCTGGCGCGCATCATCTACGGCTTCCGCCTCTCGGTGACCTTCGGCCTGCTGCTCACCTTTTTCAGCTCCATCATCGGCATCACCGCCGGCGCCATACAGGGCTATTTCGGCGGGTGGACCGACCTCATTTTCCAGCGCTGCATCGAGATCGTGCAGAGCCTGCCGATGCTCTACCTGCTCATCATCATGGCCAGCTTCCTCACGCCCAGCTTCTTCACGCTGCTCGGCGTGCTGCTGCTGGTGAGCTGGATGACCCTGGTGCACGTCGTGCGCGCCGAGTTCCTGCGCGCGCGCAATCTCGATTATGTCCGCGCCGCCCGGGCGCTTGGCCTTGGCAACCGCACGATCATGTTCCGGCACATCCTGCCCAATGCGATGGTGGCGACCATTACGTTCCTGCCGTTCATCGTCTCCTCGTCGATCACGATCCTCACGGCGCTGGATTTTCTCGGCTTCGGCATGCCGCGCGGATCGCCCTCCATTGGCGAACTGCTCAACCAGGCGAAGAACAATCTCTATGCACCGTGGCTCGGCATCGCGGGGTTCGCCGTCATGGCCACCATGCTCTCGCTGCTCATCTTCATCGGCGAAGCGGCGCGGGATGCCTTCGATCCAAGGAAATCGACATGAGCGCCACGGACACGCCCCTGCTTGCGGTCGACAGGCTGTGCTGCTCGTTCCGCTCGGAAGGCCGCATCGTCGAGGCGGTGAAGGACGTGTCATTCACGCTGGAGAAGGGCCAGACGCTGGCGCTGGTCGGCGAGTCCGGCTCGGGCAAGTCCACCGCTGCCATGTCGATCCTGCAATTGCTGCCTTATCCGGTGGCGTTCCACCCATCCGGCTCGATCCGGCTGGACGGGCAGGAGATCGTCGGCGCCAGCGAGCGCACGATGCAGACACTGCGCGGCGCCCGCATCGCACTGATCCCGCAAGAGCCGCTGACTGCGCTCAACCCGCTGCACACCATCGACCGGCAGATCATCGAGGCGATGAAGCTGCACGATCCGGCGATCAGCCGGGCGGCGGCGGTTTCCAAGACCATCGATCTGCTCAAGCTGGTTGGCTTGCGCGATGCCGAGAACCGCCTCAAATCCTATCCGCACCAGCTCTCCGGCGGGCAGCGCCAGCGCATCATGATCGCGATGGCGCTCGCCAACGAGCCGGACCTGCTCATTGCCGACGAGCCGACCACCGCGCTCGACGTGACCGTGCAGGCGCAGGTGCTCGATCTGCTCAAGGATCTGCAGCAGCGCCTCGGCATGGCGATGCTGCTCATTACCCATGATCTGGGCGTGGTACGAAAGATGGCCGAGCGCGTCTGCGTGATGACGCAGGGCGAGGTGGTGGAAGCGGGTGACACCAGCGCGGTGTTCGACAATCCCCAGCATGCCTACACCCGCAAGCTGCTCGATGCGACGCCGCGCGGCGAACCACTGAAGATCGAGGGCGATCCCGCGCCGCTGGTGCGCACCGAGGATCTGAAGGTCCATTTCCCGATCAAGGGCTGGTTCGGCAAGCCGCGCGCCTTCGTGAAGGCCGTGGACGGGGTGACGCTCTCGATCCCGCGCGGGCATACGCTCGGCGTCGTCGGCGAGTCCGGCTCGGGCAAGAGCACGCTCGGCCTTGCGCTGCTGCGCATCAGCCGCTCGGAAGGGCCGATCTGGTTCGAGGACGAGCCGCTGCACGAGCGCAACTGGAAGCAGATGCGCCCGCTGCGCAAGCGGATGCAGATCGTCTTCCAGGACCCCTTCGCCAGCCTCAGCCCCAAGATGACAATCGGCCAGATCGTGGGGGAGGGGCTGCCGATCCACCGGCCCGACCTGACGCCAGCGGAGCGCTACGAGGCCGTCGCGACGATGATCGAGGAGGTTGGCCTCTCCACGGCGGTGCTGGATCGCTACCCGCACGAATTTTCCGGTGGCCAGCGCCAGCGCATCGCCATCGCCCGCGCGATCATCCTGCGGCCCGATCTCGTGATCCTCGACGAGCCCACCTCGGCGCTCGACATGTCCGTGCAGGCCCAGATCGTCGACCTGCTCCGCAACCTACAGGCGAGCCATGGCCTGACCTATCTGTTCATCAGCCACGACCTCAAGGTCGTCCGCGCCCTCGCGCACGAAGTGGTGGTGATGCGCAACGGCAGGATCGTGGAGCAGGGCTCCTCGCAGCAAATCTTCAATGCGCCGCAGACGGACTACACGCGTGATCTAATCGCGGCGGCGTTGGAGTTGCGGGCGCGGGCGGCGGCGTGATTGGGTTAGCAAGCCCGAACTGAGTGAGTGTCCGTTTAGAAATGTGGGGCTCGCATACCTGAATGGCCGCTTTGTCTTGGGAAGCGGCCATTCGCTTGTTTGAACTAAGAGAGCGTTGCCGTGTCAAAGATCACTGCCGGCGAGGATGATCCGAGCGTGACCGAGCGTCCGTGTCTGCTATGGTCGGACCGCAGGGCTGCGCTCAATCACGACGTAGCTTAATACGGAGAAGAAGCATGCTTTTTCACACGATGGTGGGATCGAACGACATTGAGCGGGCAAAGCGCTTTTATGATACCGTACTTGGCACGCTGGGGGTTGGGGAAGCGACCGTTAACGTGGCCGACAGCGGCCATAAGCGCCTGATCTACAACAACGGGAATGGTACCAATTTCATTGTTACGCAGCCAATCAACGACGAACCTGCGACCGTCGCGAACGGCGGCACCGTTGCCTTTTCATGCAGTTCGCCAGAGCAGGTAAAACAGTTTCACGATGTCGCCGTTGCAAATGGCGCCACATCGATTGAGGCACCCCCCGGTCCCCGCAATACGGCGTCTCTGGGCACGATTGAACTCGCCTATTTCCGCGATCCAGATGGAAATAAGCTGTGCGGGATCCATTTCCCCCAGTGATCGACGTTTTCTTAGTCGGCTGCCCGCCTATGCTTTGGTTGGGCAGCTGAACTTTCTGGTAAAGGCTAGGTTTCGCTGACGCTATCGCCGCTGAGAGCGACGGCGACCCGGTTCCATTGTCTCTCTCGATCGGAAGAGAAGGAGACGAATAAACTGGCTGAGGAAATCGAGCTTAGAAGAGTGATCGTCGAGAGGCAGCTATGTCGTCGTGTCTGGACAGGCCGCTTGTAAACCCAACGGTCGGGTGCGTGCCATGACCGCTTTGGAGCGTTAACAAGAGGTCGGCGAACGAAAAGCTTGGCTTGGTGAGTCGGCATCAGCAGGGGGTGTGCCAATACACGCCGTGTCCCAGTTCCGACCAGCACCCTAAGAGCATCGTCAGGTCCTTCATGTCTAAAGCGAAACCATAGCCCCAGCCACCATCGAAAGATGGCGTTGTCGCGATATCCACCATCCCTGGGTAGACTGTGACCGAATAGGGCTTCAGCCTTGCGATTGCAGGTGGCCACTTATCTTGTGGGATGTCGACGGAACGCTCTGAAGCACGAAGCGGATAGGCCCCCATCAGATGTCGAGAATCGGCTGCGATTGATTTCAGTTGCGCCTGATCATGAGTCGGGTGCGGGAGTAAGCAATATACGGCCAGCGCGCCTAAGGCGATGATTGGGAGGATAATGCGTATGCACACTTTCACCCAGGCCTCCCCATCTCTGCCCGTCCACGCCAGATGCCCCCGAGTTTACGGATCCTTCAAATGCCCGCAACGGCGTCTCGTCTGTACTGACCACTCTTGTCCTGTAACCAGCAAACCCCAACCCCCGCCACCCCAGGCAAGGATCAATGCCGTTCCGGGCATTGTTGGCGGCCTTGCGGCTCGCTAGCCTCCTGCCGTCAAAAGCGATGTGAGGGAGAAGAGGATGTCGGCATTCAATCGGGCGATGAGCCATGGCCATGCGCGTCGGCGTGGGCGCGGCGTCCTGTTGGCCGGTCTCTCACTTCTGCTTGCCGGCACCTCGGCTTGCACCCAGACGGATACGCCCGTGGCCTCGGCGTCGGCAACCTCTGCAACTGTGGCGCAGGCTGGCCCGATCCGCGCGTTCGGCAATCTCACCGTGTTCGAGTTCGCGCCGCTCTTCATCGCCGCTGAATCCTATTATCCCGCTCCCGTCACCATCGGACGCGGGAGCGTCGCCAATCTTGTCGGCGAGCCCGGTGCGACGCCAGATGACAGCAGCGCGCCGGCCGACATCGCGACCAATGCGGAGACGCAGGCGCTGCGCTATTCGCTGCGCAACCCGGACATGCGGATCGTCATGACCGTGACCGAAGGACTGTACCGCATCGTCGCGCGCAAGTCCGCCGGCATCAATTCGCTGGCTGACCTCAAGGGCAAGCGGATTGCGACCATTTCCGTCACTTCATCCGGATTCTTCACCCAGAAGATGCTGAAAACCGTCGGCCTTTCCAGCGACGATGTCACCATGGTCGGCATGAAGCTGCCGGACATGCCTCAGGCGCTGGCCGACCGGAAGGTCGATGCCGTGGCGATCTGGGAGCCGGAAGTCGAACGCGCCGCGCAGGCCATCGGCGATGATGCCATCGAGTTCAGCGGCAAGGGCGTCTATCGTGAGCTGTTCAATCTCAACACCACCGCCGGTGCGCTGGCCAATCCGGAGATGCGGCGGAACATCGTTGTGATGGTCCGCGCGATCATCGATGCCACGCAGGAGGTCCGCCGCGATCCCACACGGGCGCAGGAGCTGGTGGCGCAGAACAGCGGCTATCCGCTGGAGCTGGTCAAGCAGAGCTGGTCCCACCACAATTGGCTGGCGGACTGGACCGGCGACCTGCTGGACGTGCTCGAAGAAGAGGAAGCCTGGCTCGCCAAGCAGGACAAGCGCACGCCGCGCACCCGCGCGCAACTCGCGACGCTGATCGACACGAGCGTGCTGGAGGAAGCCAAGGCTCTGCCGCCGCTGCCCAAGCGGAAGTGACGTAACGCGGACCCTAGCCCTCAGCGCGACCGCTTCAGCCGCACGATCGTCTCATCCAGCGCCGAAAGAAAGCGTGAGCGGTCCGCCTTGCTGAATGGCGCGGGGCCGCCGATGATGTCGCCGCCGGCGCGCAGATCGGCCATGATGGCGCGGGTCGCGATGGCGCTGCCGATGGAGGCGGTGGTGAAGGGCTTGCCGGTCGGGGCGATCACGCTCGCGCCGGCTTTCAGGCAGCGATCGGCGAGCAAAATGTCCGCAGTGATGCAGATCGTCGTCGGGCCAGCCTGCTCGGCGATCCAGTCGTCGGCCGCGTCGAAGGCGTCGGACACGACCACCCGCTCGACCAGCGGATGATCGGGGATGCGGATGCGCTGGTTGCTGACGATCCTGACCGGCGTCTCATGCCGAAATGCCACCCGGTAGATTTCTTCCTTCACCGGGCAGGCATCGGCATCGACGAGGATTGCGATCATCTATCCTTGCCGGGCTTCTTGTGCGCAAAGGGCTTGGCGCCGCCCTTCCACTTGTTCGGACCCTTCTTCTTGCCGGCGCCATGCGGGCCGGGCTGGGCCTGATCTGGTCGGCCCCCATGCGGCCCGCGCGCCGCGGGTGCGCGATAGGGCTTGGGCGCATGGACGGGGCGAGCGTTGTCGCGGCGATTGCGGCGCGCTTCCTCGCGGGGCTTGCCGTCGGTCGGCTGGATGTCGACCTCGTCATCCTCGCTGGCGGTGCGGCGCACGGCGTCGAGGAAGCGCGCAGCGACGCCGCCCGCGACCTCGAACAAGGTTTCCTGCGCGGCGATGCGGATCGCGCCGATCTCTGTGCGGCTGATGTGGCCGCGCCGGCAGAGCAGCGGCAGAATCCATCGCGGATCGGCATTCTGATTGCGGCCGACATTCAGGCGGAACCAGGCGCTCTGCTCGAAACCGGGGCGGGGTCCGCGCGGTTCGGCGGGGGCATCGCTGCCCAGCAGATCTTCAGGCTCGGGCAGGCGCGCGCGATAGGCATGGGCCAGCATCGCGGCGACATCTTCCGGGCTGCGCTCGGCCAGAAGCTGGCGGCCCAGCTCATGATCCTGCTCGCTCAGCTCGACAGGCGCGCGCAGTGTATCGAGCAGGCGCTGGGTATCGGCGCGGCGAATGTCCTCGGCAGAGGGCGGCGAAATCCAGTCCGCCTGAATGCGCGCGCCACGCAGCATCGATTCCACCCGGCGACGGCGCGGATAGGGCACGATGAGCACGGCGGTGCCCTTCTTGCCCGCGCGCCCGGTGCGGCCGGAGCGGTGCTGCAGCGTCTCGGCATCGCGCGGAATCTCGACATGGACAACCAGGCTCAGCGTCGGCAGGTCGATCCCGCGCGCGGCCACGTCGGTTGCGACGCACACGCGTGCCCGCCGGTCGCGCAAGGATTGCAGCGCCTGATTGCGCTCATTCTGGCTATGCTCGCCGGAAAGGGCAACGACCGCGAAGCCGCGCTCGACCAGCCCGGCATGGAGGTGGCGCACATTGTCGCGCGTGGCGCAGAACAGCATCGCCGTCTCGGCTTCGTGGAAGCGCAGCAGGTTCACCACGGCATGTTCGATGTCGGCCGGCGCCACAGCCATCGCCTGATAGCTGATGTCGCCATGGCCGCGCTCCTGCGTCACCGTCGAGATGCGCAGCGCGCCGCGCTGATAGCGCCGGGCAAGCGCCACGATGGGGGCCGGCATGGTCGCGGAGAAGAGCAGCGTGCGGCGCTCCTGCGGCGTGCCGTCGAGAATTTCTTCCAGATCCTCGCGGAAGCCCATGTCGAGCATCTCGTCGGCTTCGTCCAGCACCACCGCGCGCAGGGTGGAGAGGTTGAGGGCGCCGCGTTCCAGGTGGTCGCGCAGGCGGCCGGGCGTGCCGACCACGATCTGCGCGCCATGCGAGAGCGCACGGCGCTCCTTGCTCGCATCCATGCCGCCGACGCAGGTGGCGATGCGGGCGCCGGCCTTGCCATAGAGCCAGATCAGCTCGCGGCTGACCTGCAGCGCCAGTTCACGGGTCGGCGCGATGATCAGCGCCTGGGGCAGGCCGGGCGGCGCCATGCGCTCGCCATCTTCCAGCAGGTCGGTGGCAATGGCGAGGCCGAACGCCACGGTCTTTCCCGATCCGGTCTGCGCCGAGACGATGAGGTCACGGCCATGCGCCTGCGCCTCCAGAACTTCGGCCTGAACCGGCGTGGGGTCGGCATAGCCGCGCTCGGCAAGGGCGTTGGCGAGAAGAGGGGGGAGTGTGGAAAAGGGCATGTATCTCGCTAATCAAAAAAGAGTGGAGCGGTGGACCATCCTCGCCGCAAAGCCTGTTTCAAAGGCCTCATCTGCGCGCGTCATCCTGTTTGGTGGTCCGCCTTATGCGCCCCCCATACAGATATGGAGGGCATCTGGCTTGCAAAGTTTTGCGTGGCCGGGCCGATGACCCCTGCGGGCCGGTGTGAGGGCTAGATTTCCTCGCGATCGAGCTTGCGGATGAAGCCGATGATGCCGGTCTGCCGGTGGCGCTTGAGCCGTTCGGCCTGCAGGATCGTGAGCACCTTGGCGAAACAGGCTTCGGCGTCGTCATTGACGAGCACATAATCATAGCCGTCCCAGTGGGCGATTTCGCTGTGCGCGCGCGCCATGCGCCGCTCGATCACGTCGTTGCTGTCTGTGCCGCGTCCCCGCAGCCGCGCTTCCAGCTCGATCATCGAGGGGGGCAGGATGAACACGCGGACCACATCGCCGCCGGCAAGCTGGTGAAGCTGCTGGGCGCCCTGCCAGTCGATATCGAACAGCACGTCGTGCCCGGCTTCCAGCATCCCTTCCACCGGCGCGCGCGGCGTGCCGTAGCGATGATCGAACACATGTGCCCATTCGAGGAACTGATTGTCCGTCACCATGGCGCGGAACCGCTCGAGATCGACGAAATGATAATCCTTGCCGTCGACTTCGCCGGGCCGCATCGGCCGGGTGGTGGCGGAGACGGACATGGTCAGGCCCGGATCATGCGCCAGCAGCTTGCGCGAGATGGTGGATTTGCCGGCCCCGGAAGGGGAGGACAGCACGAAAAGCATCCCCCGGCGCTTGAAGGATGCGGGCTGGGCAAGTGGATCGGCGGAAACGGGATCGGTCATGTCGGCCATGCTTGCTCCTGCCGTGAGTCTGTCGCCACGTCAATTGGCGGACTGAGACTTGGGCGGAGGAATCGCTTCCGCGCGCCCAGTCTGGAGGGCTTTTTGTGTGGATCGGTCGTCTTCCAACGGCTTCGTTAAGCGCACGTAAAGCCAGCCGGTGCTATGGGTTATGTCATTGGAGGATGACATGATTATGCGGATTCTCCGCACCGAGCGCGGAGCAAAGGCTTTGGAACTTGGGCTGGTAACCAGCCTCACCGGTATCGCGGCATTGATCGCCGTGGCTTCACTCGGTTTGGGCTGACGGACCTGTCGCCCCCTTAGCCCCACGTCATTTGGCGCTTCTCTTTACCACCTCTCCACCATTTGCGACGACGTTGAACCGGCAAATGTGAGGAGTGCCCCATGCCGCGCCAGACATCACCTGCTGTTGACCGTGACCTGACGCCCTTTGCTCGGCTGCGGGCAAATGAGCGCGGTGCGACGGCAGTGGAATATGGGCTGATCGCGGCGCTGGTGTCGCTGGCCTGCGTCATGGCGTTCCTGTCACTCGGCATCAATCTCTCCGAGCTTTTCTTCGGCATCAGCAACAGCCTGTCTGGCCGGTAAGGCGCGAGAAGCGGCAGCCTGCCGGATATTTTCCACCTTCGCGCGACGAGCAATTGCGTGGCGCGAGAATGCGCTTAGGCTGTCTCCAATCATAAGCAGGAGAGCGTGCCCATGTTCGTCAAGTTCACCAGCCCGGACCGCGCCCCCGTCGCCGTCAATGCGACGCAGATTTCGTTCATCTCCAATGTCGGCGAGGGCACGCGCATTCGCTTTGGCGAAGGCCGTAGCGTGACGGTCGTTGAACCGCTCGACGAAGTGATCGACCGGCTGAACCGGACCAACCAGCTACCCGAAAGCTAGGGACTAGCGCGTCGAGACTTCAGCTGCCCGCGTTGAGATTGATCGGAGGAGCAAGCGGATTGGTCTCATCCGGGTTGGCTTGGTTTGCACCCGCACCGCTCGCTTCGCCCGACAAAGCGGCCGCGATCATCGCTTCCCAAATCTCTTCATTGCCTGCGCTGGCCATTGCCGCGTCCGGCTCGCGCATCGTGCGGAGCACCGCGCGTGCGTCCTCAACGCAATCTTCCCATTCCAGGTCCACAGACCGGCTGGCGCTCGGCTCGGTGCCATCGGCATTCTCGCTCAGCCGCAGTCCGGCGAGCACGCGCGCAATGCGCTCTATCAGGGGCGTATGGGAAATGGGCATGGGGACATCCTCCAGCATGGTCTCGCACAGGGGCACGCGACCGCCGCGGACGCACCATGTCCACAACGGCGATGTGCCACTTCCATCTCGCTTGGGAGCTGGCCCTGATGAGACGCTTGTGCGGCCCGAAGGTTGCCGGACGCTCCCTCGAATGGGCGCCGTTTGCTGCTGGCAGGATTAGGGGCCGCGCCTTAACGCAGTTTCGCGATCGTCAGCCCGTCCGCCTTGGCGCGGTCCTTCACCGATTCCTCGCTGCGGGTCAGTGCCTTGGCGATGGCTTTCAGCGCCATGCCCTTCTTCGCCAGCGTGTGCAGCTTGTCGATCTCGGCGGCGGTCCAGGGCTGGCGATGCCGCTCGAAGCGTCCGCCGGCGTCAGTCTTGGCCATCAGGCTGCACTCCTTTGCGATGGGCGGCCAGGTGCCGCGCTCACCGCTTCTTCACGAACTCGGCGCGCAGCACCAGCCCCTTGATGCCCTCATAGCGGCAATCGATTTCCTGCGGGTCACCGGTCAGGCGGATCGACTTGATCAGCGTCCCGCGCTTGAGCGTCTGCCCCGCGCCCTTCACGGTCAGATCCTTGATCAGAGTGACCTGATCGCCATCGGCCAGCAAATTGCCGACCGCGTCGCGCACTTCCACCGCATCGGCCGCGCCCTGCTTGGCGGCCAGTTCGGAAGCCGGCAGCCACTCGCCGCTGGCTTCATCGAACACATAATCCTCGTCGCTAGTCTGCTCGCTCAACTGTCGTCCCCCATTTTGAGCGCGGCGATGAAGGCTTCCTGCGGAATCTGCACGGAGCCATATTCGCGCATCCGCGCCTTGCCCTTCTTCTGCTTCTCCAGCAGCTTCTTCTTGCGGGTGATGTCGCCGCCATAGCATTTGGCGGTCACGTCCTTGCGCATCGCAGCGATGGTCTCGCGCGCGATCACCTTGCCGCCGATCGCCGCCTGAATGGGGATCTTGAAGAGGTGGCGGGGGATGAGGTCCTTCAGCCGCTCGCACATATGGCGGCCGCGCTCCTCAGCCACGCCGCGATGGACGATCATGCTGAGCGCGTCGACCGGCTCGTTGTTGACGAGGATGCTCATCTTGACGAGGTCGCCCTCGCGCAGGCCGATCTGCTCATAGTCGAAGCTGGCATAGCCCCGGCTGATCGACTTCAGCCGATCGTAGAAGTCGAACACCACTTCGTTGAGCGGCAGTTCGTAGCTCACCTGCGCGCGGCCGCCCACATAAGTGAGGCCGGTCTGGATGCCGCGCCGGTCCTGACAGAGCTTGAGGATGCTGCCCAGATATTCGTCCGGCGTGTAGATCGTCGCCTTGATCCACGGCTCGTCGATCTGCTCGATGCGGCTGGGGTCGGGATAGTCCGCCGGATTGTGCAGCAGGATCTCGCGCGCGTCCTCGGTCTTCGATTTGCGCAGCTGGATGCGATAGACCACCGACGGCGCGGTGGTGATGAGGTCGAGGTCATATTCCCGCGTCAGCCGCTCCTGGATGATCTCGAGGTGCAGCAGGCCGAGGAACCCTGCGCGGAAGCCGAAGCCCAGCGCCGCGCTGCTCTCCATCTCGAAGGAGAAGCTGGCGTCATTGAGGCGCAGCTTGGCGATGCTCTCGCGCAGCTTCTCGAAGTCCGCCGCATCGACAGGAAAGAGCCCGCAGAACACCACCGGCTGCACTTCCTTGAAGCCGGGCAGGGGCGTGGTCGCGCCGTTCTTCACCGTGGTGATCGTGTCACCCACGCGGGTCTGGGTGATTTCCTTGATCTGCGCGGTGATGAAGCCGATTTCGCCCGGGCCAAGCTCCGGCAGCGTCTCAATCTTGGGGCGGAAGCAGCCGACGCGGTCGACCAGATGCTCCGTGCCGCCGATCATGAACTTGATGTTCTGGCCCTTCTTGAGCACGCCGTTGATGACGCGCACAAGGATGACGACGCCGAGATAGGGGTCGTACCAGCTGTCGACCAGCATCGCTTCCAGCGGCTTGTCCCGGTCGCCACTGGGCGCGGGGATTTTCTTGACGATCGCTTCCAGAATCTCGTCAATGCCGATGCCGGCCTTGGCGGAGGCGAGCACCGCCTCGCTGGCGTCGATGCCGATCACATCCTCGATCTCCGCCTTAACCTTCTCCGGTTCGGCGGCGGGCAGATCGATCTTGTTGATGACCGGCACGATCTCATGGTCATGTTCGATCGACTGGTACACATTGGCCAGCGTCTGCGCTTCCACGCCCTGCGCGGCATCCACGACCAGCAATGCGCCTTCGCACGCGGCGAGGCTGCGCGAGACTTCATAGGCGAAGTCGACATGGCCCGGCGTGTCCATGAGGTTGAGCTCATAGGTCTTGCCGTCGCTCGCGGTGTAATCGAGGCGCACGGTCTGGGCCTTGATGGTGATGCCGCGTTCCTTCTCGATATCCATGTTATCGAGCACCTGCGCGGTCATCTCGCGATCCGAGAGTCCGCCGGTGCGCTGGATCAAGCGGTCGGCGAGGGTCGACTTGCCATGGTCGATATGCGCGATGATGGAAAAGTTACGGATGTGGGCGAGGTCAGTCATTGCGCGCCGATAGCAGGCGGAAGGGTTCCGGCAAAGCCTTCTGAAAGAGGGCCCGCCACGACCATTTCATACAAGACATGAGGAGCGCCGCCTGTCATGCGCCGCCGCCGTGCAGTCGTTAACCTTGTGCCGCCATTTTGCTGTGATAAACAGCGGGCCTTGTGGTTCGGCAGGGGCGTCGACTGCATAATCCTTGTGGGTGAGGTAATACATGAAACTATCGATCAAACTGGCGCTGGCGCTGTCCGCGATCGGCCTGGTGGTGCAGCCGGCCATGGCGCAATCCTCGGGGCGCAAGGCGCAGGACAAGGGCACGCGCGAAATCCCGCGTTGCACCAAGAATCTGGGCACCGTCGCCATCGTCGAGCCGGACACGCAGTGGTGGCGCGAGCTGAGCCTCGGCAGCCCCGAAGCGATCCTGCGCATCTTCATCCAGCAGTCCGGCTGCTTCACGCTCGTTAACCGCGGGCGCTCGATGCAGAACCGCGCGATGGAGCGTGCCCTGGCCGATCAGGGTGAACTGCAGGCCGGCAGCAACATCGGGCGCGGTCAGGTGAAGGCGGCGGACTATTTCCTCCAGCCGGACATCGTGACCTCCAACAAGAATAGCGGCGGCAACGCTCTGGGTGGCATGCTGGGCGGCTTCCTGGGCCGCAGCACGTTCGGCGCGCTGGCCGGCGGCATCAACATCAAGAAGAGCGAAGCCAATGTGACGCTCTCGATCGTGAACGCGCGCACCACGGTCGAGGAAGCGATGACCGAGGGCTATTCGCGCAAGTCGGACCTGAGCTTCGGTGCCGGCGGCGGCGCGGGCTGGTGGGGCGGTTTTGCCGGCGCGGCTGGCGGCGGCTACCAGAACACGGATATCGGCCAGGTCATCGTGCTGGCCTATCTGGATGCCTATACCAAGCTGGTAACCCAGCTCGGCGGTCTGCCCGCCAATGCCTCGGCAGCGGCGCCCGCTGCACGCTGAGCGGCCTCTGTAAATCGATCTCAAAGGGCGGGCCGAATGGTCCGCCCTTTTCGTTTGGGCGCGCCTATCTCTCCACGGGCGTCGCTCTCATGCGCACGGCCCTTGCCTCGCGCGCAGCCTCGGCTAGGCTGCCCCCCGCAAGACACATTTTCTGGAGAGGCCGTTCCATGCGTCATATCGCCATCATCGGGTCTGGCCCTGCCGGCTATTATACTGCGGAAGCCTGCCAGAAGCAGTTCGGCGAGGATGTGGCGATCGACATCATCGACCGGTTGCCCGTTCCCTTCGGCCTTGTTCGCACCGGCGTCGCGCCGGATCACCAGTCCATCAAGGCCGTATCCCGCCGCTATGAAGCCGTGGCTTTGACCGACACGGTGCGCTTCGTCGGCAATCTCGTCATCGGGCGTGACGTGTCGATCCCGGAGCTTCAGGGCCTTTACGATGCGGTGATCCTCGCCACCGGCGCGCCGTCGGATCGCCCGCTGGGCGTGCCAGGCGACGATCTGCCCGGCGTCATCGGCAGCGCCGCCTTTGTCGGCTGGTATAACGGCCATCCCGATCATGCCGATCTCGCACCGCGGATCGACGAGCGGGATGTGGTCATCATCGGCAATGGCAATGTCGCGCTGGATTGCGCCCGCATCCTCGCCAAGACCGCGCGCGAGCTTGAGGAGAGCGATGTCGTCGCTCATGCCTATGACATTCTCAAAAAGGCGCAGCCCCGCTCGATCACAATCTTGGGTCGGCGCGGCCCGGCGCAGATCGCGATGACGCCCAAGGAGCTGGGCGAACTCGGCCGGCTGGAGCGCGCCTCCGTCCATGTCGATCCCGCCGATCTGCCGCCGACGTCGGTGGATGAGGCGCTGGAGCCGGGGCAGCGCAAGTCGCTGGCGCTGCTCCGCCAGTTCGCCGAGCCATCGCCCGAGAAGGTGGTGGCGATCCGGTTCGATTTCTTCGTCGTTTCCGAGCGTGTGGAGGGGGAGGGACGCGTCGAGCGGCTGGTGCTGGAGCGGACCCGGCTCGATGCGCAGCAGCAGAGCATCGGCACCGGCGAGCGTGTGACCATGCCCGCCGATCTCATCATCAGCTGCATCGGCTATCGCACGCCGCCCATTCCCGACGTGCCTTATGACGAGGCGCGCGGCCGCTTCGCCAATGAGGAGGGCCGCATTCGCCCGGGCCTCTATTGCGTCGGCTGGGCGCGGCGGGGGCCGAGCGGCACCATCGGCACCAACAAGCCCGACGGCTTCCTGATCGCCGAAGCCATCGCTGCCGACCAGCCCGCCGCCGCCGGCAAGCAGGGCCGGGCTGGCCTGGATGCGCTGATCGCCGAGCGCGGGCTGGAGATCGTCACCTTCCGCGACTGGCAGAAGATCGACGAAGCCGAAATTGCCCAAGCCCGCCTCGGTGCCCCGCGCGAGAAGTTCGTGCGGATCGCGGACATGGTGAAGGCGGGGCGGGGGTAGGGGGGCGCTCTCCGGCCGCCGCTTCTTTGATCCCTAATTATACATGCCCGCACCGGTCTCACCGTTGCGGCGACTCGGCTCGCGCAGGCGTCGCGCCAAGACACTTCGATTTGATCCGGTGGTCGTCGCCTGCTTTGGGTCGTGATCGTTCGGATCTCATGAAACCTCAATAAAACTGCCCTTTGAAGGTTGATCCACGCAGGCAGAGCACATTTGAGCCTCTGTCAAAAAATCGTCACGACCCTCTTTACATAAGTAAGCACGCTCTGCATACATACCAACGCCGAACGGGGAGGGCTCAACAGGATAAACATCGCTCACGCTGCGCGTGGGCTCGAGACGGTAACCGATGTGAGCTCTGGCCTGCGGGCATGACAGGTTTATCTGGAGGAAGCCCACAATGTTGTTTGCACGCAAGCCCGAGGCATCTTTGACGATGTCCCACAAAGCGTTTCTCGCCCTTCTTCTGGCTTCGACGAGCGCGCCGCTGATGGCTGCCGATGCCGCAGACACGGCCGAAGGTGGCGACATCATCGTCACCGCCCAGCATCGCGAGCAGCGCGTCACCGAAGTGCCGATCAGCCTCAGCGTCGTGTCCGGTGCGCAGGCCGCTGAATCCGGCGCGTCGAGCACGCTCGATCTCGCCCGCTTGGTGCCCGGCCTTTCTATCGGCCAGAACTCGGGCGACGGCGACTTCCCCTTCATCTCGCTGCGCGGCGTCGCCATGCGCGATTTCGCCGACACCAATGAGAGCCCGTCCGCCGTCTATGTGAACGAGTTCTACAAGGCGAACCTGATGGGCCTCGATTCCCAGATGTTCGACATCAGCCGCATCGAGGTGCTGCGCGGTCCGCAGGGCACGCTTTATGGCCGCAACGCGACCGGCGGCCTCATCCACTTCATTGCCGCAGCGCCGACCGAGCAACTGGAAGGCCATGTGTCCGTCACCTTCGCCGAGCGCAATCGCGTTCAGGCCGAGGCTGCGATCAGCGGCCGGCTGTTCGGCAATCTGCTGGGCCGCGTCAGCGTCTTCCGTCACCGTTATGATGGCTACATCAAGAACAATTTCCCCGGCGGGGAAGACGGCAACGCGCTCAACGCCAGCGCCATTCGCGGCCAATTGTCGAACCAGTTCGCGGACAATCTGAGCGCCGAGCTGTTCGTGCAATATTACAAGAACGACAATGAAGCGGGCAACATGTTCACCCACATTGCCGTGACGCAAGACCCGGTGACGGGCCTCTCCACCCGCAATCCGGGCGGCGTCGACTCCTTCGGCTATGGCGACAGCAAGCCGCTGGAGACGAACACCAACTTTGATGCCTATATGCGCTCGGAGCAGTTCACCGCCATCGGCAAAATCAAGGCCGACCTCGGCTTTGCCGAGCTGACCTCGATCACTGGCTTCGAGAAGGGCAAGAAGGACGCGGCGTTCGACAGCGACTCCACGCCCGGCGCACGCTCGACCGAAGTTCACCCGCGCGCCGAGCAGTTCTCGCAGGAGCTGCGCCTGGCGGGCGTGAACGGGCCGCTCACCTGGGTCACCGGCCTCTATTATTTCGACTATAATGTGAACGGCTATCAGCGCCGCACCACCTCGGCCGCTGCCGGGCCGCGCCGTCCGGTCTATTATGATCTGGACAGCGAGAGCTGGGCGATCTTCGGCAATGTCGACTATGCGCTGACCTCGACCCTCACCGCGACGGGCGGCGTGCGCTATACCGAGGAAGACAAGGAATATGATCTCAACAACACGGACACCGGCCCGGTGTTCAACACCACCACGGTGGGTGATCTCGCCAAGCGCAACGATGACAGCACGAGCTTCACTGCGCGGCTGAGCTGGGAGCCGCAGCGCGGGCAGCTGTTCTATGCGGGTGTGGCACGCTCGTTCAAGGCCGGCACCTTCAACGTCGGTTACACGTCGCTTCCGCTCTCGGCCATCTCGGTCCGCCCCGAACGGCTGACCAGCTACGAAGCCGGCGCCAAGTTCGCCACCTACGACAATCGCTACAGCATCAGCGGCGCGGTGTTCCATTACCAGTATAAGGACAGCCAGGCCTACCAGTTCGATGGCGTGTCGCTCTCCTCGACCACATTCAACCGCGATGCCGAGATCACCGGTGCCGAAGCCGAGTTCGCGGCAGAGCCGGTGCAGAATCTGCGCCTGCGTGGATCGCTGACCTATCTGGATGCCAAGCTGCTCGACGTGCAGCTGCCCGGCCTCGCCAATAACGGCCCTGTGGTCGATCGGCGGATGCCGCTGGCCCCCAAATGGTCGTGGAACCTGACGGCCAATTATCGTGTGCCGAACGTGCTTGGCGGCACGCTCGGCCTGCAGGGCGACATCGCCTATAAGGGCGTGCAGTATTTCGACGCCTTCAACAGTCCCAGCCAGCGTGAGGCAGCCTACGCCTTGTCAAACGTCCGCCTCTCCTGGACCGATGCAAGCGACTCGCTGACCCTTGCTGTCTTTGCCGAGAATGTGACGGACAAGCGCTATCGCACCGCCGCATTCGACCTCGCATTCCTCGGCATGGCGACCGAAGTCTGGGGCCGTCCGCGCTGGATCGGCGGCAGCATTTCCTATCGCTTCGGCAGCTAGAGCCTCGGGTCGCATCCGATCGCTCAATCGCCGTGGTGTCAGTGCAAGCCGACACCACGGCGATTTACTTTTAGGGCAAGACGCCCGCACATGGGGCGGGCCAAAACAGCGGCAAGGGAGCCAAGGCATGAGGATTGTCCGAGCATCGCGCAGCCGCTGGGTCTGGATCGTGGCCGCCTGCGCGGCCCTGTCCCCGATGCCGGCCATCGCGGAGCAGGCGGCTCCCGCCAAGCCCAGCGTCATCTACACCGGCAAAATGGAGGTGCGCGGCACGACGCGCGCGCAATATCAGCGCCTGATCCTCGATCTCGCGCATGTCTGGGCGGATTGTGACGCGGACCTGATGCGCCGCATTCTGACGGACGATGTCGATTTCTCCTATCCCGGCCGCCGCCTGATCGGCCGCGATGCCGCGCTCGCTGACCTCGAGGGCTTCTGCAAGGTCGCGACGGACCGCAGCATCTACTTTCCCGCCGATGCCTTCTACATCGACGTGCGCAATGGTCGCGTGGCGGCGGAAGTCCAGTTCCGCGTCACCCAGAATGGCGAGAAGCAGGTCGTCAACGACGTGTGGATCGCCACGGTGCGCAAGGGGCGCATCGCGATCATCAAGGAGTATCTGGATGGGCGGGTGCGGCTCCTTCAGGCCGAGGGCAAGCTCACTTATGGAGAGGACGCGCCGTTCCTCACGCCTTGGCCGCCCCGCGTGGAGCAGCCGCCAACGCCTTGAAGGTTAGCCCTGACGGTCAGCCCCTGATGCCAGGGCCCGAGCTTCAGGCGTTTTCCGACACCGGCGCGCAATCTGCCACGCTGGAGACGGCCACACCGGCTGCTTCAAGCCGCGCTGCGATCTGGAAAATCTTGGCCTCGGCCCAGGGCGCGGCGATGATCTGGACGCCCACCGGCATGGGGCCGCTGGTCATCACCGGCGCGGTCAGCACGGGCAGGCCGATATAGCTGATTGGCTGGGTGTAGATGCCGACATGCGCGCGGGCGAGCATCTCCTTGCCGCCCAGATTGAGGGTCTGCTGGCCGAGCTTGAGCGCGGCGCAGGGCGTGGCAGGCGCGAGCAGGACGTCATAGTGCGCGAAGGCCCGGCGCGCCGCCTCGCGAAACCGGTAGCGGAAGCGCTGGGCCTGCACGACGAGGGTAGAGGGGAGCAGGGCGCCGGCGAACAGGCGATCGCGCGTCGCCGGATCGAACTGGTCCGGGCGCTGGCGCAGGGCATCGATGTGCAGATTGCCGCCCTCGGCCGCCGTGATGACGAAGGCCGCATAGCGAGCGATCTCGGCTTCGGCGAGCTCGACATAGCGATCCGCGTTCAGGGCGTCGGCAACCTTGTCCACGGCTTCCAGCGCGACATCCTCGGCATTGCCCCGGAACCAGCCGCCCAGAACGCCGACGCGGAACGCATCGGTGTCTTCTCCGAGGCGGTCCAGAACCGGCTCAGGCGCTGCCGTCGAGCAAACGGGATCGCGTGGATCCGGCCCTTGCAGCACGTCATAGGCCAGCGCGAGGTCGGCCACGCTGCGGGTCATCGGCCCGATATGATCGAGGCTGGACACGAACGGGAAGGTGCCCGCACGCGACAGGCGGCCATAGGTCGGCTTGAGCCCGAACAGGCCGCAGAAGGAGGCGGGCACGCGGATCGACCCGTTGGTGTCCGATCCCATGCCGATATGCGCGAGGCCCGCTGCGACCGCTGCCGCAGCGCCACCCGATGAGCCCCCGGCGAGCCGCCCGAGATCGTGGGGATTGCGGGTCGGGCCGAAGAAATCATTCTCGGTCGTGAAGCCGTAGGCGAATTCATCCATGTTGGTCGATGCGACGATGATCGCGCCGGCCTCGCGCAGCAGCCTTACGGCGGTCGCGTCTTCGCTGGCGGGCGGGGCCTCGCGGCGCATCTTGGCGCCGGCCAGCGTGACCTCGCCGGCAATGTCGAACAGGTTTTTCACCACCACCGGCACGCCCGACATGGGGCCGCCCGGCTCACCCCGCGCAATCGCGGCATCGAGCGCCGCTGCCGCAGCCAGGGCCGACTCGGAAAAGACAGCCGTGCAGCTGTTGATCAGCGGATCGAGCCGTTCGATCCGCGCCAGCATGTCGCGCACCACATCGGATGCGCTGAACGTCCCGGCATTCACTCCGGCGGCGATCTGCGCCGCGCCCATCGCTGCAAAATCGCTCATGGCCGGAACACCGGTGCGGCTTCCAGCGCGGGATCAAGCTCGAGGGCCAGCAACGGGGCACTCTGGACGAGGATGAGGTGAAGATTGTTAATGACGCCCTCGCGATATTCGGCGGGCACCGGCAAGCCGATGATTTCCGGCGCGGCCGCCACATAAACGGCCACCCCGTCCCGATCGCTGATCTGGTTTTGCTTTTGCGTATTCGTCATTTGATCCTTGTCCGGACGACCGGCGGGCTGAAATCTTTGGAAATCAGATGTTTCCTGATGCCGGTCGGCGCCGGCAGAATCTTTTATGCATAATTTGCTCACTTAGGCAATTGTGCAGTTGCTGCATCGCGATTAGCCTTTGGGTTAAGACAGGCGCGGCGCTGCACCGCGCCGGACCGGAATGCTGGATCGAAAATGATGATGGACACGCGCCCCCCTGAACTCCTCTCCATGACGACGCGTGACGGCGTGCGGCTGGATGCGGACGTGTATCGGCCCGCGCCGGCGGGCGATCACCCCGTGCTGCTGATGCGCCAGCCCTATGGGCGGCGGATCGCGACGACGGTCTGCTTCGCGCATCCGGCCTGGTATGCGGCGCAGGGCTATATCGTCGTGATTCAGGACGTGCGGGGCCGAGGGACATCTGAGGGCGTGTTCGCACTGTTCGAGCAGGAGGCCGCGGACGGCGAGGATGCGATCAACTGGGCGGCGGGGCTGGCCGGATCGACCGGCGCGGTCGGCATGTACGGCTTCTCCTATCAGGGCGTGACCCAGCTCCTCGCTGCGGCGACGCTGCCGCCTGCGCTCCGGGCCATCGCCCCGACGATGGTTGGCTGGGATTTGCGGCAGGACTGGGCCTATGAGAACGATGCCTTCTGCCTCGCCGCCAATATTGGCTGGGCAGTGCAGCTTGCGGCGCAGAACGCCAAGCATGCCGGGGATGCCGACGCCTTTGCCGATCTGGCGCAGGCCGCACGGGCGCTGGCCTTGGGGCATGGCAATCATGCGCGGCCCGACATTCTGCATCGCCATGCCCGTCATGTGCCATTCTACCGCGACTGGCTCGACCGGGATTTTGCGGACCCTTATTGGGCGCGCATTTCCCCCTCTGCCCATGCAGACCGGCTGACCCAGAGCGGGCCGCCGGCGCTGTTCGTGACCGGCTGGTACGACACCCATCTCCCCGGCACCGTCGCGGCCTATCGGGCCTATGAGCAAGCGGGACGTGCCGACTCTGCGCTGGTCGTGGGGCCGTGGACGCATTTCCCCTGGGGGCGCCGGCTTGGCGGCAAGGACTTTGGCGAGGCGGCCATTGGAGAGATCGACCAGTTGCAACGGGCATGGTTCGACCAGCACCTCAAGGGGGAGGGGGAAGCGATTACGCCCGCCCGCGCCGTGCGGCTGTTCGACATGGGTCGCAAGGTCTGGCGGGATTTTCCGGCATGGCCCGGCGGTCAGCAATGCTGGCAGATCGGCACCGCCGGTCGCGCGGCGCTGGACGAGCGGGACGGCGTTCTGGCGCCGGGCTGCGAGCCGCAGGCACCGGCGGATTATCTGGTGCACGATCCCTGGCGCGCCGTGCCGACCACGGGCGGGGCCTTCGGCGCGGTGCCGGGACCGGTTGACCGCACCGATGTGGATGCCCGGCCCGATGTGCTCACCTACACCAGCCCGCCGATGGCGGCGCCCGTGACGCTGGCGGGCGAGACGGTCGCTGCGCTGGAGGTGACAGCGGATTGCCCGAGTTTCGACCTGAGCTGCATCCTCACCATCGTTGATGAAGCCGGGCGCAG
Source organism: Sphingobium sp. B2D3C (assembly GCF_025961835.1). Taxonomy (NCBI): domain Bacteria; kingdom Pseudomonadati; phylum Pseudomonadota; class Alphaproteobacteria; order Sphingomonadales; family Sphingobiaceae; genus Sphingobium; species Sphingobium sp. B2D3C. The sequence continues at coordinate 2,266,007 of NZ_JAOQOK010000001.1, read as the reverse complement.
CCATCACCTGACGGAAGGCTATGCCCATTTCGCGGTCGCATCCGACGGCTCTGCCACTGTGCGCTTGCGCCCGACATGCGCGACGATCCCCGCGGGCGCCCGTGTGCGGCTGGCCGTTTCGGCAGCGTCTTTCCCCGCCTATCCCATCAATCCCGGCACCGGCACGCGGCCGGTGGATGCCGGCGTTGAGGAAGCGGGCGTGATTACGCTGCGTCTGAACCTGGCGGAAAGCCGGCTGGTGTTGCCGGTGCTGGAGGAAGTGCCATGACGCCTCAGGATCGGCTTCCGCAGAATCTCGCGCCGGGCGAGCCCTTCGTCCTGCGCGGGGTGCATGTGCCCGCCACCTTCACGGCCTTCGAGGGTGGCGCGGAGATCGTCACGGCGGACATCGGCATCGAGCAGGGGCGCATCGCCTTTGTTGCGCCCTCGCTCCCCGAGACGCCGAGCGCTTGGCGTGACATCCGCCTGGATCGCATGATGGTCTGGCCCTGTTTCGTGGAAGCGCACACGCATCTCGACAGCACGCAGATCTGGGCGCGCTCCCCCAATCCCGATGGCACGTTCGGCTCTGCGGCCAGCGCGATCATCGCCGACCGCGAAACCCACTGGACGCCGGATGACATGCGCTGGCGCATGGATTTCGGCCTGCGCTGTGCCTACGCCCATGGCGTGCGGGCGATGCGCACCCACCTTGCATCCCAGAACGAGCAGATCGAGCAGCGCTGGGAGATTTTTTCGGAGGTGCGCGCAGCCTGGGCCGGGCGGATCGACCTGCAGGCCGTGCCGCTGATTTCCACCGATGTGCTGGCGGACGATGTCTGGTTCGCGCGGGTGCTCGATGTCGTGCGCCGTCATGGCGGCGTGCTGGGCGGCTTCGCGCATGTCTCGCCGCTGGTCGATGCCAGCCTTGAGCGGCTGTTCGACGCGGCGGACAAATACGGCCTCGCGCTGGACTTCCACGCCGACGAGACGGACGACGCCAGCTCGGACATCGTGCGCCGGGTCGCAACGCTCGCCGACCGGCGGGGCGGGGGGATGCAGGTGATGGTCGGCCATTGCTGCAGCCTCGCCATGCAGGACGAGGCACAGGTGGACCGGACGCTGGACCTGATGGCGCGCGCCGGGCTTTCCGTGGTCAGCCTGCCGGGTTGCAACCTCTATCTGCAGGCGCGGTCGCCGGGTCGCACACCGCGCTGGCGGGGCGTCACCCTGCTGCACGAGATGGCCCGGCGCGACATTCCCATCTGCATCGGCGGCGACAATTGCCGTGATCCCTATAATCCCTATGGCGACTTCAATCCGCTCGAATCCTTTCAGGATGCGGTGCGGATCGCGCATCTCGATCATCCGGTGGGGGACTGGCCGCGCAGCGTCACCACCACGCCCGGTGCGCTGGTCTCGCAGGCGCAGGCGATTGTCACAGGTGCGCCCGCCGATCTCGTTCTCTACCGGGCGAAGAGCTATAATGAGCTGTTCGTGCGCCACGGTGCGGGCCGTTTGGTTATGCGCGACGGTATCTTCATTGATGCCCCCCTCCCTGACTTTAGCGAGCTGGACTGATGCTGGATCACGCTCTCGACATTCTGGAAACGCTGGTCGCGTTCGACACGACCTCCAGCAAGTCCAATCGCGCCCTCATCGATTGGGTCGCCACCCGGCTCGCCGAGCGAAACATACCCTATTGGCTGGTGGAAGACGCCGATGGCGGCAAGGCCAATCTGCTCGCGCGGATCGGGCCGGATGTGCCGGGCGGGATCGTTCTGAGCGGGCATAGCGATGTGGTGCCGGTCGATGGCCAGCCATGGACCAGCGATCCCTGGACGGTGACCCGCAGGGACGACCGGCTCTACGGGCGCGGCGTGGCGGACATGAAGGGCTTCATCGCGCTGGTGCTCGCGCTGATCGACACGCCTGCGGTGCAATCCTTGCAACGCCCGCTGATCCTCGCGATCACTTATGATGAGGAGGTCGGCTGCCTCGGCGCGCCGCATCTGCTCGATCGAATGGCCGCTTTCGTGCCCGCGCCCGCCCTGGCGATCATCGGGGAGCCGACCAGCATGAAGGTGTTGTCGGTCCATAAGGGGATGCGGGTGTTCGACGTCACGGTGACCGGGCGGGAAGCGCACAGCAGCCAGCGCGATCAGGGCGTCTCCGCGATTGCCGCCGCCGTCGAACTGATGAGCCTGATCGGCGAGATGAATGCGCAGGCGCAGGACGCGATCCGGGCCGACGATCCATGCAGCCCGCCGGGTACGACGCTTTCGGTCGGCATCGTCAATGGCGGCACGGCGGCGAACATCCTCGCGCGCCAGTGCACCTTCCGCTGGGATCTGCGCTCGCCCAACGAGGCCGAAGCGGACGGCTATGAAGCGCGCTTTCGGGCCGCGGCGCAGGCGTTGGATGCCCGCATTCGCGCGCGTGCGCCGGAGGGCGGGGTTGTGATCACGCCACTGGCCAGCGCGCCGCCGCTGGAGCTGGATCGGGACAGCGCCGCTGAATCCTTCGTGCGGTCGTTGACCGGCGATAATGGGCTGAGCGGCGCGGCCTTTGTGGCGGAGGCGGGGCTTTATCAGAAGATCGGCATTCCGGCGGTGCTGTGTGGGCCAGGCTCCATCCTCCAGGCCCACCAGCCGGACGAGTGGATCGAGATCGACCAGCTGCGCGCCGGTGCGGACTTCCTGATGCGTCTTGCGGACCGCTTGTCGAGCGAGACCAACGGTTAACGAACCTGCCCCGGCTTATTTGCAAAACATGCTTACTTATGTAAGGGTTCGTGCCGTGCAGAGCCCTCTGCGCGTCCGGCGGTCGCATCGATCCAGCCGGAAGAAGCCGATGATGTGCAGGTGGATCGTGAGACGCCGAACCCTTAACCGCTCCGGGCCCGCGCCAAGGACCACCACGCGATGACGCGGATTGTCGATGGCCACGCTGCTGCCCGGCGCCTGCTGGCGCAAACGGCGCAAGATTCGGCCCTTGCCCAAGCAAGCCTGGGTCGCGCTCCGCGTCTCGCGCTGCTCATGATGGGGGAGGCGGCGCCTGCGCGTGCTTATGCCGCGCGCATCGAGGAGTTTGCCGGGCTGGCCGAGGTCGACACCATGATCGTCTCCGGCCCTGCCGATGGCTCATTGGCGCAGATGCAGGCGCTGGTGCGCCAGTTGAACGCCGATGAATCGATCGATGGTATTCTGCCGCTCACACCCTTCCCGTCCGGCATCGCGATGGCGGACATCGCTGCAATTCTCTCGAGCCAGAAGGACGTCGATGGCTTGACTCCGCTTAACGCCGGCCAGCTAGCGGCGGGGCTGGAGGGCCTGTTCCCCTGCACGCCACAAGCCGCGGTGCTGCTCGCGGAGGAGGTGCTGGGCGACCTGCGCGGGCTCAATGCCACCGTGGTCGGCGCCTCGGCCAGCGTCGGGCGCCCGCTCGCGCAGTTGCTGCTCCAGCGCGGCGTGACCGTGACGATCGCGCATATCGATACGCGCGATCTGGTGGCAGCCTGCCAGACGGCGGACGTGCTGTTCGCCGCGGCCGGCCGGGCGGAGCTGATCGGCGCGCGCCATGTGCGGGCAGGTGCCACGGTCATCGATATCGGCATCAATCTCGTGACGCAGGCAGATGGCAGCCGGCGCATTCTGGGCGATGTCGATCTTGCCGCCGTCGACGGGGTTGCAGCCGTGATCTCGGCCGTTCCCGATGGTGTCGGCCCGCTGACGACGGCATTCCTGCTGGCGAATACCGTGCTGGCAGCGCAAAGGCGGCACGCAGGGGCTTGAGGGCCGGGCCGCGATAGGGTCAACAAGGGGCCGGCGTGGGCCGGGTCATATGAAGAGGATGGGACGTGGCGAGACAACCGAGCGTAAGAGGACCGAAAGCAGCGGTGCGGAAGACTGTCGGCGCGCGTGCCGCCAGGACGCAGGTCGCTGAACCGGCCGACGATGCGAAGGGTCTGCGTCGCACGCGGGATGCGGCTGGCACGCGCAAGAAGATTCTGGAAGCCGCCATCGAGGAGTTCGCCGAGCGCGGGCTGAGCGGCGCGCGCATCGATTCGATCGCGCAGCGCTCCGGCGCCAACATGCGGATGATCTACCATTATTACGGCAACAAGGAGCAGCTTTACGTCTTCGTGCTCGATCATGTGTATGAGGACATCCGCAAGAAGGAAGCGGCGCTGAATCTCGCCAACCTCGAACCGTATGAGGCGATGATGAAGCTGTTCAACTTCACCTATTCGCACTTTGCGGCCAACCCGCATGTCATCTCATTGTGGACCGGGGAAAATCTGCAGCAGGGGGCCTATCTCTCCACCTCGATGCGCGCGCCGACGCTGAGTTCGCCGCTGATGGACGCCATCAAGGAGACGCTCGCGCGGGGCGTGGAGCAGAAGGTGTTCCGCGAGGATATCGATCCGCTGCAACTCTATGTGTCGATGGTTGCGCTGTCTTACTTCCACTTGTCCAATGTCTACACGCTCTCGGCGATCTTCAGCGCCAACCTGCACAGTGAGCGCTGGAAATCGGAGCGCCGGCGCCACGCCCAGGAGATGCTGAGCGCCTACCTCCTGTCCAGCGCCAAGCCGGACGCATGAGGACGACGCGGGAGACTCATCGGCGCTACCGGTGTATTTTCCGTCTTAGCGCTGCCGCACGTCTCGGCGGCCTTAACGGATAAGTTTTTGAAAAACAGTGCTAAAAAATAGAGGGGCGGCCAAGCGTCAGTCTTGTCTTAGTAAGCAGTTTATGTATAACTATCGGCATGAAAGTTCATGTTATATATGCCTATCCGCTGAAGACGGGCCTCGCGGTCGACATTCACAACACGGTTGTCTCCAGCCTGATCGAGGCGGGGCACGAGGTCGATGATCTGGATCTCTATGCGGAGAATTTCGATCCGATCCTCAATGAGGAAGACCGGACGATCTATCATGACGTCGCGATCAACCAGCGCCGCATCAAGCCCTATGTCGACCGGCTGCAGGCGGCGGATGCGGTGGTGCTCTGCCATCCGGTCTGGAATTTCGGCTGGCCGGCGATGCTCAAGGGCTATTTCGATCGGGTGTTCCTGCCCGATGTCTCGTTCAAGATGGTGGACGGCAAGCTGACGCCGGGCCTCGCAAACATCCGCAAGCTGACCAGCGTGACGACCTATGGCGTGGACCGGCTCCGGGCGCTCTACCTGTTCGATCCGCCGCGCTCGAATGCCACGCGCTTCCTGCGCGTTGTGTGCAACAAGAAGGTGAAGGTGGATTATCTCGCCCTCTATGGGATCAATAACATGACGGAAGCGCGCGCGGCCAAGTTCCTGGCGAAGGTCCGCAAAGAAATGCTGGCTTTCTGATCATGGGCGATCGCCGCGTTGACCCGAATCAGGGCGCGGCCGACGCCGCCGCGCCGATCGTTTCCTTCCAGGACGTCTCGCTGACGTTCGGGACAGGCGTCGAGGCCCTGCGGGGCATTAATCTCGATATCCGCCCCGGCGAGTTCATCAGCATTTTGGGGCCCTCGGGCTGCGGCAAGTCCACCTTGCTGCGCATCGCCGCCGGGCTGATCGACTATACCGACGGCGCGCTCCACGCCGATCGCTCCCACATCGCCTTCACCTTCCAGGATGCGACGCTGCTGCCCTGGCGCACGGTGCGCCGCAACGTCGAGCTTCTGCTCGAATTGCGCGGCGTCGGGCGGGAGGAGCGGCGCCGGGTGGCGCAGGAGAAGATCGCGCTGGTCGGTCTGAGCGGCTTTGAGGAGCAATATCCCAAGCATCTCTCCGGCGGCATGAAGATGCGCGTGTCGCTGGCCCGCGCCCTGACCCTCGATCCCACGCTGTTCATGTTCGACGAGCCCTTCGGCGCGCTGGACGAGATCACGCGCGAGCGGCTCAACGATGAAGTGCAGACCCTGCAGTTGCGTCAGCAATTCGCGGCGATGTTCGTGACGCACTCCGTGTCGGAGGCGGTGTTCATGTCGTCCCGCGTCATCGTCATGTCTGCGCGACCGGGCCGCATTGTCGGCACCTACGACATCCCGTTCCCGTTTCCGCGCGATGATGCGGTGCGCTTCTCGCCGCAATTCGCGGAACTGTGCGGCACGCTCTCGGCGGCGCTGCGGGATGCATCGGGAAGTGAGGAATGACCAAAGCGACTTATTTTCCGCCCCGCGCCGCTCGCACCAAGGCCAGTCCTGCTGCTCGCTGGGTCGCGCGACTGCTGCCTCCGCTGCTGCTCGGCCTCGTGCTTGCGGCCTGCTACGCTTATGCGCGCGCCGGTCTTGAGGAGTATCGCCAGTTCCTGATGCCCGGCCCCAGCGAGATCTGGGAAGGCGCCTTTGCTTCAGCCGCCGTCCGCGCGGAACTGCTGCGTGCCGCCGGCGTGACGGCGCAGATCGCGCTCACGGGTCTGGCCGTGTCGATTCCGGGCGGCATGCTGCTCGGCGTCCTCATGTTCCGCTCCTTCTGGATCGAGCGGGCCGTCGCGCCTTATCTGGTTGTGCTGCAGTCGATCCCGGTGCTGGCGATCATCCCGCTTATCCAGTCGCTGCTCGGCTTCGGCTTCCTGCCCAAGGTGCTGATCGTCGCCCTGTTTACCTTCTTCGCCATTCCCACGACTTTGCTGCTCGGCCTCAAGAGCCTCGACAAGGGCATTGGGGAGCTGTTCCGGCTGGAAGGAGCAGGCTGGGGCACGACGTTGCTCAAGGCGGGCATCCCGTCCGCGCTGCCGTCGCTCTTTGCCGGCATTCGGATTGCGGCGAGCCTCGCGGTGATCGGCGCCATCGTCTCCGAGCTGTTCTTCGTCTCGGGCGATGGCGGGCTGGGCCAGATGCTGGTCAACTCGAAGATCGATTTTCTCTACGAGCAGATGTACGCGGCGCTGATCGTCTCAGCGGTGATGTCGATCGGCGTCTATCTGTTCTTCGGCTGGCTTGGCGACCGGCTCTTCTCTCACTGGCACGATTCGGCCGGGGCGAAGGGATGATGCGGCGGGCACGTCATGCCGTGTTGGCCGCGCTGGCCTTGCTCGGCGCGGGCGCGCAGGCTGCGCCGGTCGCGCCGGGCGCCTTCGCCCGGGAGCATTACCGCACACCGTTGGCCAGGGTCTGCCCCAATCCGGTCGTCGTGCAGCTCGACTGGTTGCCGCAGGCCGAGCATGGCGGGCTGTTCCAGCTGATTGGCGGCGGGGGCAAGATGAGCCAGGGGCGCTACCAAGGCCCGCTCGGCGCGACCGGGATCGACCTGCTGATCCTGGTGGGCGGCAAGGGCATCGGCCTTGGCGATGCCGAGACGCCGTTTTCCGCGCTCTACATGGGCAATAGCCGCGCGGGCCTGCGTCCGCATCTGGCGCTGGTCGATCAGGATAATGCCTTCATCTTCTCGCGCCGCTTCCCGGCTACGGGCGTGGTGGCGATGCTCGACAAATCGCCCATGGGCTTGTTCTGGGATCGCGCGACCTATCCGCGCGGCTTCCGCTCGGTAGCGGACCTGCGGGCGTACGCACGGTCGGGGAAAGGCAAGATCTACCTCTCTACAACCCGGCGCACATTCGGGCGCTATCTCATCAATAACGGCCTGCCCAAGGATGCGGTGCAGGAGGGCTATAATGGCGACGCCGAAACCTTCGTCCTGAATCGCGGGCGCTGGCTCAATCAGGGCAGCATCACCAGCGAGGGCTATCAGTTCGCCCATGGCAAGCGCTGGAACAAGCCGGTCGATTTTCTGCTGCTCTCGGACATGGGCTATCCGCTTTATCCCGGTATGGTCTCGGTCGCGACAAACCGGCTCAACGAGCTGGCCCCGTGCCTCAAGGGGCTGGTGCCGCTGCTGCAACGCGCACAGGTGGATTATATCCGCGCGCCGGGCGAGGTGAACGACCTGATCTACCGGTTCAACGAGGGTGGCTTCGCGGCGCCCTGGTGGAAGACCTCGCGTGAGTTGCTGGCAGCGGCCTCTGCCGTTTCGCTCTCGCGCGGCATTGTCGGCAACGGGCCAAACAAGACTTTGGGCGATTTCGACATGACCCGCAGCAATGTGCTCCTCTCACGGCTCAAGCCCTATCTCGACATCCGCGCCAAGCCGAATGTGAAGCCGCAGGATGTGGTGACCAACCGCTTCATCGATCCTTCGGTCGGCCTGCGCTGATGCCTATGATTCTCGATGGCGATGCCACTGCGGCAGCATGGCGCGCGCGGATCAAGGCGCGGGCGGACGAGAGCGCGTTCGTGCGGGCGGGGCACCGTCCCTGCCTCGTCACGGTTCTCGTGGGCGATGATGAGGCAAGCCGGGCCTATGTCTCGCGCAAGCATCAGGATTGCGAGGCGCTTGGCTTTTCCTCCCGCCAGATCGATCTCCCCGCCAGCATCTCGGAGGCCGATCTGCTGGCGCTGATCGACATCCTCAACCGCGACGCCGCCTGTCATGGGCTGATCGTGCAACTGCCGCTCCCTGCGCACATCGATGCCGGCGCGGTGATCGAGGCGATCAGCCCGGACAAGGATGTGGACGGGCTCCACCCCCTCAATCTGGGGCGGATGCTGTCCGGTCAGCCGGCGTTGCGGCCCTGCACGCCGAGCGCGATCCTCGCTCTGCTGCGTGAGTATGATGTGCCGCTGGCCGGGCGCCGCGTCGCGATCATCGGGCGCGGGCTGCTGGTCGGTCGGCCGCTCGCGGCGATGCTGGCTGACAGGGATGTCGATGCGGTCGTCACCGTGCTTCATCGCGGCATGGCGGATATGACGCCTATGCTGCGCGAGAGCGACGTGATCATCGCCGCAGCCGGCCAGCCCGATCTTGTGCGTGCCGACATGGTGCGACCCGGCGCCTGCGTCGTCGGCGTCGGGATTACCTATGTCGACGGGCAGATGGTGTCGGACATTGCCGAGGATGTGGCGCAGGTGGCCGGCTGGGTGACGCCGCGCCACGGCTCGGTGGGGCCGATGACCCGCACCATGCTGATGCGCAATCTGCTGGACGCGGCGCTCAGCCTGAACTGAGCGCCATACCCGTCTTTCAATTATCCCGCGTCGGGCCGATGGCCGCGGCGAGCTGGGCCTGATATTCTTCCATCCAGTCCGCATCGACGGGCGCATTATAGGCGCCACCGCGCGCGCCGTTGACGATCTCGGGATCGTCCACGCCGGGGGGCACCGTGCCGGCATCCTGCAGCGCGCGGGCTGCCTTGATGATGCGCTTGCGGGTCTGCATGATCATCAGATCGCTGGTGACGAGATGCTCGTTCGAGCGGTCCACGATGTCGCCCATGCTCTCGGTGATATACTGGTCCTGCAGGGTGATGCCGGTCACGCCGGTGAAGCTCACCTCATTCTGCGCGGTGCGATCCACCTCATAGTCATTCTCGGCATTCTGGGCGAGCTTCCAGCGGCCGAACCAGTCGCTGCTGTTGGGCAGGAAATTGTGGCGGAATTCCAGACCCGCGATGGTGTTGCCATCCACCGTGGTGCGCAGCGGCTGGGTGCGCTTCACCCAGGCGAAGTTGATCACCATGGTATGGGTATCGTCCATCGGCACCCAGGCATTGGCGGTGACGTTGTCGGAGAAGGTGCCATCCGGGAACAGCGCCCAGAAAGGGAAGATATACTGGCAGATGCGCCAGTAGAGGCCCTCGCCATCGGCAGAGGGGCGATAGGCGCCGGCCATCGTGCCCCAGTCGGTATCCGTCACCTTGAAGTCGGGCGCGCGCTTGGTCACCGCGACGCTGTGCATGTTGGTCGCATCGACTTCGTCGTCGGCCACGCTGCCGACATGCAGGAAGCCGAAGTGGCTGGTGTCGATGTCACCTTCCAGCGCCTGCAGCCAGTTGCACTCGCGCTGGGTGAGCGTCACGCGCAGTTCGGCATCCGGCAGCATCGTGGCTTCGATGCAGGGGAGGGGCGGCGGCGTTTCGCGCTCGCCCATATACACCCACACCACGCCAGCGCGCTCAGCGGTGCGATACACCTTGGCATGGACGCGCGGCTGGAACTTGGCGGCGTCGGCTTCGGAGACGTTCGGCATATCCAGGCACTTGCCGTTCACGTCGAACTTCCAGCCATGGTACACGCAGCGAATGCCGCCCTTTTCGTTCCGCCCGAAGAAGAGCGAGGCGCAGCGATGCGGGCAGCGATGGTCCATCACGCCGACCCGGCCCTCGCTATCGCGGAAAGCGAGCAGCTTCTCTCCGAGCAGCATCAGGCGCAGCGGCGCGCCGTCCGCAGCGATCTCCGATGAGGCGCAGGCCGGAATCCAATATTGGCGCATGACGGTGCCCATCGGTGTGCCGGGGCCAACGCGCGTCATCAGTTCATTATTCGCAACCGAAACCATGCAACCTTCCTTCTTTCAGATGTCCGCGAGCGCGTCTTGATTGTCCCAGGCCAGCATCTTGCCGGGGTTGAGCAGGCCCTTGGGGTCGACTTCCCGCTTGAAGGCCAACTGGACGTGGTTGACCTGCTTCATGCCGCCTTCCTCGATGGTGTAGACATGCGGGTTGAACTGACGGCAGCCGCGCTGCTCATGATAGGCCATGATCTCGTTCAGTCGCTCCTCGGTGGTGAAGCGCACCATCTGGATGGCTGAGCAGCTTATGGCCGGGCCGCTGCGGGTAAATTCGAGGTGAAACATCACCTCCTCGCCGAAATGGCGCTGGAGTTCGTCGGCCAGTTCCACGCAATTTTGGGCCGGCAGCAGCGTTTGCAAATAGGTCAGCGTCGGGTCGACCTTGAGCGCCTGCAGCGTCGTGTGATTCCAGCACAGCTCGTAGAGCGGCACGCGCTTGCCCGTGGCAGGCGCGGTGCGGCTATCGTGCGCGATGCGTCCGCCATGAGCGGCGACGAGCGTCTCGAACCCTTCCCAGGACTGGCTGGCGACCATCACCAGCGCGCAGGCTTCATCGGCGCGCACATAGTGCGCGATGGGGCGCAGATAGGTGTGGGCGATCGGCGGGGCCATCACCCCGCACTGCTTCTTCACCAGGCCCGGACTTTCGGCGAACGCCTTGCCGAAGCGGGCGGCGCTCAGCAGATCGTCGAACGTGACGACCGCATCGATCCACCATTGCGCATTGGCGAGCGGCAATTCCAGCTCGGTGATGATGCCGGTCACGCCATAGCTGTGGTTGAACTTGGCAATGTCCGCGCCGCGCAGTTCGAGCACGCGCGGCTCGGCTTCCAGCGTCACGAGCCGGGCGCCGAGGATGTTGCCGGTCTCCCGCAACATCCCCCAGTTGATCGAGCCGACGCCGCCGGACCCGCCGGCAATGAACCCGCCGACGGTCGCGACGGTGCGGGTGGAAGGGTGCAGGCGCATTTCATAGCCATGCTCGGCCAGTTCCTGATCGAGCGTGATGAGGCGCTTGCCGGCCTGCACGCGGCACACGCCGTCCTTCACCCAGAGGAGCTGGTCCATCGCGCGCATGTCGAGCAGCGCGCCGCCCCGGATCGGCATGGCCTGGCCGTAATTGCCGGTGCCGCCGCCGCGCACCGTCAACGGCACGTCATGGGCGTAGCAGGCCGCCGCGATTTCCAGAATGTCGGCTTCGGAATGCGCTTCCAGCAGCACGTCGCCGGTTACGTCGGCGAGCTGGCGCTTGAGGATGGGGCTGTACCAGTAATAGTCGCGGCTCATCCGGCGCACCGCTGCGGCATCGGTGATGACCTTCGGCCCCTTCAGTGCGTCGATCAGACCATTCAAGTTCATAGGCTTCGATTCCGTTTCAATCCTGCGCGGCGCCGGGGCGGATCGCGATCATCCTTGCGCTCGGTCGAGCAGTAGTTATACATAAACTGCTTACTAAGAGAAGAGGGGAATCTGGGATTTGCGCGTGCGGGTCGTAGATTGGGTCGCCGAAATAGGGCAGAAACACAGCGGCGGGCGCGGTTGCGTCCGGCAACGTTCCTGCTGTTTTGAGGAATAAAGGCAATGCTTGAATATTGGCAGGATATGACGACCCGCGACTTCCAGTCGGTGGATGCCGCGCGCGATATTGCCCTTATGCCGGTCGCTGCTATCGAGCAGCACGGGCCGCATCTGCCGGTCTCTGTCGATGCCGATATCAATGCGGGTGTCGTCGCGGCAGCAGCGCGTCACTTGGCGGACGGCGTGCGCGTCGTCGCGCTGCCGATGCTCGCCATCGGCAAGAGCAATGAGCATATGGCCTTCCCCGGGACGCTGACCGTCGGGACTGAGACGCTGCTGCGCTACTGGATCGATATCGCCGAGTCCGTCCTGCGCGCCGGTTTCCGCAAGATCGTGGTGCTGAACTCGCACGGTGGCCAGCCCCAGCTTGTCGAGATTCTGGTGCGCGAGCTGCGGGTGCGTCACGGCGCTCTCGCCGTCTCCGCGAGCACCTATGGCTTTGGCGTGCCGGAGGGCCTTTTCAGCGAGGATGAGCTGCATCACGGCATTCATGCTGGCGCGGTGGAAAGCTCGATGATGCTCCACCTGCGCCCCGAGCAGGTGAAGCGCGATCTGCTGGCGGATTTTCCCTCGACCGGCCCGGCCATTGCACGCGATTATGATGAGCTTCGGCTCGAAGGCGCGGTGGGCATTGGCTGGATGACGCAGGATATCAATCCGGACGGGGCAATCGGCAATGCCAGCCTCGCCAATGCCGATCACGGCGCCCAATGTCTCGACCATGCCGGGCGCGGCCTCGCGCGCCTGCTTGCCGATGTCAGCCGCTACCCCTTGCCGGAGTCCCGCGCATGAATCCCGCCGTCTATCTCTCCCGTGCGACCGAACTGCAGGCGTTCCGCATCGCGCCGACCGACACCAACTATTTCGTGATCCTCCATGACAAGGCCGTGCCCGGCTTCGAACATGTGTGCGTGGTCGAGATTTTCGAGCCCGGCGGCAAGACCCCGCCGAACAGCCACAAGGCCGCCTTCGAGTTCTTCTACGTGCTGGAAGGGGAAGGGCGGGCGACCTGCGATGGAGCCAGCGTGTCGCTCAGCCGGGGCAGCGCCATGCTGCTGCCGCCCGGCGGCCTGCATGTCATCGAGAATACCGGGCCGGGCAAACTCTACACGCTCACTGTCATGACACCCGATGAAGGCTTCTCCGACCTCATCCGCTCTGGCGTGCCGGTCGATCTCGATGCCAGCGATATCGCTCTTCTCTCAGGAGACGCATGATGCCGGACCAGACAGCCTCCTATCATCGCCTCGGCAGCTCGCCGCGCCGCGCGTGGCAGGTGAATGCGCAGGAGGCCATTCTCGCGCAGGGCGACCAGCCGCGCCGCGTTGTCGCCTGCGAAGCCGCGCCGCAGAATCTGCAGATCGATCTGGCGCGCACGGCGATTGTCGTGGTGGATATGCAGAACGACTTCTGCCATCCCGATGGCTGGCTGGCCTCGATTGGCGTGGATATTTCCGCCGCGCGCTCGCCCATCGCGCCGTTGCAGGCGCTGCTGCCGCGTCTGCGCGCAGAGGACGTGCCCGTCATCTGGCTCAATTGGGGCAACCGGCCGGACCGGATGAACCTCAGCCCCTCGGTCCTCCATGTCTACAAGCCGGATGGCACCGGCACCGGCCTTGGCGATCCGCTGGCGAACGGGGCGCCGGTTCTGGAAGAAGGGAGCTGGGCGGCGGCCGTGGTCGACGAACTGCCGATCGCCCCGCAGGACGTGTGCGTCTCCAAATATCGCATGTCCGGCTTTTGGGACACGCCGCTGGACAGCATCCTGCGCAATCTGCGGGTCGATACGGTGCTGTTTGCGGGCGTGAACAGCGACCAGTGCGTGCTGGCGACGCTGATCGACGCGAATTGCCTGGGCTATGACTGCGTGCTGCTCACCGATTGCGCGGCGACCACCTCGCCGGCCTTCTGCGCCGAGGCGACGCTCTACAATGTGAAACAATGCTTTGGTTTCGTGACCGATTCGGCGGCCCTCGTCGCCGGCATGGACGCGGCGAGCGGGCAGGCGCGCGCGTGATGGAGATCAACAAGCCCGCCGTCCTCGCGGAGGTGACCGCGCTTGTGGATGCATACGAACGCGCGCTGGGAGACAATGACATCGCCATGCTGGATGGCATGTTCTGGCAGTCGGACCGCGCGGTGCGTTATGGGGTTGGCGAATGCCTGTACGGGATCGAGGAGATCCTCGCCTTCCGCAAGGCGCGAGCGGGCGGCTCGCCGCCTCGGACCATCCGGCGCATGGAGATCACCACCTTCGGCGATGATTTCGCGACCGCCAATGTCGAGTTCCAGCGGATCGGCGGCGAGGTCATCGGCCGCCAGAGCCAGAGCTGGGCGCGGCTGTCGGAGGGATGGCGCATCGTCTCCGCCCATGTCTCGCTGCAGGGAAGCGGCCACTGACGGCACGCCCCCGCGCGGACTGACTTCAGAAGCCCGCCGCCTTGCCGTCGCTGCGCGGATCGCTCGCGCCTTCCAGCTGCCCATCGGCATGGCGGACGATGGCGCCGGCATGGCCCATCATCGCCGTCATCGGTGCGACCAGCTCCACCTCATGCCCCGCCGCGCGAAGCTGCGCATAAAGCGCCGGGTCGAAGCGATCCTCCAGCTTGAGTGATGTGCTCTCTTCCCCCCATGTCCGGCCGAGCAGCCAGCGCGGGGCGGAGATCGCCTGCTGCAAGGGCACGCCGAAACGGGCGTAGCGGCTGAACAAAGCGGCCTGCGTCTGCGGCTGGCCTTCGCCACCCATGGTGCCATAGGCCATCACCCGGCCGTCATCGAAATGCGCCAGCGCGGGATTCAAGGTGTGGAACGGCTTGCGGCCGGGCTTGAGGGCATTCCACCCCTCGTCTGCAAGACGGAAAGAGCAGCCGCGATTCTGCCATGTGATGCCGCTCTGCGGCAGCACGAGGCCAGAGCCGAACTCGAAATAGGTGCTCTGGATGCAGCTCACCACCTGCCCGCGGGCATCGGCGGCGGCGAACCAGCAGGTATCTCCGAGGGCCGAGGGGCGCGGCCAGGGCATGGCGCGCGCCGGATCGATCGCCTGCGCCATCCGGTCCAGTTCCGCCGCGTCATCGAGCAGCGCCTTCGGGTCGATCTCCATGAAGGCCGGATCGCCGACATGTGCATCGCGGACGAGGAAGGCCTGCTTGGTTGCCTCCACCAGTCCGTGCAAATGCGCGAAGCTTTCGGCCTGTTCTGCTGGCAGGCGGTCGAACAGCGCCAGGATCAGCAGCGACGCGAGGCCCTGAGTCGGCGGGGCGGTGTTGTAGAGCATGGCGTCGCGCAGCCGCACGGAGAGTGGGGCAGGCGAGGTCGCGCGGTGGGCCGCCAAATCCTGCGCCGTCACCGGACTGCCGAGCCGGGTGAGATCGTCGGCGATTCGCTCGGCCAGCGCGCCGCGATAGAAGCTGTCCAGCCCGTCCTTGGCCAGCATCCTCAGCGTTTCGGCCAGTTGCGGCTGGCGCAGCGTGTCGCCCTCGCGGAGCGGGCGGCCCTCCGGCTCGAAGATCGTGCGATAGGCGCCCGGCACGCATGTCAGCTCGTCCGATTTGCTCGCGGCCAGTTCGGCGCCGCCGGCGGTCACCGCCACGCCCTGTTCGGCATGGGCAATGGCGTCCGCGAGCAGGCGATGCAGGGGGAAGGGAGAGGCCAGCGAGGACCGCGCCAGATCCCATCCGGAGACCGTGCCCGCCACGGTATTGGCGGCGAGCGGCCCGCGCCAGGGAATGGCCGACAGGCCGGCATAGGCATCGCCTAGCGCCCGAGGACTGCGCCCGCAGGCGTCGATGGCCCAAACCCGGCCGTCTGGCTCGTGGATCAGCCAGAAACCGTCCCCGCCGATACCCGTCATGTGCGGATAGACCGCGGCGAGGCAGGCGGCGGTGGCAATCGCCGCCTCGATGGCCGTGCCGCCATCCCGCAGGATGGACAGGCCGGCTTCGCTGGCCAAATGATGGGGCGCGGTGACCATTCCGTGGCTGCCTTGGGCACTGTCTTGCATGGTCATGGTCCTTTCCGCTCAGCGCATCCCGTACACTGCGGATGCACTAGTATGCATCTTCTGCATAACTTTCAACTTCACCTCGTCCAGACCCATGTCTATGCTCCGGCCCGGTTCGTGCCACCCAGCCTCCTGCTTTCCGGAGAGATGCCATGCTCAAATCCCCTCTCGCGTTCCTCCTCGCCCTGTCGGCGCTGGCCAGTCCGGCCATGGCCGCGACCGTGGATGCGCGGGCGACCGGTGCTATCGAGCAATCCATCAAGCAGAGCACGCCGGATCTGATCGCGCTCTACCGCGATCTGCACGCCAATCCCGAGCTAAGCCTGGCGGAAACCCGCACGGCCGCGCGGCTGGCGCTGGAAATGCGCAAGCTGGGGCTGGAGGTCTCCGAGAAGGTCGGCGGGACCGGCGTCGTCGCCGTGCTGCGCAATGGCGAGGGGCCGGTGGTGCTGATCCGTGCGGACATGGATGCCCTGCCGATGAAGGAGCTGAGCCAGTCGCCCTTCGCGAGCACCCGTGAGGCGCCGTATCAAGGCAAGACCACGTTCGTCGCGCATAGCTGCGGCCATGATCTGCACATGGCCTGGTGGGTCGGCACGGCGAAAGCCATGCTCGCCATGCGGGACCAGTGGCGCGGGACGATGCTGTTCGTCGCGCAGCCGGGCGAGGAAAGCGGGCAGGGCGCGCGCAAGATGGTCAAGGACGGTCTGTTCACGCGCTTCTCCAAGCCCGATTACGGCTTTGCGGCCCATGTCGGCAATGATCCCGTCGGGCGGATCGTGGTCAAGCAGGGTGCCTTTACCAGCAATTCGGACACCATCCGGATCACTTTCAAGGGCAAGGGCGGTCACGGCTCGATGCCGAGCCGCACCATCGATCCCATCGTGATGGGCGCGCGCTTCGTCATGGATGTGCAAACCGTGGTCAGCCGGCAGAAGGATCCGTTTGAGTTCGGGGTCGTGACGGTCGGCTCGTTCCAGGCGGGCACGGCGGCCAATATCATCCCGGACACGGCATCGCTGGCCCTGACGCTGCGCTCCTTCTCGCCGGAGGTGCGCGAGCAGCTGGTCGAGGGCGTGAAGCGCACGGCACTCTCCGTCGCGACCATGTCGCAGGCGCCCGAACCGGTGATCGATCACAGCAGGGGCGCGGCATCAGTCATCAATGACGATGATCTCGCTGCAAAAACCGCAGCTGCCCTGCGCACGGCGGGGTGGGACGACATTGCGCTGATCGCGGCCAGTGCGCCGGGCGGTTCGGCCAGCGAGGACTATTCCGAACTGGTGTCAGCCAGCGGCATGCGCTCGGTCTATCTGGGTGTCGGCGGCTATCTGCCGTCGGTCATCGCGGATTATGCCAAGCGCGGCGAGCCGCTCCCGACAAACCACTCGCCCTACTTCCTGCCGGACGCCGAAAGCGCCATCCCAACGGCCATACGCAGCCTGTCGGTCGCGGCCCTCTCGGTGCTGGCCAATCCCAAATAAGCCTGGTGCGCGGGATCAGACCCGCATCGGCATGAGCACGTAAAGCGCCGGCGCCTTCTCATTCTCGCGGATGAGCGTCGGCGCGGCGGCGTCGGCGAGGTGGACTTCAACCGAGTCGCCCTCGACCTGTCCGAGAATGTCGAGCAGATAGCGGGCGTTGAAGCCGATCTCGATGGGCGCGGCGCTGTAGTCGCCGGGCACTTCCTCGGCGGCAGTGCCGTTTTCCGGGCTGGTGACGGAGAGGGTGATCTTGTCCTTCTCCAGCGCCATCTTCACGGCGCGGGTCTTCTCGGTGGCGATGGTCGCGACGCGGTCCACGCCTTCCTCGAAGCTGCGCGGATCGATCTTGAGCAGCTTGTCGTTGCCGGTCGGGATCACGCGGCTGTAATCCGGGAAGGTGCCGTCGATCAGCTTGCTGGTCAGCACCGCATTGCCAAGGTCGAAGCGGATCTTGGTGGGCGAGAGGTCGATGCGCACGCTGCCATCCACTTCGTCGAGCAGCTTGCGCAGTTCGGCGATGCATTTGCGCGGAATGATGATGTCCGGCATGCCCTCGGCGCCATCGGGGCGCACGACCGTCACGCGGGCGAGGCGGTGGCCGTCGGTCGCGGCGGCCTTCAGCACCGGGGCGGCGTCTTCCGCGACGTGCAGGAAGATGCCGTTCAGATAATAGCGCGTCTCCTCGGTGGAGATCGCAAAGCGCGTCTTGTCGATGATCTGGATGAGCGAGGCGGCCGGCAGCTCGAAGCTGGTGGGCAGCGCGCCTTCCGCGATGATCGGGAAGTCGTCGCGCGGCAGCGTCTGCAGGTTGAAGCGGGCCCGCCCGGCCTGCACCAGCATTTTGCCCTCGGCAGCTTCCAGGCGGACCTGGCTGCCCTCGGGCAGCTTGCGCGCGATGTCGAACAGCGTGTGGGCCGAGACCGTGGTGGCGCCCGGCGTTTCCACCTGCGCCTGCACATTCTCGACGATCTGCAGATCGAGATCGGTGGCCATCAGCTTGATGGCGCCGTCGCCGGTCGCGTCGATCAGCACGTTCGAGAGAATTGGGATCGTGTTGCGCCGCTCCACGACCGACTGGACATGGCCGAGGCTCTTCAGGAGCGTCGCACGTTCGATGGTGGCCTTCATCCCTCTGGTGTCCGTTTCTTATCCGGTTGATGGAGTCGGAGCGAAGGAGTCCGCTCTTGGAGCCTCATTCCTTATCGAAATTGCCGCATGGGGCAAGTCGCCCCGAGAAAAAAGCGCGCGTCCACCCGGCGCCGTCTTGTGTTCGCGGGCGCGTTACGCTTTGTCCGGCGGCATGACGCTCACCTGCCCTGTCCGCGCGCTCGCTCTGCTGCTGATCGGCGCCGCGCTTGCCGCGGCCGGCAACGCGCGGGCGCGGGACGTGCTCGGCGTGTTCGAGGGCTGGGGCGCGTTCCGGGATCCGAACGCCCAGCGCTGCTTTGCCATGGCCCAGCCGATGGCCGGGGGCTGGGAAGCATCGCCCTGGCGCCCGTTCGCCGCCATTGGCTACTGGCCTCGCGCCGGGCTGCGCGGGCAGGTGAATATTCGCCTCAGCCATCAACTGGCCAAGGATACGCACGCGGTTCTGTCCCTCGGCGGCAAGCAGTTCGCGCTGGTTGGGTCCGAGGCGGATGTCTGGGCGGCGGACCCAGCAAGCGATGCGGCAATCATCGCCGCGATGCGCACCAACCGGACGATGAGTATATCCGGGCGGGCGCGGGCCGGCGGGCGCTTTACCGATCGCTATGCCCTGAGCGGTGCCGCCACCGCGATCGATGCGGCGGCGCTGGGCTGCGCGCGGCGACGTTAAGCGCTGCTTTCCCGGTCCCGCCACGCGTTGACAGCGCTCTTGTTGCATTGCAGCATGCGGCGCATCGTCCGGGGAGACCATGCTTCATGTTCTATCGCCACGCCCTAGGGGCAGTCATTGGCTGCCTGATCGCCACGCCACTGGCTGCGCAACTGCCCGAACCATCGCCTGACCGGATCAATGCCTGGTGGGGCCATGTCGAGGAACTTGCCAGCGACGCCAATGAAGGGCGCGGAGCCGGCACGCCGGGCTATGATCGCGCGGCTGATTATGTCGTCGAGGCCTTTCGCAAGCTTGGGGCGCGGGCTGCGGGAACGGACGGTTATTTTCAGCGTGTCGATCTGGTCGAGCAGCGTTTCGATCAGCCGGCGAGCACGGCGGTGCTCAAGCGCGCGTCGGGCGATGTGGCTCTGGCGACCCCGCAGGATCTGTTCTTCCGTGGCAACACGCCCATGCCGGCCAGCATCGACGCGCCGCTCGTCTTTGCCGGCTATGGCCTCTCCATAGCTGAGGCCGGTCACGACGATTTCGCGGGGATCGACGTCAAGGGCAAGGTGGTGGTCGTGCTGTCCGGCGGCCCGGCCGACATTTCGGGCGCGCTGAAGTCCGATGCGCGCTCGGCGCGCGCGAAGCTGCTCGCTGAGCGTGGCGCCCTCGGCATGATTGCGCTCACCACCCCCAAACAGGTCGAGATCCGATGGGAGCGGCAGGTCGGCAATGCGAGCCTCTCCTCCATGTTTCTGGCCGATCCGGCCCTGCGCGATGTCTCGGTGCCCTTCATGATGGCGACCCTCTCGCCGGAAAAGGCCGGCTTGCTGTTCGAGGGCACGGGGCAGAGCTTCGAGGCGCTGTCCGCCCTGTCGGACGCATCGGCGCCGCTGCCTGTCTTCGATCTGCCGGGCCGTTTTGCCGCGACGATCCAGGCGACCCAAAAGCCGCTCAGCAGCAACAACATCATCGCGGTCCTGCCCGGATCGGACCCGGCACTGGCCTCGGAATATGTCGTCCTCTCGGCGCATCTGGACGGCTATGGCATCGGAACACCGGTCAATGGCGATGCCATCTATAACGGGGCGTTCGATAATGCCGTCGGCGTCGCCAGCATGATCGAGGCGGCCAGGGCATTGGCGGCGGCGCCCCGGAAGACCCGCCGCTCAATCCTGTTCGCCATCATCACCGCAGAAGAGAAGGGCCTGCTCGGCTCGCGCTATTTCGCCAATCGTCCGACGGTGCCGGCCGGCTCGATCGTGGCGAACATCAATCTGGATATGCCGCTGCCGATCTTTCCGCTGACCAGCATCACGCCCATCGGCTATGAGGAGAGCACGCTCGGAGCTCATGCGCAGGCGGTGAGCGAGGCGATGGGCCTACCCATCGTCCCGGACCCAAAGCCGGATCGCAACGTGTTCATCCGGTCGGATCAATATAGCTTCATAAAGCAGGGCATCCCGGCGCTCTTCCCCAAATATGGTTTCAAGCTCGGGACGCCGGAAGAGGCGGTGGAGGCCGCGTGGCGCGCGAATATCTACCATTCTCCCCAGGATGATCTTCTGCAGCCGGTGATGAAGGCCGAGGGCGTGAAGCTGACCGACTATGTCATCGCGCTCACCCAGCGCGTCGCCAATGCGCCGGAGCGTCCGCGCTGGCTGCACAGCAGCTATTTCAAGCGCTTTGCGAACTAGTCAGCCCGCCGTCAGTCTCGTTCGCGGCGGACGATCGCGTAGGTTTTCGGGGCGAGATGGAGATCCCACTGCTGGCCCTGCGCATCGCGCGCGTCATCGACCTCCCAGCGGTTGTCGTCGATGTCGAACTCGATCTCGTCCCAGCTTTTAAAGCCCGCGTCGTGTAGCACAGCCGTGATGGCCTTCGCCTCCTCCGCGGTCGGGGCACGGTCCGCGGCGAGGGCGGGCGTCGCGCAGGCGAGCGAGGCCAGGGCGGCGAGGGGGAGCGGGAACGCGAACTTCATGGATCAATCCTCCGATAGGCGCCGAAGGATTCCACGGGAATGGCATATGTGGAATGATGTGCCTCGGGCGCGATGGGGCGTCCGACATCACGCTTGTGAGCAAGCGCCAGAGGGGCCCGGACGACCAAAGCGTAACGGCTCCTCGCTCGCCGGGTTCCCGCAACGACGGGAGATCCGGTTTCGCATGGGGATGCTCTGCCGGGATCGGCGTTGGTCAACGCCACTGGCGCAAGCTCCAACATGCGATTATATGCGCCCCCATGCCCCACACTGCGACGCCCCTCATGCCGATCCCCGGCCATGTCGATCCTGTGCCGGTCCCCCGCGCGATCACGCCGCGCGAGGACGGGCGGGTCGATCTCGTTGGTCTCTCCCGCGCCCAGATCAAGGCTGAGCTGAGTGCGGCCGGTCTCGATGAGAAGCAGGCGAAGCTGCGCGCCAAGCAGCTCTTCCACTGGCTCTATCATCGCGGTGAGACCGATTTCGAGCGGATGACCGATCTGGCCAAGCCGATGCGGGGCTGGATGGCCGAGCGCTTCATCGTCGGGCGGCCCAATGTGGTGGAAGCGCAGATCAGCTCGGACGGCACGCGCAAATGGCTGCTGCGTTCCGACGACGCGCAGGATTATGAAATGGTCTTCATCCCCGATGCGGACCGGGGGACGCTGTGCGTGTCCAGTCAGGTCGGCTGCACGCTCAATTGTCGCTTCTGCCACACCGGCACGATGCGTCTGGTGCGCAATCTGACGCCGGGCGAGATCGTCGGGCAGGTGATGCTCGCGCGCGATGCCTTGGGCGAGTGGCCAAAGGGCAGCATGGCCGGCTTCGGCGAGGTCGAAGAGGAAGAAGACGACGACGCGCCGCAGTACAGCCCGGACGGGCGCCTGCTCACCAACATCGTGATGATGGGCATGGGCGAGCCGCTCTATAATTTCGAGCATGTGCGCGATGCGCTCAAGGTGGTGATGGATGGCGACGGGCTGGCGCTCTCCAAGCGCCGCATCACGCTCTCCACCAGCGGCGTGGTGCCGATGATGGCGCGCGCTGGCGAGGAAATCGGCGTCAATTTGGCCGTGTCGCTTCATGCCGTCACCAAGGAGGTGCGCGACGAGATCGTGCCGCTCAACCGCAAGTTCGGGCTGGAAGAGCTGCTCCAGGCCTGTGCCGACTATCCCGGTGCCAATAATGCCCGTCGCATCACGTTCGAATATGTGATGCTCAAGGACAAGAATGACAGCGATGAGGATGCGCGCGAACTGGTCCGTCTGCTCCGCCAATATCGTCTGCCGGCCAAGGTGAACCTCATTCCCTTCAACCCGTGGCCCGGCGCGCCTTACGAATGCTCCACCCCGGAGCGGATCAGGCGCTTCTCCGACATCGTGTTCGAGGCGGGCATTTCCGCCCCGGTGCGCACGCCGCGCGGTCGCGACATCATGGCGGCATGTGGCCAGCTCAAGTCCGCCAGCGAAAAGAAGAGCCGCGCCGAGCTGGATCGGCTCGCGGCCGAGAAGCAGGCTGCGCTCGGCTGAGCCGAGCGTTCAGCCGGGGCGCTTCATCAGGAACTGTGTGTCGGGCCGGATCTCATAATAGTCGGCCGGACCTCCGCCCCGCGCCACCGGCACCGCATCGGTGGTGCGATAGATGCCCTCATGCAGGCAGGCCGGATCGATGTGGATGTGGACCACTTCGCCAAACACCATGACATTACCGCTTTGCGCGCCGGAAAGGCCACGCAGCGGCATGATGTCTGTCACCCGGCATTCGAACTGCACCGGACTGGCCGCCACCCGCGGTGCCGCGATCTCCACCGAGGCGAGCGGTTCAAGCCCAGCGAGCGCGAATTCGTCGACATCCGGCGCGACCTCTGCGGATGTGGCGTTCATCGCCTCAGCCAGGGAGCGGCCGACCAGGTTCCAGGTGAAGACGCCGGTCGCGCGGGCGTTGGTCAGGCTGTCCTTCACGCCACTGGATGAGAAGCCGATGATCGGCGGGCTGTAGGCGAAAAGATTGAAGAAGCTGTAGGGCGCGAGATTGGGCACGCCGGTCGCGCTGACCGTCCCGATCCACCCAATCGGCCTCGGCGCGACGATGGCGTTCAGCGGATTGTGCGCCAGCCCATGACCATCGGCCGGGCGGTAGCTGTGGAAGCTGGGGGTGGTCATGATCGTCTCATCTCCGACGGGCCGAGGCAGCGGAATAGCAGATGGACCGGTCAGGGAAAGCGCCCGCTCTTCGTGAAAGGGGGTGACCGAACGATCCGCCGCGCTATAAACGCGCGCCATGAGAATATTGGGTCGCCTGCTCGGCAAGATCATCAGTCAGGGCACATTGACCATCCGCTATGCGGATGGGTCGCAGGAAGTGTTGGGAACAGCCGTGAGGGGCTGGCCGGACGTCGCCATCCGCTTCACCGATGATGCCGCCGCACGCGCCATCCTGACCAATCCGGCGCTCGGCGCAGCCGAAGGGTTCATGGATGGCAAGCTCATCATCGAGCAGGGCAGCATCTGGAACCTGATCATGCTGGTCGCGGCCAATTCGCCGCTGGAAAGCGGCAAGACCCTTGATGAGCCGAGCCTGCTCGGCTGGTTGGGAGAGCGGATCAAGCACTGGCGCGACAATTACAACAAGCGCAGTCGCTCCAAGGCCAATGTCGCGCATCACTACGACCTGTCGGACAAGCTCTACGCGCTGTTCCTCGACAAGGACCGGCAATATAGCTGCGCCTACTTTACCGACCCCGATGCCGTGAGCCTGGAGCAGGCGCAGATCGACAAGAAGGCGCATATCGCCGCCAAGCTCGATCTGAAGTCCGGTCAGCAGGTGCTGGATATCGGTTGCGGCTGGGGCGGCATGGCCCTTTATCTCAACCGCGTGGCGGATGTGGACGTGCTTGGCGTCACCTTGTCCGAGGAGCAGCTCAAAGTCGCGCGGCGCCGGGCGCAGGAGGCGGGCGTCGCCGATCGCGTCCGCTTCGAGCTGATCGATTATCGCGATGTGAACGGCACGTTCGATCGCATCGTTTCGGTCGGCATGTTCGAACATGTCGGCGTGCGCCATTATCGCGAGTTCTTCCGCACCTGCCATAATCTGCTGAAGCCGGACGGGGTGATGCTGCTGCACACCATCGGCCGCCTCAATGGCCCGTCATCGACGGATGGGTTCATGCGCAAATATATCTTCCCGGGCGGCTATGCGCCGGCGCTGTCGGAGATCATGGAAGGCAGCGAGCCCAACCGCCTGCTGCTCACCGACATCGAAGTGCTGCGCATGCATTATTACTACACGCTCGAGCATTGGTATCAGCGCACGCTCGCGGCGAAGACAGAGATCGTCGCCCTGTATGACGAGCGCTTCTTCCGCATGTGGACCTTCTATCTGGCGGCGGCAGCGTCCGGCTTCCTCTATGGCAGCCAGACGATCTACCAGCTCCAGTTCGTCCGCAATCGCCACACTCTGCCCATCACGCGGGACTATATGGCGCAGGCCGAGGCGCGTTATCGCGCCAAGGGCTGATCCTTGATCGAAAATCTAGCTTTCAATAACGAAGTTTAATCGCTGTTTCAGGCGGCCGCTGTTCGATAATCTCCCCTCAATGAATTTTGATCGGGAAGGATATTGAAATGGACGCGAAAACAAGTGGTTCGCCGTCGGGTTGCCCGATGAAGACGTCCGCAGCCATGCGCTCGCTGCTGGGCCGCACCAATCGGGACTGGTGGCCCAACCAGCTCTCGCTCGAAATTCTCCAGCGAAACGGTCTCTCCACTGACCCGATGGGGGACGATTTCGACTATGCCGCAGCATTCAAGACGCTGGATTACGAGGCCGTCAAACGCGACCTCCATGCGTTGATGACGGACAGCCAGCCCTGGTGGCCGGCGGATTACGGCCATTATGGCCCGTTCTTCATTCGCATGGCGTGGCACTCTGCGGGCACCTATCGCACCGGTGACGGTCGCGGTGGCGCCAATAGCGGGCAGCAGCGCTTCGCCCCGCTGAACAGCTGGCCGGACAATGCCAATCTCGACAAGGCCCGCCGGCTGCTCTGGCCGATCAAGCAGAAATATGGCGCGAAGCTGAGCTGGGCGGACCTGATGATCCTCGCCGGCAATGTCGCGATCGAATCGATGGGTGGACCGGTGTTTGGCTTCGGCGGCGGCCGGGCCGACGTGTTCGAGCCGGAGAAGGACATCTACTGGGGCACCGAGGAGCAGTGGGTGGGCCAGGAAGGCAATCTCACCCGCATTGACGAGGCCGAGGGCCGCGCGCTGGAGGATCCGCTCGCCGCGATCCAGATGGGCCTCATCTACGTCAACCCGGAAGGGCCGGGTGGCAATCCTGATCCGCTCCAGTCCGCACGGGACATTCGCGAGACGTTCAAGCGCATGGGCATGGACGATGAGGAGACGGCTGCCCTGACCGCCGGTGGCCACACCTTCGGCAAGGCGCACGGCGCGGGCGATGCCTCCAAGATCGGCGCCGAGCCGGAAGGCGCAGACATCGCGCAGCAGGGCCTGGGCTGGCAGTCGAGCCATGAGAGCGGCATCGGCGATCATACGATCACCAGCGGCATCGAAGGTGCGTGGACGCCGACGCCGATCAGCTGGGACATGAGCTATTTCGACATGTTGCTCGACCATGAGTATGAGCTGGTGCGCAGCCCTGCCGGCGCGAAACAGTGGCAGCCGGTTGGCAATCCGCCCGAGACGCTGGCCCCGGCCGCGCACAATCCTGCCAAGCATGTGCCGACGATGATGACCACGGCGGACATGGCGTTCAAGATGGACCCCGCCTATCGGGTGATCATGGAGAAATTCCGCGCGAATCCGGACTATTTCGCGGATTGCTTCGCACGGGCCTGGTTCAAGCTGTGTCACCGCGACATGGGGCCGAAGGCGCGCTATCTCGGCCCCGAGGTGCCGGCCGAAGACCTGATCTGGCAAGACCCGATCCCCAAGGCCGACTATGCGCCGATCGACGCCGCCGATGTGGCAGCGCTCAAGGAGAAGATCGCGGCATCGGGCCTGTCCGTGGCCGAGCTGGTCACCACCGCTTGGGCCTCGGCCTCCACCTATCGCGGCTCGGACCATCGCGGCGGCGCCAATGGCGCGCGCATCCGCCTTGCGCCGCAGAAGGACTGGGAGGTCAATCAACCGGCGCAACTGGCCCGCGTCCTGAATGTCTATGAGGGCATCAAGGCGGGCTTCGACGCGGCGGCGTCGGGCGGGAAGAAGGTGAGCATTGCCGATCTGATCGTGCTGGGCGGCAGCGTCGGCATCGAGCACGCCGCCAGGGCAGCCGGGCGCGCGGTAACCGTGCCGTTCATTCCCGGTCGCACCGACGCCGTGCAGGACTGGACTGATGCCGAGAGCTTCGCCGTGTTGGAGCCCAAGGCAGACGGCTTCCGCAATTATCTCCAGGTCCGCTTCAGCGTGCCGACCGAGGAGCTGATGATCGACCGCGCCCAGCTTCTGCGCCTGAGCGCGCCGGAGATGACGGTTCTGGTCGGCGGGCTGCGCGTGCTCGGCGCCAATCATGATGGCCGCAAGGAAGGCGTGCTCACGGATCGTCCCGGCCAGCTGACCAACGACTTCTTCGTGAATCTGCTCGACATGGGCACGGCGTGGAAGGAAGTCGATGATCGCGGGGACGAGGTGTTCGTCGGCACCTGCCGCAAGACGGACGTGGAGAAATGGACCGCGACCCGCACCGATCTGGTGTTCGGATCGAACTCCCAGCTGCGGGCGCTGTCAGAGGTCTATGCGTCATCAGACGCTGCCGACAAGTTCGTGGCCGACTTCATCGCGGCCTGGGTGAAGGTGATGAACGCCGACCGGTTCGATCTGTTGGCATAATCCCACTTCCATGACGGATGCTTCGCCGCCCGGCTCCAGACATGGGGCCGGGCGGTTTGATTGAGGCTGGTGTGCACGGGGCAACGGTGCCGCGGTCTTGCCGGATGCTGGGGAGTGTCGGGAGGCGATAGCTGCCCCGGCAGGAGGGGGGTGCCGGGGCAGCAGGTGCCCGCGCGGCCGTGGGGAACCGGCGAGCAATGGACGCAGGCTGCAGGCTGCGTTCCAAGGCTGACAATAATGCCACCCGTTCAAGAACGAAAATCGATTAAAGTCGTCTCAATGATCGATCTTGCCGATGACTAGTGGCGGGCTGCCACCGGATTGGCGCGCCCGGCGTCCCTCACAGGTTGCGCGTTTTGAGCGACGCTGATAGGCGACCGGCCTGATCCTCGACCTCCAGTTCGAAAGACCCCTGTCGCCATGTCCGACACCATCAAGCGCGTTGTTCTCGCCTATTCCGGTGGCCTCGATACCAGCGTCATCCTCAAGTGGCTGCAAATCCATTATGGCTGCGAGGTCGTGACCTTCACGGCCGATCTGGGGCAGGGTGAGGAGCTGGAGCCGGCCCGGCAGAAGGCGCTGAATGCCGGCGTGAAGCCCGAGCACATCTTCATCGACGATCTGCGCGAGGAATTCGTGCGGGACTATGTCTTCCCGATGATGCGCGCCAACGCCATGTATGAGGGGCTGTATCTGCTTGGCACCTCCATCGCGCGGCCGCTGATCGCCAAGCGCCAGATCGAGATCGCCAAGATGGTCGGGGCCGATGCCGTGTCCCACGGCGCGACCGGCAAGGGCAATGACCAGGTGCGGTTCGAGCTCGGCTATTATGCGCTCCAGCCGGATATCAAGGTCATCGCGCCGTGGCGCGAATGGGATCTGACCTCGCGCACCAAGCTCATTGAGTGGGCCGAGCAGCACCAGATCATGGTGCCCAAGGACAAGCGCGGCGAAGCGCCCTTCTCCACCGACGCCAACATGCTGCACACCTCCTCGGAGGGCAAAGTGCTGGAAGATCCGTGGGAGGAGGTGCCGGACTATGTCTATTCGCGCACCGTCAATCCCGAGGATGCGCCGGACACGCCGGAGTATATCACCGTCGATTTCGACAAGGGCGACGGCACGGCCCTCAATGGCCAGGCGATGAGCCCCGCGACGCTGCTCGAGGCGCTCAACGAACTGGGCCGCAAGCACGGCATTGGCCGGCTCGATCTGGTCGAGAACCGCTTCGTCGGCATGAAGTCGCGCGGCATGTACGAGACGCCGGGCGGCACGATCTATGCGCTCGCGCATCGCGGCATCGAGCAGTTGACGCTGGATCGCGGCGCCGCCCACCTCAAGGACGAACTGGCGCCGCGCTATGCGGAACTGGTCTATAACGGCTTCTGGTTCTCACCCGAGCGCGAGATGCTGCAGGCGGCAATCGACCACAGCCAGCTGAAGGTTGCGGGCACGGTCCGCCTCAAGCTCTATAAGGGCAGCTGCATCGTCGTGGGCCGCAAGTCGCCCAATTCGCTCTATAGCGAGAAGGTTGTGACCTTCGAGGATGATGCGGGCGCCTATGATCAGCGGGATGCGGCTGGCTTCATCAAGCTCAACGCCCTGCGTCTGCGCTTGCTCGGGCGCCGCGATATTTAAGGAATGTGGGCCGGCGGTGTCCGGCCCCACTTTTCTGCGCGCAAAAGCGCGTTCAGGCCGGCGTCAGCTCTGGGCCGAGCCCCAGAACAGAACGACCGCCATCACAATCACCGCAAGCACGAGCGAGATGCTCAGCACATAACGGACGATGTGCGGGGTCTGGCCGGCACGGGCGTCTTCGGTGGTCTTGTGAACCTCATCTTCCATCTGAGAACTCCTTTCAATTGAGCCAACGCGCGATGTTGGAGGGTCGTTCCTGAGCATCAGTCGCCCCGGAGTTCCCAAAAGGGCAATGCGCTGGCGCTGAGCCCTTCAAAATGCGTCGCTGCGCACCCACACGCTCACGCTTCCGCCATTCACCCGCGCGGTCAGCCGTCCCTCATCGTCCGACCAGATTTCTTCCTCGCAATGCCCGAGATAATCGCGGAAGCCCGCGCCGGCATGGTCCGGGCCGAGATCGAAGACCTTGCTGGCATCGCCCGCATTGGTGAGCAGCACGACGCAGCCCGGCGCATCCTCCGTGCCGTGGCGGATGAAGCCGATGGCGTGGGGATCGTCGAACAGATCGGTCTGCGGCCCATGCGCGAAACGCTGCCGCGCTTCGATCAGCTTCTCGAGGCCGTCAATCGCCGGCATCTCGACCTCATGAGTCTCGCCATCGCCGCCCGTATCCTTGTACCGCGCGCCATAGAGATCGGGATAGAACACGCAGGGCACCCCCGCCTCGCGCAGCAGGATAAGCGCATAAGCCAGCGGGCGGAACCAGGTTTCGACGGGTGCTTCCATGGCCTGCAGCGCCTGGGTGTCGTGGTTTGCCACGATCGTCACCGCCCGGTCCGGGGCCACCGCCACCAGCGAGCCGTCGAAGATCGTCCGCATGTCGAATGCGTCGCCCGCGCAGGAGGCCTCGTGAAAGCGGTGATGCAGGGCGACGTCGAACAGGGCGAGCTGATGATCGACCCGGTCGAGATAGGTCTGCAGGGCGGTCATGTCCGGGTGCCAATATTCTGCGACCACGAACAGATCGTCCGCCACGCTCTCCCGCATATGCCCCACCCAGTCGCGGAAGAACCAGGCCGGGATATGCTTGGCGGCATCGAGCCGGAAGCCATCGACAGGAAGCTGCTCGGCCAGCCAGCGGCCCCAATATTTCAGCTCTTCATAGACGGCGTTGTTGCGGAACTCGATGTCCGATCCCATCAGATAGTCGAAGTTGCCGAGTTCCTCGTCCACCTCCGCGTTCCACTCGCCATCGCCATAGTCGTTGACGAGCTTGAAGACGCCATTTTCATTGGGCTCGTCGAGATGGTCCACGCCGCTGAAGCAGCGGGCATCCCAGATGAACTTGGAATGGGCGCCATTGCGCCCCGGGAAGGTGAAGCGCGTATAGGCGCGCGCCTCGAAAGCTTCGTCCTCGATCTCGGTGCGGTTATCCGGATTGACCCGGCGCACGCGCACCTGCTCCGTCTCATCCCCGCCCATCTTGTGATTGAAGACAACGTCGTGGATCACCCGCAATCCGGCCTCGCGCAGGGCAGCACAGGCCCGTTGGAGCGCGGCGCGATCGCCATATTTGGTCGCCACCGTGCCCTTCTGGTCGAACTCGCCGAGGTCGAACAGGTCATAGGCGTCATAACCAACCGAATAGCCGCCCGCCGCCCCCTTGCCGGCCGGTGGCAGCCAGACATCGGTTATGCCGATGTCCGCGAGGCTCGCGCTCTTGTCAGCCACCTCATCCCAATGCAGCCCTCCATCCTGCGT
Organism: Sphingobium sp. B2D3C; assembly: GCF_025961835.1. Taxonomy (NCBI): domain Bacteria; kingdom Pseudomonadati; phylum Pseudomonadota; class Alphaproteobacteria; order Sphingomonadales; family Sphingobiaceae; genus Sphingobium; species Sphingobium sp. B2D3C. Next base: position 2,235,589 of record NZ_JAOQOK010000001.1, on the reverse strand, counting down.
GTACCAATGGAAGAACTGGATCAGGGTGCGTGGCGGCATAACAGTCCGATCTTTGGCTAACGAGCCGAGGATCGGCTCCACGCCGTAACGAAGGTTGGCGGCGGACGTTCCAGCCGGCGTAAAAGCGCGCACGCCGGGCGCTGCGGCGAACATTCAACGCCACTTTGAATAAGACGGTTTAGGCCCTGGTCATCGTGAGAAAGCGCATGAGGATCAGCGCGAAAACCTAACCTCTCGCCCGCTCCGCGGCGTCACTGGCGAGACGGTCGGCGCGCTCGTTCTCCGGGTGGCCGGAGTGGCCCTTCACCCATTGCCAGTCGATCCGGTGGGGGGCGACGGCGGCGAGCAGTTCTTGCCAGAGGTCGGCATTCTTGACCGGTTTCTTGTCGGCGGTGCGCCAGCCATTGCGCTGCCAGCCGTGAATCCAGCGGGTGATGCCGTCCTTCACATAGTTGCTGTCCGTGGAGAGGATCACGTGACACGGCCCCTTGAGGGCGTTGAGGCCGGCGATTGCGGCCATCAGCTCCATGCGGTTGTTGGTGGTGTGCGCTTCCCCGCCGGAAAGCTCCTTCTCATGGCCGTTGAAGCGCAGCACCACGCCCCAGCCGCCCGGTCCGGGATTGCCCTTGCAGGCGCCGTCGGTGAACAGCTGAACGGTTTTCACGAGGCCGAGCCGAACAGCGCCGCTGCGTCCGTTTCGGCATAAAAGTCGAGGCGCCGCAGATAGGCCAGCGGATCCTTGCGCGTCACCAGCGCATTGGCGGGCGTGTTGATCCAGTCATAGGCGCGGGTCAGCAGGAAGCGCAGCGCAGCGCCGCGTGCGAGGACAGGCAGCGCGGCATATTCCTCCGCGGTCAGCCCATGCGTCGCGCGATATCCCGCGATCAGCGCCAAAGCCACGGCGCTGTCGAAGTCCCGCCCGTCGGGCCCGAAGCACCAGGCGCCATGCATGATGGCGAGATCATAGGCGCGGATGTCCGTGCAGCTGAAGTAGAAGTCGATCAGTCCGCCGACCTCATCGCCGCGCATCAGCACATTGTCCGGAAACAGATCGGCATGGATGACGCCACGCGCCAGCGCATCCGGCCAATGCGCGTCGAGATAGGCGAGTTCGGTCCGTACGCGCTGTTCCAGCCCCGGCTGGATGGTATCCAGCGCGCCGCCGCAGTCATTGGCGAGGCGGTGCCATCCTTCCGGGCCGAGCGTGTTGGGGCGCTCGCCGGAGAAATCCTCGGCGGCGCGGTGAAACTGCCCCAGCGCCGCGCCGGCAGACCGGGCCTGCGGCGGGGTCGGGTGGGTCACCGAGACGCCGTTCAGAAACTCGATGAGGGCGGCGGGCCGCTCGCACAGCGTCTGCAGTGCCTTGCCTTCGCGGTCATGGATGAAGCGCGGCACGGGGCAACCTCGCGCGCCGACATGATCGAGCAGGTCCATGAAAAAGGGGAGGTCCGCCACATCCACGCGCTTTTCGTAGAGCGTCAGGATGAAGCGGGCGCCGTTGCCGTCCGCGCCGGTCGTGTCGACCAGATAATTGCTGTTCTCGACGCCCTCGGCGATGCCCTTGGCGGCGAGCAGGGTGCCGACATCGTAGCGTTCGAGGAAGAGCGCCAGCGTCTCAGCCGGCACCTGCGTGTAGACAGCCATGGCTCAGGCCGCTTCCAGGCCGCGCGGCAGCTTGAAGGTGATCGATTCGGTGGTGGTGAGCACTTCCTCCTCGGTCACGTCGAAGCGGGTGGCGAGCTTGTCGATCACGCTGCGCACCAGCACTTCGGGCGCGCTGGCCCCGGCGGTCACGCCCAGCGTCTCGACGCCGGCCAGCCAGTCGAAGTCGATTTCGTCGGCGGTTTCGATCAGGCGGGCGCGCGCGCCGCTGCGGTCGGCGACCTCGACCAACCGCATGGAGTTGGAGCTGTTCGGCGCCCCGATCACCATCACAGCCTGCGCACGACGGGCGATTTCCTTCGTTGCGGCCTGGCGGTTGGAGGTCGCATAGCAGATGTCCTCGCCCTTCGGCGCGGCAATGTCCGGAAAGCGCCGCTCCAGCGTCGCGACGATCTCCGCGGTATCGTCGACGGACAGGGTGGTCTGGGTGAGGAAGGCCAGCGACACGCCGGGGGCGGGCTGGAAGGCCTCGGCATCCGCCTGCGTCTCGATCAGCGTCATCGCGCCGTCCGGCACCTGGCCGAACGTGCCGATCACCTCGGGATGGTTGGCATGGCCGATGAACAGGATGTGGCGCCCGGCCTCCACCTGCCGCTCGGCCTGTCGATGGACCTTGGAGACCAGCGGGCAGGTCGCATCGAGATAATCGAGACCGCGCGCCTCGGCATTGGCGGGCACGACCTTGGGCACGCCATGGGCGGAAAAGACGACTGGCCGCCCATCGGGCACCTGATCCAGCTCGTCCACGAAGATGGCGCCCTTGGCGCGCAGCCCATCGACGACGAAGCGGTTGTGGACGATCTCGTGCCGGACATAGACTGGCGCGCCGAACTTCTCGAGCGCCCGCTCCACGATCATGATCGCGCGGTCGACACCGGCGCAGAAGCCGCGCGGTGCGGCGACCAGAACGGTGAGGGCGGGGCGCTGGCGAGAGGCAGGCATGTCGGGCATATGTGTCGATCCATCCATCCAGTCCCATTAGGGGCATGGCCGCCTGAGGGAAAGCCGGAAGAATGGGGGAGGGCGCAACGGCCGTCCGGTTCATCCTGCGGTCATCTGGCGCGGGCGAGGTCTTTGCAGCCCGTCCGGGCGACGTGCCCTTTCGGTTGCGCGCCCGTGGGAGCGCGACTAAGAAGCGCGGACCCGATTGTGCGCGGGATATCCCGCGCGCGCCAGAATGAAGGAATTGGAGCCATCGTGCGGATCGCCGCTCTCTCGAAACCCGCCGTTCTGGCAGCTCTTGTCGCCCTGATGGCCGGCTGCGCGAAGCGCGGCGACATCGACTCCGCCGGACAGGGCATCATCCAGTTCCGCACCGCATGCCCGACTGTGGCCGTGGCCGCGCACACCGGTGACGTCACCCTGTTCGACCCGGCCGACAGCCGCGACGCGCGCGCGATCGATGTGGTCGCGACGCTCACCGATGTGCGGCCGTCTTGCACGACCGGCGACACCGACATTTATTCGCAGGTCGGCTACAAGGTGGTCGCGGTGCGCCGCGATGCCGGCCCGGCGCGGACGGTCGATCTGCCCGTCTTCGCGGCGGTCGTGCGCGGCGCGACGGCGGTGACGGCCAAGCGTGTCACCATGGTGCGGCTGAATTTCGCCGAGGGCGCGCTGCGTGCCGAGGCGACCGGCAGCACCTCTGCCTATATCGATCGCAGTGCGGCAACGCTGCCGCCCGAGATCGAGCGCATGATTACCCGCCCGCGCAAGACGGGCGACCAGGACGCCGCGCTCGATCCGCTGGCCCGCCCGGAAGTGCGCGAGGCGATCCAGCGAAGCAGCTTCGAGCTGCTCCTGGGTTTCAACCTGACCACCGACCAGCTCCGCTATAACGTGACCCGCTGATATTTTCCGGCGGCCGGACGACCGCAGCATCCTGCAGCCGCGCCGCCGATGCTGACAGGACCGCTGACCCGATGAATATCTTCGCTCGTATTGCCGCCGCGCTGGACGGCCTTCTGGACGACATGGTGCAGGCTGGCGAATTGCCCGCCGGCCTCAATCGCGCCGCCGTGACCGTCGAGCCGCCGCGCGACCCGTCGCATGGCGACATGGCGACCAATGCCGCGATGGTGCTGGCCAAGCCCGCCGGCACCAATCCCCGCGCCCTTGCCGAGCTGATCGCCGGCCGGCTGCGGACGCTCGCGGATGTCGACGGCGTGGAGATCGCCGGCCCCGGCTTCATCAACCTGCGTCTTGTCCGCACTGCCTGGGAAGACGAGCTGGCCGCCATCCACGCAGCCGGCGCCGACTATGGCCGCTCGACGATGGGCAAGGGCGTGCGCGTCAACATCGAATATGTCTCGGCCAATCCGACCGGGCCGATGCACATGGGCCATTGCCGGGGAGCGGTCGTCGGCGATGCGCTGGCGGCGCTGCTCGAATATGCCGGGCACAGCGTCATCCGCGAATATTATATCAACGATGCCGGCGCGCAGGTGCAGACGCTCGGTCGCTCGGTGCATCTGCGCTATCGTGAGGCGCTGGGCGAGACCATCGCGATCCCCGAGGGCTTCTATCCGGGCGAATATCTGATCCCCATCGGTCAGGCGCTGGCGGCTGAGTTCGGTGACCGTTACGTCGGAGCACCGGAAGCGGACTGGCTCGACCTGTTCCGCGAGCGCGCCGTCGCCGCGATGATGGACATGATCCGCGCCGATCTGGCGCTGCTCGGCATTCACCATGATGTCTTCGCTTCCGAGGCCGCCGTGCAGCAGGCCGGCCGCGTCGATGCCGCGCTGGCCCGGCTGGAGGCGGAGGGCCTCATCTATCAGGGCGTACTGGAGCCGCCGAAGGGTGAACTGCCGGACGACTGGGAGCCGACCGAAATGACGCTTTTCCGGGCGACGCAGTTCGGTGACGATAGCGACCGGCCGGTGCGCAAGTCCGATGGCGGTCTGACCTATTTCGGCACCGATCTCGCATATCATGCCCAGAAGGCCGAGAATGCCGACCAGCTGATCGACATCTGGGGCGCCGACCATGCCGGCACCGTCAAGCGCATCAAGGCCGCCGTGGCTGCGCTGACCGGCGGCAAGGTCCAGTTCGACGTCAAGCTGGTGCAGATGGTGCGCCTGATGCGCAATGGCGAGCTGGTCCGCATGGGCAAGCGGCTCGGCAATTTCGTCACGCTGGCCGACGTCGTCGAGGAAGTCGGCAAGGACGTGGTGCGCTTCACCATGCTGACGCGCAAGGCCGATGCGCAGATGGACTTCGACTTCGCCAAGGTGGTGGAAGCCAGCAAGGACAATCCGGTCTTCTACGTGCAATATGCCCATGCGCGGATTTCCTCGCTGGCGCGCCGGGTGCAGGAGAGCTTCCCGGACGGTCTGCCGGCGGCGGACAGCGCGCTGTTCGGCCCGGAGGAGCTGGATCTGGTCAAACAGCTGGCCACTTTCCCCCGCGTGGTGGAGGCTGCCGCCAATGCGCGTGAGCCGCATCGCATCGCCTTCTATCTCTACGATCTTGCCGCCAGCTTCCATGGGTGGTGGAACCTCGGCAACGATCAGCCCGAGCGGCGCGTGATCGTCGCGGGCGATGCGGGCCTCACTGCGGCGCGACTGCACTTGAGCGCCGGAATCGGTCAGGTTATCAAGAACGGCCTGGCCCTGATGGGCGTCAGCGCGCTTGAGGAGATGAACTGATGTCAGCCGGGGAGCCGAACAACGGTCTCAATCTTGATGACGAGGACCGGCTGCCCTGGCTGGAGCCCGCAGGAATCGAGGAAGAGACCGAAAGAGTGTCCCCGTTCCGCATTGTCGGTCTGGCGGTGCTGGGCCTCGTTCTGCTCGGTGTGATTGTCGCCGGCGGCTATCTGTTCAGCAATCGCGATCGCAGCGGCAGCGATGGCTCGGCGCCGCTGATTGCTGCAGAGAACAAGGATTACAAGGTTCCGGCCAACGCGTCGGACGCGCGCACCTTCGATGGGGAAGGGGACGAAGCCTTTGCAGCCAGCGAGGGCCGGGAGGCTTCGGGCCGCATCGATGCGAGCCGCGTGCCGGAAGCACCGCGTGACGATTTGAAGCAGACCGGCCCGACCGCGCCGGCTCTCGCCGTTCCCGCAGAACGTCCGGCGGCAAAACCCACCGTCATCGCGCCGGTCAAGACGGCCGCCACGCCCAAGCCGGCGGCGCCGGCTCCGGCGAAGGTCGAGGATGTCGATACCTTGACCGGGCCGCGCGTGCAGCTCGGCGCCTTTGCATCGCGCGCCATCGCCGAGGAGGTCTGGAAGAAGCAGTCCGGCCGATTCGATTATCTCTCGGCCCTCAAGCACAGCGTCGAGCCGGTCGAGACGGGCGGACGCACCCTGTATCGCCTGCGCGCCAGCGTCGCCTCCCCGGCGGATGCCACCGCCACCTGCGGGCGGCTTCGGGTGGCGGGCGAAAATTGCATCGTCGTCCGGTGATCTCCGCGCGATGAAGCCGGTCATCTTCGGCCTTGCCGGCGAGCGTGTCAGCGCGGACGAGCGGGCGCTGATCCGTGCCTGCGACCCGGCAGGCTACATCCTATTCGGCCGCAACATCGCGGACCGCGCCCAGTTGCGCGCGCTGACCGATGAGCTGCGCGACATTGCCGGGCGGGACGATCTGTACATCATGATCGATCAGGAAGGCGGCCGCGTCGCGCGCATGCGCCCGCCGCACTGGCCGGACTGTCCCCCCGCCGCGCGCTTCGATGCCCTTTATGATCTCGCGCCCTCCAGCGCCATGGAAGCCGCGCGCTGCAACGCCCGGCTGCTCGGCACGATGCTCTCCGAAGTCGGGATCACCGCCAATGCCGCGCCTGTGCTCGATCTGCGCTATCCCGGCGCGAGCGACATTGTTGGCGATCGGTCCTTCGGCGCTGAGCCGATGCGGGTCGCGGCGCTGGGCCGGGCGACGCTGGAGGGGCTGAGGGACGGCGGTGTCGCGGGCATCGTCAAGCATATGCCGGGGCATGGTCGCGCGCTGGTCGACAGCCATCTCGCTTTGCCCACGGTCTCGGCCAGCGCCGATGAGATGGAGCGCGACCTCGCGCCATTCCGTGCACTGCGTCACGCCCCGGCGGGCATGACCGCGCATATCGTCTACACCGCCTGGGATGCGGATCGACCGGCCAGCCTGTCGCCTTATGTGATTCGAGAGATTGTTCGCGGCGCCATTGGCTTTGATGGCCTGCTGATGTCCGACGATCTCGACATGAAGGCGCTGAACGGCCCGGCGGATGAACTGGCCGAAGCGGTGGTCGCTGCCGGTTGCGATCTGGCGCTCAATTGCTGGGGGCGGATGGACGAGATGACGGCCATCGCCGCGCGCTTGCCGGACATATCCGACGCGGCGCGTGAGCGGCTGGACCGGGCGATGGCGAGCATCGCCGCCGGCGCCGATCCGGCCTGGCCGGGCGAGAAGGCGATGGCGACGCGCGACGCGCTCTTGGCCCTTGCGCCGGCATGAGCGCCAGCTCGCCCGTTCAGACTGCCGATAAGGCGCCGACCGGGCTGTTCGATGGCGAGTGGATGGAGCCTGTCCGCCACCTGCCGGGCGATGCCATCCTCACCGTCTCGGTGGAAAGCTGGGAAGGGCCGCTCGATCTTCTGCTGGCACTGGCGCGGACGCAGAAGGTGGATCTGCGCGAGATTTCCATCCTCGCCCTTGTCGAGCAATATCTGCGTTTCATCGAGGAAGCTGCGGAACTGCGACTGGAACTGGCCGCCGATTATCTGGTGATGGCGGCGTGGCTCGCCTATCTCAAATCCGGCCTGTTGCTGCCCAAGGAAGCGCAGCCCGAGCCCTCGCCCGAGGAACTGGCGCTGCGCCTGCATCTGCGGCTGCAGCGGCTGGAGGCGATGCGCGAGGCGGGCGCCCGCCTGATGGCGCGGGATCGGCTGGGTCGGGACGTTTTCCCCCGCGCGGCGCCCGAGGGGCTGCATCGGCCGCGCGCAATTGTGTGGCAGGCCAGCCTGTTCGACATCATTCAGGCCTATGGGCAGGTGAAGGCGCGGACGGCGCCGCGCATCCACATCGTCCATCGCCGGCCGGTGATGACGCTGGATGAAGCCATTGAGCGGGTGTCCCGCCTGATCGGCATGGAGCTGGACTGGGCCGAGCTGGGCCGGTTCCTCCCCGAAACCGCTGATCCGCAGCTGCGCCGCTCGGCGTTGGCCAGCAGTTTCGTCGCAGCGCTGGAACTGGCGCGGCTGGGGCGCGTCGAACTGCGGCAGGAAGAGACGTTCGCGCCGCTGTACCTGCGCGCGCCGGCAGTGCCGTCATGAGCGTGCCGGCGTCCCATGCTGCCAGCGAGATGGAGCGTCTCGTGGAAGCCGTGCTGTTCGCGGCCGAGGCGCCGCTGACGGTCGCCGAGATCCAGCGGCATAGCGGGCTGGACGGCGATATCCGGGGCTGCCTGTCGGCTTTGGCCGCGCATTATGCCGGTCGCGGGATTGAACTGGTCGAGCGGGGCGGGCGCTGGCATTTCCAGACGGCAGCCGATCTCAGTCATATCCTGCGCCGCGAGCGGGAGGAGCCGCGCAAGCTCAGCCGGGCCGCGGTCGAGACGCTGGCGATCATCGCTTATCACGAACCGGTCAGCCGCGCGGAGATCGAGGCGATTCGCGGCGTGCAGGTCGGCAAGGGGACGCTGGACGTGCTGATGGAGGCGGGCTGGGTGCGCCCGGCGGGGCGGCGAGAGGTGCCGGGACGGCCGCTCACTTATGCGACGACCCCTGATTTTCTCAGCCACTTCGGCCTCTCCAGTCGGCGCGATCTGCCCGGGATCGACGATCTGCGCGCTGCCGGCCTGCTCGATCCGGTCGATCTGGCGATGGAATCACTGGATTTGCAGGGGAGTCTTGAAAATGACCCACAAGATGAAGAAGATGAGGACTGATCGCCTTATTCGATGAGGCAAGGGCTGATGCCGGGATGGCCATTGCGCTATGGACCCGCAGGGCTTAGTTAGGGCGCATTCACAGGAGATTTCTGATGGGTTTCGGTTCCCCGATTCACTGGGTCGTACTGGTGCTGGTGATCGTGCTGCTGTTCGGCGGCGGACGCATCTCCAGCCTGATGGGCGATGTCGCCAAGGGTATTAAGAGCTTCAAGAAGGGCCTTGCGGATGATGACGGCGATACGGCGAGCGCGGCGAAGCCTGCGCAGCGCATCGATCGCCAGTCCGCAGCCGGCGAGAGCAGCGCGACGCGCGAAGAGCAGAAGCTCGAAAGCTGATCCGGGCGGTCTGATCAGGCCAACCTGGCATGTTTGACATTGCGTCCACAGAGCTGCTGCTGATCGCGGTGGTGGCGGTCCTCGTGATCGGCCCCAAGGATCTGCCGCGCGCGCTCTATAAATTCGGTCAGATCGTCGGCAAGGCGCGCGGCATGGCGCGCCATTTCCGCAGCGGCATCGACGCCATGGTGCGCGAAGCCGAGCTTGAGGAACTGCAGAAGCAGTGGGCCAAGCAGAACCAGAAGATCATGGACGAAACCCGCAATACGGAGTTCAGCGATCCGGCGAGCACACCCGCCCTGCAGGATCATAGCGCGCCGGAACTGCTGGGGGATCGTGACGACAAGGTCGCGACCGATGATGCGCCGTCCCATCCCGGTGAGACCGTCGAGGATGCCGGCCCGGCGCACAAGCCCGACGCGCCCGCCGGCGAAAGCATGGCGCAGTCCAGCCTGCCGCTTGGCACCTCCGACGAGCCGAACGGACCGCGTACCGCATGAAGGACATTGACGATACCAAGGCGCCGCTGCTCGATCATCTCATCGAGCTGAGAAAGCGCCTGTTGCGCTGCGTCGCCGCGCTCTTCATTTCCGGCGCGGTCTGCTATTATTTCGCGGGCGACATTCTCGGTTTTCTCGTCGAGCCGCTCAAGCAGGGCTTTGGCAACACGGTCGGAAAGCTCGTCTATACCAAGCTCTATGAGGCGTTCTTCGTGGAGCTGAAGGTCGCCATGTTCGGCGCCTTCTTCATCTCCTTCCCGATCACTGCCAACCAACTCTGGGCGTTCATCGCGCCGGGCCTCTATGCCAAGGAAAAGCGGGCGCTGCTGCCTTTTCTGCTGGCAACGCCCATCCTGTTCGTCGGCGGCGCGGCCTTCGCTTATTATCTGGTGATGCCGACCGCATTTCACTTCTTCCTGCGCTTTCAGGGCGATGCGGGGGGGATGCAGCTGGAAGCGCTGCCCAGCGTGGACAGCTATCTCAGCCTCGTCATGCAATTCATCCTGGCCTTCGGAATCAGCTTCCTGCTGCCGGTCCTGGTGATGCTGCTCAATCGGGCCGGCATCGTCTCGCGCGCGCAATTGGTGGGTGCGCGGCGCTATTTCATCGTCGGTGCGGTGGCGGTGGCGGCGGTTCTCACGCCGCCCGATGTGGTCTCTCAGCTCATGCTCGCGATTCCGCTCATCATCCTCTACGAAATGACCCTGATCTTCATCTGGTTCACGGATCGGCGCGCGGCCCGCGAACAGGGCGAGGACGAGCAGGCGCTCGTCCGGTCCGAATAAGCCCGTTCCGGCAGCGCTGCGGGACAAGCTTGGCTTGCGGCGACCATGCAATCTCCTGCCTTGCCCAGCGCGCTTCGTCGTCCTAGTCAGTCGCTATGACCGTCCATCCCAATACGATCTCCCTCATCGGTAATACGCCGCTCGTCCGGCTGGCCGGGCCGTCCGAGGCCAGCGGCGCCGAAATCTACGGCAAATGCGAGTTCATGAACCCCGGCGCCTCGGTCAAGGACCGCGCCGCCCTGTTCATCGTGGAAGATGCCGAGGAAAAGGGCCTGCTGCAGCCCGGCGGCACCATCGTCGAAGGGACGGCCGGCAATACCGGCATCGGGCTGGCGCTGGTCGCCAATGCCAAGGGCTATCGCACGATCATCGTCATGCCCGAGACGCAGAGCCGCGAGAAGATGGACACGTTGCGCGCGCTCGGCGCCGAGCTGGTGCTCGTCCCCGCCGCGCCTTATGCCAATCCCGGTCACTTCGTGCACACCTCGCGCCGTCTCGCCGAGGAAACGCCGAACGCGATCTGGGCCAATCAGTTCGACAATATCGCCAATCGCAAGGCCCATATCGTCGGCACGTCCGAGGAAATCTGGGCGCAGATGGAAGGGCGGATCGATGGCTTCACCTGCGCGGCCGGAACGGGCGGCACGCTTGCGGGCGTCGGCCTCGGCCTCAAGCAGAAGAGCGAGGCGATCACCATTGCGCTGACCGACCCTTATGGCGCGGCGCTGTATAATTACTACGCCCATGGCGAGTTGAAGGCGGAAGGCTCCTCGGTCGCTGAGGGGATCGGGCAGGGGCGCATCACCGCCAATCTCGAAGGTGCGCCGATCGACACGCAGTTCCGCATGTCTGACGAAGAAGGCATGATGTGGGTCGAGAAGCTGATGGGCGAGGGGCTGTGCGTTGGCCTTTCCACCGGCATCAATGTCGCAGGTGCCGTTGCACTGGGCCGCAAGCTCGGCCCGGGCAGCCGGATCGTCACCATCCTGTGCGACACGGGCCTGCGCTATCTTTCCACGCTTTACAATCGGGACTGGCTGGTTTCCAAGGGATTGACGCCTTTCCCATGGTTGGCGGACTAGGGAGCGCAAAGATGGCGGACAGTCGGCCCGAACGGGAAGCAGTGAGCCGCAAGAGCGACGTTCGCGCCCATCGTGAAGAGTTGCAGCGCGTGCAGATCGGCCTGGTCGGGTTGGCCGCGGTTCTGCTGGTCGTTACGCTGGCGAACCTGATCGTCGATGCCGTCCGTCAGGATGGGACGAGCGATACCGCGACGATGTCGAGCGATGCGTCGTCCGCCGCCGCACAGACCGGTGGCGCCAATACGACCGGCACCCCGGCGCCGACCAACAACGAGCCGCTGGCGGATCTGGGCGTCACCCCGACCACATCGGACAGCGCCGCGCCCATCCTGCCGTCACCCGTGCCCGATCTTGAGCCCGATCCGCAATTGCGTCAGCGCATGGATCAGGACCGTGATCAGGCCCAGTCGCAGCGCCCCGCCCAGCAGCAGACGCCCTGAGCCGTCGCCCGGTTGCCGCGATGCCCCGCACTGCCTTGCTGCTGGCGGCGACGCTTGCCCCTGCCATCCTGTCGCTTCTGCTCGGGCTGACCAGCTCCAGCCTGCGGACCGGGCGGCTCGATCCGCTCGATTGGCTGTGGCCGGGCACGGCGGGGATCATTGTGGGCGCCATCCTGCTGACCCGCGCGGTCCGCTCCGGGCAGGGGGACCGCGCCGAGGCTGCTCCTGCGAGGTTGCGCTGGCCGACGGTTGCGGCTTTGTGGGCGGTCGTCCTGCTGCCGCCGCTGTGCCTGATCGGGTTGGCGTCCGTCCGTCTGCCCTGGGCCGGCATGATCGCGCTCGCGGCGGGATTGGCCCTCGTCGGCAGTCTGTGGGCCTTGGTCGCAGGACGTTCCCGCCGGGTAAGGCTGGGTTCCGCGCTGGCGTTGTGCGCGGGGGCTGTGCTTGTCGCGAACTGGGCCGTGCCGGCCATGCGCAATGCTTCCCCATCCACCACAGCCGGGGATCGGCCCAGCGTCGCTTTGTTCTCGGCCTTGCCCTTGCATGATGTCGCCATGGGCGCCGTTCACGGATTGCCGGCGACGCAGTCGATCGGCCTGCGCTCGCCCTTGCTGCGCGCGCTGGACCTCCATGTCGCCCTGCACCCTCTGGACGCGCTCAGTGACCAGAGCCTGGCTGGGTACGAGGCCGTGCTGCTGGCCCAGCCGCGCGCGATGGCGCCGGAGGAACTGGTCGCGCTGGACCGCTGGGTGCGCGCGGGTGGACGCGCGGTGGTGCTGGCCGATCCGCTATTGCTCTGGCCGGACCCGCGCCCGCTCGTCCATCCCGGGCGGCCGCCGCTCACGAGTCTGCTCGATCCGCTGCTGGCCCATTGGGGCGTGCGACTGGAGGCTGCGGAGTTCACTGCGCAATCCCATGGCGATGGCCATGGGGGCGAGGCGTCGGATCGGCGGAGCCTGGCGTCAGGCGCCTTGCTGCAGGTGGCAGGCGCCTCTCGTTTCGTGGTGCGCGAACCGACAGCCGGCTGCACGCCCGCCGAGCAGGGGTTCATTGCGACCTGTCGATTGGGCAGGGGGCAGGCGTTGCTGGTGGCGGATGCGGACTGGATCGATGACCGCCTCTGGACGCTGGCGTCGCAAGATGGGGCCGACCGCGCGCTGCGTACCAGCGATGCGCCGGACGTTCTCGCGGCGTGGCTGCGCAACGAGCCGCTTTCGATCGGCACTTTCACGAGTTGGGTGAAGGACGAGGCCGCTCTGGTGCGGGGTCTCCGCTTCGCGCTGGCCGCTGCGCTTGTCCTTTCCCTCCTGCTGGCCCTGGTGGTGCGCAATCCCCGCTATTCCCAGCCCATGTTTCGGACAAATACGGGCCATAATGAGAACATAAGAAAAACGGAGGGCATTTCTCCCTAATCTGCCCAAGATTTTCCCATCATTTCCCACTTTATCCAAGATTCTCCCTTTTCTCCCCGGGGACGGACTGCTAATACCGCAGGCCTAGGGGCACTCGTATCTTCGCGAGTCTATCAACCGGTCAGCTTGGTGCTTTCCGGAGCGGGAAGGCCTGTGCCCCGCGCAGGGAGTTCGTTGGGGTGTCATCGGCTTATTTCATGGGGAACGGGGCGAGTGCCCTGGACGGCAAGGGGCGCTTCGCGCTGCCGATGTCCTTCCGCTCCGTCCTGAATGAGCACAGCACCCAGCCCGGCACCATGCTTGTTCGGGCCGACCCCACCCGCAAATATGTGTCGCTTTTCGGCAGCAAACAGCTCGATTTCTTTCAGAACAAGTTCGACGAGGCCGCCCGCATCGCCATGACCCGTGGCGAGGATTTCGACGCGGAAATGGCGGACGCGAACTTCTGGAGCACCATCAAGACCGTTACCATCGACTCCGGCGGCAGGTTCACCCTGCCGCCGGCTTTTCGGCGGTTGTACGGCATCACCGACGCGCTCTTCATTGTGGGGGGCGGTCGCCTCGTCCAGCTTTGGAGTCCCGAGCGCTTCCTCGCCGAGAATTCGGCGAACCTGCTTGCCATCGAGGAATGCGAAACCTTCCTCGATGAGCTCAAGGCCAAACGGGAGGAGCGCTGATGAGCGCGGCTTCCCTTGCGAACCCGCCGGCCGAGCCGCACCGCCCCGTGCTGCTCGACGAAGTGCTGGACGCGCTTGCCATTGCCCCTGGCGAGCGTCATGTCGACGGCACATTCGGTGCCGGCGGGTACAGCCGCGCCATGGCCGCGCGCGGTGCGCGGGTCTTCGCGATCGATCAGGATCCTGACGCCATTGCCGAAGGGCAGGCGGTCGTCGCAGCCAGTGAGGGCGCGATTACGCTGCTCGCCGGCAATTTCGCGCAGATGGAACGGCTGCTGGCTGAGGCCGGTGTCGACAGCGTGGATGGCGTGACGCTGGATATCGGCGTCTCCTCGATGCAGCTTGATCGTGAACGCCGTGGCTTCTCCTTCCGCTTTCCGGACGCCCCTCTGGATATGCGGATGAGCCAGTCCGGCGAGACGGCGGCCGAATTTCTCAACCGCGTCGATGAGACCGAGCTGGCCGACATCCTCTATCATTATGGCGAGGAGCGGCAGTCGCGCCGTGTCGCGCGTGCCATCGTGGCGGCGCGCCCGCTGGCGACCATCGGCGATCTCGTCGGCGCGGTCCACAAGGCGCTCGGCAAGCGGCCCGGCGACAAGACCGATCCGGCGACGCGGACCTTCCAGGCGATCCGCATTCACCTCAATGGTGAGTTGGATGCGCTGGAGCGCGGTCTGGATGCCGCCGAGGCCGTGTTGCGCCCGGGCGGCCGGTTGGCGGTGGTGACCTTCCACAGCCTGGAAGATCGCATCGTGAAGAATTTTCTCCGCACGCGCAGCGGGCAGGAGGGTGCCGGCTCGCGCCACCGACCGGAGGTCAAATCCGCCGTGCGGCCGACCTTCCAGAAGCCCGCGCGCGCTGTTCGCCCCGGCGATGCAGAGCTCAAGTCCAACCCCCGTGCGCGCTCCGCAACGCTGCGTAGCGCCATCCGAACTGAAGCCCCTGCCATGCACCAATCTGTGGGAGCACGATCATGATCGCCATCAAGCGCTTGCAAAGCATCATGTGGATTCTCGTGGTCGCCATGGGGGCGCTCGCCGCCTATCTGATCAGCCTGCAGGTGGCGACGGAGCGGAACGCGGTGCGGCATACGATCGACCAGATCCGCTGGACCCGCGCCGACATCCGCTATCTTGAGGCGGAATTCGGCGCGCGGGCAACCATGCGTCAGCTCCACGCCTGGAACACCAGCGACCTGCGCCTGTATGTGCCGGCGCCTGCGCAATATCTGCCCAATGAGCGCGCGCTCGCCAATCTGGACCGCATGGCGCCGGTGACCGGCGGCTACAGCCCGCCGCCCGTCATGACCGCGATGGCCCAGAACACCCCGCCTGCGCCGGTCGCGGCAGCGCCCGTCAGGCCGGCAGCGCGCAGCGGCGCCGATGTGGCCTCGGAATTCGCGTTCATTCGCACTGCCTCGGCTGCCGAGCCCCGGCCGCCCGTGGCGGAGGCTAAGGCGAAAACGGCGCCGGCAACGCGCGCGCCGGCAGAGGCTGCGGCGCGCCGCACTGTCGAGCCCGATCCGGCCTCCCGCAAGGCAGCCCGGCTGGCCCTGCTCGACAAGAAGCTGCTCGGCGGCCCGGCTCTAAGTGAAGCTATGGTGCCCTGATGGCCACCATTTTGGCGCGGCCGGAGCCGCGTTCCGAGAATCGGAAGCCGACAGATCTGGTCACGGTGGCCCACGGCCGGATCATGCTCCTCCTGCTTATTTTCGCCGCGATCACAATGGTGATGGCGGCGAAAATGGTCTGGATGGGCATTGACGCCGGCACCCAGGCCGAGCGCATGGCCAGCCCTATCCCGATTCCGGGGCGCGCCGATATTGTCGATCGCAACGGCGTGCCGTTGGCGCGCGATATCGACGGTTATGCCATTGCCGTGCGCCGCGACCGCCTGCTCGGCGATCCGCGCGATCTGGCCAAAAAGCTCCACGCGATCTTCCCGGACCAGTCCGAAGCCGATTTCTACGCCAAGCTGACCTCGGGCGGGCAGTGGAACTACCTTCGCACCCGCGCCGTCCCGCGCGACGTCGCCGCTGTGAATGCGCTGGGCGAGATCGGCATCGAGTTTCCGCGCGAGGCGGAGCGGCTGTATCCGCAGCGCACGCTGGCCGCGCACCTTATCGGTTTCGTCAATCGGGACGGGTTCGGTGCCATGGGCGTCGAGCGCGCGTTCGATGACCGGCTGACTGACGAAAAGACGCGCGGGCAGCCGCTGCAGCTCTCCATCGATAGCCGCGTTCAGGCCGCGCTGGAGGAAGAGCTGTCGCTCGGCATGGCGGAACAGAGCGCCAAGGGCGCCGTCGGCATCGTGCTGGATTCGCGCAATGGCGAAGTGATCGCCATGGCGTCTCTGCCCACGTTCAATCCCAACCGCCTGGTGCCGGTCGAGGCGCCGATGGTGATGGGCCCGGACGGCCAAATGCGCCGGGGCCAGATCACCTGCGACATGTCGCCGCGCTGCAATCGCGTGGTTCAGGCGCGCTACGAGCTCGGCTCGACGTTCAAGCCGCTGTCCTTCGCCATCGCCATGGATGCGGGCGTCATCGTCAGCATGAGCAAGCGCTATGATGCCACGGCGCCGCTGCCCGTCGGGCGCTTCACCATCAAGGATGACCACCCCCTGGGCCGCTGGCTGACGGTGCCGGAGGCGCTGGTGCACTCCAGCAACATCGTCACGGCCCGCATCGCCGATGAAATGGGGCAAAAGCCGCTTGAGGCTGCCTATCGCTCGCTGGAGTTCGACCGTCCGGCCACGGTGGAGCTGCGCGAACAGGCCGGCACGCTGTTCCCGTCGCGCTGGTATCGCACGACGATCATGACGACGGCCTATGGCCATGGCATCGCCGTGACGCCGATGCATCTGGCTAGCGCATATGCCGCGCTGGTGAATGGCGGCATCTGGCACCCCACCACCGTTCTCAAGCGCAAGCCGAATGAACAAGTGGCCGCCCGCCGGGTGTTCTCCGAGCAGACCAGCGCGAAGATGCGCCAGTTGCTGCGGATGATCGTGCAGACCGGCACCGGGCGCAATGCGGATGCCGAAGGCTATCGCGTCGGCGGCAAGACCGGAACGGCCGAGAAGCCCAAGGACGGCGGCTATGCCCGCCGCTCGCTGGTCTCCACCTTCGCTGCGGCTTTCCCGATGGAAGCGCCGCGCTACGTCGTCATCGTCATGATGGACGAGCCGCAGGGCAGTGCCCGTTACCCGGGCATCCGCACGGCCGCTTATACGGCCGCCCCGGTGGTGAAGTCCTTCGTGTCGCGCGCCGCGCCGCTGCTGGGCGTCTATCCCGAGGCGTTCCGCGACGTCGACATTTCTGAGCTGACCCCGTTGGTCAAAGATGAAGAGGTGGCCGAATGATGCGCCTTTCCACGCTTGTGCCCGACTCGATCGATCCGGCCAAGGACGCCGAGGTGAGCGGCTTCGCGCTGGACCATCGTAAGGTGGCGCCCGGCGCGGTGTTCGGCGCGTTTCGCGGCGCGCGGGTGAACGGCGAGGACTTTATCGACGCCGCCATCGCTGCGGGCGCCGTGGCTGTCGTCGCGGCCCCGGACGCGCGGGTGACCGGCGTCCCCCACATCGCCGCCGAGGAACCGCGCCGCCTGTTCGCGAGCCTCGCGGCGCGCTATTATGCGCCCTATCCGCAGACGCTGGTCGCGGTCACCGGCACGAACGGTAAGACCTCGACGGTCGAGCTCACCCGGCAGCTCTGGCGCATGATGGGTCATGGCGCCGCGTCCATCGGCACGCTGGGCGTGACGACGGCCGTGGATCAGGTGTCGACCGGCCTCACGACCCCGGACGTGGTGACCTTCCTCTCCAATCTCGCCGGGCTCGCCAAGGAAGGCGTCGATCATGTCGCCTATGAGGCGTCGAGCCATGGGCTGGCCCAATATCGCGCCGAGGGCCCGCGCGTCGCGGCGGGCGCCTTCACCAATCTGAGCCGCGATCATCTCGATTATCACGGCACCATGGACATGTATTTCGCCGCCAAGATGCGGCTGTTCGACGAGGTTGTCGCCGACGACGGCGTCGCTGTCATCTGGGCCGATGACGAGCGCTCTGCCGAAGTGATCGAGCACGTGCGTCGCCGGGGTTTGCAGTTGATGACGGTCGGTTCGGCCGGCGAGACGCTGCGGCTGGTCACGCAAACGCCGACGCATCTTGGGCAGACGCTTATGATCGAGGCGGAGGGCGCCACGCACAAGGTCGATCTGCCGCTCATCGGCGCCTATCAGGCCGCCAATGCGCTGGTTTCCGCCGGATTGGTCCTCGCAACCGGCGGCGCGCTGAAGACGGTGCTGGGCTTGCTCTCGCGCGTACAGCCGGTGCGCGGTCGGCTGGAACGTGCGGTCATCACCACCGCCGGTGCGCCGGTCTATGTCGATTATGCCCATACGCCCGACGGGCTGCGGGCGGCCATCGAAGCGCTGCGCCCGCATGTGCGCGGTCGGCTCATCACCGTGTTCGGCGCCGGCGGGGATCGCGATGCCGGCAAGCGCCCGCTGATGGGCGGCGTTGCCAGCGACCTGAGCGATGTCGTGATCGTCACCGATGACAATCCGCGCGGGGAAGACCCGCAGGTGATCCGTTCCGCGATCATGGCCGGCGCGCCGGGCGCGCGGGAGATTGGCGGGCGCCGGGCTGCCATCGCTGCTGCCATTGCCGAGGCGGGGCCGGACGATATCGTGCTGCTGGCCGGCAAGGGGCATGAGCAGGGTCAGATCATCGGCGATCGCGTGCTGCCGTTCGACGATGTCACCGTGGCGCGGGAATGCGCTGCATGAGCTTGTGGACCTCCGACGAGATCGCCGCAGCAACGGGCGGGACAGCCTCCACGGCCTTCGCGGTGGGCGGCGTCGCGTTCGATAGCCGGGAGGTCGCGACCGGCGATCTGTTCGTCGCGCTGCATGGCGAGAGCGCGGATGGTCACGCCTATATTCCAGGGGCGCTAGCGTCCGGCGCAGCGGGGCTGCTGGTGGATAGGGCTGTCGAGGGGCCTTGCGTCCGCGTCGCCGACACCGCGAAGGGCCTCGATGATCTTGGCCGTGCCTCGCGCGAACGGACGTCGGCAAAGATCATCGGCGTCACCGGCTCCGTTGGCAAGACGGGCGTCAAGGAAGCGCTGTTCGCCGCGTTTGACCGGATGAGCCAGGGGGGCGCCCATCGTTCGCTCAAGAGCTATAACAATCATGTCGGCGTGCCGCTCTCCCTAGCGCGCATGCCGCGCGAGGCGCATTATGGCGTGTTCGAGATGGGCATGAATCACGAGGGCGAGCTGCGCGCGCTGACCGCGCTCGTCCGCCCGCATGTCGCCATCGTCACGACGATCGCGCCGGCGCACATCGAGTATTTCGGGACGGAAGAGAAGATCGCGCTGGCCAAGGCGGAGATTTTCGAAGGCCTTGTCGAAGGCGGCACGGCGGTCATTCCCGCCGACTCGCCCCATGCGCCGCTCCTGACCGACCACGCCCGTCGTCACGCCGGGCAAGTCGTGACCTTCGGGCGCGATGCCGGGGCGGATGTCCGACTGATCGACGAAATGTCCGTGGGCGCTGCCGGTACCCGCATCACCGTGCAGACCCGCGCGGCGCGCCTCAGTCTGGTGGTCGGAATGCCCGGTCGCCACTGGGTCAGCAATGCGCTGGGCGTACTGGCCGTGGTCGAGGCCGCCGGTGGCGATCTGGCGCAAGCCGGCCTTGCGCTGGCGGAAATGACCGGGCTGCCAGGCCGGGGCGCGCGCCGCCCCATCGCGACCGCGGACGGTGGCGAGGCCTTGATCGTCGATGAAGCCTATAATGCCAATCCCGCCTCCATGGCCGCGACATTGGCGCAGCTTGGCGAGGAGCGGGCGCAGCGGCGGATCGCGATATTGGGCGCGATGAAGGAGCTTGGCGACCAGTCCGCACCGCTTCATGCGGGGCTGGCGCAGGCCATTCGCGATGCGAAGGTGGATGTGGCGCTTCTGGTCGGCGAGGAAATGGCACCGCTCGCCGATGCTTTGGCCGGCGAAATTTCTGTCGAGCATGTCGCTAATGTCGATCAGGCCGTTGAATTCGCACGCTTAATAGTCAAAAGCGGCGATGTGGTGCTGGTCAAGGGGTCCAACAGTGTCGGACTTTCGCGACTTGTCGAACAGCTCGCAGCAAGCGAGGTGGCCTGATGCTTTATTGGCTCGCTGAACAACTGAATTTCCCAGGCATCTTCAACCTGGTCCGCTACCTCACATTCCGGGCCGGCGCCGCGATCATGACGGCGCTGATCATCGGGCTGGTGATCGGTCCCCGCTTCATCGGCTGGCTGCGTGTCCGCCAGGGCAAGGGGCAGCCGATCCGAGAGGATGGGCCGCAGACGCACTTCGTCAAGCGCGGCACGCCGACCATGGGCGGGTTGATGATCCTCACCGCCATGGCGAGCGCCGTGCTGCTGTGGATGAACGTCACCTCGGTCTATATCTGGGCCTGCCTCATCGTCACGCTGGGCTTTGGCGCCATCGGTTTCATGGACGATTATGACAAGGTGACCAAGGCGAGCCACAAGGGCCTCTCCGCCCGGGCGCGCCTGCTGGCGGAATTCGGCATCGCCGGTTTCGCTACCTGGCTGATCGTCAGCCAGAACGGCACCTTGCTGTATCTGCCCTTCTGGAGCGGCGGCGCGCTGGACCTTGGGCCGCTATATTATCTGTTCGGCGCCTTCGTCATCGTCGCCTTCGGTAATGCGGTGAACCTCACCGACGGGCTGGACGGGCTGGCCTCCATGCCGGTGATCGTGGCGTCGATGGCCTTCATGCTCATCGTCTATCTTGTCGGCCGCGCCGACTATGCGGCCTATCTCGGCATTCCCCATGTGCCGGGCGCGGGCGATCTGGTGATCCTGTGCGGCGCGATTGTCGGGGCATGCCTTGCCTTCCTGTGGTTCAATGCGCCGCCGGCGGCGGTGTTCATGGGCGATACCGGCAGCCTCGCGCTGGGCGGCACCATCGGCGTGATCGCCGTGGCGGCGCATCACGAGATCGTGCTGGCGGTCATCGGCGGCATCTTCGTGGTGGAGGCGATGTCGGTCGTCATTCAGGTGTTCTTCTACAAGCGCACCGGCAAAAGGGTGTTCCGCATGGCGCCCATCCATCATCATTTCGAGCAGCTTGGCTGGCCTGAATCCACCGTCGTAATCCGCTTCTGGATCGTCTCCTTCGTCCTCGCGCTCGCGGGCCTAGCGACTTTGAAGCTGCGATGATCATTTCCCCCGCCGTTGCCGGCAAGCGCTATGCCGTTCTGGGGCTGGCCCGCTCCGGCCTCGCCACGGTCGATGCCCTGGCCGCCAGCGGTGCCCATGTCATCGCCTGGGACCAGCGCGAGGATGCGCGGGCACTGGTGGCCGACAAGGCCGAGCTGGGCGATCCGATGGAGATGGATCTGGCCGGGCTGGACGCGCTGGTCGTCTCGCCGGGCGTGCCGCTCAACCGTCACCCGGTGACATGCCGTGCGCGCGCCGCCGGCGTGCCGATCATCGGCGACATCGAGCTGTTCGCGCTGGCACGGTCGAGCCTGCCGGCGCATCGCGTGGTCGGCATCACCGGCACCAATGGCAAGTCCACCACCACGGCGCTGATCGATCACATCGTGCGCACGGCGGGGCTGCCCTCGCGCATGGGCGGGAATATCGGCCTGCCCATTCTCGCGCAGGCCCCGCTGCCGGAGGGCGGCGTCTATGTGCTGGAGCTTTCCAGCTATCAGATCGACCTGACCTTCAGTCTCGATTGCGACGTGGCGGTGCTGCTCAACATCACGCCAGACCATCTCGACCGCTATGATGGCTTTGAGAGCTATGTCGCCTCCAAGCAGCGCCTCTTTGCCATGCAGTCGCCCGATCATCCGGCGATCATCGCGGTGGACGACGCGGTGACGCGGCGCATCGCCGATGCTCTGCCGCAGACCGTGCCCGTGACGGCCCAGTCGATTGCCGCCGAGGACCAGTCGCGCTGGCCGGCCTTGCAGGGGCCGCACAATGCGCAGAATGTCGCGGTCGCCAAGGCCGTGGCAAAGGCGCTGGGCATTGCATCCGAGACGACGGCGCAGGCGCTGGCGAGCTATGTCAGCCTGCCGCACCGCATGCAGCGCGTGGCCGAGATCGACGGCGTGCTGTTCGTCAACGACAGCAAGGCAACCAACGCCGCGTCGACCGCGCCGGCGCTCGCTGCCTGGCCGCCGGTCGACGGACGGCCGCGCATCCACTGGATTCTCGGCGGTCTCGCCAAGTCGGATTCGCTCGATGAGTGCGCGGCGGGCTTCCCCAACATTGCGCGCGGCTACACCATCGGCGAGGCGGGGCCGCTGTTCGCCCGTCTGCTCGGCGAGGCTTCCGTGCCCGTCACCGAATGCGAGCTGATGGTAACGGCGGTGGCCGAGGCTGCCGCGCATGCGCAGCCGGGCGATATCGTTCTGCTTTCGCCGGCCTGCGCGTCGTTCGATCAGTTCCGGGATTTCGAGGCGCGGGGCGATGCCTTTGCGGCCGCCGTGGCCGCGCTTCGCGATAAAGCAGGGGCAGAAACGGGGGCAGGGGCATGAGCGAGCGCGGGGACGAAGGCGTAGTCATGGTCGAAGGCGAGGCGGCGAAGCCGGTTACCGCGCCGCCGCTCGATGTCGCCTTGTCTCCTTTGCGCGCCCGCCCCGGCAAGCCCATGCCGCGCGAGCGGACCGCGCTGGCGATCTGGTTCTGGGAGATCGACCGAGTGCTGCTCGGCCTCATCGTGGTGCTGATCGCGATCGGGCTGGTGGCGGTCGCGGCGGCCTCGCCCGTGGCGGCGGCCAAGCTGTCGACCCATTCGGCCTCGCTCTCGCCCCTCTATTTCTTCTATCGCCAGCTCATGTGGATCGGCCTTGGTCTGCCGCTGATGATCGTGATTTCCATGCTCCCGCGCACCCAGGCGCGCCGCTTGGCGGTCGGTCTGGCGGCGCTGTTCGCGGTGATGCTGGTGCTGGTGCCGATCATCGGGACGAGCGTGAACGGTGCCTCGCGTTGGCTGGGCAGCGGCGCCTTCCGCTTCCAGCCCTCGGAGTTTCTCAAGCCCTTCTTCGTTGTCGCCATTGCCTGGCTGCTGTCGCTGCGCGCGCGTGATCCCTCGCTGCCGGTGATCCCGCTGACGGGCATGTTGACCGGCATCGTCGCCCTCCTGCTCATGCGGCAGCCGGACTTCGGCCAGACGGTCATTTTCGTGGCCTGCTGGGGGGCGCTGCTGCTGGTGGGCGGCGCCTCGATCAAGCTCCTCTCGGGCTTTGCGTGCGGCGGCCTCGGCCTGTTCGTGCTGACTTATCTCTTCTACGACAATGGTCGCGAGCGCATCGATTCCTTCCTTAACCCGGTCGTCGATCCGGCGGCGGGGCCGGATCAGGTGCAGCTGGCCTATGCGACCATCACGCGCGGCGGCCTGACCGGCGTCGGCCCCGGCGGCGGCACCGCCAAGTTCAATCTGCCCGAGGCCCATACCGACTATATCTTTTCGGTGATCGGGGAAGAGTTCGGCCTGATCGCCTGCATCGCCATTGCGCTCGTTTATCTCGCCATCATCGTGCGGGTGCTGCTGCGACTGCTGGATGAGGAAGATCCATTCATCGTCATGGCAACCTCCGGCCTTGTCTTCGTGATGGGCGTGCAGGCGGTTATCAATATGGGCGTGAACATTCACATCTTCCCCTCCAAGGGCATGACGCTGCCGTTCATCAGCTATGGCGGCTCCTCGATGATCGCCTTGTGCTCGGGCATCGGCCTGCTGCTGGCCTTCACTCGGCGGAACCCGTATATGTCGCGCTCCCCCTACGTCGTCACATGGAGCGGGCGATGAGCCTTTTTCGGCATTATGTTCTGGCTGCCGGTGGCACGGGTGGGCACATGATGCCGGCCCATGCCATCGCGCAGGAGCTTATGGCGCGGGGCCACCGCGTCGCCCTGATTACGGACGAGCGCGGCGCCAAGATTCCGGGCCTGTTCGAGGATGTGCAGACGCATGTGCTGCCGGCCGGCCGCATGTCCGGCGGTATTTCCGGCTGGATCAGGGGCTTTAAGGCCATTCTCGAAGGGCGCGCCATGGCCCGGCAGCTTTATTCGACCTTCGAGCCGGCCGCTGTGGTGGGCTTCGGCGGCTATCCCGCGCTGCCGGCGATGCTCGGCGCCTTTGCGGAAGGCATACCGGCGATCGTGCATGAGCAGAACGCGGTGCTCGGCCGCGTCAACCGGCTGGTGGCCCGCAAGGTGGCTGCGATTGCGACCGCTTATCCCGATGTGAAGCGCCTCGCCAAACGCCATGCGGACAAGACCTATCTGGTCGGCAATCCGGTGCGGGAGTCCGTCCTGGCCCTGCGCGACGAGCCGTTCCCGGTCTTCTCCGATGAGAGCGTGCTGCGCCTGCTGGTCACCGGCGGAAGCCAGGGCGCGTCGATCCTCTCGCAAGTCGTGCCGGCCGGGCTTGGCATGTTGCCGATCAGCCTGCGCCGCCGGCTGCAGGTCACGCAGCAATGCCGGCCCGAGGACATCGAGCAGGTCCGCGCGCTCTATGCCGAGATGGAAATTCCCGCCGATCTGGCGACCTATATCGAGGACATGCCGACCAAGCTCGCCTGGTCGCACCTCGTAATCGGGCGCGCCGGCGCCTCGACCATTGCCGAACTCACCGCCGCGGGGCGCCCCGCCATCCTCATACCTTTGCCGAGTGCCATGGATAACCACCAAGCCTATAATGTCCTCGAGATGGTGAAGGCGGGCGGCGCCCGCGCGATCGACCAGAGCAAGTTCACGCCCGCCGAGCTGGCCCGCCAGATGCAGAAACTGGCGATGGAACCGGGTGCGCTTCAAAACGCTGCCAAGCGCGCGCATCGTTGCGGCCGCCCGGATGCGGTGAAGGACATGTGCGATCTCATCGAGAGCTTCGGCCCCGCGCCGCAGACCATCGACACCGTGCGGGCCGCAGAAGCGCCGCGCATGGCTGGCCTCGCGGGAGCGGGCGCATGAAGGGCGTCGGCACGGATATCGGCACGATCCACTTCATCGGCATCGGCGGCATCGGCATGTCCGGCATCGCCGAGGTGATGCACAATATGGGCTACAGCGTGCAGGGCAGCGACATGTCGGAAGGCTATGTCATCCAGCATCTGCGCGATCTCGGCATCAAAGTGATGATCGGCCACAAGGCCGAGAATCTGGGTGATGCCGCCGTGGTGGTGACCTCCACCGCGATCAAGCGCGGCAATCCCGAGGTGGAACTGGCGCTGGAGAACCGCGTGCCGGTCATCCGCCGCGCCGAAATGCTGGCCGAACTGATGCGGCTCAAATCCACCGTCGCGGTGGCGGGCACGCACGGCAAGACCACGACCACCTCGATGATCGCGGCGCTGCTGGATGCCGGCGGCATCGACCCCACCGTCATCAACGGCGGCATCATCAACAGCTACGGTTCCAACGCGCGCCTCGGCAACAGCGACTGGATGGTGGTCGAGGCCGATGAGAGCGATGGCAGCTTCCTGCGGCTGGACGGCACCTATGCCGTCGTCACCAACATCGATCCCGAGCATCTCGATCATTATGGCTCGTTCGATGCGGTGAAGGATGCGTTCGTCGAGTTTGTCGAGAATGTGCCCTTCTATGGCGCGGCCATGCTCTGCCTGGATCACCCGGAGGTGCAGGCGATCCTGCCGCGCGTGCAGGATCGGCGGATCGTGACCTATGGCTTTTCCGCGCAGGCCGACCTGCGCGGCGAGAATGTCCGGCCCGTTCCCGGTGGCAATATGTTCGACGTGCAGATCCGCGAGCGTGATGGCTCGACGCGACGCATTGCCGACATCACCATGCCGATGCCGGGCCGGCACAATGTGCTGAATGCCATGGCCGCCATTGGCGTCGCCCTGCAGATGGGCATTGAGGATGCGACCATCCAGACCGGCTTCGCCAGCTTCGGCGGCGTCAAGCGGCGCTTCACCAAGGTGGGCGAGATCGAGACGGGCGGCGGCAGGGCCGTCGTCATCGATGATTATGGCCACCATCCGGTCGAAATCCGCGCGGTTCTCGCGGCGGCCCGCGAGGGCGCGCAGGGCCGGGTGATCGCCGTGGTGCAGCCGCACCGCTTCACGCGGCTGCGCGATCTGATGGACGAGTTCCAGCAATCCTTCAATGATGCCGACATGGTCTATGTCTCGCCCGTCTATCCGGCCGGCGAGCAACCGATCGAGGGCGTGGATGCCGATGCGCTGGTCGCCGGCCTCAAGCGTCGCGGCCATCGCGCGGCGCAGACCATCGGCGATGCCGATGCGCTCGCCGATGCGCTCGCCGCGGATCTGAAGGCCGATGACATGATCGTCTGCCTCGGCGCGGGCGACATCACCAAATGGGCGGCCGGTCTGGCGCCGGCCATCGCGGCATCGGGCGAGGGGCGCGGCTGATGTGGGAGCTGATGCGCATTGGCCTGGAGATGCAGGAGCGCATGATCGAGGTGCATGGCAAGAGCCTCGACATGGCGCGCGAGATGATCGACGCCGTCGAGAGCCATGCCGCCATGGGGCCGAAGGGCATGGGGCAGGCCGCGCTCGACATGGGTGAAGCTATGAACCGCGCCGGCAAGGCCCAGGCCGACTTGATCGGGCGTTGGTCCGGCTGGTGGAGCGGTCGCTCCTGATGAATCCTGCCGCTTCCGTGAATGTCGATCGACACCTGAACCCCGACGGTATTGCCGTGCGGGGCAAGCTGACGCGCGGTGCGCCGCTCGCGCCGTTGGTGTGGTTCAAGGCAGGCGGTGCGGCGGATTGGTTGTTCGAGCCGGCGGATGCGGATGACCTCGCGCAGTTCCTCTCGGCGCTGGATCTCTCGGTGCCGGTGATGGCGCTGGGCCTTGGATCCAACATGATCGTTCGCGATGGCGGCGTGCCCGGCGTGGTGGTGCGGCTCGGCAAAGCCTTCGCGCGCGTCGAGGAGAGCGCGCCGCAGACGCTGCGGTGCGGCGGGGGCGCCTCCGGCATTCTGGTCTCCTCCACCGCCCGCGATGCGGGTATTGGCGGACTTGAGTTCCTGCGTTCCATTCCCGGCACGGTCGGCGGCTTCGTGCGCATGAATGGCGGCGCTTATGGACGCGAGGTGAAGGACATTCTGGTCGAGGCCGAGGTCATCCTGCGCTCCGGCGAGCGTGTCGTGCTGCCGCTGGATGCGCTCGGCTTCACCTATCGACATTCGACGCTACCCGAAGGTGCGGTGGTGATTGCCGCCACCTTCCGCGGCGTGCCGGCTGAGCCGGCGACCATTCAGGCGGAAATGGACCGGATCGCGACCGCGCGGGAGGAATCGCAGCCGCTGCGCAGCAAGACGGGCGGATCGACCTTCAAGAACCCGCCGGGCGAAAAGGCCTGGGCGCTGGTCGACCGGGCCGGCTGCCGGGGCCTCAGTCTTGGTGGGGCGCAAGTGAGCGAGAAGCACACCAATTTCCTCATCAACACCGGCGGCGCGACCAGTGCGGACATCGAGTCCCTTGGCGAGGAAGTGCGCCGGCGCGTGCAGGCAGAAAGTGGCACAACCCTCGAATGGGAGATTCAGCGCGTGGGCCGTTCGGCGCAGGAGCAGGGGCAATGAGCATGAAGCGTCTCAAGGTCGCTGTCCTCATGGGTGGCTGGGCCGCCGAGCGGCATGTCTCGCTGTCGAGCGCGAAAGGCATCATCCAGGCGCTGGAAGCGCGCGGCCATGAGGTCGTGCCCATCGATCTGGGCGCGACCCGGGCGGAGGGCCGCGATTTTCCGGCCAAGCTCATCGCGGCCAATCCCGACATCGTGTTCAATGCCCTGCATGGCGTGCCGGGCGAAGACGGCACCGTGCAGGGGCTGATGGACATCATGGGGTTCGCCTACACCCATAGCGGTCTGGCAACCTCGGTCATCGCCATCGACAAGCAGCTCACCAAGCAGCATCTCGTGCCCCATGGCATCCCGATGCCCGGCGGCCATATCGTCGAATGCGAGAGCCTGTTCGCAGGCGATCCCCTGCCGCGCCCCTATGTGCTCAAGCCGGTCAATGAAGGCTCGTCGGTCGGCGTCGCCATCGTCACGGAAGAGGGCAATTACGGCAACCCGATCGCGCGCGATGCGGTGGGGCCGTGGCAGGATTTCGACCAACTGCTGGCCGAGCCGTTCATTCGCGGCCGTGAACTGACCGTCGCGGTGCTGGGTGACCGGGCGCTGGCGGTGACGGAGCTGCGTCCCAAGAGCGGCTTCTACGATTATGACGCAAAATATACCGACGGCCTGACCGACCATATCTGCCCGGCGCCCGTGCCGCCCGAGATGGCCGCCGCGATGATGGACATCGCGCTGCGGGCGCATCGTCTGCTGGGCTGCAAGGGCACGTCGCGCTCGGACTTCCGCTGGGATGACGAGCGCGGGCTCGATGGCCTGTATCTGCTGGAAGTGAACACCCAGCCCGGCATGACGGCGTTGAGCCTGGTGCCCGAGCAGGCGAAATATTTGGGCATGAGCTATGGTGAGCTGGTAGAGAGCATCATCGCCGAGGCTCTGGCGGACCGTGGGGGGAAGCAATGAACAGCGCGACGATTAAGCGCGGCTCGGCGAGCGGCGCGCGCGGCGGCCGGGCCGGCCGCAAGCCGCGGCGGGCGAGGAGCAATCTGGACAAGCTGCTCGACTATGTTCCGCTCAGTCCGGCGCAGATCAATCGGTTGATGACCTGGGGGATCGGCCTGGTCCTCTTCATCCTGCTGTGGGTCACCGCCAGCTTCATGGGCTTGCCGGCGATGCTGCGCGCCGAGGTGAACGATCTCGCCGGGCGCGCCGGCTTTGCCGTTGCCAAGATCGAGGTGCGCGGGCTCGAGCGCATGGACGAGATGCAGGTCTCCGACATCGCCGTGAAATATGTCGAGCGCTCGATGCTTGCTGTCGATCTCGACAATCTGCGCAACGAGGTCATGCGGCTGGGCTGGGTGAAGGAGGCGCGGATTTCCCGCCGTCTGCCCGATGCGCTGATCGTCGATGTGGTCGAGCGGCAACCGGCTGCGGTCTGGCAGAATGGCGGGCAATTGATGTTGGTGGACGCCGCCGGTGTCGCGCTCGGCCCGGTCGAGGCCAATGCCTTGCCCGATCTGCCGCTGGTGGTGGGGCCGGATGCCAACAAGCGGACCAAGGCGCTGGCCGAACTGATGAACGCCGCGCCAGCCCTCAAGCCGATGCTCGCCGGCGCGACCTGGGTTGGCGGCCGCCGCTGGGATCTGCGCTTTCAGTCGGGTGAGCAACTGATGCTCCCCGAGGGCGATGCGGATGCTGCGGCCGCACTGGTCAACTTCGCGCGCATGGATGGCGTGGACCGGCTGCTGGGGCGCGGTGTGCTGCGGTTCGACATGCGCGATCCCGCACGGTTCGTGCTGCGCCTGCCGCCGGGCAAGAAAGAGGATGAAGCGCCGGCGGTGACGTCGGCGAAGAATTCGGCGGTCGTGACGTCCGGGGAGAAGGATCGATCGACGACCTCTGCATCGGGTGGGGAGGGCTAAGCATGGCAGCGCGCAATGATGGGCTGATTACCGCGATCGACATCGGCACCTGGAAGGTGTCGGCGCTGATCGCGCGCAAGCAGGAGGATGGCACGCTGGCGGTGCTGGGCACCGGTCAGCGCGAGAGCCGGGGCGTGCGTCGGGGCTTCGTGGTCGACATGGAGCGCACCGAACTGGCCGTGCGCGAGACCGTCGAGCAGGCCGAGAAGGTCGCCGGCACCAATATCGAGAAGGTCATTCTGAGCTTCTCCGGCGGCAGCATCGAGAGCAAGGTCGAGCCAGTAGAAATCAATGTCGGCGGTCGGCGGATCGAGCAGGCCGATATCGAGAGCCTGTACGATCAGGCGCGCGAGCGGATCGACCCGGGTGGCCGGGTCATCCTGCAGGCGCAGCCGACGCTCTACACCATCGATGGCATGCGCGGCGTCGCGCGGCCGATGGGGCTTCATGCCGATCAGCTCGGTGTGGATATTCATGTGGTGCTGGCCGATGGCGCGCCACTGCGCAATCTCGAAACAAGCGTGCGCGGGGCCTATCTCGATGTGCAGAGCATCATCGCTGCGCCGGTCGCCACCGCGGCGGCCTGCCTCTCCGACGAAGAGCGCGATCTCGGCGTTGCGCTGGTCGAGCTCGGGGCGGGCGTCACCAATGTCTCGCTGCACATCGGCGGCATGCTGGTGGGCTTCAAATCCATTCCCATCGGCGCGGCCGACGTGACTGACGATATCGCCTCGGCCTTCGGCATTCGCCGCAGCCAGGCCGAGCGCATGAAGTGCTTTTACGGCTCGGCCATGCAGTCGCGCCGGGACTTTCGCGAGATCATCGAAATCGCGCCCGCCGCCAGCAGCGCTGAGCAGACCGAAGCGCGCCGCGTGACTCGCGCCGAATTGGTCGGCGTCATCTGCGAGCGGCTGAACCGGCTGATGGCTGAGGTCAACAAGGCGCTGGGCGAGATGGGCTTCCACTCGCCGGTCGGGCGTCAGGTGGTGCTGACCGGCGGTGGCGCGGAGCTCAAGGGCATGGCGGACTACGCCCAGACCGCGCTCGGTCGCGCCGTTCGGATCGGCCGCCCCAAGCTGCTTGATGCCATGCCCGAGGCGCATCGTGGCCCGGCTTTCGCGACGCTCGCCGGCCTCGCGCTCTATGCGTCGAAGGAGCGGCAGGATCTGCTGCAGCGGCCTTTGCGCGAGCAGCGCGTCCACACGACGCGCGGCGGAGCGGTCGTCCAGCGGCTGATCGCGGCGTTGCGCGCAGGCTATTAGGGTCAGGCCGCAACATATTGTGGATGAGCGGTTAAAAAGAACGTGAATTGGCGGCTCATCTGGTGCATGAATCCCGACAAGGTGACGGTGCGGTTTGCACCCGGAGGAGATAGTTGATGAGCATTGAAATCGGTCCGCCCCATGTGGACGAGCTGAAGCCGCGGATTACCGTTATCGGCGTCGGCGGGGCGGGCGGAAATGCGATTGCCAACATGATTGGCGCGTCCGTGGATGGGGTCGACTTCATTGTCGCCAACACGGATGCTCAAGCGCTCAATGCCTCTCCCGCGGAACGCCGCATCCAGCTCGGCCCGCGCATTACCGAGGGTCTCGGCGCCGGTTCGCGCCCCGATATCGGCCGCGCCGCCGCAGAAGAAACCATTGCGGAAGTGCAGGAGGCGCTTGAGGGCGTCCACATGTGCTTCATCGCTGCCGGCATGGGCGGCGGCACGGGCACCGGCGCGGCGCCGGTCATCGCCAAGGCCGCGCGTGAAAAGGGCATTCTCACGGTCGGCGTGGTCACCAAGCCGTTCACCTTTGAAGGCTCGCGCCGGATGCGCTCGGCAGACTCGGGCATCGAGGAGCTGCAGAAGCACGTCGATACGCTGATCGTCATTCCGAACCAGAATCTGTTCCTGATCGCCAATCCGAACACGACCTTCAAGGAAGCGTTCGAGATGGCCGACGAAGTGCTCCAGCAGGGCGTGCGCGGCATCACCGATCTCATGGTCATGCCTGGCCTCATCAACCTCGACTTTGCTGACGTCCGTTCCGTGATGGAAGAGATGGGCAAGGCGATGATGGGCACCGGCGAGGCCGAAGGCGACGGGCGCGCGCTCGAAGCCGCCGAGAAGGCGATCGCCAACCCGCTGCTGGATGGCGTCTCGATGCGTGGCGCCAAGGGCGTCATCGTCTCCATCGTGGGCGGCGAGGACATGCGCCTGATGGAAGTCGACGAGGCGGCCAACCACATCCGCGAGCTGGTCGATCCCGATGCGAACATCATCTGGGGTTCGGCATTCAACGAGCAGTTGAACGGCAAGATCCGGGTCTCCGTCGTCGCGACGGGCATCGACAATGAAGCGAGCGCCGCGGCGCAGGCCCGCAGCCAGCCGTTCAAGCTGGGCGATGTGGGTGTCGCTGCCGCGCCGCGTCAGGCCGCTCCTGCCGTGTCGGCGCCGGCCAATCTCGTGCGCCCGGAGGCTGCCCCCGCGCCGCGCTATGACGAAGGGCTGGACCTTGGCGGCGTCGCACCCGCGCGCAACGAGTCGTTCAACCCGGCCCCGACCAGCGAGGCACCTGCCAGCTTCCAGGCGCCCAAGCCGGAAGAGCCCAAGCCCGCCCCGCGTTTCGCGGCGTCGACCTTCGACGACATCACCGGCGAGGATGAGCTGGTGCTCGACAACAGCGTCTCGCCCGAGCCGCCGCTTCGGGTAGAGCCGCCGCAGCCCGCCGAGGAGCCGGCCAGCAAGGGTACGAGCGGCGGCACGCTGTTCGAGCGCATGTCGCAGCTGGCCCGTGGGCAGGCACGGCAGGGCAATGCCGAGGAGAGCGAGAGCGAGCGGGATCGCACCGAATTTGAGGTGCCACGCTTCCTCAATCGCCAGAACAACCAGTAAAACTGTGCACGGCGGGACGCGACCCGTCCCGCCGGACAGAAGAGGTGTATCCGTGAAGTCGACCAGCTGCATTCTGGCCCTCTCTCTGGCCATCGCAGCGCCTGTGTTCGCGCAAAGCGGCGGGATGGTTCAGGCCACGCCACCAGCCGAGGCGGTAGCCGCGCTCAACCGCCATCTCGCCTCACTGTCCCGTAATCCTCAGGATGTGAATGCCCTGTTGGGCGCCGGCCAGGCCGCGCTCGATCTGGGGGACATTCAGGCGGCCAATGGCTTCTTCACGCGCGCCAATATGGTCGACGGGCGCAACGGCCGCGCCCGGCTGGGTCTGGCGGTCGTGCAGATTGCCCTCAAGCAGCCCGCCGATGCCGCCGCGAACTTCGATGCTGCCTCGGCCTTGGGTGTCAGCGCCCAAGCGCATCTGCCCGAGCGCGCGCTGGCTTATGATCTCACGGGGCAGCAGGCCAAGGCGCAACAGGATTATCGCGCCGTCCTGCAGGCCAATCCCAATGATAACACCGCGCGGCTTAATTATGCGGTCTCGCTGGGCGTCTCCGGCAATCTCGCGGAATCCGAGCAGCAGCTGAAGCCCGCCCTGACCAGCGGCGACCGTGAGGCGTGGCGTATCCGCGCCTTCGTCCTGGCGATGAACGGCCAGATGGCCGAGGCGCGCTCCATTGCGCAGACGACGCTGCCGAAGGGCCTTGCCGACGCGCTCGAACCCTATCTGCAGCGCCTGCCGCTGCTGACCGCGAGCCAGAAGGTCTCCGCGGTCCATTATGGCGAGTATCCGGCGGATGTCCTCCGCTTGGCTGCACCCGAGCCGGCGCGGAACCGCGATACGCAGGTTGCCGCTACCACCGAGCGCGAGCGGGGCGGCCGGCGTCAGACGGCGGCAGAACGACGGGCCGCGCAGCAGGCCGCGCGCCGCGCGTCGCAGGCTCAGGCTCAGCAACCAGCACCCACGGCGGCAGCGGCCCAGCCGCTTCCACCGCCGCCACCGCCTGCTCCGGCAGCATCCCCACCGCCGCAACAGCCGGTGCAGACCGCCGCGCGCGCCCCCGCGCCGCAGTCGACGCGCCCGGCTCCATCATCCGCTCCCGCCACACAGCCGGCCAGTCGCGTAACCAATCCTGCGCCGACGACGGTCGCTGCCGTGGCGCCGGCGGCACCCAGCACGCCGGCCCCGGTGGCGTCTGCGCCGACACCGGCACCCGCACCTGCGCCCGTGCCGCAGCCGGTGCGATCGCTTGGCGACACGCTGCAGGCGCTCGAAGTGCCGGAAGGCGAGCGCCGACAGGTCGCCGTCGCGGATCTGAGCGCTGTCGCGCGGATTCAGGAGCAGCGCCGGGTCGCGGCAGCCGCGCAGCAGGCCAAGGCCAAAGCGGATGCCGAGGCGCGCGCCAAGGCGGAGGCCGAACGCAAGGCCGAGGCCGAGCGCAAGGCCAAGCTGGCGGCCAATCCCTCGCGCAACTGGGTGCAATTGGCGGCAGGTCGTGACCCGGCTGCGCTGGCCTTCGATCTGCGCCGTTTGCGCCGGACCTATGGCGATACGATTGCCGGGCAGGATGGCTGGACGGCCACCTGGGGCGAGACGCGCCGCCTGCTGATCGGCCCCTTCCGTCGCCCCGAGGATGCGCGGGCGGTGGTCACCGAATTGCGCAAGGCGGGTGGCGATGCGTTCTTCTGGCAAAGCGAAGCCGGCGAGGAAGTCAGCAAGATCGGCACGCAGTGAGCGTGCTCGCCCCCTATGCCTGTGACCCGGCGCGCAGCCGGGGTCGTCAACATGCCGAGCCGGGTGGCGAGGCGCGCGGACCACGCGACATTTTCCAGCGCGACCGCGACCGGATCATTCACTCGATCAGCTTTCGTCGCCTGCGCCACAAGACGCAGGTGTTCGTCGCACCCGATGGCGACCATTATCGCGTCCGCCTGACGCACAGCCTTGAGGTCGCGCAGATCGGGCGGACGATCGCACGGGTGCTGGGCCTCAATGAGGATCTGACCGAGGCGCTCTGCCTCGCTCACGATATCGGCCATCCCCCGTTCGGCCATGCCGGGGAGGATGCGCTGGAAGAGGCGCTGGCCGGGCAGGGCGGCTTCGATCATAACGCCCATTGCCTGCGCACGCTGGCTTTGCTGGAAAATGCCTATCCCCGCTTCCCCGGCCTCAATCTGAGCTGGGAGATGATGGAGGGGCTGGCCAAGCATAACGGCCCGGTGCTGGCCCCCAACTGGGCAATGCAGCAGATCGATGCCGCCTTTCCGCTGGAACTCGAAAGCTGGCCGTCGCTGGAAGCGCAGGTCGCGGCCCTTGCCGACGATATCGCCTATGACAATCATGATATCGACGATGGCCTGCGCGCCGGCATTCTAACGCTCGAACAGCTTCTGGAAGCGCCGTTCGTCCGCCGCTGCTGGGAGCAGGTCACCGCGCGCTATCCCGATCTGCCGGCCGAGCAGCTGTTGCGGGAACTGATCCGCGACCAGATTGGCATCATGGTCAACGATCTCATCATGACCACGCGCGAAAACCTGCGCCTGCATGGGCTGGAGCAGGCCGATGTCTCAGCCGTGCGGGGCGCCGGACAGGCCATGGTCGCCTTCTCGGATGCGATGCGGGAGGACGAGCGCCAGCTCAAGCGCTTCATGTACGCCAATCTCTATCATCATCCGACGCAGTTTGCCGCCGCCGGGCGGGCGCGGGTGATCGTCACCGACCTGTTTCGCGCCTATCAGGCCGATCCTGCGCTGATGGGGACCGCCTGGGATGCCAGTTGCGGCGCCGCCGAGCCCGAGCGCAGCCGCCATATCGCGGACTATATCGCTGGCATGACCGATCGCTTCGCCGAGCGTGCGCATCAGGAGATTTTCGGGGTCTCCTAAACGAGGACAGAGTTCGCGAGGGCGTTGTCCACTATCGACTTGGTCAGAGCGCACGACCATCGGCTCATGTGGGGGGAAGCCGACTTCGCCACCCTCCACCGTATCGAAGCATCTCAGTCATGGACTGCACCTTCGATACGCCGCTTCGACAGGCTCAGCAGCTACTCAGGACGAACGGAGGGCGGTCAGCAATGATGCCGTGTCTGAAAAGTCCGCTTGCGGGAAAAGGCGTAATAGCCGCGCTTCGCCCACGCCGCTTGATCACCCCGGAATGACCTGCCCCGCCTCCACCCGCAAATAGGTCGCCTGTTCCAGCCCGTTGAACAGATCGGCCTCCGTCCCGGTCATCCACACCTGCCCGCCGCTGGCGCGCAACCGCTCGAACAGGGCATGGCGGCGCGTCGGATCGAGATGGGCGGCCACCTCGTCCAGCAGGATGATGAGCGGTCGCCCGCTCTGTGTACCGACCAATTGGGCGTGGGCCAGCATGATGCTGAGCAGCAGCGCCTTTTGCTCCCCTGTCGAGCACAGCGCCGCATCCTGCTGCTTGGCTTCATGCGTGACCAGCAGATCGGCGCGATGCGGGCCGACAAGTGTCCGCCCCGCTGCCCGGTCTCCCGTCCGCGCCGAGCGCAGCCGAGCGGCAAGGGCGCCCTCCTCGAATGGCTCGCCGGTCAGCCTCAAGGTCGGCCGGGCGAAGAGATGCTGCGCGCTGCGGGCGATCTCTTCTTCCAGTTCGGCGATCAGCGCCCGCCGCGCGGCATCGATCACGGCGCCATGCTCCGCCATGCGGGCTTCCAGCGCGGCGAGCCAGTCCGGGTCGGCCGGCCCGTCTTCTCCCAGCAGGGCATTGCGCGCGCGCATCGCGGCCTCGTAGCGTGCGCTGTGATGGGCGTGCGATGGCGCCTGGGCCAGCACCAGCCGGTCCAGGAACCGGCGGCGTCCACCGGGGCTGTCCAGAAACAGGCGGTCCATCGCCGGCGTCAGCCAGCTCAGCGCCACGCGGGTCGAGAGCGCATTGGCCGGTGAGGCGCGCCCGTCGATCCGCACTTGCCGCTTGTCCGGCGCATCAGGGTCGGTGCCGGTCCCCAAGGCGGCATCGCCCAATCGCGCGGCGACCGCGAAGCCGCCCGGCCCGCTCTGCCGCGCCATGTCGCGCAGGGCCGCGCCGCGCAGGCCGCGCCCCGGCGCCAGCAGCGAAATCGCCTCGAGGATGTTGGTCTTCCCCGCGCCATTCTCGCCGGTCAGGACGATCATCGGCGCGGCGGGCACAATCAGGGCGTCGGCATGATTGCGGAAATTGGTGAGGGCAAGGCGGTCGATCGCCATGGCTGCTCGTAACCGGTGAGGGCTGGCACGCCAAGGGCTTCTATGGCAGATTGTGCGGATCGTGAGTCAGCAGACGGGAATGGGCATATGTTCGGCAAAGCATCGAAGGCAGTCATGGTTGCGATGCTGGGCGGCGCCCTGCTCGGCAGCGGCGCGCAGGCGGCGCTGCCGGTCGGCGCCAAGGCGCCGGATTTCGAGACGCGCGGTGCGCTCGCCGGCAAGGTGTTCAGCGTCAAGCTTTCTGATGCGCTGAAGAAAGGCCCGGTCGTGCTCTACTTCTTCCCCGCAGCCTTCACCAAGGGCTGCACGGCGGAAACCAAGGAGTTTGCCGATCAGGCGGATGCGTTCAAGAAGGCCGGCGCCACGGTGATCGGCATGTCCGCCGACCCGGTCGACGTTCTGCAGCGTTTCTCCACAGAGGCGTGCGGGAGCAAGTTCGCGGTGGCCTCGGCCGGGCCGCGTCTCATCACCAATTACGACGTGGCGCTCAAGGCGGACAATCCCGCCTTTGCGGGCAAGACGGACCGCACCTCCTATGTTATCAGCCCGGCGGGCCGGATCGTCTATGTGCATAGCGCACTCGACTATCGCGACCATGTGAAGAACACGCTGGCCGCCGTGCAGTCCATGGCCAGCGATCACAAGCACTGATCATCCGCACCAGACCTGCCCGACGGCGCAGGGGTTTCCAGGGATTAGCCGGCAGGCCGGGCCGACGATGGCTTGCGCGGCTTGGTTCGCTGGCTCTTCTGGCGTTTCTGCTGATCGTGCTGGCCCTGCTCCGTGCGCCGCCCGAATGGATCGAGGCCGCCGATGGCACGCGCGTGCATGTGATGGATGGCGATAGCCTGCGGATCGGCCCGCGGATCGTGCGCATCGCGGACATTGACGCGGTCGAACTGAACCAGCGTTGCCAGGATGCGGCCGGCCAGCCCTGGGACTGTGGCACGCAGGCGCGCGACGCGCTGCTGGCGCTGGTGCGCGGCGGTGGGCTCAGCTGCGAGTCCCGGACGACGGACCAATATGGCCGCGCCGTGGCGACCTGCGCCACCACCCGGATCGCGGACATCGGCGTGATCATGGTGGCGCGTGGCTGGGCGATCAGCAACCTCGGGCGCGGCCCCGGCACCTATCGGCAGGAAGAGGAGGCTGCCCGTTCCGCCCGGCGCGGCATCTGGCGTGGCACGTTCGAGACGCCCTCGGTCTGGCGCGCCGCGCATCCGCGATCCTGACCGGCCAGCGACCCCGCAGGCGACGGCCACTGTTGACTCTGTCCGGATTTGCTGGATGAGATTGGAGGAGCGGCCGGGCGCAGCATCGGCCGATGGATCAGTTTGAGCAAGCCGGCGAGGCGCCGGGTTTGGAGAGGAAAGCCATGGAGATTGCGGGCACGACGGCGTTCATCACGGGCGGAGCGAGCGGGATCGGCTTCGGCATTGCCCAGCAGCTGCTCGCCAATGGCGCCAGGCTGGTGCTGGCCGATATCCGCCAGGACCATCTCGATGAAGCCAAGGCATTTTTCGAGGAACGCCAGCAGGGCCGCAATGTCCACACCATGCGGCTCGACGTGTCCGACCGCGACCAGATGCGCGAGGCCGCCAAGGAATGCGAGGCCGTGATGGGCGGACCGGAAATCCTGATCAACAATGCCGGCATCGATCCGTCCGGCCCGTTCGATCAGGCCACCTATGCCGATTGGGACTATGGCATCGGCGTCAATCTCATGGGGCCGATCAACGGCATCATGGAATTTACGCCCGGCATGCGCCGGCGGGGCAAGGGTGGCCACATCGTCAACACCGCGTCGCTGGCCGGGCTGACGCCGATGCCGAGCTTCATGGCCATTTATGCGGTGGCGAAGGCGGGGGTCATCACCCTGTCTGAATCGATCCGCGACAGCATGGCGCAGGACAATATCGGCGTGACCGTGCTGATGCCCGGCCCGATCAAGAGCCGCATCCATGAATCCGGCCAGAACCGGCCGGAGCGTTTCCGCTCGGGCAGCGGCCTCGCGCAGACGGAGGATCAGCTCGCCAAGCGCGTCGTGTCCGACACCTGGATGGAACCGACGGAAGTGGGCGACATGATCGTCGACGCGATCCGCAACAATACGCTGTACGTGGCGACGCACGGTAATTGGAAAGACAATGTGGAAGAGCGCTTCAAGGCCCTGATGGCCGCGATGCCGGAGGCCAAGCCGTTCGATTTCGGCGCGACCCTGGCCGTACCGGACGAAGACTGAGGATAGATCGGACCCGGAGCGCGCCTGCCTCTTACGCAGGCCGCGCGTCCGGGGCGCCGCTTAGCGCTGCGTGGTCGTCTGGCTGGTCGTCGCCTGGACGGTCTGCACCAGACCCGGCGTGCTGTTCGCGGCGGCAGCGCGCGCGAGCGATCCGTCCGGATCGGGCAGGCTGGCGGCCTTGTTCAGCTCCCACAGCAGGAACGTCGCCTTCTCGCTGAACGCAATGGGGGTCTGGTTCGCGACTTCGGCGAGCTGCGCCTTGGCCTTGGCGCAGAACTTGTCGCGCGTCGATGTGTTGGAATAGCGATTGTAGAGCTTGGTCATATGGTCGTCATGGGCATCCTGCCACTTGCGACCGCCCTTGGCCTTGAACAGATCGACCTGCATCTGCGCGGCTTCCGAGAGCAGGCCCTTATGCACCGAGAGCATCCGGTTGTAGTCGGAGACCATCGCGGCATTGTCCGGCCCCTGGCAGAGCAGCACGGCGACGTTGAGGCCCGAGCGCAGGTGCCACATGTCCTGCCCCTTGTTCTCACCGATCAGAATCGGCGGCGGCGGCGGCACTTCGATCAGCGGAACATTCTGGGGAATGGGAACGGGAATGTTCTGCAGCGGCGCTTCGGCAACCTGCTTGGCGGTGCATCCGGCCAAGGCCAGCAGCGGCAGAGCGGACAGTGCGACTGCGGCCTTGATCCGCCGGCCCCCGATCATGCTCAGTGCCATAACATTCTTCCTCCCGAGGGGGCGCCATGGGTGGCGGCCCTGTTCCCATCAAGAGGCGCTTATCCTCCTCTGATTCCACCAAGGCAAGACCCTTATGGACTCGATTCGTCGCACCGGTGGGAACCCGCGACTCGCCGAGATTCAGAGCTTTGCGGCGATGCGGTTCATCGCCGTTGAAAGTGGAATCAATGTCGGGTGCCGGGGTGGGTGCGGGCTGCCTGTGCGCCGACCATATGCTGCAACACGATCACGCGCTGCCGCTCACGGTGCCAGTCGCGCGAGGGGTTGGCCTGAATTTGCGCAAGCAGGCTCTGCAGCTCCTGACGGCGATGCTCGATGGTGACCGGATCCATGCGGAAATCTCCTTCGATTGTACCGCTAGGAATACGTGCGCGCTCGCGACCGGTTCCCGCTCTGAAGCGCCTTCCGGCAGCAATGCATCGCACATGTGCGCCTTTTCATCCGGGCCGGGATCACCAGCAGGCGGATTGCGCCGGATCG
The DNA here is from genome assembly GCF_025961835.1 of Sphingobium sp. B2D3C. Lineage (NCBI taxonomy): Bacteria > Pseudomonadati > Pseudomonadota > Alphaproteobacteria > Sphingomonadales > Sphingobiaceae > Sphingobium > Sphingobium sp. B2D3C. Next base: position 2,195,738 of record NZ_JAOQOK010000001.1, on the reverse strand, counting down.
CATTTTTTCGGATAGTCGAGGGCGTTGGAAAACATCCGATAATCGGAAAGGGATCGAGGACATGAAAACAAGAAGGTCGGCGCTGCTTTTCGCGGTCGTGAGCGCATCCCTGCTCCTGTCTGCTTGCGCGACGGTGAAGGGCCTTGGCCGGGACATCGAGTCCGTGGGGCAGGCAGGTCAGGACGCGATCAACTGATGCTTGGCAACTGATCCCTGGCAACTGACCCTTGGCTGACAAAAGCCCGGCCCGCTGAGGTCAGCGCGCCGGGCTAATGCTGCAGATCTGTGTCGGCCGGGCTTAGCGGCAGACGACATCGCCCCGATCGATCGACCGTCCGATCATCGCCCCGGCACCCGCGCCCAGCACGGCCCCCAGGATCGAGGAACGGCCGCGATCGAGCTGATCGCCAAGCAAGCCGCCCAGCGCCGCACCGACGATCAGGCCGGTGGTGCCGTCCGACCGGCGGCAATAATAGCGATCGTCATAGCCCCGATACACGCGGGTATCGCGGTAGACGCGCACCGGCGCATAGCCGCCGCGATAGTATCGGTCCGCATAATAGCCGCGATAGCGCGGGTCCGGCCGGTTATAGTCATAGGCATAGACGACACGCGGGGCAGGGCGCACGACAGGGCGGCGATCGATCACCACAACCCGGTCACGGCCCCGGCGGTCGTCCCGGTCCCAACGGCGATTGTCATGACGGTAATCGCGCCGGTCGTCGCGATCGCGCTGCCAATGCCGGTCATGCCCGCGACCCGGGTCGGCAAAAGCGGGGGTGGCGGCCAGACCGCCCATGGTCACCGCACCAAGCGCCAGCGCCGCGATGCTGTTCTTCAGAGCCTTGTACATCTGTCTCACTCCGATCCTTATTCTGTCTCTCCCGGCAGCGGGAGATCGGATCGGACTGTATCGCGAGTCGCCTGAACGGGTGGCGACGGGCGGTTCATTTGAGGGAAAGGGTCTTTGAGGTGAGATGCATTGTGCAAATCGACGGCTGTACCGCCGGTTGAACAATCCTAAGTGGCTAGGGCGTTAATCTTTTCTCTTAAAAATCCTGATCATTATTCAAATTTCTAAGGATATTCTCGATTGCCTCATCCGACTTTTTTGACTTGCGATGAGCCAAATGATGAATACGCTTCATTAGAAGCCAATAGTTATCATATCCATCGACTCCGGTTTCTTCGCCAGACAACTCGTTATCGTTGAATGAGTCTACGATTTGATTTGACGCGTTTAGAATATAAATTATTTCAACTGGCGTTCCGTCCGATTCTTCTCCCGTATCAATTTCGACTCTATAGTTTCCAATATTTACTGATAGCCTATTGGTCCAAGGACTATTTTTCCAATCCAAAGACTTAGATATACTCTTATTGTATAAGAGATTAACTAAATTTCTATAGCGATCAACTTCGTCGGACATTTTAAGCGCTCTCACTCAAAAATTTTCTCAGCGAAATCAGAATGGTGTAATTATTCCGAATTGCTGCATTTAGTTTTTGAGAATCGGGAAATGCTGCTTGATTCGAAATAGCTTTCTCAATTCGACCACACATATTAACGATCTGCGCCGCCATTTTCTTAAGTTCATCGACCTTGTCGAAATCCGATGCCTCTAAAAAAACTACGATCCGAACCACCGCTCTCTGAGCGTCGTCATAACTGTCGACGACATCTTTCCAAGCTGTGTTGCGAAGATGCTTTCGTGCTTGATTTAGTGCATACTCCGCTTCTGCAATATCGCGAGCTGCATCATGTCTGTCGATGCGAAACCGGAAGTCCTTTACTGCTTGAGTGGCTGCGGCGGCAGCTGAGCTAGCTTTCTTAGCTTGCAGGTATGTAATTAAAAGTCCCACAAGCGTAAGCGCTGTTCCTACAACAGATGTCGCTAATCCGATTCCGCCGACTACTGACGAGTTGGCAGGGTCAGTCAGCCAATTCATCGTCTGTAGTCCTTCAATTTACTCCGCCGCCACGCCTGCCCGCGAGAACATGTCCTCGCCGCTGTCGCTTTCGGCCTCGCCGTCATTGGCGCGCATTTTCTTGCGGCGGTCGAAGCTGTCCCACACTTCGTTCCAGTTGCCGCGCGTGGCGCCCTTGGAATATTCGGTGGCGCGCGTTTCGAAGAAGTTGGCGTGCTCCACGCCGTTGAGCAGCGGGGTGAGCCAGGGGAGCGGGTGCTCCTCGATCATGTAGATCGGCTGGAAGCCGAGCTGGCCCAGCCGCCAGTCGGCGATGTAGCGGATGTAGCGCTTGATCTCCTTGGCGGTCATGCCGGGCACCGGGCCTTGCTCGAAGGCGAGGTCGATGAAGGCATCCTCCAGCCGCACGGTCTTCTGGCAGCAGTCGATAATGTCTTCCTTCACCGCCTTGGTCAGGCAGTCGCGCTCCTTCACGAACTCGTGGAACAGGCGCACGATGCCCTCGCAGTGCAGGCTCTCGTCGCGCACCGACCAGGTGACGATCTGGCCCATGCCCTTCATCTTGTTGAAGCGCGGGAAGTTCATCAGCATCGCGAAGCTGGCGAAGAGCTGCATGCCCTCGGTAAAGCCGCCGAACATGGCGAGGGTGCGGGCAATGTCCTCATCGCTGTCCACGCCGAACTGCTGCATGTAATCATGCTTGGCGCGCATCTCGTCATATTCGAGGAACATCGAATATTCGCTCTCGGGCATGCCGATGGTGTCGAGCAGGTGCGAGTAGGCCGCGATGTGGATCGTCTCCATGTTGCTGAACGCGGTCAGCATCATCTTGATCTCGGTCGGCTTGAACACGCGGCCATATTTGTCGTGGTAGCAATCCTGCACTTCCACGTCCGCCTGGGTGAAGAAGCGGAAGATCTGCGTCAGCAGGTTGCGCTCATGGTCGGAGAGCTTCTGCGCCCAGTCGCGGCAATCCTCGCCCAGAGGCACTTCCTCGGGCATCCAGTGGACCTGCTGCTGGCGCTTCCAATAGTCATAGGCCCAGGGATATTCGAAGGGCTTGTAGACCTTGGAGGCTTGGAGAAGCGACATTTTTCCGGGCTCCGCAATTGGGATGGCTGTAGCGCACAAATAACTAGATGAAGGGGGATGCTAGTCCAATCCACCACAATGTCTAGCGGTGTTGTGGCGTTCATCCACAGTAAATTTTGTGTCCCCGGCCTTGACTTTCGCCAGCGCCGCAGGCCGCCGTCGGTTCAGCCGGCCATGCGCTCCAGCCCCCAGGCGAACAGGGCGAGGATGAGCGCGAAGGAGAGCGCCATGGTGCCGGCGATGCGCTTGCCATAGACACCCTGCGGGGTCCGCGCCTTGCGCGCGAGGATGAGCGCACCGCAGAGCGCCGCAGTGCCCGAGACGCCGGCCATGATGAGCGCCGGGAGGGTCATTTCCAGAAGATGTCGCGCCGTCCCCGGCTGAGGCGGTTGCGGAACATCTGCACATACATCCACATGCCGGAAATCGCGAAGAAGACGAGCGCGAAGCCGGAGAGCAGGGAGATGATCACGCCGACGGGACCGAAAAACTCGCCCGAATGGAGATGATGAAACAGGCCGACCAACTTGCGGGCGGGGTTCGGCGCGGCTTGCTGGGCGGCGGGCGCACCCGCAGACGGGCCAGCCTTCTGTACCGCGGCCGGCGTCTGCGCGGCCGGCGGGGCACCGCGCTCCTCGGTCTCGAACACGCTCCCCCGCGCGACCATCGCGGCGAAATGGCTGCCGAGGCCGGTCAGGGCGATGAACAACATGAACAGGCCGATGAAGACGGTGGTCCAGCGATGCCATTTACGCATGGGTGCATCCTTTCTTGCGGAAGGCAGGTGCAGCAGCGGAAGGATGGGCGCTCGTCATCACCGGCCGCGCCACCGATCGACATAGACGGTCACCGTCTTGGTCTTGCGCGCGCCCACGCCGAAGACGACGATGCCGAGGAAATAGCCGAAATCATACCATCCGCCATTATTGGGCACGGCATAGACGGCGACATCGTCCGCGATCAGCGAGAGCGCCCAGGCGAAGGGAAAGATGAAGCCGTGCCACAGGCCGAGCAGGAAGCCGGGCGTATCCGGCGCGCTGCTCACCGCCGCGGCGCTCTGCCGGGCGCATCCGCCAAGGATCAGCAGCAGGCCCGCCGGCAAGGCGAGCGCGGCGCCGGTGCCGGCGGAGGGGCGGGGCATGGGGTGCTTGGTCATCGCGTCGGTCATCCGCTGCTGTGTGACCGCTCAGGCGGCCGGACGCATTGACCCGTATCAAAAGCGGCGCGCGCCGTCTCGCGCCGGATTGCGCTCGGCGCCGGCTGTGAACGGCCCAGTCGTGGCTGCGATGCGCTGGATGGGGCGGGGTTTTCGGAACGCTCCGCCGCCTCGGCCGTTCTCTCTTCAATACCATCTAGTTCATTGTATCTGCAGAGAAAAGGAGTGAGCCATGTTCGAGAAGTGGCGCATCAAGGAGCATATGGAAGTCGCGGACGCGAGCGGCCGCCATGTCGGCACCGTCGACAAGGTGGACGGCGATCTGCTGGTCCTCACCCGCACGGATTCGGCGGACAGCCGCCATCACCAGATCAACCTCGATTATGTCGACAGCATCCATGACGATCGCGTCACGCTCAAGCCCGATACGCCGATGCCCGAGGGCCTGACGATTGGCGGCGGCTATGCCGATGGCACGCGCCCCGGCGTCCAGTCCGGCGGCGTGAAGACGGACAGCTATGCCGGCAGCGCGGCGACCACCAGCACGACCGGCACCAACGAGAATTCGCAGATCTTCGGCACCAGCGGCCTTGGCACCGGCATGGGCGGCTCCGGCACGCCCTCGACCTGAGGCACATTCGCCCGAACAAGTCCGGTGGCCGGGTCCCTCCCGCCCGGCCACCAACATATGGCTGCGACGAAAGAGCGCCTGCACGCGTCCGTCCGATGCAGCGGGACGGCCCAACGTGCGTCAGGCGCGATTGATCGCGCAGCCCTTGTTCCCTGGCCTGTCGACCCTATCTGATAGGGAGCAGGTTCAGTGAATGCTGCACCCAAAGGGGTAGAAAGTCGCTTCGGCGGTGATCTCCCACACACAGCCGAGCGGCTGAAAAGGGTCCGGTCTCCCATCCCCCCACCCCCCGGGAGGCCGGACTTCTTTTCCGCTCACATCTTCCGAAAAATTGGTCCCGAGATCAGTCGCGCAGGAAGGCCTGCAGCGCCGTGAGCGTCCCCTGCGGGTCACTTTCCTGCAGATTGTGCGTGGCATTGGGCAGCGCATGGCCTCGCACGTCCGTCGCCTCGGCCTGCCACACGCCCAATATGTCATCGAACAGGCGCGGATAGAGCCCCTTGCCGGCCCAGATGGCGAGCAGCGGGCAGGTGATCTTCTTGCCTGCGGCCAGATCGGCATGGTCCAGATCCAGATCGACCGAGGCCGAGGCACGATAATCCTCGCACATCGCATGGAGCATGGCCGGGTCGAGCCGGTGGCGATCATATTCCCGTTCGATCTCGCTGGACGCCTCGCCCGCTCGCGCCTGGTAGCGCGCCAGCGTCTCCTCCTCCGGAATGGGCGCGGGGCGCAGGAAGCTGAACCAGTGATAATAGCCGCGCACGAAGCCGAGCGTGACATGGCTGTAGAGATAATGCTCCGGCAAGATGTCCAGCACGGCGAGCTTGCGGACCTTCTCGGGATGATCCAGCGCCATCCGCCGCCCGACCCGCGCGCCGCGATCATGCCCGACGAGCAGAAAGCGCTCATGGCCCAGCTGCGCCATCACCTCCACGCCATCCTGCGCCATCGCCCGCTTGGAATAAGCCGAATGATCCGCGCCGCCCTCCGGCTTGCTGCTATCCCCATAACCGCGCAGATCGGCCAGCACGACGGTATAATCCCGCGCCAGTGCCGGGGCGACCAGATGCCAGGTGACAAGCGATTCCGGCGCGCCATGGAGCATGAGCAACGGCGGCCCCGATCCGCCCGTGACAACATTGATCTCCGCGCCACTGGTCTTGATCCGCAGGTTGCGAAAGCCGGGGTAGAGCTTCTGCCAGAGCGGCGGGGCAGGGGACTGCGCCTGCGCGGCGGCGGGCGCGATATTGGGGGCGAGGCTTGCGGCGCCGACGGCGGCGGTTTGCTTGATGAAGTCGCGTCGGCTGTTCATGGGGCGGGCCTCTCCGGTTTTGCTGCGAACTATGCGCGCTCTCAGAGTGAGGGGCCGGCGGGAGGCGGTCAAGCGTGTCGGCGGCCTTACCAGTTGCCCCCAACGTCCCTGATGGCCTTGAGCAATGCCTTCTTGCTGTCCGTGCGGCGGGCGCCGCTGTTGCGGGGGATGTCGGCGTCCGTAATGCCGAGTTCCGCGCGGCGGCGGGCAATGCGCGCGCCGAGTTCTTCGAGCGGGATCGGCTCAGTCTTGGAGATCTTCGACGCCATAATCACCTGCCGTTTCATAGCGGATGCGCTTTTTCATATACGGCAGATCAAGCCCTTCTGAAAGGCGATAGAGCGCGCGGGCCTGTGAATTTAGCGGGGTTTGTCGTTCCAAGATAGGGAACGGGCTATTCTTGCATTCGCCGTTTGTTCGCTATATGTTCTTGCGATAGACTCCTTCCGAAGGTGCCTGCAATTCTATAGACGCATTGACCACTACCGGATTGAGCGCATCCTTTAGAAAAAACGGCGGATTTGTTTGTCTAAGAACGTCCATGTTGATGCCAAAGAGTTGGCCAATCTTCTCTTAGATTGGGCAGATGAAATGAATGTGCCGGTTACTCCAATGAAGCTTCAAAAACTTCTTTACTATTGCCATTCTGATTTTCTTCTCCTGACGGGAGGTGAGTTGCTCTCAGAAGAATTCGAAGCTTGGCAATATGGTCCGGTATTGGGTGAGGTATTTCAAGAGTTTAAGATTTTTTCTTCTCATCCTATCACTAAACGTGCCTCACGCTTTGACCCAATTTCCGCCACGAGGGTACAGTCAAAGGCTGCTGACCTCGGGCCAAACCGTGACGTTGTTAAGGCAATATTTCACTCGTATGCTCACCTTTCGGCGTCTGCCTTGTCGAGAATGTCCCACATCGAAAGCGGGCCGTGGCAGGAAGCTCTTAATCTGTTCGAGCGCGGCCGTAATATGGGTAAGCGAATAGGCAACGATTTGATCCGCTCCCATCATCGCCTAGAGAGAATTTCGATCGCACATTGACTTTGTGATCACGTTCTGTTCCATTTTGAGAATGGTTAATCAGATTCGATCCAATGCGCCCCTCGCTCTTTCTGTCGCTTCAATGACAGTACCCGGCAACGTGCTTGCAACGGTTTCAAATATAATGGAATTCGATGGCGCGAGCATCGGGTTCACGCATCATAAGACGTGGGAAGCACTCCCTGTTGCACTCAGAGGGGTTATCAGGCCCGAGTCTTCAAACATTGTCTTCCCCGGGACTCATCCACGGGTGGAAGCTTGCGTGATGGCTTTATTTCGGCTGGGACAGCAGAACCCAGTCGAAACGCGTCGATTTGTTGATTTTCCTGATGCAAAGTTAAAAACAGTCAATGATATTGAATGGGGCCCCAACATATTCATCAAGGTAAAGGGTGTCTGCTGGTACGTGCGGGATGGGAATGCAGTGATTCCACTGTTGCAACCCAGAAAGAAGCCTCTACCGGAAAGTGGAATGGCATTTTATGCCAGTCTTGGTCGCCAAGCTTTCTGTAAAGGTGATTGGCGAGAGGCAGTGATAGATTTGATCGATCTATCAGGTGACGATGATGAAGTCGTAGCGCAACCAATCTATCAATCCGATCTCTCAAAGCTTGATGATCGAATGATTGCGCAATACGTGACTACATTTATGGCAGCCAAGGAACGTGCAGACGCCTTGCGTGCTAGTAAGACTAAAAATCCACCTAAGTCAAAGCAAAGAGGGCTTTTCGATCCTCCTGAGCCTAATAGTCCAGAGTAGTTAAGCGGTGATTGGGCTCTCAGTCCTTCTTACGAGAAACCTGAAACCAGATCCCGCCGGCATGGCAGGGCGTATCGTTCACAACTTATGCGAAGGTTCACTTTACAACCCTGCAGCCTTCCGCAGTGCCTCATTGATCCGCGACTGCCAGCCCGGCCCATCGGCGCGGAAGCGGTCGATGACGGCTTCGTCGAGGCGCAGGGAGACGAGGCGTTTGGTTGAGCCGGCGGGGCGGCCGCGACGGATGAGTTTTTCGCCGATGCGGATTTCGGCGCGGTCCCACTGATCCTGCGTCCATTCGGGCGCGTCGTCAGGGTCTACCCAATTGCTCTGCGAACCTGTTTTGCTCTCGCTCATTGCACTTCCTCATCGATATCACGTGCCGGCCCTCGCCGCGCTGCGTCCAGACCAGCATCACCAGGCGATCATCAAGCAGCCCGTAGGTCTGAAAGCGATCCTCGCCATAGTCCTGGCGCAGATCGGGCAGCGTGAACGTCGGTCCAGCGAAGACTTGGCCGGCATCAGCAAAGTCGAGGCCGCGTTCGGCGAGCGTTTTATCGCGCTTTGCCGGATCGAAGCTGATCTTCACGGATTTATGTAGCTACAGAAAATGCATTGGTCAAGATCCACTGCGCTACATCCCCCATGGGTTGCCCTCAAGCTCATACGCCGCGCGGCGGCCCCGATATGCGAGGGGGTTACTCCGCCGCCTCGCTCACCGCATTCTTCCCCAGCAACGGCGCCAGATACCGCCCCGTATAGCTCCGCTTCTCCTTCACCACCTGCTCGGGCGTGCCGGTCGCGACGATTTCGCCGCCCTTCACGCCGCCTTCCGGCCCCAGGTCGATGATCCAGTCGGCGGTCTTGATGACATCGAGATTATGCTCGATCACCACGACGCTGTTGCCCTGCTCGACCAGCGCGTGGAGCACTTCGAGCAGTTTGCGCACATCCTCGAAATGCAGCCCGGTGGTGGGCTCATCGAGAATGTAGAGCGTGTTGCCGGTGGCGCGGCGGCTCAGCTCCTTGGCAAGCTTCACGCGCTGGGCCTCGCCGCCTGAAAGCGTCGTCGCCTGCTGGCCGACCTTCACATAGCCCAGGCCCACTTCCGCGAGCATGGCCATGCGGTCGCGGATCGGCGGCACGGCCTTGAAGAACTCGACGGCGTCTTCCACCGTCATGTCCAGCACGTCGGCGATGCTGTGGCCCTTGAACTTCACCTCCAGCGTCTCGCGATTGTAGCGCTTGCCGTGGCATTCCTCGCAGGTGACGTAGACGTCCGGCAGGAAGTGCATCTCGATCTTGATGACGCCATCGCCCTGGCAGGCCTCGCAGCGGCCGCCCTTCACGTTGAAGGAGAAGCGGCCGGGCTTGTAGCCGCGCGCCTGGCTTTCCGGCAGGCCGGCGAACCAGTCGCGGATGTTAGTGAAGGCGCCGGTATAGGTCGCCGGGTTTGAGCGCGGGGTGCGGCCGATGGGCGACTGATCGATGTCGATCACCTTGTCGAGATGCTCCAGCCCCTCGATCTTGTCATGCGCGCCGGCGATGACGCGGGCGCCATTCAGCGCGCGGGCGCTGGCGGCATAGAGCGTATCGATGGTGAAGCTCGACTTGCCCGAGCCGGAGACGCCGGTGATGCAGGTGAAGGTGCCGAGCGGGATGGACGCGCTGACGCCCTTGAGATTGTTCGCGCGGGCATTCTTGACGGTCAGCTTCTTGCCGCTGCCCTTGCGGCGCTTGGCGGCGACGGGGATTTCGCGCGTGCCGTTGAGATAATCGGCGGTGAGCGAGCCCTGCGTCGCCAGCACATCGGCCAGGGTGCCCTGCGCGACGATCTCGCCGCCATGCACGCCGGCGCCCGGCCCCATGTCCACGATATGGTCGGCGGCGCGGATCGCGTCCTCATCATGCTCCACGACGATGACGGTGTTGCCGAGATCGCGCAGGCGCTTGAGCGTCACGAGCAGCATATCGTTGTCGCGCTGGTGGAGGCCGATGCTCGGCTCATCCAGCACATAGAGCACGCCGGAGAGGCCCGAGCCGATCTGGCTGGCGAGGCGGATGCGCTGGCTCTCGCCGCCCGACAGGGTGCCGCTGGTGCGGTCCAGATTGAGATAATCGAGGCCGACATTGTTGAGGAAGCCGAGGCGCTCGATGATCTCTTTGAGGATGGCCTTGGCGATCTGGTTCTGCTGGTCCGTCAGCTGCTGGGGCAGGGCAGTGAACCAGGCCAGCGCATCGACCACGCTCATGCGAGTGGGGGTGGCGATGTCCTGCATCGCGACCTTCACGGCCAGCGCCTCGGGCTTGAGGCGCGCGCCGCCGCAGGTCTCGCAGGGCTGCGCGGTCTGGAACTTGCCCAGCTCCTCGCGCATCCAGGCGCTGTCCGTCTGCAGCATCCGGCGGTTGAGATTGCCGATCACGCCCTCGAACGGCTTGGAGACGCTGTAGCTCTTGCGCCCATCCTGGAAGGTGAGGGTGACCGGCTTGCCGCCCGTGCCGTGCAGGATGATGAGGCGCACCTCGCCCGGCAGCTCGCTCCACGGCGTCTCCAGGCTGAAGCCGAAGGCCTTTGCGAGGGAGGCGAGCACCTGCATGTAATAAGGGCTCGGCGGATTGGACTTGGCCCAGGGCACGATCGCGCCCTTTTTGAGGGTCAGCGCCTCATTGGGGACGACGAGCTGCTCGTCGAACTCCAGCTTCTCGCCCAGGCCATCGCAGGCCGGGCAGGCGCCCTGCGGCGCGTTGAACGAGAACAGGCGCGGCTCGATCTCCTGAATGGTGAAGCCGCTGACCGGGCATGCGAATTTTTCGCTGAAGATGATGCGGTTGGCCGGGATGCCGGCGTTTTTCATACCTTTTTTCAGCCCCTCCCCTTCAGGGGAGGGGTTGGGGTGGGGCTGCTGCGTCGCGCCCGTGACTTCCGATGACGGCATTGAGCCGCCATCTCCAGCACCCACCCCTTGCCCCTCCCTTGAAAGGGAGGGGTTAAGGAGAGACGCCACCGTCCCCTCAGCCAAATCCACATAAGCCAGCCCCTCGGCCAGCTTGAGCGCCGTCTCGAAGCTCTCAGCGAGCCGCTGCGCCATATCCTCGCGGACCACCACGCGGTCCACCACCACCTCGATGTCGTGCTTGTACTTCTTGTCGAGCGCGGGGGCTTCCTCGATGGGGTAGAATTCGCCATCGATGCGCACGCGGGTGAAGCCGGCCCGCTGCCATTCGGCCAGTTCCTTGCGATACTCGCCCTTGCGGCCCCGCACGACCGGGGCGAGCAGATAGACCCGCGTCCCCTCCGGCAGCGCCAGTACGCGGTCGACCATCTGGCTGACCGTCTGCGCGCTGATCGGTAGGCCGGTGGCGGGGGAGTAAGGCACGCCCACGCGCGCCCAAAGGAGCCGCATATAGTCGTAGATCTCGGTCACGGTCGCGACCGTGGAGCGCGGGTTGCGGCTCGTGGTCTTCTGCTCGATCGAGATGGCCGGCGAGAGGCCGTCGATATGCTCGACATCCGGCTTCTGCATCATCTCCAGGAACTGGCGCGCATAAGCGGAGAGGGACTCCACATAGCGCCGCTGCCCCTCGGCATAGATGGTGTCGAAGGCGAGGCTCGACTTGCCGCTGCCCGAGAGGCCCGTGATGACGACCAGCGCATCGCGCGGCAGATCCACGTCAATGCCCTTGAGATTGTGCTCGCGCGCGCCGCGCACCGAAATATGGGTAAGGCTCATGGGCGGTGTTCTATCTCTGTTCCTGAAGGGAATCCAGCGGCAAGGTTCAGCCAGAGGCACAGATAGGATCGCCCGAGGCCAGATGCGAGATGGCCCGACGGACATTCGCGCGATTGCGCGTGCATCGAGTCTTGATCTTAATCATTGTACCAGCAGGCCGTGGCGTGGAATGCCCGGCCTGACAGACGACGGAGAACGACATGACCCTGGCACGTTACGCACGACTGGCGACCCTTGCAGGCACCATGATGGTCTCAGCCACCGTCGCGCTGGCGCAGGACACGCCGCAGGAGCAGGAAGAGCGGCGTGTGCTCCATGCCGAGCAGGCAAAGCTGGCTGCGCAGCAGATGAGCGATTTCGAAGCGCAGAAGAAAGCCATTGCCGACGAGCAGGCCGCGCGGGAACAGACCTATCGCGACGCGCTGGCGGCGCGGGATGCAGAAATCGCCGCCGAACAGGCGCAGGCCGCCGAGGCGCGGGCGAAGTGGGAAGCGGATGTCGCGGCCTGTCTGGCCGGCGACAAGACCAAATGCGCGCCACTTCCGCCGAAGACCAGAAAGTAGGAGGCCATCTCCTGCGCGACAGCTCCTGGCAAACGTTAGGGGCTGACGTTGTGGACCAGATGCTCAAGCTCGGCGGGGTCTGGATAGACGCCCGCCAGCACGTGATCGAAATGGGTGCGCACCATGTCGTTGCATGAACAGGCGCGCTGACGCAGCCGATCCGCATCCAGCACGACGAGCGAGCCGCGCCGGGTCTGGACGAGCCCGTCGGTCTTGAAACTCTTGATCAGGCGGCTGGCATAGCTGCGCGCAATGCCGAGAAGGGACCCGAATTCCTCCTGCGTCATCATCACTTGATTGTTGCCAGTGCGATCGACAGCGGCCGTCAGCCATTTGGCCGCCCGCATCTCCAGGCTGTGGACCGCGTTACACGCGACCGACTGGAAAATCTGGGCGAGCAGACAGTCCGCATAGCGGCTGAGCAGATCGCGAATGGCGGGAGAACTCGCTTTCAGCGTCTCCAGCGTCGCAGAATCGAACCGGGCGAAATAGCCGCCATGCATCACGCATGACCGGGAGTAAGCCGCCAGCCGCCCACTGCTGACGATGCCGCCCACAGCGCCCTCACGGCCGACCATCGCGATCTCGACCGACGAACCGTCGTCCATCAGCACGTGGAAAGTCGCGACCCCATCGCCAAGGGGGAAATAAGCGGCCACCACGGTATCGCCGGGGTCGTAAAGGGTCGTGCCCGTGGGGAGGCGCACGACGCGCGCCACTTTGGCCATCAGCGCCAGATCGGCAGGGTTCAGCGCTGCCACCAGATTGTTATGATCGATGCCGGGCGAGACAATGTCGTGCATGCGATGCATAACGATCAGCCCCCGCCGCAGTTCCCATCTATGTTCAAAAGTGAACAGACATCCATCAACTCACCGCGCATAGAGGCACCGCAGAGCCGCGTTCATGATAGTAAACGGGCCGCAAAGGGTCAGTAGCAGGGGCAGGCCGGCGCCTCTCGTTGAATGTTCGAGGAACCGGGGATGCTGAATGTTCTTTTGCTTGAAGATGAAATGCTTATCGCGCTCGACCTTGAGTTGACGTTGCGCGAATTGGGGGCGGATGAAGTCTATCCCGTCGCCACAGTGAGCCAGGCGATTACAGCTCTGGAAAGCGGCAATATCACCGGCGCGATTGTCGATTATAATCTGGGCGGCGAAACCTCGGAGCCGGTTTTGATGGAACTGGAGGCGCGCAAAATCCCGTTCGTGGTGATGAGCGGCTATCCGGACAGCAGCTATCTGGGCGATGGCACCAGGGATTGGCCAATGCTTCCCAAGCCGGCGGGGCTGAGCGCCCTGCGCGAGGTTCTCGCCAGCATGAAAGCCTCGAAAAGCTAGGCGGAACGCGCTATCGCCGTGACGCGAGGCTGGCGAAGCAGGGCGCATTCCGAGCGTGGCGAATACTTGACCATGCTAATGATTGTGCTACTATCGGCCTCCTCAGGAGCAGGATAGACTGATGACGATCACGGCCACACCCATCACCCCCCGTTTCGGCGCCGAAATTTCCGGCGTGGACATCAGCAAGCCGCTGGATGCGGATACGATCGCCGAGCTGATCGCTCAGCAGGATCGCTGGGGCGTGACCGTCTACCGGAACACCGGGCTGGACGATGAGGGGCAGATCGCCTTCGCACGCAATTTCGGCCATCTGGAGAGCCTGCCGCCCCGCGAGGGCCGGCCGCGCATCTTCCTGTTCAACGCCGGCAATCTGAATGCGCAGGGCGAGATCAATTGGGATCCGGGCGCCACGACCTATCGCAAGGGCGACCAGATCTGGCACACGGACAGCAGCTTCATGGATCTGCGCACGTCCTATTCCATGCTCCGCGCCGTGGAAGTGCCGCCGTCGGGCGGGCCGACCTGGTTTGCCGATGCACGCTCGGCTTATGACGACCTGCCGCAGGACGTGAAGGACAAGATCGAAAATCTGGAATGCGAGCACAGCCTCTGGTGGTCGCGCAAGCAGGGCGGCGCCGAAATCAGCCGCGAGGATATCGAGGCGCGTCACCGGCCAGTCCACAAGCTGGTGCATGTTCACAAGGGTTCGGGTCGCAAGATGATCTACGCCGGCGCGCATTGCTATCGCGTCGTCGGCTGGGGCTGGGAAGAGAGCCGCGAGCTGATCGATTATCTCAACAATTTCGCGACGCAGGACCAATATGCGATCAGCGTCGACTATGCCGTCGGCGACATGGTGATCTGGGACAATCTCGCCGTGTTCCATAAGGGCGGCCAGTTCGACTGGAACGAGCGTCGCGACATGCGCCGCGCCACCGTGCGGGAAGCGCCGGCACCGGAGGTCGAGGACGATCCGTTCGGCGAGCTGTTCCGGACTGCGCCCCCGATTTCGCCGAAGGGCGCCGCAGCGGCCTGATCTCCATTTGCGGGCCTTCCCGCAGCCGTGGGCATTCGTTGCACGCGTCGGTCTGCTTGCCTTGTGGCGCCAAGCGGCTACTATCGGGGGAACGAGGGCAAAGAAACACAGGCCGGTGGCTGGCGGGGGCCGCGACCGGACTCTAGCTTCTTCGTTTCATGTTGCGATGCAACATCATTTGTTCCGCCGATGCTTCGCGAAATAGATACAGAATTACAACGGATTTCCGAATTTTTCGGCAAACTGAATGCCGCTGCGGAAAAATCCTGTTGCGTCGCACAAGATAATCTGATTCCATGTGAACGTTGCACAACGGAGGCTTAAGCTGCCGGTAACCAGGCAGGGCATAGTCTCCGAAACGTAAATGATGGAGGCAGCATTGGGTCAGCATTCCAAGCCGACTGACGGGGCCGTAACCCTCGCGGAACTGCGCGAGTTCGCCTCCTTCCCGGCTGCAACGCAGCGTTACATCCGCCGCTCTCTCGATGTCGCCTTCCATCGCGGCGCGCCCATGGAAACCTGGGGGCGCGACGTTGTCGAGGCCGCGAGCATCAAGGCACAGAGCCGCCTCTATGGCCGGCTGGACGAGATCAAGGCGCGGGTGCCCGATGATAGCGGGCTGGATCAGGTCGAGCCGTTCATGGCACCGCTGGTCACCGTCTCCGCTTTCGACCTTGGCCAAAACCGGCTGAACAGTTTCTCGGCCTATCGCTTCCTCTACGAGCGTCTCATCGGCGCAGGGTCACGCCCCTGGCTGCCCGGCGCCTTCTGCGCCGCCGCCAGCCTGCCGCACCTCCACCCCGAACGTCGGCGGGCCCTGCTCCAGTCGATCAGCGAAGCCGCCGCCACGGCTGCGGGCTGGTCGAGCCGCGAGCCGAGCTTCTACCCGGAATGGGTGGAAAAGGTGGATGTGAGCAAGGAGCCGCATTGAGGGCTGGCGTGCCGCTGGTTCAGGCGACCTGACGGTGCATTCAAAAACGTCGTCACCCCGGACTTGATCCGGGGTCCCGCTCCCTTCTGGACTTAAGGCGGCAAATGCGTTCTGGCAGTCCCAACCCACGTATCACAAGAAGCTGGACCCCGGATCAAGTCCGGGGTGACGAAGTGGGGGGCGGCCTTCTTCACCGACGTGGGCAGTGTCCTCTCACTCCGCCGCCAGCAAATCCTCAGCCGCCTGCAAGTCCACCGACACCAGCCGGCTCACACCCTGCTCGATCATCGTCACCCCGAAAAGCCGGTGCATCCGGCTCATGGTAACGGCATTGTGCGTCACGATCAGATAGCGGGTCGCAGTATCCTGCACCATCCGCTCCAACAGTCCGCAGAAGCGCTCGATATTGGCGTCATCCAGCGGTGCATCGACCTCGTCGAGCACGCAAATCGGTGCCGGATTGGTTAGAAAGAGTCCGAAAATAAGCGCGACTGCGGTGAGAGCCTGCTCGCCACCCGAAAGCAGGGTAAGCGTCGTCAGCCGCTTGCCCGGCGGCTGCGCCAAGATTTCAAGGCCAGCCTCCAGCGGGTCATCGCTCTCGATCAATTCCAGATGCGCGCTGCCGCCCTGGAAGAGCGTGCTGAACAGCCGCTGGAAATGACCGTTCACGGCCTCGAAGGCCGCGAGCAGCCGTTGCCGTCCCTCGCGATTGAGATGGCCGATGGAGCCGCGCAGCTGGTTGATCGCGGTGGTCAGTTCCTCGCTTTCGGCGCGACTTCTGGTCTGCGTCTCCTCCAGCTCGGCCAGTTCCGAGGCGGCGACGAGATTGACTGGGCCGATCCGCTCGCGGTCCAGCACCAGCTTGTCATAGCGGGCCTGCTCTTCGGATGCGGTGACGACCTCCTCGCTCGCGAAGCCGAGTTTGCTCGGCAGCACGGGCGGCGGGCAGGAGAAGCGCTCGCCGCAGGCCTGGCCGATTTCGCGGCGGCGCGCGACGGCATGTTCGGCGCGCGCCTGCGCTCCGGCTCGCGCTTCGCGGGCGGTGGAGAGAGCCTCATTGGCATTGGCGAGCGCCTTCTCGGCGGTGGCCAATGTGGCCTCGGCGGCGGCTTCCTCGCTGCGGCTCTGCTCGACAGCGGCCTGATGGTCGCGAGCGGCCTGCGTCAGGGCGTCGAGTTCCGTCGCCAGCGCTGATGGCCGATCGCGCAGCCCGTCCAGTTCGCTGGCCTGTGCTTCGGCGCGGGTCTTCATCTCGGCGACGCGGCGCACGGCATCGCCAGCGCGCGCCTTCCAGCCCGCCACGTCGCTGCGGATCGCCTTCACGCGCTCCTCATCGGCAGCCAATGCTCGCTCGGCCATGGCCCGCTCGGCCTGCACCTGGCCGATTGCGGCCCGGCACCGTTCCGCGCCGGACTTGAGCAGATCGACGCGCGCAGCGGTGTCGTCACCGGCCGGGAGCGCATCATGGGCGGCCTGCGCGCTCTCCAGCTCGCGCTCGGCGGTGGTGAGATCGGCAGAGGCTTCCTGGTGGCGCCGGTCGAGGTCCGCCCGTTGTCCGGCAAGGCGCTCCAATGCGGTCGCCACTTCGCCGAGCGTGCGCTCCGCCCCGCGCAGGGCCGTGTCGGCTGCGCTCATCGCCTCGCGGGCAGCGCGCTCGTCGGTGCCGGCCGCGCGCAGCGATGCCTCGGCGGTCCCCAAGGCCTGCTCGGCAGCGCTGACCGTGGCGGCGACGGCAGGCCGCTCCTGCTCGATGGCGGCAAGGCGGTTGATGCGGATCAGCCGCTCGGCTGCCGCGCCGCCGCCCTCCTGCGCCACGAAGCCGTCCCAGCGGCGCAATTGTCCGTCGCGTGTCACAAGGCGCTGGCCCACCGCAAGCGGCTGGCCGTCATCCTGCTCGACCACGGCGATCTGCGCGAGACGGCGCGCCAGCGCCTCGGGCGCGCGGACATGGGCAGCGAGCGGCGCGCATCCATCCGGCAAAGCGGGATCGCGCGCATCGATAGCGGCGCCGCTCCAGCGAGCCAGACCTTGCGCCCCGAGCGCGGCCTGCAGATCATCGCCCAGCGCGGCGGCGAGCGCGTGCTCATAGCCGGGGTCGACGCGCAGGGCATCGATGGCGCGATCACCGCTGCCCTGCGTCTCCAGCCCGCGGGCCAGTGCCTTGGCTTCGCTATCCAGCGCGGCGACGGTGGCGCGGGCGGCGGCGAGCGCGCGCTGTTGCTCGGCGACCGCCTGCGTATGCGTCTCGCGCGCCTGCGCAGCGGCGGCGATGCGCGCCTCGGCATCGGTGCGCCGGGTGAGGGCATCGGCCTTGGCTTGCTCGGCCGCGCGCTGGCGGGTGGCGAGCGGCGCGGCATCGGGCAGGGCGGTGAGGGCAGAGGCGATCCGCTCCGCTTCGCTGCGGGCGCGGGCGAGCTTCTGCCGCGCGGCATTCAGCCCAGCCTCGGCAACCCGGCGCTCGGCCTGCTCACCGGCCAGTCGCGCCATGGCCTGCGCCAGCGCCACCTCGGCATCGCGGCTGGCCGTCTCGGCCTCCGCGAGGCGCGTGACGAAGGCCGGCAGTGTCGTCTTGGCCGCCTTGATCCGCTCGGCAAGCGTCGCATCCTCGCCCTGCAGCGCCTCGATGGCATTGGCGGCATCCGCGGCAAGCGCACCCTCACGTTGCTGGTCTTCGCTCACGCGGGCGAGCTGGCTTTCCAGCTCGGCGATCCGGCGCAGCAGGGTATCGCGTTCGCCTGTCAGCCGCTCCAGCGCGAAGCGGGCCTCGGTCGCGGCCTCCCGGGCCTCGTTGGCGGCCGTGCGTGCGCGCGCCAGTGTCTCGATGGCGGACTGCTGATGAGCGGCGGCGCCCAGCTGCGCCTCCTGCGCCACCCGCACCAGCGCCTCGGCCTTCTCCGCATCCTGCGCGGCACGGTCGGCTTCGGTCGCGGCCTCGCGATGGCGGGCGAAGAACACGCGGCCCTCGGCCAGTACGATCTTTTCGCTCAATTCCGTATAGCGCTCGGCGGCCCGCGCTTGTCGACGAAGCGCATTGGCGCGGACGTCCATTTCGGCAAGGATTTCATCCAGCCGGGCGAGATTGGCCGCGCTCGCGCGCAATTTCTGCTCGGCATCCTTGCGGCGCACATGCAGGCCGGCGATGCCCGCCGCTTCCTCCAGCATCGCGCGGCGTTCGGCTGGCTTGGCGGCGATGACCGCGGCGATCTTGCCCTGGCTGACCAGCGCAGGACTGTGCGGACCGGTCGCAGCATCGGCGAAGAGCAATGCGACATCCTTGGCGCGCACGTCCCGCCCGTTGGCGCGATAGGCGCTGCCCGCGCCGCGCTCGATGCGCCGCATGACTTCCAGCTCGCCATCGCTGCCCATGTCGATCGCCGGCAACACAGTGCCAGGCGGCACGCTGGCGAACAGGCCGACTTCCGCGAAATCGCGCGCCGGACGGGTGGCAGTTCCGGCGAAGATCACATCGTCCATGCCGCCGCCGCGCATGGATTTGGGGCTGGATTCGCCCATCACCCAGCGGATTGCCTCCAGCAGATTGGATTTGCCGCAGCCATTCGGCCCGACAATGCCGGTCAGCCCCGGCTCGATCCGCAACTCGGTCGGCTCGACGAAGCTCTTGAAGCCGGTCAGCTTGAGGCGGCGAATCTGCATGGCTTAGCGGGCAGGGCGGCCCAACCGGACTGACCCAGCCCGCGAGGCGCTGCGCCGTCCGACGCCTCCCCCGATGCTATGGCCCCCCAGCCTCGCCAATCAGGCGCCTGCGTTCTTCAGCTGCTCGACGAGCTGCGGCCAGGTCGACACATTGTCGAGCTTGCTGCCGTTCATGATGAAGCTCGGCGTGCCGGTGATGGAATATTGCGCCGTGTCGCGCTCCACATTGGCGGCGAGCGTTTCGGCCGTCTTGGGGTCGGCCAGGCACTGGCGGGCCTTGGCCTCGGGCACGCCGCGCTCCATGGCGAACTCGATCAGCCCGGCCGCCTCGGCCATGCGCTGGAAGCGCTGATCCGGCGCGGCCGACATCGCGTTCTTATACGCATCCTCGCCGGCGGACTGGAGCTTCTCGATGATCGCCTGCTGATTGGTGAAGAACTGGTGGGTCAGCGGGAAGAAGGCTTCCGGCCCGGTGCAGCGGGCCAACATGGCCATGCTGATGTCCAGCGGGTTCATCACGAAGTTGCGGAACTCGAAGCTGACCTTGCCCGTGTTCACATAATCGCGCTCGAGCACATCCTTGGATTCCTCGGAGAAGTGCGCGCAGTGCGGGCAGGTGTTGGATGCGAACTCGATGATCTTGATCGGCGCATCCGGGTTGCCCATGCGGATGCCGCCCTCGGGCGTCGCGACGACCTGCTGCGCCCATGTGGTCCCCGCCGGGGCGGCCTTGCCCTCCACCTTGCCGATGGGCGCGCTCGAATTGCCATCTTGGGAGCCGCAGGCAGCGAGAGCAAGCAGAGCGAGGGCGAGCGGGGCGGTAGCAAGGCGTTTCATGGGACGGATGGGCCTCATCGATCGGGGGACGGAAAGTGGCTGTGCAGGCCGGTCTAGCTCACTTGCCGGACGCGGGCAATGGCGGCAGCAGGGGGCGCAGCGCGTCCCATGTATGCACATTCTCCAGCGGTTTGCCGTTGAGCAGGAAGAAGGGCGTGCCGGTGAATTCCTTGAAGGTGCCGGCGCTGGAGGTCAGCCCGAGCACGGTCTTGAGCATCGCCTCGTCGGCCAGGCATTTGCCCTGGCCCGCCGGCGTCAGGCCGCGCTTGGCGAGCAGCGGGCCGAGCCCGGTGCCGTCGGCAATGGCGGTCAGCTGCGCGGCGCGATTGGCGGCCGGCGGCTTGCCTTCCTGCGCCTGGGCAAAGCTCTGCGCGCGAGTCATCCAGGCCTGATAATCGGCGAACATCGCCTCATGATTGCCAACGAACCGCGTCGCGCCGCCGCAGCGCGCGAGCAGCGCCGCCGTCAGGTCGAAGGGATCGCGCACGAAATTGCGCAGCTCCAGCGAGACCAGGCCGCGCCGGATCCACTGGGCCTTGAGCGCGGGCGTTCCGGTCGCCTGAAAATCCGCGCAATGCGAGCAGGTGTAGCTCAGATATTCGACCAGCTTGGTGGGCGCCGCCGGATTGCCGACCACGAAGGCGCCGTTTGCACCCAGCGTCACCGTCTGGCTCCAGTCGCGCGCCGCGCTGCGCTGCGCACTGGCGGGGGCTGGCAGCAGCAGGGCGAGGGCAAGCGTCAGGGCCGCAAGGCACAGGGCACCCAATGCGGCGATCTGTCGGGAGACGGACGAAGCGGACGAGATGACGGTCATGGGCATGGTCCCGTGGTGGAAATTTGGCTTAGCTGATCTTGGGGGGGCGCACAGGGTTGGAGAAGCTGCGCGCCATCGATTCGAGCACGGTGCGCAGTTCCGGGTCGCTCACTTCGCGCAGGCCCTCGCCCAGCTCCTGGGGGATCGGGCGCAGCATGGTGGGCGGCGGGCGATGCACCGGCTCGCGCGGGATGACCTGGCCCTGCTTGATGGCGACGCGGGAGACGGCCTCATAGCCGAAGAAGCGGTTCACCCGCTCGATGATCTCCGGCACGATATGCTGGACCATCGGCGCATGGCCGCTGGCGACGGTCAGCTGCAGTGTCCCGCCCGAGCGCTTGCCGGTGGGGAAGCGGATCGAGTCGGGGCTGGTCAGCTCCGCATAGCGCTTGCCGACAATCTCGGCCCAGCGCGTGACGATGCTCGATTGGATGAAGCCGAATTTGCGGAAGGCGGCCCGGCCAATGTCCGGCATGAGATCGGAAATCGCGCGGGGCGCGTTGATTCGCGGCCGTTCCTGCGGCGGCATCTCGGCCTTGCCGGCCCCATTGGCCTTGCGCGCGGCCGGGCGTTTGGCCCGGCTGGCCTTTGTGGGCGCCTGCGCATCTGGGGTGGCTTCTGTCATGGCTGCGTCCATGCCATAGGCACGCCATGGCCGTCGATGGATTAATCGCAACGCGGGGGATGGAAGAGGCGGTCGCGCCGGCGTTGCTGGCCCATTATCGCCGCCATGCGCGCGCGCTGCCCTGGCGCAGCCCGCCCGGCGCGCCGCCGCCGGACCCGTACCGCGTCTGGCTCTCCGAAATCATGCTCCAGCAGACGACGGTGGCGGCCGTCGCGCCTTATTATGAGCGCTTTCTGGCGCGCTGGCCCACGGTCGAGGCGCTGGCGGCTGCCGAGGATGGCGATCTGATGGCCGCTTGGGCAGGTCTTGGCTATTATGCCCGCGCCCGCAATCTGCTGGCCTGCGCGCGCTATGTCGCAGGGGCGCTGGGCGGGCGTTTCCCCTCGGACGAAGCGGGATTGCGTGCGCTGCCGGGAGTCGGGGCCTATACGGCGGCGGCCGTCGCTGCCATTGCCTTCGAGCAGCGCGCCGTCGTGGTGGATGGCAATGTCGAGCGCGTGGTGAGCCGGCTGTTCGCGGTGGAGACGGCTCTGCCGGCCGCAAAGCCGATCCTGCGCGCGCTGGCCGACCGCATCACGCCACAGGATCATGCCGGCGATTTCGCGCAGGCCATGATGGATCTGGGCGCCACGGTCTGCACCCCGCGCAATCCCGCCTGCCTCGCCTGTCCGCTCCCGGAGCTTTGTGCCGCGCGGGCGACGGGCGATCCGGCGCGCTATCCGCTCAAGGCCGCGAAGAAGGCGCGCCCGACGCGCAGCGGCACCGCCTGGTGGGTGGAGGCCGGCGATGCGGTCTGGCTCGTCCGGCGGCCGGACAAGGGCCTGCTCGGCGGAATGCTCGCGCTGCCGACCAGCGATTGGAGCGAGGCGCCAGAGGCTCTCCCGCATGCGCCGCTGGCGGGCGGGTGGCGCGTGCTCAACCAGCCGGTGCGCCATGTGTTCACCCATTTCGCGCTCGATCTGCGCGTGGCCATGCTGCGGATCGAGAATGGGGCCGATCCCGCCGTGCTTGCCAGCGCCCTGGGGCCGGGCCAATTGTGGCCCCTCGACACGCTGGCCGATGCGGGGCTGCCCACCGTCTTTGCCCGGGCGGCGCAAGCGGCACTGGACGCCAGAGAGCAGGAGAATGCGCATCATGACCCGGCCTGATCTGCCCGCACGGCAGGCAATCACCTTCACCGGCGGCACGCTCGACCGCGCCGATCAGCTGCGCGTGCACCCCGACCGGCTGGCCGGGGCCTGGGCCGATCCGCGCGCGCGCATCGTGCAACTCGATGGGCTGGACCCGGTGATCGAGGCAGACGGCACGCTCGCCAGCGAGCTGGTGCCGCCCGGTGCTGTGCTGGCCGACCACGCCCTGCTCGGGCTGCGCGAGGATGGCACGCCGGTCTTTGTGTCGCTGCTCGTCGAGCACAGCGTCGAGCCCCCGAGCTTTCCCGCGAAAGTGTGGGACATCATCCCGCAGCTCACCATGGCCGAAGCCGCGCATTATGCGGCGGCGCGCAGCCTGGTCGACTGGCATGATCGCCACCGTTTCTGCGCACGCTGCGGCGGCGATACCCATCCGATCAAGGCAGGCTGGGCGCGCCAGTGCAGCCGGTGCAGCGCGGAGCATTTTCCGCGCACCGATCCGGTGGTCATCATGCTGGCCGAATATCGCGGCAAGGTGCTGATCGGGCGCAATCCGCGCTTTCCGGCCGGCCGCTTTTCCGCACTGGCCGGCTTTGTCGAGCCGGGCGAAACCATCGAGGAAGCCGTGCGGCGGGAGCTGTGGGAAGAATGCGGCGTGCGCACCGGGCAGGTCGACTATCTGTTCAGCCAACCCTGGCCGTTCCCCTCCCAGCTCATGGTCGCCTGCATCGCGCAGGCCGATGATGACGCGTTGACGCTTGACGAGGAAGAA
This sequence comes from Sphingobium sp. B2D3C, assembly GCF_025961835.1. Lineage (NCBI taxonomy): Bacteria > Pseudomonadati > Pseudomonadota > Alphaproteobacteria > Sphingomonadales > Sphingobiaceae > Sphingobium > Sphingobium sp. B2D3C. The sequence goes on along the minus strand of NZ_JAOQOK010000001.1, from coordinate 2,172,381 downwards.
ATCGCCGAAGCCGTCTGGGTGAGCGTCGATGAGGTCCGCGCCGCTCTGGCCGGGGAGGAGGGCGCTAGGTTCCTGCCGCCGTCCCCCATCGCGGTCGCCCATCACATGCTGCGCTACTGGTTGGAGAGCAGGCAGACGGAACAGCCGCCCGCTGCCTAATCGCGGTGCCGAAGCATCCAGTCGCCGGATTGCTCGCTTTGCGCCTGTCGCAAGGCCGCGTCTCGGCCCAATCCGCCAAAGCGCGGCAAAATGATGCCGAGGCGGGTGCGCTCGGCATCATTGCGGTGCTGCGCCGGCGCGGCGGCGTCCTTATCGGAAGATTCGAACAATGAAAACGCCGCCGACATGCCGTCTTGTCCGGGTCAGACGGCCGAAACGCTGAGCGTGCGCGGCTCTGCCGGGGGCAGGCCTTCGCTCTTCGCCTGCGCCAGCAGCTCTTTCTTGCGGGCGAGCATCCGGTCGCGCAGTTCCACCAGGTCGACGTCGGTCTTGCGGCACTGGGCGAACATGCCCTTGGAGGGCTGTTCCTCCTCCTTCACGTGATGCTCGATCTCTTCCGAGAGCACCTTCACCTTGGCATCGTAGAAATCTTCCTGCGGAGAGCCGGCTTCGATCTCGTTGATCAGCACCTTGGCGCCGTCATGCTCGACATAGGCCTCGTCCATGAGATCATCTTCGATCTTGCCGCGAAAGGCCGGATAGAAGATCTCTTCTTCCAGCATGGTGTGGATCTTGAGTTCGGTGCAGATTTCCCGGGCCAGCGATTCCTTGCGGCCAGCCGCATTGGCCTTCTCGAACTTCTCGAACAGATCCTCGACCGTGCGATGATCCGCTTTGAGCAGGGCAATCGCGTCGGTGAATGTTTCAGTCGCCATGAGATGCTCCTGTGGGTTGATGTTATCAACAAAAGGATCGGCGAGGCCTGGTGGTTCCCTATAAAAAATGTTGCTGTCCTCGGTTCGTCGCAAAGCGGGGCGGCTGGTCGGAAGGCACCTGACGCAGCCGCATTGCGTCGCCTCGCCGCGGGAGCTAAAGCGCGGCCTTTCATCAGACATCATTCGGACCGCGTCTTTCATGCTCAGCCTTAACGAAGCTCTCGATCGCGCCCGGTCGCTGGTCACCGCGGCCCGCAAGGCGGGCGCGGATGCGGCCGACGCCGTCTATGGCTGCGATGCCTCGTCCGGCGTGACGGTGCGGCTGGGCGCGCTGGAGGATGTCGAGCAATCCGAGTCCGAGCATTTCGGCCTGCGCGTGTTTGTCGGCCAACGCTCGGCCAGCGTCTCTTCATCGGACCTGACGCCCCGCACGCTCGAAACGCTGGTCGAGCGCGCCGTCGCCATGGCCCGCGAGGCGCCGGAAGATGCCTATGCGGGTCTCGCGCCCGAGCAGATGCTGATGCGGCGCCGCCTGCCCTCGCTCGATATCGAGGATGATGAGGAGCCGACGCCGGCCCAACTGCGCGAGAGGGCGCTGGCGGCGGAGGATTCGGCGCGCAGCGTGCTGGGCGTCACCAACAGCGAAGGCGCCGGCGCAGGCTTCTCCCGCGCGCAGGCGGCTCTGGCCACCAGCCACGGTTTTTCGGGCGCTTATGCCGGGACCAGCCATTCGCTCTACGCCAGCGTGCTGGCGGGCGAGGGCGCCACGATGCAGCGCGACTTTGCCAGCCACAGTGCCCGGCATCTCGATGATCTGGAAGGGCCGGACAGCATCGGCCAGCGCGCCGGCGCGCGCGCGGTCTCGCGGCTCAACGCGCGCCGGGTGCCGAGCGGTACGATGCCGGTGATCTTCGATCCGCGCGTGGGTAACAGCCTGATCGGGCATCTGCTCGGCGCCATCGCCGGGCCATCCGTCACCCGCAAGGCGACATTCCTGCTCGACAGCCTTGGCCAGCGCATTCTGCCCGAGGGGCTGAGCGTCATTGATGATCCGCTGCGCGAGCGGGGCCTGCGCTCGCGGCCGTTCGACGGCGAAGGGCTGCCAACTGGGCGGCGGCGCCTCATTGATGACGGCGTGCTGACCGGCTGGATGCTCGACAGCGCCTCGGCCCGCCAGCTCGGGCTCGATCCCACCGGCCATGCCACGCGGGGCGGCGGCTCGCCGGGCGTGGGTGCGAGCAATGTGCATCTGGAAGGCGGCACGGCCAGCGTGCGCGATCTGTTCGCGGACGTGAAGCGCGGCGTGTTCATCACGGAACTGATCGGCCAGGGCGTCAACGGCGTCACCGGCGATTACAGTCGGGGCGCCTCCGGCTTCCTGATCGAGAACGGCACGGTGAGCCACGCCGTGTCTGAAATCACCATCGCGGGCAATCTCAAGGAGATGTTCGGGCGGATCATCGCTGCGAACGATCTCACCTTCCGCCGCGCGATTAACGTGCCCACCCTGCGCATCGACGGGATGACCGTTGCCGGGGAGTGAGCCCCCCTCTCTGGATCTTCTGGCCGATATTCTGGCCATAGCCGACGCTGCCGGCCTGCTGGCCATGCGTTTCTGGGAAGCCGGCGCACCCATGCACGGCCATTGGGAGAAGCGGCCCGGCGAGCCGGTGAGCGAGGCCGATCTCGCCGCCGATGCGCTGCTGCGCACACAGCTTGGCGCGCTTCTGCCGGATGCCGCCTGGCTCTCCGAGGAAAGCGCGGAGACGGCCGGACGCGCTGAGGCTCGGCGAGCGTGGATCATCGACCCCATCGACGGCACCCGCGATTTCGTGCGGGGCCGGGCCGGGTGGGCGGTTTCGGTCGCGCTGGTCGAGGATGGCGTCCCGACTGTCGCGGTGCTGAGCGCGCCGGCGCGTAACGAGCGCTGGTGGGCGGTGCGGGGCGCTGGTGCGTGGCGGGAGCGCACGGGGGCACAGCCGGAGCGGCTCGCCGTGGGCGACCACGCCACGCTCTCGGGCGCCCGCGTGCCGCTCGATCATCTGGGCGGCATCGATATCGACTACCGCATGGTCGCCAAGCCCAACAGCATTGCCCTGCGCATGGCGATGGTAGCCGCGAATGAAGCCGATCTTGTGGCCGGCCTGCGACGCGGGGCGGAATGGGATCTGGCGGCCGCGACCCTCATCGCGCAGGAAGCCGGCGCCCGCGTTACCGATGCGCTGGGCGAACCCATCATCTTCAACAAGCCCGACCCCTATGTGACGGGGATGCTCTGCGCCGTTCCCGCCTTGCACGATGCGGGCCTTGGGCGGCTGCGCGCGCGGGCGCTCAGGCTGCTCAAGCAGGGATGATCGGCTTGTCTGGGCGCGGCTGCGCTCAGGCCTTGAGCCGGACGACCTGCCGCAGCCGCGATTCGCGCGCCAGACCCAGATAGGCCTCCACCAGACGATCGTGCATCAGGCGCTGTGCGGGTTCCGCGGCGACTTGCGCCAGACGGCGATGTTCATTGGCGCGGTTGCGATAATAAGCGTGACGTGACGGAATCATGCATGTCCTCCCGCCTGCCTCTTCAGCAGATCGCGCCCATGCAGAAATTGATCGGGATCAAGCCTCCGAAATGCGCGCGCCTTGGCGAGGCCGGTTCCAGAGCGATGGATCACGCGGCGCTGGCGGGTAGAGGCTGGTGCGCCGACCAGCCTGTGTGCCGGCGCGCAGCAGCCAGCCCAGCTTCTCCGCCTTGCGGGTGAACAGGCGCCGACGCAGCGCCTCCTGCGGGTCGGCGGCGACCTTCCGGGCAATGCCGCCATAGATGCCCGCGGCAGCCAGCACCGCCCATGCCGAGCGGAACGGCAGCTTTGGGGTGCCATGCCGGGCGCTGTCCTCATAGCGCGCCGCCATCGCCGCCACGCGCCCCGTGACCGCCGCGAGGGCTGGGCGCTGCTCCGCCGCCATAGGGTCGGCCGGGTCGATGCCAGCCTCGATGAGCCAGTCCGCGGGTAGATAGCAGCGCCCGCCTGCCGCATCCTCGGCGACATCGCGGGAGATATTGGCGAGCTGGAAGGCCAGCCCCAGATCGCAGGCGCGGTCCAGCGTCGCCTCGTCATCGGGCGCGACGCCCATCACAATGGCCATCATGCAGCCGACCGCGCCCGCGACATGATAGCAATAGCGCAGCAGATCGTCCTCGGTCTGCGGTCGCCAGCCCTGCGCATCGAGCGCGAAGCCTTCGATGAGATCGTCCATATAGCGGCGCGGAATGGCACATTCGGCCGCGACCAGCGCCCCGCCGGCAAAGGCAGGATCGTCCAGCCCGGCCCGCCCCGCGAGAGCGCGCTCGGTTCGCGCGCGAATGTCCGCCAGCCGGGCCATGGGGTCGCCGGTCGCCTGCATGGTCCCGCCATGATCCTGCCCGTCGGCAATGTCATCGCAGGCGCGGCACCAACCATAGAGCAACCACGCCCGCTCGCGCGTCTCCCGGTCGAACAGCCGCGAGGCCGTGCGAAAACTCTTCGACCCGCGCGCAATGCTCTCCTGCGCGAGACCGACAAGGGCAGGGCGTTGCTCCAGCATCTAGCCCCTCCCCTTCAGGGGAGGGGATGGGGTGGGGGACGGCGCTGCCCAACGGGCTGGTGCTGAATTCAAACGCGTCAGTATTGCCTCCAGAACCTCGGTGAGATTGGTGCGCACATCTTCGTTAGTGAACCGCAGAACGTAATGACCTTCCGCGGTTAACGCAGCATCCCTGCGCGCATCTTCTTTCGGATCATGCGTATCGCCATCCACCTCGACGATCAGCTTTTTGGCGGGGCAGAAGAAATCCACAATGAACGGCCCCAGCACATGCTGCCGACGAAATTTGTGCCCGCCAAGCTGGGACCGACTCAGATGTCGCCAGAGAATGATCTCGCATGGCGTCGCCTCGTGCCGCATCGCTTTTGCGTGGATCAGAAGGCGTGCACCTTGCGTCACGGGCGCTCCCCACCCCAACCCCTCCCCTGAAGGGGAGGGGCTCATGTTTCCCCTCAAAGCCGGTCGACCTTCATCGCGAAGATCGTTTCATGGGGCGTATAGGCGGCCATCGCGTCCAGCAGGTCGTCCAGCGTCTCGCGGGCGATGAGGATGTTGGCGTGGGGCGGGCGGATGAAGCCGGTTTCGATCATCTGGCGGTTGAAGCCGATCAGCTGATCGTAAAATCCGCCGGCGTTTAGCAGCCCGACCGGCTTGTCATGATAACCAAGCTGCGCCCAACTCACGGCTTCCCACAGCTCGTCCATCGTGCCGACGCCGCCCGGCAGGGTCACGAACCCATCGGAAAGCGTGGTGAACAGCGCCTTGCGGCTGTGCATGTCCGGCACGACGTGCAGTTCGGTGAGGCCGCGATGGGCAACCTCGGCATTCACCAGAGCCTCGGGGATCACGCCGATCACTTCGCCGCCGGCGGCCAGCGCGGAATCCGCAATGGCGCCCATCAGCCCGACCTTGCCGCCGCCATAGACGACGCCGATGCCGCGCCGGGCCAGCCCGGTGCCGACGGCGCGCGCGGTCTCCATGTAGATCGGGTCGGGTGGGGTGGCGGAGCCGCAATAGACGGCCAGCCGGTTGAAGGATGTCATGCCAGATCCTCGAGCATCAGGGCCGCCGTCGCGCGGGCCGAGCCGACGACGCCGGGAATGCCGGCGCCCGGATGGGTGCCCGCGCCGACAAAATAGAGATTGTTGATCACATCATCGCGATTGTGGGTGCGGAACCAGGCGCTCTGGGTGAGCAGCGGCTCCAGGCTGAAGGCGCTGCCCAGATGCGCGTTGAGATCATGGGTGAAGTCGCTCGGTGCATAGGAGAACTGCACCTTGATGCGCGAGCGGATGTCCGGGATCAGCCGGCGCTCGATCTCGTCGAGAATGCGCCCGGTGAGGATCGGCCCCACCTCGTTCCAGTCCACCGGCAGCTTGCCCTGATGCGGCACCGGCGCCAGCGCATAGAAGGTCGAGTGGCCCGGCGGCGCCAGATCGGGGTCGGTGACGGTCGGGTGATGCAGGTACAGCGAGAAATCCTGCGACAGTACGCCATGGTCGAAGATGTCGGTCAGCAGCTCCTTATAGCGCGGGCCGAACAGGATCATGTGGTGCGGGATGCCCGGCCAGGTCCCCTCGATGCCGAAGTGGACGACGAACAGGCTGGGGCTCCAGCGCTTGCGGAACAGCTTGGCGCCCTGCCGCTGGCCGCGCGGATGGTCGGCCAGCAGGTCGGCATAGCTGTGCATGATGTCCGCGTTGCTCGCCACCGCATCGGCCTCGATATGCAGGCCCGAGCGGGTCACCACGCCGGTCGCGCGATCACCCACCGTCTCGATCTTGGCGACCGGATCGCCGAGGATCAGCGTGCCGCCCAGCCGCTCGAAATGCGTAACCATGCCGCGCACCAGCGCATGGGTGCCGCCCTTGGCGAACCAGACGCCGCCCTGCTTCTCCAGCTTGTGGATCAGCGCGTAGATGGCGCTGGTCGTCATCGGGTTGCCGCCGACCAGCAGCGTGTGGAAGCTCAGCGCCTGGCGCAGCTTCTCGTTCTTCACGAAGCTCGAAACCATGGAATAGACCGAGCGCCAGGCCTGATGCTGGGCGAGGTCCGGCGCGGCCTTGAGCATCGACTTGAAGTCGAGGAAGGCGACATGCCCCAGCTTCTCATAGCCCTCGCGATAGACCTCGGCGCTATAGGCGAGGAAGCGCTGGTAGCCGGCGATGTCGGCGGGATCGAGCTTGGCGATCTCGCGATTCAGCGCGGCATCGTCATTGCCATAATCGAAGGTCGTGCCGTCCTGCCAGTGCAGGCGGTAGAAGGGGCTGACCGGCAGCAGCGTCACGTCCTGCGCCATATCGTGGCCGGTCAGGCGCCACAGCTGGGCAAGGCAATCCGGGTCGGTGATGACGGTCGGCCCGGCATCGAAGGTGAAGCCCTCCTTCTGCCACATATAGGCGCGGCCGCCGGGCAGTTCGCGCCCTTCGACGATGGTGGTGGCGATGCCCGCCGATTGCAGGCGCAGGCCGAGGGCAAGGCCCGCAAAACCGGCGCCGATGACGATGGCTGTCTTCATCCGCGTGTCGCTCCAAGGGCTGAAATGGCTCGGCTGACGGGAACAGGAGGCTTCCCGGTCAGAACGCGCAGCTTGTCGAAAAGGGTGCTCTGCCCGGCATAAAAGCGGGCGATGAGGGATGGGTCAAGCCGGTAGAAGCGCGCCAGCACCCGCCAGCGCTCCTGCGGCTCGGCGGCGCGGAAGAGCAGCCGCGAGAGCATCCGGTAATAAGCCTGCCCGCGCCAGTGCGCGGCGCCGCGCGCGCGCATCGCCTGATGCAGGGCCGGGCCGGAGAGATCGTCCATCGCCGCGATGGCGAGTGCATTGCGCACCGCGTCCGGCAGCGAATAGCCGGTGAGCGCGTGGAAAAAGCCGCCGCGCAGTCCGGCCTTGGCGACGCCGGGGGATTCGGCCTCCCACAGCCGCGCGAAATCGCCGCCCATGCACACGGGCAGCACGCCGGTCTCGCTATGGCCGCGCGCCGCGCCCTCCCAGCCCTGCGCCTGGGCATAAGCCGCAATTCTCGCCGCGAGCACGGGCTCATCCAGCGCCGGGCCATCGGCATAATAAGTGTCTTCGATGAACAGCTCGGTGGGGGAGAGGGGCAGGGTGTAGACGAAGCGATAGCCGTCCTGCTGATCGACGGTTGCGTCCATGATGATCGGTTCGGCAAGGCCGTGGGGGGTATGACACAGCCAACTCGCCCCGACGAATTTCTGATAGCCTAGCTCCAGCGCGCTCATGTCGCCCGGTCCGCGCGCATCGATGACGCCGCGCGCCTCGATCACGCGTCCATCGGCCAAAGTGACGCTGTTCGGCGTGAGTGCGGTTGCCGCCCGGTCGAACAGCAGGTCACCCTCCGGCATGGCGCGGTGCAGGCGCATCCCCAGCCGCTCGCTGGTCAGCGTCGCATAGCTGCTCGGCAGGCGCCGCTCCTGACCCGGGAAGCGCACGTCATAGCCGCCCCAGCCATGCACGATCAGCGGCTCGATCAGCCAGCGATCGGCGGGCGCGACATCCTCGGCAAAGCAGGACCAGAGCTGATTGCCGCCGGCGCGCGCGGCTTCCTCGATCACCACGACGCGCAGCTCAGGTCGCCGCGCGCGCAGGGCCAGCGCGATCAGGCTGCCGGCAAGGCCGCCGCCGACAATGGCCAGATCGATAGGTCGTGCGCCTGTCATCCGCGCAGCCCTAGCCGAGGGGGAGGCGCTTGGCTATCGGCCAGTGACGCGTGAACGATGCCCGAAGGGGCGGGGGAACTTATCCCTGCGCTTGGCGAGCGACCGGCGCGAACGCTTTACCGATTATCGTTTCCCTCTCAGGCGGGGCTCCCTATAGCATCGCCATGCAGCCCGCGATGCTGATCCTTGCGTCCATTCTGGCGATGTCCGGCATCATCGCGGTGCGTTACCTGCTTTCCAGTGGCGGGTTCGCGCTGGCGACCCGGATGACACGCCCCGGCCATTATGCCGGGCTGCGCCGGCAGATCGGTGCGGAAATCCGCTGGTCGCTCCTCTCGGCGCTGATCTTCGGCCTGCCGGCGGGGATTGTCGCCTGGGGCTGGCAGAGCCACGGCTGGACGCTGATCTACACGGATGTCGATGCCTACCCGCTCTGGTATCTGCCGATCTCCGTGCTGCTCTATCTCGCTGCGCACGATACCTGGTTCTACTGGACGCATCGGCTGCTCCACCGCCCGGCCTGGTTTCGCGTCGCCCATGCCGTGCATCACGCCAGCCGGCCGCCCACGGCCTGGGCGGCGATGAGCTTCCATCCGTGGGAAGCTGTGACCGGTGCAGTCGTCATCCCGTTTCTCGTCTTCGTCATTCCCATTCATGTTGCGGCACTGGGGGTGGTGCTAACGGTGATGACTGTCATGGGTGTCACCAATCATATGGGCTGGGAGATGTTCCCGCGCTGGCTGGTCAACGGCCCGGCCGGGCGCTGGCTGATCACCGCGTCTCACCATGAGAAGCATCATGAGCAATATCGCTGCAATTACGGCCTCTATTTCCGCGTGTGGGACCGGCTGTGCGGCACGGACCGCGGCCTGTCCCCCCGGTTCGCGCCGACGCCGGCGGGAGGCTCCGCCACCATGCCGCACAATGATGACCCCGCGCCGGCAAGGGATAATGCTGCATGATGTTCTTTGACGGTGCCGACCATGGTCTGGCGCGTCGTGTCGCACGGCCGCTGATGCTGACCGGCCTGCTGCTCTCGCTCGGCGCGCCGACCCTGGCGCTGGGTGAAGATGGCGCGGCCACCGTGCGCACCGCCGATGCGGTCGTTCCGGCAGCGGCGGGCCTTGCACCGGCCACCGGCCAGATCGATGTGCGGTTCGAGGGCTTGCGGTCCAGTCGCGGCATGTTGCGTGCCTGTCTCACCAAAGACCGCTCCCATTTCCCCAAATGCGAGAAGGACCCACTCGCCCTCACGGCCAGCGTTGCGGCGGGCGACCATGCCGAACTTCTCTTCGCACGCGTGCCGCCCGGCGACTATGCGCTGCTCGTCTTCCACGATGAGAACAGCAACAGCCGGCTGGACACGATGCTGGGCATCCCGCGCGAGGGGGTCGGCTTTTCGCGCAACCCCCGCCTGCGCTTCGGCGCGCCGGGCTTTGAGGCCGTCGTCCTCACCGTCACCCCTGGCGCGGCGAAGCAGACGGCGGTGAAGCTGCAATATTTCCTGTAACGCCTCGCGCGATCAGGGCGTGACGGTCGGGCCCTGCTGCTGGGCCTCACGCTGCGCCTTGAGCCGCGCGGCTTCCTCATCGGCCTTGGCTTGCGCTTCGATCTGCGCGGATTCCGCATCGAGATTGCCGAGCCGCTCCTCGCGCGCCTTGGCGACGGCATCGGCCCAGGTGCCGGACCCGAGCATCTTCTGGCGCTCCTCGCGCGCCGCACGCGCGATCTGCGTGAAGCAGCCGGTGAAGCCAGCCGAGCCGGTGGGCGAGCAACTGTCGGTCCCGGACGCGCCGACATATTCGATCGACCTAGCCCGATTGGCCCAGCTTTGCACGGCCGGGCTGTTGGGATCGGTGCGCAGTTCCTTGGGGATGCGGTAGCGATCATTGTCGGGCATCCGCGCGCAGACGACGATCTCGTCGCCCTCGCTCGCCGGGCACGGGTCTTCGCCATAGACGAACACCTGCTTCACCTTCGCGACGTCCTCCGGCCCGGCGGCTGGAGCGGCCGGGGCCGCCTGCGCGAAGGCGGGTGCCGCAAGAGCGAGGCTGAGGGGGAGTGCAAGGACGAGGGCACGCATCGACAGGTTCCTTCTTAAATCCGCTTCGAGAGGGCAATGGCAGCGCGGCAGCCAAGCCGGATCGCCCCGAAAAGCAAGGGATAGGCAGGCGCGGATTCTGCGCCATGGGCAATCGCGGCATCGCGATGCTCGACTTCTTCGGCCTGGAAGTCCGTGATCGCTTCGGTCAGCGCCGGGTCATCCTCGCCGATCTCCTTGAGCTGCTGCCCGTAATGATCGTCGATCTCGGTTTCGATGGCGGCGGTGCAGGCCATCGCCGCGCGCGGGCCGATAAGCGCCGTCGCGGCGCCGAGCGCAAAGCCGGCGACATGCCAGAAGGGCTGCATCAGCGTGGGGCGCACGCCGCGCTCCACCATCATCGCATCGAAATGCGCGCGGTGCCGCTCTTCCTGCGCCGCCATGCCGGCAATCTCGCGGCTGATCGGATGACGGTCGCCCAGCACGGCGAGCTGGCCGGCATAAATCCGCACCGCGCCATATTCGCCGGCCTGATCGACCCGCAGCATCGAGGCGCGGTCCGCACGGCGCTGGCCGGGACGGGGCGAGACGCGCGCGCTGTCGGTCATGACCGGCTCCATTTGAGGACCAGGACCAGGATCAGCAACGCCCCGCCCAGCGAGAGGATCGCGTTGTAGCCGGCGAGCGAAATGCCGAACATCGACCAAGGCGCGACATCGCAGCGCACCAGCGTGGCCGACATGATCGAATCCAGCATCGACTGGCCAGAAGACGTGTCCATGGTCGCCGTGCAACTGGTCAGGCCCTGCCACCAGCCATATTCGACACCGGCGTGAAATGCGCCGATGGCGCCGCTGGTCGCGATGGCCAGCGCCGCGAGCATGGTGAACATCGCGCTCATCGGCGCGGTGCGGCGCAGGGCAATCGCGGCAAGGGCAGCGATAATCGCGCCCAGATGCGGCCAGCGCTGCCACATGCACATTTCGCATGGGAACAGCCCGCCGACATGCTGTGAGAGCAGCGCGCCGCCCAGCAACAGGGTCGGCAGCATCACCGCCACGAACCGGGCGAGCGACAGGGAGGCGTCACGCGACATCGGTCTGCTTACCGCCGTGCCTTCGTCGCCGGGGCTGCCGCCATTTGCGGCGTCCCGTTGAGGCGGCCGAGAGTCTGCAGCGCGTAATGGAGCTGGAAGTCCTCAACGCCCTGCTTCTTGAGATCCTCCGCCGTCGCGGTGAAGCGCGGATCGGGGTTGCTGTCCGCCTCCAGCTCCGAGCGATCCAGCTTGGCCTCGTTGATGAGGTGACGGCGCAGGTCGCTTTCGCGATATTTCGGCCGTTTGGCGTAATCGGGGTCGGAGAGCTGCGGCACCAGAATATCCGGCTCGATGCCGCCTTCCTGCACCGAGCGGCCCGATGGCGTGTAATAGCGCGCCGTGGTGAGCCGCAGCGCCGTATCCTGCGAGAGCGGCAACAGCGTCTGCACGCTGCCCTTGCCGAAGCTGCGCTCACCCATGATGAGCGCGCGCTTCTGGTCCTGCAGGGCGCCGGCCACGATCTCGGAGGCGGAAGCCGAACCCGCATCGATCAGCACGACGACGGGCAGGCCCTGCGCATCATCGCCGGGCCGGGCATAATAAGGCCGGGTGTCGCCGCGCTGGCGGCCGCGCTGCGAGACGATCTCGCCGCGCTCGAGGAAGGCGTCGGAGACGCGCACAGCTTCATCCAGCAGCCCACCGGGGTTGGAGCGCAGGTCCAGTACATAGCCGATCGGCTTGTGGCCGAGCGACTTGTCGATGCCGCGAATGGCGCTCTGCACGTCAGCGCCGGTATCGGCGGAGAAGCTGACGATCTTGATGACGCCGACATCGCCCTTCACCTGCCATTTGACCGGCTTGATATCGATGATCGCGCGCGTCAGTTCCACGTCGAACGGCTCGGTGCGGCCTTCGCGGGCGATGGTGAGCTTCACCTTGGTATTCGGCGCGCCGCGCATCTTCTCGACCGCTTCATCGAGCGTGCCGCCATAAATCAGCTTGCCGTCGATATGCGTGATATAGTCGCCGGCCTTGATGCCCGCGCGCGCGGCGGGGGTATCGTCGGTCGGCGCGATCACCTTCACCACGCCTTCGTCCATCGTGACGGAGAGGCCGAGGCCGCCATAGCTGCCCTCGGTCTGGGTGCGCAAATTCTCGAAAGAGCGGACATCCAGATAGGCGCTATGCGGATCGAGACTGGAGAGCATCCCCTCGATGGCGCCCTTGATCAGCGTCGCATCATCGACCTGCTCGACATAATTGGCGCGCACCCGCTGGAACACGTCCATGAACAGATCGAGCTGTTTGTAAGTCTCACCCTCGGTCTCCGTGACGGCAGAGGTCGACGCGGGAATGAGCGCGATGGCGCCCAGGATCGCGGCGGAACGGAGAAACAGGGTGCGGCGGGCATTGGCCATGGAGACGCTTTCGACAAAAATGCTGTCCTGACCTATAGCAGGAACAACGGTTCTGCCTAGGTCGCACGCCAGCGTAGCGAAGATAGCGTTACGCGCTGCTGAACGGCGTTAGCGGACAAGAGAAGCAATATCGACAGCGCGGTCCTGCTGGCGCAGCTCGATGATGAGGCGGGCCGGGTCGCTGCCGGTCGCGCCGACCGGGTCGCCCTGACGCAACGAGTCTCCCGGCGCCACGCTCAGCCGGTCGAGCCCGGCCAGCAGGCTCGTCCAGCCGCCGCGATGCTCCAGGATGACGATCTTGCCATAGCCGCGAAACGGCCCGGCAAAGGCGACTCGCCCCGCTGCGGGCGCGATGACCGCGGCCCCGGCTGCGGTCGCCATGGTGATGCCCCGCGCGCGCACGCCGCCTGCGCTCAATTCCCCGAAGCCGGTGACGATGTCGCCGATGGCAGGCCGGCGATAGGGCGGGGCCGGGGTCTGGCCTGCGGCGACGCTCGGTCGCTCAGGGGGCGGTGCGGCGCTGTTTTGCGGACGGGCCGGCCGGGGCATCGGGCCGGGCAGGCGCAGCAACGCCTCCTGCACCTGCGCCGCATCGCCGATCCGGTCCATCAGATCGCTGATATCACGGGCCTGCTCGCCCATGGCGAGGGCGCGCTCGGTCTGCAGGCTGGCCTCCGCGCGCAACTGCCGGGAAGTGCCGCGCTGGCGCTGTTCAAGCGTGCTGAGCGCGGCCTGCTGCGTCTTCAGCCCGGCGCGGGTGCGGACGAGGGATTGCGCTGCCGCCTCCGCGCTGCGCTGCAGATCGGCACTGCGCGCAATGGCACCCCGCAGATCCTGCGTGGAGGCAGTGATGGTCGGCAATATCTGCGCGAGCGCGATGCGGCGATGCACCGCCTCGCTGATCGTGCCGGGCGCGACCAGTGCGAGCACAGGCGAGCGCCGGGCCAGTTGCTGCAGGGCGGCGGTCAGTCGCACGATCGGCTGCTGGCGGGTGGCGAGTTGGCGCCGCTGCTCGCGCTGGCGCGTGATGATGATCGCCATGCGCGCCTCGCCCGCGCGCAGATCGGCCTCGCTCTGCTGGATGCGGGCGGCGAGCGCGGCGATCTCGTTGCGGGTCTTGTCGGCTGCGGCGGAGGAGGCGCGGGCACGGGCTTCCAGGGCTTCGCCACGCTTGCGGGCTTCCTCGCCCTGCGCGCGGGCGCGAGCCAGCGCGGCCTGCTGTCGGGCGATCTCCGCCTGAGGGGCCTGCGGCGCCGGATTGCGCTGGGCAGAGAGAGCCAGCGGTGCCGCGATGGCGGTGACGAGCAGGGCAGCAGTGGCCAGCATGACGGGCAGGGACGGCCGCGAGGCCATTGGCCGGGGCAGTCGGGTCCAGCTCGCCGCCACCGCGCCTCATCCCTCCCGGTGATAGGGGTGGTTGGCGAGGATGCTGGTGGCGCGCCAGAGCTGTTCGGCCAGCATCGCCCGCGCCATCATGTGCGGCCAGGTCATCGCCCCGAACGCGATCAGCAGATCGGCGCTGGCCCGGTCTGCGCTCTCGAACCCGTCCGCCGCGCCGATCATGAAGCGGCACTCGCGCACGCCGTCGTCCCGCCAGCGGCCGATCTGCTCGGCAAAGGCCATGGAGGTCAGCTGCTTGCCGGTTTCATCGAGCATCACCATGACCGACTGGGCGGGCAGGGGCGGCGGCGCCTTGCCGCCACGATCCGGCAGTTCGGTGACCTTGGTGGGCAGCGTCACGCGCTTGAGATAGCGCTCGACGAGATCGGCCTCTGGCGAGCGGCCGATGCGTCCCCGTGCGACGATGTGCAGCAGCATTCGGCCCCCGGGGTACGCTTGAAGGAGATCAGGCCTCGCCGGCAGCCAGCGGTGCGTCCGAGAAGCCCCACATGCGCTCGAGATTGTAGAAGCTGCGGACCTCCGGGCGGAAGACATGGACGACCACGTCGCCCGCGTCGATCAGCACCCAGTCGGCGACGGGCAGGCCTTCGATGCGGACATTGCGGCCCATCGTCTGCTTGATCCGCTCGGCCAACTTCTGGGCAATGGCGGCCACCTGCCGGGACGAACGACCCGACGCGATCACGATGTGATCGGCAATGCTGCTCTTGCCGGCAAGCGGAATGCTCACGACTTCCTGCGCCTGATCATCGTCCAGCGATTCCAGAACGATCGCCAGGAGGCGATCCGAGGATGCATCGATGCCGGGTTGGGACAGTCCTCCAGCGGGGGCAGGACGGGCGGGCATGGGTAACGGGTCGGGCAATGTCACTCCTGTGGGATGCGGCGACCGGTCACGCCGTCGATCGGCGCAACATCAGCAAAGCTACGGTGCCAAAGAGGCGCCTTCTGCCGAAGCAGCGTGGCTGATCTGGGATCGGGGCGAAAGCGCAAAAGCACGAGCGCCGGCAGTCTCCATGTCGTCCAGCTTTTGCTCTGACTGGCGGGTCGGACGAAACGCCGCAACCAGGCCATGGCCGGTGAGCCTACAGCCGCCCGACTATAGCCGGGTCGGGCGATAACAGCAATGGCCGTTGTTCGCGCAATATCGCGCCATCCTTTCCACTGGTGGAACTGGGCCAGATTGTCTTCGCCCATTAGCCAGATGAACCGGCGATGCGGGTAGCGGCGCGTCAGCCGGCGCAGCGTGTCGAGCGTGTAGCGGGTGTGCATCTCCCGCTCGATGGCGGTCACGCGGATGCGCGCGCGGCGGGCGGCCGCCTTGCCGCTGGCGACGCGCGCGTTCAGCGGTGCCATGCCGGCGCGCGGCTTGAGCGGATTGCCCGGCGAGACCAGCCACCAAACCTCGTCCAGTCCCAGCGCCTTGTGAGCGAAGAAAGAGATCGCGCGATGGCCGCCATGGGCGGGGTTGAACGATCCGCCCAGCAAGCCGACTGGCACGCGCTTGCCCCGCGTCACGCGGGCGCGCTCCCGCAAATGTGCGGCTGGTCGGGGGCGGGCGCGCAACAGCTCATGGCCTGTCGCTAGAGGCCGGGCGGGATCAGGTCAAACCGGCAATGGCCAGGATGAACCGCGGAAACGTTAACGCCGCGAAAAGCATCATTGCTCCAGGTCCCTCATTATGCTCAATAAATCGCTCGGCAGCGCAGGGGGAATGCGGTGTCGACTCGGGGGGGAAGATGGGTGGGACACTCGCTTTGAGCGAGCTGCTGTGCAGCGAGCTTCTCTTGTTTGCCGCTTTGGGGCTTATCATCGGTGGGCTGGACGATCTGGCCATCGACCTCATCTATCTGGCGCGGCGCGGCTGGCGGTCGCTGACCGTGTACAGCCGGGTGGCGCGGATGACATCCCGGGATTTGCCGCCCGCTGGCTCTGCCGGGCCGATCGCGGTGTTCATTCCCGCCTGGGACGAGTCGGACGTGATCCGTCCCATGCTTACCGGCTGCCTCGACAAATGGGCCGGCGAGGATGTGCAGATTTTCGTCGGCGCCTATCCCAATGATCCGGCGACATTGTGGGCGGTCTGTACGCTGATCACCGAGCGGGGCGGCGGGCGCGTGACCTTGGTGGTCAATGATCGGCCCGGTCCGACCACCAAAGCGGACTGCCTGAACCAGCTCTGGGTGGCCATGCAGCGCTGGGAAGCCGAGCAGGGGCGCCGCGTGCTCACGGTGGTGCTGCACGATGCCGAGGATGTCGTGCATCCCGATGCGCTGCGGGTGATCGGCTATCTCGCGCCACGCTTCGCGCTCGTCCAGCTCCCGGTCCTTCCGCTCAAATCGGCGCGCTCGCAATGGGTTGCGGGCCATTATCTCGATGAATTCGCGGTTGCGCATGGCGCCTCGCTGACGGTGCGGGAGGCGCTGGGCGCAGCCATGCCATCGGCCGGCGTCGGCTGCGGCTTCAGCCGCGACGCGCTTGCCGCCGTGGGGATGGAGCGGGGCGGGCGCCCATTCGACGAAGCCAGCCTCACCGAGGATTATGAGCTCGGCCTGCGCATCGGCGATGCCGGCGGGCGCGGCATCTTGGTGCGAATGCGCGACGCCAAGGGCGAGCTGATCGCCACGCGCGAATATTTCCCGGATAGCTGGGGCGCCGCCGTTCGGCAAAAGGCGCGCTGGACGGTGGGCATCGCCTTGGCCGGCTGGGATCGGCTCGGCTGGTCCGGCCCCTGGCGCGAGCGGTGGATGCGCCTGCGCGATCGACGCGCGGCGCTGGCAGCGATCGTCCTGGTCGCGGCTTATGTCGGGCTGGGGCTGGCCCTGTTCATCCACATCACGCGCAGCCTGATGGGCTTGCCCCCGATGATCTGGCCCGAGCCCTTACCGTGGCTGATGCGCGCGACAGCAGTGCTGCTCGCCTGGCGGCTCATCATGCGCATGCTGTTCGTCTGGCGAGCCTATGGCTGGGCACAAGCGCTCCTCTCCGTGCCCCGCACGATCACTGGCAATATCGTCGCCATTCTCGCCGCTGGGCGGGCCATTTCGATCTATGTGCGGCATCTGCGCGGACGCGCGCTGGTGTGGGACAAGACGCGCCACCGCTTCCCGGACGCGGCCACGGGAGCCTCGGCATGAGCGCCGGGGGCGGGCGGCCGCTGCGGTTCCTGGGCGCGGTTCTGGGCTGCTGGGTCTGCGTGCGCGGCGTGATGCTGGGCTGGCCCGTGATGGCGGGAGGCGAGCCCGGGGCGACGGACGTTGCGGCCTTGCCTGCGGCGCAGGCGCCAAGTGGCGGGGTGCGGGCTGATGATAGCAACGGGCAGCGCAGCGCCGGATTATCCGGCGATGCTCCCGGGTTCGCGGGCCGGTCGGCAAGCGCGGCAGCGCGGCTTCACCATACCGTTCCTTCATATCGCATGCCCGTGGCACTTTGGGCGCAGGCCTCTCCTGCAGAAACGCCAAGGCCAAGATCGGACGCGCCGCGCAATGCGCCGGCTTCGGCAGCGACGCTTTCGCAAGGGACCGTCCTAGGCGAGCCGTCGATCAGCACGCTGCGGGACGCGCGCAAGAGCGGGCGCCTGTCCGGCCAGGCATGGCTGTTCTGGCGCCCCGATGCCGGCGGGTCGCGCGCCTTTGCGCCGCTGCTCGGCGGATCGCAAATGGGCGTCCGGCTCGATTATCGCGTCAGCAGCAGCGAGATGGGCGTGTTCAGCCTCTATGGACGGGCCAGCCGCGCGATCGAACGGCCGTTCGCGGAGGAGGGAGCATTCGGCCTCGCCTGGCGCCCGGCCGGGCTGCCCGCCGCCTTGCCAGTCTCGCTGATGGTGGAGCGACGCCAGCGTCTCGGGACAGGCGGTCGCAACGGGTTCGCCCTGTTGGCGGCCGGCGGCCTGAATCCCACCGAGATCCTGCCGCGCATTGAGGCGGACGGCTATGCACAGGCCGGATTTGTCGGCTTGCCCGGCAGCGATGGCTTTGCGGACGGCAAGGCTGCCCTCTCTTACCGGCTGTTTCCGCCCGGGCGGGGGCTCGCGCTGGCGGTCGGCGGCGCGCTCTCCGGCAGCGTCCAGCCCGGTGCACGGCGTCTGGACATCGGGCCGCAACTCCGTGCCCGGCTGCCATGGGCCCGGCCGGGGCTCAGCCTCTCGGCGGAATGGCGCGTCCGCATCGCCGGCAATGCACGCCCGGCAAGCGGCCCTGCGATCACCCTCGCGACCGATTTTTGAGTATCGGGCGGCAAGCCCCTTTTTGATCGGGCGCTTTGCGACTACCGAGGGCGACATGGACATCTATCTGCCGATCGCCAACCTGTCGGTGAACGCCCTGGTCATCATCGGCCTGGGCGGCCTTGTCGGCCTGCTCTCGGGCATGTTCGGCGTGGGCGGCGGATTTCTCACCACGCCCTTGCTGATCTTCTACGGCATCCCGCCGACCGTCTCCGCCGCATCCTCCGCCACGCAGGTGATGGGCGCGAGCGTCTCCAGCGTGTTCAGCCATCTCGGCCGCAAGACGGTCGATCTCAAGATGAGCGCCGTGCTCGTCGTTGGCGGTGCCATCGGCGCGGCGCTGGGCGCGGTGATCTATCGCGTGCTGGAGCGCATGGGCCAGATCGATACGACCATCGCCGTGCTCTATGTGCTGATGCTCGGCTCGATCGGCATGCTGATGGCGCGGGAATCGATCCACGCGCTGGTGATGGCGCGGCGCGGGCAGCGGCAAGCTGCGCGCAAGCGGCGGCACCACCCGCTGGTGGCCGCGCTGCCGCTGCGCTGGCGTTTCTATGCCTCGGGCCTTTACATCTCCCCGCTGGCGCCGCTGCTGCTTGGCATCTTCTCGGGCATCATGACCATGTTGATGGGCGTGGGCGGCGGCTTCATCCTCGTGCCTGCCATGCTCTACATTCTCGGCATGTCGACGCAGATCGTCATCGGCACCTCGCTGTTCCAGATCCTGTTCGTGACGATGTTCACGACGATGGTCCACGCCACCACCACCCACGCCGTCGACCTCGTCCTCGCCTTCCTGCTGCTCATCGGCAGCGTGACCGGCGCGCAGATCGGCAGCCGCATCTCGATGCGGGCCCGGCCGGAATATCTGCGCGTCGCGCTGGCCTTCATCGCTTTGGTCATCGCCATCCGAATGGCGCTGGGCCTTGGCTGGCGGCCGGACGAGATTTACTCGGTGGTCGTCCAGTGATCGCCCGCATCGCCCCGTGGCTGGCAGCGGTGGCGCTGTTGGGCGCCGCCCCGGCGAGCGCGCAGCGGGCCGCGCCGCAACTGGTGCCTGATGTCTCGCAACGCACGGTCGAGATCCAGTTCAGCTTCACGGGCGCGGAACTGCTGCTGTTCGGCGCGATCCTCTATCCCGGTGGGCGCGTACCGGAGGAGCCGGTCGACATCATCGTCGTGCTCAAGGGCCCGAGCCAGGCGATCACCGTGCGCGAGAAGCGCAAGCTCGCCGGCATGTGGGTCAATGCCGACAGCATCGCCTTCCGCTCGGCGCCCAGCTTCTACGCCGTGGCGTCCTCGCGCCCCATCGACCAGATCGTCGATGAACGCACCGCCGCGATCTACGAGCTGGGGCTGAGCAAGCTGCAGCTCTCGCCCGCGTCCTTCAGCGATACCGAGGAGATCGGCCGGTTCGCCAGCGGTCTCAATGATCTGCGCGCGCGCAGCGGACTGTATCTGGAGGCGCCCAAGGCGGTCGAGATCACCGATGGCGTGCTGTACCGCGCGCGCCTGCCGCTCTCCGCACGGGTGGTCACCGGCACCTACACCGCCGAGACCTTTCTTGTGCAGAACGGCCGCGTGCTCGCCGCCGCGGTGCGCGAGATCGAGGTGCACAAGACCGGCTTCGAGCGCGACATCGGCGTCTTCGCGCAGGAACATGGCGTGGCTTATGGCCTTGTCGCCGTTTTCTCGGCGCTCGCCATGGGCATGTTCGCCGGCTTCGTCGCAGGTCGCGTGAAAATGCGCTGAGCCCAAGCCGCGCCCACGGCGCAGGCATTTGTTTACGCATATTCGATACGCCCTGCATCCTGGCCACAGGTGGGAGCGACGCGGTGAACTATTTTTCTGGCAGGGATCTGGATGGCCAGCCGGTGCCGGTCGATGCCGTGGCGCAGCCCGGCGTGCGGCCGCATTTCTCGGATATCGAGATCGGCGTCATCTCCGCGATATCCGGCGGCTCGGCCAAGATCCTGCTCGACATCGCCGCCATGGAGCAACTCGCCGGGGAGAGCGACCCCAGCATCGCCATGGGCGGGCAGGTCGGCAGCCAGCTCAAGATGCGGGTCGGCGCCTGCTGGATCGTCGCGACGGTGCGCACGCTGGCGCTCGATTCCCGCTCCGCGACGCACATCCTCGCCGATATCGACTTTGTGGGGGAGGGCGATCAGGAGCAACTGACCGGGCGCATCTTCCGCTTCCGCCGTGGCGTCACGCGCTTCCCGGTGCCCGGCACGCCCATCTATCCCGTCTCCAGCCCGGATATGCTGGAGATCTATTCCGCCCACGATCAGGCACGGATCGAGATCGGTACGGTGTACCCCACCGCCAACACCCGCGCCTCGCTGCTGGTCGATGCGCTGCTCGGCAAGCATTTCGCGCTGCTCGGCTCCACCGGCACCGGCAAGTCCACCTCCGCCGCGCTTATCCTGCACCGCATCTGCGACATGGCGCCGCAGGGCCATATCGTGATGATCGATCCGCATGGCGAATATGGCGCCGCCTTCGCCGGCAATGGCGCGGTTTACGATACCAGCAATCTCGAGCTGCCCTATTGGCTGATGAACTTCGAGGAGCATTGCGAAGTGCTCGTCACTTCCAAGGGCCCCGAGCGCGCGCAGGATTGTGACATTCTCGCCAAGTGCCTGCTCGCCGCGCGCGGCCGCAGCCGGCTGGCGGAGGGCATCGGGCGGCTGACGGTCGACTCGCCCGTGCCCTATCTGCTCTCCGATCTCGCGGCGATTCTCGCCAATGAGATGGGCAAGCTCGACAAGAGCACCAATTCACTGCCCTATCTGCGCCTGCGCACCCGGCTGGACGAGATCAAGGCGGACCCGCGCTTCAGCTTCATGTTCTCCGGCATGCTGGTGGCGGATTCCATGCAGAATTTCCTCGCCAAGGTCTTCCGCCTGCCGGCGATGGGCAAGCCGATCTCCATCGTCGATACCTCGGCCATGCCGTCCGAGATCACCCATGTCGTGGTCTCGGTCCTGGCGCGGCTGATCTTCGATTTCGCCATCTGGGCGCGCGACGAGGAGCAGAAGCCCATTCTGCTCGTCTGCGAGGAAGCGCATCGCTACATCCCCTCCAGCAACATCGAGGCCGGGCAGAGCGTCCGCAAAATCCTCGAGCGGATCGCCAAGGAAGGGCGCAAATATGGCGTGTCGCTGGGGCTGATCACGCAGCGCCCGTCCGATCTTGCCGAGGGCGTGCTCTCGCAATGCGGCACGCTGATCGCCATGCGCCTCAACAACGAGCGCGATCAGCAGTTCGTGAAGGCAGCGATGCCGGAAGGCTCGCGCGGCTTCCTCGATTCGATCCCGGCCCTTCGCAACCGCGAGTGCATCGTCTGCGGCGAGGGCGTCACCGTGCCGATCCGCGTCGCCTTCGATGATCTCGAAGCCGCCCGCCGTCCCGCTTCGGCGGACCCGGTCTTCTCCGACCTGTGGCGCCAGACCGGCGGCGAGGAGGAAATTCTGGAACGCACGATCAACCGCTGGCGCAATCAGGGCCGCTGAGCGGGCGGCTGCTAACCCCAAAGCAAACCAGTGCTCCTGCGAAGGCAGGAGCCCAGGGCGTCAATACCCTTCGGCAGATCGATTGGGCAAAACCCCGTTCATCCTGAGTAGCCGCTGAGCCAGTCGAAGCGGCGTATCGAAGGACGCCACCGCTGCGCTGCTTCGATACGGCTCTTCGTTACACGCCTGCGGCGTTACTCAGAGCCTACTCAGCACGAACGGAGGAGGGGCAGGAGGACGACGCCCCATCTAGCTCCCCGACCCGTCCTCGATCGCGTGCATATCCTCGTCAGAAAAGCCGAAATGGTGGCCCACCTCGTGGACGATGACGTGGGCGATCAGCGCATCCAGCGCGACTCCGCTATCCACCCATTCCTCCAACAGCGGGCGGCGGTAGAGGCGGATGATCGGCGGCAGATCGCCGGATGACCAGATGCTCTGCTCGGTCAGGGCATGGCCCTGATAAAGCCCGGTCAGCTCCCAAGGGTCTTCGATGCCCAGCTCATCGAGCACATCCTGCTCGGCGAACTCCTCGATCTGGATCGCAATGCCATCGAGATGCTCTTGAAACAGCGGCGGCATTGCCGCGATGGCCTGACGCGCCAGGCGCTCCAGCACGGCGGCGTCCGGCGCGTGGCGCAGGGCGTCAGTCACGCGCGAGCGGGTCCAGCGCCGAGCGCCCACGACGGACGGCCGCCGGGCGCGCGCTGCTGTCCGACCCCATGGCCTGCAGCGCGGCGATGCGCTTCTCGGTCTTGGGGTGGGTCGAGAACAGCTCCGAGACGCTGGTCGGCACGATGTAGAGCTGCGCGGCCGCAGGGTTCTGCGCCACCGCCTGCGTTGGGCGGCGCTGCGCCGCGCCGGCGATCTTGGCGAGGGCAGACGCCAGCGCATGGGGGTTGCCGCTGATCTCCGCACCGGCCTTGTCCGCGCCATATTCGCGGGTGCGGCTGATCGCCATCTGCACGATCATCGCCGCAAAGGGCGCGACCAGCACGGCGAGGATCGCCGCGAGCGGATTGCCGCCATTGCCATTGCCGCCCCGGAAGAACAGCGCGAAATTGGCGATCATCGAGATGGCGCCGGCAATGGTCGCGACCATGGTCATCACCAGCGTGTCGCGATTGCGGACATGGCCGAGCTCGTGCGCCATCACGGCGGCGACTTCATCGCGATCCAGCATATGCAGCAGGCCGGTGGTGGCGGCAACGGCGGCATTCTGCGGGTTGCGGCCCGTCGCGAAGGCATTGGGGCTGGGATCCTCCACGATATAGACGCGCGGCATCGGCAGGCCGGCATTGCGGGCCAGATCGCGCACCATGCCATAGAAATCCGGCGCGGAAGCCATGTCGACCTCGCGCGCGTTATGCATGCGCAGGACGATCTTGTCGGCATTCCAGTATGTGAACAGGTTCATGCCTGCCGCGACCAGCAGCGCGATCATCGCGCCGCCCGCGCCGCCGAACACATACCCCAAAGCCATGAACAGCGCGGTGAGCGCTGCCAGCAGCATGGCCGTCTTCATCATATTCAACGTCTTCAACTCCCTGAGGAAAAACCCGGAAAAGACCTTGCCAATATGTAGGTGGACGGGTGTTTGCCCGCAATGGGAGCCGAGGTGGATTTGGCGCTCAGCCGTGCTGGAGATCGCAGTCGATCGGCAGCGCCGCGCCGGAGATGGAGCGCCCGGCCGGTGTCGTGAGGAACAGCGCCAGATCGGCGACATGTTCGGGCGGCACGATGCGCTTGAGCGATTGCGAGGCAAGGCCGAGCGCGGTTTCCTCCGCCACGCTGCGCCCGCTGACGGTCGCACGACCCGCGATCACCCGGTCGAACCGCTCGCCGCCGACCGCACCGGGCAGGATCGCGTTGGCGGTCACGTCGAACGGTCCGAGTTCTATCGCCAGCGTCTTGGTGAAGCCAATGAGGCCCCATTTGCTCGTCGCATAGGCAATGCGGTTGGGATAGCCATAGCGCCCGGCGGCGGACGACAGGGTGATGATCGTCCCGGCGCTGGCCTTGAGCAACGGAATGGCCCGCTGGGTGACCTCGAACGTGCCGGTGAGGTTGATGTCCATCACCGCGCGCCAGTCAGCGCCGGGCAGCTCGTCCGCCGGTGCCGTGGGTCCGCCGATGCCGACATTGTTCACCAGCACGTCAAGCCCGCCCAGATGTGCGGAGACAGATTCAAACAAGCCGTCGATCTCGGCGACCTGAGACACATCGCACCGCGCGCCGGCCATGCCGGGGTGCGCGGCAAGGGCCTTGTCTATGGCGTCCCGGTCCACATCGCCGATCAGCACCCGATGCCCCTCGGCATGGAAGCGCCGGGCGATGGCGAGGCCGATGCCGCCCGCACCGCCGGTGACCAGAACGCGCATCATATCGTTGCCCTCACCCTGCGCTGTGAACCGGCGCGCTGCCCGGCACCCCCAGGCTCGCCTCCCGCCAGCGCGCCCAGCGATAATAGGCCCAGCCGAGCATCAAGGAGACGGCCGCGGAGGCATTGAAGCTCCACCACAGCCCATCCGCGCCCAGATAGGGATAGCTGGCGAAGTAGAAGCCGATCCGCACCAGAAACAGCGAGAAGGTGAGGATGAACAGCGGCGCCAGCACCACGCCATTGGCGCGCATCGTGCCGAACATGACCGTCGTCACGCTGAACAGCAGGAAGCTCCAATTGACGATGTTCATCATGTGGCGGCCGATCTCGATGGCGTTGCCGCCGCCTTCCAGGAACAGGGCGAGGATGGGCCGCGTGAACAGCATGACGAGCATGATGAGGCTGCCGGTCATCGCCAGATTGACGCCGACGGCAACGAGCGTGGTGCGTTCCACCCGGTCCCACTTGCCCGCGCCGATATTCTGGGCGGCAATGGCGGAAACCGCGCCGCCGACCGCCATGGCCGGCATCTGGATGTAGTTCCACAATTGCTGGGCGGCGGCGAAGGCTGCGACGGTGGTCGTGCCCTCGCGGTTGACGAAGCCGATGACGACCAGCGTGGAGAGCGAGAAGATCACCATCTGCAGCCCCATCGGCACGCCGCGCCCGGCGACGATCCGCAGCAGCGCCCAGTCGGGCTTGAGATAGCCCCACTCAGCCCCGCGCAACCGCAGCGGCAGGTCGCGCCAGTAGATATAGGCGATCATCGCCGAGAGCCCGCCGTAATTGGCGACGGCGGTGGCGAAGGCCGAGCCGGCGATCCCCATTTCCGGCGCCGGGCCAAGGCCGAGGATGAACACCGGGTTGAGCAGGATATCCAGCAAGACCGTGAGGATCATGAACCACAAGGGCGTCATGGAATCGCCGCTGCCGCGCAGGCCCATCATCAGCATCACGAACATCATCGCACCGGGCAGGCCGAGGAAAACGAAGTGCAGATAGGCGCGGGCGAGGCGGAAGACCTCCGGCGGGGTGGAGAGCATCGCGAGGATGCGGTCCGACCACAGGAAGCCGCCAATGGCGATGACGAACGCCATGCCGAGGCAGAAGCCGATCGCCGAGCCGAAAGCGTGGCGCGCGGCCCGCAGGTCGCCGCGCCCGAAAGCCTGCCCGACGACGACATTGGCCGCCATGCCGAAGCCGAAGATCAGTGAGAACATCAGGAACATGATGATGTTCGCATTGGCGGTGGCCGCGAGCGCCGCTTCGCCCAGGAAATGCGCAACCCAGATCGAGTTGATCGAGCCGTTGAGCGTGTGGAGGATGTTGGAGGCGAGCGTCGGCAGGGTGAAGAGCACCAGCGTGCCGAAAATCGGCCCGCTCGTCAGATCCCGCCCGCCACGGATGTGGCGCGGGCCGGGCACGAGGCCACTATCCTCGACCAGCGCCTCCGTCTCGGGGTCTGCGGCCGGTCGCCGCTCCCCCGAATCGTCCCATGATGGAGTCTCGCTCATCGCTTCGTGCCCACGTCCTTATCCAAGACGCGTCAGAGCAGCCTCCAGACGCTGGAATTCCGCGACTTTCTCGGCATGGTCGGCACGCGCCTTCTCGACCGCTTCGGGCTTGGCCTTCTCGACAAATGCCGGGTTGGCGAGGCGCCCCTCGAGCGACTTGGCCTCCTTCTGCGCGGCATGAAGGGACTTTGTCAACCGAGCGCGTTCGGCCTCGATGTCGATGACGCCTTCGAGCGGGAGGACGACGGTCGCTTCGTCCACGACCACCTGTGCCGCGCCGCCGCTCGCCTCGCCATCGAACTGCCAGGTCTCGATGCGCGCGAGGCGGGAGAGGGCAGGGGTGAGCCGCTCGATACGGCCGCGCGTCTGCGGATTGGCCTCATTCACGATGGCCGTGAGCTTGGCGCCCGGCGGCACGCCCAGTTCGGCGCGGGCGGTGCGGATTTCGCTCACCATGCGGATCAGCCAGTCGATCTCCGCGCTGGCCTGCGCATCCACCTGCGCGGCGGGCGCCGGCCATTGCGCCACGATCAGGTCATAGGGCCGCGCGCCCTGCGCATGCCACAGCTCCTCGGTGATGAACGGCATGAACGGGTGGAGCATGACGAGGATCTGGTCGATCACCCAGCCGGCGACGGCCTTCGTCTCCGCGTCGATATTTCCCTTGATCAGCTCCAGATACCAATCGCAGAACTGATCCCACACGAAATGGTAGATGGCATTGGCGGCGGCATCGAAGCGCAGGTCCGCCAGCGCCTTGTCCAGCTCGGCGACGGTGCTGACGACTTCGCCGATGATCCACTTGTTCACCGCTAGCGTGGCGGCGGGCGCGGCAACGCTCTCGCTCGCGCCGATGCCGTTCGACTGGGCGAAGCGCACCGCGTTCCACAGCTTGGTGGCGAAGTTGCGATAGCCCTCGACACGCTTCTCATCCATCTTCACGTCGCGGCCCTGGCTCTCCATGGCCGCCATGAAGAAGCGCAGCGCGTCGGCGCCATATTGGTCGATAAGCCCGAGCGGATCGACCACATTGCCCTTGGACTTGGACATTTTCTGCCCATCCGCCGCGCGCACCAGACCGTGGAGGTAGAGCCGCTTCCACGGCACCTCCTTCATGAAATGAATGCCCTGCATCGCCATGCGCGCATCCCAGAAGAAAAGGATGTCGAAGCCGGAGATGAGGAGGTCGTTGGGGTAGTGTTTGGCGAGAAGGGACGAAGCCCTCTCCCCTTGAGGGAGAGGGTTGGGAGAGGGGTCGGCGGCGTTAGCCGCCGCGTTCGCGGCGGACCCCTCTCCCTCCGCGCCTGAAGGCGCTCCTCCCTCTCCCTCAAGGGGAGAGGGGGTTCCTTCCGGCCAACCCAGCGTCGCGAACGGCCACAGCGCGGAGGAGAACCACGTGTCGAGCACATCTTCATCGCGGGTCAGTTTGCGATTGCCGGCCTTGGCCTGCGCCTCTTCCTCGGTCTCGGCGACGAAGACATTGCCACCCTCGTCAAACCAAGCCGGAATCCGGTGCCCCCACCACAGCTGCCGGCTCACACACCAAGGCTGGATGTTCTCCATCCAGTTAAAATACGTCTTCTCCCAGCTCTTCGGCACGATCTCGATCGCGCCCGAGCGCACCGCCTCGATGGCGGGCTTGGCCAGCGTCGCGGCGTCGACATACCATTGGTCGGTGAGCCAGGGCTCGATGACCACGCCGGAGCGGTCGCCATAGGGCGTCTGGATCGTGCGGGGTTCGGCGTCGTGTTCGGTCTCGTTGCCCTCCTTGTCGCGGGTGACGTGGGGGATGAGGAGCCCCAGCGCCTTCAGCTGCTCCACCACCAGCTTGCGCGCCTCGAAGCGCTCCAGCCCGATGAAGTCGACGGGGACGAGGCCATCGGCCGTCTGGACGACATTCGCGTGCGCATCGAGCATGTTGAGCATCTGCGCGGGCGCGATGCCGGCGCGCTTGCCGACCTCGAAGTCGTTGAAATCATGGCCCGGCGTGATCTTCACCGCGCCCGAGCCCAGTTCCGGGTCGGCATGGTCGTCGGCAACGATGGGGATGCGACGCCCGGTGATCGGCAGGATGACATGCTTGCCGATGACAGAGGCATAGCGCGCGTCGTCCGGATTCACGGCCACGGCCATGTCGGCCAGCATCGTCTCGGGGCGGGTGGTCGCCACCTCAATATAGTCCTGGCCCTCAACGCCCGGCCCATCGAGGCGCACGCCATCGGCCAGCGGATATTTGAAGTGCCAGAAGCCGCCCTTCACCTCGCGCGTCTCGACCTCAAGGTCGCTGATCGCGGTCTTGAGGCCCGGGTCCCAGTTCACCAGCCTTTTGTCGCGATACAGAAGCCCCTGATTGTAGAGATCGACGAACACCTTCACCACGGCGCGGGTGAAATGCGGGTCCATGGTGAACTGCTCGCGGCTCCAGTCCATCGAGCAGCCCAGGCGCCGAAGCTGGCCGGTGATCGTCCCGCCGCTCTCGTGCTTCCACTCCCACACCTTCTCGACAAAACCCTCGCGGTTGTAATCGGTGCGCTTCTCGCCCTTCGCGTTCATCTGCCGCTCGACGACCATCTGCGTGGCGATGCCGGCATGGTCGGTGCCGACCACCCACAGCGCATCCTTGCCGCGCAGCCGCTCGTAGCGGATCACGATGTCCTGCAGCGTGTTGTCGAGCGCGTGGCCGATGTGCAGGCTGCCGGTGACGTTCGGCGGCGGATTGACGATGGTGAAGGGCTGCGCATCCGGGCGGGCCGGGCGGAACTGGCCGGTCTGCTCCCAATGCGGATACCATTTCGCCTCGATCGCGGCGGGATCGAAGGTCTTTGCAAGCTCGGTGATGGGCGTGTTCGTCATGGCTGGGGCCTTAATCAGTCTTGCCGCGCCGCGCCAGTGGGTGCGCGGGGGGAGAGGAGGGCGGCGTTGCGCCACCTCGCGTACATTGTTCTCCCGCGAAAGCGGGAGTCCAGGGCGGGGAAGGGCGGTGCCATGCGCCCTGGGCTCCTGCCTGCGCAGGAGCACTGGTGGTTCCATCCGGAAGGGAATGCGGTCGTAGGGTGACGCTCAGACGCTTATCCGATGTCGTGCGCCGGAACTGCCGCGCTCAAATCTGCCGAACCGCTGCGATGAAGGGCCGCGGCCCGGCCATCATACTCGGCCGGTGATCCGGTCGATCTCGCGCTTCACCATCGCTTCGACCATGCCGGGCAGGTTCTCGTCCAGCCATTCCTTGAGCATGGGGCGCAGCATCTCGCGCACCAGGCCTTCGACCGTGTTGGGCTGGCTATCTTCCGGGCTGATGAGCAGGCGGGACAGATTGACCAGCGAATCGCGGGCGGCGCGGGCCTTCTCGTCCGAGACGAGCGTGGAGGCCGGCGCGGAAACAGCCGGTGCGCCATCGGCGGACGCCACAGCGGCGCGCGGCTTGGCGGCGGCTTTGCTTTTAGACTCGGCGCTCTTCGGCTCGGCTTTCTGCTCCACAGGGGCCGGGGCGGGCTTGGCGGGGGCGCTCATCATCGGCTCCTCATGCGAGTCGTCGCTCTCGGCCCCGTCGGCATTGTCGCCGGGCAGCGCGTCCGTCAGCTCCAGAATCTGGTCATCCAGGCTGGCGCTCACGTTCGCCATGGCGGCCCGGCGCGGCACGCGCGGTGTCGCGGAAAGGCCGTCCTCCTCGGCGATGATCCGTTTGATGGAAGAGAGAATTTCCTCCATCGACGGCTCGTTCTGCATCGCCCCCATCATGGTTCCTGCGCTCAGTTGGTGTCTGAAGCGTTTACTGTCGCGTTTTGGGCGGCAGAGTCAACCGTGCGGGACGAAATGGGCGCCGGCTTGGCGTCATCGTCCCAGTCGAACCACTTGCCCTTCACGCGCTGGAAGTTGTCGGCCGGGTTAATGACCTGCTCGGGCGCGATGCCGAAGTCCGTCGGGTTGATCCGGCCCATCGCGGCCAGCAGCGAGAAGGCCGCGACATAGGCATTGCGCTCTGCCGTCACGAGCTGGACGCTGGCGATGAAGCTCTCCTGCTCGGCGTTCAGGATATCGAGGATGGTGCGGGTGCCCACGCTGTTTTCGGCGCGCACGCCGCGCAGAGAGAGGCCGCTGGCATCCACCGCCACGCGATTGGAGGCGATCACTTCATTGCTCGCCTGCCAGCTCGAATAGAGCGAGCGGGTCTGCGCGATCACGCTGCGCTCGACGGCGGTCTCGGTTTCCATTGCCTGCTGCTGATAGGCCTGGCTTTGGCGGACCTGCGCCCCGGGCCGGCCGCCCTGATAGAGCGGCATGGAAAGGCGCGCGCCGACGATCACCTGGCCGCTGTCCTGCGCCTCGTTGGCGCCGCCGCGGGAGGCGAGATCGGTATAATGCTGGCCGCTGGCGAAGGCAGAGACCGTCGGCAGCCGCTGGCCTTTCGCAACGCGCACGTCATAGGCTGCGGCTTCGCGGATGTTGCGGGCCGCCAGCAGATCGGGATTCTGGGCCATGGCGACATCGACGGCTTCGTCGGGCGTCGCGGGCAGGCCGGGCAATTGCGGCGGGGTCTGCAGGTCGACCGGCTCGTGGCCGACCAGCTGGATATAGCGCTCGCGCGCTTCGATCAGCGAGGCTTCGGCCGTCTGCATGTCCGCGCGGGCCAGCGAAAGGCGCGACTCGGACTGGGCGACGTCCGTGCGGGTGAGATCGCCGACCTGGAAGCGATTGTTGGTCGCCCGCAGATTGACCTCGAGCACCTGCACATTGTTGCGGCTGAGGCCTACGACGGACTCCGCGCG
The DNA here is from genome assembly GCF_025961835.1 of Sphingobium sp. B2D3C. NCBI lineage: Bacteria > Pseudomonadati > Pseudomonadota > Alphaproteobacteria > Sphingomonadales > Sphingobiaceae > Sphingobium > Sphingobium sp. B2D3C. Next base: position 2,141,953 of record NZ_JAOQOK010000001.1, on the reverse strand, counting down.
GATCACGTCCATATAGGCCGCCACTACCTGCGAGAAGATGGAGAGCTCCGTGGCGCGCAGATCATATTGCCCGGCCTCGATCCGCTCGCGGGCGCCAGCCAGCGCATTGCGCACCCTGCCGCCGGAATAGACCGGCACGCTCACGCTCAGCAGCGTGGTGAGCGAGCGGGAGGGCGCCAGCGGATTGAGCGGCCGCTCATGGGCGAACTCGTTATAGGTGGAGGAGACGCCCACATCCGGCAGGCCATTGGCCTTCTGGATGTTGAAATTCTCGTCCGTCGCCCGCTGGCCCGCCCGCGCCGCGGTCAGCGTCGGATTGTCCCGATAGGCCGCAGCCAGCGCTTCCTGCAGCGTCTCGGCCTGGGCTGGGAGGGTGCTGGTGCTCAGCAGAGCGGCGAGCATCGCGAGGGGCTTGGTCCGGCGGATGAGCATAAGCGGTCGAGGCTTCCGGGTCAGAATGTGAAGGTCTTGGGCCGGGCGAAACCGGGCAGGGGCACGGCCTCCCAGTCCACGAAGGCGCGTGCGCCAAAGCCGCCGGTGGTACGCGTGCCGATGCACAGGCGCGTCACGCCGCGCTCCAGCCGGGCGAACACCGCGCGGCCACCGATGCGCAATTGCGCAATGAGCGCCTCGTCCAGCTCCTCGATGGCACCATCGACGAACAGCAGATCATAAGGCGCGCCTTGCGCGAAGCCGGCGGACAGCGGTCCCTGCTGCAGCGTGACGCCGGCGTGACCGGCCAGCGCAGCTTTGGCGTGGGCGAACAGCGCCTCATCGTCCTCGATCGCGACCACAGTGCAGCCAAGCCGCGCCAGCAGCGCCGCCGCATAGCCCGTCGCCGCGCCGACCAGCAGCACCTTCTCGCCCGCACGCGGGGCGGCTTCGACCAGCAGGCGCGCGGTGGCGAGCGGCGGGTTGAGCGCCCGGCCATTGGCCAGCGGCACGGCCCGATCGATATAGGCCGCGCTGCGCCGCTCCTGCGGCACATAAAGTTCGCGCGGTTCGGCGAGGATCGCTTCGAGGATCACAGGATCGTTGACGTCGCTGGTGCGCAACTGGCTTTCCACCATCGCACGGCGCATCGCCTTGAAAGTCTGCTCGGTCATAAGCTCCCTGATGACATGGCTGTATTGTATGAGCAATACAGTAATTGGCTTTGCCAGCCTCTCTAGCTTTTTTGCACCGCACAGTGAAAAGTTTTTTAATGCCCCTACGCAGTCTGCGCACCTGTCCCGTCCGTCATGGCGCAAAGCAAGTTGCGTTGCCGAATGAATTGAGCTAGCCGCGCTCCCTCGACCACCCCCGAGGCCCGATGGCGGAGTGGTGACGCAGCGGACTGCAAATCCGTATACGCCGGTTCGATTCCGGCTCGGGCCTCCAGGACTTCACACACACATGCCCCAAACGGGCCTCAGTGGAAGTCGCGCGATTTTGGCAGAATCCTGACATTGCGGGGATGGCCATTGAGGCGGGGACGCTGTGGGTTGCGGACTTCGTCGCCGCGCGCGGTTTGCGGAGCCATGGGGGGATGATCGGCGAGGTCATCGAGCATTGCCGTGCGATCGATCACCCGCCTTGCCATCAGGTGGACCACGCCTTCCTTGCTCTTCTGGATTTCACCCTCGATCAGCATCAGGCGCGCGGCCATCACGGCGCGGCGCTGCTTGTCGAGATCGCGTGCCCACAGCAGCGCGTTGACGATCCCCGTTTCATCCTCGATCGTGATGAACACGGCATTGCCCTTGCCGGGCCGCTGCCGGGTGAGGACCACGCCGGCGACGCGTGTCCTGCGGCCATCGGGCAGCGCATTGGCGGCCGCGCAGGATCGCACGCCTTCGCGGGTCAGCGCAGCGCGCAGAAACTGCATCGGATGCCCCTTCAATGACAGGCGCGCGGTCTGGTAATCGGCCACCACTTCCTCGGAGAGCGGCATGGCGGGCAGGCGCGGATCGGCTTCGCGGCCGAGTTCCGGCGCATCGGCAAAGGCGAACAGGGGGAGCTGGGTGGGCGGCGTGCGGCGCACCTCCCACAGGGCATCGCGGCGCGACTCCGCCAGCGCGCCAAAAGCATCGGCATCGGCCAGCTTGCGCAAGGCCGGGGGAGGCAGGCTGGCCCGCCGGGCGAGATCTTCGATAGAGACAAACGCGCCCTCCTGCCGGGCCTGTGCGATCGTGTCGGCCCATCCCTGCCGGAAGCCGTCGATGCGTGAAAATCCCAGTCGCAACGCCAGCGCAGCGCCGGCCGGTCCTTCCAGCGTGCTATCCCATTCGCTGGCATTCACGTCGACCGCACGGATCTCCACGCCATGCTCCTGCGCATCGCGCACCAGTTGCGCAGGCGCGTAGAAGCCCATTGGCTGGCTGTTGAGCAGGGCGCAGGTGAACGCGGCCGGATGGCGGCATTTCAGCCATGATGAGACATAGGCCAGCCATCCAAAGGCCTGGGCATGGCTTTCGGGAAAGCCATATTCGCCAAAGCCCTCGATCTGCTGATAGCAGCGTTCGGCAAAGTCCCGCTCATAGCCCCGCGCCACCATGCCTTCGACCAGCAGGCTCTGGTAATTATGCACCGTCCCGTGATGGCGGAACGTCGCCATGGCCCGCCGCAACCCATCGGCCTGGGGCGGCGTGAACTTGGCGGCGACGATGGCCAGCTTCATCGCCTGTTCCTGGAACAGCGGCACGCCCAATGTCTTGCCCAATACCTCGCGCAGCTCGTTGGGATCGTTCGGCGGGGCAGGGCTGGGGAAGACCACGGCCTCCTCCTTGTTGCGACGACGCAAATAGGGATGGACCATGCCGCCCTGGATCGGCCCGGGACGGACGATCGCCACCTGAATGACCAGATCATACAGCTCCTTCGGCCTCATCCTTGGCAGCATGGCGATCTGCGCGCGACTTTCGACCTGAAAGGTGCCGATGCTGTCACCGCGCTGAAGCATCGCGTAGGTCGCCTTGTCCTCGCGCGGCACCGTGGCCAGCGTCAGGTCCGCCAGGCCGTGCGTGCGCAGCAGGTCGAAGCTCTTGCGGATGCAGGTCAGCATCCCGAGCGCCAGCACATCCACCTTCATCAGGCCCAGCGCGTCGATATCGTCCTTGTCCCATTCGATGAAGGTGCGATCGGGCATGGCGCCATTGTGAATGGGCACCAGTTCGTCGAGCCGGCTCTCGGTCAGCACGAATCCGCCGACATGCTGAGAGAGATGGCGGGGATATTCGAGCAGGCGCTCAACCAGCATGCGCAGCCGGCCGACTTCGGGATTGTCAGGATCAAATCCTGCCTCCTCGATCCGCGGGGAGGGCACCCGACTACCGCCGGGCGAGCCCCAGATGGTCGAGGCGATCCGCGCGGTCACGTCCTCGGTCAGGCCCAGCGCCTTGCCCACTTCGCGGATCGCGCTGCGTGGACGGTAATGGATCACCGTGGCGGCAATGCCGGCCCGCTCGCGGCCATAGCGAGCATAGATATACTGCATGATTTCCTCGCGGCGCTCATGCTCGAAATCCACGTCGATATCGGGCGGTTCATGGCGCTCTTCCGAGAGGAAGCGCGAGAACAGCAGCTTCTCCCGCACCGGATCAATCGGGGTGATGCCGAGGAAATAGCAGACCAGAGAATTGGCCGCGCTGCCCCGGCCCTGGCACAGGATCGGCTGCTCGAGGCTGCGGGCGTGGCGCACGATATCGTGCACGGTGAGGAAGTAATAAGCGTAGTTCCGCTTGCGGATCAGCGCATATTCCTCATCCAGCACCTTTTGGTATTTTTCGGGCAGGCCATCGGGGAAATATTCGCGGCCACCCTCCTGCACCAGATGTTCCAGCCAGGCCTGCGGTTGCCAGCCTTCGGGCACCGGTTCGTGCGGATATTCATAGCGCAGGTCATCGAGCGTGAAGGCGATGCGCGAGAGAATGTCGGTGCTGGCCGTCACGGCTTGCGGGCACGTGCGGAACAGGCGGGCCATTTCGGCAGGCGGCTTGAGATGCCGTTCGGCATTGGCGAGCAGGCGTCGACCCGCCGCAGCGATGGTCGTGCCTTCGCGAATGCAGGTCAGGATATCGTGCAGCGGTCGCGCGTCGGGATGATCGTAGAGCGCGTCGCACGTGGCAAGCAGAGGCACGCCGCAAGCCGCGCCGAGAGCCTGGGCTTGCGCCAGTCGTCGCGCATCCGCGCCGCTGCGCTGCATGGTCGCCGCCAGCCACACCGCGCCGGGACGCGCCTCCGTCAGCCGCTCCAACAGGCTCCGGTCACGCCCGGTGGCGATCAGCAACAGGTCGTCGGCATGATCGAGCAGATCCGGCAGATTGAGCGTGCAATCACCTTTTTCCGCGCGGCGGTTACCCAGCGTCAGCAGTCGTGTCAGTCGTCCCCAGCCATGGCGGGTGGCAGGATAGGCGACGATATCCGGCGTCCCATCCGCAAAGACCAGCCGCGCGCCGACGACAAGGCGGAAACCGGTGGCAGGCCCGCCGATCTCCCGCCAGGCCACATGCGCGCGCACGACGCCTGCCACCGTGTTGCGATCCGCAATGCCCAACCCGGCCATGCCCAGATGATGGGCCTGCGCCACCATATGCGCGGGATGCGAAGCGCCGCGCAGGAAGCTGTAATTGGTGGCCGCGACCAGCTCTGCGAAAGGGGGCGGGTCGTTCATGCGAACAGCCCGTGGAGATACCAGTTCGGATCGGGCTTTTCATCATAAAGCCCGTGGCGGAAGATCCAGTAGCGTCGCCCGCGCACGTCCTCGATCCGGTAATAGTCCCGCGTCAGCCCTGCCTTGCCGGGGGCTTCGCCGCCCTTGCGCCGCCACCATTCGGAGGCGATCCGCTCGGGGCCTTCGTAGAGCCGCACCTCGTGCAGCCTGCGTTTCCAGCGGAAGCGATGCGGCGGGCCGTCCGGCACTTGCGCGATCACCTCCACCGGCTGCGGCGGATCGAACAGGAACAGCGGCCGCAAGGGCGGCTCGCCCACCGGCGGCGTGGGCCATGGAAGGGGGGCGCGGGCATGGATCGCCGGCAAGGCCAGCTGCGCCTGTTCGGGAATATGGCTGTCCTGCGGCTCAAGGCGACACAGGCTGGCCGGCCCCAGGCGGGTGCTCAACCGGTCGATCAGATCGGCCAGCGCGCCGGCATCCTGCTCGCTGCCATCCAGAGCCGGCTGGCTGGTGCCGAGCGGCTCGGTGACGGGCAGGAACAAGGTGATGCGGTCATAGCCGAAACCGGGGTCGAGCGGGTCGGCCAGCGTCCCGATGCGTTCGTCGAACAGGCGCAGCACCGGCGCCGGATCGCGCGTGGGCAGACCGGTCTCGATCGCCAGCCGATGGCGCGCGCCATCGCTGCGGAACAATGTCAGGACAAAGCGCCGGCCACCCAGTCCGCGCTCATCGAGTGTCCGGGCCGCCTCGCGCAGCAGGTCGAGAAAACAGGCGGCGATGCTGGCCTGCAAGGCAACCGGCTCGGCAAAACGGCGCTCGAAATGGAGCGGCTGGGGCTGTGCGAGCGGATCGATCGGCGCCTGCTCCTCGCCCAGCAGGCGGCGCAAGGCAGTCACCGCGTCCGCCCCGAATCGCGCGGCGATGCTGGCGGCGGCCCGCGACGCCAGATCGCCGATGGTCTTTAGCCCGGCGCGGCGCAAGGCGAGCGTCGCCTCTTCGTCCAGCCCCAGCGCCAGCACGGGCAGCGCCCGCAGCGCCTCCCGCTCGCTGGTGACGGGCAGGCGGGCATGACGGGCCAGCGCCTGCGCGCCCTGCGCGGTGGAGGCTGTGGCCATGCGCACGCTCATGCCAATCGCGGCGAAGGCATCCTCGGCCTGCGCGGCCAGGCCTGCCTCGCCGCCGAACAGATGGTCGCTTCCCGCAATATCCAGCGTTATCCCATCGGGCGGGGCGAGGGTGACATGCGGCGACCAGGCGATGCAATGCCGGGCCAGCCGCTGCAGCCAGTGACGGTCGGCCTCTTCGTCCATGTCGGCCACGATGAGGTCGGGCTGCAGCGCGCGGGCATCGGCCAGCGTCTGGCCCGGCAAGATGCCGAGCGCGTGGGCCTGCGCATCGACGGCGCACAGCCGCAATGCGCCCTTGATCTTGGCGACGAGAACCAGCGGCCCGTTAGGCTGCCCGCCGGTCCCCGCGCTGTCGATCCCCTGCTGAATCCGCAGCCTTTCTGTGGGCAGGAGCGGAAACCACAGCGCCAGATAGCGCCGCTTCACGGAACAAGCGTCGGTCACGGTCCCACTCCAGCCGCCAGGAAAGGCCGCAAGGGCCGGAACGTTGGCGCAGCAAGGTCACATCGAAGGTCGGCAGTCCGGGCGCATTGCCCGGCAGCGCGAGCGAAGGTGCGGCGGCCACCTGCCAGCGGGTCTGACCCGCGCTGGGCACGGGCGGCGCGTCAGGGCGCAGCAGCAGCAGCGTCACGCCGGATTTCTCTGCCGCCAGAGTCAGGCGGCGGCTGGCGGTCAGGTCCAGTGCGGGCATCGGCCCCCAGCCTTCCACCACGACCGCGCTCAGGCCAGAGCAGCGCAAGGCATCCACGGCGGCACGCAGCAGGTCCATGCCGTCCCTGACGGTGCCGATCAGCCCCAGGCCGGGGGCGCCGCCCAGTTCGGCCCAGCCATGGCCCTGCGCTACGCCGCCTTTTCGGCTCGCCTGTCGCTCGCGGAGCCACAGCACCTTGCCGTCGGCCTCGCTCAGACCTGTCGCCAGCGAGACGACGAAACCCGCCGCTGCCGCGACATCGTCCACCTCTGCCGCATAGACTTCATGTACTCGCCCGCGCGCCAGCCCGCCGCCCAGCAGCGTATCGATCGCGGCGATGCCGAACGCCTTTCGGGAGGGGGCATCCGGCATCGCGTGATCGCACAAAAGGGCAGGGGCGAGTCTCATATGTTCCTATTATGTTCCTATTCTGAGCAGGGTCAAGGGATCGTTCCGGCAGCTTGTCCCATCGCGACCCAAGCCATTGGAGTGGAACGATCATTGGCCCGCCAGCCTCCGTCAGAAGGTCACAAGGGCGGTTTCGCTCACCGGGCATTTCGCTTGACAAGGCGGCCCTGCAGGACGGAATAAACTACAACGACGTATCACGATTTATCCGCTGCATGCGGATGTGCGTCATGAGGGGGAGGTCACAGGGGATGCGGTTCAGCTCAGCCGTCGGCAAAGCGCTCATGCTTGCTCTGCTCGGATCGCTCGCCCAAACGGCTGTGGCGGCCGAGAATTGCCCGTCGCCGGGCATGACCAAGGCCGATTTCGAGCGCTATTTCCTCTGTTTCAATGCGCGCGATTATGCCTGCTTCACCAGCTATTACGACGCCGATGTCGTCCTGGTGAAAGGCGGGAAGTGGCCCGATCTCAAGGGGCGCGATGCCATCATCGCCTTTTATCGCGACGTCGATGCCCGTGGGCTGAAGGAGCATGTCACCCCGCACGCCATCGAGGTGCAGCCACAGGGCGCGACGGTCGATCTGGAAGCGCATTTTCAGGCCACCAGCGACTGGCCCGACTTTGGCTCACGGCCCTTGAAGGCGGGCGATGACTGGCGGTTGCGCGGCGTGCTGCTCTACGAGATTCCATGCGGCAAGATCACCCGCATCCGGCCCCGCCCGCGTCCCGTGCAGCCATGATCGCGCGTCCCATCCGGGGGCTGGCCGCGATGGCCGCGCTCCTGCTCGCCGCCCCGGCGATGGCTGCCGGACCTGCCGCACCGGCGGCCTGTGACCGCACCTGCCTCACCGAGATCATGGACCAGTATCTGGCCGCCATGATCGCGCGCGCGCCCGCTAGGGCGCCGATGGCGACGCGCTATCGCGCGACCGAAGATGCGCAGGAGGTCCGTCTCGGCGCGGGCCTGTGGCAGACGGCGACCGGCCTTGGCACCTATCGCATCGACCTCGCCGATCCGGTGAGCGGCACCGTCGGCTATATCGGCGAGGTGCTGGAAGGGGAGGGCAAGGTCACCATCGCGCTGCGCCTCAAGGTGGCGGATCGCAAGATCACCGAGGTGGAGACGATTCTCGGGCGCGGGCGGGTGCCCGGCACATCCATCGTGCCGGCGCCGCGCGCGTCGTTCGGCAATATCGTTCCGCCCGCCGAGCGGCTGACCCGCCAGCAGATGATCGAGACGGCCAATGCCAATTTCGACGCGCTGCTCGCGGCCGACGGCTCCCTCTATGCGGAGGATTGCCAGCGGATCGAGAACCGCATGGCGATGAGCGGCAATGCGGAACTCAACTATCCCATCGGCACGATCCCCGGCGTGCCCAAGCCGCATTTCGGCAGCATGGGCTGCGGCCAGCAGATCAGCTTGCACCTGTTCGACCAGCTCGACGCGGTCGAGCCGCGCCGCTTCCTCCTGCTCGATGAGGAGAAGCAGCTCGTCTTCGGCGTCTATGTCATGCGCTGGTACAAGAACGGCCGGTGCAACGAGGTCCCCGGCTATGGCACGATCTGCCATGACAAGCCGCGCCAGCCGGTCTCATTGCTCAATGCGGAGATCCTCGGCGTGCGCGGCGGCAAGATTCACGAGGTCGAGGCGATCTTCAAATTCGCGCCTTATGAGGCCGACAGCGGCTGGCTGGGCGATCTGCGCGACGGAAAGGACTGACGGATGATCCGCTTTGCATGGCGTGCCACCGCCCTCGCGCTGCTGCTCTCCACTGGCTTGCCGACCCTGGCACGGGAGGCCGCGCCTGCGTGCGACCGCGCCTGCCTCTATGCGCATGTGGACCGCTATCTTGCCGCCGTCGAGCAGGGGACCCCCGCCGGTCTCGATCTCGCACCGGACTTTCGCGCCACTGAGAATGGCGTGCCGGTGGCGCCGGGCGAGGGGCTCTGGCAGACGACGGATGGCTATAGCAGCTACCAGGCGCGCGCCGCCGATGTGGCCGCCGGGCAAGTCGCGGTGCTGGGAGAAGTGAAGGAGGGCGGCAAGACTGTCGGTTATGCCACCCGCCTCAAGATCGTCGCCGGGCGGATCGCGGAAGCCGAGACGGTGATCGGCCGGTCGTTCGCGCCACAGCATCCCTCCATGCCGACCGAGGTCAGAGCGGGTCTGCGCACCATCGTGCCCAAGGGCGAGCGCCTCACCCGCGCCGAGATGATCGCACTGGCCGACCGGAACTTCGACAATATGCTGCGCAACAAAGGCGATCATTTCGCGCCGGATTGCCAGCGGATCGAAAACCGGATGCCGATGAGCGGCAACCCGCAACTGGCCTATCCCATCACGCCCATCCCCGGCAAACCGCTGCCGCATTTCGGCAGCATGAGCTGTCAGGCGCAGGTGGAGGCGCATCTGTTCGACACGCTTGATAAGGTCGATCCGCGTCGCACTCTGGTGGTGGATGAGGAACAGCAGGTGCTGTTCGGCGTGTTTTCCCTGCGCTTCTATGGCCGGACCGAATGCAACGACATTCCGGGCTATGGTCGCACCTGCCCCGCCAAGCTGAGGGGGCCGATGTCGCTGCTCAGCGGCGAGATGCTGGGCATGCGGGGCGGCAAGGTGCGCGAGGTCGAGCTGATCTTCACGCGCCTGCCTTATGAGGCCGGACAGGGCTGGGCACCCTGAGCGGACAGGGCGGCGGGACACATCGTCCCGCCACTCAGCAGCCTCTGTCAGCGCGGCTTGACGCTGTTCTCCATCTTGGCGCCGAAGTGATCGGCCAGGTCCTTGCCGGTGAAGCCATGGGTCGATGAATCCGGGTCGAGCGGCAGCATCTGGCTGTCCCATGCGTCATAGGCCGCCTTCACCTGCGCCATTTTCTCCGGCATCCGGTCCTTCAGGTTGGCCCGCTCCATCGGATCGTCGACCACGTTGAAGAGGAAGCTGTTCTGGAGGATTTTCAGATACTTCCAGTCGCCCATGCGGCAGGCCTGCTGGTCCAGATTCTTGTAGCGCCAGCACAAGGTCCGCTCGCTCTTGCTGGAGGGGTCGGCGAGATAAGGCAGCAGATTGATGCCGTCGCTGGGATAGGCCGGGTCCGGCGCGCCGCCGGCGGCGGCGAGCAGGGTCGGCAGCCAGTCCATGGACATCATCACCTGATCGCTGGTCACCCCGGCGGGCACATAGGCCGGCCAGCGTACGATCGCGGGGATGCGAAGGCCACCTTCCAGCAACTCGGTCTTGCGCCCCGTGAACGGCCAGGTGTCGGCGAAGCGCTCGCCGCCATTATCGCTGGTGAAGATGACGATGGTATCGTCCGCGATGCCAAGGTCGTCCAGCCGCTGCAGAATGCGCCCGACCTGCATATCCAGCCGCGTCACCATCTGCGCATAAATGCGCTGCGAGCCGCCGTCATAATGCATCAGCGCCGTCGGCTTGCCATCGGCATCCAGCCTGATGGCCTCGGCCTCGTCGCCCGGCCCCTCCCAGGGCCAGTGCGGCGCGTTGACGTGCAGGGAGATGAAAAAGGGCTTGTCACCCTGGGCTGCGGTGCTGATCGTCTCCAGCGCACGCTCGGCCAGAAGATCGGTGAGATAGCCTTTCTCGAACACCTCGCGGTCATCGTCCCACAGGTCGTGGCGCCCGGCATATTTATGCGTGAAATAGTCCACGCCGCCACCCCGGAAGCCCCAGAAATGGTCATAGCCGCTCTTGAGCGGGCCATATTTGGGCAGGGCGCCCAGATGCCATTTGCCGATCAGCGTCGTCCCATAACCCACCGCCCGCAGCAGCGACGGGAGAGTGGGATGCTCGGGCGGCAGGCCGACAGGGCGCTGAGCGAGCGGCTCCTCAAGGCCGATGGGCAGGCGGTTCTGATAACGCCCGGTGATAAGGCCCGTGCGCGTCGCCGAGCAGACGGCGGAATTGGCATAGCCTTGCAGGAAGCGCATCCCGTCGACCGCGAGGCTGTCGATCGCCGGGGTTTCATAGTCCCGCCGGCCGTAGCAGGAGAGGTCGGCATAGCCCATGTCGTCGGCCATGATGAACAGGATGTTCGGCTGCTTGCGCCGATTGCCCGATGCCTGTTTGGGCCGCGCGGCCCGCGCCGTCGAACCGGCGCCCACCATGCCGGCGCCGATCACGCCCAAAGATTGGCCGAGCACGCTGCGGCGAGTCACATCAAGGTCGGTCAACTTGGGTCTCCGTCTGACTTTCGCTCATGTGGCAGCGATTGAACGGGCGAGGCAACAGATGTACGGGCAATGGCATTTATAACGCACAGGTTATGGCTGAATGATGAGTGCCCTGCAAAGCCTGCCATTTACCCTGCGCCAGCTGGTGATCTTCGAGACGCTTGCCGAGACACGCAGTTTTGCCGGCAGCGCCGAATTGCTGGGCATTTCCCAAGCGTCGGTCAGCAGCCAGTTCAAGGCGCTGGAAGCGCAGCTCGGGGTCGCGCTGATGGCCCGCAGCGCGGGGCGGCGGCCAGAACTCACGCCCGAGGGCGAGCGGTTTCTCGCCGACTTGAGGATCTTTTCCAGCGCGGCCGATCAACTGGCGGCACACCGCCTGCGCAGGCCCGGCCCGCGCGAGATCGTGCGCTTTCGCATCCTGCTGGGGCAAGGCCTCGCCGATCATTATGTGCGGCCAAGGCTGGACAGGTTTCTGGCGGCCCATCCTCACATCGTTCTGGAGTTCGACACCCGCATTCCGAGCCACGAATCGACACTCGCGGCCAGCAGTGGAACTTATGACTTCGTGCTGATCCACCAGCCTGCCGATGAGCCCGTGGCGGACGCGATGCGGTCGCTGGGGCGGGTGTCGGGCGGCATCTTCGGCAACCGCAAACTGGCCGCAGGCCGCGAAGTGCCGCTTTCACCGGAAGAGGTGGCGCGCTTGCCCTTCGCCTTGCCGTCCGGGCGGGATGACGGGGCGGAGCAGCGCTTGCGCCGCAAGCTGGCATCCTTTGGCGTGCAGCCCACCAACATCGTGGCGCGGGTGCAATTTTTCGATGTGATCATCGCCATGGTGGCGCGCGGTCAGGCGGTCGCCAACCTCCCTGCCGCGATGATCCCGCCGGATATGCGGGGCAGGATCGTGCGGCTCTTTCCCCTGCATGACTGGCGCCTCGTCTTCCATCGGCGGGATGCCGAGGCGCAGGCGGACCGGGATGCGGTCGAGCGGCTGTTGCTGGAGAGCGTCGTCAAGAACCGCGCCTATGGCCTGATGCCGGATTGAGGCGCGGCGTCGCGGACAAGCGAACGGCGCGCTGCCGGTGGGTTCGGCAGCGCGGCGTTCCTGCAGTCAGATCACGTCGACGAGGACGATTTCGCTGTCCTCGATGGCCGTGATGCGCAGCACCTCCACATCGCTGATCGCGGCGCCGTCACGGGCATTCACCCGCACGTCCTCGATCTGCACGGCGCCGGTGGCGGGGACCAGATAGGCCTTGCGGTCCTTGCCGAGCGGATAGTCCGCCGTCTCGCCGGCACGCAGGGTCGCGCCCAGCACCCGGCCATCGGTGCGGATCGGCAGGGCGTCCTCATCCTCGGCATGGCCGGAGGCCAGGGTGACGAACTTGCCCGAGCGCTCGCCCTTGGGGAAAGGCTTGGCGCCCCATTGCGGCGGCTCGCCCTCGCGGGTGGGGATGATCCAGATCTGGAAGATCCGTGTGGTTACATCCTCGAGATTATATTCCGAGTGGCGGATGCCAGTGCCGGCGCTCATCACCTGCACGTCGCCCGCTTCCGTGCGGCCGACATTGCCGAGGCTGTCCTGATGGGTGATCGCGCCCTCGCGGACATAGGTAATGATCTCCATGTCGCGGTGCGGATGGGGCGGGAAACCCGTCTGCGGCGCGATGGCATCGTCGTTCCACACCCGCAGGCTGCCGAAGTGGACCCGCGCAGGATCATGATAGCCCGCAAAGGAGAAGTGGTGATGGGCATCCAGCCAGCCGTGGTTGGCGGCGCCGAGGCTGTCGAAGGGGCGAAGGTCGATCATCGTGTGTCTCCTTGTCAGAGGGAAGGTCGCGGACGTTCTGTCCGGCGTTGGAGACCGATTTAGGGCTTGTGAGCTTTGCTGTTCAGTGGGATAAAATAGGCCATTATGTTCGAGAAAGTTGAATAGTGAGCGCGCCCGGCACGCCAACGCTCGATCAGTTGCGCATCTTCCTCGCGGTGGTGGACAGCGGCAGTTTTGCGGCGGCAGGGCGGCGGCTCAACCGCGCCGTGTCCGTCATCAGCTATGGCATCGCCAATCTGGAGGCGCAGCTCGGCCTGACGCTGTTCGAGCGGGAAGGGACGCGCAAGCCGGAGCTGACCGTTGCCGGCCGGGCGCTGCTCGCCGATGCCCGTGCCGTCGCCCATGGCGTGGACGGGCTGCGCGCCCGCGTCAAAGGCCTGCTCGATGGGCTGGAGGCGGAAGTGGATCTGGCCGTCGACGTCATGCTGCCGGCCGAGCGGCTGGGCGCGGTGCTGCGGGCCTTCGCGCGCGAATATCCCACCGTCCAGCTCCGCCTGCATGTCGAGGCGCTTGGTGCTGTCCTCGCGATGGTGCGGGAGGGGCGGGCGATGATCGGCATTTCCGGCCCGCTCGCCATTGGCGCCGATGGGGTGGAATGTGTCGCGGCCGGCTCGGTGCCGCTGGTGCCGGTCGCCGCGCCCGATCATCCGCTGGGGCAAATGGCGCAGATCCCGCCGGGCGCCGGGCGCGATTATACCCAGCTCGTGCTCACCGACCGCTCCCGCGCCACCGACGGGCAGGATTATTCGGTGCTGAGCCCCAAGACCTGGCGGCTGGCCGATCTCGGCGCCAAGCACGCCCTGCTGTGCGAGGGTGTCGGCTGGGGCAATATGCCGCTGCCGATGGTGGAGAGCGATCTCGTCGCCGGCACGCTGGTGCGCCTCGCCATGCCCGATCATCCGGGCGGAACCTACCGCTTCGCCGGCATCTGGCGCCGGGATACGCCGCCCGGCCCGGCGGCTGAATGGCTGATCGCGCAGTTTGTCGAACAGGGCCGGGCCGATGCGGCACTCGCCGGGATGATCGATCTCTGAACCCGGCCGGATCGGGATGCGCGCACCGGCAAGTTCCTGCGCAAACAATCGGCTAGGGGCTGCGAGCGTCACCGGACGAGCGGGATAAACCCGGCGGCGTTACAGGAGAGGATGTCTGCGTATGGACAGAGCCGCTTTGCTGGCATTGCTGGATGAGACCGTCGCGTCCCTGGGCGCCAATGATCCCCAGCGCTTGGCCCTCGCGCCCCGTTTGCGCTATACCGAGAACAGCGTCGAATTCCCCTTTGGCGACGGCGCCTGGAAGACCGTGACCGGCATCGGCGAGTATCGCTGGGATGTGGTGGACGTGCGCACCAGTAATGCCGCGCGCTTCGGCGTGCTGGAGGAAAGCGGCGACAAGGCGCTGTTCGTGCTGCGGATCGCGGCGCTGGAAACCGGCGCGCTCGCCGAGATCGAGCTGCTGGTGGCGCGCGCGACGGACAGCGGCGTCCCCTTCCTCAACACCGATCCCGCGCCGCGTCCGGAACTGACCGAGCCGGTCCCGCCCGCCTCCCGCACCGAACGGGCACGGATGCTCTCGCTGGCCGATGGCTATTTCTCCACGCTCGAGCAGAATGACGGCACGCTGCACACCCGCTTCACCGCGGATTGCGAGCGGCGCGAAAATGGCGTGCAGACCACGCACAATCCCCAGCCCGATCTGGCGCCGGTCGCCAAGATGGGCTGCGAGGAGCAGTTCCTGCTCGGCTATTACCGGTTCGACAACTGGATACGCGCGCGGCGCTATCCGCTGGTGGACGAGGAGCAGGGCGTGGTCCTCTGCGGCGGCTTCATCGATCATGACGGGCAGACGCGCGACTATCAGCTCACCAATGGCGAGACGCGCACCGGCTTTTTCCTGCGGCCCCACAGCTTCGCCTATCTGGAAGCCTTCAAGATCCGCGACGATGCCATTTCCGCCGTCGAAGCGGTGTTCCACTTCGTGCCCTACCGGATGCGCTCGCCCTGGGCCCAGGACGAGCGCGATCCGCGGCTGGCGAAGGCCTAAGCGGATGCCACCCCATCACACCCACCGTTGTCACCCCGGACTTGATCCGGGGTCCCGCTGCTTTCGGGCTTCGGCCAGCAGTAAAGCGGGACCCCGGGTCAAGCCCGGGGTGACGACGTGGAACCCATAATATCCCCCGACCCCAAGGAGCACCCCCATGTCCGATGATGTCTCAGCCCTGCGCGAGGAACTGGCGCGTTTGCGGTCCGATCTGACGGCGCTCGCCGCCCGTGCCGACAAGGCGGATCATTATGTCGAAATCTGCAATCTCCAGTGCGCTTATGGCTATTATGTCGACAAGGGCCGCTGGGACGATGCGGCCAGGCTGTTTGCCGAGGATGGCACGCTCGAGCTGGCCGGGCGCGGCGTCTATGTCGGGCGGGAGCGGGTGCGGGAATATCTCCACCACCTGCCGCCTTATGGTCCTGGCGTGCTGTACAATCACATGCAGCTCCAGCCGGTCGTCCACATCGATTGTGCCGCCGGCACTGCGAAGGCGCGCTGGCGCACGTTCATGATGGTCGGCGGCGTCGGGCGCGAGGCGCGCTGGGGCGAGGCGACCTATGAGAACAGCTACAAGATTGAGAACGGCACGTGGCGGATCGCGCAGCTGCATGGCTATATGAACATCTACACCGAATATGACGAGGGCTGGCATCGCGGCGGCGTCCAGCTGCTGCGCTCGATCGACGGGCTGCAGCCCGATCTGCCGCCGACGATGGAGTATGAATCCTACCCTGAGCCGGTGATCGCGCCTTACCACTATAAGGAGGTGTAGGGCGGCCCAGGCCACCCGCGCGCTGCCGCTCGCCGCTCAGTCGGTGGGCGGCGTGCGCTTGCTATTGGGATCGAATTTGAGCATCTCCACGCTCTTGAGCGCCGGATCCCAATGCTCGGCAATCATGCCATTCTCGATGCGGAACAGGTCGAACCAGCTCGTCACATAAGGCTGCCCCTCGGCATCCTTCTCGGGCCGCTCGAACACGCACATCACCATGTCCCGCTCGGCGATTATGTTGACCAGCGGCAGCATGATCCGCTCCTCGATCTCGCGGACCGGGCGCGAGCCCTTGATGAAGTCGACCAGCGGTTGCCGGCCGGAAGCGACATTGGGGTTATGCTGGATATAGCCCTCGGCAATGAAATCGGCGGCCCGGTCGGCATGGCCCGCCTGCAGCACGGTGCGATACATGTCCCAGACGAGGCGCTTGTTGGCCGCGAGCTGCGGATCGGCGCTCTCCAGCAAGGCAAGCTGGGCGTCGCGATCGGTAATGGCCTGACTCATGCGGGTCTCCGTTGCAAAATGAGGGCGCGGTCAATGCGCCGGGACGGTCGCCTGCGCCGCGCGGTGGTTGGTCCGCGCCGCGAGATACAGCATCAGCCCGCCGAGCAGGAAGAAGATGGCGAACAGGCCGATAGCATAGCGCAGGCCCAGGGCCGAGGCCGCCGCGCAGGCTGAGCCCTGAACCTGTCCGGCAGCCCCGGCGCACTGGGTGGCGAACTGACTGCCCCCATAGATGAAGCTCGACGCCATGTCGCTGACCACGCCGACGGATGGCGGTCCCAGCCCCTGACCGAACAGATGGACCATCAACAGGAACACGGCCGATCCGGTCGCCCGGCTGAAGCTGTCCAGCGAGCCGTGCAGCGTCGCGATCGCCGGCCCCATCGCGGTGTAGAAGGAGAAGGAGCCGACCAGCATGAGCGGAATGGCGATGAACAGCATGTTGCTGCTCAGCCCTGCCAGGAAGATCGGTACGCCGATCACGGTGCCGAGCGCCGGGAAGCCAAGCAGCCAGCGCCCATCGCGCCGGGCCATATGCTCACTGCCATAGCCGCCGAGCAGCGTGCCGAAAAAGGCGGCAATGCCGGAGACGACGCCGAAGACGAGACCCGCCTGCGCCGCATCCAGCCCGAAATTGCGGGAGAAGAAAGCGGGAAGGAATGTGTTCACCCCAAAGGCGCCAAGGCTGATGAAGGCGAGGCCTGCGAGCACATAACGGATGCTCTTGTTGCCCAGCAGAAGCCGCACCACCTGCCATGTGCCGAGCTTGCCCGATCCGGCAGCAGCAGGCGGCACGCTGCGCTCTGGTTCATGCAGGCAGAAGAAGCAGAGCAAAGCGATCAGCCCGCCCATCACGCCGAAGAAAACGAACGTGTCACGCCAGCCGAAATGTTCGGCAATGGCGCCGCCCGCGAATGATCCGACCAGAGCCGCCACCGGCACGCCGAGCATGTAGAGCGACAGGGCCGAGGCGCGCTTTTCCGGCGGGACCATGTCGGAGATCATCGAGTGGGGTGGGGCCTCGGTCGCCGCATTGCCGGCCGCCATGCCGCAGCGGCACAGGAAAAGCTGGAAGAAGCTGACCGTCGCGCCCGCCAGTGCCGTGAAGACGGAGGCGAGCATGAGGAAGCTCGCGGTCACGCGGGCGCGGTTGTAGCGTTCTGCCAGGCGCGCAATGGGAACGCTCGCAAAGGCGTTCACCACCGCGAAGGCTGTGCCGCCGAGCAGGCCGATCTGAAGATCGCTGAGCAGGAACTCGGCTTTGATCTTCTCCGCAATGAGCGCGATCATCACCCGGTCGAGGAAACCGAAGGCGTTGATCGAGGCGAGCAGGATCAGGGCGACGGTGAGCTGTCTTCTGGTCACGTTTATCTGTTCCCGGGTGGCAGGCCTGCGGTCGGCAGGCATCGAGCGGCAGGTCTATCTGGATAGACGCTCAGCGCGACATGCCGATTGGATGGGAGCGCATCGACCTGACTGGTCGTGCTCGCGATCGCGATCCCCCTTCCGGGCCGTTCAGTGCAGCGAGAAGAGATTGCGATAATCGCGCGGCGTAAGGCCGAAGCGCTGCTTGAAAGCCCGGCTGAAATGCTGGGAATCGCTAAAGCCCCAAAGGTGGGCGATCTCGGTGATCGAGCGGCGGGCGAGGGCCGGGTCGACCATCTCCTCGCGGCAGCGCTCCAGCCGCCGGTCCCAGATGGCGCGGGCAATGGTATAGGCTTCACCCTCGAACAGCTTGTGGATCGAGCGGCTCGACATGCTGAAATCCCGCGCGATGCGCGCGATGCTCAAGTCCGCATCGGCCAGATGCCGGTCGACATATTCCAGGATCGCCCGTCGCCGGCTTTCGCGCGGGTCGGGCATGGTCAGCACGTCATCGGCATGGATGGTCATGTTGACCAGATGGGCGATCTGGTCGCCGAGCAGCTCGCGGTCCTGCATCCGCAGCGTGTTGCCGGTCATGACCGAGGCGCTCACGCTGGCATGAAGGATCTGGGCCGGCCCGCGCAGGAAGCTACGGGGCTTGCGCCAGCGGTCCAGGCTCCAGCGGGGCGCGGTGAGCAGGCTGCACGGCACCGTCACCGCCAACTGGCGGCACTGGTCCGGCGCGTCGATGGTGTAGGGCACGTCCTTGCGCAGCGCGCACCACTGGCCGGCTTGCACATCATTGTAGAGTCCGCCCTGGCTGATCCGGGCAGTGCCTTCTTCCTGGAACAGCAGCTTCATGGTCGGTGGCGATCGTCGATCGGCCATGTCGGGCAGAACAAGCCGGTGACTGCCCAGCGAAACGATGCAGAAACGGAGCGCGCCGAAATCGCCGCCGCGCAGCGACGCCTCGCGATCGTCCGCAAATTCGATGTGGGGCGCCTGCGTGACGGCGCACCATTGCCGGCTGCGCTCGACGCGGCTCGATGCCTTAGTGGTGAAGATGTGCATCCCCGTGGCTCCTCTCGCATCCTGGCCGGGGTCTTTTGCCCTCGGTCCGGCTTTTGCGCACGCTAGACCCCAGACCGGAGCCTGTCCAGCAGACCGCCGCACTGTTGATTTTGTCTCCAGTGCGGCGCTGGTCAGAAAGATGCGTCGCGAGACAAGTTTGCCCGCAGGCGCGCTGATAGCAGGGGCCTCAGCCGCATCATGGACATGTATTTGAGATGACGTTGAAAGTGCCATTGCCCCTTGCCGCCGAGGCGCGTCATTTCATTGGCGGCGCGTGGACGCCCCCTGCGGCGGGCGACCGGCTGCCGGTGGAAAACCCCGCGACCGGCGCGGTCTTTGCCGAGGTCGGTGCGGGGACTGCGGCGGATATCGACCAGGCCGTGCAGGCGGCCGAATCGGCGATGGTCGCGGCCCGGCGCACGCGCTGGACACCCGCCCAGCGGCAGGATGCCCTGTTGGCACTGGCGCAGGCGGTGGAGCGCCATGCCGAGGATTTCGCGCTGCTCGAAACGCTCGATACCGGTAAGCCGATCAGCAACAGCCGGCGGGTCGACGTGCCCGGCACGGCCGCGACCTTGCGCTATTTCGCGGGCTGGGCGACCAAGCTCACCGGGGAGAGCATGGAGCTTTCCCAACCCGGCGAGACGACGGCGTATACGCTGCGCGAGCCGGTCGGCGTGGTCGGCCACATCATTCCCTGGAATTATCCGTTGATGGGCGCCGCGTTCAAGCTCGGCCCCGCGATTGCGGCGGGCTGTGCGGTGGTGCTCAAGCCGGCGGAGCAATCCTCGCTCTCCGCGCTCAAGCTGGCGGAACTGGCCGTGGCCTGCGGCGTGCCGCCGGGCTTCTTCAATGTCGTGACCGGCCTTGGTCCGGTCGTGGGTGCGGCGCTGGTCGATCATCCCGGCGTCGCGAAGATCAGCTTCACCGGATCGACGGCGACCGGCACGCAGATCGCGGCCGACTGCGCGCGGCAGATGAAGCGGGTGACGGTGGAGCTGGGCGGCAAATCGCCGGTCATCGTCTTTGCCGACGCCGATCTCGATGCCGCCGCGCGCGCCATCGCCATGAACATCTTCTTCAACAGCGGGCAGACCTGTTCGGCCGGCTCGCGCCTGTTCGTGCATCGGTCCGTGGCCGATACGCTGGTGGAGAAGATCGCCCGCATCGGCGCGGGCATGACGATCGGCGATCCGCTCGATCCCGCGACCCAGCTCGGCCCTGTCATCACGCAGGCACAACGCGCGCGGATCATGGGCTTTGTCGAGGGCGCCCTCACACAGGGCGCCAGCCGCGCGGGCGGCGACATCGCCCTGCCGGAGCAAGGCTATTATGTCGCGCCGACGGTGCTCGGCTCCGTGCAGGCGGGCATGGCGGCGGTGGATGAGGAGATTTTCGGCCCCGTGCTGTGCGCGATCCCGTTCGATACCGACGATCTCGATGAAATCGCCGCACTAGCCAATGCGAGCCGCTATGGCCTCTCCGCCTATGTCTGGACGCGCAGCCTCTCGCGGGCGCATGGCATGGTCAGTCGCCTCCGGGCCGGGACCGTGCGGGTCAACAGCAGCGCTGGCGACATCGCGATGCCCGCGGGCGGCGTCAGGCAATCCGGCTTCGGCCGCGAAAATGGGAGAGCCGGGGTGGAAGCCTATACCGAACTCAAATCCGTGACGATCGCGCACGATCATCAGGTCCACGGTCATGGCTGAGGGAAGCAGCGCGCCGGTGCCCGGCTTCGCGCCCGCCTTCCGCATGACGCCCATGCGCGCCTTCCCGGTCACGGTCGGCGAGATCGCGACCGGCGGCCAGCGCAGCTATGTGTCCATCGGCGGCGGCACCTTCGTAGGCGAGGGGCTTGAGGGCCGGCTGGTCGGCGGCAGCGAGATGCATCTGCTGCGCGCTGATGGCGTCACGGTGGTCGAAGCCTCTTATTATGTCGCCTTCAGCGATGGCAGTTTCGCCCGCTGCTTCGGCAATGGCTATCGCACCCGCGCGCCGGATTTCGAGGGACTGCGGCTCGCTTTGCTGTTCGAGGCCGCCGAGGATGGCGGCGTCGCCCATCTGGCACGGCTGGCGTTCGTTGCCGAGCAGGCCGAGGGCAGCCCTGTCCTCAACATCGAGAGGATCGTCTGACCATGCGGCTGGAATTCGCTCTGGAAATGCGCATCGGCCTTGGTCCGCGCATGCATATCGAGGTGGCGCAGGGCTACACGCGCGGTGCGGTGCTGATCGGCGAGGGCAGCTTCTCCGGCCCCGGCCTTTCGGGCCGGATCGTCAAGGGCAGCGGCGGCGACTTTCCCCTCGTGCGCCCCGATGGCGGTGGGCGGTTCGAATCGCAATATCTGCTGGAGACGGACGACGGCGCCCATATCCTCAAGCGCAGCACCGGCGTGCGCAGCGCCCCGCCGGAGGTGGTCAAGGCCTTGCTGGCGGGCGAGCAGGTCGATCCGCAAAGCTATTATATGCGCATGACTCCGCGCTTCGAGGCGCCCGCCGGCCCCTATGACTGGCTGAACCGCACGATTTTCGTCGGCGTCGGCCAGCGCAATCCGGAAGGCTCCATATTCCGGTTCTGGAAAGTCATCTGAGCGTGGACCGGTTCGATTACATCGTCGTCGGCGCCGGCTCGGCAGGCTGCGTGCTCGCCGCCCGCCTGTCCGAAGATCCGCGCAACCGCGTGCTGCTGCTGGAAGCCGGCGGCAGCGACCGGCGGCTGGATGTGCGCCTGCCGCTGGCGGTCTCCAAGCTGTGGCCCAATCCGGCGCTCACCTGGGGCTTCATGTCGGAGCCGGAGGCGGAGCTGGACGGCCGCCGCCTGCCGGTCGCGCGCGGGCGGATGCTCGGCGGCACGTCCTCGCTCAACGGCATGATGGCGATCCGGGGGCACAAGGCCGATTATGATGGCTGGCGCGATACCGGCCTCGCCGACTGGGGCTGGGACGATGTGCTGCCCTGGTTCCGCAAGCTGGAGCGGCACTGGCGCGGCGATACGCCCGAACATGGCGGCAGCGGGCCGCTGAGCGTCGAGCCGCATCCGGCGCCCAGCCCGCTGATGGCCAATGTGCTGGAGGCGGCCCGGTCGCTCGGCTACCCGATCACGGAGGATTTCAACGGCCCGCGAACCGACGGTTTCGGCATGCCGGATTTCACGACGCGCAACGGTCGCCGCGCCAATACGTCGGAGGCCTATCTGCGTCCGGCGCTGCGCCGGCCCAATCTGGAGGTGCGCACCGGTGCCGTGGCGACGCGTGTGCTGCTGCGTGATGGCCGGGCAATCGGCATCGAGGTTTCACGCAACGGGCGACTGGAAGAGATCCTCGCCGAGCGCGAAGTGCTGCTGGCCGGCGGCGCGATCAACGCGCCGCAACTGCTGCTGCTCTCGGGCATTGGGCCGGGCGCCCATCTGCAGGAGATGGGCCTGGATGTCGCCGTGGAAAGCGGCGAGGTCGGCGCCAATCTGCAGGATCATCCCGGCGCCGGCATGGAGTTCGATCTCGATCCTGCGCTCGCCTTCGACCGGGAATTGCGCTTCGACCGGCTGACCGGCTCGTTCCTGCGCTGGGTGGCAGGGCGCAAGAGCATCATGGGGGCGCCCCCGCTCGCCGCTTCCGCCAATGTCGCCACCGGCGCGGACCCGGATGTGATCGACATGCACTTCCTGCTGATCCCGCTCTCCATGTTCTCGCGGGTCTGGTTCCCCGGCGTGGCCCGGCCGTTCGGGCCGCGCATGGGGGCGATGTGGTCGCTCAACTACCCCAAGAGCCGGGGCTGGCTGAAGCTCGGTTCGCCCGATCCGCTGGCCCATCCGCGCATCGCCTTCAACCTGATGAGCGACCCGGAGGATCAGCGCGCCATGCTCGGCGGCTATCGCGGACTGGAGGCGCTCATCCGTCAGCCGGCGCTCGCCAAGGTGGTGGGGCAGATGCGGCGGCCGGAGCGACCCTTGCTGTCGGATGAGGAAGTCATGGCCTATATCCGCGAGACAGCGGCGACGGCCTATCACCCGAGCGGCACCTGCCGCATGGGCAGCGATGCGCAGGCCGTCGTCGACGGGCGCCTGCGGGTGAATGGCGTCGACGGGCTGCGAGTGGTCGACGCCTCCATCTTCCCGCGCCTGCCCGGCGGCAATACCAACCTCCCGGTCATCATGGTCGCCGAGCGCGCTGCGGACTTCATCAGACGCGGGGAATAGCCGCGCGGGTGATCACTCCGCCGGCTCCATCTCCAGCGGCTGCTCATCGCCAATGTAAAGCAGCGCGCCCTGATCGAGCAGGCGCTGCTGCACGGCGCGCACGTCCACCTGACGCGGGGTAACGCCCGCGCGCACCGCAAGGCTTGCCGCCGCACCCGCCGCCTCGCCCATGGACATGCAGGTCGCCTGATCGCGCACCGCGCCCAGCGCCGCGAAGGTGGCGGAGACGCAGCGCCCCGCTACCAGCAGGCCCTCAATGCCCTTGGGCAGCAGGATGCGATGGGGAATGTCGTATGGCGCCTTGAACGGCGAGGCCACGCCATCGCCCCACAGGCCGGTCACCGAATGCAGGTCCGGCCCGCGCGGCCCGCCCTTGGCGATCACGTCGGGAAAGCGCCGCCCTGCCAGCACATCATCCTCGGTGAGGATATAATCGCCGACGATCCGCCGGCCCTCGCGCGCGCCGCCGGTGGGGGATTCCATGACGATATAGGCCTCCTCGAAGCCGGGGATGCGCTCGCGCAAGAAGTTGAGGTACACGCGGTTGAGTTTGCGCCGATAAATCAGCGACTTGCTCACTTCCTCCTCATTGGTGTGGTCGTACCAGACCTCGTACACGCCGGACATCATCTGCCCGTCGCGCATCTTGCCGTGGCGGAAGATGCCGATGCTGCCAAAGCGCGGCGGCGGATAGACCGGCTCTGTCGCGCCATAGAGCAAGGGCACCTTGCCGGCCTTGATATACTCCACCCATTCGCGGTCCAGCCCGGCGGGGAGGGGGACATATTTGCCATCCACCTTGGGTGCCGTCGCCTTGCCGGGGATCGGGCCGCCCGCTGCGGGAGAGAGGCGCAACTTGGGGATGCCGCCGGCCGCGCGGATGCGGTCCACCTCGTCCCAGTCGGTCGGCTGGGCCATGGGCTCGGCGTAGAGCGTCTCGCCCTTGAGCGACTTGTAGGTATTCACCGGCCGCCCGCCACCCATCAGCGCGGAGCGCTCGCGGTCCAGCTCGGCGCGCTCTTCTTCGCTCAGCAGCGGCTGGTTGCGCAGATAGTCGATCAGCCGGTCGACATCGATGCCGCCGATCTGCATGTCCATCGATCCGCCATGATGGCGCCCGTCTTCCTCGCGGCCATGGTGGAAGGGCGCGCCGGCCCAGGCGGCCACGTCTGCATCGGCGGAGGCGTCGATCACCACATCGGCCAGCACCACCTGCCCGCCGGACTTGTTGCCGATGGCGACGCCCGTCACCCGCCCGTCCTCCACCAGCGTGTCGAACACCACGGTGTTGAACAGCACCTCGACGCCGGCCTCTTCCATCATTTCATCGAGCAGGCTGGTCATCATCACGGAGTCGGTCGGGTGCCGCGCAATCGGGCTACCCTCCGGCGCGCCGCCGATGGCCTGGATGCGGTGCAGGATCTCCAGCGAGATGCCCTTCACCACCGGCGTGCCGATGCCCTTCTCGATGATATAGCCATTGATGCCGATCCCGCCGATGCCGCCCCCGGTCATCATCCCGCCCAGATAGCCGACCCGCTCGATGAGCATCACCCGCGCACCATTGCGCGCCGCGCTCAGCGCCGCGACGCATCCGGCCGGCCCGCCGCCGACGACAACGACGTCCATCGCCTTCGCCGGCGCCAGCGCGGCCATAAACCGCTCGTTCTTCCTCTGGACGGCCATGCGCTCTCCTCCGCTCCTATTGTGAGGCGAGAGCATATCCGCAGAAAGATCATATAGAAAGACAGTAATATCGATTGTGGAGGGACAGAGGCGTCAGTAGCGCGCGCTCAGGGTGAGGAACAGCGAGCGGCCCGGTTCGGGGAAGCCATCGGTCAGCACATAATCCCGGTCGAAGAGGTTGCGACCGCCAACGCTGAGCGTGGCCTGCGGCGTCAGCGCATATTCGATGCTCAGCCCGGCCAGCGCATAGCCGCCCGTCTTGTAATAGATGGGCGCGAGGCCGTTGGCGGAGGCCGGGGTGACGGTCGTGCGGCGCGAAGCAAAATCGAGGTTGGGCGTGACGCGCAGGGCAGGGACGGGCCGCCAGCCCAGATAAGCAAAGCCCTTGTGGCCCGGCACATCGGTCAGCTGGAACGGGCGGATCAGGCTGCCCGCCGGCGCCATGCCGACCGTGAAGTCCCGCTGGATGTAGGAATAATTGCCGCCCAGCTCGATCTGGTCGCTCAGCCTCACATCCACTGCGATCTCGCCGCCATAATAACGCGCCGATCCGTAATTCTCGCGGCGATTGAGGTTGGCCGGCGTGCGGACCGAGACCAGCGCGTCGCTCACCCAGCTGTGGAAGAGCGCTGCGCTGACATGGAGCGGCCCCAGCTGACGCGCGCCGCCGACCTCCAGCGTGGTCGCCCGTTCCGGGTTTAGGCCGGGATTGGGCTCGGCGGTGCCGAACTGGCTGCTGAACCGCTCGAACAAAGTCGGAAAGCGGGCACGGGACGAGAGCGAGAGATGCGCCGCGCTGCCATGCTCGCCGCGCCAGTCCAGCCGCCCTTGCGCGTTCAGCGCATCGACGTTGCGCAGCGGAAAGCTGTAGAGCCGGTTGGCGCCGGTCTGCCCCTGCGGCACGCCATAGTCCTCCGCGCGGTCGAGATCGCGCCAGTCATAGGAGGCGCCCAGCGTCAGGGTGAGCGTCGGCAGCAAGGCGAAGCGGTTCTCCACCGCGATGCTCCAGTTGCGCTCGGCACTGATCTGCACCGGCTCGGCGATGCTGCCGGGCAGGCCCGGCCGGCTGGTCTGGGATTCGCTGTGCTCGTCATGCCGATAATGGAAGGCAAGGGTCAGGCGGTTGACGGGCAGCAGGTCCACGCCAAGTTCCGCCGATCCGCCATAGGCCGTGTCCGCATAAGGGCTGTCGAAGGACCGACCCAGTGTCTGGCTGGTCTGGCTGCGGCTGTCCCAGGATCGCAGTAGATTGTCGAAGCGGCTGTAATAGGCCCGCGTCTTGAGCGTCGCCTGATTGCTGAGCGCGGTGGTGGAAAAGAAAGCCAGCGTGTCGATGGTCCAATAGGGCCAACTCCAGTTGCGAAGCGAGACATTGCTCGTATCGCCCACATGCAGCGGCGCATTCTTGCTGCCTTCCTGCCGTGTGTAGCTCAGCACATATTCGTCGGTGGCGTTGGGAGTGACGCCCAGCTTGGCATTCACGCGCCAATCTGATGTGCGGGAGAAGTCGCGCGCGCCGCCGTCCTCGTTCGCGCTGACCGGGTGGAAGCCACCGGCAAGCGTCCAGTGATCGGTGAAATTGCGGGCATAACTCGCCTGCGCGTACCAATGGTCCTGCCGCGTGCCGAGCAGGGCGAAGACGCTGTAGCCGGCATAATCCGCATCGCGGTCGAGATTGAGTGTAGCGCGCGCCTCGGCCTCCAAGGCCTTGGTGGGCTTGCGCGTGACGAGATTGATCGCACCGCCCATGGCACCGGGACCATCCAGCACGGAGGCATAGGCCTTCGCGACCTGCACCTCGGCGACGTCCGGCGTGAGGAAGCGGCCGAAGTCCAGCCGGTTGTCGGCCGGGAGATAGACGCGGATCCCGTCAATCGAGAGCGGCACCTGAAAGCGGTCGAAGCCGCGCACGAACACCAGCCGTTCGTTGCGCGAGCCGCCGCTATTGCCTGCCGCGACGCCCGGCAGGAGGTTGATCGCATCGTCGAGCTGCACGCGGTTGAAGCGGACCATGGCCTGCTGGCCGAGCGTGTCCGTGCCGAGCAGCCGGTCAGGTCCGGCGGGCGCCGTCACGATGATCTGGCCGAGGCCGAAACTGCCGGCCTCGCTCTCCGGCGCCTGTGCGCGGCCCGTGCCGGACGTGACCAGAATTGCGGCGCCCAGCACCAGTGTCGCTCTCATCAATGGGTCCCCTTTTCTTGTTCGTGATTCGATGTATATGCGCAAATACATCGAAAGAACCGACCGTCCAGAGGAGAAGCGGACAATGCGTATGATGATGGCTCTCGCAATGGCGCTGGCACCGGTGCCCGTCGCCGCTCAGATGCCCGCTGCGGATGCGCCCGCCTGCGCGGACGATGCGGCTCTGCCGCCTGAATTTGCTGCCTGGCGCAGCGCCGAGCGGGTTGCCAGCGCGACGGAAGCAGCCGTTCAGCTCAAGCCCGGCCAGGCCGTCGATCTCACCTTGTCGCCTGCCTCATCCGTTGCGTTCGCTGCCGCGCCCGAGCGTGCGGCCAAGCCCGGCACCTACGCCGGGATGCTGGCGTTCGACGCCCCGCGCGACGGCGTCTACCGTGTCGCCTTGGGCGCAGCGGCGTGGGTGGACATGGTGACCGACGGCGCGCGCGTGCCCTCGCTCACGCATGGGCACGGGCCGGCTTGCTCGGGCATCCGCAAGATCGTCGATTTCCGCCTCAAGGCCGGGCGCCACATCCTGCAGATCAGCGGCAGCGAGGCGCCTGTCACCAGGGCGATGATCGTGCCGGCCACCGGATAAGATCGCGCCAGCCCTCCGCCCAAGGGCAGATTTCCCCAATCGCCGCGCAGGCCCGGTTCTGATAAACTCGCGCCGAACTGTGAGGGGATCATCCATGAGGTCGCATCGGGAATATCATCTTGTTTCTCGCATTGGCTGGCTCCGCGCGGCGGTGCTGGGCGCCAATGACGGCATCGTGTCCACGGCCAGCCTCATCCTCGGCGTGGCGGCCTCGGGTGCGGATCGGTCGGCGCTGATCGTCGCGGGTGCTGCCGGTCTGGTGGCCGGGGCGATGTCGATGGCGGCCGGCGAATATGTCTCGGTCAGCTCTCAGTCCGACACCGAGCGCTCCGACCTCGCGCGCGAAACGCAGGAGCTGGCCACCGCGCCCGAGGCCGAGCTGCAGGAACTCACCGACATCTACGTCGCGCGCGGCGTCGATCCGGCGACGGCGCGGCGCGCGGCCGAGCAGATGATGGCCCATGATGCGCTCGGCGCTCATGCGCGTGACGAGCTGCACATTACCGAGACGACAGCGGCCCGCCCGGTGGTGGCCGCCTTCACCTCCGCCGCCACCTTCACGGCCGGCGCGGCGCTGCCGCTGGTGCTGGCCGCCGTGCTGCCGATGGACCGCATGGTGGTGGGCGAGGCGGCAGGGTCGATCCTGTTTCTCGGCCTGCTCGGCGCCATTGGCGCGCGCGCTGGCGGGGCCAAGCCCTGGCGGCCGGTGGCGCGGGTGGTCTTCTGGGGCGCGCTTGCCATGGCCCTGACAGCCGGGATCGGGCGGCTGGTCGGGACGAGCGTCTGACCGGAGAGCGTGGGCCGCCTAGCTGGCAGGTGTCGCGATCCCCGCCTGGTCGCTCAGCTCCTTGAGCCGGTAGAGCATCGACTTGCGCCGATCGAGCAGATGGAGGCGCATCGCCGTGAAGGCGCCCTCACTGTCGCGCGCGGCGATCCGGTCGAAAATGCCCTGCAGCGACTTGTAGCCGATGCGGCTGTTGCGCGGTGAGGCTTCCAGCGCCGTGAACAGGTTGAGCAGCGCATGCTCCAGCGCATGCATGAGCGTCACCAGCGTGCGCGCGCCCGAGGCCTCCACGATGAAGCGGTGGAAGGCGAGGATGCGATCGACGGACTCCCGCCGCGGCAGGTCCGGCTCCATGATCCGCTCCAGCAGCAGCCGCAGCGCCTCGATCTGGTCGTCGGTGATCTTCTCGGCGGCAAGCTCTGCCGCGCGGCATTCGATGCCGATGCGGGCATCGAAAATCTCCTCGGCCGTCACTTGCACGAGCATGAACTGCACCGCCAGGGCGGTGGCGAACTGGTCCGGCTTGCCCTCGGCAATCGTCGCGCCGCCGCCCGCGCCGGTCTTGATCGTGACGACCCCCAGCGCTTCGAGCCGGCCCAGCGCCTCGCGGATCGGCACGCGGCTGGTCTGGAAGGTCTCGGTCAACTGCGCCTCGGTGCCGAGGAACTGGCCGGGTTTGAACTGGCCGGCGAACAGCGCATCGATCACCTGCGAGACGATGCGCGAGGCGAGCGACTGGCTGCGCACGGAACTGAAAACGGTGTCGGATTCGGCCAAGGGAACAGGCTTTCTCATGTTGGCATCGCCCGCGCGGGGCGGGCGATCGGTCATTCTATATGATGATTTCAATCCTGCCCCGCCCGGCATTGCTTGACAAGCCACGCCGCATCGGATGAAAAAGAATAACTATATTATAGTTTGATTCATTCAAGTGTGGGGGAGGGCGGAATGTCGCCGGAAGACAATGCCTTGCTGACCCAGACCGGTCCCGGCACCCCCATGGGCGCGTTGATGCGGGAATATTGGATCCCCGCTTTCATGCCGGACGAAGTCAAGGCTGGCGGCGCGCCGCTGCGGCTACGGCTGCTCGGGGAGAACTTCCTCGCCTTCCGCTCGCCCGATGGATCGCTGGGCGTGGTCGATCATCGCTGCGCCCATCGCTGCGCGTCGCTGTTCTATGGCCGCAATGAGGAGGGCGGCATCCGCTGCGTCTATCATGGCTGGAAGTTCGATCGGACCGGCCAGTGCATCGAGATGCCGAGCGAGCCGCCGGAGACGGACTATAAGGACAAGGTGAAAATCCGCGCGCTGCCCGTGGTCGAGCGCTACGGCGTCGCCTGGGTCTATATGGGCACCCGCGCCGAGCCGCCGGCGCTGCCGCATTTCGACTGGGACGAGGTGGAGGCGGGCCAGCCGCTCACCGTCACCTTCATGATGCGCGAGTGCAACTGGCTGCAGGCGCTGGAGGGGGACATCGACACCTGCCATGTCGGCTTCCTGCATCTGGGCGCGGCCACGCCGGACCAGTTCGAGGAAGGCTCGATCAATTATTACCGGCAGATGCGCGAGAATCTTGCGCCGAAATATGAGGCGCTGGAGACCGATTACGGGACCATGTATTGCGCCTACCGCCCCGCCGGGGACAATCTCTATCACCGCATCGGCCAGTTCGCGCTGCCCTTCTGGACCATGGCGCCCTCCGAACCGCTCGACCATATCCGCGCCCGCGCCTGGGTGCCGCTGGATGATCATCATGCCATGCTCGTCACCATCGGCGGCCCGCGCACCGGCGCGACGACGCTCACCAAGGCGGGCAAGCCGATCCCCGGCACCACCTCGCCCATCAATTTCCTGCCCAACACCACCGACTGGCTCGGCCGCTTCCGCATCGATGCCAATCCGCGCAACGATCATCTGATCTCGCGTGAGGCGCAGTCGACGCAGAGCTATAGCGGCATCGAGGCGATCCCGGTGCAGGATCAGGCCGTCACCGAGAGCATGGGGCCGGTGGTGGACCGCACCATGGAGCATCTGGGCACCAGCGATCGGATGATCGTGCTCACCCGCCGGCGGCTCAAATGGGCCGCGACGGCGTTGCTGGACGACGGGGTGGTGCCGCCGGGCGTCGATAATCCGGCCTGCTACCATAATGTCCGCGCCGGCTATGCGCTGCTCCCGCCCGAGCAGGACTGGCTCGATTTCTACAATGCGCGCCGCGCGGTGTGGAGCAGGGGGACCGCCGAGCCGGTGGACCGCAAGCGCCGCCTCGCGCCCGCGCCAGCCTGAGGACCGTTCATGTCTGCCACGTCTTCCCATCGCCCCGGCGCGCACTTCCTGCAACTGCCCGGTCCCACGACCACGCCGCAACGGGTGATGGAGGCAATTGCGCGCCCAACCATCAACCATCGCGGGCCTGATTTTCGCGATCTCACGGTCGAGGTGCTGGGCGGGATAAAGGGCATTTTCAAGACCGCCGGCCCGGTCATCATCTACCCTTCGTCGGGCACCGGCGCGTGGGAGGCGGCGCTGGTCAACGCGCTCTCGCCGGGCGATGCGGTGCTGATGTACGAGACCGGCTGGTTCGCGACCCTCTGGTGCCGGCTCGCCCGCAAGATCGGCCTGGAGCCCGAGCTGATCCCCGGCGACTGGCGCACCCCGGTCGATGCCGCGGCCATTGGCGAGCGGCTGCGCGCGGACAAGGCGCATCGCATCAAGGCGGTCTGCGTGGTCCATAACGAGACCTCCACCGGCGTGACCTCAGACATCGCCGCCGTGCGCCGCGCCATCGATGAAGCGGGGCATCCCGCGCTGCTGATGGCCGATCTGGTCTCGTCGCTGGCGTCGGTGGATTATCAGCATGATGTCTGGGGCGTGGATGTGGCGGTCGGCGGCTCGCAAAAGGGGCTGATGCTGCCGCCGGGCCTCTCCTTCAATGCCCTGTCGCAAAAGGCGATCGCGGCGTCGAAATCGGCCGGGATGAGGCGCTCTTATTGGGACTGGGGCGAGATGCTGGAGGCCAATGCCCGGGGCTTCTTCCCCTACACCCCGGCCATCAATCTGCTGCAGGGGCTGCGCGAGGCCATTGCCATGATGCAGGAGGAGGGGCTGGACGCCGTCTTCGCGCGTCACCAGCGGGCGGCGCAGGCGACGCGTGCTGCAGTCGCCCAATGGGGCTTCGAGACGCAATGCCGCGATGCCGCCGCCCATTCGCCGGTGCTCACCGCCGTGCGGATGCCGGACGGTATCTCCGCCGATGCGGTGCGCGAGGCGGCGCTGGAGCGCTGCAACATGAGCCTCGGCAATGGCCTCGGCCAACTCGATGACCGGGTGTTCCGGATCGGCCATCTCGGTGACTTCAGCGACGCGCTGGTGCTCGGCACCATCGCCGCGACGGAAGCTGCGCTGGCCTTCGCCGGCGTGCCTTATCGGGCCGGCGGCACGGAGGCGGCCATCGCCGTGCTGACCGGGCAGGCGCAGCGCGGCGCGCCCGGCCTGGCCGCCTGATCGGGCGAGGACGGCAAGAGGCAGGACGGGAGCGAGAGCATGGCAGGTCGAGCGAGCCTCACAGACAAGATCGCTATCATCCGCGCGACCTGGCGCTATCCGGGTTGGGGCGTGGTCGCCAAGGCGTTCTTCATCTTCCTCATCGCCTTCGGCGCGCCGCTGACCATGCCGTTCGTCTATCCCGAGGTCATGAAGGAGTTCGGCTGGACGCTCACCCAGGCGACGCTCATCTACACCTATAAGAGCCTCACCGGCGCGATCATGGCGATCTTCATCATCGGTCCGCTGGTGGAGCGGATCGGCCTCAAGCTGGTGCTGGTCGGCGCCATGGCGGCCGAAGCCATCGGGCTGGCGGGCTTCCTGTTCGTCCACTCGCTGTGGAGCTATTATGTCGTCGGCTTCATGATCGGCATCGGCCAGGGCGCCGTGATCATTTCGCTGCGGCTGCTTGTTTCGCGCTGGTTCATGCGCAATGTCGGGCTGGCGACGGGCGTCGCGGTCATCGGCACCAGCTTTGGCGGGGTGCTGTTCCCGCTGATGACCAGCCAGCTCATTCCGCTTTATGGCTGGCGCGTCGCCTTTGCCTGTCTGAGCATCGGCATCTTCTGCATTTCCATCCCGCTCGCGCTGTCGGTGCGGTTCAACCCCAGCGAGGCGGATGTGCTGCCCGAGGCGGTACGGACGAGCGAGCAGGTCAGCAGCGCCCGGCTGCGCGCGGCCGATCTCGGCATCAGCTTCCGCACCATGCTGCGCCAGCACGCCTTCTGGCTGATCGCGCTGGCGACGTTCCTCTCGGCGCTGATCGATCAGGCGCTCTTCCAGCACAGCATCTATTATCTCACCAACGAGATCGGCCTCTCGCGCACCGTCGCTGCCTCGGCCTGGTCGCTCACCTTCCTCATCGGCATCGGCGCCAAGTTCGTCGCGGGCATGACGTTCGATCGCTTTTCGGTGAAGGGCGTCGCCGGATGGAACCTGCTGCTCGGCCTCGCCATCCTGCTGGCGCTGCCGGTGCAGGGGCTGTTCACCGCGCTCGTCTTCACCACCGTGCTGGGCGTCGCGCATGGCGGGCTGACCGTGGATGGCCCGGTCGTCGCCAAGCATGTCTATGGCCCCGGCCTCATGAACCGCCTGCTGCCGGTGCTCGCCGGCTTCAACACCATGGGATCGGCCTTCGGGCCGGTCGTGCTGGCGAACCTGTACGATCGCACCGGCACCTATCTGGTCGGCTTTGGTGTGTTCATCGGCCTGACGATCGTCGCCGCACTGCTGATGGCGCGCGTCACCCCGGCCTATCTGCTGCGGATCAGGGCGCTGCAGGATAGCGGGTCAGAACGCGCAACCGGTAGCTAATGGCCGCCTGAACACATTCCAACCGCTGACTATGCGCTGTCACCCAATGTTGAGCGGCGCGTTTGCTCCCTATCCTGCGTCATTCCCGCGAAAGCGGGAATCCAGTCAAGCTCGCGAGTTCAACCCCAGGGTGACGGCAAGATCCTGCCAATCGGGGTTGGCCTGCTCGATCAAATCGAGCTTCCAGGTTCTGTGCCATTTCTTGATCTGCTTTTCGATGAGGTTGGAGGTGACGCCCAGAGAGAGCGTACCGTTGCGATGCGGCGCCAGCAGATACACTTAGGGATCGATTTCGCGTCATTTCAACGTTGCTACTGGATTCCCACGTTCGCGGGAATGACGAGGTCAGGCAACAATCATGTCCGGACGATCACATGATGAGACAAGGCCGATCCCGGACAAGTACCGGACCATCCCCCTGCGCCAGTCATTGATCCGCTTGGCTGAGCGGGAGCGGAGCACCTCCGTGCCCGCGGCTTCTTCACCCAAGTGGAATCGTGACAGCCTGCATTTCCATATAGGATTGCATGCCCAATACGCCCTGTTCCCGCCCATAGCCTGAATGCTTGGCGCCACCGAACGGCACGTCGCGGCCATTGCCGCCGTGCCGGTTCACCCAGACCATCCCGGCCTCAAGCTGCCGGGCAATCGCGCCGCCGCCGTCCGTGTCCGCCGTCCACACCGATGCGCCGAGGCCGAATTCGGTGGCGTTGGCGCGGCGGATGACATCCTCGATCTCGTCGAAAGCCAGCACCGGCAGCACCGGGCCGAACTGCTCTTCGCGCACCAGCGGCGCTGCGTCATCCAGTCCGGCGACCACCGTCGGCATGACGAAATAGCCCGGGCCCGGCAACCGCTCGCCACCGGTGAGGATCTGCGCGCCCGGAGTCGCCCGCACGCCGTCGAGCAGCGCCAGCACCTTCTCGAACTGCATCCGGTTCTGGATCGGCCCCATCTGGCTTTGCGGATCGGTGCCCGGCCCCACGCGGATGGCGGCGGCGCGGCGGGCCAGCGCCTCGACCATCGCCGGGTACAGCGCGCGATGCACGAACACCCGCTTGATCGCCATGCAGACCTGCCCGCAGTTGGCAAAGGCGCTGCGGGCAATGCCCTCGGCGGTGGCTTCCACGTCCGCATCGGGCAGGACAATGGCGGGATCGTTGCCGCCCAGTTCCAGCGTGATGCGCTTGAAGGTGCCTGCCGCGCTCGCCATCACATGCCGGCCGGTCGCCACCGAGCCGGTGAAGCTGATCTTGTCCACATCCGGATGCGTTGTCAGCCAAACGCCCAGATCATTGCCGCCGCTCAGGATGTTGACCGTGCCCGGCGGCACGATGTCGGCAATCGCCTGGCCGATGGCGAGCGTGGAGAGCGGCGTGAGCGGAGAGGGCTTCAGCACGATGCAATTGCCGGTGTAGAGCGCCTGCGCGATCTTCACGGTGGCCAGCATCACCGGCACGTTCCACGGCGTGATGCCGCCCACCACGCCGAGCGGCAGGTAGCGGATTTCCACCCGCTCGCGCGCATCTTCGCGCAGCACGCCGCCGGCGACATCGAAGGCACTCAAGGCCTCGATATGATCGGCCGCACGGCGCACCTCGCCAATGGCGTCGCGCAAGGGCTTGCCCTGTTCGGCGGTGAGCAGCGCGCCCAGCGGATCGGCGACCTCGCGCAGGCGCGCGGCGATCCGGTGGATGACGGCGCGCCGCTCGGTCACATCGCGGGCGGACCAACCGGGGAAGGCCCGGCGCGCGGCGGCGACGGCCCGGTCGAGATCGTCCCGCTGCGCGTCCGGTGCCTGCGCAAAGGCAGTGCCCGTCGCGGGATCGATCACCGGCATGAACGCCTCTCCCGCCACGATCTCCCCGTCGATCAGCATGCCGGCGGCAAGCTGGGGCGAGTCAAGCATGGGCTTTTGCGCGGTCAGACGATCGTTCATGTTGCTTTTGGCCTCCGCTTGGCTCACATCCGGCGATACGC
This sequence comes from Sphingobium sp. B2D3C, assembly GCF_025961835.1. Lineage (NCBI taxonomy): Bacteria > Pseudomonadati > Pseudomonadota > Alphaproteobacteria > Sphingomonadales > Sphingobiaceae > Sphingobium > Sphingobium sp. B2D3C. The sequence goes on along the minus strand of NZ_JAOQOK010000001.1, from coordinate 2,107,015 downwards.
CATAAAGATAATATAGTAGTATAGTTTGAGCAATCGGGAAGGGGTGGAATGTTTGACGATTTTGTGACCTTGGGACGGTCCGGCCTGCGGGTGAGCCGTTACGCGCTCGGCACCTTCAACTTCGGTGGCGCCCAGCCCTGGAGTCTGGACGCCACCGCTGCCGGGCGCCTCATTGCGCAATATCGCGACCTCGGCGGCAACTTCCTCGATTGCGCGAACAGCTATGGCGGTGGCGAGGCCGAGACGATCCTGGGCGATTATCTCGCAGGCGAGCCCGGCCTGCGCGACCGGTTGGTGATCGCCACCAAATTTGGCTCGAATGTCCGCGAGGGCGATCCCAATGCTGGTGGGGGCGGGCGCAAGTCCATCCTGCAAAGCGTCGAAGCCTCGCTGCGCAAGCTCAAGACCGACCGGGTCGATCTGCTCTGGATGCACATCGTCGATCCGCTGACGCCGATGGATGAGACGATGCGTGCGCTCGATGATCTGGTGCGGGCGGGCAAGGTGCTGCATGTCGGCCTCTCCAACATTCCGGCGTGGAAAGTAGCCGAGGCGCACTGGCTGGCGCAGTGGCGCAATCTGGTGCCGGTGATTGGCCTGCAGCTGCAATATTCGCTGATGGAGCGGAATATCGAGGTCGAGCATGTGCCGCTCGCCCGGGCCTATGGCATGGGCATCGCGGCATGGTCGCCGCTCAAGAGCGGCGCGCTGAGCGGCCGCTACCGGCGCGACGATGCCAGCAATCATGATGCCGAAGGGCGCGGTTCGTTCCTTGCCCGCATTCTGGATGAGAAGGCCGAGCGCGTGCTGGACGTGGTGCTGCAGGTCGCGGAGCGCCACGGCGCCAGCCCAGCACAGATCGCGCTGGCCTGGCTGCAAGCGCAACCCTGGGTCGCGACGATCCTGCTGGGCGCCAACGATGCCGACCAGCTTGTCGAGAATGCCGCGGCGAGCCGCATCACCCTGTCGGCCGAGGATCTGGCGGCGCTCGATGCCGCCGGACCTCCCGCGCTGAGCTATCCCGCCGACTTTGCGCGGCGTGCCACGGGCTCGATCAGTGGCGGCACCCGCATCAACGGCATCGCGCCACCCACTGGCGGCGGCTCGCCGAGCCAGAGCCGCCGCTAAGGGTTTAAGCTGAGCGCTTAAAGGGCCAGCGCCGCGTAGCGCTCGAGATGAGCGTTGCGGTCGCCATGCGAAAGCTCGAACAGCCCCAGCCGGGCGAACAGATGCGCGGCCGGATATTCCTGCACCAGCCCCATGCCGCCATGGAGTTGCACGCACTGCTCGCCGATGAAGCGGGCCGACTCGCCGACCTTCACTTTCGCCGCCGAGACCGCGCGGGCGCGTGCCGCTTGGTCGTCCGCCTCGCAGGCGGCTACGGCGGCGGCCGCGATCGGCGCGGCGAGCTCCTGCGCGATGGCCATGTCGACCAAGCGATGCTGGAGCACCTGAAAGGCATCCAGCGGGCGACCGAATTGCCGGCGGGTGTGGGTATGCTCGCGAGCGAGGGCATTCGCCGCCCGCAAGGCGCCGACGGCGTCCGTGCAGGCGAGGGCGGTGGCTTCATCGAGCGCGCGGGCCAGTGCCGTCTCGCCGCCCGGCATCCGCGCGGCGGTGGGGATGATGACGTCGTCCAGCAAGAGGTCGGCGGCACCGGTCCAGTCGAAGCAGCGGGTCGGGCGAACGGCCAGATCCGCCGCCGGGACGAGAAACAGCGCCACACCCCCGGCCGTGTTCGCCGAGACGATGAACAGGTCTGCGGTATCCCCGCCCGCCACGGCAACCTTGTGGCCCGAGAGGCGCCAGCCATGCGGATCGGGCGTGGCGTGGGCAGTGATCGGCCGGCCGTAGCCGCCATCGGCTTCCTCATGCGCCAGCACGACGCGGACTGCGCCGCTGCAGATGGCGGGCAGCCATGCCGCCTGCTGGTCCTCGCTGCCGGCCGCCGCCAGCAGTCGCGCACCGATCATCACCGCCGCATAGGGCTCCAGCACCATCGCGCCGCCCATCGTCTCGACGGCCATGGCCAAGTCACCGAGCGAACCGGGGAAGCCGCCATGCCCCTCCGGCAGGGTGAGGGCGAGCAGGCCAAGCTCGGCATAAGCCGCCCAGGCCGCCCGCGATTCCCGCGCGGCGCTCTCATACGCATCGCGGCGTTGCTCGAAGCTGTAGTGCCGCGCGAGCACGGTCTCGAGCGAGTTGCGCAGCAGGTCGCGAATGTTCGTCTCTTCGGCACCGCCTGCCGGCGCGGCGTCCATCACGGTCGTGTTCATCGGGCTGTCCCCAGGCCAAGCGTTTTGGCGATGATGTTACGCTGGATTTCGTTCGACCCGCCGTAGATGCTGACGACGCGCGTATCGAAATGGCTTTTGAACAGGCGCCCGAGCCATGGCTTGCCCGCATCGCCAGCATCCATGGCGGCGTCGGGGGCGAATGGCGCGGCGCTGCGGCCCGCCACCTCGACCAGCAGGCGGGTCAGTCGCTGCTGAAGCTCCGATCCCTTGATCTTGAGCATATTGGCCTCGATTCCCGGGGCGACCCCGGCTCGGGCGCGGTCCAGCATGGCGGTGGCCATGGCCTCCAGCGCATCCAGCTCGATGGCCGCCTCGGCGATGCGCGCGCGGACATGCGGCACGCCGGCCAGCCCCTGTTCGGCCGCGATCTGCTTCAGCCGCGCCAGCTGGCGGCGGTTGAGGCCGATCCGCGCGATCGACAGCCGCTCATTGCCGAGTACCACGCGCGAATAGGTCCAGCCTTTATGCGGCTCGCCGACCAGATTTTCGGCGGGCACCCGCACAGTGTCGAAGAACACCTCATTGGTGGTGTGGGCGCCGTTGAGCAGGATGATCGGGCGAATGTCGATGCCCGGCGTCTTGAGGTCGATGAGCAGCATGGAGATGCCCATTTGCGGCTTGGGCGCATCGGGATCGGTGCGGACCAGCGCGAACATCATGGTCGATTCATGCGCCATGGTCGTCCAGATCTTCTGCCCGTTGACCACCCAATGGTCGCCGTCCCGCACGGCGCGAGTCTTGAGCGAGGCGAGGTCGGACCCGGCACCCGGTTCGGAGAAGCCCTGGCACCAGATGTCCTCGCCGGAGAGGATGCGCGGCAGATAATGGGCCTTCTGCTCCGGCGTGCCGTAATGCATCAGCGTCGGGCCGAGCATCTTGAGGCCGAAGGAGCCAAGGTCGGGCGCCCCTTCCTCGGCCAGCGTTTCGGAGAAAATATAGGTCTGGACCGGGCTCCAGCCGGTGCCGCCATGCTCCACCGGCCAGTGCGGCGCCGCCCAGCCGCGCGCATGCAGCGCCTTGTGCCACGCGAGCCGCTCCGCCGCGGTGATGCCGACCGCGTTGGTCACTTTCTCGCGCACATCCGCCGGGCATTGCGCGCGCACGAATGCGCGGACCTCTTCGGCAAAAGCCTGCTCGCTTTGCGTGTACATGCCTGTCCTCTCCTTCTCCTTCCCATCATCGCGCGCGCGCAGATAATATCAAGTAGCTTTATATAAAGCGGCTGGAGAATGTTGTTGTCATTAGCATCGATTTGCGCAACAATTGAGTCGTCACCGGATCGGGGCAGAGGGCTGCGCGGTTTGCATCGAGGGCGCCGCCGGCAAGCCTTGGTTTCCGGTGCATCGGGCCGTCATCCAAGCACCTGTTAAAACCCGGCGACCCCAAAAGATAATATAGTATCATTGTTGTTGACACAGCCTTTATGACGCTTAGTCTCGGGCACAATGAAAGGCCGGCAGGCGCAAACCTGCGGCAACAAATAGGAGGGGATATGTCTCGTCGAACATGGTTGCTCGCGTCTGCTGCCGCTTGCACATTTGTCGCCCTGGGGTCTGCCCCGGCGCTCGCGCAGGATGGGCCGGCGCCCCAGGCGCAGGATAACGATGCGCAGGTGCGCGATATCATCATCACCGGTTCGCGCGTGAAGCGCGATGGCTTCCAGGCGCCCACGCCGCTGGTCGTCGTGACCTCCGAGGCGATTGCAGAGCGCGGCGCGGCGAATGTGGGCGACTATCTCAATGAGGTGCCGTCCTTCCGCCCGAGCGTCAGCAACCAGACGAACACCCAGTCGTCCAACCTCTCCGGCGCGACCTTTGCCGATCTGCGCGCGCTGGGGAACATCCGCACCCTGGTGCTGGTCGATGGCCGCCGCCATGTGCCGACTGTGCCGACCGGGCAGGTTGACCTCAACCTCATGCCGACGGTGCTGATCGACCGGATCGACGTCGTCACCGGTGGCGCGTCCGCCGCTTACGGGTCGGATGCCATTTCCGGCGTCGTCAACGTCATCATGAACAACCGCCTGACCGGCCTGAAGGGCGATCTTTCCCTGGGTCTTTCAGAAGAAGGCGATAATTTCGAGCGCCGCGTAGGCCTCGCATTCGGCAGCCCCTTCGCGGACGGGCGCGGGCATTTCACCATCGGCGGCGAATATGTGAAGTCCGATGGAATCGGCAGCTTCGATGATCGCGCCTGGGGCCGTCGCTACGAGGAATCTGTCTCCTTCGCGGCCAACCGTCCGGCCGGCGTGCCTTCCCGCTCATTCGAGAGCGGCGTGCGGTTCGTCAACTCGCTGATCGGCGGCGTCATTCTCGGCAACAATGCCGATACGAACCCGGCCAATGGCGTCGATGCCCTGCGCGGCATCTGGTTCCCGGCGCCCGGTCAGGTCGGCACGTTCACTTATGGCAATGAGAGCGGCGGCTCATCCTACAATATGTCCAGCTCGCAGGGCACGCCGCCCCGTCTCGGACATACGCTGGTGCTGCCGATCGACCGTTATGTCGTGCGGGCGAACCTCAATTATGAGCTGAGCGACTCCGTCGGCATGTTCGTCGAAGGGAGCTATGGCCGGTCCGGGTCCGATTATTCCGGCCCGATGCCGCGTGACACCGCGGTCAGCGGTCCGCGTGCGGTGGTGATCCAGCGGGATAACTATTTCCTGCCGGCGCAGGTCGCGACGATCATGGACGCGAACAATATCACGTCCTTCGTCATGGGTCGGTCCAACCCCGACTTCTCGTCCACCCAGATCGTCAACTTCAACAGCACCTATCGCATCGTCGGCGGGCTGAACGGCAACATCAGCGGGTGGAACTGGGACGCTTACGTCCAATATGGCCAGAACAAGCTGGAATCGCAGATCCGCAACATGCGCATCCAGCAGAACTTCATCTGGGCGCTGGATGCGATCCAGCTTCCCAATGGTCAGATTGTCTGCCGCAACACCGTCGCGCGGGCGCAGGGCTGCCAGCCACTCAACCTGTTCGGCGCCGGCGCGATGTCGCAAGAGGCAACCAACTATGTGAACGGCACGCAGTTCCAGTCGATCACGACCAGCCAGTTCGTGGGCGCCGCCAATATCAGCGGCGAGCCCTTCTCGACCTGGGCGGGGCCGGTCTCGCTCGCGGTCGGCGGTGAATATCGGCGGGACAGCGCCGAAAGCGTGGTGGATTCGCTCGCGGCCGCCGGGGCGTACAACTTCTCGAACCCCAAGCCCTATGAAGGCGCGTTCACGACCAAGGAAGCCTATGCCGAGGTCGTGGTGCCGCTGGCCCGCGACGTGCCCTTCTTCAAGTCGTTCGATCTCAACGGCGCGATCCGGCACACCAATTATGAGGTGTCGGGCGGCGTCACGACGTGGAAGATCGGCGCGACCTGGGATGTGGTCGATGGCGTCCGCCTGCGCACGACACGCTCGCGGGATATCCGTGCACCCAATGCGGCGGAGCTGTTCTCGGTAACGTCCACCCAGTCGACCCTGCGCAATCCGTTCAACGGCGTGTCGCGGTCCTACACGGTGGTCTTCGCGCCCAGCGAGACGCTGGCGCCGGAGAAGGCGAACACCTTCACGGTCGGTGCGGTGTTCACGCCCACCTTCCTGCCCGGCTTCTCGGCCTCGGTCGATTTCTACAATATCAAGATCGACGGGGCGATCGCGAGCTTCCCGGCGCAGCAGATCATCGACAATTGCTATGCCGAGATCCAGGGCGGCACGCCGGGGGCCTTCTGCGCCACCACCTCGCTATCCGGCACCGGCACGAGCACGGAAATCAACTCCGTGACCGTCCAGTTGCTCAACCTTGCCTCGCTTGAAACGCGCGGCGTGGACTTCGAGATGGTCTATCGCTTCAATGCCGGGCCGGGCCGGGTCACGACGCGCCTGTTCGGCACCTATGTCGCTGACCTGATTTCCGACGACGGGCTGGGCGTTGCACCGACCTATAATGCCGCCGGGATCATCCAGACGCGCGGCAGCCGCATCGACCGCGCGGGGCAGTTGGGCGGGTTCACCTCCGGCCTCAACACCGGCGCGACCAGCGTGCCGCATTGGCAGCTCAATGCCAGCCTGGGCTACGAGACGGAGAAGTGGGGCACCACGCTCAACGCGCGCTGGATCGACAAGGGCATTGTGGACGCTACGCTCGTCCAGCCGGGCGACCCGGACTATAATGCGGCCTCGCCGATTTCGGTGGGCAATATGAACGTCGCCTCGCGGCTGTATCTGAACTGGACCGGCAACGTCACGCTCATGCAGCGGGGCGACAAGAAGGTGCAGCTCTACGCCGTGGTCAACAATCTGCTGAACAAGGAACCGCCGTTCCCCAGCACGCAGGTGGCCGGCTTCTACGACCGCATCGGCCGCGCCTACAAGGTTGGCGTCCGCTTCGCCTTCTGACCGTTCGGTCCGTGGCCGGGAGCAGCATCCCGGCCATGGTCCGGCTTTTCGATAATGGGGGCCGCGCTCGCGCGCCCTTTTTCATGGCCCCCTCAGCATGAATGGTGATCCTATGTCTGCGACCGATCTTTCCCCCCGGATCAAACCTGTGCGGGGAGCCGATGCGGTCGCCTTGTTCATGCGCCCCCGCTCGATTGCGGTCATCGGTGTGTCGGCCAAGCCCAAGACGGCGGGGCGGACGGTGCTCGCCAATCTCCAGCTCAATGCTTTTGATGGCGATGTCCATGTCGTCGGCCGGGCCGAGGGGGAGATTGACGGCTATCCCGTGACGCAGAGCATCGACGATCTGCCTGAGGGCGTCGATCTGGCGGTGTTCACGCTCCCGGCGGCGGGTGTCAAGGACGCGCTGGAGGCCTGCGTACGGCGGGGCGTCAAGGCCGTGACAGTCTTTTCTTCAGGCTTTGCCGAGGCCGGTAATCGGGCAGGGCAGGATGAGCTCGTCCGCATCGCCTATGAAGGCAATATCGCGCTGCTCGGGCCGAACTGCCTGGGTTATACCAATCTCGTCAATGGCTTGCCCATCGGCTTTGCCAACGCTCGCAAGGTCGCCAGGCTGGCACCGGACGATCCCAATCCCGCCATTGCCATGGTCTCGCAGAGCGGCGGGCTGATGGCCTATGCCAGCACCAATCTCGCCGCGCGGCATCTGCCGATGGCCTATACCGTCTCCACCGGAAACGAGGCCGGCATCGGTATCCCAGACTTCATCGATTTCTTCGCGCAGGATGAGGCGACCAAGGTCATCGCGCTCTATCTGGAGGAAGTGCGCGATCCGCAGGCCTTCCTCGCCGCGGCCCGGCGCGCGCAGGCGGCCGGCAAGGCGCTGGTCGCCATTCATCCGGGCCGGGGCGAGAAGGGCAAGGCCGCGATCCAGTCGCACACCGGCGCGCTGGCGGGCGACTATGCCACCATGCAGCTCCATCTCGATCGGGCCGGCGTGGTGCTGGTCGAGACGCTGGAGGAGTGGGTCGATGTGATCGAGCTGCTGGCGCGCTATCCGGTCGCGCCGACCAAAGGCCCCGGCGTGCTCACCTTCTCCGGCGGCTTCTGCGCCATCGCGCATGACTATTTCGAGGCGCTGGACATGGAGATGCCCGCGCTCACCGAGCAGACCCGCAGCGAACTGGCGCCGCAACTCCCTGTCTTCATCCCGCCGCGCAACCCGCTCGATCTCGGCACGCAGGCGATTTTCCAGCCGGAGCTGATCCCGCTCGGCACCAACGCGCTGATGGCGGATGGCAATGTCGGCAGCGTGCTGATTGCCATCAACAGCGGCACGGCGGCCTCGCAGCGCGGCTATGGACCGATGTTCATCGACAGCCTCAAGGGCAAGGATCGCCCGGCGATCATGGCCTTCCCGGCGCCCGAAATGGATGCCGACTTCGAAGCCTCGGTGCGCGCCAACCGCCTGATCCTCAGCCGCTCCATCGAGCGGTCGATGACGGCGCTGTCTCGCGTCACGCGCCATGGCCGCTCGCTGGAGCGCTCGGCGCGCTCGGTCACCCACACGCCCTTTGCCGGTCTGCCGACGCTGGGTAGCGGACCGCAGCCCGAATGGCTCGGCAAGCAGCTGCTGTCCGCCATGGGTATCCGCGTGCCCGCCGGCGGCCTCGCCACCTCGCTTGAGGAAGCCGAGGCGACCGCCGCCAAGGTCGGCTACCCGCTGGCCATCAAGGCGCAGGCCGGCGCGCTGGCGCACAAGACCGAGGCGGGCGGCGTGATCCTGGGCATCCGTGACGCCGACGAGCTACGCCGCGCCTGGGACGATCTCCACGCCAATGTCGCCCGCGCCCAGCCCGGACTGGTGCTGGATGGCGTGCTGGTCGAGAAAATGGCGCCCAAGGGACTGGAACTGATGATCGGCGCCAAGCGCGATGCCAAATGGGGGCCGGTCGTGCTGGTCGGCCTCGGCGGCATCTGGGTCGAGGCGCTGGGCGATGTGCGCCTGCTCCCAGTCGACATGGCGCAGGACGATATCGTCGCCGAGCTGATGAAGCTGCGCAGCGCCAAGCTGCTCAAGGGCTTCCGGGGTTCGCCCCCGGTCGATGTGCAGGCGGTCGCCCACACCGCCGCGCTGATCGGCCGCCTGATGGAGACCATGCCGCAGATCGAGGAGATCGACCTCAACCCCGTCTTCGTGCATCCCCAAGGGGAAGGGCTGACGGCCGTCGATGCCCTCATCATCACCGCTGCGGAGGGGAACTGAACCATGAGCGAGACGCTGGCGACCTATGAGCTGGATGGCGAGATCGCCATCGTCGGCATCAACCGCGCGGCCAAGCGCAATGCGGTCAACACGGAGGTGATGGCGAGTCTGCACGCGGCGTTCGAGCGCGCCGCGTCGGAAGCGCGTGTTGGCATCCTCTTTGGCCATGGCGGCAATTTCTCGGCCGGGCTGGATCTGGCGGAAGCCGCCTCGCGCATGAGTGGCGCCAATCCGCCCAAGCCCTGGGAGCGCGGCCGCTGGACGGTCCCGCTCGATCTCGTCGCGCGCGGGCCGATCCCGTGGATCGCCGCGCTGGAGGGCGCCTGCATCGGCGGCGGGCTGGAGATCGCCTCGGCCTGCCAGGTCCGCGTCGCCGACGAGAGCACCTTCTTCGCCCTGCCGGAAGGCAAGCGCGGCATCTTCGTGGGTGGCGGCGGCGCCGTGCGCATTCAGGGCTTGATGGGCTATGCCCGCATGGCCGACATGATGCTCACCGGCCGCGTGCTGAGCGCCGCCGAGGGCGAGCGCGCCAATCTCTGCCAATATGTCGTGCCCAAGGGCGAGGCGATGGCCAAGGCGAAGGAACTGGCGGCCAGCATCGCCAGCAATGCCCCCAACACCAACTGGGCCGTGTGCGCTGCGCTCCCCCGCATCGGCGACATGAGCCACAGCGACGGGCTGTTCTTCGAGGGGCTGATCGGCGGATCGGCCCGCAGCAGCGAGGGCACCGACCGCATCCGCGCCTTTGTCGAGCGCGGCGAGAACAAGGTCGCCGCGCCGCCCTCCGACCCGACGAAAGGCTGAACCATGGCGCTGCGCGATAACGCCATTGTCGGCTATGCGGAGACCAAGATCGTCCTGCGCAGCGAGGTCGATGTCTGGGAGCTGGGCGCCGAGATCCTCGACGGCATTCTGGAGCAGACCGGCTTCGAGAAGGGCGAGATTGACGGGCTGATCCTGTCCTCCTCGTCCACCGGCGCTGGCAACATCTTCTGGTCGCAGACCACGGCCGATCAACTCGCACTGGAGCTGGATTTCTGCCAGACGGTCGACATTGGCGGCTCCTCGCCGGTCGGCGCGGTGGCGCGCGCCGCCGCCGCTATCGATGCCGGGCTCTGCACCACCGTCCTCTGCCTTTTCGCCGATACCGCCGTGGCCGAGAATAACGGCCGCCCGCGCTCCTATGGCGCGGAGTGGACCACGCCTTATGGCTATCTCGGCGCACCCGCTGCCTTCGGCATGTTGAGCCGTTATTATCATGACAAGTTCGGCCTGGACGAGCGCGCTCTCGGGAGGCTGGCGGTGGCCCAGCGCGAGCACGCCCTGCGCAACGACAAGGCCTGCGAGAAGCTGCGCAAGCCGATCACGGTCGAGGATTATGTGCAGTCGCGGATGATCAACGATCCGATCCGTTTGCTCGATTGCGTCATGCCGTGCGATGGCGCCAGCGGCGTGCTGGTCACCAGCCGCAAGCGCGCCGAGCAGCGCGGCCTCACGCGCTGTGCGCTGCTGCGCGGCTATGGCGAGCGCACCAATCTCGGCGCCGCATCGGCGATTGTCGATCCCACCGTCACCGGCCACCGGCAGGCGGGGGAACGGGCCTTCGCGCAGGCCGGGCTCACCCCGCGCGATATGGGCTCCTTCCATCCTTATGACGACTTCATCATTGCGATCATGATGCAGTTGGAAATGCTCGGCTTTTGCGCGCACGGGCAGGGCGCGGCGTTCATCCACGAGACCGATTTCCTCTTCTCCGGCGATCTGGCGCTCAACACCGGCGGCGGCCAGATTTCCGCCGGGCAATGCGGTCTGGCGGGTGGCGGCACCAATCTCGTCGAGGCGGTCCGGCAGCTTTTTGGCGATGGCGGCGCGCGGCAGGTGAAGGACCGCCGCCATGCGCTCGTCACCGGCATCGGCGGCATTCCCTATGGGCGGAACTGGAACACCAGTACCGCCCTCATCCTCACGTCGGAGGGCTGAGGCGCATGGCCGATCTCAACGATCTCCTCGATATCGATCGCCCGCTGCCGCCGGAGCGCAGCTTCTCGCGGCCCTATTGGGAAGCGACGCGCGAGAAGAAGCTGCTCATCCAATATGATCGCGTGGCCGGCGCCTATCAGTTCTACCCGCGCCCCACGAGCATCTACACCGGCCGCCGCGACAATCTGGAATGGCGCGAGGTCTCCGGGCGCGGCACGATCTTCAGCTACACCATCGTCCGCCGCGCTCGCCCGCCGTTCCGCGACAAGGAGCCCTATGTCGTCGCCATGGTCACGCTGGAGGAAGGCGTGAATGTGATGAGCAACATCATCCATCGCAGCGAAGCCGAGCTGAAGACCGGGCTGGCGGTGAAGCCCTATTGGCACCCGCTGCCCGATGGTCGCCACCTGTTGCTGTTCGAACCGGCCTGAGATCTCGCCGCGCGATCCTCTTTTGAATGGCCAGAGCGACGACGCCTGCTTAGGCTAGGCGATATCGAAGGTTTGAGCGAAGGTCTGACACCGCGCTAGCACCCCTTCGTCATTCCCGCGAACGCGGGAATCCAGTTCTGCGCCTACGCCTTGACGCAAGGTCCAAGCTGGATTCCCGCGTTCGCGGGAATGACGAAGGGAGATGGCAAGCCGGTGCATTCGCCGCGCGCAAGGGAGAAGGACGCATCATGAGTTACATCAAGGGCAAGGTCGCGCTGGTCACCGGCGCCAGCTCCGGTCTCGGCGCGGCCATCGCAACCGAATTTGCCGCAGCCGGGGCCTCGCTCATCGTCGGCGCGCGCCGCAAGGCACCGCTGGATGCCTTCGTGGCAGAGGTCGAAGCGCGGGGCGGGCAGGCGCTCGCCGTGCAGTGCGATGTCTCGCAGGAGGCCGCTGTGCAGGAGATGTTCGCCGCCGGCCTCGCGCGGTTCGGGCGCATCGATATTCTCATCAACAATGCCGGCATCGCCGATCACACCCCGACCGATGAACTCTCCTTCGCGCGCTGGTCGGAAGTGATCGACACCAATCTCAACGGCGCTTTCCTGTGCGCGCGGGAGGCGCTGCGGATCATGAAAGGGCAGGGGGCGGGGCGAATGATCCACATCGGCAGCCTCTCCGCGCAGGTGCCTCGCCCGAACACCATTGCTTATGCCGCGAGCAAGTTCGCGCTGGCGGGCATGAACCATTCCCTCGCCATCGATGGGCGCGATCATGGCGTTGCCTCGTCCATCTTCCACCCCGGCATTGTCGGCACCAATCTGGTGCAGAACATGCAGGAGGGCGATCCGCGCGACCGGATCAGCGCCGATGTGGCGGCGCGCGCGGTGCTGGCCATGGCCGATCTGCCCGATCATGTGAACTTCGTCGATGGCACCATATTGCCGCTCAATATGCCCTTTCTGGGCCGCGGCTGACCGCACCCGATATTGTTGTTTCAAGCAACGGAGTTGTTGACAGGTCGATAGGATGCATGGGAAGCTGAGCCGATAAAAAAAGCATGAATCGGCAAGGCTGGCTACGGAGAGGACAGGCGATGGCCACGACACCCGCGACAGGCAAATACTATCCCGGCTGGTGGGTGGTGGCTGCCGGATTCATCATCTTCTTCTTCTCCTTCGGCGGCCCCACCTACTCCATGTCGCTCCTCTATAATGAGGTGATCGCGGAGTTCGGCTGGACCCGGGCCGAGGCCACCGGCATCTATGCGTGGAAAGGCCTCACCGGCGCGCTGGTCGCCATTCTCGTCATCGGGCCGGCGGTGCAGCGCTTCGGGTTGAAACCGGTCTTCCTCACCGTGCTGATCATCCAGGCGCTGGGCTTCTTCACCTTCCTCAACGTCAGCTCCATCGCTACTTATTTTCTCGCCGGCTTCCTTATCGGCCTCGGTCAGGGCGCCGTGCTGCTCTGCATCAAGCTGATGGTGGCGCGCTGGTTCATGCGCAATGTCGGCTTTGCCGGCGCGCTGGCGCTGGTCGGGTCGAGTGCCGGCGGCGTGGTCTTTCCCATCGTCATTGCCGCGCTCATTCCCGAGATCGGCTGGCGCATGACCTATGCGCTGATCGGCGTGTCGATCCTCGCCGTCTCGGTGCCGCTCGTCCTGTTCGTCAAGCAGAACCCGTCGGAAGAAGATCTGCTGCCGGAAACCGCCAATGCCAAGGGCGTGCTGCCCAGCGCCGAGGTGGCGGCGGCCACGCGCGCGGCGGACATTCCGATGACTTATGCCGAACTGGTGCGCAAGCCGATGTTCTGGGGCATCATGGTCGGCGTGCTGATCATCGCGGGCGTGGATCAGGGCCTGTTCCAGAATATGCAGCTCTATTTCGTGCAGGAAGTCGGCCTGACGCGTGAGACGGCGGCGTGGTTGCTCTCGCTCACCTCGGCCATCGGCCTCGCCTCCAAGTTCATCGCCGGCAAGTTCTTCGATGTCTATTCGGTGAAAGGCATCGCCGCCTGGTATCTGCTCATCGCCGCGATGGTGCTGCTGGCCTTCCAGGTCTCCAGCCTTTCCACCGCGATCATCTTCATCTGCGCGCTCGGTCTGGCCCATGGTGGACTGGTGTGCGAGGGGCCGGTGCTGGCCAAGCATGTCTTCGGCCCGCGCAACATGGACAAGGTTCTGCCCATCGTCACCGGCTGCTTCGCGCTCGGCTCGTCCATCGGCCCGGTGACGCTCGCCTATATTTACGATGTGAACGGCCATTATGTCTGGGGCTTCGCGCTGTTCGCCGCCATGGCGTTCTTCGCGGCGTTCCTGCTCACCTTCGTGAGGCCGCTCTATCGGGACAGGCTGCGGGCGGCGACGCAGACCGGCGTGGGTGAGGGGGCGGGGATGGCAACGCCGTCTGCCACCGCCAAGCCCTCCGCCGCGCTATGAGTGCGCCGGATCTGCACAGCCTCCATGCGTATGCCGATGCGCTGGAGGAGGAGATGAGCGAGGCGCTGGACGCGATCATCATCAAGTCCACGCTCTACCAGTCCGGCGATGTCGATCCGCGCCTGCCGCGCCCGCCCATCGACAATCCGCGCCGGCTCCCGTTCCTGATGGGGCCGGACCCGCGCCTGCCGCCGATGCCGGAGAAGCCGACTTTGGTCGATTTCTTCCGTCATCGCTTCGGTCCGTCCGCCCACGTCCTGCAAAGCGCGAAGCTGGCGCGCGATGCCGGGCATGACGAGAAGATCGTGCTCGCCTGCCTGCTGCATGACATCGCCGTCACCGGCTTCATCCGGGCCGATCATGGCTATTGGGCGGCGCAGTTGATCGAGCCTTATGTCGATCCCGAAGTCAGCTGGGCGGTGCGCGAGCATCAGGTGGTGCGCTTCTACCCCGATGAATCGGTCGGCTATGACTATCCTGAGGCCTATATCCGCTTCTTCGGCGCCGATTACCGGCCCGATCCCCATATCGACCGCGCCTATCAGCGCGCCCGCAACCACAAATGGTATATGAGCGCGCGGCTCGTCACGCTCAATGATTTCTACGCCTTCGACCCCAATGTCGTCGTGGAGATCGAAGAGTTTACGGACATCATCGGCCGCCATTTCCGCCAGCCGGAGGAAGGGCTTGGCTTCGATGACAGCCCCTCCGCGCACATGTGGCGCACCATCATGATGCCGACGCGCTTTCTCTGAACAGCCTTGTCGAAAGCGCCCGCCATCGGTTGCTAACCGCATCGATATTGTTTACTGAGTCTACAATTATATGCCCGAGCGGCAACAATCTGGGAGCGGAGCGGAATCATGGCGGAGATCGTGCTGGGAATGTGGACATCGCACGGGCCGACCCTCTCGACCACGCCCGAGCAATGGACCCTGCGCGTCGCGGCCGATCTCAAGCGCCAGCACCCTTTCCGCGGCGCGGAATATAGCTTCGATGAGCTGGTGAAGCTGCGCAGTCACGAGAAGCTGGGTGAGGCCTGCACGCTGCCGGAGCGCGAGCGCCGCTCGGCCGCCTGCCAGAGCGCGATCACCGACATGGCCGACCGTTTCGCCGCCGCGAAGATCGATGTCGCCGTCATCATGGGCAATGACCAGCGCGAGCTGTTCCTGGAGGATGTGACGCCCGCGATCACCGTCTATCTCGGCGAGACGATCTGGGATCAGCCCGCCACGCCCGAGCAGGCCGCGCGGATGCCGCCGGGCATTCACGAGGCCGAGTGGGGCCATAGCCCGCCCGAGCGCCGGGACTATCCCTGCCAGCCCGAGCTTGGCATGCATGTCTGCAAGTCGCTGGTGCCGAAGGGCTTCGATCTTGCCGTCTCCAAGAAGCTGCCCGAGCCCGCCGGCCATTGGTCGAGCGGCGCGCCGCACTCGCTCGGCTTTATCTATCGCCAGATCATGCGCGACGCGGTCGTGCCCAACCTGCCGATCCTCATCAACACCTTCTTCCCGCCCAACCAGCCCACCGCCCGCCGCTGCTTCGAGCTGGGACGCGAGGTCGGCAAGGCGATCCGCAGCTGGAAGCAGGATCTGCGTGTCGCGGTGTTCGGCTCGGGCGGTATGAGCCACTTCGTCATTGACGAGGATTTCGACCGCATGTTCTTCGAGGCGCTGCGCAATCGCGATGCCGAGACGCTCTGCGCCATCGAGGACAAGCACCTCCAGTCCGGCACCTCCGAGCTCAAGACATGGATCGCCGCCGCCGGCGCGCTGTTCGACACCGATCTGGCCGGCGACGTGGTCGGCTATGAGCCCTGCTACCGCTCGGAGGCCGGCACCGGCACCGCCAATGGCTTCGTCGCCTGGCAATAGCCCACGCGTTTTCAAAGGACGGATGATGACAGCAACAGATCCCCATGTCGCGCGGCTGCGCCAGCTGGATGCCTGCGCGGTGTCGGACACGCTGGACAAGCTGGGCCTGGCCGGCTGCGTGACCGGCTTGCGCTCGGCCTCGCCGGGCCGCCGCATTGCCGGGCGCGTGCACACCGTGAAGCTCAAGGCCGGCAATGCGCCTGCTGACCGCCCGCCGGTGCATCTGGGCGCCGCAGCCATCGACGCCAGCGGCCCGGACGATGTGATCGTTGTCGAGCAGCGCACCGGCATCGATGCCGGCTGCTGGGGCGGCATCCTGTCGCGCGGGGCACAGCACAGGGGCGTCGCCGGGGTGATCTGCGAAGGCCTGGCCCGCGATGTCGATGAAGCCCGCGAGATCGGCTTCCCGGTCTTCTGTCGCGGCTACACCGCCCGCACCGCGCGCAACCGCGTCTATGAGGATGCCACCGATGTGCCCGTCACCGTCGGCGATTTCACCGTCGAGCCCGGTTTCTACGTGATCTGCGATTCCAGCGCCGCCGTGTTCATCGCGCCGGCCGACATCGCCCGCGTGCTCGATGCCGCCGAGGACATCGTCCGCCGCGAGGGCGAGATGACCCGCCGCCTCGCCACCGGCGAGAGCGCCAGCGCCGTGCTCGGCGCGAACTACGAATATATGCTCAAGGGCGACCAACAATGACCGACGACAGCAACGTCACCCGCGCCGCCGCGCTCGACACCGCAACCCTCAGCGACGCGCTCGACCGGCTCGGCATCGTCGGCCAGTGCTACCAGATCGCCGGCCGCGACCCTGATTTCCGCATGGCCGGCCGTGCCTACACCATGCTCTGCGGCCCCGCCTCGACCCCGCCCGGCACCGTCGGCGATTACATCGATGACGTGCCCCCCGGCCATGTCGTCGTCATCGACAATGGCGGCCGCGAGGATGCCACCATCTGGGGCGACATCCTGACCGAGATCGCCCATCGCCGCGGCCTTGCCGGCACCGTCATCGACGGGATCAGCCGCGATGTCTCGCTCTGCCGCGCGCTCGGTTACCCGGTCTTCAGCAAGGGCCACTGGATGCGCACCGGCAAGGACCGGGTGCAGGTGGAAGTCACCAACTGCCCGGTCAACATCGGCGGCGCCCGCGTCGCCCCCGGCGATATCCTGCGCGGCGATCCCGACGGCGTCATCGTCATCCCGCAGGCGCATGAAGAGGCCGTCCTCGCCGCCGCCGAGGAGATCCACGCCGCCGAGGAGAGCATCCGCGCCGCCTGCCGCACCGGCATGCGCCTCGATGAGGCCCGCGCGCAGTTCAAATATCACAGCCTTCAGACACGTCAGAAATAAGGGGATCACCCGATGATCATCGACTGCCATGGTCACGTCAGCGCTCCGGTGGAGCTTTGGGCCTATAAGGCGAGCCTGCTCGCGCATCGCGGCTCGCACGGGCGCGGCAGCGTCAAGGTGACGGACGAGCAGATCATTGCCGCCGCGCACCACAAGGAGACCTGGCCGGACGGGCACATCGAGCTGCTGCACAATCACGGCACGGACATGCAGCTCATCTCGCCGCGCCCGTTCCAGATGATGAACTCGGCCAAGCCCGCGCGCGTCGTCCACTGGTTCTGCGAGGAGGTGAACACCCTCATCCACCGTCAGTGCACGCTCATCCCGGAGATGTTCATCCCGGTCGCCGGCCTGCCGCAGGTGGCGGGCGAGCCCATCGAGAATGTCTTTGCGGAGATGGATCGTTGCGTCGCCATGGGCTTCAAGGGCTTCCTGCTCAACCCGGACCCCTATGAGAATGGCGCCGAGGAAGCCCCGCCGCTGGGCGACCGCTACTGGTATCCGCTCTATGAGAAGCTGTGCGAGCTGGATCTGCCCGCGCACATCCACGCCACCGGCTCCCAGTCCGAGCGCTCGCCTTATTCGCTGCACTTCATCAATGAAGAGACGATCGCCACCTATAACCTGTGCACCTCATCGGTGTTCGATGATTTCCCGCAGCTCAAGGTGGTGGTGAGCCACGGCGGCGGCGCCATCCCCTATCAGCTCGGCCGCTTCGAATCCCAGTCGCGCCGCACCAAGCACCTCTTCTCCGAGCGCATGGCCAAGCTCTATTTCGATACCGTGCTCTACACCGAGGGCGCCCTGCGCCTGCTCATCGAAACCGTCGGCCCCGAGCGCTGCCTGTTCGGCTCCGAATGCCCCGGCGTCGGCTCCACCATCGATCCCGCCACCGGCAAGCAAATGGACCACATCGCCCCCTTCATCCAGAAATTCGACTTCCTGAGCGACGCCGACAAGAAACTGATTTTCGAGGATAATGCGCGGAAGGTGTTTAATTTGGAGGTTTGAGGGGGAGGCAGATGTCATCAATAGCCATATTTGCCTTTGCGCGCCGTTTGGACCTTTCCGAAAATCAGTCATGGAAGGGAACGGCATAGAGCCGCCATGTCATGTGCCAGCCAGAAAGTAGCTTCTGGCTTCCGTGCTGAGCCCTGTTTTGATACACAGCGTACTCGAGAGGCGCTGAGCGCCCTCCGCGATACCGTGACAAAGCTGGGTATGCTCTCACAACCAGCTCTACGCCATTCTGCTGGCTTGATTTCACCACTTCAGAGCTTAAGATTTCTGAAGGTTAGGGGGGTACATGGCGTTTAAAGATTTGGAAGGCACGGACCTCGGCTATTTAAGCAAGTCGATCGAAGACGGCAGGGCGATCATCGTGCTTGGCGCTGGGGCGTCCGCGAGCAGTAGTAACAGAGTTGGTCCTGTTCCCGCTGGATCAGCCCTTTCAAAACTGTTGGCTGATCGAGCAGGCTTGCCATATGACGGAGAGGTTCTTGCAGACGTACTAAGTGCAGTAACACCCATTTTAGGTGATGCAGGCTGCTTAGCGTTATACAAAGAACGCTACCTCGGCGTTAATCCCGCGCAAGATTTGCAGGACCTGTTTTCTTTTACTTGGAAAAGATTATATACTTGGAACATCGATGATAGCATAGATAATATTTCTAATTTTAAAGCCCAGTCTCATTCAATATTCAATGGAATAGAAGATAAAATAGCCGAACCAATTGGTCCTCATCAGCTCCAAGTTATTTATCTTCACGGTCAGATCGTAAAGGCTGAAAAAGGTCTGATAATGACCGATGTTGATTATGCTAGGTACATTAAAAGTGATAGGCATTTTTGGTATCAGGAAGCGGCTAGAGACTATTTAAAATATTGTCCAATATTTATCGGGTCAGCACTTAACGAGCCAATATTCAAGGCTGAATTAGAGCGCGCAAAGCGGCACGGAATATCGAACCCGGGAAAATGCTTTGCTATTACGCCCGATAAGCTATCCCCCATGATAAAGGCGGCACTAAATGCGCGGGGAATTGTGCACATCGAGGGTACTTTGCTCGATTTTGTTAACTGGCTAAAAGGCCAGTATCCCATCGGACTGACTCCTAAAAAAATAGTGGCCAATACCAACAGCTTTGATGCGAGTGCCCTACAGCTTTTAAAGCCGGCTGATTTGGAGGCGGCTCAGGCTTTACGTCCAATTTCTCTCTCGAATCTCTCGGTAGCTGTACGGGACCTTCCTTTCGGGGCTAAATCGAACCTTGCTAGGCAGTTCCTGCAGGGTTTTCCACCGAGTTGGCTAATTGCAGCATCTGATATTCCAGTCCACCTTGAAGCACTTACCTCTCTGAAAGACTCAATAAGGACAGCCATGGGGAACGGTGCGGAACTGTTCGTAACACTAGGGCAATCTGGAAGCGGAAAATCGACAGCAACAATGATGGCCCTCCTGGAAATAGCGTCGAAGGATAAAGACCTCGCGCTGTATGACGTTGCGCCGGATACAAAATCACTCAAAAAGGCCTTGGCGGTTTTATGTAGAGTGGAAACTAAGAAGGCGATTGTGCATATCGGAGAGCTTTTTCTTTACGGCGGATCAATCAGGGAAGACTTGGAGGCGCTGCAAGGCAAGGATGTACTTCTGGTAGGAACTGCGCGTTCAAGTGAATGGTCTGAACATTTGTCGAGATATTTAGATGATGTTTCTTCAACGATGGATTTTCAACGTTTTACTCGGGAGGATTATACTCCACTCATTAATAGATTGATCGAATATGTTCCGGCGCCAAACTTTAAAAGAATGTCAGATGCACAACGTCGAAGAAAGCTATCAAGCTCAAAAAGCCAATTGCTTATAGCTCTTCAGGAAGCAACGGAGTCTTCCAACTTTTCCGACATTATCTCGAGTGAGTTTATAAACCTACCCGATGACGATACAAAAAAATTATTAGTCCTTGTTAGCATTGCTACGATTGCGCGGGTGGGCATATCTGAGGCTATGGCAAGACAGGCGTTCGAACAATTTGCGGAACAGCGTTCATTCGAAAATGCGATGTCCGCGCTTTCCGGTATCGTGGCAGACACCGGCGGAGGAAGGTTGCTGGCTCGTCACGAACTGTACGCCCACCACGTTCTAGACACCCTTACGTCTCCACAAGAGTTTTTAGGTGTTGCGAGCCGCGTGCTTCATATATTCGGTAACTACGAGACCCCGGTGATAAAATATTCCAGTCGACAAGATGGCATATTGTTTAAGTTTCTTTTAAATCATGATTTTATTTTCAGTAGGGTCAAGCGATTTAAAGATAGACAATTTGGTGCCTCTTATTATCAAAATCATGAGGTGGACTTTCAGCTAGATGGACATTTTTGGCTTCAATACGGACTATTTATGGGTCGCATTGGGCGTGATGCCGAAGCGGCGGAAATTTTAACGCAGTCCATTCGCGCGTATCCGGATAATCCTTTCGCTGCCCACGCGCTAGCCGACCTTCAACTTAAGTTGGTCAGAAATGCAGTCCAGTTTGACAAGAAGATCAGCTCCTTACTTGAAGAAGCTGTGGCCTCCTTGAATTTAATGGACAAACGACAAGAAAGCCGGACGGACCATTATCCCTTGGTTACGTTGGCCAATGGTCATATCGGCTGTCTCATCGCTCATGGATTTGCCGATGAGGCACTTGCACTCTCTCAAGAATATTACGAGCGCCTAACAATATTAGAGAAAATGCAACAAAATCAGGCCGTTAAAGCAGCAAGAAAAAGACAACTCGTATTTGCGACGACGCGTGAGTGGGATTTACCTCTGAAATCTAGATTACCGCAGCATAAGGGAAATAATTCGCCAACCTTTAAAAATCGAGGGTCCGTGGGAAAAATGAGTGGAAAGCGCTAGAGACGATTTGTCTCGAACTCTATCATCATTTCGTGTTGGTTTATCGTTCCCGTTGTCCTAGCGATTGACCTCGACTGTGGTCTCCGGCTTTGGTCGAAGGGCAGCTGCTTCAGCAAACTATAGTATCGCGCGCCGTTGGGAGGGCGATCAGCTGTCGCCTTCTGTCCACCGGCGGACGAAGGCAGGCTTAAGAGGTCGGCTGATCGCGCGCGCGTCGTCTCCCGCCCTCAGGCGTCGACATAGCCCTTATTGTCCTGGCTGATGCGCATCGCCTCCTGCTGCAGTTTCAGCACATGCGCGGGCTGGCCATATTGGAAGATGAAGCGCTTGAGGTGCAGCGCGCCGCCGGCTTCGATTTCCTCGGCGGTCATGCCTTCCATCACGGCGTCGCGGTGGGGTCAGCCGTGCCGTGCTATCAGTCACCCGCTGGCTATCACGCCGCCAATCCTGCAACGCGATCCCGCCCCTCCGCCTTGGCGTGATACAGCGCCTTGTCGGCCCGGACGACGGCAGGCTCGAAGCCTGTTTCCGCCGCCGTCACCTGCGAGAAGCCGATGCTGACACTCCATGATCCCGGTGCGGCGCCAGCGGCGCGGCATCGGTTCATCAGCGCCTCGACGATCAGGCGTTGCCCTTCGCAACTCGCCGGCAGCAGCAGGATGAATTCGTCGCCACCAATGCGTGCGAGAGCGCCGTCTTGTGCCTGTGCGATCCGGCCAGCCTCCTGAGCGATACCGCGCAAGACGGCGTCGCCTGCCTCATGCCCGTGCAGATCGTTGACGGCCTTGAAATGATCGACATCGATCGCGACGACGGCCGCGCCAGGCGCGAGCAGGCGTCGCTTCTGCACCTCCAGGCCCGCCCTGTTCCACACGCCGGTCAGCGGATCGCGAAGCGCTGCGGCGCGCAGCGCGTCCTGCGCCTGATCGATTGGCAGCACCAGCAAACCAAGATTGATGATGCCGAGCAACGCCTGATCTGCGAGCAGCGGCAGGCTGCCCAGCGAGTGGTCGCCCGAGAGCACGCCCAGATCGTCCACCAGCGAAATCAGGAATATGGGGATGTAGGCGAGCAGGCCTGCGCCTGCGATCCGCTGCCCGCGCAATGGCCCCGAGATCATGGCTGTCCCATTGATGGCCATGGCTGCGGTCAGGCCAAGGACATCGGCGATCCGTGGGATTTGGGACTCTGCCGGGAGCCAGCCTTGGGCCATCAGCAACAGCGGCCCAAGATGGGCAACGCCGATGACCAGCGCCGGCAGCGCCATCCACGGCGCGAGCACGGGCTGGCCCCCGAACCGGCGAACACCCATGACGGAGACCGTATTGCTGAACGCGAGCATCATCAACAGCACCGTCGCAGCGCCCATGCCGTGCTCACCCCACAGGGCGAAGCCGATCATCACACCGCCGTAGAGGAGCGCGCTTGCCGACCAGAACAGCAGATAATCATCCGCTTTTCGACCACGCCAAAGCAGCAGAAATACGATGCCGAAGGCGCTCGTATTCACGAGGCTGCAGAGCTGCAGCGTGTCGATGTCCAGCAAATTCATGATTCATCCGATCTTAAAGCTCTCCTGTCCGAGATCGGGTTAACAATGCGTGATGCCTGCGCATTTCATCGCAGCGGACCACCGCGTTTTGAGATCAGCCGTTCAACGAGCGCCAGGGGCGCGGACGTGGCCGGACGGGGAGGGCGCGGTTCGGAGATCGCGCGGACGGAGCGCTCCGCTTGCTCCGCTTATCGCCGCCCTGGGCTCCTGCCTGCGCAGGAGCACGGAGGATGAGAGCCAAGCTTCACGCTCGCCAAATCTCTCTCTGTGTTCCTGCGCAGGCAGGAGCCCAGGGCGCAGCGGGCGGACCTCGCAGCCATGCGGCATCCCCCAAACAAAAAGCCCGGCCAGATCACGCCAGCCGGGCCAGTCTGTTGCCGAGAGAGGTCGGCTGATCGCGCGCGCGTCGTCCGCCGCCCTCAGGCGTCGACATAGCCCTTATTGTCCTGGCTGATGCGCATCGCCTCCTGCTGCAGCTTCAGCACATGCGCGGGCTGGCCATATTGGAAGATGAAGCGCTTGAGGTGCAGCGCGCCGCCGGCTTCGATTTCCTCGGCGGTCATGCCTTCCATCACGGCGTCGCGGTGGATGGTCGGCAGGGGGATCGCCTTGTTGATCGCGGGGTCGCGGATGATCGCCTTGGGGTCTTCGCCGCGGCCGATCTTCTCCATATCGCGCAGGAACTGGCGGCGCATCATGCCGATGCCCTTGTCGCTGAGGCCGAGATTTTCCTGCGTCCGGTCCGAGATGGTGCCCTGGCCGATCCAGGCGACGAAATCCTGGTTCATCACATGGCTGGTGATCCACTCGCCGCGCTCGTCCTTGATCGGGCCAAACCAGACCGGGATGGATTGCTGCACATAGGGCTCGGCATCGCGCGGCACGCGGGTGAAGAACCAGCCGACGCTCATCATCGTCTCATCGTCGATGGGCACGCGATATTCGAAATGGTCGCCGGTGAACATCGCATTGGGCCACAGGCACGCGCGGCCGATGGTCCACAGCGGGTTGGTCTCGTCCGTATCCTCGCGGATGCGATTATAGGTGTAGCCATAATCATATTCGCGGAAATCGATCTTGAGGTGCTTGGGGCCATAAGGACCGGTTTCGCCGCGCAGGCGCTTGCTCCAATTGGCGTGCATCCACTCGAAGTGGATCGGGTCCATCGAGTTTTCCTGCCCCTGCAGCCAGTTGCACGGCAGCTCGGAGATGACGATCTGGCGGAAGCCGTTCTTCCACGAGAAGGGCTCCCAGTCCGGCAGCTCGGGCGCGGGGAGGGGGCCCATATAGGCCCACAGCAGCCCGGCATGGGCGCGGACCGGATAGGCCTTGATCCGCACCTTGTCCTTGTAGCGCCCCTGCGGATTGGCGGTATCCTCGAAGGGCTGCTCGGTGCAGGCGCCCTGCGCGTCGAACATCCAGCCATGATAGCTGCAGCGCAGCCCGTCGGGCTCGACCATGCCGCAGGCCATGTCGGCGCGGCGGTGGGGGCAGTGGCGGTCCATCAGGCCGAACTGGCCGGAGAGGTCCTTGTAGAGCACCAGATTCTCGCCCATGATCCGCACCGGCTTGGTGGCGCGCGTCTCGAACTCGCTTTCGCCGGCGATGGGGTGCCAGTAGCGGCGCAGCAGTTCGCCCATCGGCGTGCCGGGGCCGACGCGGGCCAGCTTTTCATTCTGTTCTGCAGACAGCATGGCGCATCCCTCCTTGGTCATCTGCCGGGAATCCGTGGGCGCACCCGCGGACTCATGTCGTCTTTGCCAAATCGTTGTCATAGACAACAAAGTGCGTCAAGCCCGTGTTTGCCGCACGGGCCTTTTTGTTGTGCGCGGGCGGCGGCATCCCTTATACCGGTCCGTTCGAAACCAAGGGGGACCTGTTCTGTGGCCAGAAAGAAGGCCGGCGCATCGGTGGATCAGCCGAGCTTCCGCAACCTGATGACCTTCCGCCTCCACATGGTGGCGCGCTTTTCCGAGGGGATTTCCGAGGAATATTATCGCCGGCACCTGGGGCTCTCGCTGCCGGAATGCCGGGTGATCGGCATCACGGCGAGCTACGGGTCGGTCTCGTTCAAGCAGGTCGCGGCGGATGCGCATCTGGAGAAGAGCTATGCCAGCCGCGTCGTCTCCTCGCTGGTCGAGCGCGGCATCATCGAGAAGCAGGCCAATCCGTCGGACAGCCGCTCGGTGCTGCTCCAGCTCACCGATCATGGCAAGACCGTGCACGAGCAGACCTATGCCCTCGCGCTGCGCCTCAACGAGGTGCTGCAGATGCCCTTCACCCGCAAGCAAAGCGATGATTTTCTGGCGTTTCTCGGCCAGCTGGATCAGCAGCTCAAGCGCGTGAGCGGGGTGGTGGAGGATGTCGATGCGCTGGGCAAGGTGCCCCGCATCGAGAGCGCCCCCGCGCCGGAGACCCGCAGCGATGGCGCCATGATGCTGGACCGCGCCTTCGCCCAGAAGCTGCACGACATGCTGGGGCGCTACCTCGCCGAAAATCCCTGAGCGTTTCGCGCGGCACGATTTCGGGGTTGTAGATTCAAACAACAATATCCATGCTCCTGCGCAAACGAGTCAGGAGATGATGGATGGGCGAGGGAACGGTGCTGGAGCGGCCGGCGAGCGTAGAGGGCGCGGATGCGCACCTCATCGGCGGCAAGCTCGTGCAGGGCGCTTTCGAGGACGGGGGGCGCAGCTTCGCGGTGATCGATCCCGCCACCGGCCGCCCCTTCGCGCTCTGCCCGGAGGCCTCGCAGGCCGATCTCGATGCCGCCGTCGCCGCCGCCCGCGCCGCCTTCCCGGCCTGGGCCGCGCGCACGCCGGAGGATCGCCGCGCGCGCATCCACACCCTGGCCGACAGCATCGCCGCCGCCGCCGATCGCCTCGCCCCCTTGCTCACCCGCGAGCATGGCAAGCCCATCGAGCAGGCGCGCATGGAGCTGACCGTCGCCGCGCATCATATGAAGCAGCTCGCCGCGCTGGAGATCGGCGATGAGGTGCTGCGCGATGATGCGCGCGGCAAGGTGGAGCTGCGCTACCATCCGCTCGGCGTCGTCGGCGCCATCGCGCCGTGGAACTTCCCCATCGCGCTCGCCATGCACAAGGTCGCGCAGGCGCTCTACACCGGCAACACGCTGATCCTGAAGCCCTCGCCCTACACGCCGCTCACCACGCTGGCGGTGGGCGCGCTCGCGGCCGATGTGCTGCCCGCCGGCGTGATGAACGTCCTCGCCGGCGGCAATGATCTGGGCGCCTGGATGACCGCGCATGAGGGGATCGACAAGATCAGCTTCACCGGCTCAGTCGCCACCGGCAAGAAGGTGATGGCCAGCGCCGCCGCCACGCTCAAGCGAATCACGCTGGAGCTGGGCGGCAATGATGCGACGCTGGTGCTGGCCGATGCGGATCTGGACAAGGCCGCCGCCGGCATCGCGCGCAGCGGCTTCTACAATTGCGGGCAGATCTGCATGGCGATCAAGCGCGTCTATGTGGCCGAGCCCGTGCGCGATGCCTTTCTGGAAAAGCTGGTCGAGAAGGTCCGCGCGCTCAAGGTCGGCCCCGGCAGCGAGCCCGGCATGGACATGGGGCCCATCCAGAACCTGCCGCAATATGAGAAGGTGAAGGCCTATCTGGAAGACGCCGTCGCCCGCCCCGGCGCGCAGCTGTTGACGGGCGGGAGCGCGAGCAGAGGGGCGCGGGGCGGCGCGCACGGCGAGGGGGGCTATTTCATCGAGCCGACCATCATCGCCGGGCTGGATGAGAGCGTGCCCCTGGTCTGCGAGGAGCAGTTCGGCCCGGTCATGCCTGTCCTCACCTTTGCCAGCGAAGATGAAGCCGTGCAGCGCGCCAACGCCACCCGCTTCGGCCTCGGCGCCTCCGTCTGGAGCACGGACGAAACCCGCGCCCGCGCCGTCGCCGGGCAGCTGATGGCCGGCACCGTCTGGATCAACCGCCACGGCCTCAACGAGTCAGACGTGCCCTTCGGCGGCATGAAGGACTCCGGCTACGGCCGCGAGCATGGCGTGCTGGGGATACGGGCCTATCAGGAACTGCAGGTGGTGAGCCGGCCGGTGGGGTGAGGGGGCTAAAGCCCCCACGCCTGAACCGCCCCCGTTCGTGTCGAGCGAAGTCGAGACACCTCCGTCAAAGCGCCCGGCGATCATTCTGAATGTAGTAGCAATTGATCTGCTGAAGGCATTGGCTGGCGTCACTGAATTTTCCGCTCAAATAACGGAAATTATGGACTTTTTAGCCAAAAAAATGTATAAGAGGAGCCATCAGGAAATGATCTAGGAGCCCCCCATGAAGTATAAGATGACCGGCGAGATCGCAAAACGCACTCGCCACCCTAAAGCAAAAATCGCGTCTCGCGATTTTTCAGTTCGTTTGCGCCGTTCGGAGACCCTTGCCGGCTTGGCGCTGCTTCCACAATCGGAGAGATCGGCCTGCGCCAAGCCGGCAAGGGTCTCCGAAGACTACGTCGCTCCACTCCGATTATAAAAAGCTGTAGAAATTCGTCTAGCATCGCGCGACATTTTGTTCTCTTTTTGAGTCAGAGCGACTAATGCCTGTCGCTTTTCATTCGGAAGACACCGCACGGCCTCTTAGCGAGTTCGATAGATGCTCGGGCAGTGCCGCGCGCGCCTTTTCAACCGCCTGAGCTTGCGCAATCTTGCAGCAGTCGGAGGTTTCAAAGCGGAGCCTAGCTTTTCCCATTTGATGATCGTCCACTAGCATCAAACAAGTTTGTTGTTGGCAAAACCCGCTTTTGCGATCATCAAATCCGCTTGAGGTGATTTGGCGATCATCAAATCAAGGCTGAGGCCGTACCCGTGGCAGTCCATTACCATCAGGGCAGTTTTCCCCCGCACGATCTGGACCTTGGCCGGCTGTTGCCGCTGGTCGGTCCGGCCAATGCCGCCATTGCCCGCTATGAGGGTGTTCTGGCGGGCGTGCCCAATCCCAATGTCCTGCTCTCGCCACTCACAGCACGGGAAGCCGTCCTGTCCAGCAAGATCGAGGGCACGCAGGTCACGCTGGGAGAGGTGCTGGAGTTTGAGGCGCGCGGTGATCTGCTCGATGAAAGCACGCCGAAGAAGGCCGATGCGCGGGAGGTTCTGAACTATCGCGCAGCACTGAACGAAGCCACTCGGCAGATGACCGAGGGCCTCCCCTTGTCTCAGCGCCTGATCCGCGCCACGCATCAGGTGCTCATGGACGGCGTCCGTGGGCGCAGCAAAGACCCTGGCGAATATCGACGCATTCCAAACTGGATCGGCCCGGACGGATGCACGATCGATCAGGCGCGCTTCGTCCCGCCCGGTGCGGATCATATTGCGGCGGCCATGACGGCGTGGGAAGCGTTCATCCATGCCGATGCGCCGGATCGCCTCGTGCAACTGGCCATCGTCCATGCCGAGTTTGAGTCCATCCATCCCTTTCTGGATGGCAATGGCAGGCTCGGTCGGCTGATCATCCCGCTGTTTCTCTATGCGCATGGATTGCTTTCGCGCCCGAATTTCTACCTCTCCGAATATTTGGAGACGCGCCGGGACGAATATTATGATCGCCTTCTGGCCGTCTCACGCGATGGCGACTGGACCGGGTGGATTGCGTTCTTTCTGCAAGGCATCATTGCGCAGGCGGAAGTGAATACGCGCAAGGCGCAGGAAATCCTGACGCTTCATCAGCAGAAGCGCGACTGGGTGGTCGAGATCACTCATTCGCAATATGCCGTGCGGGCGCTCGACTGGATATTCCAGCGGCCAATCTTCAAGACGACGGACTTCATCGCGTCTTCCCAAATTCCCGGCCCCACCGCCCGCACGATCATCCGCGCCTTGCGGGATCATGGCATGCTGCGGGAGCTGGTCCCGGCCTCCGGCCGCGCCCCGGCAGTGTTCCTGTTTCATGAACTGCTCAATATCGCGGAAGGGCGCGACGCCTTCTAAGAGGGAACTGCCCTCAGTGCCTCGCCACCTTCACCTCCACCAACACCTGCCGCTTCTCCTCCCGGATCACCCGCGCCGCCTCGCGCAGCGTGTCGGCCAGCGCGGCCGGGTCGGCCACGCGCGCGGTCCAGGCGCGTGAGGCCTGCGCGATCTTGCAGAAGTCGGGTAGCGGCTCGAGCGATGTGATCGGCATCACATTGGCGCGCGCCGCGTGGCCCTTGGGGTAGATGCCCAGGGTCGATCCGCGCACCGCGCCCCAGATGCCGTTATTATAGACGATGGTGAGCAGCGGCAGGCCGTGCGCCTCGGCGATCTGGTGGCAGGCGACCGGATTGGCGAACATGTAGCTGCCATCGCCCACCGTCGCGACGACGAGCCGGTCGCGGTCCGCCAGCTGCACGCCCAGCGCGGCGGGGAGCCCCCAGCCGAGCCCGCCGGAAATCGGGTTCTGGAAGAACTGGTCGCCGCGCAGGCCAGTCACGAATTCCGGCTTGGCGCCCAGCTCGCTCACGATGCAGCCCTCCGCGCCGATCAGTTCCACGATGGCGCGGGTGACGAAGGCGGCGGACATGGGCGGCCCGGCGCGCACCGCGCTGTCCAGCTGCGCGCGCCGCGCGGCGTGGCGCTCGGCCAGCCGGGCGAAGCGGGCGGATCGGTCGCGCGCCGGGGTCCGCGCGCGCATCGCCTCGTCCAGCGCGGCGATGATGTGGGCGGATTCGCCGGTCAGCGCCAGATCGGTGGCGAAGCCGCGCAGGGGCACTTCCAGTTGGTGCGGATCGGCCCCGGCCTGGATCACCGTCGCCTGCTCGGCAAAGCCGTGGCGGTGCGGCAGCCAGGGCACAATGGCATCGAGCACCAGCACCACGTCCGCCGCCGCCAGGTCCTCGCCGGGGTCGAACCCGCCATGCATGGGCGAGGCGCCGTCGATGGAGAGCTGCGAGGGCCAGAACTCGACCACGGGGATCGCGTGGCGCTCCGCAAAGGCGGTGAGCGCTTCGAACCCGCCACCCCGCGCGCCCGTCCGGAAGGCGACGATCAGCGGGCGCTCCGCGGCATCGAGCAGCCGCGCGGCCTCGGCCAGATCCTCGGGATGCGGCGCGGCGCGGGCGGCGGCATTGCGCGGCTTGCTGTCGCGATAGGTCGTCACTTCGCACAGCGCCTCGCGCGGCAGGCCGAGATACACCGGGCCGCGCGGGCTGGAGGTGGCGATGGCCACCGCGCGGTCGACCAGCGGGGCGATCTGCTCGGGGCGGGAGAGGGTGGCGTCCCACTTCACCGGCTCGCGCACCATCGCGGTCTGGTCGCGCATGTTCTGGCCCCAGTTGATCGGCGAGTTGCGGTGGCCGAGCGGCCCGTGCTCCGTATGCGGGGTGATGCCGCTGGCGAGGATCATCGGCACCTGGTCGGAGGCCGCGTTGAGCACGCCCATCACGCAATTGGCCAGGCCCACATTGGTGTGGACCATCACCGCCTGCGGCCGTCCGGTCGCCAGATAATAGCCATGCGCCATGCCGAGCGCGGCGGTCTCGTGCGGGATGAGGATGGGCGTGGGCACCTTGAAGTCCGCCACCTGCGCATGGGCAAAGCCCTCGATCACCGGCGCAAAGTCCGTGCCGCCATTGGCGAACAGATATTCGATGCCGTTGGCCGCCAGCCGCCGCAGGAAGATCTCGCCCGCCGAAGCCTCGATCATGGGGGCGTCGATATCCGCCGTCTCCGCAGGGGCAGAAACATGTTGCGCCGGACTGACCATGAAATCTCCTATCTGTGGCAGCTTATTTTGTTGTCATTGATAACGAAAAGTGTGGCTACTGCAAGGAATCGTGCTATTGGCGAGGGGCAGGGATTGTCTCAAATGAAGATCATCAAAACCGCATTCTGTTGTTGCCCAAAGGAGAGTTTTGCATGAAGCCAGCGCCGTTCCGAGCCGACCATGTGGGCAGCCTCATCCGCCCGGACTATCTCATCGAAGCCCGGAACAAGAAGGCCGCCGGCGAGCTCAGTGCGGAGGAGCTGCTGACCATCCAGCAGGACGCCATCCGCGAGGTCGTGGCGCTGCAGGAAGGCGTCGGCCTCAAGTCGATCACCGACGGCGAGTATAATCGCGGCAGCTGGCACACCGATTTCCTCCTGCGCTTCGCCAATGTCGAACCCTGGCAGTCCAGCCACCGCACCACCTTCCGCAACGAGCAGGGCACGGTCGAGAGCAAGCCGCATACGGTGCGCATCACCGGCAAGCTCAGCCGCCCCAAGCCGATCTTCGTCGAGGACTTCAAGTTCCTCAAGACGGTGACGAAGGAAACGCCCAAGATCACCATTCCCTCGCCCTCGATCATGCACTTCCGCGGCGGGCGCGATGCGATCGATGCTGAGGCTTATCCCACGATGGAGGAGTTCTACGCGGACCTCGCGGCGGTCTACGCCGAGGAGATCGGCGACCTGATCGAGGCGGGCTGCCGCTATCTGCAGATCGACGAGACCAACTTCGCCTATCTCTGCGATCCCACCCTGCGCGCGCAGGTGCCGACCAGCATCGGCGAAGATCCGGACGAGCTGCCGCACGTCTACGCCAAGCTCATCAACGCCGCGATCGCCGCCAAGCCCGATGACATGGCGGTCTGCATGCACGTCTGCCGGGGCAACTTCGCCGGCCGCTGGGTCGCCGAGGGGGGCTATGATCCGGTTGCCGAAGTCATGTTTAACGAGATGAACATCGACGGCTATTTCCTGGAATATGATTCCGACCGCGCCGGCGGCTTCGAGCCGTTGCGCTTCCTGCCCAAGGGCAAGACCGTGGTGCTCGGCCTCGTCACCACCAAGCGCGGCACCATGGAGAGCCCCGACGAGCTCAAGCGGCGGATCGAGGATGCGGCGAAATATGCCGATATCAGTCAGCTCGCGCTGTCCCCGCAATGCGGCTTCTCAAGCGGCATCGGCGGCAACATGATGGACATCGAGCACGAGAAGGCCAAGCTGGAGCTGGTCGTGCGCGTAGCCGAAGACGTCTGGGGCTGACGCCTCCCCGCGCAGTACAAGATGGGATTTCTGAAGGGCGGCATCGGCAGGTGTCGCCCTTTCGCATGCGGTGCGGAGAAGGCGAAGCCGGTTGACAGTCAGCGGGATAATTATCAAGAAGCTTTATATAAAGTAGATTGTCAATTTGTGCGGCCGGAAGTCGGCGGGAGAGGGGGAGCATGAGCGCGCAGTCGCGATCCGATGAAGGAAGGCCGCGGCGGCTGCTCTATCTGCTCAAGCGCGGCTACACCGCCGGCAAACTGGAGCTGGACGAGGTAGTGCGCGCGCACGGGCTGACGACCAGCGATTTCACGATCCTCTCTTTCCTCAAACGCCTCGCCCCCTGTTCCGCGGCGGAGCTGGCGCGGGTGCAGCGGGTCACGCCGCAGGCCGCCACCCAGCAACTCGCCCAATTGCGCGAGAAGAACCTCATCACCAGCGAGACCAGCGAACTCAATCGCCGGATCTCGCTCATCAGCCTGACACCCGAGGGACAGGCGCGGTTCGAAGCCGTCAACGCCGATGCGCGGCGGCTGGAAGAGCAACTCACGGCCGGGCTGGCGGAGCAAGAGCGCAAGACATTGCTCGATCTGCTCACCCGCCTGGTCGTGTCCATGGAAGCGAAAGGACAATCCATCGATGACAAGTGAAAACACCTATGAGGCCGTGAAGGTCACGCTGGATGACGGCATCGCATGGGTGTCCCTCAACCGCCCGGCCAAGCGCAATGCGATGAATCCCACGATCAATCGTGAGATGTGGCAGGTGCTCGATGAGTTGGAGGTGCGCGACGATGTCGGCGTCGTCGTGCTGACCGGCGAGGGGGAGGCCTTCTCGGCCGGCATGGACCTCAAGGAATATTTCCGGGAGACCGAGGGCGAATCCGCCATTGTGCAGGCGCGCTTCCGCCGCGCCGCGACGGATTGGATGTGGCGGCGCCTGACGCACTATCCCAAGGCCACCATTGCGATGGTCAACGGCTGGTGCTTCGGCGGGGCATTCACGCCGCTGGTCGCCTGCGATCTGGCGATTGCCGCCGATGAAGCGACCTTCGGCCTGTCCGAGATCAACTGGGGGATCATTCCGGCCGGTAACGTCACGCGGGCGGTGGCGCAGGTGATGAACCATCGCGACAGCCTTTATTATATCATGACCGGCGATCCGTTCGACGGGCGCAAGGCGGCGGAGATGGGGCTGGTCAACCGCTCGGTGCCGCTGACCGATCTACGGGCGGAGACCGAGGCGTTGGCGCGCAAGCTACTCTCCAAAAACCCGACCATTCTGCGTCACGCCAAGTCCGCGTTCAAATATGTCGAGCGGCTGGATTGGGACACGTCCGAGGCGATGCTCGGCGCGATGGCGGCGACGGCGGCGGGCCAGGATACCGAGCGCGGGCGCCGCAAGGGGATGACGCAGTTTCTGGACGAAAAGTCCTTCAAGCCCGGCTTGGGCGGGTATCGCCGCGAGGACTGATCGCTCCTCGCGTTCAAGCGCCGAACCTCACCTGCTCCGCGTCCCCGCCTTGGGCAAGGGGCGCGGGGAGGGCGCCGGTCTCAATCCATCAGGACATTCAAGCCCCGGCTAGCGAGGGTTTCCCGCACTTGCTGCACCCGGACCTTGCTCCGGTCCAGATTCATGCCGCCTTCGCTCAGCAGGGCGCGCACCGCATCCGTATCGACCTGGCGGGGCGGAACGCCGTCGCGCACTGCCACGGCGGCGGCGACGCCAGCAGCCTCGCCCATGGCGATGCATTCGGGCATCAACCGCACGCGCTGATGGGCCTCATTGTCGAATGAAACGGTCTTGCCCGCCACCAGCAGATTCTCGATGCCCTGCGGGAGCAGGCAGCGATAAGGCAGGCCCAGCACGACCACCGAGATCGGCATTTCGGTGAGGTCATGGCCCTTGCCGCCCTCGCTGCCATCGGGCTTGTGGCGGACCCAGCCTTTCACATTCGGGCCGCGATAGACTTTGAGGGCGATCTCATCGGCAAAGGTGGCGCCATCGAAAATGTCATCGCGGGTGAGTGTGTAATCGCCGATGATCCGGCGGCTGTCCCGCACACCGATTTGCGGCGCCATATCGATCAGGAAGGCGTCCTCCATGCCGGGAATGCGCTTGGCGAACGGCAGGAAATCGCGCGCCCGGCGGCGACCTTCGACCTCCGCACCAGTAAGATCGGCGGCATCGGTGGGATCCCGATTGAGCACCTGCACGGCATAGAGATAGCCGATGCCATGGCGCAGATTGGCCGGTGTAGCACCAAAGATCGAGATATGATGGCCGAATGTGCCAGGCAGGGCGCCTTCTTCCTTGCCCTGGGCCACCAGCGACTTCCAGCCGGTCAGGTGGACATATTGGGCACCATCGAGTGGATTGGCGGGCGTACCCCACAGCTTGGAGAAATCGTCCGGGTTCGCGCGGGCGTGAGCCTGCATCCGCTCCCAGTCGACGCCGCCCATTCGGCACAACATCATCATGGGTTGTGGGTCCTCGCGCGGATGCATGGCGACGCCGGCACGCGCGGCGACATCGGCATCGCCGCTGGCATCGATGATGACGTCAGCGAAAATGGCCTGCCGGCCGGATTTGTTCTCGATGATGACGCCCTTGAGCGCATCCCCCTCACGGATCACGTCGACGACATTGGTGTTGAGCAGGAGATCGACGCCGGCTTCCACCAACATGTCGAGCACCACTAGTTTGAGCATCTCTGGGTCGTAGGCGAGGTTGAAATATTCCGGCAGGAAGGTCTCTGCCGCAGCATCATGCGCGGCGAGGCGCTGCTGCATCTCGCGCAAAATGCCGCTGATATTCTCGCAACTGAGGAATTCAGTGACGAACGACATGGGTCCGGTGCCGCCGACAACGGCGTTGCGCTCGATCAGCAGCACTTCGGCCCCATTGCGTGCGGCGCGGATCGCCGCTGGGTATCCCCCTGCGCCGGCACCGACGACCAGAACCTGCGTGCGCCGTGCCACCGGGATCTCCCGTGCGGCCTCGGTGATGGTTTCCCGTGCGGTGGGAGCCCCGAATCTCTTCTCCATGCAAAAAATAATATAGTCATATGGTTTGAGCCGCAAGCCGCGATGCTGCTTGCAAAGAATATTATAGTTAGATAGTTCCGTTCGGCGACAGCAAGGGGTGACGCATGATAGCCGTGGACGAGCAGGAGTGGATGGAGGAGCAGACGCAAGCGGTGCCGGTGGTTGATCGGGCCGCGGTGCTCGTGTGCGGAGGAGGCGCTGGCGGCGTCGCTGCGGCTGTCGCCGCCGCGCGCAACGGCGCGGACGTGCTGATGATTGAGCGGGATACAACCTTGGGCGGCACCGGGCCGCGCTCGTTCGTCACGGAATATCATCAAGCCTTCTTCACCGGCGGGATCATGAAAGAGGTGATCGAGCGGCTACGCGCCAATGGCGGCGCCGATCCGGACCTGGAGGACGGGCATTTCGCCGTGCCGTTCGACCCCGAAATCCTCAAATTTGTCCTCGCCGAACTGGTGGAGGAAGCCGGCGTGCGTGTGCTGCCGCAGACCTGGGTCACCGATGCGATTGTCGAGGATGGCGCTGTGGGCGGCGTGGTCATCGAGAACAAGGCCGGGCGGCAGGCGGTGCTGGCCGACGTCGTGATCGATGCGACCGGCGATGCCGACGTTGCGGCGCGCGCCGGGGCGCCGATGCAGGACTATAATCACCCGCAGCCGATGGTCATGCTCTTCCAGATCGGCGGGGTGGATTATCGCCACAGTCAGGATCGCAAGGGTCGCACCGAGATGGTGAAGGCCGCCAAGGCCGCGGGCGTGCTGCTGGATGACGTCTATCTCGACAACTTCTCCAATTTCGGCATCGCGCCTTCCACCCGGGCTGGGCAGATGGGTTACATCTACGGCGTCCGTGTGCTGCACCGCGACCCTTATGATGCCGACGAGCTGACGGATGCCGAGGTCCGTGCCCGGCAGGGCGTGCGCGCCTTCATGCCGTTCCTGCGCACTGTGCCGGGGTTTGAGGAGGCCTATCTCATCAAGGCAGCGCCGATGATCGGGGTGCGCGATTCCCGGCGGATATTAGGCGACTACACACTCACGCGCGACGACATCCTCGAAGGTCTCTTCCACGCGGACGACATCTTCAAGCGCTATCACCGTCTGCCCGACACGCTCGGCTTCGTGCGTCACCCCTCGGATGGCAGCGAAACGACGGCGGTCTTTCGCGAGCGGCTGGCTAACGCCAAGATGGTCACGTCCGTGTTCGGCGTGCCCTTCGGCTGCCTGATGCCGCAGGGCATCGAGAATCTTCTGGTTGCCGGCAAGACCGTGTCGATGAGCTATGAGGCCCACTCGCGCTGCCGGCAGATCCCCGACTGCATGGCCTTCGGTCAGGCGGCGGGCACGGCGGCGGCGCTGGCTTGCCGGGACAGGGTGACGCTGCGCGAGGTCGCCATCGATGAATTGCAAGCGCTGCTGATCGCGCAGGGTCAGAACCTGGCCGATGGCGCGATCGACATCAGCAAGGCCAAGATCCACAATATGGTGCGGGATTAAGCGGATGAGCACGACGATCATGGAACGCACAGCTGGTGCGACGCGCGGCGAGATCATGCTGCCGGGCCGTCGAACCCCGGTCTATCGGGCGGTCGACGTGCTTGTGTGCGGCGGCGGATTGTCCGGCGTGGCGGCGGCTATGGCGGCGGCGAGGGGCGGAGCGCGCACGCTCCTCGTGGAGCGCAACGTCGTACTGGGCGGCAATGGCCCCTTGTCCTTCGATATCGCCCTTACGCCCGCAGAACAGGGCATCGCGGCCGAGTTGGTCAGTCGGCTGGAGCGAAACGGCGAGGCCGGGCCGGACCTGTTGGGCGATGGTCTGGTTCATGATGCCGAGGCGCTCAAATATGCGCTGCTCGATCTCGCGCAGGAGGCGGGGGTGCAACTGCTGCTCTCCAGCTGGGCGGCCGACCCAATCGTGGAGAACGGCGTCGTGCGTGGCGCGATGGTCGAGAACAAGTCCGGCCGCTTTGCCGTGCCGGCCGCCATGGTCATCGACGCCACCGGCGATGGCGAACTGGCGATGCGGGCGGGCACCGCCATGCGCGGGCTGGACGAGCCCGCCAGTATCGCCATGAATTACCGGATTGGCGGCGTCGCGTTCGATGCGGTGCTGGCCGGCCAAGCGACATGGCCTGCCCGCCTCGCCGACGCGAAGGCCTCTGGCGTGCTATCGCCCGATCAGCCGGATCGACTGGTGCTCTATGGGGTGACGCCAGCGGGGCGGGATAGGGGCGTCGCCTATGTGCGCGGGCCTTCCATGCGGGTCGATGGGGCGACCAGCGTCGCGCAATTGGGCGCGCAGGAGGCGCGAGCGCGGACGTTGATCCGTGAGATTCTGCCCTTCCTGCGGACCCTGCCTGGACTGGAAGCGAGCTTCCTGATCGACGTTGCAGGCGCCATGCAGTCCGCGCGCCTTCGCCATGTCGTGGGCGCGCATGTGCTGGGCGCTGAGGATGCGCCACTGAAGAGCGATAGTGCGCTCATCGACGCGGCACTGCGCCCCCGCGAGTTGAGCGGGCTGTTCGTCACCGGGCGGGCTGTCTCTGCCGATCCGCGCGCCTGGGCCGCGCTGGGCACGGGCGGATCGTTACAGCTCGGCGAGCGAGCAGGCGCGCTTGCGCTTGCGCATCTGGCAGCGCGGTCCGTTGCCTGATCGCCGCAGAACTCGGCAATGGCGTCAGCGCTGAAGATTTCGTAGAAGACGCTCCCCCGGCAGCGCGGGGCTTGGGGCGGAGCGTCTTCTTTTTCATGGATCCATCGACCAACACCGATCGCGGCTCTGGCGCGCGCATGATTGCCCTGCTCAAACTGATCGGCGAAAGCGACGGCGATTGTGCGCTCAAGGATCTTGCCGCGGGCACGGGGATGCCGGCGAGCAGCGTGCATCGGCTGTTGCAGATGCTAATTCGTGGCGGGTTGGTGGAGCGGGGTGACGGCACATCCTATCGGGCCGGGCGTGAACTGTTCAGGCTGTCCGCCAATATCCTGAGCCGCAGCCATTATGTCGCGGCGGTGCGCCCTTTCCTCCGCACCTTGTGGGCGGGTTGGCAGGAGACGGCGGTGTTCTGCACCTATGACGCCCCCCATCACCGCGCCATCGTCTCCGAGCGAATCCTCACGCCACACACGCTGCGGCATGTGCTGGAGCCCTATACCGATCTGTCGCTGACCTGGGGTTCGCTAGGCCGCGCCATTCTCGCCCATCTGGAGGCGGAGGATCTGGCGGCGGCGCTCGCGCAGAGCCCGGTGGGGCCGTTGACCGGCGCCCCAACGCCGCCGCCCGAGGTGCTGGTGGAGGAACTGGCCGCTATTCGTGAGCGGGGGTGCGCAATCTTCTACAGCCAGGAAGCCGATGTAGCGGGCATCGCGGCGGCGGTCTTCCGCAGTGGCAATGCGGTGATCGGATCGATCGGCCTCACGATGCCGGCCAAGCGCTTCGGCACGATGGACCGCGAGCGCATGGCGAGCGACGTCATGGCGGCGGCGCGCACGCTCAGCGCCACTTTCGGCCACGCATCCGCCGAGGCCTGACGTCCGCTCTGCCGGGGCCAGGGCGGATCGTCAGGATGTTAAGGCGGATCAGGCTGGCGGGAGGTGGAAGACCTGCGCGGCATTGCGATGGCAGACCGCCTCGCGTTCTTCTCCGTCCAGCGGCGCGTGGTTGATGAAGGTGACGGAGGGCTCCATCTCCTCATAGGGATAGTCGATCGCCCAAAGCACGCGGTCTGCGCCCAGTACGTCGATCGCGTAGCGCAAGGCCGGGCCATGCTCCACGCCGCTGGTGGTGATGTACACGTTGCGCTTCATGACTTCGGAGGGCTTGAGCTTGCTGCCGTAGGCATCGCGCCGGCGCTCGAACCAATGGTCTGTGCGCCACAGGTGGAACGGGATGTTTTCACCCATATGGCCGATCACGATCTTGAGGTTGGGCAGCTTGTCAAACACACCGCTGAGGATCAGCCGCATGGCATGGGTGCCCGTTTCGGCAGCATAGCCCCAGATCGCCGATTGCAAGCGATGATCGCGGAACGGCTCAGCCATGCCGTCTGACGGGCAGCGGGGATGGATGTAGATTGGCCGGTCGAGCGCGGCGGCGGCCTCCAGGATCGGCATGAACTTGGGATCGTCCAGATACTCGTTATTGGTGTGCGAGTTCACGATGAAGCCGCTGAAACCGAGCTTATTGACGGCGCGCTCCATTTCCTTGGCAGCCCGGCCCGGGTCTTGCGGCGCGAAGGACGCAAGGCCGGCGAAGCGCTTCGGGTGGGCGCGGACCACTTCGGCTAGGCGATCATTTGCAAGCTCGGCCATGGCGACGGCCTGATCGGCGCGGAACATCTGCACGCCCGGCGAGGTGAGCGAAAGGATCTGCATGTCGACACCGAGGCGGTCCATTTCCGCGAGCCGCTCCGTCACGTCGCGCAGGCGGCGGGTGAGGCGGTCCGGTCCGCGAGAACCAAGTGGGTTAATCAGCTGCGCGTCCAGATTGGGCCATGTTCCGGTGGCGAGGGCGGCCAGCGCGTCCTGATGCTCGGCAATCGTCCAGGCTTCCTCGACGGCGATCCGTCGCGCGGGTGCGGCGGCTGGGGGCGGCCGCATCGTGCGCGCCGCTGCGGTGCCGGTCATCGCGCTCATGGCGCCGCCAGCGGCAAGTCCGCCCGCCAGAAGCTGCCGTCGATCGAACTCTGCCATTCATCCCTCCTCGTTTTTCTGGGGCGGAAGCTACGGCGGTGCGGCAACAAGTCAAGCTGTCAATTCCAATATACGGAACAAGACTTCTGCAATATGGAATAAATTTGACATGCGCGCCGAGCGTCGCCATGGTCCCGCCCGATAACAGCCCGAGGCACGGGCGTTCTGACATTGGAGGAGAGCGATGATGAAGAAGGCAGATCTTTTGTTGCAGGCCGCGAGCGCCTTGACGCTGGGCGCCGCAACCCTGGCGACACCCGCCATGGCGCAGGATGCCCCCGCTCCCCAACAAAGCGCTGCACAGCAGGCCGATGCGGATGACATCGTGGTGACCGCACAGTTCCGTTCGCAGCGTCTGCAGGATGCGCCGCTCGCCATCACTGCCGTCTCCGGCGACATGCTGGAAGCGCGCAGCCAAACGAGCATCGCTCAGGTTGCCGCACAGGCACCCAACGTCAATCTCGCCGAAGCGCCAGCCACCTACGGCCCATCGATCCAGGCTTTCATTCGTGGCGTCGGGCAGTCGGATTCGACCTTCGCGCTGGAGCCGGGCGTCGGCCTTTATGTCGATGACGTGTATTATTCGACGCTGCAGGGCTCGATGCTCGATCTGCTGGACCTCGACCGGGTGGAAATTCTTCGCGGGCCGCAGGGTACGCTTGCGGGGCAGAACTCGATCGGCGGCGCGATCAAGCTCTATTCCAAGAAGCCGGACGGCTCGGGCGGCGGCTATGTCCAGGCAACCTACGGTAGCTTCAACCGCACCGAGGTGCGCGGCGGCCTGAACCTGACGGTCGTGCCCGATCAGCTTTTCCTGCGCGTCTCCGGCGCTGGCGTGAAGAAGGACGGCTACGTCACGCGCTACGATTACCGCTGCACTCACCCGGCCTCGCCGGTGCGGACCTTTGCGATTTCCGACAATTGCAAGCTCGGTACGGAGGGCGGCAAGTCCTATGTCGCCGGCCGCGGCACGTTGCGCTGGACGCCTAATGACGCGGTCGACATTTCGATCATCGGCGACATCACCCGTGATGACAGCGAGTCCGCGCCCTCCACACTGCTCTATGTCGGCACGCTGACGGGGCCGGGGTCGAGCGCGACCGCCCCTTATGTGATCGACGGCGTCCGCTATGGTACGGCCACCGGCTCGCCCTTCATCAGCTATTCCCCTTACGGCAATTTCGCGCAGGATACGTTCACGACCAGCCCGTTCGTGAGCTATGAGAATTACCTCAACTACGCTCCGCGTGATGGCACGGCGCCTTATGCGGCGCCAGCGCGTAACTCGCTCGATACCTGGGGCCTCTCAGGCAACATCACCATCGATGTCGGCGATCTGAGCATCACCTCGATCACGGCTTATCGTAGCTATAATTCGGTGTTCACATCGGCCGAGTCCTCGCCGATCAACATCGCGCTGACGGCCAATGACGTGAACCACAATCAGTTCAGCCAGGAACTGCGCGCCAGCGGTGCGATCGGTACGCTGCTGAACTATACGGTGGGCGGCTATTATTTCGAGGGCACCAGCGACGGCGGCTCGCGTGTCCAGCTTCCCACGCTGGAATTTCGCCAGAACGATCATGTCGAATCCCAGACCATCGCTGCCTTCGCCAATGCCGAACTGCATCTGACGGAGAAGCTGACGCTGATCGGCGGCCTGCGCTACACGGACATTACCAAGAGCTTCCAATATGCGCGCAAGGGCAATCCGGGGAACATCTACGGCGGTAATGCGCCGCCGTCGCTCGCCCCGCTCGATGGGCTGGTGCGGACGTTCAAGGGCGATCGTCTCGATTATCGCGGTGTCATCCAGTATCGCTGGACGCCCGACTTCATGACCTATGCGCAGATCGCGACGGGCTTCAAGAGTGGCGGCGCCAACCCGCGGCCGTTCTTCCCGGCGCAGGCGCTGACGCATGATCCCGAGACGCTGACCGCCTATGAAGTCGGTTTCAAGAGCGACCTGTTCGACCGGCTGCTGCGCCTGAACGTCTCCGGCTTCCTCAACAAGTATAACGACATTCTGGTCAGCGTCTCGACCTGTCCGACGGTGCCGGCCGCGCCCTGCGCATTGCCGCTCAACGCCGGCAAGGCGGATGTGAAGGGCTTCGAGGTCGAGGCGACGCTGCGCCCGGTTCGCGGCCTGCTGATCGATGCCTCGCTCGGCTATCTGGACTTCGACTACAAGTCGATTTCCGCCATCGGCCAGAGCGCTGGCATCACCCTCGATATGGACGCGCCCTTCGTGCAGGAATGGCGCTGGAGCGTCGGCGGGCAGTACAAGATCGAACTGGGTGATGCCGGCTCGCTGACCCCGCGCATCGACGTCAATTCGCAGAGCCCCTATTTCTCGACGGCGATCAACCGCGCGCCGTTCAACCAGGTGGAAGGGCGCACGATCGTGAATGCGCGCCTCACGTATCGCGATGTGGCCGAGGATTGGCAGCTCTCGCTTGAGGTCACCAACCTCACCGACCGGCTCTATTATGACGGCCTGTTCGACAATCGCGGATCGACCCAGTCCATCCAAGGGCGCCCGGCGCGTCCGCGGGAATGGGCTGTCACCATCAAGCGCAATTTCTGATAGATGATGACCCCGGCCGGTCTTGCGCCGGGGTCTTGGAAGAGGAGCTTCGAGATGAACATCCAAGTGTCTCACAAAGGGCAGGCCGCCGATCAGGCGGCCGGCACGATCGTGGCGGGTTTGCCCATGCCCGAGTTCAAGCGGATCACTGTCGAGCCGATCTCCGGCGCGTGCGGCTGCGAGATCAGCGGTGTGGACCTGCGGGAGCCACTGGATGACGAGACGCTCGCAGAAGTCATGAAGGCGTTCGAGCATTTTCTGGTCATTGTGTTCCGCGACCAGGATCTGACGCCGGAGCAGCACAAGGCGTTCACGCGCTACTTCGGCCCGATCACCGAGCTGCCGCAGGCGCCGACCTACGGCGAGCATCAGGATATGCAGGAAGTGCGCCGCGAAGCGCATGAGCCGGAGAACGTCGTTCCCTCTTTCGAGCACTTCCACACGGACAGCCCGTTCCTGCTGCAGCCGCCGCTCTGCGTGGTGATGCGCGCGCTGGAAGTGCCCAAATTCGGTGGCGATACCGCTTTCTCGAACGGCTACCTCGTCTATGAGCATCTTTCCGATGCCATGAAGGAACTGCTCGACGGGCTCGAGGTCGTTTACTCAGGCAAGGAAATCTGGGCGCGCAACGAGAAGCTGCCGCCCGAGAAGCGGCTGCGCCTGCGTGAATCGCACGGGTTCAGCGAAGATGAGCTGGAGAATATCCACCCGGCGGTGCGTGTTCACCCGGTCACCGGTCGCAAGGCCCTGTTCGCGACCACGGCCTATTTCAAGCGCTTCGTTGGCTGGACGGAGGCGGAGAGTCAGGCGCTGCTCGGCTATCTCCAGAGCCTTGCCCAGCACCTGCATTATCATTGCCGCGTGAAATGGAAGAAGGACACATTGATTGTCTGGGACAATCGTTTCTTGCTTCATCGTGGCGTCCATGATTTCAAGTACGAACGTCGGCATCTCATCCGCACGACGGTCATGGGCGAGAGGCCGATCGGCCCGAAAGGCCCCAGGAAGGATTGAAATTACCCCATGAAAGTCAGTGCTGCCATCGCCAACATCCTCAAGCGTGAGGGTGTAGACGTCATTTTCGGTTATCCGCGCAACGCCGTGCTGGAGGATGCCGCCGCAATCGGCATCCGCCCGGTCATCGTCCGCCAGGAGCGGACGGGCGTTCACATGGCCGATGCGCTGTCCCGCCTGACGCGGGGCAAGCGCATGGGGGTGTTCGCCATGCAACATGGACCGGGGACGGAAAATGCCTATGGCGGGGTGGCACAGGCTTACTCCGAATCCGTGCCCGTGTTGGTGCTGCCGCAGGGCTATGCCCGCCGCATCGCCTTCGTGCCGGACAATTTCAATGCCAGCGTCTCGATGCGGGATGTGACCAAGCATGCCGAGCCGATCACGGTTGCGGCAGAAACGCAGAACATCATGCGCCGCGCCTTCACGCAGCTGCGCAATGGCCGTCTGCGCCCTGTGCTGGTCGAGATGCCCTGGGACGTGCTGGGCGAAGAAATCGACGCGCCCGAGAGCTATCAGCCGGTTGTCACCACCCGCTATGCGCCCGAGCCAGACGCGGTGAAGCGAGCAGCCGAGGCGCTGGTCGCCGCCAAGCGCCCGGTGATCTACGCCGGGCAGGGCGTGCACTGGGCCGAGGCCTATGAGGAACTGAAGGCGCTGGCCGAGTTGTTGGCCATCCCGGTTTCCACAAGCCTTGAGGGCAAGAGCGCGTTCGACGAGATGCACCCGCTGGCGCTCGGTTCGGGCGGCGCGGCTATTTCGGGCCAATTGCGGCATTTCCTCGATGAGGCGGACCTCATCTTCGGCATCGGCTGCAGCTTCAGCGAGACGGCGTTCGGCGTGAAGATGCCGCAGGGCAAGCGGGTCATCCATTCGACGCTCGATCCGGCTGACTTCAACAAGAATGTGCCCTGCGAGATGGCGCTGGCCGGTGATGCCAAGCTGACGCTCGGGATGCTGCTGGAAGCCTGTCGCGCGCTGGTGTCAGCGCCGCGCGATGCCGGGCCGGTGGCTGCGGAGATCGCCAAGGTCGAGAAGGAGTGGCTGGCGAACTGGCTGCCGCTGCTGGAGAGCGACGATGCGCCGATCAGCCCCTATCGCGTGCTCTGGGATCTCCAGAAGACCGTGGACGTTGCCAACACCATCATCACCCATGATGCCGGCAGCCCGCGCGATCAGCTCACGCCTTACTGGAAGTCGATCACGCCACTCAGCTATATCGGCTGGGGCAAGTCCACGCAGCTTGGCTATGGCCTTGGCCTCGCCATGGGCGCCAAGCTTGCCTGCCCGGACAAGCTGTGCATCAACGTGTGGGGTGACGCTGCCATCGGCTTTACCGGAATGGACTTCGAGACGGCGGTGCGCGAGCGCCTGCCGATCCTGTCGATCCTGCTCAACAATGAGGCGATGGCCATCGAACTGCCGGTCATGCCGGTCGCGACCGAGCGCTTCCGGGCGACGGACATTTCCGGCCATTATGCCGATTTCGCCAAGGCGCTTGGCGGCCATGGCGAGCGCGTCACGCGTCCGGAAGAGATCGTCCCCGCCATTCACCGCGCGCTGGCCGCGATCGAGGCGGGGCAACCGGCGCTGATCGAATTCATAACCGCGAAGGAAACGCGCGCTTCGCGACTATAAAAGCGGGCGACCATAACCGGGTGACTATAAACTGGGAGAGATGCGATGGCCGAAACAACGGCGCCCCCGACCGGCTCTGGCCCTGAGGGGGGCGTGAAGGATTGGAACTTCAGCGCCGTTTACGGCCTCGGGTTCCTCACACTGGTTTCGGCCTTCAATTATCTCGATCGCTCCCTGCTGGGGCTGGCGTTGCCCTCCATCAAGTCG
This sequence comes from Sphingobium sp. B2D3C, assembly GCF_025961835.1. Taxonomy (NCBI): domain Bacteria; kingdom Pseudomonadati; phylum Pseudomonadota; class Alphaproteobacteria; order Sphingomonadales; family Sphingobiaceae; genus Sphingobium; species Sphingobium sp. B2D3C. The sequence goes on along the minus strand of NZ_JAOQOK010000001.1, from coordinate 2,062,373 downwards.
GAGATGCACGTCTCGGACACCGCCCTCGGGCTGGTGTCCGGGCTGGCCTTCCTCCTGTTCTATTCCATCCTCGGCGTACCCATCGCCTGGGCGGCGGATCGCTATAACCGGCGCAACATCATTGCCGTCGGCTTCGCCTTCTGGAGCCTGATGACGATGGTGACCGGCTGGGTGGCCAACATCTGGCAGCTCGCCATCGCGCGCTTCCTCATGGGGGCGGGCGAGGCGTGCGGCATTGCGCCGTCCAATTCGATCATATCCGACCTGTTCCGCGCGGAGCGCCGCCCGCTGGCCTTCTCGATCTTCGGCACGGCCGTCTCGATCTCATCGATCCTCTTCTTCCCTATCGTCGGCTGGGTGGGCCATGAACATGGCTGGCGCGCGATGTTCGTCGTGGCGGGCATGCCGGGCGTATTCCTGGCGTTGCTGTTCTTCCTCACTGTCAAGGAGCCCGAGCGGGGGGCGTCCGAAGCCAAGCGCATCGAGCGTGCGGCGCGGGAAAGCTTCAAGGCGAGCATGGCCTTTCTCGCTAAGCAGCGTGCCTATGTCTTTCTGGTCATCGGCGCCACGCTGATGGGGCTGAATGTCTTTGCCGCAAGCGTGTGGACGCCGACATTCCTGACGCGCGTCCATGGCCTGACATTGGTGGAAGTGGCCGCCACCATCGGCCCGATCCGGGGTGTGTTCGGCGTGGCCGGCGTGGTGCTGGGCGGTCTGCTGATCGACCGGTTGAGCCGCAAGGCCAGCCACTGGCGCATGACCTTGCCGGCGATCACCTGTCTGCTTGCTGCGCCTGCTGAGCTGATCTTCCTGCTCGCCGAGGATACGGCGGTTTGGCTCGCGGCTTATGCGGCCTCGGCTTTCCTCCTGCTGATCCATCAGGGCCCGGTGTTCGCGGCGGTCATGAGCGTGGCGAAGCTGAGGATGCGCGCTGTCGCAACCTCCATCCTGCTGTTCAGCGCGGCACTGATTGGGCAGGCGCTCGGCCCGCTGGTCGTGGGCTATCTGAATGACGTGCTGCACCCAACGCTGGGTGATGTGGCCGTGCGCTATTCGATGCTGGTCATCGTCGTGACGGCGCTGTTGGCGGGGGTGATGTTCCTGCTCGCTGGGCGGTCGCTGGAGGCAGACGCGAAGCGGGCCTTGGCGGACGCCTAAGAGGCGAGAAGGGCAGGCGCTCGCTCCTCGCTAGATTAGACTGCAGATCACAGACGGAGTTGGTGGCCGGGTCAGACCCAAGGCTGCCAACTCCGGCGTCGTTTCTGATCACAGACCAGTCGCCGCTCGGCCCAACTGCGGCACCAAGCGCGCGTAAGGACTGCCGATTCAGCACACGCAAGGGAAGTCGCGGTCATCCACGTTGCAGAACCCAAAAGTTGTAAATCGCAACGCTGACCGCAATCATGTGTTGCAAATCACTCGCAATATCCTAATTGGTGCGACCGACTCGCAATAGCGATCGATGACACCAACTGGGGAACGCCGCATGAGTAAATCCGCCAATCTCACTTCCTTTCTCGCGCTTGGCTGCGTCAGCGCCGTCGCGTTTGCAGCGCCGGCTGTCGCGCAGGATGGCGAGCAGGGGCGCCGTCTGGGCGGGATGACCGTGACCGACACGGCCATCGATGCGTCCGAGATCAAGGTCGAGCGGGCAGAGTCGCCCAAATATACGCGCCCGCTGCTGGATACGCCGCAGACGGTGACGGTGATCGGCGCCAAGACGCTGCAGCAGCAGAACCTGCTTACGCTGCGCGAGGTGCTGAGCACCGTGCCCGGCATCACCTTTGGCGCCGGCGAGGGCGGCTTCGGCTATGGCGACCGCATCAACCTGCGCGGCTATTCTGCCAACAACGACATCTCGGTCGATGGCGTACGCAGCGGCGCGATCATGAACCGCAACGAGACCTATAATATCGAGCAGGTCGAGGTCGCCAACGGCGCCAACTCGGTGTTCAGCGGCGCGGGCTCGGTTGGCGGGTCGATCAATCTGGTGACCAAGAAGCCGCTGGCGGACGATAAGATGTCGGTTCAGGCCGGCGTCGGCACGGACAATTATTATCGCGGCACCGTCGATCTCAACAAGCGCGTGAGCGACATGATCGCGGTGCGGCTGAACGCGGTCTACCATAAGAACGACGTGCCTGGTCGGGACGTGGAGTTCTACGAGCGCTGGGGCGTGGCGCCGGCTGTCACCATCGGTATCGATGGTCCGACCAGCCTGACGCTGCAATATGAGCATCTCGACGACAAGGGCATGCCGCAATACGGTCTGCGCTATTATGCGGCGCAGGGCGGCTATCTGCCCGACTTCAACCAAAGCGCTTATTACGGCTTTGCCAATGTCGACACGCAGCAGTCAGTCACGGATTCGGTACAGGCGATTTTCTCGCACGAACTGAGCGACACGGTGAAGGTGCGCAATCTCACCCGCTATGAGAATGTCAGCCAGTACACCGTTACCAGCCAGCCCACGGGCACCTTCTGCCTGGCGAACGGTCTGCAGCCGGATGGCAGCGCCTGCACCGTCGCGATCGGCAGCAGTACGCTGGTCGTCCCGGCAGGCTATTATCTGCCGACTGGGGGCCGCGGCACGGCGCGCCACATCCGCAACGAAACCGCCTATAACCAGCTCGACCTGAGCGCTGAGTTCGCGACGGGCGGCATCGAGCACACGCTCGTTCTCGGCGGGTCGCTGCTGTGGGAGCGTTATACGCTGAACAACGGCAGCATCCTGCGCGCTGCCGACGGCAGCAATCCCTATGCCGCGCCGAATTATTATCCGCTCACCAACATCGCCAACCCCGGCGCCGTTATCACGGGACCGGCCGCCCCGGCAGGAACGCTGGCGCGCGTCTATGGCAGCAACATCTATACCGGTCCCCAAAACTACATTCAGACCGGCTACAATGTCGGCGAGCAGACCAGCTATGCGGCCTATCTGTTTGACACCATGAAGCTTTCGGACATGTTCGAGATCAACGGCGGCGTGCGCTATGAGCGCTTCGAGGGTTCGACCCAGACGCGCAACGTGACCACCGGCGTGGTGACCGGCCCGTTCGAGGCGAAGGACAATCTCTTCTCCTGGCGTGTCGGCGCGGTGTTCAAGCCGATGCCAAACGTCAGCGCCTATGTGGCGGTCGGTAATTCGCGCACACCGTCCAAGGGTTCGGTTGATGGCAGCTGCGCTGTCAACACCTGCAACGTCGAACCGGAATCGGCGAAGAATTACGAAATTGGCGTGAAGGCCGATCTGTTCGACGCCAAGCTGCAACTCGCAGCGGCGGTGTTCCGCAATGAGCGCGACAAGTATCGCGTGGCCTCGGGCGATCCCACGATCCCCGATCAGGTGCTCGATGGCCGCTCGCGGGTGAACGGCGTGTCGCTGAGCGCCACGGGCAACATTACCGAAGCTTGGTCGATCTTCGCCAACTACATGTATCTGGATAGCAAGCTGATCCAGGGCGTGTCCGACTTCTGTCTGGCCAATCCGGTAAGCTGCGGCAACACGGTGGCCAATCCCGATCCGACGGCCGGCACGGCGCTCTCGGCAACGCCTAAGCATTCGGGCAGCCTGTTCACCACCTACAAGTTCCCGTTCGGTCTCGAAGTGGGCTATGGCCTGACCTATCAGGGTCGCCACTCGATGAACCCGACCGCGACGCCGGTCTATTATGTACCGGCCTACACGCTGCATCGGATCATGCTGGCCTATCCGGTGACCGAGCGCCTGCTGGCGCAGGTGAACGTGCAGAACGTGACGGATGAGGACTATGTCACCACCGTGCGGACCAATGTGAACAACAGCTGGGCGCAGCCCGGGGTGGGGCGGTCCGCCGTGTTCAGCCTGACCTACAGCTACTGAGTGTGGGGGGCAGGGGCGAACCGACCCTAAGCGGTTCGCCCCTGATCCACATCAATGATCCGGCGCACGTCTGGTAATATTGATTCGCATTATTGACGGAATGGGCCTGTTCGTCGATAGCGGCAGGCGAAAAGGGGTGTCCGCGGTGATCATTTCACACTCGGCAAGTCAGGGGCGCTATGGGCAGGGCAAGCGGTTCAATCCGCTGGTCGTGCTGCTCGTCATCCTGATCCATGCCGGGTTGTTCGCGCTTGTCACCCGCCTCGGGCCCAGTTTCAAGGTGGGTGAGGCGCCCAAGGTCTTCACGGTCAACCTAATCTCTTCGCCGCCGCCTCCGCCGCCCGTCGACGCGCCGCCACCGCCGCCCCGCGCGCCCGAGGTGGTTGTGCCGCGGCCACAGATCGACATTCCCCGGATTGATCCGCCGATGGTGGCCGCAAGGCCGGATATTCCGGTCGTCCCAGTCATGGCACCGGGGCCGCCGGCGCCGCCCCGTCCGGCCGCCGCGCCGATCTCAGTGCCCTCGATCACCGATGGCGGCGACCTGGGCACGCAAATGGTGGCCGGTAAGGCGCCGCGTTACCCCATTGAGAGCCGCCGCAAGCGGGAGCAGGGCGTGGTCCTGCTGGCCTTGACCGTGGGCCTCGATGGCTGCGTGGAAGATATCAGCATCGCCCGCAGCAGCGGTTTCACTCGGCTCGACAAGGCCGCGCTCGATGCCGTCAAGCGCTGGCGCTGGCGGCCCACCTTGCGTGATGGCCAGCCGGTTTTCGTGAAAGGCGTGGTGGAAATCCCGTTCGTCATTCAATCCCAAGACAACGCATAAGGCGCTTCATGCTGATCCCCATTCCAGAGGTGCTCGACGGGCCGACGCTCGCCAAGGTGCGTGATCTCATCGATTCCGCCGCGTGGGTGGATGGCAACGTCACCTCCGGCCATCAGTCGGCGCTGGCCAAGAACAACCTTCAGTTGCCAGAGGAGGCGCCGCAGGCCCAACAGGCCGGCGAGATCATCCGCGACGCGCTGGGCCGCAATCCTTTGTTCATTGCCGCAGCGCTGCCGCTCAAGATCTTTCCGCCCCTGTTCAACAGCTATGCGGGTGGGCAGTCCTTTGGCGTGCATGTCGATAATGCCGTGCGGATCCAGGCCGGCACCGGCTTTCGCGTCCGCTCGGACCTGTCCATGACCATCTTCCTCGAGCGGCCCGAGGCTTATGATGGCGGTGAGCTGACAGTCGAGACGCAATTCGGCGTGCAGCAGGTCAAGCTGCCGGCCGGCCATGCCGTGCTTTACCCCTCATCCTCCCTGCATCGGGTGGAGCCGGTGACGCGCGGTCGCCGGGTGGCGAGCTTCTTCTGGCTGCAATCGATGATCCGCGACGACGGTGAGCGGCAGATCCTGTTCGATCTCGACAGCAGCATCCAGCAACTGGCCGCCACGCTGGGGCAGGGTCATGCCGAAGTGATCCGCATGACCGGGGTCTATCATAATCTGCTGCGCCGCTGGGCGGACGCTTAGGCCAGCGACCGCCCTCAGACTCGCTCAGCCTTTCGGCGTCAGCTTGAGCATCCGGCCCTTGGGGCTGTCTTCGAGCAGCCAGAGCGCGCCATCCGGCCCGACCCGCACGTTGCGCAACCGCATGCCCATGCGCCAATGGTCGGCCTTGGTCGCCGTTTCGCCGTCAAGTGAGATGCGAACAAGCGCCTGACCGGACAGGCCCGTGATGAACAGCGAGTTCTTCCAGCCCGCGAACAGGTCGGCATTGTAATAGGCCAGCGATGACGGCGCGAGCGATGGGTTCCAGTAGAGCTTGGGCTTCTCGAACCCGTCATCGGCGCTGTGGTCCGGGATGGGGCGCTTGTCATAATGGTCGCCATAGGAGCGGATCGGCCAGCCATAATTGGCGCCGGCCTTGACGAGGTTCAGCTCGTCGCCGCCCAGCGGGCCCATTTCCACCTGCCACAAACGATCATTCGCATCGAAGGCGAGGCCGGTTAGATTGCGCTGGCCATAGGTCCAGATAGCGGGATGGAAGCCCTTGGCCGCCAGCGGATTGCCGGCGGCGGGTGTCCCGTCGAGATTGAGATGCAGCACCTTGCCGAGCGTCGACTTGGGGTCCTGCGCCGGATCGAACTTGGCGCGCTCGCCATTGGTGAAGAACAGGCTGCGCTTGTCCGGCGCGATGGCGATGCGGCCGGAATAATGGGCGCCGCTCACCATATTGGGCGTGGCGCGGAAGATGATCTTGACGTCCTTGAGGGCGCCGCCGGCTTCATCGAGCGTGGCGATGGCCAGCGCAGTGCCGGTTTCCTTGCCTTCGCCGGGTTCGGAAAAGCTGAAATAGATCTGGCGACTGGTGGCGAAGTCCGGCGCGAGCACCACGTCCATCAACGCGGCCTGGCCCTCACTGACGACAGTCGGCGTGCCCAGCAGTACCGTCTTGTCGCCCGTGCGCGGATCGAAAAGGACCATCGCCCCGCGCTTCTGGGTCACCAGCTGTTTGCCGTCCGGCAGGAAGGCCATCGACCAGGGATAATCGAAGGTTGCGACCTCGGTGATCGTGAAGGGCAATTGGGAGAGGTCGACCTTGGCCGGGGTGGGGGCCGCAGGCGGTATCGCAGGGGTGGTCTGGGCGAGCGTGGGCGATGCGACGCCCAGGGCCAAAGCCGCTCCCAGGGCGATGCGGTGCGGACGGAATGACATAGGCGCTCTTCTCCAGTCGGTCTTTTGTTCCGCCGGCCCATAAGCGGTGGGCCGGCCGGGAGCAATGACCGAGGCCGCGCGCGCCTTGACCGAGCGCGAAGCGGCGCGCGGCTGGATCAGGCTGCGGGCGTCAGCTTGAGGAGGCGGCCATTTTCTCCGTCCTCCAGCAGCCAAATCGCGCCGTCCGGTCCGGCGCGTACCGCGCGGATGCGCGCCCCCATGTCCCAGTGATCGACCTTGGTCGCGGTGTCGCCATCAAGCGCGATGCGGTCGAGCGACTTGCCGGAGAGGCCGGTGATGAACAGTGAGTTCTTCCACTGCGCGAAGAGGTCGGCATTGTAATAGTCCAACCCGCCGGGCGAGATCGCCGGAACCCAAAAGACCTTCGGCGCTTCATAGCCGTCGCCGGGCTGATGGTCCGGGATGGCCTTGCCGTCATAATGATTGCCCATGGAGGCGTTGGGCCAGCCATAATTGAGGCCGGCTTTGATCAGGTTGATCTCATCGCCGTGGCGCGGCCCCATTTCCATTTCCCACAGGCGCCCATCGGCATCGAAGGCGATGCCGAGCAGATTGCGGTGGCCGTAGGACCAAACAGCCGGGTGGAAGCCCTTGGCGGCGAGCGGATTGCCGGCTGCCGGGCTGCCATCGAGGTTGAGGCGCAGGACCTTGCCGAGCGTCGTGCCCGGCTCCTGCGCTGGGGTCATCAACTGGCGGTCGCCAGCAGTGAAGAAGAGATGGGTCTTGTCCGGCGAGAAGGCGATCCGCCCGGAATAATGGCCGCCCTTCTCCGAGCGATCATCACCCCGGAAGATCACCCGCACATCGCTCAGCGCAGCCGCTGTCGGGTCCAGCTTCGCAGTCGCCAGCGCAACGCGGCTTTTCTTACCCTCAGCGGCTTCCGAGAAGCTGAAATAGATCGTCTTGCTGGTCGCATAATCCGGCGCGAGCCGCACATCCATGAGCGCCCCCTGATCGTCGCTCTTCACGCTGGGCGTGCCGCTCACCGTCTGCTTGCGGCCGCTTTGCGGATCGAGCAGGATCAGCGCGCCTTCCTTCTGCGTGACCAGCATGTGCCCGTCCGGCAGGAATTCCATGGCCCATGGGGAAGCGAACTGCGCGACTTCCGTGGTCTGGAACGGTGCGCCGCTTGCCGCCTTGACCGCATCGGGCGCGGACGCGCTGCCGCAGGCGACAATGGCGAGGCTAACGGCACAGGTCAGGCCGAGCTTACGGACATTCATGGGGCGGATCTCCGGCGAAGGGTGGGATATCCGACCATAGCGACGAGAGCGGCTTGGCGGTAGACCGTTCTATAACAAGAGCTTGGCGCGCGCCGCCCGCCAGAACGCAGCTTGAGTGGCGGGCCTCACCCACGCCCGAGATGCTGACAAAAAAAGGGGAGCCGAAGCTCCCCTTTCTCATATCGACTTTTCCTGAGCGATCAGGCGAAGCTGATGGTCGCGTTGGTCTTGCGACGACGCATGGCGTAGCCGGTGACGGCCAGACCGCAGATCATCATGCCCCAGGTGGCCGGCTCAGGAACCGGAGCCGACGTCTGCGTGACGGCGTAAGTGATACCGTTGACCTTGAAGCTGTCGTTGCTCTGCCTGTCATTGAAGGCGGCAGCCACGTAGAACAGGTTGCCGGACAGATTGTTCGGATTGATATCACGGTTCTGGTCCTGACCGTTGCCGCTCGAGTAAATCGAGGTGCCGAACAGCGACGTGAACGTGGAATAGTTCGCGATCGTGAACGTGCTGTTGAAGGCCACGTTGGTGCTGCCGATAGCATAATTGATGTCGGTGTCGCCGAAGCTCACGAGGCCGATCTTATCGACGGTGACCATCTTGTCGAACTGGAACACCAGAATGTCCGTATAGCCGTTATTGTCGACCGTGTGCGAGTCGTCGTTGGGGCCATTGAGGACACCGAGGCCAGGCGTGTAGGCGCCGACGGCAGCCTTCGACAGGGTCGTGTCGTTGAGGCTGTAAGCCGTAACTTCCAGCTTGGTGCCGTCCGAGCCCGTGTAGGTGCGCACGTTGCCGATGGAGCCGTCGCTATTGCTGCCGCTGGTCAGCAAGAAGGTGGCTGCCGAGGCGGAAGCCGGCAGCATTGCCGTCGCGGCAATGGTGGCAGCCGACAGCAGTACGGCTTTCCTGAAAGACTTGTGAAACATGATCTATAACTCCCACAGATATTAACTTTCAGGTTTTGCCCCCGCAAATGCGTGCGCCCATGACGGGAGGCCGGTAATCCGGCTCCATCTGGCGCTTTGCATCTGTCAAAGGTCACCCCACCTGAGGTCTTGCAGATATCTTTTCCGTTTCAGTCCTGTCAAAGATGTTGATGATCGGTTAACCATCCAATGTGACCCGAAATTGAACAGTTCACTGGCGCGAGGGCGGCGTTCGACTACGAAGATCGCGTCTAAACCTTTCAATCTTAGGGTTTCTCTGCAAATGGGCTCGTGGCGTCATGCGCGATCAAAAAGTTCCCTCAAATACCGTCGGACGGCATCTTCGCCGCCCGAAGTAGCGTTGCCGGGGGCAATCGGCCCGGACGGGGCCGGCACCTGAGGCAGCGACAGAGTCAGGCGCTTTCCACCGGGTGCAAGTTCCGGTGAGGTTCGCCTGCCTCTTCCCTTGAAGCTTCAAGGTGCGGCTCGCTGCAATCCCGCTCGCGGCGTTTGCCATGCAGCTTGCCTTCAACTGCGACTCCGCCTATATGGCCCTTGCTTTCCTGACATCGTTGCGAAGTTGGGGTCGGCGCCGAAAGGGGCCGGCGGCGAAACCCTGTCGCGTGTCCATGTCCGGGCGAGGCGCAGGCATAGGGAGTGCGAATGAGCGATATTGCGCGGATCGAGACGGTTGTTGCGTCGGAGGCAAAGGCTCTGGGGCTCGATCTCGTGCGCGTGCTGCTCTTCGGCCAAGGCGATGACCGGACGCTGCAGATCATGGCTGAGCGGCCCGATACGCGCCAACTCAACATCGATGATTGCGCCAGCCTCTCGCGCCGCATCTCGGACAAGTTCGATGCGCTGGAAGAAGCGGGCGATGTGCTCATCGAGGACGCCTATCGTCTGGAGGTCAGCTCGCCGGGTATCGACCGGCCGCTCACCCGCCTCAAGGACTACAGCGACTGGGCCGGGCATGAGGCACGCGTTCATTTCGTGACGCCCATGGAGGATGGCCGCAAGCAGGTGCGCGGCATTCTTGCGGGCATCGAGGGCGAGCAGGTGCTGGTCGATGATCCCAAGGCCGGCCGCATCGTCGTGGACTTTGCCAATATCGACAGCGCCAAGCTGATGCTGACCGATGCGCTGATTTCTGCTACTGTCCCGCTCTCCACCGAGGGCACGGACGAAATCGTCACCCAGGAACAGGAAGACTGACTCTCATGGCCAACGCCATTTCCGCCAACAAGGCCGAGCTGATTGCCATTGCCAATTCGGTGGCAAGCGAGAAGATGATCGACAAGGCCATCGTCATCGAGGCGATGGAAGACGCGATCCAACGGTCCGCGCGGGCGCGCTACGGTGCCGAGAACGACATTCGCGCCAAGCTCGATCCCGAGACCGGCGACTTGCGCTTGTGGCGCGTCGTCGAAGTGGTCGAGGTGGTCGAGGATTATTTCAAGCAGGTCGACCTCAAGGCCGCGCAGAAGCTCCAGAAGGATGCCGTTATCGGCGACTTCATCGTCGATCCGCTGCCGCCCGTCGACCTTGGCCGCATCGACGCACAGAGCGCCAAGCAGGTGATCTTCCAGAAGGTGCGCGATGCCGAGCGTGAGCGCCAGTTCGAGGAATTCAAGGATCGCGTGGGTGAGATCATCACCGGCGTCGTCAAGTCGGTCGAGTTCGGCCATGTGGTCGTGAACCTTGGCCGTGCCGAGGGTGTGATCCGCCGCGACCAGCAGATCCCGCGCGAAGTCGTGCGCGTCGGCGATCGCGTTCGCGCGCTGATCCTCAACGTGCGCCGCGAGAACCGTGGTCCGCAAATCTTCCTCAGCCGCGCGCACCCCGATTTCATGAAGAAGCTGTTCGCGCAGGAAGTGCCCGAAATCTACGACGGCATCATCACCATCATGGCCGCTGCCCGCGATCCGGGCTCGCGCGCCAAGATCGGCGTGATCAGCCGCGATAGCAGCATCGATCCGGTCGGCGCCTGCGTCGGCATGAAGGGCAGCCGCGTGCAGGCCGTCGTGCAGGAAATGCAGGGCGAGAAGATCGACATCATTCCCTGGAGCGAGGACACGGCAACCTTCGTCGTCAACGCCCTCCAGCCCGCTCAGGTCGCCCGCGTGGTGATCGACGAGGAGGAAGAGCGCATCGAGGTCGTGGTGCCTGACGACCAGCTCAGCCTCGCCATCGGTCGTCGCGGCCAGAATGTCCGTCTTGCCAGCCAGCTCACCGGCAAGGCCATCGACATCATGACCGAGGCGGACGCGAGCGAGAAGCGTCAGCGCGAGTTCGTGCAGCGCTCCGAGATGTTCCAGAACGAGCTGGATGTGGACGAGACGCTCTCGCAGCTGCTGGTGGCCGAAGGCTTCACCGAGCTGGAGGAAGTCGCTTATGTCGGCATCGACGAGCTGGCTTCCATCGAGGGCTTCGACGACGAGCTGGCGCAGGAGCTGCAGAGCCGCGCGCAGGAAGCGCTGGACCGCCGCGAGGCCGCTGCGCGCGAAGAGCGCCGTGGTCTTGGCGTCGACGATGCGCTGGCCGAGATGCCCCACCTCACCGAGGCCATGCTGGTCACGTTGGGCAAGGCCGGCATCAAGACGCTGGACGATCTCGCCGATCTCGCCACCGACGAGCTGGTGGCCAAGAAGCGCAACGACCCGCGTCGCCGCCGCGAAGTCTCCGAGGATAAGGGCGGCATTCTCGCCGAATATGGCCTGAGCGAAGAGCAGGGCAACGAGATCATCATGGCGGCCCGCGCGCACTGGTTCGAAGACGAGCCCGCTGCAGAGGGCGCCGCTGAGGATGAAGTGGAAGGCAACGCCTGATGCCCTATGTGAAGATCGAGGTGATCGAAGGCGTGACGCGCGAACAGAAGGCGGCTCTGGTCGCCGATGTTACGCGTTCGCTGGTCGATCGTCTCGGCAAGCGGCCCGAGCAGGTGTTCGTCGTCATCGATGAGGTGTCGGCGGACAACTGGGGTGCTGCGGGCATCCTCGTTTCCGAGCGGGAAGCCGCGCAAAGGGAGGTCGCCGATGCTGCGAACTCCTCCCAATGAGAGGCTGAGGCTTCCAATCATCGCTGCGCGCCCGGCTGCTCCTGCTGAAGCGGGGGGCTGGACTGTGCTAAACGAGAAAATGCTCATCCATCCCGTTCGTGTCGAGCGAAGTCGAGACACGCGAGCGCAGTCCTATCGTGGCTCGACTTCGCTCGACACGAACGGAAGTTTGGAGGCGATGGTCTTAGACGGGCAACTCACAGGAGGTGCCCATGTCTGAGCGTCGTTGCATTCTCTCCAGCGAGCATGGCGATCCCGCCGCGCTGGTCCGTTTGGCTATTTCGCCCGATGGCGACGTATTGCCGGATGTCCGCGCGCGGGCGCCGGGGCGCGGCGCCTGGCTGGGTGTCGATCGCGCGACGCTGGAGGAGGCCATGGTCAAGGGCCGGCTGCGCGGCGCATTGGCGCGGGCGTTTAAGGGTGAGCCGCTTACCGTGCCGGACGATCTGGCCGAGCGGATCGCGGTTGCGTTGCGCGATGATTTCATGGCGCGGCTGGGGCTGGAGGCCAAGGCTTCCAATCTCGCCACCGGTTTCGACAAGATCGATGTCGCGGCCCGGCGCGGACAGGTCCGCATGCTGCTCCACGCGGCGGATGCCGGCGATGACGGGGTGCGCAAGCTGGATCAGGCGTGGCGGGTTGGCGAGGAGCGGGAAGGCGAGGAATTTGCCGGCACACGCTTGCCGGTGGACCGCGACGCCCTATCTATGGCATTGGGCAGAAACAATGTCGTCCATATCGCGGTGACAAACGCTGCTGCGGCAGGCCGCCTGTCCGGTCTGCTCGGTCGCTGGCAAAACTATCTGGGATGCGCTAACGCGGCGCCGAGCTCCGGTTCGGCAGTCGTCAGGCATATGGACGATGATCCCGCGCCTCTGGCGTGAGGACGAACGACTCGGGTCACCTCTGCGGGGGTGCGCCGGATGGAAGATGAAGGGTTAGATTGCGTCGATGAGTGACAATAGGGAAGACAAGCCGACTCTGGGCCGTAAACCGCTTGGTCTCAAGCGGACGGTCGAGGCCGGCCAGGTGCAGCAGAGCTTCAGCCACGGCCGGAAGAATACGGTCGTCGTTGAGGTGAAGCGCCGTCGCGTCATCGGCAAACCCGGTGAGGCAGAGACGGCGCGGGCCGTGCCCGAGCAGGCCGCGCCCGTCGCGCCGCCGGCACCGCCGACGCCGCCCGCTGCCCGTCCTGCGCCGGCCCCGGCGCCGGCACCGCGCGCCTCCTCGACGGATAGCCTGATGAGCCGGCAGGAGCTGCAGGCCAAGCTGCTGCGCGAGGCCGAGGAAGCCCGCATGGCCGCGCTGGAAGATGCGCGCCGCCGTGAAGAGGCCGCCCGTCTTGCCGCGACCGAGGAAGAGAAGCGCCGCGCTGAGGACAATCGCCGCGCGGAGGAAGAAGCCGAGCGCCAGCGCCAGGAAGCAGAAGCGAAAGCTACCCAGGCGCCGGCGCAAGAGGCTGCTCCGGCGGCACCTGCGGCTGCAGAGACCGCGGCACCTGCCGAAGAGGCTCCCAAGGCCGCGACTGGCGCGACGCCCGAGCGTCCCGCGCCCCGTCGTTTCACGCCTGTGGCCGCGCCGGTCATCAAGCGTCCGGAACCGGCCAAGGTCGAGCGCAAGAAGGGTGGCGACGATCGTCGTCAGGCCGGCAAGCTCACCGTTAATCGCGCGCTCGCCGATGATGACAGCGCCCGCGCGCGCAGCCTAGCCGCGCTGCGCCGTGCCCGCGAGAAGGAGCGTCGTTCGCACTTCTCCGGGTCGTCACAGCCGCGCGAGAAGCAGTCGCGCGATGTCATTGTGCCAGAGGCGATCACCGTTCAGGAACTCGCGAACCGTATGGCCGAAAAGGGCGCGGACCTCGTCAAGTCGCTCTTCAAGCTTGGCATGGCGGTCACCGTCAACCAGACGATCGATCAGGATACGGCTGAGCTGCTGGTCGAGGAATTCGGCCACCGCATCCAGCGCGTCTCCGATTCCGATATCGAGATCGATACCGCGAGCGACGTCGACGCTGCGGAATCGCTGGTCACGCGTCCCCCGGTCGTCACGATCATGGGTCATGTCGATCACGGCAAGACCTCGCTGCTCGATGCCCTGCGCGGCACCGATGTGGTGGCGGGCGAAGCGGGCGGCATCACCCAGCATATCGGCGCCTATCAGGTGAAGACCAAGGGCGGTGAGATCATCACCTTCCTCGATACGCCGGGTCACGAAGCGTTCACCGAGATGCGCGCACGCGGCGCCAACGTTACCGACATCGTGATCCTGGTGGTCGCGGCGGACGACGGACTGATGCCGCAGACCATCGAGGCGATCAACCACACCAAGGCCGCCGGCGTGCCGATGATCGTGGCGATCAACAAGGTCGACAAGCCGGACGCCAATCCGCAGCGGGTGCGCGAGCGTCTGCTCGAGCATGAAGTCATCGTCGAGGATATGGGCGGCGACACGCAGGACGTGGAAGTCTCCGCGCTCAAGCGCACCGGCCTCGATGACCTAATCGACAAGATCCTGCTGCAGGCCGAACTGCTGGAGCTGAAGGCCAATCCCGAGCGCGCCGCTGAAGGCACGGTCGTGGAGGCGCAGCTCGACAAGGGCCGTGGTCCGGTCGCGACGATCCTCGTGGGTCGTGGCACGCTCAAGGTCGGCGATATCTTCGTCGTCGGCGAGCATTCGGGCAAGGTCCGCGCCATGGTCAACGACAAGGGTCAGCAGGTGAAGGAAGCTGGGCCTTCGGTTCCGGTCGAGGTGCTTGGCCTTGCCGGCGTGCCGATGGCGGGCGACCAGCTCAGCGTGGTCGAGAGCGAGGCGCGGGCCCGCGAGGTTGCGGCCTATCGCCAGGAGCTGGCGACGCGCAAGCGCACCACGGCGGCCCCGACGAGCTTCGAGCATATGTTCTCGGCGCTCAACACGCAGGTTATCGAATATCCGGTCGTCATCAAGGGCGACGTGCAGGGCACGGTGGAAGCGATCATCGGATCGCTCACCCGCGCCTCGACGGACGAGATCAAGGTGCGTGTGCTCCATTCCGGTGTCGGCGCGATCACCGAGAGCGACGTGACGCTGGCCGCCGCCAGCCGTGCGCCGCTGATCGGCTTCAACGTGCGTCCCAATGCCAAGGCGCGTCAGCTTGCCGAGCGCGACAAGGTCTCGCTGCGTTATTATGACGTGATTTACGACCTCATCGAGGAAGTGAAGCGCGAAATGGCCGGCCAGCTTGCGCCGGAGCGCATCGAGACGGTCATCGGTGCCGCACAGGTCCTGCAGGTCTTCCCGGCCGGCAAGAAGGACAAGGCGGCTGGTCTTCTGGTGCAGGATGGTGTCATCCGCAAGGGCGTCAACGCACGCCTCACGCGCGACAATGTCATCGTCTCGGCAACTACCATCGCCTCGCTGCGGCGCTTCAAGGACGACGTGTCCGAAGTGCGGGCCGGCATGGAGTGCGGTGCGGTGCTCGAGAACACCAACGACATCAAGGTCGGCGATACGCTCGAGCTCTTCGAAGTCGAGGAACGCGCACGGACGCTCTGACGTCCGGCGCGCCGCGAAGGAGGTAAGTCATGAGCGGTTCGGGGGAACCTTCCGTCCGGTTGCTGCGGGTGGGGGAGCAGGTGCGCCATGTGCTGGCAGACGTGCTCCAGCGCGGCGACGTGCATGACGATGTGCTCGCCAGTCACGTCGTGACGGTGACGGAAGTGCGCATGTCGCCCGATCTGCGCCATGCGACGGTGTTCGTGAAGCCGTTGCTGGGGCGGGATGAAGAGGTGGTGCTCAAGGCGCTGCGCACCAACACCGCCTATCTGCAGCGCGAAGTCGCCAAGCGCGTGAAGATGAAGTTCGCCGCCAAGCTTAAATTCCTCAGCGATGAGAGCTTCGAGGAAGGCAGCCACATCGACGCGATCCTCCGCTCCCCCAAGGTGGCGCAGGATTTGGACGAGGATGAAGAATAATATCCGGGTTTAATTGACTCGATTAATATCCGGGTATAAAGGCAGCTCCGAACAGGAGTACAGCCGATGAAAACCTATACCGCCTTTGCCGGCGATCTCTGGATCGCGAGCGGCCCCCGCGATCATATCGCTGAGACGATCCGAACGCTGGCACCGATGCCGCGCGCCTCTGATCTATTGATCTTCGACGATGAAACCGGGGTTCAAGTGGATGTCGACATCAGCGACACAGCGCTCGCTGCTGCCCCTGACGCCACAGAGGCGCGGGGGCGCGGTCGGCCCAAGCTCGGCGTGACCGCGCGCGAAGTGACGCTGCTGCCGCGCCATTGGGATTGGCTGGCCCTGCAGCGCACAGGCGCATCGGCGGTGCTACGGCGGCTGGTCGATCAGGCGATGAAAGCGCAGCCCCCGGCCGAAGCAGGGCGGGATGCGGCCTATCGCTTCCTGTCGGCCATCGCCGGCGACAAGCCGGGCTTCGAGGAGGCCATTCGCGCGCTCTACGCTGACGATCAACCGCGTTTCACGGCACTCGCGGCCGATTGGCCGGTGGGCATCCGGGATCACGCGATAGGGCTTGCCTGGCCGGGCCGATGATCGGGGGTTGCAGTCTGCCCTAGAGGGGCGGACTGCTGCACGCCGTCATTTGGTGGCGTATTGCCCCGGCTCGGCCTTGAACGTGTCACGCGCGAAGGCGCGGGCCTGGGTAGCCGTGCGGAAGATCTCGTCCTGCAAGCTGGAGGTGACGAGCGGGTAGCCCTGCGAGTTGTAGCGCGTCTCGCGCACCGTTAGGCGGAAATTGCCGCCATCGTCCTTGGTGATGAGGAAGGGTTTGATCGTCTCGCGGCTCATTATCGGCTCCCGGCGGAAAGGGGGGTGAGTGAAGTCTGCGCGGAGCGGAACCGCGCAGGCCCACATCTTATCGGTTCTTGCGCGCGAGGTAGCGCGCGTCGCGGGCGGCCTTGCGTTCGGCTTCGGTAAGTTCGGGCTTTTTCTTTGCCTCTTTGGCTGCCTTTGCAGCGGCGGCTTCCTCAGCCTTGGCCTGCTTGGCGGCCTTGCGCTCTTGCGCGGCCAGCCGGGCCAGGCGATGCTTTTCCTGCTGGGCAGCTTCCTGTGCCTGTGCGGCGGCGGCGCGGGCAGCAGCGACTTCCGGATCGACCGGCGCGCGCGTGCGCAATTTTGCCATCACTTCGTTGCGGGCATCGGCTGCGGCAGCAATGCGTGATTGAAAGTCCGGCTCTTTGTATTTTTTCATGCGTAGAATTCAGCTCCGTTTCGCCACTTCGGGCGAGGAGGCCGGGCGACGATGCCGCCCGGCCCTGTATCTTCAAACTGCCCGGTCGTCGGGCAGCCCTTTTCTTCAGACAGCCTGAAGGTTCACGGCCGAAGCCTTGCCGCGCTTGTCATTTTCCAGTTCGTAGGAAATGCGCTGATCCTTCTGCAGGGTGTGCATGCCGGCGCGCTCGACAGCCGAGATGTGCACGAAGGCGTCATTGCCGCCGTCTTCCGGCGCGATGAAACCATAGCCCTTGTCGGCATTGAAAAACTTGACTGTTCCGATGGTCATATTGGGTATCCTTGTTCCCAAATGGTAATCGGGCACGCGCGATGCATTCGCGCGTCCCGGCTTCGTGAGGCTAGATGGGGACAAAGGGGGACGCTGAAGCGGTCCGATATCCGTCAAAGGCGACGTTAAGCCCGTATGGTGTAGCACGATGGCGTTGGAATAGAAAGCGAAAGGGCCGGTCATGGCCGGGCGGGGCCTGCGCGGGGTCTCCCCGCTTGTCGAAAAGGCGCCGCGCAGGCAAAGCTGCGGCATGGCCAAGCTCTATTTCTACTACGCCTCGATGAATGCGGGGAAGTCCACCAATCTGCTGCAGGCGGACTTCAATTATCGCGAGCGGGGCATGGCGACGATGCTGTGGACGGCGCAGGGGACAGCGCGGGAGGGTGATAATGAAACAGTGGACAGCATCGGCAGCCGGATTGGGCTGCGCGCTGCCGCCCACAGCTTCGATGCCATGACCGATCTGCACGGGCGCATTCAGGCGGCGCATCTTGAAGGGCCGATTGCCTGCGTGCTGGTCGATGAGGCGCAGTTCCTCTCGCCGGAGCAGGTCTGGCAGCTCGCCCGCGTGGCCGACGAGCTCGGTATTCCCGTCCTGTGCTACGGGCTACGGACCGATTTTCAGGGCAAGCTTTTCCCGGGCTCGGCGGTGCTGCTCGGCATTGCCGATACGCTGGTCGAGCTCAAGGCGGTCTGCCACTGCGGGCGCAAGGCGACGATGAACCTGCGGGTGGACGAGCGCGGCGAGGCGGTGCGGGAAGGCGCGCAGACGGAGATCGGCGGCAATGATCGTTATGTCGCGCTGTGCCGGCGGCATTTCAGCGATGCGATGCGGCGATACTAGAGTTGCGATGAAGCGATATCACGCAGCGCCGAACGGTTCATCGCCGCTTCACGCGCGTCATGCTATCGTAACGCCATGATCCGGACTCACATCATTATCGGAAGGATGCACGCCATGACCCATTTTAGAAAAGCGATGCTGGCAAGCGCGCTGCTGCTGGCTGGTGCGCCCGTCATTGCCCAGCCGGCCGCGCAGGGCGGCGCCGGCAAGGAAGCGTCGATCCCCTTTGTCGACCAGCGCGGCATTCGCGATTGGCAGGCGGTCAGTGACGATCAGATTTATGTGCAGGCCAGTGGCGGGCAATGGTATTTGGCAACACTGATGACCGGCGCACCGGACCTGCCCTTTGCCCAATCCATCGGCTTCGAGACCAAGGGCCTCGATCGGCTCGACCGGTTCGGCGCGATTGTCGTGGCCGGCACGCGCTACCCGCTCAAATCGCTTGTCGAGAGCGGGCCGCCCCCGAAGAAGAAGTAAGCCCGCTCGCCCGTGGCGGGCGGGATGCGGGAGCGGAGAGGGGCTGCCCCTCCGCTCCGCACAAATGTTCAGCCCGCGTTTCAGGCGGCCGTCTGGTGGATATACACCGCGCGCTCGTGGCTGAAGGCCTTGAAGCCGAAATAGCCATGATAGCTGCCCATGCCGCTGCCATTGACTCCGCCGAAGGGCAGGCGGTTCTCCAGATAATGCGAGAAGACCCCGTTCACGGTCACGCCGCCTGACGAGGTGCGATTGAGGATCTTCTGCACATTGGCTTCGTCATTGCTGTAGACATACAGCGCGAGCGGCTTGTCACGCTCCTCGATGTAGCTGATCGCCTGATCGAGATTGTCGTACGTCATGACGGGCAGGATGGGCGCGAAAATCTCTTCCTGCAGGATTTTCATCTGCGGATTGACGTCGGTCAGCATAGTCGGGTGGATGGTGCGGTCTTCCGCCTCCAGCACGCCGCCCGCGGCAACGGTGGCGCCCTGCGCCACGGCATCGTCGAACAGGCCTTTCACGCGATTGAAGTTGGCCTGATTGACGACCTGGGCGATGCCTTCCTTCTTGATCTGGCCGTTCTCATAGAGATTCTTCTCGACGTTCGCCTTGAAGCCCTCGACCAGCTTTGCCTTCTGGTCTTCCTTCACGAACACATAGTCCGGGCAGATGCAGGCCTGGCCGCCATTGAACTGCTTGGCGCCGGCGAGATCGGCCGCGATCTTCTCGACGTCCGCACCCTCATCGATGATGACCGGCGACTTGCCGCCGAGCTCCAGCGTGACGCTGGCGAGATGCTTGGCGGCGGCGGTCATCACGATCTTGCCGACCCGCGTGCTGCCGGTGAAGAAGATGTGATTGAACGGCAGGTCGAGCAGCGCGGTGGCGACGCTGACATCGCCCTCGAACACGACAACCTCATTCTCCTCGAAGACCGACTTCACGATCTTGGCGGCAACCTTCTCGGTGGCGGGGCAGAGATCAGTGAGCTTGAGGATGCAGCAATTGCCGGCCGCGACGGCAGCGGCAAGCGGGCCGAAGACGAGACCGAGCGGGAAGTTCCAGGGGCCGAGGATCAGGCAGACGCCGCGCGCTTCATAGATGATCTGGGCGCGGTCGGTCTCCACCTTGGAAGGTGTGACTTCGGTCGGCTTCATCCAGTCATCGAGATTGTCGAGAATGAGCTGGATGTTGCCGAGGATGTTCAGCACTTCCGTCACGCGGATTTCCGGCTCGGGCTTGCGGGTATCTTCCAGCACCGCCGCGACGATCTCGTCCGCGTGGGACGCGACCGCGTCCTTAAGCTTGGTCAGCTTCAGGCGACGCTCGGCAGCGGTGGTGGCTTTGACATTCCACTGGTTCGCCTTTTGCAGGGCAAAAACGCGGGCAATGTCATCGGAGATCTGGGAAGCAGTCTGCTGGGTGCCGGTCATGGATCACTCGCCTATATTGGATTGTGGAAGGAATGGCGCCTTGTAGAGGCTTCACGCGCTGCAAGACAAGGCGCTGGTGGCGTCCGCAAGATTTTTTGACAGAGTCATTTCCGGTCGATCACGGCCTGCCCGCAGCACCGGTAGGACGCTGCTCGTATGAGATTCGGATGCGCACCCATTGGCCGACCAGTACCTTGCCACCGACACGGGGCGGGCGCACGCGGAACTGCCATGCGGCGGCCAGAATCGCGCGGTTGATGTCCGATCCGTTGGGATATTCTGCCACCGGCACGCAATCGGCCACCCGATAATCGGCAACCGTGCGGCAGGCAATCATGCCCCAGCCCTGGCTGCGCGCTGTGGAGAGATAGCCGCGCAATTCCTCGGGATAGGGCTCGCGATACCAGCTTGCCGCGTAGAGCGGTTCGCCATTGGGGCCAGTGCCGTCGACCAGCGGTGTATCGGCTGGTTGTCCGGTGTTCGGCGGACCCATGGGCGCTGCCGGGCGGGCGGGGGCCGGCGGGGCGGGGGCGGCCGGGCGGATCGCGCGAAGATCGACAGCCGCCATCTGGTCCGGCTTCATCTCGATGAAGGCGGGCTTGCGCGGCGCCGGCGGTGTGACGATCGGCTTTGGCTCGGGCTGCTTGGGCGGCTGCGGTGGGTCGGGGACCGGCTCGGGTTGTTGTTCTGGTTCGGGCTTGGCCTCCTCGGGAACCGGCTCGGGTTCAGCCTGCTCCGGCTCGGTCTGTTCAGGTTCGGGTGCCGGGTCGGGCGGAATCGCGACGTCGAATGTCAGGACATTTTTGTCGGGCGCTTCGCGGGCTTCGAAAGGGGAGGGAGCAAAGGCGATGAGCGCCAGCACGATCAGTCCCTCGACCGCCAATGCGAGGAGAAACGCCGTCGCGCGCTCGCCAAACCGGCTCCGGGCCCGGCCGGTCAAACGCTGGAAGCCGGAGCGGATGCTGTAAATCAACGGACCTCAACTGCATTGGCACCGGACTGGGCGTGGCGGGCGGGGCGCAATCCACCCTTGCGCCTATAAGCATGCCTATGGCTACAATATGAACAGATCAAGGCACGCGCGGCGGCCCTTGCGGCCAGCGGGGCCTGACAGGCGCTATATGCCTCGCTATGGGCAGCCGATGACTGCTTCCGACACCATGCCTGAGACCGGGCCCGCGCCGCTGCATGGCTGGCTGATCCTCGACAAGCCGCTGGGCCTTGGCTCCACCCAGGCGGTGAGCGCCGTCAAGCGCGCGCTGCGCGAGGCCGGCTTGCCCAAGGCGAAGGTCGGCCATGGCGGTACGCTCGATCCGCTGGCGACAGGCGTGCTGCCGGTGGCGGTGGGGGAGGCGACCAAGCTGGCCGGGCGGATGCTGGACAGCGACAAGGTCTACGATTTCACGATTTGCTTCGGCGCGCAGACCGACACGCTCGATCTGGAGGGCGCGGTAATCGCGACGTCCGATGTGCGGCCGACCTTGACGCAGGTAGAGGGGGTGCTGGCGCAATTCACCGGCCCGATCGAACAGGCCCCGCCCGTCTACAGCGCAATCAAGGTGGACGGCCAGCGCGCTTATAACCGGGCGCGGGCGGGCGAAGAGGTGGAGATGAAACTGCGGGCGGTGACGGTGCATGGTCTCTCGGTCAACGCCGCCCCATCCGTTCGTGTCGAGCGAAGTCGAGACACCGCGGAGCTGGGCGAAGGCATCTCGACTTCGCTCGATGCGAACGGGACGGGGGGAGGCCTCAAGGATGAGCAGGCCGCCCGCGAAACCCTTGCGTCCATCACCCTCACTGCCCATGTTTCGAAAGGCACCTATATCCGCAGCCTCGCGCGGGACATCGCGCTGGCGCTCGGTACGGTCGGGCATGTGACGATGCTGCGCCGGGTAAAGGCCGGTCCGTTCACCTTGGATCGGGCTATTTCACTGGACATTCTGAGCGATGCTGGTAAAGGGCGCGCCATTGCGCAGCATATGCTGCCATTGACGGCAGGGCTGGACGACATCCCGGCTCTCCCCGTCACCTCGCAGCAGGCGATGGCCTTGAGACAAGGCCGGACACTGCCCGGGGACCCTCGCAAGCAAGGGCTCATGCTGGCAGCCGAGGGCGATACGCCTGTGGCGCTGGTGGAGGCTTTGGGCCCGGAAATCCGGGTCGTGCGGGGCTTCAATCTCTGATTTTGGAAAGGAATGACGATGTCGATTACGGCTGAACGCAAGGCGGAACTGATCAAGGACAATGCCCAGCAAGAGGGCGATACCGGTTCGCCGGAAGTGCAGGTTGCGATCCTCACGGAGCGCATTTCCAACCTCACCGAGCACTTCAAGGGCCACCACAAGGATAATCACAGCCGCCGCGGCCTGCTGATGATGGTCAACAAGCGTCGTTCGCTGCTCGACTATCTCAAGAAGAAGGATGCGGGGCGCTATACCGCTCTCATCGCGAAGCTCGGCCTTCGCAAGTGACCCAATCGTTCGGCCCGCTTCGGCGGGCCGTTTACGTATTGCGTCACCCCCGCGCATGCGGGGATCCAGCACGAGACAGGCGCGGGAGCGCCGTCCAAGGCTGGGATGACAGAACTGGACTCCCGCTTTGCCGGGAGTGACGAGGAGGGGATGGCACTTCGGCCAACCTCTTTGTGGGACGCAAGACTAGTCCCGAACCGCCGCGGGCCGGCTTAGCCCGCACTGCAGCCCCGCCGCGCAATAGGGCCGGTGGGTGGAAGGAAAACCAATGTTTGATGTAAAGACAGTAGAAATCGAGCTGGGCGGAAAGACCCTCAAGCTCGAAACGGGCCGTATTGCCCGTCAGGCCGATGGCGCGGTGCTCGCGACCTATGGCGAAACGGTTGTGCTGTGCGCTGTCACGGCCGCCAAGTCGGTGAAGGAAGGGCAGGACTTCTTCCCGCTCACCGTTCACTATCAGGAGAAATTCTCGGCTGCCGGGCGTATTCCGGGCGGCTTCTTCAAGCGCGAGCGTGGCGCGACGGAAAAGGAGACGCTCGTCTCCCGTCTGATCGACCGTCCCGTGCGTCCGCTGTTCCCGGAAGGGTTCTACAACGAGATCAACGTGATCGCGCAGGTTCTCTCCTTCGATGGCGAGACCGAGCCCGATATTGTGGCGATGATCGCGGCTTCCGCTGCGCTCACCATTTCCGGCGTGCCGTTCATGGGCCCGATCGGCGCAGCGCGCGTCGGCTACAAGGATGGCGAGTATCAGCTCAACCCGAGCCTCGATGAGGTGAAGACCGGCGAGCTGGATCTCGTCGTCGCCGCGACCGACACGGCCGTGATGATGGTGGAATCGGAAGCCAAGGAGCTCTCCGAAGACGTCATGCTCGGCGCCGTCATGTTCGCGCATGATGCTTCGCGCAAGGTCGTCGATGCGATCATCCAGCTGGCCGAGAAGGCCGCCAAGTCGCCGTGGGAGATCGACCTCTCCGACAATACGGCGGACATGAAGGCCAAGCTCAAGAAGCTGATCGGCAAGGACATTGCCGCCGCCTACAAGCTGACCGACAAGTCGGCGCGCTCGGGTGCCTTGAACGAAGCCCGCGCCAAGGCGAAGGAAGCGTTCGCGGCTGAGGGCGCGCAGACCCAGATGGTCGCCAACAAGCTCATGAAGAAGCTGGAAGCGGAAATCGTGCGCGGCGCCATCCTCAAGGACGGCCAGCGCATCGACGGTCGCACGACCACGCAGATCCGCCCGATCGAGGCGATGGTGGGCTTCCTACCCCGCACGCATGGCTCGGCGCTGTTCACGCGCGGCGAGACGCAGGCCATCTGCACGACCACGCTCGGCACCAAGGATTCCGAGCAGATGATCGACGGTCTGACCGGTCTCTCCTACGAGAACTTCATGCTGCACTATAACTTCCCGCCCTATTCGGTCGGTGAAGTGGGCCGCTTCGGCGCGCCAGGTCGTCGTGAAGTCGGCCATGGCAAGCTCGCCTGGCGCGCGCTGCACCCGGTGCTGCCGAGCAAGGACGAGTTCCCCTACACGATCCGCGTGCTCTCCGACATTACGGAGTCCAACGGTTCCTCCTCGATGGCCACCGTCTGCGGCGGTTCGCTCTCGATGATGGACGCCGGCGTGCCCCTGAAGCGTCCGGTTTCCGGCATCGCCATGGGCCTGATCCTGGAAGGCAAGGACTTTGCGGTCCTCAGCGACATTCTGGGTGACGAAGATCACCTCGGCGACATGGACTTCAAGGTCGCCGGTACCTCCGAAGGCATCACCACGATGCAGATGGACATCAAGGTCGCCGGCATCACGCAGGAGATCTTCGAGGTCGCGCTGCGTCAGGCCAAGGACGGTCGCGCCCACATTCTGGGCGAGATGAGCAAGGCGCTGGGCGAAGTCCGCACCGAACTCTCCGCTCATGCCCCGCGCATCGAGACGCTGCAGATCGACAAGAGCAAGATCCGTGAAGTCATCGGCACCGGCGGCAAGGTCATTCGCGAGATCGTCGCGGAGACCGGCGCCAAGGTCGACATCGACGATGAGGGTCTGATCAAGATCAGCTCGTCCGACGTGAACCAGATCGAGGCGGCCAAGGCCTGGATCCTCGGCATCGTCGAGGAAGCGGAAGTCGGCAAGGTCTATAACGGCAAGGTCGTCAATCTGGTCGACTTCGGCGCGTTCGTGAACTTCATGGGCGGCAAGGACGGCCTCGTCCACGTCTCGGAAATTCGCAACGAGCGGGTCGAGAAGGTGGCGGACGTCCTCAAGGAAGGCCAGGAAGTCAAGGTCAAGGTCCTCGAGATCGATCCGCGTGGCAAGGTGCGCCTCTCCATGCGCGTCGTCGATCAGGAAACCGGCGAGGAGCTGGAGGACACCCGTCCTGCCCGCGAACCGCGCGGTGACCGTGGCGACCGGGGTGATCGCGGCGACCGTGGTCCGCGTCGTGACGGCGGCGGCCGTGGCGACCGTGGTCCCCGCCGGGATCGCGGTGGTGACCGTGGCGGCGAGCGTGGTGAACGCGGCCCCCGCCGCGAGCGCAGCGATGATGACGGCCCGGCGCCCGAGTTCGCCCCTGCCTTCCTGAAGCGCGACGACGACTGATCGCCTTCAAAGCGAGATTGAGAGAAGCCCCGCAGCGATGCGGGGCTTTTTTCATGCCCACGGTCCGAGCGGGCGTTGCAGCTCTGCAAAGACTCCGAGCCGTTCGAGACAAGCGGGCGCCGTCGGCCTGCGCACAGTGGCTTTTTGCGCACCGGTGCAGCGGATCGAACAGGGCGGTTAGTGGACAATTTCGTAGACTATGCGCTGCAGCGGGCCGCGCAGGGGCGGGGCCTGCTGGGGACTTGGGTCAAGCTGCCGTCGCTGGAGACGCTGGAGCTGATCGGCCATGCCGGCTTCGATGTCGTAGTGATCGACATGGAGCACGCCCCGCACACTCTCGAGCGTGCCTACACGCTGATCGCAGCTGCGCAGACGATGGGCATGGCGGCGCTGGTTCGGCTGCCCGATCATAGCGGATCGCCGATCCAGCCCCTGCTGGACGCTGGCGCGGACGGCCTGCTGGTGCCGCGCATCACCGACCCTGAAGATGCCCGCGAGGTGTGCCGCAAAATGGTGTTCAGTCCGGCTGGGGAGCGCGGGCTCGGCCTTACTTCGCGCGCCGGTCGCTGGGGCCTGGCGCCGATCCCGGACTATGTCGCGCGGGGCGACGGGCAATGCCTGCGCATGATCCAGCTTGAGGACTGGGCCAGTCTGGAGCGGACCGCGGAATTTGCGGCGGTCGAGCATGTGGGCGGCATTTTCATCGGCCATGGCGACCTGTTTCTCTCCAGCGGCAAATCGGCCGCGCATCCCGATGTTGAGGCGCTCACCGCCGCTATGCTCGCCGCGACCAAGCAGGCGGGCCTGCTGTCTGGCGTGGCCGTCGGCACCGCGCAGGAAGCCGCGCCCTATCTGGCAATGGGCTTCTCACTGGTGATGGTGAGCAATGATGCGATGATGTTCGCGCACGCTGCGGCGCAGACGGTGCAGGCGGTGCGGGAAGGGCTGGATTGAGGGCAGCGTGGCGCAGCCCGGCCTGCGCTATTTGTCCTCGACGGAAGCCAGTTTTTCCTCGCGCGGCATCAACGCGCATTTGAATTGCGGCCCGCCAGCGTGGGCGCCTAGCGTGAATGAATAGGGCCGGGCCAACAGGTTGCGGTGTTGAGGAGGGATGACGGTGCGCACAATCAGGAACACTCTTGCAATGGCGGCCATGCTCGCGGCTGGCGCGCTCCTTCCCGCGAGTGCCACAGCCAGGGATGAGGGGAAGCCGGGCCCCATTGCCGTGTACGGCAATATCCAGACCTTCGAGATCGCGCCCGTGCTCCTGGCGGCCAAGACTTTCTATCCCGATGCTGCCACGGTGAAGATGGGCGGCATTCCCAATCTGGTTGGAGAGCCGATCATTGCCGGCTTCGGCGAGGAAGGCGTGGCGGATGTCGCAACGCATGCCGAAACGCAGGCGCTGCGCTACTCGGTCAAGCATCCCAATCTGCGCATCATCCTGCAGGTGACCGAGGGGCAGTATCGCATTGTTGCGCGGAAATCGGCGGGGATCGCGACCGTGGCCGATCTCAAGGGCAAGCGCGTCGCGTCGATCCCGCAGACGTCCTCGGGCTATTTCTTTCACAAGATGCTGGCCCAGGCTGGCCTGTCCTATGACGATATCGAGGTCGTCCGTACGCCCGGCCCGCTCAGCGAGATGACCAAGGCGCTCGCCGAACGGCGCGTCGATGCCGTGATCATCTGGGAGCCGGAGAGCGAGAACAGCGCGCGCGCCTTGGGTAACGACCTGATCGAGTTCAGCGGCGATGGCGTTTATGCCGAGCAGTTCAACCTCAACAGCACAGCTGAAAATCTCGCCGATCCGGTCAAGCGCAAGAAGATCGTCCGCTTCGTCCGTGCCGTGATCGATGCGGCGGCGGCGCTCCGCAAGGACCCTGCAGCGGCGCAGGCCCTCGTGGTGGAGCGGGGCGGCCATTCGGTGGAGGAAGTGCAGACGGCCTGGAAGCATCACGCCTTCAACGCTGATTATCCTGCCGACCTGCTCGATATCATGACTGAGGAAGAACAGTGGCTGGCAGAGCGTGACAAGCGGCCGGCACGGTCGCGCGCGCAGCTTGCGACGCTGATCGACCGCAGCGTCTACGAAGAGGCGCTGGCGCTGGAGCCGACGACGTGAGCGAGCCGGGGCGCATGATCCTCTCGCGACGCGCGATCCTGCTCGGGAGTGCGGCCACGGTGCTGGCGGGCTGCGCAACGTCACGGATGGCGTCAGCGGGGGCGGGCAGTGGCGCTGCGGACCTGACTGCGCGCCTCGCGGATGTCCGCGCGATCCGCGAGATCAAACGCCTCCAGCATGTCTGGGCGCATTATGCGCAAGCCGGCCAGTGGGCCGACATGGCGCGCCTGTTCGCCGCTGACGGCCTGTGGACCGACGGCGCGCAATCCGTGACGGGCCGCACACCCATCGAGGCGCATCTGCGCAGCACGATGGGCGGCGACAGTCGTGGACTGCCGGCAGGGCATCTCAATCTGCGCCTGTTCCTCAGCCCGGTGATTACCCTCGCGCCCGATGGCCAGTCCGCGCGCGGACGCTGGCATGAGGTGGCGATGACGGGCGTGAACGGCCAGTCGGCTGGCTGGGCCGGCGGCATTCACGTGATCGATTATGTCCGGGTCTCCGGCGACGCTGGCGGCATGGGTGGCTGGGCGATTGCGCGGATGCACTATCACCCGCAATTCGCCGGCCCATATGACAAGGGCTGGACGCATGTCGCGCCCAGCGTGCCGATGGTGCCGTTCCACTATACGCCGGATCAGGCTGGTAATCCTTGGGGCGCCAAGCGTCCCGCGCCGAGCCCGCGGCCGACCGGCGAGATTGCCGCGCAGGCCGATCTGCTGGTCTCCCAAGGGCTGGTGCAGAATCTCCAGGCTGCGTTCGGCTTCTACCTCGACCGCAAGATGGACGACGATATCGTTGATCTGTTCACCGAGGACGCGTTTGTCGACATTGCCGGCACCGGGCAGTTTGTGGGCCATGCCGGCGTCCGCCGTGCGCTCGCGCTGTTCGGCGAGGCCGGTCTGAAGACCGGCGAATTGAACGACCGTCCCCAGCTCATGCCGGTCGTGACGATGGATGCGGGCGGACGTAGCGCCACGGTGCGCAATATCGAGATCGGGATGACCGGTCAGCATGGCGGTGAGACCTACTGGTCTGCGACGATCCAGGATTTCACCTGCGCGCGCGGTAACGATGGCCGCTGGCGCATCGCCGCGCTGCGCCGCGTGCCGGTGATGCGCGCCGCTTATGCGCAAGGCTGGCAGACGCCGCTGGCGGCCGGTTTGCCCGGCGTGGCTGCGGCGCGACCGGACAGGCCCTCGCAACTGGCGGACGCTTCCTATCCCGGTCATCAGCCTGCACCCGTGCACTTTGCCGATGTGCTCGCGCCCGCGCCGTCCTTTGCCGGCACGGGAGACGCGGCGACGCTGCTCGCTCGTGCTGCGGCCTTCGATGGCGCGGAAAACATCGCCGATGCCTATGGCTATTATATCGATGAGTTCCGCTGGGACGACACGGCCGATCTCTTCGCCACCGATGGGTGGAAAGAGCTGTCCTATATCGGCACCTATGTCGGGCGGGAGCGTGTGCGGGGGTCGCTGTTCGGGCGCTATGGCAATGCCGGGCGCTCGGCGGCGTTCATGGCCATCCACCAGAAGACGCAGCCCTATGTGACCGTTTCGGAAGACGGGATGCGCGCCAATATCCGCCTGCGCTTGTTCCAGTTCAACAGCGCCGCCAAGGGGCAGGGGTCGTGGATTTCGGGCATCTACGAGAATCAGGCGGTGCTCGAAAACGGCGTCTGGCGCATTCACGGCATGGATCTCGATTATGTCTGGCTCGCCGATTACGCCGGCGGTTGGGCCGCGATCGTGCCGGGCGCCAGCGAGCGCTATCGCCCCAAGCCCGAGGATGTTGCCAAGAACCCGCCGGATGGCCCGCTGCGCGGCGTCACCTTCGCGCCTTATCCCGCCATCGCCCCGATGGGCTTCCATTTCGCCAATCCGGTGAGCGGCCGCGCTCCCGAGACCTTCCTGCACTGGTCGGACGGCCGCCGCGCCGCCGCCACGGAGTAATTCATGTACGAATCCGACGATCCCCGTTCCCGCCTCTCGACTGCCGCAGCCGGGGGAGCCGCGCCGGCCAGCGCCTTCGGGGCCTCCACTTACGCCCGCTTCTATGAAGAAGCCCCACAGGAGACGGCGCCCGGCCTCAAGACCTGGCTCACGCGTGGGCGGAATTTCGTCGTCGCTTACTCGCAGGCGGAAGAAGGTGCGGTGTTCGAGCGAGCCGGCCAGATCGACGAATATGTCCTGCTGCTGCCGGATGCCCAGAGCGCGCTGACCATCGAGATCGACGGCGTGGCGCACGAGATTGCCGGCAACAGCATCAACTTCGTGCCGCCGGGCGATAGCCGCATCACGGTCCGCTCGGCTGGCCAGATCGTCCGGCTGTTTTCGCTGGAGGCGCAAGATCTGCTTGCGCGGGTCGTCAATCCGCAGGCCTATGCCGGGCCGCATCCGCAGATTCCGCCGTTCCAGCCGTGGCCAGATCCGGTCGATGGGTTCAAGCTGCGCAGCTACAGCCTGGACGTGCCCGACGAGCCGGGGCGCTTCGGCAAGATCTGGCGATGCACCACCTTCATGGTCAACGTCTTCCCGCCGCAGGGGCCGCGCGATGTGACCAAGCTCTCGCCGCATCATCACGATGATTTCGAGCAGTGCTCCCTGGCGCTGGAGGGCGACTATATGCACCATCTGCGCTGGCCATGGACGGCCAACCAGCATGACTGGCGCGACGACGAGCATGAGCGTTGCGGCGCGCCGTCGGTGTGCGTCATTCCGCCCCGTGTCATCCACACCTCCGCGCCGTCCGCGCCCGGTCGTAACGTGCTGGTCGATATCTTCTCGCCCCCGCGTGCCGATTTCTCGGACATGCCCGGCTGGGTGCTGAACGCGGATGAGTATCCGCGCGCGCAATGATGCAGTCGAGGAGGGGGACGAGATGACATCCTTGACCGATGACGCGGTGCGCAATCCTATCATCGATTGCCATGCCCACATCTTTTCGGCGGACATGCCTGTCACCAGCGGCGCGTGGATCACGCCGGACTATGCCTTCACTGCCGACGATTTGCTGGCGCGGATGGATGCGCATGGCATCCACTTCGCCGTCATTTCGGCGCTGAGTATTTCGGGCAGCTACAATGATTATCTGATCTCCGAACTGCGCCGCCACAAGCGGCTGCGCGGCACCGCCATCGTCCCGCCCGGCACGGATTTCTACGTGCTGGAGCGGATGCGCGACGATGGCATCATCGGCATCCGGTTGCAGCTCGCCCGCGCCGAATATCACGCCGATTATCGCAGCGACGAATATCGGCTGCTGTTCCGCCGCGCCCGCGATCTTGGCTGGCATGTCCATGTCGCCATCGAGGGACAGAACCTGCCGCCGGTGCTCGACGCGCTGGTGGAGAGCGGCGTCGATATCGTGATCGACCATTTCGGCCATCCCGATCCGGAGGCGCCGCTCGAATGCGCGGGCTTCCGCGCGATGCTCGATGCGGTCGACAAGGGACATACCTGGGTCAAGCTCTCGGGCGGCTTCCGCCTGCCGGGGCCGGAAGCGTGGCGGGACGACCCCGATGGCGATCTCGAAAGCCTCGCCCAGCATGTCGCGGAACATCTGGTGTCGCGCGTCGGCACCGATCGCCTGCTGTGGGGCAGTGACGCGCCATTCGTCGGCTACGAACGCCGCATCGGCTACGAGCAGGTGCTGGCCAGCTACCGCCGCTGGGTGCCCGATCCCGCTCAGCGCGCCCAGATTTGCCGGACTGCACTCAAGCTCTATTTTTCCTGATTGGAGACCATGATGCCCAACACCCAGCTTTCCCGTCGCGGTTTCATCGGTGCGAGCGGCGGCGCCATCGTCGGCGCGGCCATGGTGCCCGCCGCCCTTCAGGCCGCCGAAGTGCCAGTGCTCCATGCCGATGGCATCCATGATGATACCGATGCGCTGGAGGCGCTGTTCGCCGGTCGGCAGGTGCGGGTCGTGCAGAAGGACGTCGTGGCGCGCTACGAAAACGGCACGGTCCGGCTGATCAATGGCCGTTACCTCATGAGCCGCCCGGTGCGCGCGCATGGCGATGCCGCGGTCTATACCGGTCACTGCACCTTCCGCATCGGCGAGGGGCCGGCGCTGCCTTATCCGGAACTGCAGCAGTTCGCGTGATGAACGCGGGTTCGTAAACGGCATATGCCGGGCAAGGCGTCGTTCAGTGCCGCATCCGGCAAGATTGGATGATGGAGCCCCTCTAGTGCTCCCCCCGAGGCCAGACATGGCTGCACCAATTCGGGAGGGGATGAGATGAAGAGGACTTTCGGCAAGCTTTCAGCGTCCGCGCTGGCGCTGTGTATAGCGCAGACCGGCCATGCGCAGGTCTCTGAGGCGGACGGCGCTTCCGAGCGTGGAACCGGGATCGCGGACATCGTCGTCACGGCGACCCGTCGCGCGACCAACCTGCAGGATACGCCGATTGCGATCTCGGCGCTGCCGGCAGACGCGCTGATGGAGCAGGGGCTGACCAACGTCGCCGAAATGTCGCGGGTCGTTCCCAACGTCTCCTTCGAGAAGTCGCAGGCGGCATTCGGCCCCGGCATGAGCGCCTTCATCCGTGGCATCGGCTCGAGCGAGACCAATCTGTCGGGCGAGGCGGGCGTCGCCTTCTACATCGACGATGTCTATTATCCGCTGGTCTTCGGCTCCATGTTCGATCTGCTTGATCTGGAGCGGGTCGAGGTGCTGCGGGGCCCGCAAGGCACGCTGTTCGGCCGCAACTCGCTGGCCGGCGCCGTCAACCTCACTACCCGCCGCCCGGTGCTGGGCGAAGCTTCGGGCTATGGCGAGTTCACAGTCGGCAGCTATGACCGCCGCGAGATGCGCGTCGGTATCAATCTGCCGCTCGGATCGACCATGTCGCTCTCTGTCTCCGGTCTGGTCAAGAAGATGACTGGCTACCAGCGGCAGCTCGATTTCCGCTGCGAAATGATCCGCCGGGGCACGCCTCAGCTGGCCGGTCTGTTCCCGACTGCGGATGCCGGCCTGCTCAACAATTCCGACATCAATCCGCCTAAGGATTGCACCATCGGCCATCTGGGTGGTGAGGATGTGCAGGCCATCCGTGGCCAGATCTACTGGGAGCCCACGCCGCGCCTCAAGATCACCGCCGCGCTGGATTATCTCCAGGACAATTCGGAGGCGGCCATGGATAGCGTCGTCGCCATCAATCCGGCCGTCGCAGCCGGCCGCTCCGCGGTCTCGACGCTGTTCAACCGCTGGACGGCACCGGGCGGCCCGACCTTTGCTTATGATAGCCGTTTCATCACCGGCGACCCTTACACAACCTTCGCGACCTTTGCCGATCCAATCGCGGCTGGCACGGCCATTCCCGGCAACACATTCTACAATGGCTCGCCCTTCCGCGGCGGTATCACGCACCCCAGCAACGTTCCGCAGAAGAACTGGGGCGGCAATGCGCGGATCGAGTATGAGATCAGCGACAATATCGATGTTGTCGGCATCGTCGGCTATCGCCGCTACGATGGCGTCTTCGGGTTCGATGTCGATGGTTCGCCCGTCGCCATGGAAAACAATCGCAATGATGTGTTCCAGGATGACTGGACCGGCGAAATCCGCCTGATCGGCAAGACGGGCTGGGCCGATTGGGTCGTCGGCGCCTTCTATTACTGGGCGGATGGCGAGCAGCGCTTCTCCGGCACGTCGCCGTTCAACAATACGCAGCGTTATCTGTGGAGCCGTTACACGCCGGAGAGCAAGGCGGTCTTCGCCAACGCCACGCTGCGGCCCTTCGGCGATCGCTTTGGCCTGACGCTCGGTGGGCGTTTCTCCAAGGACAAGAAGGGTGTCGACTATCGCAGCGTGCTGGATGGCACGACGGCCGCCTCGACGCAGTTCACCATTTCACCGGCCGGCCAGACCGTCTTCAACTTCGACATCAAGGATGAGCGATTCGACTGGAAGGTCGGCGCGGATTACAAGCTGAGCGAGCGCACGATGATCTACGCGTCCGTGGCCACTGGCGCGCGGCTGCCGGGCTTCAATGCCCGTCCACTGCAGCCGAGCCAGGTCGCGCAATATCCGGGTGACGAGACACAGTCGTACGAGCTGGGCGTGAAGACCGATCTGTTCGACCGGATGCTGCGGATCAACGCTGCGGCCTTCTACACGGATTATAAGACCCGTCCGACGGGTGTCTCCGGTCAGGAGTATCAGCTGGGTGCGAACGGGCAGCCAGCGCCGGGCGGTTTCCTTGAAATCCCCAACCCGGTGAACCCTGCCTTCACGACCTGCCGTCCGCTGACGTCGGCTGAAATCGCCGCCAACACGCCCGGTTTCGCCTGCATCGGCCGCACCTTCTACCAGAACACGCCGGGCAAGGTGAAAGGCTTCGAGCTGGAGCTGGATTTCCGTCCGGTCGAGGGCTTGGCGGTCGGCGGCTCAATCGGCTACCACAAATTCTCGTCGGCCGATCTTGATGCCCGCCCGGCCGGCCAGAACCGGCGCCCGGTGGCGATCCCGGAGCTGAAGGCCAATGCCGGTATTCAATATGAGGTCGATGCACCTGCGCTGCAGGGAACGATCACACCGCGTGTCGACTGGTTCTACACCGGCAGCCAAGTCTACAGCCCGGACCGCGTAGAGTATAATCAGGACGGCTATTCGCTGGTCAACGCTCGCCTGACCTACGCGAACAAGGAGTATGATTTCTCCATCGCAGCGGGCGTCACCAACGTCTTCAAGCAGTTCTACTGGCGCAACTACTTCATCTACCAGGCCATCGGCTATCCACAGATCAACGGCCAGCCGGGCGCCCCGCGTGAGTGGTATCTCACCCTGAACAAGCGGTTCTGACCGGAAGGCGGGCTCTGGCCCGCCACCGACCATCAAGCATAGGCGAGAGGAACAAGGTATATGCAGATCATCGACGGTCAGATCCACGAACCCCATATCGGCGGCGGTATGCGCGCCGCCAAGCCCGAAGGCGAGACGATCACGCCGCAGCTTGAAGAGTTCATCAACGTCGAGCTGGCGCGCGAGGCGATCGATTGCGTCGGCGTCGACAAGGCGATTATCTATGCGGGCCGGGCCTTTAATGAAGCCGCGGTGCGCTACTATCCGGACCGGTTCGGAGCGGTCGAAGTGTTCGACCATGCGGCGCCGGACCTGGAGCAGCAGATGGCAGCTTTCAAGAAGAAGCCGGGGATGCTCGCCACGCGCGTGCTGTTCACCAATTACGGGCAGGTCTGGCGCAAGCCGGGCGCGCAGATCGCGGTCAGTCCGCTGGTCAAGCAGGGCGCGTTCGACCGCTATTTCGCTTATGGCGCCAAGTATAAGATCCCGATGTTCGTCGGTGCCCATGAGTTCGGTCACGAGGCCGCGATCTATGCCGAGCGTCACCCGGACATGACGATCATCATCGATCACTACGGGGTCACCCAGTCGATGATCGCGCCGCCCAAGGACCGCTGGGCGAACCTGCCCAAGCTGCTCGACATGGCGCGCTATCCCAATGTCTATGTGAAGCTGTGCGGGATGCCGATCATCTCCAAGGAGGCATATCCCTATCACGACATCTGGCCATACATTCACAAGATCCTGCACGCCTTCGGCCCGGAACGGTGCCTGTGGGCGAGCGACATGACCCGGCAGCGCTGGGGCACGGAAACGCCGCCGGGTCCCAATGGCTTCCCGCTCCGCAAGGACTGGAAGCCCTATGCGGACGCGCTCTACAGCCTGCTCCACACCAATGAGATTTCGCAGAGTGACAAGGAGTGGATTTTGGGCGGCACGATCAAGCGTGCGCTCAACTGGGCGTAAGAGCACCGCAGCACACCGATGACATCGGAGCCGGACGATACCGTCGTCCGGCTCTGTTTGTGCCGAATTCGGCATAAGCTGGATCACTTGGAGATAAGAAGCGGCCCGTTGCGCAATGCGATGGTCCGCATGAGATCGCGCCCGGCAAAGGTCGTGCGCGCAAAATATACATAAGGGGGAGGCCGTACGAATGACTTTGAAAGTGAAAGGACGCGGGGGCGCGTCGCATTTGATGTGGGCGGCACTGCCGGCGGCGGCGTTGCTGTCGATGCCGGCTCAGGCGCAGGATGGCAGCGGCGCGGAAAGCGCGAGCGAGCCCTCGATCGTCGTCACGGGCACGCGCATCCGGAACAATGCCTTTAATGAGCCGACGCCCGCCACGGTGTTCGGCATCGAGCAGACTGAGAAGCTGGGCATCGTGAATGCCGGCGATATCGTCGAGCTGATCCCGCAGAACACGGCCTTCCAGTCGGACGCGACGGCTGGCATCACCGCGGGCGCGAATGTCGGCGCTTCCTATGCGAACCTGCGCGGGCTCAACCCGGATTCCGGCACGCGCACGCTCACGCTGGTCAATTCCCGCCGCTTCGTGCCGACATCGGATGGCGGTGCGGTTGATCTCAACCTCATTCCCACCGCGATGATCAAGCGCGTGGAGACGGTGACGGGCGGCGCATCGGCGGCTTATGGGTCGGATGCGATTGCCGGTGTCGTCAACCTGATCCTCGATACCGAGCTAGAGGGGCTACGCGGGCAGGTGGATTATGGCCAGACCTTCCGGGGGGATGGCAAGGGGCATCATGGCTCGCTCGTCTATGGCACGCGTGTCGGCAGCCGCGGCCATATCGTCATCGGCGGCGAGTATGAGAAGAAGGACGGCATCGGCGATTGCTCGCTCTCACGCGACTGGTGTGCGGAAAGCTACGACGTCTTCGTGAATGCTAATAATGTGCTGGCCAACGGCTCGCTCTCGGGCTTCGATCGTCCCGGCACGCCGGGCTATGGTCTGCCCAACTTCATCATCGGCCCCAATTCCAAGCAGGCGTTTAACGATGCGCGCGGCGTGGTTCGCAACCGTGCGCCCGCGGCGCCGGCGGCGCGCAACATCCGCTTCAATGACGACGGCACCGGCATCGTACAGTTCGATCCCGGTACGTACGTGCAGTCATCGCAGACCGGTCCGCGCCAGGGCGGTGACGGCGAATCGACCTATGCAGATTCCGACATCCAGACGCCGGTCGAGCGATTCGTCGGCTACCTCTCCGGCAAATACGACCTGTCGGACACGGTCGAGGCCTATACCGAAGTCACCTACGCGCATCGCTCCGCCTCCAACAGCGGCGTGACAGCCGGCCCACGCTCGACCTATTTCGTGCAGCCGGACAATGCCTTCCTGCCAGCTTCGCTCAAGACGCTGCTAGCGGGCACCCAGTTCAGCCTCGGCAAGGATGTTGATGCGCAGATCCCGGCGCTCAACTCGGTCACCGCAGATGTCTGGCGCGCGGTGTTGGGCGTCACCGGCGAGATCGGTGGCGATTGGAACTGGGACGTCTATTATCAATATGGCCGCAACAAGCGGCATCAGTCGGCCCGCTATTCGCGCGTGAACACCGAGTTCCAATACGGGCTGGACGCCGTGGTCAATCCGGCGACCAACCAGATCGTCTGCCGGGAACTGCTCAAGGCCAATCCCAATCCGCGCGCGCAGGGCTGCGTACCGATGAACCTGTTTGGTCTCGATAATCTCAGCCAGGCGGCCATCGACTATGCCTATCGCCCGGTCATCGAGGATTTTCTCTATACCCAGCATGTCGCAGCAGCGACGATAAGCGGCGCATTGTTCGACGGCTTCGGGGCCGGGCCGATCGGCGCGGCGACCGGCGTGGAGTATCGCAAGGAAAAGGGCGATGTCACCCACGGCGATATCCCGAACTACACCGATTACGCCTTCACCTTCGGCCTGGATTATGGCGGTTCGATCGAGGTGCTCGAAACCTTCGGCGAAGTGAGCGTGCCGCTGCTGGCGAACCGGCCTTTCTTCGAGACGCTGGAGCTGAACGGCGCGGTGCGCTGGACGCGTAACAAGGCATCGGACGCGTTCACCAGCGAGGAAAAGACGACCGAGGCGGTGAGCTACAAGCTGAGCGGCATCTGGGAAATCGGCGGTGGCGTCCGTCTGCGCGGCTCACGTTCGCGGGATATCCGCGCTGCCGGCTTCCGCGAGCTTTTCCAGCGCCAGGTGGCGACCGAGGAAGGCTCCTCGCAGGGCATCGTCGACAATCCGAACATCGCGGGCGTGGGCAATGACGATCCGACCCCGATCCTGAATGGCGGCAGTTTTGCGTTGACGCCGGAAAAGGCGGATACGACGACGGCGGGCATCGTGTTCCGGCCCGGTTTCATTCCGGGCCTGCGCATGTCGGTCGACTGGTATCAGATCGCGATCGAGGATGCTGTCAGCCGGCTCGGCGGCCAGCAGATCGTCGATTTCTGCGATCAGTTCGACATCTTCTGTGACCGCATCACCTTCGTCTCGCCGACCAACATCTCGTACATCGATGCCCGCCAGGTGAACCTCGGCAGCATGACCGTGCGCGGCCTCGATTTCGAGTTCGACTATACGCTGCGCCTGTCCGACCTTTCGGCCGATTGGGGCGGGGCGCTCAACCTGCGCGTGCTGGCCAACCACCAATATGACTTCAAGGTGCAGGCCGATCCGACGACGCCGGTGATCGATTATGCCGGGCAGACCGGGCCGGTGAGCAGCGGCGGCAACTTCAACCCCGCGCCCTCGTGGATCGTCAATGCGTTCCTGAGCTATGATAGCGGGCCGTTCAACGCCACGGTGAGCATGCGCCGGATCAGCTCAGGCATCTACAATGTCGAGCGGGTGGGGCCGGAAGATGAAGGCTACGACCCGACGCTGCGCAACAGCATCAACACCAACCGCGTGAAGGGAGCGAGCTATTTCGGCCTCGCCATGTCCTATGCGATCCCGGTCGGAAATGGTGGGAACAGCATCGAGGTCTTCGGCGCGATCGACAATATCTTCGACAAGAAGCCGCCGATTGCGCCGGGTGGTGGTGGCCTGGGTGGCTCCAACTATCCGACCAACCCGGTCTATTTCGACACGTTCGGGGCGCGTTTCCGGACCGGCGTGCGGGTCAAATTCTGATCTGACGCCAGCGCTGCAGATGCGAGCCGGGCTTCCGAAAGGAGGCCCGGCTTTCCTTTGTCGAAATGCCCGCCCGGCCATTCCGGCCGGGCGGGCATTTCGACAAAGCGATGGACGTTGAAGGGAGGCCGAAGCCTCGGCTCAGAAGCCGACGGCGCCGCCGCCCTTGAGGCCCAGCAGCGCACGGGCTTCGGCAGGCGTTGCAATCTCGCGGCCCAGGGCTTCGATCACGAGGCGGATGCGCTCCACCTGCTGCGCGTTGGAGGTGGCGAGCTCGCCCTTGCCGATAAACAGGCTGTCTTCCAGCCCGACGCGGACATTGCCGCCGAGCAGCGCGCTCTGGGTGCAGAAGCCGAGTTGATGGCGGCCCGCCGCGAAGGCCGAGAACACATAATCCTCGCCGAACAGACTATCGGCCATGGTCACCATATGGGCGAGATTGCGCGGGTCCGCGCCTATGCCGCCCAGGATGCCGAACACGCCCTGGACGAGGAAGGGCGGGTCTATGAGGCCGCGGTCGGCAAAATGAGCGAGCGTGTAGAGATGGCCGATGTCATAGCATTCGAACTCGAAGCGCGTGCCGAATTCCCGGCCGACTTCCAGCATGATGCGCTCAATATAGGCATTGTCATTGTACATGATCCGCCCGCGCGCGCCTTCGACATAGGGCTGTTCCCAATCATGCTGCCAATGGGTGACCCGCTTGGCCGCGCCGGAAAAGTCGAAGATCAGCGGCCCCATGTTGAGCGAGCACAGCTCGGGCCGGGCCTGCTTGGCGCCTTCCAGCCGGTCATCAAGCGACATGGTGGCGCTGCCGCCAGTGGAGATGTTGACCACCGCGTCCGTCGCCTGCCGGATGCGCGGCAGAAAGGCCATGAAATCGGCCGCGCGGGGGCTGGGGCTGCCGTCTGCCGGGTTACGCGCGTGCAGGTGCAGGATCGCCGCGCCTGCCTGCGCTGCGCCAATGGCGGCCTCCGCAATCTCGTCCGCGCTCACCGGCAGATGCGGCGACATGGAGGGCGTGTGGATGGAGCCGGTCGGCGCGCATGTGATGATGACCTTGGCGTGTTTGCGCATAAGCGGGTCTAAAGTCCTGCGTGACAGAGATATTTGAGGTTTTGATATTCGGCGAGGCCGTGGTGCGAGCCTTCACGCCCGAGACCCGACTGCTTGACGCCGCCAAAGGGCGCATAAGGCGTCGAGATGAGGCCGGTGTTGATGCCGACGATGCCGCTCTCCAGATCCCGCCCTACGCGGGCAATCGTCGCCGGATCGCTTGAGCAGAGATAGGCAGCGAGGCCAAAGGGCGTGTCGTTCGCCAGCCGCACGCCGTCCTCCACGCTGGCAAAGCCGATGACGCCGGCCAGCGGTCCAAAGGTCTCCTCCCGAGTCAGCAGCGCATCCGAGGCAACGTCGCCAATCAGCGTCGGCACCGCGATGCGCCCGCCCGGTGACGCGCCACCGGCGATGAGGCGCCCGCCATGGCGCAGCGCATCCTCGCGATGCTCGTCGATCTTGGCAATGGCGCAATCGTCGATCATCGGGCCGACATCGATGCCGTCCTCGAAGCCGTCGCCAGCCTTCATCGCGGCGACCTTGCTGCCGAAGGCGTCGAGGAAGCGGTCGCGGATGCCATTCTGCACATAGATGCGGTTCGCCGCGACGCAGCTCTGGCCGCCATTGCGGAACTTGGCGACCATCGCCGTTTCGACGGCGGTGTCGAGGTCGGCATCATCGAAGATGAGCAGCGGCGCATTGCCGCCCAGTTCGAGGCCGAGCCGCTTGATCGTCGGCGCGCAGGCTTCCGCCAGCATTGCGCCCACCGGGGTCGAGCCGGTGAAGGAGAGTTTGCGGACGATCGGCGAACCGGTCATCACTGGGCCGATGGTCTTGGAATTGCCGGTGACCACGCTGAACACGCCCGCCGGCACACCCGCTTCTTCACCCAGCTTGGCGAAGGCCAAAGCGGTGAGCGGCGTCAGCTCGGCCGGCTTGGCGACCATGGTGCAGCCGGCGGCCAGCGCCGGGCCGACCTTGCGCGTGAGCATGGCGAGCGGGAAGTTCCATGGCGTGATCGCCACGCACACGCCGATCGGCTCGCGCTCGACCATCAGGCGGCGGCCGGTCACCGGGGCGGGGATGATCTCGCCCACCGAGCGGGCCGCCTCATCGGCGTAGAATTCGAGGAAGCCGGCGCCATAGTCGACCTCGGCGCGCGATTCCTTGAGCGCCTTGCCGTTCTCCAACGTGATGAGCCGGGCGAAGTCCTCCTTGTGCTGGATGACCAGCTCATACCAGCGCCGGAGGATCGCGCCGCGCTCCTTGGCGGGCCATCGTGCCCATTGCGGAAAGGCGCGGTTCGCGGCGTCGATGGCCTCAGACACTTGCGCTTCGCTGACGCGCGGCACCTGTCCCACGGTCTCGAGCGTATAGGGATCGTCGACAGCGATGGGGTCGCCACTGCCATCCACCCATTTGCCGGCCACATAGGCCTTGGAAAGCAGAAGATCCTTCTCGTCGAGTTCACCGCGCTGTCTGCTCATGGGCCTGCTCACTTTGCTTCTTGATCGTCCAGGTTCGGATTGGTGATCGGAGTATCACTCTCGAACAAATGCTCGAACCGGCGATAGGTGCACAGCCAGCGCCCGCCGGCGCCGCGAACATAGCGGTCGGTCGCCAGCGAGATCGTCACCGGCGGATGGGTGGGGAGGGGACGCACGCCATCGGCGGCATAGAGGAACAGGTAATTGGTCGCTTCCGCGCTGTCCGGCCCAGTGAACCACGCCCGGAAGTTGGTGAAAGCATGGACCGCGAGCCGCTCGCCGCGCTCGGCGCGCCAGTCGTAGAATTGCTGGATTTTCGCGCGGCCGTTATAGGAGGCGAACTGGCCGTGGAAGACGGCATCCTCGGTATAATAATCCGAGGCCTTGCGCCCCTTGTTGGTATCGATCTCGTGCCAATATTCGGTCAGCTGCAGCGACAATATCTGGTTCAGATCAAGCACTTCCCTGGCAACCATTGCGTCTTCCGTCCTCCATGTCTCGCCTGTCGGCGTGGAGACCGGGCTGACATAGAGGTTGCGCCGCCGCTTGCCCGGGCGGGCAGGATGACTTGCTCAGGAAGGCGCCGGTCGGCTCGTCAGTTCGAGCCGGCGCGCCGGTAATCGCGCGGCGCCATGCCGAAATGCTCGTGGAAGGTGCGGGTGAAATGCGCCGCGCTGTTGAAGCCCCAAGCGAAGGCGATCTCGGTCAGCGTATGGCCGGCCCAGGCCGGATTGCGCAGCTGCTTGCCGCACTCCTCCAGCCGCCGCCGCACGATGTAGCTCGACGCCTTCTCCCCGCGCGAGGCGAAGAGCGTGCGCAGGTAGCGCGGCGAGATGCGCAGCCCTTCGGCGACGCGCGCGGGCGTCAGTTCCGGGTCGCGCAGATTGTCCTCGATGTAGCGAATGACTTCGCTCTGTCGGCCGAGCATCACCGCCGAGCCTTCCGGCTGCTCGTCAAAGCCCATCGCATAGGCCGTGGAGAGCATTTCCAGCACG
The DNA here is from genome assembly GCF_025961835.1 of Sphingobium sp. B2D3C. Lineage (NCBI taxonomy): Bacteria > Pseudomonadati > Pseudomonadota > Alphaproteobacteria > Sphingomonadales > Sphingobiaceae > Sphingobium > Sphingobium sp. B2D3C. The sequence goes on along the minus strand of NZ_JAOQOK010000001.1, from coordinate 2,020,619 downwards.
TGGCGAGCAAAGCGGCCATCATGATCGGAATGGAAGCCGCTCTGCACCTGCGTGTTCAGATTTTCGAGCATGGCGGACATGACCGCGGTCAGCCCCACCTCATGATCGAGCTTGAGGCCGCAGAAGCGCTCAGGCGTGGGCAGGTGCTTTTTGATCAGCCCCGCGTCCACGCGCAGCATGATAATCATCGAATTGTCGCCGAGCGTGAAGCTATGCGGTGCCGCGCTGTCGCACAGCACGAAATCACCCTGATCGAGCTGGGCCTGATGCCCGCAATGGTCGAGCACGCTGTTGCCGCGCGCCTGCATGAGGAAAGAATAGAGACGCGGCGCGCCGGGGCGGATGTGGTTGCGCGTCCGCTCGATATGGCTGCGGTTGGCCGCGATGCTGGCGAGTTGGATCGGCCCGAAATGGCTGAGGCTGAGGCGCGCGGCAAACTCGTGCCGATCCGCGGGCGTGAAGTTTACGCGATTGAGCTGCTGCGAATAGAGCTTTGTCCATGCCGCCGCGCGCGTCGATATGGGGAAGGCTTCAGTGCTGTAGGATTCCATGCTTATCCTCTCCGCGTGCCCTCTGTCCTTCTATCGAGGCGTCCCGGCCGCTTTCCTTCAGGGTCAACCATTTCAAGGCGCTTTGCAAGTTTCCCATCGTCACACGCCGCCGGAAACGGCGAGGTTCGCGCCATTCACAAAAGAGGCGTCGGGCGAGAGCAGGTAACGGACCGCCTGCGCGATCTCCTCCGCCTGTGCTGCGCGCTGCATCGGCACGCGCGCGGCGCCGGCGGCCAGCCGCTCGGCGCTCAGCATGTCCGTGGCGACCGGGCCGGGGGAGACGCAGTTGACGCGAATCCCATCGCCGCCGACTTCCCGCGCCAGTCCGGTCATCAGGCTATCGAGGCCGCCTTTGGATGCGGCATACCAGACATATTCCCCGGCCGAGCCATAAGCGGTCGCCCGCGACGAAATGAAGACGATGCCGCCGCCCGCGCCGCCGCGCGAGAGGGCCATGCGCCGCACGGCTTCACGCGCGGCCAACATCGCGCCGGTGAGATTGACCGCCGTTACGCGCTCGAGGGTTTCCGCCGAGACCTCCGCCAGGGGAGAGGCCTGGCCGGTGATCCCGGCGGAATAGACGAGCGCGCCGATCGGCCCCAGCGCCTGCGCTTCGTCGAACAGGGCAATCAGATCGGCCTCCCGCGCGCTGTCCGCCTGCACCGCGTGGGCCTGACCGCCGGCACTGGCGACGCTCGCTGCGACGGCCTGCGCCGCCGCTGCGTCACGCGCATAGCTGAACACGACATGGTAGCCGGACGCCGCGAGCAGCTGGACGATGGCGGCGCCGATGCCGCGGCTGCCGCCGATGACGATCGCGATGGGCTGCTGGCTCATGGAGCGGTTGCCTTTGCCTCAATGGGTTGGGGGGCTTCGTCCCGACCGAAGTCATCCAGTGACTGCAACGCGCGGCCGGCGGTCTCGGGCAGCATCAGCGTTGCGATGAGGGCGCACAGGATGCCCCCCATGCCGACGATGGCCATCGCCGCGCCCAGCGGGATGATGGCGGCCACCAAGGGTACGGTCATGATGAACAGAGCGCTCGCTGCCCGGCCGAAATTATAGGCAAAGGCCTGCCCGGTGCCGCGCAGCTCGGTCGGGAACAATTCGGTGAAATAGGGGCCGAAGCTTGCATATATGCCGAACTGGAAGAAGCCGTAGACGATGCCGAACGGCACGAGGAACCAGACATTCCCGCCCCATGGCCCAAACAGATAGATGGCGGCGGAGATCACGAAGCCGAGGCCGAACAGCCGGAAGGCATTGCGGCGCCCGACAAAATCGCTGATCGCGGCGTTGAACAGAAAGCCGAAGAAGCCGCCGACGCTGTTGAACATCACACACAGCCCGGCCATCGCGATACCGATGCCGCGCTCATTAGCGAGGAACACCGTCAGATAGCTGCTCACGGCATAGCCTGCGCCCTGCGCGCCGACGGCCAGCAGCGACGCCAGAACGGTGATGCGGACGACCTTGGGCCGGAAGATGCTGGTGAGGCTGGTGCGCTGCCCGGTTTCGTGCGCGCGTTTCTGGGCCTGTTTGAACAGGTCGGAATCGTCGGACCCGCGCCGGATGAAGAAGATGAGCGCGGCGGGAATGATGCCGACGAAGAAGGCGAGGCGCCAGCCGATCTCGGGATCGAAGGCGGAGGCGAAAGGTCCGGCGATCAAGGCTGCGAGACCGGAGCCGACTGCCGCGCCGCTGTGCAGTGTGCCCAGCGCCTTGCCGCGATGCTTGGGCGAGACGATTTCGCCGAGCAGCACCGCGCCCACCGCCCATTCCGCGCCGAAGCCGATGCCCTGCAACACGCGCAGCACGAGCAGTTGCTCGAAATTCTGCGCAAAGCCGGAGGCGAAGGAGAAGAAGGAGAACCACAGGATAGTGAGCTGCAGGATGCGGGCGCGGCCATAGCGGTCGCACAACCAGCCGCCGATCCAGCCGCCGATCGCCGCCGCGAAATAATTGGCGCTGGCGATGGTCCCGGCCTCGGTCAGCGAGATGCCGAGGCCGACGATGAGCAGCGGGATGAGATACTGATAGACCAGCCCATCCGCGCTATCCATCGCCCAGCCGGCGCTGCACGTCCAGAACACGCGGCGGGTTTTGCGGTCCGCGCCGCGATACCAGGAGAAGAGGTCGGCTTTCATGGGGTGTCGGTCCTATAGCGCAGCTTCGTAGATGGCGCGCGCATCGGATTCGGTGACCTCGCGCGGATTTCTGATGAGCAGCCGTTGCACGGTCATGGCGGCGGCGGCCATCTTGGGCACCGCGTTGGCGCCGATGCCGAAGGCGGACAAGTGCCGCTCGATGCCGATGGCAGCGGAAAGGCGCTCGATCTGCGCGATGCCGGCCAGCGCATCCGCCTCGTCATCGCCGGTCCGCGCCACGCCTAGGGCGGCAGCGACCTCAGCATAGCGAGCGGGGGCGGCGGGCAGGGTGAAGCGCAGTACATGCGGCAGCAGCAGCGAGTTGGCGACGCCGTGGGGAATGTGGAATTCGCCGCCGAGCGGATAGGCCAAAGCGTGGACCGCCGCGGTGTTGACCGGGCCGAGGCACATGCCGCCAAGATGCGCCGCGCGAAGCATGGCATCGCGCGCCTCCAGGTCTGTGCCGTCCGTGCAGGCGCGTTCGAGATGGCCGGCGATCAGGCGGATGCCTTCGAGCGCCCAGGCATCGACGACGGGATGGGCAAAGCGGTTGGCATAGGCCTCGATGCAATGCGTCAGCGCATCCAGCCCGGTCGCGGCGGTGACGGCGCGGGGCATTGAGACGGTGAGTTCAGCATCCAGATAAGCGAAATCCGGCACGAGATGATCGCTGACCACGCCCTTCTTCAGTTCCGCCGCCACGTCTTCCAGAATGGCGATGGGAGTGACTTCGCTGCCTGTGCCGGCGGTGGTCGGGATGCAGGCGAGCGGAATGGCGCGGCCTTGGAGGAGGCCTGTGCCGATGACGTCATCGATGCCCTGCGCGCCATCCATCAGCGCGGCGACCAGCTTGGCGACATCCATCGCACTGCCGCCGCCCAGTCCGATGATGAAGCCGGCTTGGCTCTCGCGCGCCGTCGCCATGGCGGCCTCAAAATCGGCGAAGGTCGGCTCACCGGCAATGGCGTCGAAAATCGTGGCGGCGCAGCCGGCTTTGGCCAGTTCGGAGGCGAGTGCTTCGCTGAGCGCACGCAGGGGGCTGCCGGAGACGATCAGCGCGCTTTCGGCGCCGGACGCGACGACATCGGCGGCACAGGCCGGCAGAAGACCGGCACCGATGCGCACCGTGCGGACATTGCGCAGGCCCAAAAGCTGTTCAGATTGCAAGGCTCACCTCTCCATCCCATCCCGTCTCTCTCTCGGTAGCGCGCGGCGTGCTGTCTTGATCTAGGCGGCAATATGCTTTGCCGCGCTCGTATCGGCACTTGGTGGCGGAGCCAAAGGGCGAAAGGGGCAAGCCGGCTGAGTTAACGAGCGCATGCGGCGACAGAGCTAACCTCGTCGCGCCTTTTCGACTCCGAAATGGAGGCAATTGATGGAATGCCGGGGGCGGACTGGGTTAGCGTCTCCCGCTCGATCGACAGGAAGGAACCCATGCCACGCTCCGGCACCTTGCAGGGCATAAGACCGGTGCCGCACCGCGCTATCGCAGGCCGCCCAATGACGTGTCCGCGTTGACCGTGGAGGGGCGGTGTGACGGAGCCAGATCGATCCGGCCAGGTGCGCCGTCATCGTGCGGCCCGGCTGATTCAGGAAGCTGCAGATCGCATCGAGGCCGCGCGCCATCTGCTTGAGATGGAGCAGGAGGTTGCGGAAGGGGCCGGTGCGAGCCCCTTTGCCGACGGTGCGTTGCCGGTTGGGCTGCTTAGTCACGCGAACGAGCCGATTGCAGTTGCCCATCTGAATGCGGCCCTGGCACTGCGGGGCCATATCTGTGCGCGCCTGCTCCTGCGCCTGATTGCCGAGCCTGACCGGCTGATCCCGCTCGATGAACTTGCGTTGCTCCTGGACCGCGGCGCGATGTCGCGTGCGGCGATCAAGGTTCACATCTCCACGCTGCGGGCTGCGCTCAGCGAAAAAGGCCTCGCCGGATCGGCGATCGAGACAGGCCGCCGCAGCTATGCCTTTCGCGCGGCAATGCTGCCGGCGCTGTCCAACATCCTCGAAGCGTGCCGTTTTGGTGCTGATTCCGGCAGGAACGAATCAAAACGGGACAGATGAGGTGGGCCCCCATCGCATCGCTCCATCGACCCGTCCTTTAGCGGTTGACTTCCCGTGATCACGGCGCACAAAGTGAAGCTCGCATAACATAATGTTGCCTTAGAAAGCCAAAAAGGCTTCTAAAATTGCAGGGTCGCACCAGATGACAATCGACTTCAAGACATGACGGACCGCCGCTGACTGCCACGCGTTCGAGAATGATGTTGAGGCAGGGATAGGCGAGGAGACACGGGTTCAGTGTGAACCCCGCGAATATCCCAGGGACGGATCGTGATGTTCGATACAGCCAATAAGCCGCGCCCACCGGGCGTGGACGACGATGCGCGCGCTTGTCTGCCGGATGACCCGGTGATCGAGCGGGCGCGGCGTTTGCAGGCCCTTATGGGCCAGCGCAGTGCCCTCTTTCCAGAGCCGGTGATGGCCGATGACGCCATGGCGGCCATGCTGACGCTGTTCCTTGCCCAGAGCGAGGGGCGGACGGTCTCCCGAGCATCGTTGAACGGCGCGCAGGATCTGCGCAGCGATCCGCAAGACGAGGTGGTTGCAGCGCTAATCAAGGCAGGTCTGGTCCGCGCCGGGTCGGCGGGAGCGGGCGGGCCTGCTGTCGGCGAAGGCGATGCGATCACCCTGACCCCGATGGGATCGGCGCGAATGCGCAATTATCTCGGCGACCATCGCGGTATTGGACAATGAGTGGTCAACCCGACCACCTCACGGGTCTTATTCCCGCCGCTCGGCCCGGTCTTCCCGGTCAGTGAGCGCGGCTGGTGACGATAGGCTCCTCCTGTCTGGTGGTTACGGGACATGCGCCGGCAGAGACGGTGGTCTATCCGCCGCCTCTTCTCACAGCGGCGGCGCATCTTTCGCGCGCGGGGTGTTTCCCGCGCGGCGAGGGTAGTCCGATGCCGAATCGAAAGTTTTTTGACGTGCCCAATATCGTGCAACGCGACGCCGCAGCCCGGTCGGACGCGCCGGCTGATCCTCGCTCCGCGGAAGCTTCGAGCGTTCTGCGGGCCAAGGCCGGCCGCATGCACATGCTCGGCCGTCTGCGCAGCAAGCATTTCTACACGCCCGTCATGGCCGATCGCGCCATGGACGTGATGCTCTCTCTTTTCGTCGGTGAACTGCAGTCCAGTCCGGTGAGCGACACGGCCCTGGCCGTGGGCAACATGCTCAGCCCGGCTGAGGCCGCTGCAGTGATCGATAAACTGGTCCAAGCGGGGCTGGCCGTCGTTGCGGGTGAAGAACCCGAGCGGCGGACGGTCGGGCTAACGCCCCTCGGGTCCGCGAGGATGCGGAGTTATGTCAGCGACCACCCGGACGTCTGACAGCTTCGCAGGTCGACGACCGGCCTGAACCGTGTGCCGCCATCCCCCACGCTGGCGTGCGCATTCCCCGGTTCGGGTCGGGCGTCGACCGTTTTCTGCTCCGCAAGGTGCAGGCCGCGTCGCCGCTTCCCACCTCCCACACAGAGAGCGGCGGCGCGGTTTGCGGGCAGTGCGCTCGCATGGGAAAAGAGGGGCAGGCGCCCATTCAGCCGCTCTCGTTCAGCGCCGGTTCAACGGGCCGGTCCTTGTTTCGCGCGCCATGCATCATCTGTCTTCTGCCCGTGGCGCAAAGCGCTCATCATTCGCTTGGCGCGGTCCGGTTGCTCGGTTAAGAGGCTGCGCATGACCGTTACACCGCTGCGTCGTGGCCGGCTGATTGCCGCCAGCCTGATCTCACTCGCCTTGCTGGCCGGCTGCGCGCGCAGTTCGAACCGCGTTGATACGCGCTATGTCGCGCGCGACGTCAGCACGCTGTATCTGGCGGGCCAGCAGCGGCTCGACAATGGTCGCTTTGCCGAGGCTGCCGTGCTGTTCGATGAGGTTGAGCGCCAGCATCCTTATTCGCCTTGGGCCCGCCGCGCGCAGCTGATGAGCTCGTTCAGCTATTATGCCGCGCGCAATTATCGCCAGTCGATCCAGTCGGCCCAGCGCTTCCTTTCGATCCATCCGGGCAACCGCGACGCGGCCTATGCCTATTATCTGATCGCCTTATGCTATTATGAGCAGATTAGCGATGTGACGCGCGACCAGAAGCTGACGCTTCAGGCCCGCGATGCGCTGAACGAGCTGGTCCGCCGCTACCCCGATTCGCGCTACGCGTCGGACGCCCGGCTCAAGCTCGATCTGGTGAACGACCATCTCGCCGGCAAGGAAATGGAAGTCGGCCGCTTCTACCAGCGCCGCCGCGAGTGGATCGCCGCCGCGATGCGCTTCCGGCAGGTCGTCGACAATTACCAGCAAACCAGCCACACGGCAGAGGCGCTGCACCGTCTGGTCGAGAGCTATCTGGCGCTCGGCATGCCGGAAGAAGCCAAGCGGGCCGCTGCCGTGCTGCAGACCAACTATCCCGATTCGGACTGGTATCAGCGCTCCTACCGCCTGATGACGCAGCACGCTCCGAGCGCCTGATCTCTTTCCGGCGCGTTGCGCTGGCGAAGGCGGGTGACAGCATGAGGGCAATGGATTAGCTCTGCACCGCATATGCTGACCGGCCTCTCGATCCGTAACATCGTGCTCATCGAGGCGCTCGATCTCGTGTTCGAGCGGGGGCTGACTGTGCTCACCGGCGAAACCGGCGCAGGCAAGTCCATCCTGCTGGATGCGCTGGGCTTGGCGCTGGGGATGCGGGCCGATAGCGGCCTCGTACGCGCCGGTGCCGATCAGGCCAGCGTGACCGCGACATTCGATCCGCCGGCGCCCGGTTCGGCCCTGGCCATCCTGCTGGCCGAAAGCGACGTCGCGCAGGAGCCGGGCGAGCCGTTGCTGATCCGCCGCACGCTCAAGGCCGATGGCGGGAGCCGCGCCTTCATCAACGATCAGCCTTGCTCGGCGGCGCTGCTGCGCGATGTCGGCGGCTATCTTGTCGAGATTCACGGCCAGCATGACGAGCGCGGCCTCATCAACCCGCGCGGGCATATGGACCTGCTCGATGCCTTCGGCGGACTGGATGCCGCGGCGGTGCGCACGGCGCACGGCGTCTGGCAGGCTGCGCAGGCGCGGCTCACCGAGGCCCGCGAGACGCTAGAGAGCGCTGCCCGTGAACGCGATTATCTCGCCCATGCTGTGGCGGAGCTGACGGCCTTCGCGCCCGAACCGGGCGAAGAGGAGACGCTCGCCACCGAACGCGCCGACATGCAGAAGGGCGCGCGCCTCACCGAGGACATGGCCGCGCTCGACGATTTGCTCGGCGGATCGGACGGCGCCCTGGCCAAGCTGCGGCAGGCAGCGCGGCGGCTGGACCGGATCGGCGAGGAGCATGAGTTGCTGGCGCAGGCGCTGGCGGCCTTTGATCGCGCCGTGATCGAGGCCAGTGAAGCCGAGGAGCATCTCGCGCGGGCCGGCGAGGCGCTGTCCGTCGATCCCGCACGGCTGGACGCGATTGAGACCCGCCTGTTCGATCTGCGGGCCTTGGCGCGCAAGCATCAGGTCGCGGCCGACGATCTGGCCGATCTTGCGGCGCGGATGACCGATCAGCTCGCGCGGATCGATGCGGGCGAGGCGGGGCTGGCCGATCTTGAACGGGATGTCGCGGCCGCGCGGCAGGCATATGAAGCCGCGGCGCAGGCGCTCAGTGACGGCCGCCGGGAGGCCGCCGCCCGGCTGGACGCGGCGGTGGCCGGCGAACTGGCCCCGCTCAAGCTGGATGCCGCGCGCTTCCGCACCGATGTCGAGCCGCTGCCGGAAGGGCAGTGGCGCGCGTCCGGCAAGGATCGGGTCGAGTTCATGATTTCCACCAACCCCGGCGCGCCCTTCGCGCCGCTGACCAAGATCGCCTCGGGCGGCGAATTGTCGCGCTTCATCCTGTCCCTCAAGGTCGCGCTCGCCGCACAGGGCAGCGCGGGCACGATGATCTTCGACGAGATCGACCGGGGCGTCGGCGGGGCCGTGGCCGGCGCGATTGGTGAGCGGCTGGCACGGCTCTCCGGCGGCGGGCAGGTGATCGTCGTCACTCACTCCCCGCAGGTGGCCGCACGCGGCGCAGCGCATCTGCTCATCGCCAAATCCTCGCAGGGCACCATCACGCGCACCGGCGTCCATCCGCTCGACGATGCCGAACGCCGCGAGGAAATCGCCCGCATGCTCTCCGGCGCCGAGATCACCAACGAAGCCCGCGCGCAGGCCGAGCGGCTGCTGGAGGGGGTGTGAGGATGGGGACGTCCAACACCACCCCCGGCCCCTCCTCTGAAGAGGAGGGGAGGAAAAGCGCATGACCGACCCCCACACACTCACCGAAGCTGAGGCCGCGAACCGCCTCATGCGGCTCGCGAAGGAGATCGCGAAGCACAACGCGCTCTATCACGCGAACGATGCCCCCGAGATCAGCGATGCCGCCTTCGATGCGCTGGTGCGCGAAAATAATGCGCTGGAGGCTGCCTTCCCGCATTTGGTCCGGGCGGACAGCCCCAATCGGCAGGTGGGCGCTTCGGTGGCGACGTCTGCGCTCGCCAAGGTGCGCCACGAGAAGCGCATGATGAGCCTCGACAACGCCTTTGCGGACGAGGATGTGGCGGAATTCGTTGCGCGCGTGCGGCGGTATCTGGCGCTCGGTGAGGACGAGCCGGTCTTGATGACGGCGGAGGACAAGATCGACGGCCTGTCGCTCTCCATCCGCTATGAGGACCGCAAGCTCGTCCGTGCGGCGACGCGCGGCGATGGCGAGGTGGGGGAGGACGTGACGCCGAATGTTGCGCACATCGCCGATATTCCCCAGACGCTGCCCGCCGAGGCACCGGCCATCCTGGAGGTGCGCGGCGAGGTCTATATGGAAAAGTCCGCCTTCACCGCGCTCAATGCGCGGCTGATGGACGAGGCGCGCGCGACGGCCGAGGCGCGCGGTGAGGCATTCGACCCCGAGGGCGTGCGCCAATTTGCCAATCCGCGCAATGCCGCTGCCGGATCGCTGCGCCAGAAGGATGCCAGCGTCACCGCCAGCCGCCCGCTGCGGTTTCTCGCGCATGGCTGGGGCGTGGTCAGCGAGGACGGCCTGCCGGCGGATACGCAATATGGCGTGATGAAGGCGCTGGAAGGTTGGGGCATTCCGGTGTCGCGGCATCTGGTGCTGTGCGATGGCAGCGCAGCGATGCTGGCGCATTATCGCGCCATCCAGCAGCAGCGCGCGGACCTGAATTACGATATTGACGGCGTGGTCTACAAGGTGGACCGGCTGGACTGGCAGGCGCGGCTCGGCTTCGTTGCCAAGGCGCCGCGCTGGGCGATTGCGCATAAATTCCCCGCCGAACAGGCCGAGACGACGCTGGAAGCCATCGACATTCAGGTCGGCCGCACCGGTAAGCTGACGCCGGTGGGGCGGCTCAAGCCGGTGACGGTCGGCGGGGTGGTGGTCCAGAACGTCACGTTGCACAATCGCGCCGAGATCGCGCGGCTGGGCGTGCGGCCCGGCGACCGGATTCTCGTCCAGCGCGCTGGCGATGTGATCCCGCAGGTCGTCGACAATCTGACCCGTGACGCGGAGCGGGCGCCGTACATCTTCCCCGATCATTGCCCGGAATGCGGCAGCGAGGCGGTGGCGGAGGAAGGCGAGGTCGATGTGCGCTGCACGGCGGGCCTCATCTGCCCGGCCCAGCGTATCGAGCGGCTCAACCATTTCGTCAGTCGCGGCGCGATGGATATCGATGGCTTGGGCGACAAGACCATTCGCGAGTTCTTCGCGCTCGGCTGGCTGGAGCATGGCCCGGCGGACATCTTCCGGCTCAGGCAGCATCGCGCCGATCTGCTGGGCCGCGAGGGCTGGAAGGAGAAGTCGGTCGACAATCTCCTCAAGGCCATCGAGGACCGGCGCGCGCCCGATGCCGCGCGGCTTCTGTTCGGCCTCGGCATTCGCCATGTCGGCGCGGTAACAGCGCGCGATCTGATGAAGGCATTCGCGACCTTGCCGGCACTGCAAGCGTGGTCGATGCTTGCCAATGCCGACCGGCTTCCGTTCGCATCGAGCGAAGTCGAGATGCTCATGCGCGAACGGGTCTCGACGTCGCTCGACCCGAACGCGGACGCTGTCCAACAGGCGAAGACTACGCTCACCGCGATCGAAGGCATCGGCGGTGCCGTGGTCGAGGCGCTGGGCGACTTCTTCCATGAGGAACATAATGTCGCGGCGTGGGACGACCTGCTCGCGCAGGTTTCGCCGCCTCCTTATGTGGTGGATGTGAAGGCCAGCGCCGTCTCGGGCAAGACCATCGTCTTCACCGGCAAGCTGGAGACGATGAGCCGCGATGAAGCCAAGGCGCAGGCCGAGGCGCTGGGCGCCCGATCGGCCGGATCGGTCAGCGCGTCGACCGATCTGGTGGTGGCCGGGCCGGGCGCCGGCTCCAAGCTCAAGAAAGCCGCCGACCTCGGGATCGAGGTGATCGACGAGGCGGCTTGGGCTGAGATCGTGCGGAGCGCCGGCTAGGGCGCCTCCGCGTCAGGCCAGCGCTGTGCGATACATCGCAAGCAACGCGGCCCAGGCCTTTTCCGCCGCGTCATGGTTATAGGCCTGGCTACCGGGCACGCACCAACCATGGTCGGCGGGATAGACCTCGACCGTCGCGGTCTTGCCCGCTGCATCGAATGCCTTGCGCAGGATCGTTTTGGATTCCGGCTCCTTGGCATCGTCATTCTGCGCCACCGCGACGAGATAGGCGGCATCGGTCTTGGGGATGAGCAGATGCGGACTGCTCGGCTGGTCGGTGGTCAGGCCTCCGCCATGGAAGCTGCCGACCGCGCCGATCCGTGCCGAAGCCACAGCGGCGGTGCGGAAGGAGAGCGGCCCGCCCATGCAATAGCCCTGCACGCCGGCCTTGCGGCCCTTGTCGACCTGCGGCTGCGCGTCGAGGAAGCCGAGATAGGTCGCCGCGTCATGATCGACCGCGGCATCGCTCATCGCGGCGCGATAGCCGAACAGGATCTTGCGCGACTCCGGGTTGCTGAAGTCGAATGTCCCGTCGATCACCGGCGCGACGGCATTGCGGTAGAAGGGGTTGGGGACGAGGACCACATAGCCCTCGGCCGCCAGGCGCCGGCCCATCTCGCGGAACACCGGGCGCAGGCCCATGATGTCCGGCCACATCAGCACGGCAGGCCAGGGCCCCGTGCCGGCGGGGTGGAAGAGGGCGGCATCGGCAGAACCGTCGGGCGTTTTGATGCTGACGTTGGTTTCCGTCACATTGGCGACGGCCTGCGCGGTCGCCGCACCGGCCAGGCCGACGGCGGCGCCAGTTGCCATGAACATGCGCCGGGTGACGCTCCAATCCTCGACCAGGCCCTGATGGATGTCATTGTCGCACATGCCGAATCTCTCCCTCGCAGCGTCAGGCGGGGATGGTCGGTCGGCGCGGGCGCCCTGTCAATGCGCAGCCGGTCTTACCAGCTGCCAAAGCCGGGCGCGGCGCCATGATCGCCCGTGCGCCAGCGCGTCGTGCGGCGCCAGCCGAAGCGATGGCGCTTGCGCAGCACCAGCGTGGGCCAGTCGCCATGGTCGAACCGCCAGATCAGCACCATGCCCTGCGCGCGATAGGCGGCCTGCACGCGGCCGGCCTGACTATCCAGCAGGCCCGCCAGCATCAGCGTGCCGCCCTCGGCGACCTGTGCGGAGAGGCTTGGCGCCAACTCGATCAACGGCCCGGCAAGAATATTGGCGATGAGCAGATCATAAGGGGCAAGGCCTTGAATGAGCGGATGCTCGACTCCCGGCGCCGCGACCAGCCGCAACGCCCCCGCGCCGGCCCCGAGCGGAACGCCGTTCAGATCGGCATTTTCGGCCGAAACGTCCACCGCGACAGGGTCGATGTCCGAGGCGAGCACATGCGCGTGCGGCCACAAGCGGTTGGCAGCGAATGCAAGCAGGCCGGTGCCGGTGCCGATGTCCGCAATATTGCCATAGCGCATGCCCCGCGCCTTGAGGTCGGCCAGCGCCAGCAGGCAGCCGCGTGTCGTCTCATGCTGGCCGGTGCCGAAGGCGCGGCTGGCGGGGATGAGAAAATCGATGCGGTCGGCGCGCGGCCTGTCCGCACTGTCATGGCGGACATGGAACGGCCCGGCCGTCATCGGTTCCAGGCCGGCCTGGCTCTGCGTCACCCAGTCGGTGTCCGGCAATTGCGCGAGCGTGTAGGGGGTGGCGCCGCCGTCGGGCATCAGCGCCGCGATGGCATCGATGGTCGCGCGCGTCGGCTTGGTTTCGAAGATGATGTCAAGCTGCCAGGCATCGGGCTGGCTTTCGTCCGGCTCGCTCGCCAGAATCGCGGGCGGCGAGGGCCAGTCGATGAACAGCGGCTCGGCCTCAAGCTCGAACCGCTCGGCGACGGCGCGCGTGCAGGAAAAGGTCATCTGCCAGGGCATCGCGGGCGCGACGCTGGCGGTGGAGGAACGCTGTGTCATGCCCTCTCTCTAGCCGATTTGGACGGCAAGGGGAGAGAGAATGGACCGTGTCGCCCCCCGCGGAGCGGATTTGTCAGACGGCGCGTCGGATTGGCGGATAAGCCGGCTGCGGCTCTGCCTGGGCGTCGGTCGCCGGTGCCATGGAGACCACGAAATTGGCCGAGCGCGTGCGCAGGGCGCCGAGCAGGTTGCGGACTTCGGTGAAGCCGCTTTCCAGCTCGTCGATCTCCGAGGCGACGATCTCCGTATCCTGCCGGATCGCCGAGATGTTCGATGACATGGAGTCGGCGGCAAGCGCCGTCTCGTCCACGGCAGCGGTAATCATCGTCACAGTCTGCGATTGCGCGTCCATCGCGGTGCGGATGCGCATGCCCATGGTCTGGACGTTGAGCACGGTTTCGCGGATGCGCTCGTTGGTCTCGACCGTGTGCCGCGTGGCGTTCTGGATGGCGGCGATCTTCTGCGCGATGTCGTCGGTGGCGTGGGCGGTCTGGCTCGCCAGCGACTTCACTTCCTGCGCGACGACGGCAAAGCCGCGTCCCGCATCGCCAGCGCGCGCAGCCTCGATGGTCGCGTTGAGGGCGAGGAGATTGGTCTGCCCGGCAATATCACGGATCAGGCCAAGGATCGATTCGATGGACTGGGCGTGATCGCTCAGCGCCGTCGAGACGTTCACGGCCTCGCCGGCCTGCTCGGAGGCCAGGGCGGCGACTTCCGCCGCCTGGTCAACTTCGGTGCGGGCTTCCTCGATGGCGCGGATCAGGCCGGAGCTGGTGTGCGCGGCCTCGCGCATGGCGATGGCCGATTGTTCGGCAGCGGCGGCGACTTCGGAAGCCTTATCGAGCATCCCGCGCGTGGCGTTCGAAGATTCGCGGGCCTGTTCGCGCAGACGCTCGCCCAGTTGCGCGGCCAGATCGATCTGCGTGTTCAGCAGTTCGGAGAATTTGTCGCGCTGGCGCTGGCGCTCGATCCGGTCCTGCTCGCGGATCGTGTCGGCATAAAAAGCGCAGCACACCTCTGCCTGAACTAGCGAGATGAACCGCATGGCGGCCAGCAGTTCCGAGCGCTCGTCGCGATCGGCCACGAGCTCCGTCAGGATATCACGGACCTTGTCGACCACGCGGTTGATGATGACGATCTGGGTACGGATGGAGACATCGCGCGCCAGCATCTTCATGACGCCGGTGCGCGCCATCTCCGTCCATTCTTCCCCGGCGAAATCGCTGAGCAATGTTCGATGGAAGGTTCTTGCGCCCTGCCGCGTGGCTTCCAGCTCCGCCGGGCCGACCGCCGCAAGGTCGATGCAGGGGAGGTACACCGCCATGGCAGTGTCGCCCAGTTCGTCGATGCGGTCTCCGAGATAAGCCAGGATTTGACGCGCCCGCCCCGGCAATGTCGCTTGGGGGTCGAACTCCTGCAGCCGTTCAGCCATTGAAATCGTGTCGCTTTTTCCTGCGATCATGGCCTCGGTGCCCCTTTTGTCCTGCCATTTGCCGGGTCGTATGGGGTGGCGTGATATCGGCCTTTCGTTAATCGAGGGCTAACATCCTCTGTTTTCCATGTTCACCGGAACCTCAGTCTGCACATTGGTGACATGGCGCCAGCGAGCGTTTGCAGTGCAGCAGCTTTGCGCTAAAGGGGCGCATTCTTTCACGAACAGGACTGCTCGATCATGGCGCAATCCGGGCGAAGGCCGCTTTCCCCGCACCTCACCATCTGGAAGTGGGGCCCGCATATGCTTCTTTCCATCCTCCACCGCGTGACGGGGGATGGCATGGCGATTCTGGGCGGCCTCGGCCTGACCTGGTGGCTGTATGCAGCGGCGAGCGGACCGGCGGCCTATGCGAACTTCCAATATTATGTCTGGCAAGCTGATGCGGGCGATCTGGCTGGCCTGATCGCCAATGTGATCGCGCGCATCGTGCTGATCGGCCTGACCTGGGCCTTCTTCCAGCACATGCTCTCGGGCCTGCGCCATCTGGTGATGGACATGGGCGCGGGCTTTGAGCTGACGGCGAACAAGCGGTGGTCGAAGGTCATTCTCGCCGCCTCGGCGCTGGCGACTGTAGCCTTCTGGGCGTGGATCTTCGTGGGGAGGGCATTCTGATGGGCAGCGGAACCAGACTGGGCCGCGTGCGCGGCCTCGGCTCGGCACGGAGCGGCACGCATCATTGGATCGCCCAGCGCTTCACGGCAATCGGCAATCTGCTGCTGGTCAGCTGGCTGCTGGCCAGCCTCGCGCTGCTTCCGGCGCATGATCATGCGGCCATCACCGGCTGGCTGACCCAGCCCATCGTCGCGGTGCCGATGATGCTGATGATTGTCAGCGTTTTCTATCACATCCGCCTCGGTCTTCAGGTGCTCATCGAGGATTATGTGCATGATGAGGGGTTGAAGTTCGCCACGCTCATCCTGCTGCACTTCTTCGTCATCGGCTGCGCCGCGGTCAGCCTGTTCTCTGTCGCGAAAATCGCCTTGGCCGGAGGGGCGCTCTAATCATGACGCAAGCCTATAAGATCATCGATCACACCTATGACGCCGTCGTCGTCGGCGCCGGCGGCTCGGGCCTGCGCGCCACCATGGGCATTGCCGAAAGCGGCCTCAAGACCGCCTGCATCACCAAGGTGTTCCCGACCCGCAGCCACACCGTCGCGGCCCAGGGCGGCATCGCGGCGAGCCTCGGCAATATGGGGCCGGATCACTGGACCTGGCACATGTACGATACGGTCAAGGGCTCGGACTGGCTCGGCGACCAGGACGCGATCGAATATATGGTGCGTGAGGCGCCGGCGGCGGTGTACGAGCTGGAACATGCCGGCGTGCCGTTCAGCCGCACGCAGGAAGGCAAGATCTACCAGCGCCCGTTCGGGGGCATGATGCAGAATATGGGCGAAGGCCCGCCGGCCCAGCGCACCTGCGCGGCGGCGGATCGTACCGGCCATGCCATGCTGCACGCGCTCTACCAGCAGAGCCTGAAGTATGACGCGGACTTCTTCATCGAATATTTCGCGCTCGACCTGATCATGGAAGACACGCCGGACGGCCCCGTCTGCCGTGGCGTCATCGCACTCTGCATGGACGATGGCACGATCCATCGCTTCCGCGCCCATTGCGTCGTGCTCGCCACCGGCGGCTACGGCCGGGCCTATTTCTCGGCCACCAGCGCCCATACCTGCACGGGTGATGGCGGCGCCATGGTGCTGCGCGCCGGCCTGCCGCTGCAGGATCTGGAATTCGTCCAGTTCCACCCGACCGGTATTTACGGCGCGGGCGTGCTCATCACCGAGGGCGCGCGCGGCGAAGGCGGCTATCTCACCAACTCGGAAGGCGAGCGCTTCATGGAGCGCTATGCCCCCTCCGCCAAGGATCTCGCTTCGCGCGACGTCGTGTCACGGTCCATGGCGATGGAAATCCGTGAGGGACGCGGCGTCGGTGCCAACAAGGATCACATCCACCTGCACCTCGATCATATCGATCCCAAGGTGCTGGCCGAGCGACTGCCGGGCATTACCGAGAGCGGCAAGATCTTCGCGGGCGTGGACCTGACTCGTCAGCCGCTGCCGGTGGTGCCGACCGTCCATTATAATATGGGCGGCATCCCGACCAATTATCATGGCGAGGTCGTCACCCGGAAGGGCGACAATCCCGATCATGTCGTGCCGGGCCTGTTCGCGGTCGGCGAGGCTGCCTGCGTCTCGGTGCACGGCGCCAATCGCCTGGGCTCAAACAGCCTGATCGATCTCGTGGTGTTCGGCCGCGCGACCGGCAAGCGCATCGCCGAGATCGTGAAGCCTGATACGCCGCACAAGCCGCTGCCCAAGAGCGGCGACGAGCTGGCGCTGGGTCGCCTCGATCATTTCCGCAATGCCAAGGGCGGCACGCCCACGGCACAGATCCGCCTCGACATGCAGCGCACGATGCAGGCCCACGCCGCCGTGTTCCGCACCGAAGAGCTGATGGCGGAAGGTGTCGAAAAGCTCGGCAAGATCTACGAGGGCATGACCGACATCGCGGTCTCCGACCGGTCGCTCATCTGGAACAGCGATCTCGTTGAGACGCTGGAGCTGGACAACCTTATCTCGCAGGCCAGCGTCACCATCCACGGCGCGATTGCCCGCAAGGAAAGTCGCGGTGCCCATGCGCGTGAGGATTATGCCGATCGTGACGATGCCAACTGGATGAAGCACACCCTCGGCTGGTTCGAGGGCTGGGGTGGCAAGGGCGGCAGCGTGAAGCTCGATAGCCGTCCGGTGCATGACTACACGCTGACCGACGACATCGACTATATCGCGCCGAAGAAGCGCGTTTACTGATCGGGTCCATCGCCATGGGGCGCCAACAGAGCGTCCCACGCGATGTGGCTCCGGCAGGCGTTTTCAGCTTGGTCGTCGGGGGATCGTCAGTCGTCTGACGATAGCCGGGCTGGCCAGAGCAGGGGCGGCCAGCGCCCCTACCTGGCTGTCATAGCCCTGGCGCTCAGGTCGCTGCGGAAGCGAGTGCCTGTTTGATGCGCAACTTCTCTTTCTTGAGGGTAGCGAGCCGGTAACTGTCCGGCGCAGGACGGGTAATCTCGTCCTTGATCCGGGCCTCCAGCCCGGCATGCTTGGCGTGCAGTGCGGAAACGTGGCTTGTGTCCATCATGTCCTCCTTGGCCATTGCTTCAATGGAGGTTCAGTAGATCACCAATCGCGCCCGCTGTCTCTGGCAATTGCGCGAAGCTGCGATAAATGGAGACCCGTCATGCGGTGTCACGTTCTTTCGTTAAACATTCTTTCTGTGAGCAGACAGAAGCTTGCGGGCACGCGAAAGAAAAGTCGCTAACCACCTTCTTTTGTTGCGCAGTTGCGCAGTTGCGCATTGCCGCGCCAAGGGTGCCCTGCCATGTAGGCGTGCCGTTCAGAACTTGGGGGCGAATCGGTGTTATCGATCGAGGAAATCGAGCAGCGGCTGGAAGCCTTGCGTGTCGAGCATCGCGATCTCGACTGCGCGATTGCGGCTTTGGGTCAGCTTTCCTTGCCCGACCAACTCCAGCTTGCCCGCCTCAAGAAGCGCAAGCTGCGCCTCCGCGACGAGATCACCATGCTGGAAAACAGCCTGATTCCCGACATTATCGCCTGACCGCCCACGGGTATAAGCGGCCGCCGGATCCGCCCAGATGGTATATTGAAGGTTAATCGACCTGACGTTCCGCCCGGCTTGTGGCAGCACAGGCTCATGAACGACTCGATGCCCCCGCACGTGCTTGACCGTCAGCTTGTCGACGCCCTGTATGTCGATGCCATGGTGCTGGCTGATGAGGCGCGCTCCTATTTCGATGATCGCGCCGAGGAGCATCGTCAGTCGCTGGGCCGCATCGGCTGGGTCGATTTCTCCTGCGAATCGATCAAGGTGACGACGCGGTTGATGCACGTGATCGCGTGGCTGCTCACGCAGCGCGCGATCTTCAATGGCGAGATGCGCGAATCCGTGCGGGAGGAGGAGCGCTATCGGCTTGGCCCAGCCGCCCTCACGCCGCTCGATGTCTCGTGCCAGTTCAACGAAGAGATGCGCGCGCTCATCGCCAGCTCCGAGGAGCTCTATGCGCGGGTGGCGCGCCTCGAGCGCCAGTTCCTGGCCCGCAGGTCCCGCTTGTCGGCGATGCCGATCAATCCGGCGCATGTTCTGCTGACGCGGCTTGAACGGGCCTTCTGAGCCGTCCGGCCGGACAGCCCGCCGCAAAACGGTGCGTCACGCGCGAATGCTGCTTGCAGTCCTGCGACAAGCTCATAGACAGGCCTGATGCTGCGGCGATCGCGTTTGGGCAGGTGTTCCCGTGCAGGTGGGACTTTCATGGCGATCCTGCTGGCGGCGCAGGGCGCGCCGACGTGCGACCGCGCGCTGGCGCAAACGTCGCCCGGTCAAGCCACCCCAGCGCCCGACGCCGCGCAGGACGCGCTCGATCTCGATGACATGCCCGACATCGGCCTCGACTGGCCGGACCTCGATCAGCCGGGGGAACCTCTGGCAGTGGAGGACAGTGACGCCAGAGGAGAGGCCGAGCCGGCGCTGGCAGGCGGGCAGGGGGCAGCAACGCCTGCCACGCAAGCTCCCGCCGGCGCTGAGCCGGACCCCCTAGGCGGCACGGCGGGCGAAGCGGCAGCGCTCGCTGCGCTCGATCCAACCCAGCCGCTGCGTTACCAGCTCAATCTTGAGGGGCTGGACGATGCCGCCGATCCCATGTTCTACAGCCGGTTCGATGCGCTGTCGGCGCTGCGGGCGGGGGAAGGCGACCGTGCGAGCATCGCGCAGATCCGGCGCCGGGCGCAGACCGACGAAGAACTGCTCGAAGATCTGCTGCGCACGCGGGGCTATTATGAGGGCCGGAGCCGCGCGCGCTTTGGCGTTAGCGGAGCAAGCGACCCCTATGTCCGCGTCGCGCTGCGCGCCGTCCCCGGCCAGCGCTTCGCCCTGAGCGCGGTGGAGGTGTTCGGGCTGGACGGGACGATGGCGGACGGCAAGCCGTTGCGCTCGCTTTTCCCCGTGAAGGTGGGAGACCCGGCCGACACCGATACCATATTGGCCGCGACGAGCGCTTTGCGCGTCAGCCTCGAGGAGGGCGGCTATCCATTTGCGCAGGTGCGCGAGCCGGTGCTCACTGTCGACCACCAGCAGCGTCAGGCCCTGCTCAGCCTCAACGCCGATACCGGCGACTTCCTTCGCTTCGGCTCAATCCGTGTGAATGAGGGCGCGCCGTTCGATGCGCGGCACGTGGCCGTCATCAGCCGCTTCTCGCCCGGCGACCCGTTCAAGCAAAGCGAGCTGACCGATCTCAACCGGGCCATCGTCGCGACCGGGCTGGTCTCCCAGCTCACCATCACGCCCGAAGCGCGGCCTGACCGCGAGGCGGTGGACATCGTCGTGAACATGACCCGCGCGCCGCCACGGACGATCGCGGGGGAAATCGGTTATGGCACCGGCGAAGGCGCGCGCGTGGAAGTGCGCTGGCAGCACCGCAATCTGGTGCCGCCGGAAGGGGCGGTGACGCTGCGCGGCGTGATCGGTACCCAGGAACAGAGCGCGTCCGCGATCTTCCGGCGCAACAATCTGTGGCAGCGCGATCAGGCTCTCAATGGCGAGCTCAGCATCGCCAATGTCGATCAGCCGGCTTATGACGCGCTGACCGCAGGCATCGCCGCGAGTCTGGAAAAGCACACCAACCTGATTTTCCAGAAGGAATGGACCTGGTCCGCTGGCCTTGAGCTGCGTGTCAGCGACGAGCGGCGCTTGTATGAGGGGTCGCCCGATCCGGTGCGGCGCCGCTATCTCATTCTCGCCCTGCCGACGAGCCTGACCCATGATGGCAGCGACGATCTGCTCGATCCGCGCAAGGGCTTCCGCCTCGGCGGGCGCCTGTCTCCCGAACTGTCCCTGCAGGATGGTGCCTTCGGCTACGTCCGCGCGCAGATCGATGGCAGCACCTATATTCCGGTCGGCGAGCGACTGACCATCGCCGGGCGCGCGCGTCTCGGCACCATCGTCGGCGCGTCGGCCGACCGCATTGCGCCGACGCGGCGCTTTTATG
Organism: Sphingobium sp. B2D3C; assembly: GCF_025961835.1. Classification (NCBI taxonomy): domain Bacteria; kingdom Pseudomonadati; phylum Pseudomonadota; class Alphaproteobacteria; order Sphingomonadales; family Sphingobiaceae; genus Sphingobium; species Sphingobium sp. B2D3C. The sequence goes on along the minus strand of NZ_JAOQOK010000001.1, from coordinate 1,999,879 downwards.
CCGGCGGCGGCGCCTCCGTGCGTGGCTATGCCTATCAGGCCATCGGCCCGCGCGACCTCAATAACGATCCGGTGGGCGGGCGCAGCCTTGGCGAAATCTCGCTGGAAGCGCGCTATCGCTTCGGCAGTCTCAACCAGTTCGGCATCGTGCCGTTCATCGATGCCGGGACGATCTCGCCCGATCCCCTGCCCACGATCCGCGAGATGCGTGTCGGCGCGGGCCTTGGCTTTCGCTATTACAGCAACTTCGGGCCGATCCGGATCGATGTCGGCACCCCGCTCAATCCGCAACCGGGAGACTCGCGCATCGGCGTCTATGTGTCGCTGGGGCAGGCCTTCTGATGGCCGCGCAAGACGAGCCCCTGCCGGAGGCTGCGTCGGAGCAGGCGCCGCCGCCGCCCCGCCGCAAGCGCTCGCTGCTGCGCTCGGGGTTCAGCCTCTCGGTCATCCTGCTCATCGTAGCGCTGGTGGTGGCGCTCTGGGGTGGGGTGCGCTGGCTGGATAGCGAGGGCGGCCATCGCTTCATCATCCGCAAGATCGCGCAGTGGGAGGCGACCTCCGGCCTGCGCATCACCGTGGGCGCCATTGAGGGGCGCGTCTTCAACGACATGGTGCTGCGCGATGTGCGCTTTTTCGATACGCAAGGGCAGTTCGCCAGGGTCGATCGCGCCGATGTGAGCTGGTATCCGCTCGGCTGGCTCTCCAACCGGCTCGATCTTGATCGGCTGCACATCCATTCGGCCGACCTTTCCCGCCGGCCCGCGCTCAAGCCCTCCACCTCGCCCAAGCAGCCGCTGCTGCCGGGGTTCGACATTCGGCTGGCGGACCTGCGGGTGGACAGGCTGGGCATCGGCCCGGCGGTGCTGGGTGAGGCGCACGTCGTCCGCGCAATCGGCAATGCCGATGTGCGCTCCGGTCGCGCGGTGATCGATCTTCTGGCGAGCGCGCCGCGCACGGGCGATGTGCTGCGTCTCGCGCTGGACAGCCGGCCCGATGATGGCCGGTTCGATCTCGATGCGATTGTCGTCGGGCCACAGGGCGGCTTGATCGCGGGCACCCTGGATGCGCAGCAACCGGTGTCGTTTCGCATCCATGGCGATGGCGATTGGCGCCGCTGGAAGGGCCGGCTTACGGCGTTGACCGCCAATCGCCTTACTGCGAACGTCGCACTGACCGCAGTGGAGGGCCGCTATCAGGCGAAGGGCCCGTTGGCCTTGCTCGGCCCGCTCGAACCGCTGACCGCGCTGGGCAGCCAGCAGGCGCAGATCGAGGCGGACGTGCGGTTCGACAACCGGCTGCTCTCGGGCACCGCCTCGCTGGCGATGCCAGCCGCCAAGCTGACGGCCAATGGCGGTGTGGATTTCGGCCGCAATCGTTTCGATGAGCTGCGCGTTTCGGCGGTGGTCGCGCGGCCCGGCCAGTTGGCGAAGGGCGTCGCCGGCCAGTCCGTCAATCTGCGCGCCCGGCTGTCCGGCGCATTCGATGCGATGGAGGTGGGGTATCTGCTGACCTCTGCCGAGCTGCGGCAGGGCGGGTTGGCGCTTCGCAACATCCGTCTGGAAGGCGAGGGCCGGCTGAACGGCCCGCGCGGACGCTTCCCCATCCGGCTGACGGCGCAGGCACTGACTGTCGGCCAGCGCGCTGTGGACGAGCGGCTGCGCAATCTCGTCGTTCAGAGCGTGCTGCTGAAGAATGGCGATGATCTGCGCATGGATCGCTCGGACGTGCGGGCGAGCGGTTTTCGCGGGCAGATCGAGGGGCAAGGCAATCTCGGCTCTGGGAGCTACCTCGCGAGTTTTCGCGGCGGTCTGAATGGACTGGAGATTGCCGGCCTGGGTCGGCTCGATCTCGATGCCGTGCTGCGGCTGGCCCGACCGCCGCAAGGGCAGAGCAGCTTTTCCGGCACTGCCCGCGCGACGATGCGGCGGCTCGACAATGGCTTCCTGCGTGGCCTTGGGGACGGGTTGCCGGTCATCACCAGCCAAGTCGGGCTGGCGTCGGGCGGCGGCATCGCGTTGCGCGATCTGCGGCTGGTGGCGCCCGCGCTCACCCTTTCCGGCCAAGGGCGGATCGACGGCGCTGGTCAACTCGATCTTCGCGGGCAGGGCGAGCATCGCGATTATGGTCCTCTGCAACTGGCGCTTGCCGGCAAGCCGGATCGCCCCCGGGTTGACATCACCCTTGCGCGCCCGCTGCCGGCAGTCGGCCTCGCCAATGTCCACGCGCTGCTGACCCCTGACGATCAGGGCTATGCCGTGACGGTCGAGGGCGGCTCGATGTTCGGCACCTTCGCCGCGACCGGCGCGATCCTGCTGCCGCGCGGTGGCGCCGCGACCATCTCGGTGGCGGATCTGGGGGTTAGCGGCGTCACGGTGCGGGGCGATCTCGTGCCCGTCGATGGCGGCTTGCAGGGCGCCCTGTCGCTCTCCGGTCCCGCCGAGGGCGCGGTGACGCTGGGCATGGTCGATGGCGTGCAGCGCATCGGCTTCGATGTCGACCTGAGCGGCGCCAATTTCACGGGATCGCCGGGGATCGTCATCAATCGTGGCTCGCTGGAGGGCGAAGCGCTGCTCCGTCCTGGCGCGGTGACGATCAACGCCAATGCGCAGGGTCGCGGCGTACGCGTCGGCGGCGTGCGGATCGGGCGGTTCGCCGGTGCGCTCAAGCTGGTCAATGGCGAGGGAACGGCCACCGTCTCCATGAATGCGCGGACGGGGCGCAGCTTCGATCTGCAGGCGCGCGCCGGCATCGCGCCGAACCGGATCAGCATCGATGTGGATGGCTCGCTGGATGAATCGGCGATCCGGCTCGACCGGACGGCAGTGCTCAGCCGGGAAGAGGATGGCTGGCGCTTGGCGCCGGCGACCGTGCGAATGCAACGCGGCGCCCTGCGCCTGTCCGGCTTTATCGGCGGGACGCGCACCGAGATGGACGCCAAAATGCAGGCCGTGCCGCTGCTGCTGCTCGATCTCGCCAATGACGATCTGGGATTGGGTGGCACCATGGACGGCACGGCGCATTATGTCGCGCCGGTCGACGGGCCGCCGACCGGCAAGCTCAATTTGCGCGTCAAGGGTCTCACCCGCTCCGGCCTGGCGCTCAGCTCAGCGCCCATCGATATGGGGCTTAATGCCGAGCTGGATACACGCCGGCTGGCAGCTCGTGCGGTGGTGGCGCGTGGCGGCAAGGTGGTCGGTCGCGCGCAGGCACTGGTGACGCCGCTTGGCAGCGGGTCGCTGAGTCAGCGTTTGTTCCGGTCGCCCTTGCAGGCCCAGTTCCGCTATGCCGGCGATGCCGACACGCTCTGGCGGCTCACCAATGTCGAGATCGTTTCGCTGGGTGGCGATCTTCGCCTGTCCGCCAGTGCCGGCGGCACCTTGTCCGATCCGCGCATTGAAGGGACGCTCTCCACGCGCAATGGCCGCATCACCAGCCCGGTGACCGGCATGGTGATCCGCGATGTGCAGGCAAGCGGCCGGTTCAACGGATCGCAACTGTCGATTCCGGATCTCCAAGGCCGGGCCGGCAGTGGCAAGGTCACCGGCACGGCCGTGTTCGATCTCTCCGCCGAGCGCGGCATCGGCATGGATATCGCGCTGCAGGCGGATCGCGCGGTGCTGATGGACCGCGACGATGTCGGCGCGACGGTAACTGGCCCCGTACGCATCGTCTCCTCCGGCAGCGGCGGCACGATTTCGGGCAATCTGGAGGCTGTCTCCAGCCGCTTCACGCTCGGGCGCGCCAGTTCATCGACGGAAATTCCGCGTCTGCGTCTGGTGGAGATCAACCGCTCGGGCGATCAGGTGGAGCGGGCGCGGGCGGATGCGCCCTGGCGGCTGGACATTACCGCCAAGGCGCCGCGCGGCCTCATCGTCGAAGGGCTAGGGATGCAGAGCGAATGGTCGGCCGATCTCAAGATCGGCGGGCTGGCGACCGCGCCCGCCTTCTCCGGCGTGGCGACGCTGACGCGCGGCACCTATGATTTCGCGGGGCGCCGGTTCGATCTGCAGGAGGGCCGCCTGACCTTCACCGGTAGCACCCCCGTCAATCCGCGCCTCGATATCCGCGCGGTGGCGGACGTGCAGGATTTGAGCGCAACGATCAACGTGACCGGCACGAGTATGCGGCCGATCATCGCGTTCTCCAGCATTCCGGCGATGGCGCAGGATGAATTGCTCTCCCGCCTGCTGTTCGGCACGTCCATCGCCAACCTCTCGGCGCCCGAGGCGCTGCAACTCGCGTCCGCGGTGGCGGCGTTCCAGGGCGGGGGTGGTGGCCTCGATCCGATCAACGCCGTCCGCCGCGCGACTGGCCTCTCGCGCCTGCGGGTGCTGGCCGCCGATACCACGACGGGACGGCAAACCTCGATCGCGGCCGGCAAGAATATCGGCGAGCATCTCTATGTCGAGCTGATTACAGACGGGCAGGGCTATAGCGCCACCAGCATCGAATATCAGATCACCCGCTGGCTGGCCTTGATCTCGACGGTCTCCACCATCGGCCGCCAGAGCGCCGCGGCGCGGATCTCAAAGGACTACTGAGCCGGGGTTGGCGCGGTCAGGCGCCGGCGCCAGCTGCCGTGGCGGAACCAGTAGAGGCAGAGCAGGGCCGCCGCGACATTGGCGATCGGGTAGCTCCACCACACGCCTGCGATGCCCCAGGGGGTGGCATAGGCGATCAGATAGGCTGCGGGCATCTGAAACCCCCATTGCATGATGATCGAGATGATCATGGAGTGGCTCGGGCTGCCGGCGCCCCGGAACGCGCCGAGCAAGGCCTGCGGCACAGTCAGTACGCCCAGAAAGGGGAAGTAGACATAGGCGAAGGTCGAGGCGAGGGCGATCACATCCGGTTCGCCCGGCGCCAGCGCGGCCATCATCGCTGGCACGAATGGCAAGTTCATGAGGCCGATGAGCGTCATGCCGCAAAAGCCGAGCCAGGCCGAGAGGCGCGCAGCCTGCTCCGCGCGCTCGGTGAGGCCGGCGCCGATATTCTGGCCGACCACGGCGGCGGTCGCGATGGAGAGGCCGAGCATCGGCGTGAACCAGAAGAATAGCGGCCGCGTCCCCACGCCATAAGCGGCGAGGCCGAGCGTGCCGAAGCTGGCGGCCAGGGCCATGAGCAGCACCGAGCTGAAGGTGCGGATCGCCTGCTCGATGGAGGCCGGCAGGCCGAGCCCCAGCGCCAGGCGGATATGCGACCAGTCCGGCCGAAAATGCCAGGCCCGCACATGCAGGACGGATCGCCCTGAGAGCATGTGATGGAGCAGCACCAGCAGCGCGCCGATCTGCACGATCACCGTCGCCAGCGCGGCCCCGGCAATACCCAGCGCAGGAAACGGCCCGATGCCGAAAATCAGCAGCGGATCGATCAGTGCATTGGCGATGACGCTGCCGATCTGCACGCGCATGGCAAAGCGCACCTCGCCGGCGGCCTGCAACATCGCCTGCATGGCCATGAAGCCGAACATCGGCACCATGCCGATGAAGCGGACGTGCAGATAATCGGTTGCCCGCGCATGGATCGCCGGTTCCACACCGATCAGGGTGAGCACGGCCGACGCCGAGAAGGCGCCCGCGAGCGTGAAGGCCAGCGCGACGATGCCGACCATCAGCAGGGTCTGCGCCGCGACATGATCGAGCGCTTCCATCCGCCGCGCGCCCATATTCTGCGCGATGAGCACCGCCCCGGCAGTCGACAGGCCGGAACCCAGGCCGATCAGCACGAAGAACAGCGGCCCGCTGGCGGTCACAGCGGCAATCGCGGCCTCGCCGAGCCGGCCAACCCAGAAGGCATTGACGATATCGAAGCTGGCCTGCGCGAGATTGGTGACGGTGATCGGCCAGGCCACCCGCAGCAGCACCGTGAGCAGCCGCCCTTCGGTCATCGAGACGCTTCTGCCGCTCATTGTCGCGCGATCCTCCCCCAGCTTCGCTCAGGGGGTAGAGAGCGGCCCTGCGGATGACAAGCGACGATGATTCGCGCGCCCTATGCGTGAAGTCGGCGTGGGTCATCGGCATTCACCCACAACAAAAGGCCCGGGATCTTTCGATCCCGGGCCTTCCGTTTCGCTTAATCCTGGGGATCAGGAGCTGTAGTACATGTCGAACTCGACCGGGCTGGGCGCCATTTCCCAGCGGTACACTTCCGGCCACTTCAGCTCGATATAGGCGTCGATCTGGTCCTTGGAGAACACGTCGCCCTTGAGCAGGAAGTCGTGGTCGGCTTCCAGGCTGTTCAGCGCTTCACGCAGCGAGGCGCAAACCGTCGGAACCTGGCTCAGCTCCTCGGGCGGCAGGTCGTAGAGGTTCTTGTCCATCGCCTCGCCGGGGTGGATCTTGTTCTCGATGCCGTCGAGGCCGGCCATCAGCAGCGCGGCGTAGCACAGATAGGGGTTGGCCATTGCATCGGGGAAGCGGAACTCGACGCGCTTCGCCTTGGCACCCGAACCGTAAGGAATACGGCAGGAAGCCGAGCGGTTGCGGGCCGAATAGGCCAGCAGCACGGGCGCCTCGAAACCGGGGACCAGACGCTTGTAGCTGTTGGTCGTCGGGTTGGTGAAGGCGTTGAGGGCCTTGGCGTGCTTGATGACGCCACCGATGAAGTACAGGCACATGTCGGACAGGCCCGCATAGCCGTTGCCGGCGAACAGCGGATTGCCCTTGTCCCAGATCGAGATGTGGGTGTGCATGCCGGAGCCGTTGTCCTGCGCGATCGGCTTGGGCATGAACGTGGCGCTCTTGCCATAGGCCTGGGCGACCATCATCACGACATACTTGTAGATCTGCATGCGGTCAGCGGTGGTGACGAGCGTGCCGAAGGTGAGGCCCAGCTCGTGCTGCGCAGCGGCCACCTCATGGTGGTGCTTGTCGCAGGGGAGGCCCATTTCGAGCATGGTCGTGACCATCTCGGCGCGGATGTCCGTGCAGGGATCGACCGGCGCGACGGGGAAGTAGCCGCCCTTAGCGCGCGGACGGTGGCCGAGGTTGCCGGCCTCATATTCGCGGCCGGTGTTGGTCGGCAGCTCGATGTCGTCGATCTTGTAGAAGGACTCGTTGTAGTCCGTGTTGAAGCGGACGTCGTCGAACATGAAGAACTCGGCTTCCGGGCCGACATACACAGTGTCGCCGAAACCGGCGGCCTTTACATAGGCCTCGGCGCGCACGGCGGTCGAGCGCGGATCGCGACCGTAGAGTTCGCCGCTCGAAGGCTCGACGATGTTGCAGAACAGGATCATCATCGGCGTCGCGCTGAACGGATCGACATAGACCGCGTCCAGATCGGGCTTCAGGATCATGTCGGACTCGTTGATCGCCTTCCAGCCCTCGATGGAGCTGCCGTCGAACATGAGGCCTTCCTCAAGCTCGTCCTCGCCCAGCACACCGGCGCACATGGTCAGGTGCTGCCACTTGCCCTTGGGATCGGTAAAGCGCAGATCGACCCATTCGATCTCCTTTTCCTCGATCATCTTGAGGATGTCTTTGGGCGTATTGGCCATGAGGATGTTACCTTCTCTTTGGTCTGAGTTGTTGCGGGTCTTCGGTCAGCGAACGGAAACGGTCAGATGGCAGCTTCGTCGAGCTCGCCGGTGCGGATGCGCACGGCCTTTTCGACGGGGATGACGAAGATCTTGCCGTCGCCGATGCGGCCCGTCTGTGCGGCGCTGGAGATGGCATCGACCACGCGATCGACGATCTCGTCCGCCACCACCACTTCGAGCTTCACCTTCGGCAGGAAGTCCACGACATATTCGGCGCCGCGATAAAGCTCGGTGTGACCCTTCTGTCGCCCGAAGCCCTTCGCCTCCGTGACGGTGATTCCGGATACGCCGACTTCGTGCAGCGCTTCCTTCACATCATCCAGCTTGAACGGCTTGATGATTGCTTCCACCTTCTTCATGTCAAACGCACCCCTTTGTTTCGCGGTTTGATTGCGGACCGCGACATGCTGCCCGGACGATTTCGACCCAGGCGACATGCGCGACCGCGCAGGAAATCGGACGCTACAGCGCCCGTTCGCGAATCACCAGCGAAGCATTGGACACTTTGCGGTGACTTGTCGATATTGCCCGGATTTCGGGCATTTTGGACAGCAGTTGCCCAAATAATAGGCACCGATCTGCGCCTGTCGAAACACGAGCTCCGGATAGCGGCCAGCGTCAATAAGGCGGGCGGTGCAAACCCTTGGGGCTGAGCGTGAAAATCTCGCAGCCATCCTCGGTAATGCCGATCGAATGCTCGAACTGCGCCGAGAGCGATCGGTCGCGCGTGACCGCCGTCCAGCCATCCTCGAGCATCTTCACGGTCGGCTTGCCGGCATTGATCATCGGCTCGATGGTGAAGATCATGCCCGGCCGCAATTCGGGGCCGGTGCCGGGCCGTCCGACATGGATCACCTCGGGCGCGTCATGGAACACCCGGCCGAGGCCGTGGCCGCAGAAATCCCGCACCACGCCATAGCGATGCCGCTCGGCATAGCTCTGGATCGCATGGCCGATGTCGCCGAGATGATTGCCCGGCTTGGCCTGCTCGATGCCCAGCATCAGGCAGTCATAGGTCACGTCGACCAGGCGCCGCGCCTTCACCGGTACATCGCCGACCAGGTACATGCGGCTGGTGTCGCCATGCCAGCCCTCGACCAGCGGGGTGACGTCGATGTTGACGATGTCGCCGTCCTTGAGCGGCTTGTCGCCCGGCATCCCGTGGCAGATCACATTGTTGAGGCTGATGCAGCAGCTATAGGCATAGCCGTGATAGCCCAGTGTCGCGGGGACGGCGCCGGCATCCAGCATCATCTGGCGGATGAAATCATCGATGTCGGAGGTCTTCGCGCCCGGCACGACCAGTGGTACGATCGCATCGAGAATCTCGGCGGCCAGCCGGCCCGCCTTGCGCATTCCGGCAAAGCCCTCCGGGCCATGCAGCTTGATGGCGGAGGTGCGGACGTTCTGGGTTTCGGCGGTCGGCGTGAGATAGGTCGTCATCCGCTCCATATAGGGGGAGGCGTGCGGAAAGGCGATAGGCTTGCCAGGGGAAGGGGGGACGCAATGCAGGACGCTGCCGAAATAGCCGGAGGGGACCTCAGCGGAGGCTGCGCGTGCGGCGCGGCGCGCTATCGCGTTTCGCGCGCGCCGATCTTCGTGAACAATTGCCACTGCCGGCGCTGCCAGGTGCAGACGGGGTCGACGTCGGTCGTCAACATGTTCTTGGAAGCGGAATGCGTGGACCTCTTGAGCGGAAGGCTCAGCGAGCATGTCGTAAAGGCAGGCAGTGGCGGCGACCACATCATCTGCCGTTGCACTGCATGCGGCACGGCGCTCTGGAGCTATTATCCCCGGCTGGGCAGGCTCGGCGCGGGGGTGCGGGTCGGCACGCTGGACGACCCTGCGCGGGTGAAGCTGGACGCAGTGATCTTCACCGCCAGCAAAATGCCATGGACGGCGCTGCCCGAGGATATCCCGTGCTTTGAGGCTACCTACAATCCGGCGGAACTCCTCCCGCCCGACCGTTTCTCGCGCCTTGAGGCGCTCATCGTCCAGCGCGCGGCTGGCGGCGGATGACAGCGCAGGGCAGAAATTTTCCGGTCTCGCTTGGCGCGATGCGGCGCCGGGTCTAAAGCCGGACCATGAGCGAACGCATCTGGACTGCCGCCCTTCTCGTGATCGGCGACGAGATTCTTTCTGGTCGCACGCAGGACCGCAATGTGGCGCAGATCGGCACCTGGCTGAACGTGCAGGGCATCCGCCTGCGGGAAGTGCGCGTGGTGGGCGATGATGCGGCGGCGATCGGCGAGGCAGTGAATATTCTGCGCGCCCGCAACGATTATCTCTTCACCACCGGCGGCATCGGCCCCACGCATGACGATATCACCGTCGATTCCATTGCGGCTGCCTTGGGCGTGCCCGTGGTCGTCCATCCCGAAGCGCGTGCAATTCTGGAAGCCTATTACGCCTCGCGCGGTGGCATCAACGAGGCGCGGCTGCGCATGGCGCGCGTGCCGGAGGGCGCCGCGCTGATCCCGAATCATTATTCCGGCGCCCCGGGTATCCAGGTCGGCAACATCTTCATCATGGCCGGTGTGCCGCACATCACAGCAGGCATGCTCGCGGAACTGACCGGCAAGCTGGAGGGCGGCGCGCCGCTGCTCTCGCGGACGATCGGCTGCAATGTCGCCGAAAGCGAAATTGCCGATCAGCTCGCCCAGATCGAGCGGCGGCACGAGGGGTGCCAGATCGGCAGCTATCCCTTCTTCCGCGAAGGCAAGGTCGGGGCCAATTTCGTAGTCCGCGCCACCGATCAGGCGCGGCTCGACGCCTGCGTGCACGATCTCAACGCGGCGCTGGTCGCGGCGGGTTTTCAGCCGGTCGACGGCGGTATCTGACACACAGAGGGCGGCCCGCGCCTGGCGGTGATGCGGGGGCGTGCTCTATCCCGCATATTCCGTCGCGCGAACGAACATCCGCACGAGACGCTGGCGAAGGGCCTGACGCTGGTCGAAATTGTCGATGGTAGCGGCGCGCGCGAGATCCCCGCAACGCCCCGAGAACTGCACTGCCCCGGTATCCTCGGCGCAGCGCGCGAGCCAGCCGGCCGATGTGGCAACGGCGCGGTCATGGATCGTCAGCGCGCGGGTGCAGAGTGCTGGCATGTCGTCGGTGCAGCCCATCGCGAAGGCCAGATAAGCGATATAGTCGGGCGCCCACAAATCGTCGGAGACGCCCATCGCATCAGCGTCGGGAATGTCGTCCGCAAGGATTTCGCAGCCATTTCCGTCGATGAACGGGCTGTCATTGTGTAGGAAGCAGGCGCGGGACAGGATGTTGAACGCCCTGTCCAACTGTGGTTGGCCGGCGAGGCCCCTGCGGTAGATGATCCCCAGATATTTGCAGGCATAGGGGCCGATCCCGATGTCGGATGAATCGCAGACGCGCGCCATTTTCTCCTTCGCGTCGCCATAGTCCCGCAGCGTGCTGTTCAGAAAATAGATCTTCCCGGCCTCATAGCAGCCGCCCACTTGAAAACCCGCGTCGCAGGATGCTTCATAGGCGGCGAGGGCGGCGCGTGCATCGCCCCGCCGTTCCGCCGCGACGCCAGCCTGCCAGCAACTGTCGACGTTCGAGTCTTTCACGCAGGCAGCGGAAGACGGCTCGCCCCCGGAGGAGGCCTGCGCCGGCTGGGCAGTCGCTGCGCTCGAGAGAAACATCGCGCCGATCATCATGACGAGGGCTGCCAGCGCTGATCGCATTCTTTGTCTCCCGAGCCGACGAATGGGCCGCATCAGTCAGGAAGCGGCCATCACGCGCTGAATCTGCCGACCTCCGCTGCGTGGATCAAGCGCAGTGGAGCGGCTACCCTCAAATGCACCGTGCGAGCGGGAAAATTCAACCGGTTCGGCGGCTTAATGCTGGTAGGAATTTCTGGAAATTGGAGCGGGTGAGGGGAATCGAACCCCCGTCGTCAGCTTGGGAAGCTGCTGCTCTACCATTGAGCTACACCCGCTAAGGTGCTGAGTAACAGAGGGAAATCCGGGATTTTAGGAAAGTTGTTCCGACTTTTTGCCGGTCGGAATCCCGACTCTGTTCTGAGGTTTCGCCTAAACTTCCGCTTCTTCGCCGTCAATGGGCTGGACGAAGCGTCGCGCCCGGGGGCGCAGCACACGTGTACGGGAACCCACATGGGCTGATGACGTTCAGATTCATGAAGCGAACGCTTTGTTCGGGCCACTAAGTGCTGCCATGCGAAATCTGGGGGAAGTAGGATCGTCACGAATATCCCTTATTGTGGCGCACCACCGGACCCGAGCCTGCTGCTCCTTAGCTGGAACTTCGATCCCTGGTTGTTGGCCGCCATGCTGGGCGGGACGATCCTGCTGCTCGCGACCGTCGGGCGACAGCAGCCCGGTCTCGTGGCCGCCGGTTGCGGCATCATGCTGGTCGCCTTCGTGTCGCCGCTCTGTGCGCTCGCAAGCGCATTGTTCTCCGCGAGAACCGTGCACCACATTCTGCTGGTCGTCTGCGCGGCGCCGGTCTTTGCGCTTCTTCTGCCGCGCGGGCGCTCCGGCAGCGCGGCGCTGCCCTTCGCTGTATCCACGGGCACGCTCTGGCTTTGGCACATCCCCGCTTTCTACACGGCAGCGCTCAATCATCATGCCCTGTACTGGCTGATGCAGATTTCCCTGCTCGGCACCGCCATCTGGTTCTGGCGCGCGATACTTTCGGCGCGTGCGGCATGGCCTGCCGCGATGGTCACGCTTGCCGCCGGGGTCGGGCAGATGGGCCTGCTGGGCGCCCTGATCACCTTCGCGCCCGGCGTGCTCTATCCCCATCATCGCATCGCGCCCCTGGCCTATGGGATCGATCCCTTGCACGATCAGCAGCTTGCCGGGTTGATCATGTGCGTGCCGGCGATGCTGCCTTATGCCGTGATCGCCGGATTGATCGCGCGGCGCGCCTGGAGCGATGGCTGGCGGTGGGCACCCGCGTGACAGCATGGATTCCGCTCATCAAGGGATTGCACATCGCCGCGATCCTGTTGTGGGCCGCCGGCCTGATCGCCTTGCCGCTGCTGTTGGCGCAGCATGAGCGCGGGCAGGGCCAGCAGGCTTATCAGCGCATCCGCCGGTTCTCCCATTATGGCTATACGCATTTGCTGACGCCGGCTGCGGTGGTCGCGGTTTCGGCCGGCACGGCGCTGCTGTTCCTGCGCGAAGTGTTCGTGCCGTGGATGTTCGCCAAGCTGCTGTTCGTTGGGCTGCTGGTCGGGCTGCACGCCTGGATTGGTAATCTGGTCGTGCGGATGGGCGAGCATGGCAATCAGCGCCAGCCCTCGCCGATCCTGCCGCTCGTGCTGCTCGCCCTCCTTCTGTGCGCGGCGATCTTTGCGATCGTACTAAGCAAGCCCTCCATCGACTTGACCATGCCGGACTGGCTGACGACGCCGCGCGGCCGTCAATTGCCGGTCGACGAGGTGCCGATTTGATAGTCAAACACCAGCTTGCCGCCATGCCACCCGGCAAAGGCCACGAAAATGGCCGACAGCACGGAGAGCAGCAGGCCATAAGGGAGCACGGCGGACTCATAACCGGACAGCCGATAGCCCCAATTGGCGCCGAGGACGGACAGCAGGGTGATCGCGACGATGAAGTGCGTCCAGCTTGCCGCACGAGCGCGAATACCCGGCACGCTAAGCAGCTCGACGGTTCCGGAAAGGCCGGCGAGCAGGCCCATCAGAAAGGCCATGCCGGTGCTCCACAGCGCCGCGCGCGCCCAGAAGCCGTCTCCGGTCCACCAATAGAAGAGATCGGCGCCCAGCGCGCAGGCCGCGAGGCCGATGGGGAACGAGACGAGCATGGCGTGAACGGGGTGGCCGGACACGGCGATTTTCGATTCCGCGTCATCGAACGAGGGGTTCGCGCTGATCGGGTCGGTCAACGCATCTTCGCGCTGTTCGGTGCTGGGCATGGCCGTCCTTTACGCTGTCTGCGCTCTCGGGTCATAATGCCCGGCGCGGCGTTTTTCTCCAGCGGCTGCGCCGGCCGCTACTCGACGCTTGAGCCCGCAGGGCCTGCAGCGGATGCCATCGCATCCTTGTGGTGGGTCATGCTGGCCGGGGCGGTGGCGATCCTTGTGCTGGTCTGCGCGCTGCTCGCGCTCGCCTTTCGACGCGGCTCACTGGAGCGCCCGACCTCGGCCAAGCGGTGGATCATCGGCGGCGGGCTCATCTTCCCGTCCGTCGTTCTCGTCGTGCTGCTGGCTTATGGTCTGGTCATTGGCGAGCGGCTGCTGCCGCGCAACGATGCGCAGACCCTGCGCATCGTTGCCGAAGCGAGCCGATGGCAATGGACCTTCACGCATCCCGGCCGCACCGGCGGTGTCGTCACGCAGGATGTGCTCAACATTCCCGCCGGCCGACCGGTTGATGTCGAACTGTGGACGCGTGACGTCATTCACGCTTTCTGGGTGCCGCGCCTTGCGGGCAAGATGGATGCCATTCCCGGCCACCGCAACGTCCTGCGCATCGAGGCCAACGTGCCGGGCGTTTATCACGGCCTGTGCGCCGAGTTTTGCGGCCCCGGGCACACGGGTCACGCCTTCCGCGTCGTCGCGCATGATGAGGCGGGCTGGGCGCGCTTTGTGGCGGGGGAGGGGCAGTGAAGGCGCTCCAGCTTCATCGTGCCCTTGAGCGCATCTGGGGAACGCCGCGCGGCTGGCGGGGCACCATCTCGACGGTCAATCACAGCGTGATCGGCGTGCGGTTGATGGTAACCGCCTTCATCTTCTTCCTGATCGGCGGTCTGCTGGCGATGCTGATCCGCGCCCAGCTGGCGACGCCGGGCAGCGCCTTTGTCGGGCCGGATATCTACAACCAGCTGTTCACGATGCATGGCAGCATCATGATGTTCCTGTTCGCGATCCCCATGTTCGAAGGGTTCGCGATGTACATGCTCCCCAAGATGCTGGGTGCGCGCGATCTCGCCTTCCCGCGCATCACGGCCTATGGCTGGTGGTGCTATCTGTTCGGCGGAACCATGCTGATCGTGGCGATGCTGCTGGGCATCGCGCCCGATGCGGGCTGGTTCATGTATACGCCGCTCTCGTCCAAACCCTATTCGCCGGGCATCAATTCCGACTTCTGGCTGCTCGGCATCACCTTTGTGGAGATTTCCGCGATGGTGACGGCGGTCGACATCGTCGTCTCGATCCTCAAACTGCGGGCGCCCGGCATGTCGCTGGATCGGATGCCGCTGTTCGCCTGGTACATGCTGGTGACGGCGCTGATGATGCTGATCGGCTTCCCGCCGCTCATCCTCGGCTCCATCCTGCTCGAACTGGAACGCGCGTTCGGCTGGCCGTTCTTCGACGCGGCGCGCGGCGGGGACTCCCTGCTGTGGCAGCACCTCTTCTGGTTGTTCGGACACCCCGAGGTCTACATCATCTTCCTGCCCGCAGCGGGCGCGATCTCGACGATCCTGCCGGTCATGGCGCGGACCCGCATCCTTGGATATGGCTGGATCGTCGCGGCAATCCTGGCGCTCGGCTTCCTGAGTTTCGGGCTGTGGGTCCACCACATGTTCACCGTCGGCATTCCCCATATGGCGCTGGCTTTCTTCTCCGCCGCCTCGACGCTGGTGGCGGTGCCGACCGGCGTACAGATCTTCGCTTGGCTGGGCACGCTATGGGCCGGCCGGCCGCAGATGAAGCTGCCGATGCTGTATCTGGTCGGCTTCTTTGTCACCTTCGTGATGGGCGGGTTGACCGGCGTGATGGTCGCCATGGTGCCGTTCAACTGGCAGGCGCATGACAGCGCCTTCGTCACCGCGCATCTCCATTATGTGCTGTTCGGCGGCTTCGTCTTCCCGATGCTGGCGGCGGCCTATTACTGGCTCGGGCATTTTACGGGGCGGCAGTATAGCTACACGCTCGGCAAGGCGGCCTTCTGGCTGATCTTCACCGGCTTTCACCTGACCTTTTTCCTGATGCATCTGGTCGGCCTGCTCGGCCAGCCCCGCCGCATCGACAGCTATCCCGAGGGGCTCGGCTGGACGGGCTACAATCTGCTCTCGTCGGTCGGCGGCTTTGTGATGGCGACCGGCGTGGCCCTGTTCGTCATCGATATCGCGCTGCAGATTTTCCACGCGCCGCGCACCCGCCGCAATCCGTGGAATGCGGGCACGCTGGAATGGGCGATGATGCTGCCGCCGCCATCCTACAACATCGCGAGCCTGCCCCATGTCGATGACCGCGAGCCGCTCGAAAAGGCGCCCGACCTTGCGCTTTCGCTGGCGCGCGGGGAGGGCTATCTCGCCGAGCCCCGCCATGGCTGGCGCGAGACGCTGGCCGTCGACACGGCAAGCGGGCGGGTGGAGCACATCGTCGTCCTGCCGGGCAACACGACGCTGCCTTTGTGGACGGCGATGGTTACCGGCAGCTTCTTCCTGCTGATGCTGTTCAAGCTCTACATCTTGACGCCGGTGCCGCTCATCCTGCTGGCGGCGCTTGGCTGGCGCTGGGCGTGGCTCCTTGGCGACAAGCAGGTTCGCGGCGCGCTGCCCATCGGACATGGGGTCGAGGCGCCGCCCCATGCCGAGATAGGCGGATCGCCCGGCTGGTGGGGCAGCGTGTTCCTGCTGTTCGCCAATGGCACCTTCTTCGGCGCGCTCCTGTTCGGCCATGCCTTTCTCTGGATCATCGCCCCGAACTGGCCCCCGCCGGCGCTCGTCCTGCCTTCCCTCCCGATTTTTCTGGCGGGGATCGTGGGGGCGGGGATGGCCACGCTGTTCGGCCGCCGCCTGCGCCATGTTGCCATTGCCGGGGGTGGACTGGCGACGCTGCTGGCTGCGTTGATCGTGACGGCCTGGCTGCTGGCCCCCGCGCCCACGCTGCATGCTTATGGGGCGGTGGTGGCCGTGCTGCTCGGCTATGCCATACTCCATGCGGCACTCGCTCTGCTGATCGGCCTGTTCGTCTGGCAACGGTGTCGGGCAGGATTTGTGGCCGCCACCCATGGTGCCGAGCCCAGGATCGCACGGCTCTGGGCGGATTATGCCATTGCCGTTTGCGCTATCACGCTCATGTGCACCCATCTTCCCGGACTGCTGGCATGACTGCGCTGTTCAGAGCGATGGCAGGGTTGATCGCCTGGGCGGCGGCATTTGCGCTGCTATATGCCGTGCAGGGCCTCGCCTGCGCCTGGGGCTGGGACGATGCACGCCTCGCCAGCGTGAGCGCCGCGCGGGTGGTGCTGGTCGTCATCTACCTGGTTTCGGTCGGCGCGGCGGCATGGCTATGCTGGGTCTTTCGGCCCCGCTCCGGTCGTATGGACCTGCTGGCCTGGCTGGCCTTTGCCAGCGCCGTCACCGGTCTGGTCAGCATCTTGTATACCGGCATTCCGGTCCTCACCGCGACCATCTGCACGTGAGGGCTCGCCCTGACGGGAGGAGGCCGCCGGACGCGCTCTCGACGCTGGCCCCTCAGAGCGACCTTGATCGAGCCGGACATTCGCCGGGCTGATCTGGAAATCCGCGGCTTTTCCGACCTTCAGCGCGTGACAAGCGCGCGAAACGCCTCCTATGGTGGCCCCGCTCCGTAACAAGCGATCAGTGCAGGCATCGCTGGGCGGAAGGCGACAGGAGGGGAAATTTGTGAGCAACAGGGTTCACCGCTGGCACACGCGGCTGATGGTCGCGGCAGGCGCCGCGCTTCTGGCAACGACGGCGACACCAGCCATGGCGCAGGCCTTTGGCGAGCGCAGCGCCGTCAATATTCCGACCTGCAATCGCGACTGCCTGATCGGCTATGCGCACGATTATATGGCGGCGCTGGCGAGGAAGGACCCCTCGTCCCTCAAGCTCGCGGCGGACGTGCAGTTTACCGAGAACAATGTCGTCATCCCGATCGGCAAGGGCCTGTGGCGCTCGATCAGCAAGGTCGCGCCGACGGGCCTCGAAGCCGCCGATCCGCTCACCGGGCAGGTCGCCTGGTTCGGCGTCGTGTGGGAGCATGGCGAGCCCGCATATTATGCGATGCGGATGCGCGTGCAGGACGACAAGATCGACCAGATCGAGACGGTCGTGCATCGCCGCACCGGCCTGCCGGCGCCCTTTGGCGATCCGGACAAGGTCGCGCATCACCCTGCCTTCAACGAGGTTTTGCCGCCCGATCAGCGCGTCTCACGGGCGCGGCTGATTGCGGTTGCGCAGAGCTATTTCAACACCGTCGAGCGAAATGACGGAACGGTGTTCGCGCCGTTCACGGACGATTGCGGGCGGCTGGAGAACGGCATCAGCACGACCGCGCCGGGCAAGGGCGTTTCCGCCGAGCCGGGCGCGAATGGCAATGCGGCCTCGCTGGCCTCGGGCTGCCTCGAACAGTTCAAGCTCGGCATCTACTACATCAACAAGCGCATCCGCGAGAGGCGCTTCCCTCTCGTCGACGAGGAGCGCGGCGTCGTCATTGCCTCCGGCTTCTTCGATCATGACAATGAGGTGGACCGCTACAAGCTGACCGACGGGCGCGAGATGAAGACCGCGCTCAAATGGCCGAACTCGATCACGCTCTTGGAAGCCTTCCGCGTGAGAGACGGCGCGATTCAGGAGATCGAGGCCGTGTTCACCTATGTGCCCTATTTCATGCACAATCCCTGGGCGACCGGCCGCGAGCATGGGGAGCAGGGCGAATGAGGCGCGCGTTTCTCACCGCAGCCGCGCTCTGCGCGCTCGTCACCGCGCCGGCCATGGCGCAGACCACGGCACAATCTTCTGCGCCTTGCGACTCCGCCTGCCTCAGCCAGCTCGCGGGCAGCTTTATGAGCGCGATAGCCAAGGCCGATCCGGTCGGCGTGGCATGGGCCGACCCGGTGCTCTACGCCGAGAACAGCGTGCCGGTGCGCATCGGCGAAAGCTCCTGGGTCACCATCAAGGCGGTCGATGATGCGCCGCTGGTGGTGACGGACAGCCAGACGGGCCGCGTGGTCTGGTTCGGTTCTGTCGAGGATCATGGCCAGCCCGGCTTTTACGCGATGGATATGGCGACGCGGGACGGCCGGATCGCCGCCGTGCAATCCTTCATTCGTCGCAAGCAGGGGCGCCAGCCCTTCGGTGATCCGGTTACCTACGCGCCGGCCAAGAGCCTGACGAGCAGCCTCAGCCCGAAGGCACGTTTGCCGCGCGCTCAAATGACGGCGCTGGTTGATGCTTATTTCTCCTCTGTCGCCGCGAATGGGGAAGGACCGGCGGTCAGCTTCGACAAGGGCTGCACGACCATCGAGAATGGCGTGCCGGTGACCGGGCTGCTGGCCGCCAAAAGTGCAAAGGGCGCCGGCTGTGCGGCGCCTTTGACGCGCGGCCTGTTCGGCGAGGTCGAGGCGCTGCGCCATGAGGTCGTGGCCGTCGACGAGGCACGCGGGCTGGTCGCCGCGATCGGCTATCGCGACCTCTCCGGGGCGCAGATGCAGTTCACCGGGCGGGACGGCCAGAGCTACCCGGCTGAGGCCCATTATGCGCGCACCGTCGGTTTTGTGAGCATCTTCAAGATCGCCAATGGCCGCATCGCGCGGATCGAGACGATCTCCAACGAAGTGCCCTATCTCATGCCCGCACCGTTCGCCAAGCCGCTGCCGAAGGACATCATCGTCGCGGACAAGGGCGTGTTCCCCGAGAATGCCGACGTCGATTCCAAGGGCAATTTCTACATCAGCAGCTTCAAGGGCAATATCTACCGCGCTGTACCGGGTAGCGCGCAGGCCATCGCCTGGATCCGCCCGGACGAGAAGAACAAGCTGGCGGCGGTGCTGGGCGTGCTCGTCGACGAGCGGACCAACACACTTTGGGCCTGCTCGGTGCCGATGGGGCAGGCAGGGGCGGTGTCCGCGCTCGTCGCCTTCGACCTCGCATCGGGCGATCTCAAGAAGCGCTACGAGATGCCTGCGCCGGCCAGTGCGTGTAATGACATCGCGCTCGCCAAGGATGGCACGGCTTATATCGCCGAGACCACCAATGGGCGCATCTTCACGCTTGCGCCGGGTGCAGAGGCGGTGTCGCTGCTGGTCGAGGATAAGGCCCTGCTCGGCGGTGTCGATGGCATCGCCTTCAGCGAGGATGGCACGCTCTACGTCAACAATGTCCGGCAGAACACGATGCTGCGGGTCAATCGGCGCGCGGATGGCAGCTTTGCCGGCCTGACGAAGCTCAATGTCTCGCAGCCGCTCAACGGGCCGGACGGCCTGCGGCCCATCGGGGGCAACCGCTTCCTGCAGGCCGAAGGGCCGGCAGGGCGGATCAGCCTGCTCACCATCGAAGGAGATGATGTGACCGTGAAACTGCTCAAGGACGGCATGGATGGCGTGCCCGGCGTCACCCACTTCGATGGCTTTGCCTATGCGGTGGAGAGCAAGGGCCGCTTCCTCTTCGATCCCGCCCTCAAGGGGCAGGACCCAGGCGCCTTCGCCTTGCGCGCCGTGCCGTTGGGAGAACTGCGATGAGACGTGCGGCATCGCTGGGACTAGGGCTGGCGCTGCTCATCGCGGCTGGGCCGATGCAGGCGCAAACCGCCGTAGACCGGGAGATCGACACGCTCACCACGCGCGTCGAGAAACTGGAGGGCGCCCGCGCGGTGATGAAGCTGCAGCGCGCCTTTGGCTATTATCTCGATCGGGGCCTGTGGCAGGACGCGGCCGACCTGTTCGCGGACAAGGGCAGCATCGAGATCGGCGCCGATGGCGTCTATATCGGCAAGGACCGCATCCGCGATTATCTGAAGGCCCTGCATGGCGGGCAGGATGGGCTGATCTATGGCCAGCTCAATGAGTGGGTGACGCTCCAGCCGGTCGTGGATGTCGCGCCCGATGGCCGCAGCGCCAAGGCACGGTGGCGGGACCTCGGAATGCTCGGCCAGCACAAGCAGCATTCCGAGTGGCGCGACGGCATTTACGAGAATGAGTATGTGAAGGAAGACGGCGTGTGGAAGATCGCGCGGTTGCACCTCTACATCAATTTCGTGGCGCCTTATGAAAAGGGCTGGGCACGGCTCAAGCCCGGCGAGGGGCTGACACGTAGCGCGGCCAGCAAGGCCATGCCGCCGGATCGCCCGTCGACGAGTACGCGGGCCTTCCCGGATCGCACGCTCCCGCCATTCCACGCGCCCAATCCCGTAACTGGCCAGCCCGTGTCGGAGACCATGCAATGAGCGCCCGCACCAGCATCATGGCCGCGCTGATTGCTGGCCTTGTCATCACGGCGCCTGCGCCCGCCGCGGCCCAGAGTGACGCGTCCCTGCGCGGCAAGGTCGCCGCCTATCAGAAGCGGGTGCAGGCGCTGGAGGACCAACTCGCTATCGAGAACCTCACAGCGACGTTCGGCTATTATTTCGACAAGGGCCTGTGGAACCAGGCGGCGGACCTGTTCACCGCGCGCGGGCAGTTCGAATATGGGCAGCGCGGGGTCTATATTGGCCCGGCGCGCATCCGGCAGGCGATGCTGCTCTTTGGGCCGCAAGGCCTGAGCGCAGGCAGCCTCAACAATCACATGATGCTACAGCCCATTGTTGTGGTGGCGCCGGATGGCCGCACGGCGACGGGGCGCTGGCAGGGCATGGTGATGCTCGCCCGGCCCGGCGAGAACGGCCGTTGGGGCGTTGGTATCTACGAGAATAAATATGTGAAGGAAGGCGGGGTGTGGAAGTTCGACACGCTGCACTTCTACGTCACCGCCATGACCGATTATGATCTGGGCTTTGCCAAATATGCGATCCAGATGGACGGGCCGAGCGCGTTGTTCCCGCCGGACAAACCGCCGACGGAGGTCTACCGCTCGTTCCCCAACGCCTATCTCCCAGCGTTCAGCTACGATCATCCGGTCACCGGCCAGTCGCTCAAGGCGCTGCCGATGGAGGGCGATGACATCGTTGGCCGCCCGGATCGCGGCATGGAGAGCGGCAAGCGCGAAGAGAGCAGCGCAGCAAAGGGAATGAGGCAGCCATGATGAACCGGACCCGCATCGTCGCGGCCCTGATCGCCGCATCCGCCCTGCTTCCTGTGGCGCAGGCCTCGGCGCAAACCGCCCCCAAGACGGCCGCAGAGCGCCTCGCCGCCCTGGATGAGCGCATCACCCGGCTGGAAGACCTCAACGCCATCGAGAAGCTGCAGCGCAGCTATGGCTATTTCGTCGACAAGAGCCAGTGGCATCCGCTGTCCGAGCTGTTCACAGAGGATGCCACGCTGGAGATTGGCGGCAAGGGCATCTTCCTCGGCAAGGCGCGGGTACTCGAATATATGCAGAAGGCCTTCGGGCCGGACGGCACCAAGAAGGGTGCGCTCGCCAACCACATGCAGTTCCAGCCGATCCCGGACATCTCCGCCGACGGCAAGACCGGCTGGGTGCGGGCGCGCGCCTTCGTGATGAGCAACGGCGGCTGGGGCCTGCCGCTCTACGAGAATGAGTATCGCAAGGAGAATGGCGTCTGGAAGATCAGCCGCCTGACCGGGCCCTTCACCATGTACACCAGCTGGGAAGGCTGGGGCAAATGGGCGATGAACAATACCTGGCCGGACAAGTTCGATCCGCCGCCAGATCTGCCGCCCTCGGTCGTCTACCTGACCTATCCTGCTTATTACATCGTGCCGTTCCATTATCCCAATCCGGTCTCCGGCAAGGTGTTCACACCGGATCGGGATGAAGTCGGCGCCTATCACCGCCCGCCGGGCACGAAGGCGCAGATGGATTCGCTCAAGGTCGGTCGCTGGGTCGATGGATCGCAGCCGATTGGCCAGCCGCCGAAGGACTGAACGTTATGATGGCGATGTGGAGACGGCCCGCCGGTGCGGTGGGCATAGCCCTGCTGGTTCTGGGCGCGCTGATGATCGCGTTCATGGCGCAGTTGCAGGCCAGCGGTCGGGCCGAGGTCGACAGCGCGCGGATGGCGGCGCAGGCGACCGACGGCACGGACTGGCTGCATGACGGGCGCACCTACAGCGCCCAGCGCTACAGCCCGCTCGACCAGATCAATGCGCAGAATGTAAGCCAGCTCGGCATCGCCTGGTATGACGATCTCGATACCTTCCGGGGTGTCGAGGCCACGCCACTTTATGCTGATGGCGTGCTTTACAACACGCTCCCGTGGAACATCACGATTGCCTATGATGCCCGCACCGGCAAGCGCCTGTGGACCTATGATCCGCAGGTGCAGCGCGAGTTCGGGCGCTATGCGTGCTGCGAGCCGGTGGCGCGGGGCCTGGCGCTGTGGAAGGGCAAGGTCATCATCGCGACGCTGGACGGGCGGGTGATCGCGCTAAATGCGGCGGACGGCAAGCCGGTCTGGTCGGTGCAGAGCACGCCGAAGGACATGCCCTATACCATCACCGGCGCGCCGCGCGTGTTCGACGGCAAGGTGGTGGTCGGCAATAGCGGCGGCGACATGGGCATTCGCGGCTTCGTTGCGGCTTACGATGCCGACACCGGCAAGGAAGCCTGGAAATTCTACCTGACCCCGGGCGATCCCGCCAAGGGGCCGGATGGCGCCGCGTCCGACAATGTCATGGAGATGATCCGCAAGACGTGGTCCGGCGAATATTGGAAGCTGGGCGGCGGGGCCAATGCGTGGGACAGCATCGGCTATGATCCGGCGCTCAAGCTCGTCTATATCGGCACGGGCAACGGGTCGCCGCTCTCCTGGCATTATCGCAGCAATGGCAAGGGCGATAATCTCTTCATCTGCTCCATCGTCGCGGTAAATGTCGAGACCGGCAAATATGCCTGGCACTACCAGATGGTGCCCGAGGAGGACTGGGACTACACCTGCACGCAATCCATCGTCACGGCGGACCTGAAGATCGGCGGGCGCGACCGCAAGGTGCTGATGCAGGCGCCCAAGAACGGCTATTTCTATGTGCTGGACCGCGCGACGGGCGAGTTTATCTCCGCCGGTCAGATTGCGCCGGCGAACTGGACGCTCGGCATCGACCCCAAGACCGGCCGCCCGAAGATGAACCCCGATGCGCATTATGGCCAGGATCCGTTTCTGGTGAAGCCGGGGCCGGGCGGCGCGCATAACTGGTTCCCCATGGCCTATAGCCCGCGCACAAGGCTGGCTTATTTCCCGCTCTACGAATCCGGCATGGTGCTGGCGCTCGATCCCGATTTCCAGCCCAAGCCGTTCCGCTCCAACGCGGGCTGGGGTGGATATACCGGCGAGGCGGCGAAGAAGCGTGGCGAGCTAATGAAAGAGGCTGTCGCCATGGACAAGGCCTATCTCCTGGCCTGGGATCCGGTGAAGCAGAAGGCTGCCTGGAAAATCCCGTTGCCGCGCCACGGCAATGGCGGCGTGATGGTTACGGGCAGCGACCTTGTTTTCGAGGGCACCACGCGTCAGACCTTCGCGGCCTTCGATGCCCGCAACGGCAAGCTGCTCTGGGAAATGCCGGTGCAGAGCGCACCGGTCGCCGGGCCGATCACCTACACGCTGGATGGCGTGCAATATGTCGCCGTCAACGCCGGCTGGGGCGGGGGCGCCGCCATGGTCGAGCGCGGGCAGGGCATCGAGATGCCACGTGCGCCGGCCCGACTAATCGTCTTCAAGCTGGGCGGCACGGCGCAATTGCCAGCCCTCCAGCCTGCCGCGAAAGCGCCGGAGCCGCCACCGCTCCGCGCCAGCGAGGCGCAGGTCGCACGCGGGGCGCAGCTCTTCGCCGAGACCTGTGCGGTGTGCCACGGCCAGCAGGCCATCGGCGGCGTCAAGGATCTGCGGATGATGACCCGCGAGACGCACGCCAAGTTCAACGACATCGTGCTCAAGGGCATTTATGCAGACAAGGGGATGGCGAGCTTTGCGGACCTCATCTCGGCCGAGGATGTCGAGGCGATCCATGGCTATCTGATCGCGCGGGCCAATGAGGATTGGGGCGGCGTGTCGGACGGGAAGGGGCCGCACTAAGCGCCCCGAACGCCCTCAGCCGTAAACAGCAACGCCGGGGTTTTGCCCCGGCGTTTGCGTTTGTGCCGCTGTCGGAGAAGAGCTCAGCTCTCCTCTTGGGCCCCATCATCCTGCGAGCCGATGATGGTCGCAGCCACCAATATCCCAGCGACAGTCAGCACCGGATTGCGGACCGCAAAGCGAAGGCCGTAGTTGATGAGGCGCGGCGTCACCGCTGCGACTACCATTTTGGCGAGCGTGCGGTTATCCTCATGCTTGATCGATTTGACGATCGGCTGCGCCAGGCGCACGCTGGTCTTGCCAAGGGCGCGGCCGGTCTCGACCGCCTTGTCGGCAATCACCTGCGTCGTGCTCTTCTCATGCTCCACCACCACGGGCAGCTGACGCGGGTTTACGGCCTTGGTCCTCGCACGGCGCGGGGTTGCCGATTTCGGCTTATCGGTTTTCGCTTGTCTCGTCATGATCTCGTCCCACGCCTGTTGTCTCTCATGGTCTAACGTCGGCGCGGGGTGCCCGTTCCCGTGCTCTTACCAGTCTTCCTGAGCACGGGTGATCAGATAGCCATGAATGTCTTCTGCCTGCGCCCTGGTCAGCACGCCGCTGAAATTGGGCATGCCCTTGTGGAGCAGGGTTCCGTTCAGCACAATGTCGAGAAAGCTGTCATGTGCATCCTTGCTCATCCGCCGCAGATCCTTGATGCCGCCGACGGCATTGTCGCCATGGCAGCGATTGCAGGTCTCACCATAGAGAGCCGCGCCACGCGCGGCGACCTCGGCAGGGATGCGCTGGCGGGGCAGATAGGCTGTCTCTTCCTGCGTCTTCATCGTCGGCAGCGTCACGCCCCTGGCATCCAGCTTGAACACCAGCAGCTTGGCGGTGGCGAAGCGGAAGGGGCCGTCCTTGGCGAGATTATAGACCGGAGAGCCGCCCCAGCCGACATTGAGCGCGATATATTGCTCGCCATCGATCATATAGGTCATCGCGCCCGCGACGCCGGCCTGATCGACGTTCATTTCCCATAACTTCCGGCCATTGTCCGCCCGGTAGATGGCGACGGTCTTGTTGATCGTCGGCTGCACGAGGATATTACCCGCCGTGGTCAGCACGCCGCCTGAGCCCGGATGCGGATAGGGCACGCGCCAGGCCTCGCTCTGCGTCGCCGGGTTCCAGGCGAGCAGATAGCCTTTCTCGCTCGCCATGACCTCGTTCATCAGCTGCTTGCGCAGCTCCGGCTGGTTGGCATGATCGAAACCGGTATTATTGCGCCCGCGCACATACTGATACGCACCGTCCGGCTGGTTGGCGTAGATCGACCCCTGCTCCTGCGCCGAGAGATAGACCAGCCCGGTCTTGGGGCTGTAGCTCATCGGGTGCCAGGTGTGCGCGGCCATCCAGCTCGGGCTCATGATGTGCGGCGTGGTCGTGTTATGCGCGGTGGGCAGCACCACCGGGCGCCCCGTCTTCATGTCGACATGGCTGGCCCATGTGTTGACCGAGACATAGCTCTTCGCCGAGATCAGCGCGCCGGTCGCGCGGTCCAGCACGTAGAAAAAGCCGTTCTTCGGCGCCTGCATGGCGACCTTGCGCAGCTTGCCGTCGATCTTGAGGTCGGCGAGCACGATGGGCTGGGTGCAGGTATAATCCCAGTCCTCCTCGGGTACCATTTGGTAGTGCCATTTATAGGCGCCCGTGGTCGCATCCACCGCCACCATGGAGCAGAGGAACAGATTGTCGCCCTTGCTGTCGCTGCGGTGATGCCAGCTTTGCGGGCTGCCATTGCCGGTGCCGATGTAGACGAGGTTCAGTTCGGGATCGTAGGCGAAGCTGTCCCACGCATTGCCGCCGCCGCCGGTCTCCCAGAATTTTCCGTGCCAGGTCGGCGCGGCGATCTTCATCGCGCTGTCGGAGGCTTCGCCGTCCGAGCCGTTGGCGGGGTTGCCGGGGACGATGTAGAATTTCCACAGCCGCTTGCCGGTCTCGGCATCATAGGCGACCACGAAGCCGCGCGAGCCATAGTCCGCGCCGCCATTGCCGATGATCACCTTGCCGTCATAGACGCGCGGCGCGCCGGTGATCGAATATTGCTCCTTGCGATCGAAGGTCTGCGCGGACCAGAGCTCGGCCCCGGTCTTGCGATCGATGGCGATCAGCCGCCCATCCAGCGCGCCGATGATGATCTCGTTGCCCCAGGCGGCAAGGCCGCGCGAGGAGGGGCCGCAGCAGGCGAGGCCGGCCCATTCCTTGCCGACCTTGGGGTCGTAAACCCACAATTTCTCGCCGGTCTTGGCATTATAGGCGGTGACGACGTTGAAGATATTTTCGTTGTAGAGGACGCCGTCGATCACCAGCGGCGTCGCCTGCACGCCGCGATAGGTATCGAGATCGTCGAACCAGGCGAGGCCGAGGCGATGGGCATTGCTGTCATTGATCTGGTCGAGCGGGCTGTAGCGCTGTTCGTCCCAGGTGCGGCTGTAGGATGCCCATTGGCCGGGCTGATCGTCGGCCTTCACCATCTGCGCGTGGCCGATGCCGGCTTCCGTCGCCACCGAAGTGGTGGATGTCGTCATCTGGCAAGCGCTGGCGCCCAGCAGCGCCGTTGCGGCCAGAATAGCAAGCCCGTGCGTCTTCATATCCTCTCCCGACGTTCGGCCGCCTGCGCGCGATGAGCAGGTGGGGCCGCGCCTTCAGGCTATGCCGCACAAGGCGCGTGAATCCAACGCCGCTGGCTTGACCCGCGCGTCACACTTGTTGACCCAAGTGGCTACCGGGCGGGGCGGAGGTGGACGTGCTGATCAGGCGACGCGGCGGGTGATCGTCTCGACGGCCTCATATTGGGAAATCTCGCCGCCCTGCTTGCTGGTGTAGAGCGCCTTGTCGGCAAGGGCGAGCAGGTCTTCGAGCGCTTCGTCCCGGCCGCGCGACACTACGAAGCCGTGGCCGGTCGAGATCCTGAGGGTTAGCGCGCCGATGCTGAACGGCTGGGTGATCGCCTCCCGGATGCGGGCGGCGAGCTGGGCGGCGTCGTCGGCGTTCACGATGTCATACTGGATGACCGCAAATTCGTCCCCGCCCAAGCGCGCGACGATGTCGCTGTCCCTTATCGTCCGCGCGATGCGCTTGCCGGCGGCGGCGAGCAGGGCATCGCCGACCGGGTGGCCATGGCGATCGTTGACGGGCTTGAAGTCGTTGAGGTCGAGATAATGGACCGCGATCAGCTTGTTCTCCGCCCCGGAGGCGACCACCTGCTCCCACCACTCGCGCAGCGCGATGCGGTTGGGGAGGGCGGTCAGCGCATCCTTGCGGGCGAGGTGCGAAAAGGCGATGCGCAGCGCAATGTCGTCCGCCGAGCGGTTCTGCTTGCCGCGCAGGCTCTGGATGCCGCTCAGCAGGATCGCCGCCATCACGGCGCCGCTGAGCTTATAGAGAAAGTCGGGTTGCAGCAGCATCGCGGCGATGACTGGCCCGAGCGCCAAGATCATGCTCGGCACGGCGATCCACATCCGCGATCCCATGCCGACAGCGACGCCGGCGCAATAGCTGAGCGAAAGGGCCGCAGCCACCATATGGGTGTCCGCGGAGGGGAGCTGGAGCAGGCGAAAGCCGAACAGGCCAAGCACAAGGGAAAAGCAGAGATAGGGAATCGCAAAGAGCCGCTCGAGATATCTCGCCTGTTCGATCGTCACCCCTTCGGCATGGATGACCGGTGCGATCAGATGCGCGGACACGAGGCGGGCAACGGACGCAACCGCGCCCAGGATCAGCAGGACGAGCAGGATGCTGTCCCCGGTGCGGTTCAGGATCACTAGCCCCGCAGACAGAAAGCTGATCGTCATGACCAGCGCCGGCGCGAAGGCATGAAAGAGGCCACGAATCAGGTCAATTTCAACCGCTTCGGGGTGATGACGCAGGGGGCTGCCTCGGCCTTTGATGTTACCCACCGTCACATCTCACATCTTATTTCGGTCAACCACGGAGGGCTCGTCTCATCAAGCCGCGCCGCTCGCCGTGAGCGCTTCATCTAGAGGGTGAAACGTCTCCAAATCTTTAAAGTTGTTATTATTTCCGGCGACCCGTTGTGCCGTGCCTCATCGGCACAGAGCACTGTAGCAGTGCTTAACGCCCGGTCCATTCCGGCCGGCGCTTTTCCACAAAGGCTGCCATGCCCTCCGCCTTGTCTTCGGTGGATGCGAGAAGCTGGAAGATGCGCCGCTCGCTGACCAGACCCTGGGTGAGTGTGGTTTCGAACGCGAGGTTGACCAGCTCCTTGTTGGCCATGACGGCCAACGGCGGCATGGCGGCGACCGCCTCGGCCGCCTTCAGCGCTTCGTCGAGCAGATCGTCGGCCGGCACGATGCGCGCGACGAGGCCAGCCCGCTCGGCTTCCTCTGCATCCATGCGGCGGCCGGTCAGACACAGGTCCATCGCCTTGGCCTTGCCGACCGCGCGGGTGAGCCGCTGCGATCCGCCCATGCCCGGCGCCACACCCAATGTGATTTCAGGCTGACCGAACTTGGCCGTGTCTGCCGCAATGATGAAGTCCGCCATCATCGCCAGTTCGCACCCGCCGCCGAGTGCAAAGCCGGCAACCGCCGCGATCCACGGCTTGCGCGTCGCGGCGATGCGGCTTGTCCACTGCGCGAACATCTCCGCGCGGTACATGTCGGCGCCGGTCTTATCGGCCATCTCCTTGATGTCCGCGCCGGCGGCGAAGGCTTTCTCGCTGCCGGTGAGGACGAGGCAGCGCTGCGCGTCGTCCGCATCGTAGCCCTCGAATACCGCGATCAGATCGGCCAGCACCTGGCTGTTGAGGGCGTTGAGCGCCTGGGGACGATTGAGCATGACCAGCGTGACGGCGCCGCGCTGCTCGACCAGCACTGTCTCATAGCTCATGCGCAATCGCTCCCTTAACGCCTCCGGTTCAGAGGATATATTTGCTCAGGTCCGTGTTCTTGGCGATACCCGAAAGCTGGCGCTCGACATAGCCGGCATCGATGGTGATTGTCTCGCCTGCGCGGGTGTCCGCCTCGAAGCTCACATCCTCCAGCAATTTCTCCATAACCGTCTGGAGCCGGCGCGCCCCGATATTCTCGACCTGCTCGTTCACGTCAGCGGCGATCTTCGCGATGGCGCGGATGCCGTCCGGCGCGAGCTGGATGGTGACGCCTTCGGTCGCCAGAAGCGCGGCATATTGCTCGGGCAGCGAGGCCTTGGTGTCGGAGAGGATCGCGACGAAATCCTCCTCGGTCAGGCCCTTCAATTCCACGCGGATCGGCAGGCGGCCCTGCAGTTCCGGCAGCAAGTCGCTCGGCTTGGCGACATGGAAGGCGCCCGAGGCGATGAACAGGATATGGTCGGTCTTGAGCGGGCCGTATTTTGTGGCGACCGTCGTGCCCTCGATCAGCGGCAGCAGATCGCGCTGGACGCCCTCGCGGCTCACCGATCCGCCGCGCACGTCGCTCACCGCGATTTTGTCGATCTCGTCGAGGAACACGATGCCGTTCTGCTCGGCCGAGGCAATGGCGACGCGGGCGACATCGTCCTGATCGAGCCGCTTGTCCTGCTCCTCCTCGACCAGCTTGTCCCATGCATCGGCCACGCGCATCTTGCGACGCTTCTTCTGCTGCTGGCCGAGCGCCTTGGACATCATGTCCGACAGGTTGATCATGCCGATATTGCCACCCATGCCAGGGATTTCCATCGGCGCGGCGGGCGCGTCGGTCACCTCGACCTCCACCTCGACATCGTTCATCTGGTCGCTCTCGATCCGCTGGCGGAAGGAGAGGCGGGTGGCCTCGCTGGCTTCCTTCCCGGTGAGCGCATCGAGCAGTCGGCCCATGGCCGCCTCGCTGGCCGCGCCGCGCACGGCCTCCCGCCGGCGCTCACGTTCGAGGCGTACGGCTTCCTCGACCAGATCGCGCACGATCTGCTCCACGTCGCGGCCGACATAGCCGACCTCGGTGAACTTGGTCGCTTCCACCTTGATGAACGGCGCATCGGCCAGCTTGGCCAGACGGCGGCTGATCTCGGTCTTCCCGCAGCCCGTGGGACCGATCATCAGGATGTTCTTGGGCGTCACCTCGTCGCGCAGCTCAACGGGCAGCTTCTGCCGCCGCCAGCGGTTGCGCAGGGCAACGGCGACGGCGCGCTTGGCCTCGGCCTGGCCGATGATGTGCGCATCCAGCGCGGTGACGATGGCTTTGGGGGTGAGATTGTCGTTCATAAGGGTGCTTTGAAATCCGTTCGTGTCGAGCGAAGTCGAGACACGTTGAGGCCGGTCTGTCCGTCTCTCGACTTCGCTCGAGACGAACGGGGTGAGGCGGGATGATGTGTCAGGTGGCGCTGTCCAGAGTCTCGATGGTCAGGCTGTCATTGGTGTAGACGCAGATTTCCGCCGCGATCTTCATGGCCTTGCGGGCGAGCGTCTCGGCGTCCTTCTCATAATCCTGCAGCGCCCGCGCGGCGGAGAGCGCGTAATTGCCGCCCGATCCGATCGCGGCGATGCCTTCCAGCGGCTCCAGCACATCGCCATTGCCGGTGAGGATCAGCGTCGTATCCTTGTCCGCCACGATCATCATGGCTTCCAGATTGCGCAGATATTTGTCCGTCCGCCAGTCCTTCGCCAGTTCCACGGCGGCGCGCATCAGCTGCCCGTTGTGGCGCTCCAGCTTGCTCTCCAGCCGCTCGAAGAGCGTGAAGGCATCGGCGGTGGCGCCGGCAAAGCCGCCAATCACGCTGCCATCATGCAGGCGGCGGACCTTGCGGGCATTGGGTTTCATGACCGTCTGCCCCATCGAGACCTGGCCATCGCCGATGACGACGACCTTTCCTGATGCGCGGACGGAGAGGATGGTGGTGCCGTGCCAGACCGGCATGGCGCTGTGCTGGGTGTCTGCCATGCGCCGCGATATGGGTGAGGGGAACCGGCCATGCAAGCGGCAGCCGGTCGGTCGGACGCGCGTGGCATGCGATGGCTGCGGCGGGGGCGCCAGAATCGGGGATGACAGGGCTCAAGCAGGCCATTATCTGGCGCCGCCATGACACCTGCCGATCCCAACGCTCCGCTTCGTCCGCTTCCGCTGCTGATCTTCGGGTCGCGCTGGCTGCAGCTCCCGCTGTATCTGGGCCTCATCGTCGCGCAGTGCGTTTATGTGTTCCTGTTCCTCAAGGAACTGATTCACTTGGTTATGCACGCCTATGAGTTCACCGAGCAGCAGATCATGCTGGTGGTACTCGGATTGATCGATGTGGTGATGATCTCGAACCTGCTGATCATGGTCATCGTCGGCGGATACGAGACTTTCGTGTCCCGCCTCGGCCTGCAGGGTCATCGCGATCAGCCCGAGTGGCTCAGCCATGTGAATGCCGGCGTGCTCAAGGTGAAGCTGGCGATGGCGATCATCGGCATTTCCTCGATTCACCTGCTGCGCACCTTCATCGAGGCGGGCGCCATGGGCACGCCCGCGGCCCGCGTGACGAGCGAGGGGGTGATGTGGCAGGCGATCATCCACGGCCTCTTCATCATATCCGCCATCGGCATCGCCTATGTCGACCGGATGACGCAGACCAAGCACTGAGCCGAAGCGCGGTATCGCGCTGGTGGTCCCGAGGAATCGCACAGAAGGCCGATACAGCGGCTTGACATGCCGCCCTTCAATCGCCAAAGCGCTCGCCTCCGCGATTGGATCGCCGGGCGCGTAGCTCAGTGGTAGAGCACACCCTTCACACGGGTGGGGTCGCAAGTTCAATCCTTGCCGCGCCCACCATTAAATGCCCTGATTTTAAGGGTTTTTAATGCACATTTCCGAGCGAATGAAAAACCGCTTTTCCGGGACAGACCGAAAACAAAGGTCTCTTCCGTGGGCTGATCGGTACAAATCCCGTACAGCATTTCACGCCGGTTTGCGGGCTCTAAGCCAAATATATGCGGCGCCGATCTTCGCGCCTACATCGACGACGATCAGAACCTTGCCCCTGGCCAAGGATAGCTTGGGAGTGATTTTCGATGGCACTTGTCACATGCTCGGGGGCAGGCCGTCGCCTCTATCCGGCCAGACTAAGCGCAGGGTTTGAAATCGCTCTCATGGCGCGCGCCCTCAAGGCCCGTCCCGCTGATGAGAGCTTCGACGCCCCGAGGTTCGGCTCGACAGTATAGCTTCATCAGCGATGCCCGATGAGCGAACACAGCTTCGTCGTTCATGTGCGCACCATCCTGAGCCGCCCGGCCGATCAACGCCGCAAGGGCAGGCCGATCACGCCCCAGCCGGACCAATTCATGCGCTAAAGCCTGAGGATCCATGGGGGTGAGGACGCCGCCACCGTGGCCGGAAATCAAATCCTGAGGATATGCTGACTCATAACCGACTATGGGTGTTCCAGACGCCAGCGCCTCGATCAGGTTTCGCGGAGATTCAGGTGTCAGGTGACAAAACGGCATCAGATGCGCCGCGCGCAACTTATCCAGCAACTCCGATCGATCGACAAGGAGGCCGGGGAATTCGATTTGTTCCTCAAGCCCTTGCGCCAGCACTTTTGCGCGCGCCTCCTCCCGTTGCGGGCCATCGCCAAACCACTGGGCACGAAACGCTACCCCCGCCTCTTTGACGAGACGGAGCGTTTCTATCCAGTCCATGACACCTTTATCGGGGTGAAACCGCCCAATGTAGATCAGACGCAGAGGGCCGTGCTCGACGTCGCGTATTTTGCGGATCAGGCTCTCGTCCGAGATTTTGTCGTGCGGCTTCAAATGGATGTCGTGCACAAGAAACGAATTGGCATTGAACCCACGATAAGTCTGGTAGCAATCATTGCCGTGGAACAGGCCAAGCGCTGCCGAACCAATCGCGCGACGCTCCAGACGTTGCGCAAGGCCCGCATTCATAAGCCTGACGAAGCGCCGGATGCCCGACGCTCTGAGGGCGTCGATGCGCATGACTTCCGACTCGACCCTGTCCGTCCACACCGCGACCTTCCGCCCCCGGCGGGCGGCCATCAGCGCCGCAACGGCGGCCCAGTCCCCCCATGCTCCGCCAAGGGCACAATGGAGGAACGCGTGGCTGTCGATCAGGCGTGACAATTTGGCACGCATCTCTGGATAGGCCTTGGCAAAGGAAAGGGGCGTCCACCCTGGCGGCATCAGCTCAACGGCAAGATTGGGTCCCAAGCCAAGCCCGGCGATCGAGACGCTATCCGCGGGAGGAGGAGCGTTCACGACCTTCACGCACAATGTCATCTGGCCGAAATGGCGAATCCACTGGTGCAGGCCATTCGCCGCCTGCTGCTCAATGAAGACATCGCCTTCGTACTGATGAACGAGAAGGGGCAGGATAAGGAGCAAGCCGCCCGACGGTTTGCTTGCCACGTCTTCCATCAACTGACCCCACCACATTTCTCCGCCCAGCCGCCTCATAAAGCGGGCGCGCGCGGCAGCAAGTCTCTAACTCGGCAAGTATTAAATCCGTTCTAATATCGGAGTCGTTTCGCTGTCAGACCGGGCCGCAGGTTCAGTCTTGTCTGCGCCACCATCCCAGGGCCGTCACGCCCATGTCCCCATCATATGCCTGGACAGGCCGAGCCCAGCTTAGTGGCCGCTATGGTCTTCCATGCCGGCCATCTCACCAGCCGCGCCCGGCTGTTGCACGATGGCGTCGGCGAGAATGCGCTGGCCGTTGGAGAAGATGAAGGTGAACGTCATCTTCTTGTCCGCAAGCGCCTGCGGGTTGATGGACCACAGCATGAGGTGCTTGCCGCCCGGCTCAAACTTCACTGTCGCACCGGCGGGCACGTCCACGGTCTTCACCGGCCGCATGGAGGCGATGCCGTCCTTGGTGCTGCTCTCGTGAATTTCCACACGCACGGCCTCGTCGGTCAGCACGTCGCGCAACACGACATCATCGGCGCCGCCGTGGATCGTGAAATAGGCCGCAGAGGGGGCATTGGGATTGGGGTTGAGGCGCAGAAAGCCGCCATCGACATCCAGCGGCGGCGGGTCGCTGCACGCACCGAGCGTCGCCAGCATCGCGGCTGCGACGAGGAGCGAGGAGGGCTTGTGCATGTGCGGTCTCCGGGAGGTTTGTTATCTCGCCGGGCTTTAGACCCGGTGATCTACGCCGCCAAGCAAAACAGGGCCGGCTTGCTCGGGCGAGCATCTCCTGACCTGTCCGGTCGGGCCTGCGATGCGCGCTTGGGTCAGCTAAATCATCTCGGGACTTGTTGCGCGAAAACACCCTCCTATATCGGCGCGGTCAACGGGGTGGTTTCGGCCTGAGTGCGGAGCCGCCCCGGCAGCGGCCCAATTCCGGGCGCTCAACTACACATGGGGTACAAGAGGGCAAATATGGCTAAGGTTATCGGTATTGATCTCGGCACCACGAACAGCTGCGTCGCCGTGATGGACGGCGGCAAGCCGAAAGTGATCGAGAATGCGGAAGGCGCGCGCACCACGCCCTCCATCGTGGCATTCGCCAAGGATGGCGAGCGGCTCATTGGCCAGCCGGCCAAGCGTCAGGCCGTGACCAATCCGGACAACACCGTGTATGCCGTCAAGCGCCTGATCGGTCGCCGGTTCGACGATCCGCTGACCAAGAAGGACATGGAGCTGGTCCCCTACAACATTGCCAAGGGTCCCAATGGCGACGCTTGGGTGAATGCTGGCGGGCAGGACTACAGCCCCTCGCAGATTTCCGCCTTCATCCTGCAGAAGATGAAGGAAACCGCCGAGAGCTATCTCGGTGAGACCGTGACGCAGGCCGTCATCACCGTGCCGGCCTACTTCAACGACGCGCAGCGCCAGGCGACCAAGGACGCCGGCCAGATTGCGGGCCTTGAAGTGCTGCGCATCATCAACGAGCCGACCGCGGCCGCGCTCGCCTACGGGCTTGAGAAGAGCGAAGGCAAGACCATCGCGGTCTATGACCTTGGCGGCGGTACCTTCGACATCTCGATCCTCGAGATCGGCGATGGCGTGTTCGAGGTGAAGTCGACCAACGGCGACACCTTCCTCGGCGGTGAGGATTTCGACTCCAAGATCGTCGAATATCTCGCTGATGGCTTCAAGAAGGACGAAGGCATCGACCTGCGCGGCGACAAGCTGGCGCTGCAGCGCCTGAAGGAAGCCGCCGAGAAGGCCAAGATCGAGCTTTCCAGCGCGCAGACGACGGAAGTGAACCTGCCGTTCATCACCGCCGATGCGACCGGTCCCAAGCATCTGGTCAAGACCATCACCCGTGCCGACCTTGAGCGGCTGGTCGAGGCGCTTATCAAGCGCACGCTCGAGCCCTGCAAGAAGGCGATCGCGGACGCAGGTGTCTCCTCCAGCGAGATCAGCGACGTCGTGCTCGTTGGCGGCATGACCCGCATGCCCCGCGTGCGCGAAGTGGTGAAGGAGTTCTTCGGCAAGGAGCCGCACACCGGCGTGAACCCGGACGAAGTGGTCGCCATGGGCGCCGCTATTCAGGCCGGCGTGCTGCAGGGTGACGTCAAGGACGTGCTGCTGCTCGACGTGACGCCGCTGTCGCTGGGCATCGAGACGCTGGGTGGCGTGTTTACCCGCATGATCGATCGCAACACCACGATCCCGGCTAAGAAGAGCCAGGTCTACTCGACGGCTGATGACAATCAGCAGGCAGTGACCATCCGCGTCTTCCAGGGCGAGCGTGAAATGGCGGCGGACAACAAGCTGCTCGGCCAGTTCGATCTGGTCGGCATTCCGCCGGCACCGCGTGGCGTGCCGCAGATCGAGGTCACGTTCGATATCGACGCGAACGGCATCGTGAATGTGTCCGCCAAGGACAAGGGCACCGGCAAGGAGCAGCAGATCAAGATCCAGGCTTCTGGTGGTCTGAGCGATTCCGACATCGACCAGATGGTCAAGGATGCCGAGCGCTTTGCCGAGGAAGACAAGAAGCGTCGCGAGGGCGCTGAGGCGAAGAATAACGCCGAGAGCCTGATCCACACCACGGAGCGCCAGCTCGCCGAGCACGGCGACAAGGTGGACGAGGCGCTCAAGGGCGAGATCGAGGCGGCTGTCACGGCGGCCAAGAGCGCGGTCGAGGGCGGCGATGTCGAGGCGATGAAGACCAAGACCCAGGAACTGGCTCAGGTCTCCATGAAACTCGGTCAGGCGATCTACGAGAAGGAGCAGGCTGCGGCCGCGTCTCCGGGCGCCGAAGGCACGGCCCAGAAGGCTGATGATGACGTCGTCGACGCCGAGTTCTCGGAAGTCGACGAAGACAACAAAGCCTGATTGAACGGAAATGACGCCCGGCCGGCCCGTGAACTGGCCGGCCGGGCGATTGCTTGGGACTGCTGCGGGGCATGAGTAGCAAAATCGATTATTACGAGCTGCTCGAAGTCGAGCGGACGGCGGATGGCGCGACGATCAAGTCGGCCTATCGCAAGCTGGCCATGCAGTGTCATCCGGATCGCAATCCGGGCTGCAAGGAGAGCGAAGCCAAGTTCAAGGCGATCAACGAAGCTTATGACTGCCTAAAGGACGAGCAGAAGCGAGCGGCTTATGATCGCTTCGGCCACGCCGCCTTCGAGCAGGGCGGTATGGGCGGCGGACGGGGCGGTCAGGCCGGTTTCTCCGATTTCTCCGATATTTTCGAGACGATCTTCGGCGATGGGTTTGGCGGCGGTGGCCGTCAACAGACGCGGCGCGGCGCGGACCTGCGCTACGACATGGAAATCTCGCTGGAAGATGCCTTCCATGGCCGCGACACGACCATCGAGATCGATGTCTCCACGCAATGCGACGCCTGCGACGGTAGCGGCGCTGAGCCTGGTACCAGCGTGGAAAGCTGCCCGACCTGCGGCGGCCACGGCAAGGTGCGGGCGCAGCAGGGCTTCTTCGTCATCGAGCGGACCTGCCCGAGCTGCCATGGCGCGGGCCAGCGGATCAAATCACCCTGTCGCGCCTGTCGTGGCGAGGGGCGCGTGGACAAGCGCCGTTCGCTGGACGTGAAGGTGCCGGCTGGCGTCGATGAAGGCACGCGCATTCGCCTCACCGGGCAAGGCGAGGCCGGGCCGCGTGGCGCGCCAGCGGGCGATCTCTACATCTTCCTGCATGTGAAGCGGCACCAGATTTTCGAGCGGGACGGCACCAACCTGTTCTGCCGCGTCCCGATCAGCTTCACGCTGGCGGCCTTGGGCGGCACCATCGAGGTGCCGGGCCTGGACGGCGAGGATCATGAAATCCGTATTCCCGCCGGCATTCAGTCCGGCAAGCAACTGCGCCAGCGCGGCGCCGGTATGCCGGTACTGAACGCACGCGGCCGGGGCGATCTGGTCATTCAGATCGAGGTGGAGACGCCCACCAAGCTCTCTGCCCGGCAGAAGGAACTGCTGGAAGAGTTTCGCGCCACCGAGACCGGTGAGGAATGTCCGCAGTCGAGCGGGTTTTTTAGCAAGATCAGGAATGTGTGGAGCGATTTGACGGAGTGATCGTACCGGGTGGTGGATTGTCGGAGCGCTTATCAAAGCGCTGGTCAATCCGCCGTCGTGGAGCTCTGCTGCCCTAGGCTCCTGCCTGCGCAGGAGCACAGCTTGGGCTCAACAGCTCACTTGCACGCCTGATCATACGGCCAAGGGTGATGCTCCACACAGCCTCGTGCTCCTGCGCAGGCAGGAGCCCAGGGCGCAAAAGCACTGCCCCAAATCGTTGATCGAGTAAGCCCGGCCCTAAACGCCGGCCCCTCTCTTACCGCGGCAGATCGACCCGCGTGCCATCCGCTGCATCGCTGACCACCAGATCGGCAATCGCGCGGCCGACCACGTCCGGCGTCTTGAGCGTTGCCGGGTCTTCGCCGGGATAGGCGCGGGCGCGCATGGTGGTGCGGGTGGGGCCGGGGTTGACGATGTGGGTGCGGACCTTGGAAATCTTGGTGACTTCCTGCCCATAGGCGCACACCAGCACGTCTTGCGCCGCCTTGGATGCGCCATAGGCGCCCCAATAAGCGCGGGGCGCCGTCGCGACGCCAGTGGAGAGGGCTACGACGCGTGCGTCGCTGCTCTTGCGCAGCATGGGATCGAAGGCCGCGATCAACGCCTGGGTCGAGGCGATGTTGAGCGTGAGCTGCCGGGCAAATTCCTTGGTGTCGATGGCCGTCACGGCGGCAAGCGTGCCCAGCGTGGCAGCATTGAGCACCAGCACGTCGAGCGCTTCCCAGCGCCCGCTGATCGCCGTGGCCAGGCGCCCGATGCTCTCCCCGTCGGTCAGGTCGAGCGGGGCGATGGTGGCGCTGCCGCCAGCGGCGTGGATTTGCTCTTCCACCGCTTCAAGATCCGGCACGGACCGCGCGACCAGAACCACATGCGCCCCATCGCGCGCGAGTTCGATCGCGGTGGCCGCGCCGATGCCTCGGCTGGCGCCGGTGACGAGGGCAAGGCGCCCGGCCAGGGGCCGGTTGTCGGTCGTGTCGGTCATGCTGTCTCCGCTCCGGCTCAGACCACGCGTTCGCGCAGCAGTTCGAGCTGGTTCACTTCGGCCTGATCGTCGAAGTCGGTGAGGGTGGTGGGATAATCGCCGGTGAAGCAGGCATCGCAATATTGCGGCAGCTCATCATTGCGGCGCGCCTCGCCGATCGCCCGGTAAAGGCCTTCGATCGACACGAAGGCGAGGCTGTCGGCATGAATGAACGAACACATCTGCGAGACGTCCATGCGGTGCGCGAGCAGCTTGGCGCGCTCGGGCGTATCGACGCCGTAGAAGCAGCTATGCCGGGTCGGCGGGCTGGCGATGCGCATATGCACATCCTTGGCGCCGGCCTCGCGCATCATCTGCACGATCTTGAGGCTGGTGGTGCCGCGCACGATCGAATCGTCGATCAGCACGATGCGCTTGCCGGCGATCAGTGCCCGATTGGCATTGTGCTTGAGCTTCACGCCCAGGTGGCGAACCTTGTCGCCCGGCTGGATGAAGGTGCGGCCGACATAATGCGAGCGGATGATGCCCAGCTCGAACGGAATGCCCGATTGCTGCGCATAGCCGATGGCGGCAGGCACGCCGCTATCCGGCACGGGAATCACGAGATCGGCATCGACCGGGCTCTCGATGGCCAGCTGCGCGCCAATGCCCTTGCGGACCGAATAGACGCTGCTGCCATCCACAATGGAATCCGGCCGCGAGAAATAGACATGCTCGAAGATGCAGGGGCGGGCCTGCGCCGTCTCGCCAAAGGGGCGGTGCGAGCGGATTTCGCCGCCCTGCGTCACGACGATCAATTCGCCGGGCTCGACCTGCCGGATATATTCCGCGCCGACCACATCGAACGCCACAGTCTCGGAGGCGAAGATGATCGCATCGCCCAGCCGGCCCATGACGAGCGGACGGATGCCGAGCGGATCGCGGCAGGCGATCAGGCCTTCGCGCGTCAGGCAGATGAGCGAATAGGCGCCCTCGACCTGCTTGAGCGCATCGATGAAGCGATCCAGCAGGGTCCGGTAACGCGATTTGGCGACGAGGTGGATGATCACCTCGGTATCGCTGGTCGACTGGAAGATCGCGCCATCGCGCACCAGCCGCTTGCGCAGGTTCATCGCGTTGGAGATGTTGCCATTGTGAGCGATGGCGAAGCCGCCCGAGGACAGCTCTGCATAAAGCGGCTGGACGTTGCGCAGCGCGGTCTCGCCGGTGGTCGAATAGCGCACATGGCCGCAGGCGACATGGCCGGCGAGCTGGCGGATCACATCGTCCTTGTCGAAGTTGCCCGCGACATGGCCCATGGCCCGGTGGGTGTGGAACTCCTCCCCATCCCAGCTGGTGATGCCGGCGGCTTCCTGCCCGCGATGCTGCAGGGCGTGAAGGCCCAGCGCCACCATGGCGGAGGCTGTGTCGGCGCCATATACGCCAAAAACGCCGCACTCTTCGCGCAGCTTGTCGTCATCAAATGGGTGCGTGGTCAGCATGGCTCTACTCATAGCCGACGGGGTGCGATTCCCGCCGCGTCGCGATCCTCGTTGCCGGCCATATAGGAGCGTCAAACTGCTTTGTCGCCCCATTGTCGCAAGAAAGGTGGTGAATGCCCCGGGTTGGGCACGGGCGGGGCCTCCATAAGCGCGTGAAGCTGCCAAAATCGGCGAAGGGCATAAAGTTCGGAACCATGCCACCCGGAGGCTGTTTCCCTTGCAAAAGGAGATCGCCATGCCGGTTGATTGGACGTCCCGCGCGCGTGCTCGCTCCCTCTTCGCAACCATCGTCGGCGCGATTATCGCGCTGGTCGGCCTTGTGCTGGCTATCGGCGGCGCATGGCTCGCGGTGCTGGGTGGCAGCCTCTATTACCTCATTGCCGGGGTGCTCCTCGGTCTGGCGGGCTTTCTCCTCATCCGACAGCGGGTGCTGGGCGTTTGGGTCTATCTCGCGGCTTATGGACTTTCGATCATCTGGGGGCTGGCGGAGGCCGGGCTCGATGGGTGGGCGCTGATTCCCTTCACCGTCGGCCCGACGGTGCTCCTGATCCTTGTGCTGCTGACCTTGCCGGTGCTCCAGCCCGAGCGCTGGCAATGGCGCTTGCCGATTATGGCGAGCGTGGCAGCCGTGCTTGTGCTGGCCGTGGGTGGCGTGGTGATCTCCCGCCTCAACCTTCCTGACGTCGGCACGATGCCGGCGCGGCTAGCCTCGACGGTGGCCGATCCCTCGCTATTGCGACCCGGGACGGACTGGCCGGCTTATGGCGGCAGTTACGCAGCGCAGCGTTATTCTTCGCTGGGCCAGATCACGCCGGCCAATGTCGGAAAATTGCAGCGCGCCTGGGTGTTCCACACCGGCGATCTGCCCGAGGATATGGCCGACAACAAATATGGCGCCGAAACGACGCCGCTGAAGGTCGGCAATACGCTCTATCTGTGCTCGGCCACTAATATTCTCCTCGCGCTTGATCCGGCGACCGGTCAGCAGCGCTGGCGCTACGATCCCAAGGTCGACCATGCGTGGATTCCCTATACAGCGGCGTGCCGGGGCGTCGCTTATTATGCCGTGCCGCAAGCCACGGAAGGGCAGGCCTGCGCGA
The DNA here is from genome assembly GCF_025961835.1 of Sphingobium sp. B2D3C. Lineage (NCBI taxonomy): Bacteria > Pseudomonadati > Pseudomonadota > Alphaproteobacteria > Sphingomonadales > Sphingobiaceae > Sphingobium > Sphingobium sp. B2D3C. The sequence continues at coordinate 1,958,456 of NZ_JAOQOK010000001.1, read as the reverse complement.
CGCGGATCATCGAGGGTACGCTGGACGGGCGCCTGATTGCCGTGGATGCGCAGACCGGCCGGCCCTGTTCCGACTTCGGCGAGAACGGCGCGGTCGATATCAAGCGCGGCATGGGCAAGGTGGTGCCGGGCATGGTCTCGATCACATCGCCGCCCACCATCGTGCAAGGCGTCATCGTGACCGGGCACCAAGTGCTGGATGGGCAAAAGCGCGATGCGCCGTCCGGCGTCATCCAGGGATATGATGCGGTCACGGGCGAGAAGCGCTGGGCGTGGGACATGCTCAACCCGGATTGGGCGGGCGATCCGCCGGCCGGGCAGGAATATGCGCGCGGCACACCCAATATGTGGACCATTGCCAGCGGCGATGAGTCGCTGGGCCTCGTGTATCTGCCGATGGGCAATTCCGCAGTGGATTACTGGAGCGGGAGCCGCAGCCCGCAGGAGGACGATTTTTCTTCCTCGCTGGTTGCGCTGGACGTAACGACCGGCAAGCCGCGCTGGCGGTTCCAGACCGTGCATCGGGACGTGTGGGACTATGATCTCGGCGCGCAGGCCACGCTGGTCGATTTCCCCAATGGCTCCGGCACGGTGCCGGCGCTGATCCTGCCGAGCAAGCAGGGCGAAATCTACGTGCTGGACCGTCGCACCGGCCAGCCGATCTTTCCGGTGCAGGAGCGGGCGGTGCCGCGCACCGGCGTGGAGCCGCAGCGGCGCAGCCCCACCCAGCCTTATTCCACCTACCACACGCTTGCCTTCCCGGACCTCCAGGAAAGCGACATGTGGGGCATGTCCCCCATCGACCAGATGGTCTGTCGCATCCAATATCGGCAGGCGGAATATCGCGGGCGATACACGCCTCCCACGGCGGACAAGCACTTCGTCGAATATCCGGGCTATAATGGCGGCACGGACTGGGGCGGGCTCGCCATCGATCCGGTGCGCGGCGTGATCCTCGCCAACTACAATAATATGCCCAACTATAATCGCCTGGTGCCGCGCGCCGAGGCGGACCGTCGGGGCTTCCCGGCGCCGCGTGGCGACGAGAAGGCGCGGGGCGGCAGCATGAGCGAGGGTGGCGGTCACGGCTCGCAAGACCCGCAGGCCGGCTCGCCTTATGCCATTTCGGTAAACGCAGGGTGGCGGCTTTCGCTGACTGGCCTGCTGTGCAAGCGCCCGCCTTATGGCGGTATCCGTGCGATCGACATGCGGACGGGCCAGACCATCTGGGATCGCCCCTTCGGCACCGCGCGGCGCAATGGCCCCTGGGGAATTCCGTCCATGCTTCCCATCAACATCGGCACGCCAAACAATGGCGGCGCGGTGGTCACGGCTGGCGGTGTCGCCTTCATCGCCGCAGCGACGGACAATCTGATCCGCGCCATCGACATCGAGACGGGCAAGACGCTCTGGCAGGATAGGCTGCCGGCGGGCGGTCAGGCGACGCCGAGCGTGTATGAGGTGAACGGCAAGCAGTATCTCGTCATCATGGCGGGCGGGCACCATTTCATGGAGACGCCGATTGGCGATGAAGTGATCGCCTACGCCCTGCCGGGATGAGAATGGGAGGAAACATGGCTTTGGCAGGTCGGGCGTGGCAAGCTCGCTCGATCCGCCGAGCGCTTGCCTGAGGCGAAGGGGTTAAGCGCGTGCTTTCACTGGAGGCGGAAAGGCATTAGGCGGGGAGGGCAACGTCGCCCTCCCAAACTCCGGTTCAAGATCCCGCCCCATGATGCTCGTGCATGTCCCGCCTGCGATCGCCAACCAGTCCTGGCGTGCCATCGGCATCGTGACGGCGCTGGCAGTGGTCGGCGCGCTCGCACTCTATTCCATGGCTGGTGGTTCGATGGTGCCGTGGGCCGGTGCGCATCTGCTGCGCTTTGCGCTGTTTCTGATCCTGGCACTGGTGATTTCCTACATCCCCTCCGAGCAGTTCAAGCCGCTGCTCTTCCCGGCCTATCTGGCGAGTCTCGCGCTGCTCATCATTGTGCTGATGATGGGCATCGTGGGGGGCGGGGCGCGGAGCTGGCTCAATCTCGGCTTCATGCAGTTGCAGCCCTCCGAGTTCGTGCGGCTGGCCGTGATCGGCATGGTCGCGCGATTCTACGAGATGTTGCCGCCCGCCGCGACGCGCTCCTTCACGGCGCTATGGCCACCGGTCGCGCTCACGGTGGTGCCCTTCGCGCTCATCCTGCTCCAGCCGGATCTCGGCACCGGCATGATGCTGGTGCTGTCTGTGGCGGTCGTGACCTTTCTCGCGGGATTGCCGCTGCGGCTCTATGCGGCGGCGGGCGCGGCCGCGATCGTGCTGATCCCGGTGATCTACAGCTTCCTGCTGCCGCACCAGCAGCGGCGCGTGACGATTTTCATGAACCCGGAGGCCGATCCGCTGGGCGCGGGCTATCACATCACCCAGTCGGTCATCGCCATTGGCTCGGGCGGCTTCTTCGGCAAGGGCTATCTGCAAGGCAGTCAGAGCCATCTCCATTATCTTCCTGAGTCGCATACCGATTTCATTTTTCCGGCCATAACCGAGGAGTGGGGGCTGCTCGGCGCGACGGTCATCATCGCCTTGTTCTGGCTGCTGCTGCGCTGGGGCATGAACGTCGCGCGGGATGCTGCCAGCCGTTTCGACCAGCTGCTGGCGGCGGGGCTGACCTGCAGCCTGTTCCTCTACATCTCCATCAACATGATGATGGTCGTCGGCTTTGCGCCGGTCGTCGGCCTGCCTTTGCCGCTCGTCTCCTATGGCGGCTCCGCGATGCTCTCGATCATGATCTCACTGGGGCTGTTGATGGGCATCGACCGCAAGACCCGCAAGCGCGCCAACCCCTATCTGCGCTGAGCGCGGCCGGGGTCACATTCGGCGTCACATTCTCTGGCCAAAGCCACTGGCGCGCCTGCCCCGCTGCCTCTAAAGGGGCGGGATGCACGTCCTTGCGAACCCGCGACGTTTTCTGGCGATTGCCGTGCCTGCGACGCCCTGGTGCTTCTGGGGCGGCATCCTCCTGATTCTCGCCGGGTGCTGGGCCGGGCTGTTCGTGGCGCCCGCGGATTATCTGCAGGGGCACAGCTTCCGCATCCTCTACATTCATGTGCCGGCGGCATGGCTGGGCATGGGCGGCTGGAGTGGCCTCACCATCGCGGCGATCATGCAGCTTGTCTGGCGTCACCCGCTGGCGAGCGTCGCGGGCCGGGCCATCGCGGTGCCCGGCGCGGTCTTCACCGCCCTGTGTCTCGCCACCGGATCGATCTGGGGCCGGCCCACCTGGGGGACATGGTGGGAGTGGGACGGGCGGCTGACCTCCATGCTGCTGCTGCTGTTCCTCTACATTGGCTATATTGCACTGGCGCGCGCCAGCGTGGAGCGGGGCGATGCCGGCGGCGTCAGCCGCGTGACGGCGATCTATGCGCTCATCGGCGCGCTCAATCTGCCGATCATCCATTATTCGGTCGTGTGGTGGAACAGTCTCCACCAGGCCAAGAGCATCAGCGTGGTCGGCATGAGCAGCAGCATTGCGCCATCCATGCTCTGGCCGCTTGGCTTGACGGTGCTCGGCTTTACCCTCTGGTTCACGGCGATCGTGCTGCTGCGAATGCGGGCGATGCTGGCGGAAAATCGGATCGAGGCGCGGTTGCGCCGGATGTCGCGGGGCTGAGGGCGCATATCATGAATCCCTGGCCTTTCGTGATTGCGGCTTATGGCCTCACCTTCGTTGCGACGGTTGCGACCAGCCTGTGGGCTTGGGCCCGCGCGCGGCAGGCGGAGCGCCGGGCGCGGGATTTGCTGGAGCGGGATTGAAATGGTTGCGGTGACGTCGAACAGAGCTGGCCCCAAGCGCAAGCATCAGCGCCTCATTCTCGTCGGGCTGGCGCTGGCGGCGATGATCGGCGGCGTGCTGCTGGCCATGTCCGCACTGCGCTCGCAGGCTGCCTATTTCTACACGCCCGCTGAAGCGCTGGCCGCGAAGGTCGAACCGGGTCGCGCGATTCGTCTGGGTGGCATGGTCGAAGCGGGCAGCATCAAGCGCCACGCCAACGGAACGACGGTGGATTTCCGCCTGACCGACGGCAAGGCGACCGTGCCGGCCTCCTTCACCGGCATCACGCCCGACCTCTTTGCCGAGAACAGCGGTGCGGTGGCGGAAGGTGCCTTTGGGGAAGACGGCGTGTTCCGCGCGACCAACATCCTCGCCAAGCATGACGAGCGCTACATGCCGCGCGAGATGGAGGGCATCAAATATGATCCGCAGACCCATCAGGTGGATGCAAGCGGCCAATGATCGCTGAAGCCGGCCTTGCCGCCCTGTGGCTCGCGGCCACGCTCGCCGGCCTGCAATTGCTGCTCGCCTGGTTGGCCGTCGCGCGCGGCAATGCCGATGCGGCCCGCTTCATCCGGCCCCTGGCGGTCGCGCAGGGCGTGCTGGCGGGTCTCGCTATGGCGCTGCTCATCGTCCTGTTCCTGATCTCCGACATGTCGGTCTATCTGGTCGCGGCGAACAGCCATTCGCTCAAGCCGTTCATCTACAAATTCGCCGGCGCCTGGGGCAATCACGAGGGCTCGATGCTGCTCTGGGTGGCGGTGATGAGCCTTGCCGGCGGCGCGGTGGCGCTGTTCGAGCGCAGTCTCGACCGCGCGACCCATTTCGCGACACTCGGCGCGCAGGCGGCGATCAGCCTTGGCTTTTACGCCTTCCTGCTGTTTGCTTCCAATCCCTTCCAGCGCCTCAATCCCCCGGCGGTCGAGGGGCAGGGGCTGAACCCGCTGCTGCAGGACCCCGGTCTCGCCTTCCATCCGCCGACGCTTTATTTTGGTTATGTCGGCCTGTCCGTAGCCTTCTCCTTCGCGGTGGGCGCGCTGCTCACCCGGCAGGTGGATGCCCGCTTTGCCCGGGCGATCCGGCCCTGGGTGCTGGGCGCCTGGGTGCTGCTGACCATCGGCATCGCGGCCGGCTCCTACTGGGCTTATTATGAGCTAGGCTGGGGCGGCTGGTGGTTCTGGGACCCGGTCGAGAATGCCTCGCTCATGCCCTGGCTGGCGGCGACGGCGCTGCTCCATAGCGCTTCGGTCCTGGCTGCCCGCGATGCGTTGCGGGCCTGGACGGTGATGCTGGCAGTGGTCGCTTTCGCCATGTCGATGATTGGCACCTTCCTCGTGCGCTCGGGCATCCTGACCAGCGTCCATGCGTTCGCAGTCGATCCCACGCGCGGCAGCTTCATCCTCATCCTGCTCGGCCTCTATATCGGCGGCGCGCTCGCGCTGTTCGCGATGCGGGTCCACACGGTGAACGAGGGCGCGCGGTTCGATCCGCTTAGCCGCGAGGCGCTGCTCGTCGTCAACAACCTGCTGCTGTGCGTGATTCTGGGGCTGGTGCTCATCGGCACGCTCTATCCGCTGCTGACCGAAATGCTGGGCCAGAGCGTCTCTGTGGGTCCGCCTTATTTCAACGCGGTGATCGGGCCGATCACGCTGGTGCTGATGACCGCGCTGGTCGTCGGGCCGCTGCTGCGCTGGCGGCGGGACGAGTCGGGCGCAGCACTGCGGCGTTCGGCTCCCGCTATCGGCGCTGCCTTGGTCACGCTGATCGCCGTGCTGCTGTTTGCGGACCGCCCGATCGGCTGGCTGCCGCTATTGGGCCTCGTTATGGCCGCCGCCGTTGCCGTGGCCAGCGTTGCGCCGCTCTGGAAGCGTAATCTGCGGCGTACGCCGATGTTCACTTATGGCATGGTGATCGCGCATCTGGGCTGCGCAGTCAGCCTGGCCGGCATGGCGAGCGAATCGGCCTTCTCATCCGAGCGGCTGGCGGCTGCAGCGCCGGGGGACTCTTTCGAGATCGCCGGCTACACCGTGACCATGGAAGGGGTGCGGCCCTATGCCGGGCCGAACTGGACCGCCATGGAAGCGCAGCTTGTCGTGCGACGTGGCGCCAAGGTGATCGGCACCGCGCGGCCTCAGGCCCGCTATTTCACCGATCCGCCGACGCCGACCAACGAGTCCATCCAGCTTACCCGCTGGAACGGCCAGCTCTATCTGGTGCTGGGCGAAGCGCTCGAAAATGGCCGCTGGCAGTTGCGCATCTGGTGGAAGCCGTTCGTCACGCTGATCTGGGGCGGCGCGGGACTGATCGCGCTGGGCGGCGCGCTGGCGCTGGTCGGCCGCGTCCGGCGCGAGCGCAAGCAGGCGCGGCTCGCGCGCGCATCTGGCGCGGAGCATCCGCAGGAGGCGCTGGCATGAAGTTCGGCAAGCGCTCGCTCATCCTGTGGATTCCGCTGATTGCCTATGTGATCTTCCTCGGCGTGGCCTCGCTGGGCCTCAATCGTGAGCAGCAGACGGTGGTGCAATCGCGGATGATCGGCAAGCCGGTCCCGCCGATGGACCTGCCGGCGGGCGCCTCCAGCCGCCCGACGCTCTCCACCAAGGCGATGGCGGACGGGCAGCCGCGCCTGCTCAACATCTTCGCGAGCTGGTGCGTGCCCTGCATCGCCGAGGCGCCGGTGCTGCTGCAACTTGCCCAACGGGGCGTGCCCATTGATGGCGTGGCCATCCGCGATGCCCGCGCCGATGTGGACGACTTCCTGACGCGTCACGGTAATCCTTATCAGCGCATCGGGCTGGATGAGCGCAGTGCCCTGCAGTTCTATATGGGCTCTTCCGGGGTGCCGGAGACGTTCGTGGTCGATGGCAAGGGCATCATCCGCTACCAGCATATCGGCGTGATCGGCCCGCAGGATGTGGACATGATCCTCGCCAAGCTGCGCGAGGCGCGGTCATGAGAGGCGCGCTGATCCTGCCGGCGTTGCTCGCCATCCTGCCGGCGCCTGTGTTCGCGCAGACCGCACTGCCGCCCGCACCCTATGCCAATCGCCAGCTCGACGATCCGGCGCTGGAGGCGAAGGCAACCGAGCTGATGCACACGATTCGCTGTCTGACCTGCCAGAGCCAGTCTATTGCGGACAGCGACGCGAGTATGGCGGCGGACCTGCGCTCGATCATTCGCGAGCGCATCGCGGCGGGCGAAGACCCTGAGGCCATTCGCGCCTGGCTCATCGAGCGCTATGGGGATTGGATCAGCTACAAGCCGACCGCGGACCCCATTCTCTGGCCGCTCTGGGCGGCACCGCTGATGCTGCTGGGCGCGGGCGGGGCGCTGGCATATGGGCGGATGCGCCGCCGCAAGGGAGCGAAGGCATGACCGGCCTGTTGATCGCAGCGGGCATCGCGCTCATGGTCGGCATCGGCATCATGCTGGGTGCGCGCCTGCCGCTCCGCCATGCCGCGCCGGTTGCCACTGCGCTGCTGCTCGGCCTCGCCGGCTATGCCTGGCAGGGCAGTCCGGGTCTGGCCGACAAGCCGGTCGCGGCGAACGACTCGCGCGTGAAGTTCGATGAGGCGTTGGCCAAGAAGCGCTCGGAAATCGGCGAGCGGCTGACTGGTGCGACGAAATGGCTTGTCGTGTCCGACGCGCTCGCCCGCAAGGGCAACACGGCCGGCGCCGCCAATGTGCTGCTCTCGGGCCTGAAAGAATATCCCGATGACGCGAACATCTGGGTGGGGCTGGGCAATGCGCTGGTCGCGCATGGCAATGGCACGCTGACCCCGGCGGCGGATTATGCCTTCGCGCAGGCCCTGCATTTCCAGCCGGACGGCGTTTCTCCCAATTATTTCTATGGGCTTGCCCTGGCGGAGTCGGGTCAGTTCGACCGCGCGCGCGATGTCTGGCTGAAGCTTGCAGCGCGCCTGCCGGAGGATTTCGAGCTGCGTGAGGAGCTGATCCGCAACGTGGCGTTGCTCAATGCGCTCATCGAGCGGCGCGATGCCATGGCGCAGGGTGGGCCATCTCAGGGCGATGCCCCGCAGGCTGGGGCGCCCCAAAGCGGAAATGCCGGCCCCTGATGGTGCGTTGCGTGCCTCTCGACGAAGTGCTAGGGCGCCGCCCGTTCAGGGCAGGGCCTGGGCAAGGGAAGCGCGATTGATGATTGCGAGTCAGGCGGGCAAGTGAGCCCTACCGATCAGCCACGAGACTTTGCGGCGGGGAATCCTGCGGCCGCTGGTCATGGGCACGGCCCGGACAGCCTGCGCAAGATGGCGCTGGCGGCGATGGGTATTGTCTTCGGCGACATCGGCACCAGCCCGATCTACGCCTTCCGCGAGACGTTCGCGGGGCACCACCCGCTCGCGCCCGATGCGCTGCACATCTACGGCGTGCTCAGCCTGATCTTCTGGTCGATGATGATCGTCGTGACGATCAAATATGTCTCGATCATCATGCGGGCCGACAACAAGGGGCAGGGCGGCAGTCTGGCGCTGCTCGCGCTGGTGAACCGCCGCAGCGGCCGCAAGCGCTGGACCGGGCCGATCGTGATCCTCGGCGTCTTCGCGACCGCACTCTTCTACGGCGATTCGATGATCACCCCGGCCATGTCCGTGCTGTCGGCATCCGAAGGTCTCATCACCGTCAACGCGCATTTCGCGCCACTGGTTTTGCCGATCTCCGTGGCGATCCTTATCGGCCTGTTCGCTATCCAGTCGCGCGGAACGGCGCGGGTCGGCCAGCTTTTCGGGCCGATCATGCTGGTCTATTTCGCGACGCTGGCGGGCCTTGGCATCATGCATATCGCCACCGATCCCGCGATCCTGCTGGCGCTCAATCCCTGGTATGCCTTCCAGTTCTTCCTGACCGACAAGTTGCTGGCCTTCCTCGCGCTCGGCTCCGTCGTGCTCGCCGTCACCGGCGCGGAAGCGCTTTATGCGGATATGGGGCATTTCGGCCGCAATCCGATCCGGGTCTCCTGGCTGTTCTTCGTGTTGCCCGGCCTCATGCTCAATTATCTGGGGCAGGGGGCGTTCATCCTCTCTCTGCCGGCGGATCAGGTGGATCACGCGATCCGCAATCCTTTCTTCCTGCTCGCGCCGGAAGCCTTCCGCCTGCCGCTCGTCATCCTCGCCATCGTTGCGACGATCATTGCCAGCCAGGCCGTGATCACCGGCGCCTTTTCGCTCACCCAACAGGCGATCCAGCTCGGCTTCATTCCGCGCCTCAAGATCAAGCACACCAGCGCCAGCGCGCAGGGGCAGATCTACATCCCGGTCATCAACTGGGGTCTGATGGTGATGGTGATCCTGCTGGTGCTCTCGTTCCGCTCATCCAGCAATCTCGCCGCGGCCTATGGTATCGCGGTGACGGGCGCGATGTTCATCGACACCTGCCTGCTCGCGGTGCTGCTGCTCTCGCTGTGGAAGTGGAACCGCCTGCTGGCCTATGGCGCGCTGGCGATCTTCTTCATCGTGGACATCGCCTATTTCGGCGCCAATCTGACCAAAGTGCCGGATGGCGGCTGGTTCCCGCTGCTGGTCGGCCTGGTGATCTTCACCATGCTCACCACCTGGGCCAAGGGCCGTGGGCTGATGGTCGATCGGCTGAGCGAAGCGGCCATGCCGATCCCGGTCTTCGTCGCCTCGGCCGCCAACAGCGCCGTGCGGGTGCAGGGCACGGCCGTGTTCATGACCTCCACCTCGGATGGCGTGCCGCATGCGCTGCTGCATAATCTCAAGCACAACAAGGTGCTGCACGAGCGGGTGGTGCTGCTGACGGTCAAGGTGCTCGATGTGCCGACGGTCGATGCCTCCTATCGCTATCAGGTCGAGGATCTCGGGCGTGGCTTCTATCGCGTGCTGATCCATTACGGCTTCATGGAAGAGGCCGACGTGCCCGCTGCACTGGCGATGGTGGAAGGCTGCGGCCAGCCTTTCCGCATGATCGAGACGAGCTTCTTCCTCACGCGCCAGACCCTGCTGCCGGCCGCCCGACCCGGCATGCCGATCTGGCGCGAAAAGCTCTTCGCTTGGATGCTGCGCAACGCGGAAAGCCCGATGGAGTTCTTCCGCCTGCCGACCAACCGCGTGATCGAGCTCGGTAGCCAGCTGGAGATTTAAGGGGGGGCATCGAGAGGGCATCGCTCCGCAACTCGAGATTTCTCTCGTGCTCGTGCGAAGGCAGGAGCTCAGGGCGGTAAAGCGCTTCAATCAATCAGCCGACTTGAACCCGATACGCTCGGCATGTGCGCGAACTTTCTCTATACGTCGCCGTGGTTCTCAAACGCCCTGGGCTCCTGCCTTCGCAGGAGCACGGGAAGGGTGATGCTGCCGGGATTGAGAGTGCGCTCAGTCCGGAGCTTTGCTCTCCGTGTTCGTAACCATGGCCCGCGCCCACGCGAGGTCTTCCGGCGTATCGACATCCAGCAGCAGCCGTGCGTCGGCGTTCACCAGCGCAGACCCTGTGGCGAGCCCCTGCGCACCCCGATCTCCTTCAAGCGCTTGGAGATCAGCGAAAGCCCGCGCCGGAAACAGCGCGGGCGGTTGAGCAACGCCTTCGGGCGAACAAGAGAAGACAGCGGACGCTCCATCCGTCGCAAACTGCCCAAGCACCGCATCCAGATGCTCGGCCGTGACAAACGGCATATCCGCGAGCAGCACCATCAACGCCGAGGCTCCGGCTTCCTGCGCCGCCGCCGCCGCCAGACCCAAAGAGTGCGCCATCCCCACTTCTGGCCGAGAATTGACGACCAGCCGATATTTCGGTGCATGGCTTCCCCAGTCCACGCCCGCCGGCGCCACCAGCAGATGATGGGTCGCCTCTACCGTCAGCCCGGTCTCAGCCGCCCAGCCGATCAATGCGCGTCCGCCGAGGTCCGCCACCAGCTTGTCCGCCGTGCCGAAGCGGATCGAGCGCCCCGCCGCCAGCAGCGCCACGGCGAGGCCGGGCAGCGCCATCAGCGGGCCCCGCGAAAGGCCGCGACCATGCCGGCGGCGATGGAGAGGGCAATCTCCTGCGGACCAAGGCCGCCGATCGGCAGGCCGGCCGGCCCGTCCACCCGGCGCAGCTCGTCCGCGCTTACCCCCGCCGCCGCGAGCCGCTCCAGCCGCCGCGCATGATTGGCACGCGATCCGAGCGCGCCGATATAGCCGGTCGACTGCGCCAGCGCGGCGATCAGGGCCGGGTCATCGATCTTGATGTCGTGGCTGAGCGTGACCACCGCGCAGGCGGCATTCGGCGCGAAGCTGGCGACGGCATCGTCCGGCCAGGCGTCGCTCAGCGTCACGCCGGGGAAGCGCTCGGCGCTCAGGAAGCGTTCGCGTGGGTCGTTGACCGTCACCGCCATACCGAGCGTCTGCGCGATGGCTGAGAGCGCCTGGCCGATCTGCACCGCGCCGACGATCAGCAGCTTTCGCGCCGGCTCGTAGAGATTGACGAACTGCCCCGCCTGCGTCCCTAGCCGCGCCTTGCCGGTCGTAAGGTCGGTGGAGATGGCGACCGCCTTGCCCGCCGCGCGGCCCTGCGCCACCGTCTCGAACAAGGCCGGCGCAAAGCCCGCCTCGCTCACCGGCTGCACGAGCACGCCGATCTGCCCGCCGCAGGGCAGGCCCGGCTCCCACACGCTGGGGTCGGTGCTGCCGAAATAGCGCAGGCCGGTCTCCCCCTTCGTGATCGCCCGCTCGGCCATGGCGAACACGTCATATTCCACACAGCCGCCCGAGATCGATCCGGCAAAGCGTCCATCCGCCGCGATGAGCATATGCCCGCCGCGCGGCCTTGGCGCGGAACCGGAGGCTTCCACGACGGTGGCGAGCGCCATGGGCTGGCCGGCCCAGTCGCGCGCGGCGGTGATGATGGCATCGATATCGTTCAAGCGCTGGTCCTGTGTCGGGGTGGGTGCCGGGGTGCCGCTGCCATCTCTCGCCTGCCTCATTATTGCAAGCCTACGGACATTGACAATGGGGCGAGAGGAGCGGCAATGTCGCCGCTTATCGAGACATTGCGGAGGGAGAAGCGGCATGGCCACCGAACTGATGGTCAACGGGCAAAAAAGGCAGGTCGAAACCGACCCCAAGAAGCCGCTGCTCTGGGTGCTTCGTGAAGATCTGGACATGGTCGGCACCAAGTTCGGCTGCGGCATGGCGCTGTGCGGCGCCTGCACGGTGATGATCGACGGCCAGGCCGTGCGCTCCTGCACCACGCCGGTCGGCACGGCGGCGGGCAAGCAGATCACCACCATCGAGCATGTCGCGACGACGCCGGTCGGCAAGGCCGTGAGTGAGGCCTGGACCCAGCTCGATGTGCCACAGTGCGGCTATTGCCAGGCCGGGCAGATCGTCTCCGCAACGGCTTTGCTCGCCAAGACGCCCAAGCCCACCGATCAGCAGATCGATGCGGCGATGAGCGGCAATATCTGCCGTTGCGCGACCTATTTGCGCATCCGCAAGGCCATCAAACAGGCGGCTGGCCTCGAAGAGGGAGCCGCCGCATGAACGCGCCCCTCAACATGAACCGCCGCGGGCTGCTCAAGGCGACGCTGGTCGGCGGCGCGGTGCTGGCCTTCGATGCGCGCTTCGCCTTCGCGCAGGCGCCGGGCGAGAAGGCGGTCATCATCAACGCCTACATCCGCGTACTGCCGGACAACCGCTTCGTGATCGGCTCCAAGAACCCGGAGATCGGCCAGGGCGTCAAGACGATGCTGCCGATGCTCATCGCCGAGGAACTGGATGTCGACTGGACGCAGGTCACCGCCGAGACGACCATTGCCGACGAGAAGACCTACGGGATGCAGGTCGCTGGCGGCAGCTTCACCACGCCGATGAACTACCTGCCCATGCGCCAGATCGGCGCGGCGGCGCGGCAGATGTTCATCAAGGCAGCGGCGGCGCGCTGGGGCGTGCCGGAAGACACGCTCACCACCGGCGGCGGCCGCGTCTCGCAGACGTCCGGTTCGCCGACGGCCAAGCACAGCGTGACCTATGCCGAGCTGGCGGCGGAAGCCGCGAAGATCGCCGCGCCGGACCTCAAGACCGTGCCGCTTAAAGACCCGGCGAGCTTCAAGATCATCGGCAAGTCCAAGATCGGCGTCGATACGCCGGCCATCGTGGCGGGCAAGCCTTTGTTCGGCATCGATGTGAAGAAGCCCGGCCTGCTCCACGCCGCGATAGAGGCATGCCCGGCTTATGGCGGCACGCTCACCAGCTTCGATGAGGCGGCGGTGAAGGCGCTTCCCGGCATCATCGCCGTGGTGCCGCTCAACAGCGGCTACAATCCCAAGGGACCGCACGATGCGGTGGCTATCGTGGCGGAAAGCTGGTGGGTCGCCAATCAGGCGCGCTCGGCCCTGAAGCCGGTGTGGAATATGGAGGCGCAGAAGCGCTTCTCCAGCGCGGCTTTCAAGGCTTCGGCCGAGGCCAAGATGGCGGCTGCGCCGGAAGGCTCGATCCACAAGGCCGGCGATGCCGCCAAGGCCATGGCCAGCGCGGCAAAGACCGTCACCGCGCGCTATGAATATCCCTACATCGCCCACGCAACGCTTGAGCCGCAGAACTGCACCGCGCTGTTCAAGGACGGCAAGATCGAGTTCTGGGCGCCGACTCAGCTCCCGGCGGACGGGCGCAAGGTGGTGTCCGAGGCGCTCGGCATCGCGCCGGAGGCGATCACCATCCACATGACGCGCATCGGTGGCGGCTTCGGCCGGCGGCTGATGAACGATTACATGGCGCAGGTCGCGCAGATCGCCAAGGCGCTGCCAGGTCGGCCGATCAAGATGATCTGGACCCGCACCGACGATCTGCGCCACGATTTCTTCCGGCCCGGCGGCTGGCATGATTTCAAGGCCGGCATCGATGGCTCGGGCAAGCTCGTGGCCTTTACCGACCATTTCATCACTTATGGCAAGGATGGCAAGCCGGACACCGGCGCCGCCATGACTGCGACGGAATTTCCGGCGCCCCTGCTGGCGGATGTCGATCTCTCGGTCTCCTATGTCGAGAGCAACGTGCCGACGGGCTATCTGCGCGCGCCGAGCTCCAATGCACTGGCCTTTGCGTTCCAGAGCTTCCTCGATGAGGTGGCACTGGCCGGCGGTCTCGACCTGCCCGAGCTGATGCGTCGCACGCTGGGCGAGGCGCGGCTGATGAAGCATGGCAACCGCCCCGGCATGGATGGCAGCGTACCCGAGTTCAACACGGGCCGTGCCCGCGCGGTAATCGACAAGGTCTGCCAGATGGCGGGCTGGAAGGGCCGCACCGGCGGGGATGCCGGCGCCAATGTTGGGGACGGCGTGCGCAAGGGCCGGGGCTTTGGCTTCTATTACAGCCATCGCGGCTATTTCGCCGAAGTGGTGGATGTGACCGTCGCCAAGACCGGGAAGGTCAGCGTCGATAAGGTCTGGGTTGCGGGCGATGTCGGCCGGCAGATCATCAACCCCATCAACGCGCTGCATCAGGCGCAGGGCGCGGTGATCGACGGGCTGGGCCAGGCGCTGTCCGGCCAGAAGATCGAGATCAAGGATGGCGCGGCCAACCGCACCAACTTCCACGATTACCCGCTGCCCCGCATCGTCGATGCACCGGCGGACGTGGTGGTCGAATGGGTGATCTCGGACAATGATACGACCGGCCTCGGTGAACCGGCCCTGCCGCCGGTGATCCCGGCGATCATCAATGCCATTTTCGCCGCCACCGGCAAGCGCATCCGCTCGCTTCCCGTGGTGCCGGCGGACCTGGCGGTCTGAGGGGAGGGCGGGGGAGGATGTTTCTTCCCCCACCGTCACCCCGGACTTGATCCGGGGTCCAGCTTTCTCGTGACCGGCTGGTCAGAGCAAGGGCGCATAAACCAGCGGGACCCCGGATCAAGTCCGGGGTGACGTGCGTTGGGAGGACGGGGCGGGTCTCTTATCACCCGCCGGACCTTAAGGAGACACCGCATGGTCGAAGCCCGCTGGAACGGCGCCGTCATTGCCCGCAGCGAGGAGACGGTCGTCGTGGAAGGCAATCACTATTTCCCGGCCGATGCCGTCGATCCCGCCATCCTCCGCCCGAGTGACACGACGACGGTCTGCTCGTGGAAAGGCACGGCACATTATCATAGTCTGCATGTCGATGGCGCCGACAATCCGGATGCCGCCTGGTATTATCCCGATCCCAAACCCGAGGCGGAAGCGATCCGCGACCGTATCGCCTTCTGGAAAGGCGTCGAGGTCGGCTGACCGTCGGCACCGTTACTTGCACCACGCTCGGATCCGGAAGCAGACCGCTGCCAGAACTACCAAGTGTCAGACACAGTCAGGCAACGGTTAAGAGCATCAATCTGTGCTTGAGTGAGCGGCCGCAGGGCTCTGACCGAAACTCGAGCAGAGCCGCTCTGCCGGCGCCAAGTTAAGATTTGTCCTTCGGCGGTTCGATAATGAAAGGCCTCGCCTACAGTCCCACCGGCGCGCGTCGAGAATGGCTCATATACGGATAGCGGACCTAAAAATTTTGTTGCTGTGGCGCCATGCATACAGGCTTCAAACTGCAAGCGAGCCACTTCCGTCGAGATTTCCAGAACTCTAGGCGGCGGGCCAATCGTCCACTCGAAAATAGCGGTTTTGAAAGCAAACACCAAGCCGCCCAAGACGAGCGCAAGCCCCACTGTAAATGTGCATCCGAGTTGCGAACTCGGCTGTTCCGCAAAGCTCACGGGTGTCGTGAACTGAGGAAGGCCGAGCTGTCAGCACTGAGCAACAACCACCTAATCCCTCTACAAAATCTCCCGCACCGTCTCCGGCGGACGGCCCAGCCGCACGCCTTTTTCGGTCGCCACCAGCGGGCGTTCGATCAGGATGGGGTCGGCAGCCATGGCGTCGAGGATGGCGGCGTCGTCCGCGTCCTTGAGGGCCTTGGCGCCGTCCTCGGCCTTGCGCAGGCCCTCGCGCGGGGTGAGGTCCGCGCGCTGATAGAGGGCGGCGAGCGTGTCGCGGCTCGGCGGGGCCTTGAGATATTCGACGATCTCCACCTCGACGCCCGGCGTTTCCTGCAGGATCGCCAGTGCCTCGCGGGATTTCGAGCAGCGGGGGTTGTGGTAGATGGTCGCCTTCATCGCCTGATCCTTTTCGTTTGCCCGTCCGTCAGGCCGTCTGGTCGTCGCAGGGCAAGGCCCGCTGCATGTAGATGGTGTCCAGCCAGCGGCCGAATTTATAGCCGACCTTCTCCATGCGTCCTGCGTGGCGAAAGCCCTGGCCGGCATGGAGCGCGACCGAGGCGTCCTCGCCGCCGGCGATCACGCCGAGCATCTGGGTGAAGCCTGCCGCGCCGGCTGCGGGGATCAGCGCCGCCAGCAGCGCTTTGCCGATGCCCTGGCCGGTCTTCGCGGGATGGAGATAGACGCTGTCCTCGCAGGCATGAGCGTAGGCGGGGCGGTCGCGGAATTGCGCGGCATAGGCATAGCCGATCACCGCGCCGTTCTCATCTTCCGCAACGAGGAAGGGCCAGCCCCGCTCAGCGAGATGCGCGATCTTCTCGCGCCATTGCTCGGCCGTGGGCGCCTGCGTATCGAAGGTCGCTGTGCCATGCTGCACATGATGGGCGTAGATCGCCGTGACGGCCTCCGCATCCGCCGGGGCGACCGGACGGATGCGCAGTGGCGGTTGTCCGCTCAATCGACCTTCTGCCGCTCCAGCCATTCTTCCAGCCACTTGATGCTGTAATCGCCATTCTGCACGTCCGGGTCGGCAATGAGCTTCTGGTGCAGGGGGATGGTCGTCTTCATGCCCTCGATGACATATTCCTCAAGCGCGCGCTTGAGGCGCATCAGGCAGCCCTCGCGGGTGCGGCCATAGACGATCAGCTTGCCGATCATGCTATCGTAATAAGGCGGCACGCTATAGCCCTGATAGAGCGCGCTTTCGACGCGCACATGCATGCCGCCGGGGACGTGGAGCATCTGCACCTTGCCGGGGGAGGGCATGAACGTCACCGGGTCTTCCGCATTGATGCGGCACTCGATGGCGTGGCCGTGGAACTCCAGCTCGTCCTGCGTCACCGAGAGCGGCTTGCCCTCGGCAATGCGGATCTGCTCGCGCACCAGATCGAAGCCGGTGATCATCTCCGTCACCGGATGTTCGACCTGAATGCGGGTGTTCATCTCGATGAAGTAGAATTCGCCATTCTCGTACAGGAATTCGATGGTCCCCGCGCCGCGATAGCCCATGTCGGCCATCGCCTTGGCCACGAGCGTGCCCATGCGATTGCGCTCGGCCGATGAAATGACCGGGGAGGGCGCTTCTTCCAGCACCTTCTGGTGGCGCCGCTGCAGCGAGCAGTCGCGCTCGCCCAGATGGATGGCATTGCCCTTGCCGTCGCCGAAAATCTGGAACTCGATATGGCGCGGATTGCCGAGATATTTTTCCATGTAGACGGTGTCGTCGCCGAACGCCGCCTTGGCCTCGCTCTTGGCCTGGGACATCAGGCTCTCGAACTCGTCTTCGGTGGGGACAACCTTCATGCCGCGCCCGCCGCCGCCGGAGGCCGCTTTCACGAGCACCGGATAGCCGATCTCTCTCGCGCGCTGCTTGGCGTCTGCAATGTCCTCGATCGCGCCGTCGGTGCCCGGCACAAGCGGCAGGCCGAGCGCGCCGGCGGTGCGCTTGGCTTCCACCTTGTCGCCCATCACGCGGATATGCTCGGGCTTGGGGCCGACGAAGATGATGTCATGCGCTTCCACGATTTCCGCGAAACGCTCATTTTCGGACAGGAAGCCATAGCCCGGATGGATCGCATCCGCGCCCGAGATTTCGGCGGCGGAAATGATCGCGGGAATGTTGAGATAACTGTCTTTCGCAGCGGGGGGGCCGATGCAGATGGCTTCGTCGGCCAAGCGCACATGCATGGCGTCCGCGTCCGCGGTCGAATGCACGGCCACCGTCTTGATGCCCATCTCATGGCAGGCTCGGTGGATGCGCAGGGCGATCTCGCCGCGATTGGCGATCAGCAGCTTCTCGATGCTCATGGCTGGCGTGTCCTCACGCGACCACGATCAGCGGCTGGTCATATTCGACCGGCTGGCCGTTTTCGACCAGCACAGCCTGGACCGTGCCGGCAGAGGGCGCAGTGATCGGGTTCATGACCTTCATGGCCTCGACGATCAGCAGGGTCTGGCCCGCCTTCACCGCGTCACCGACCTTGACGAAGGCGGGGGCGTCCGGCTCAGGCGTCAGGTAGCAGGTGCCGACCATCGGCGATTTGATCGTGCCGGCGGCGGGACCGGCCGCGGGGGCCGGTGCAGCGCTTTCCACGGGCGCAGCAGCAGCCACCGGGGCTGCCGGTGCGGGCGCAGCGGCCATCGGCGCATAGGTCGCGCTCTGGGCGGCGGGGGTGCGGGCGACGCGGATCTTGCGGTCGCCGTCTTCCACCTCGATCTCGGTGAGGTTCGTCGCGTCCAGCATTTTCGCCAGTTCGCGCACCAGCTTAACGTCCACCTGCATCGAGCCTTCGTTGGTCTTGTCGGCCATTGGTCTTCCCTTTGAGAAAGCTTTATTCTGTTCTGGAGTGGGGCTGGGGCCTATTGCCCTTCGCCCGATAAGGCAACCGTTTGCACGCCCTGTCTGGTTCAATCCATCTCAAGCGCCGCTTCCAGCGCCAGCATATAGGAGAGCGCGCCGAAGCCCGCGATCGATCCGCGCGCGGCCATGCCGACATAGCTATGATGGCGGAAGCTCTCCCGCGCGGCGGGGTTGGAGAGGTGAACCTCGATCACCGGCACGGTGATGGATTTGATCGCATCGTGCAGCGCCACGGAAGTGTGCGTGAGGCCGCCCGCGTTCAGGATGACGGCCATCGCTGCTTCCGCATTGGCCTGATGTAGCCAATCGATCAGATGGCCCTCATGATTGGACTGGCGGAAATCCAGCTCCACGCTGGCGCGCCGGGCCTCGTCTTCCATGCGGTCGGCAATGTCGTCGAGCGTATCATAGCCATATATCTCCGGCTCACGCGTGCCGAGCAGGTTGAGATTGGGGCCATTGAGGACATAGATTTTTCGCGCGGCAGTCATGGGGCCATCCGGTCCTTGTTGGTTGCGAGCCTTGGGCTCCACCCTATATGGCGTGGCGAACGGCTCTCAAAGCGAAAGGTGAACACACGGCATGAGCGCGGACGGAACGATCGGCATCCGGGTCAATGGCGAGCATCGCCGCGTGCGCGCCGGGCACAGCATAGCGCATCTGGCCAATGAGCTTGGGCTGGCGCCCGAGAAGGTGGCGGTCGAGCGTAATCTGGAGGTCGTGCCGCGTGCGAAGCTGGCCGATGTGATCGTCGAGGATGGCGATGAGCTGGAGATCGTGCACTTCGTCGGCGGCGGCGATGGATCGCCGGTACTGGCCGATGATAGCTGGAGCGTGGCCGGGCGCACCTTCCGCTCGCGGCTGATCGTCGGGACTGGCAAATATCGCGATTTCGCCGAGAACGCCGCTGCCGTCGAGGCATCGGGCGCGGAGATCGTCACCGTGGCGGTGCGGCGGGTGAATGTGTCCGACCCCAAGGCACCGATGTTGACCGACTTCATCGACCCCAAGAAGATCACCTATCTGCCGAACACCGCTGGCTGCTTTACCGCTGAAGACGCGATCCGCACGCTGCGACTGGCGCGCGAGGCGGGCGGCTGGGATCTGGTGAAGCTGGAAGTGCTGGGCGAAGCCCGCACGCTTTACCCGAACATGGTCGAGACCATCCGTGCGACGGAAATCCTCGCCAAGGAGGGCTTCAAGCCGATGGTCTACTGCACCGACGACCCAATCGCCGCGCAGCAGCTGGAGAGTGCGGGCGCGGTGGCGATCATGCCGCTCGGCGCGCCCATCGGCTCGGGCCTGGGCCTCCAGAACCGGGTGACCATCCGTCTGATCGTCGAAGGCACCAAGCTCCCGGTGCTGGTCGATGCCGGCGTCGGCACGGCCTCCGATGCAGCGGTGGCGATGGAACTGGGCTGCACCGGCGTACTGATGAACACCGCCATTGCAGAAGCCAAGAACCCGGTGCTGATGGCCGCTGCCATGAAAGCGTCGGTCGAAGCTGGACGCATGGCCTATCTCGCCGGGCGCATGGGGCGACGCATGTATGCCGACCCCTCAAGTCCGCTCGCTGGCTTGATCTGAGCCAGGCGCGGCCAACCGCTGGTCGTATTTGTCGGAACCAGCCGCCTCCCAACTCGTTTGATTTTCAGACGGTCGGATCGTCCGGCCGTAGCAGAATTCAGCGATTGGAGACCTATCATGGGTGAATTGATCGACAAGGCCAAGGGTGCCGTCAACGAAGCAGTCGGCAAGGCCAAGCAGGAGATCGGCAAGCAGCGCAACGATCCCGATCAGCAGGCGGAAGGTCTCGGCCAAGAGCTCAAGGGCAAGGGCCAAGGCCTCAAGGGCGCCGTGAAGGGAGCCCTCGGCGACCGGGTCTGACCCCAAGCCGTAACGCTCAAGCGTTTGATGAAAGGTCGTACTCGCAGAAGCGAGTGCGGCCTTCATTGTTTATGTCCGAGCAGGCAGCGATCACCCGGTATGGTTCGGTTTCCCTACCGCTTCATGCAATCCGGGCATTTGACCGTCCGGTCCCGCGCTCTTATGGGCGGATCAGCTTTCGCTCCATCCGTGCCAAGGAGACACGCGTGAAGAAACTCTATCCCGATGCTGCAGCCGCTCTCGATGGCCTGCTCCACGACGGAATGCTCATTTGCGCCGGCGGGTTCGGCCTGTGCGGTATTCCCGAGCGCCTGATCGACGCGATCCGCGATTCTGGCGTGAAGGATCTCACCTTCGCCTCCAACAACGCCGGCATCGACGGCGAAGGGCTGGGCAAGCTGCTGCGCACCCGCCAGGTGAAGAAGATGATTTCGTCCTATGTGGGCGAGAACAAGGAGTTCGAGCGGCAGTATCTGGCAGGCGAGTTGGAGGTGGAGTTTTGTCCGCAGGGCACGCTGGCCGAGCGCTGCCGGGCCGGCGGTGCGGGCATTCCGGGCTTCTACACCAAGACCGGTGTGGGCACGCAGGTTGCCGAGGGCAAGGAAACCAAGATTTTCGACGGGCAGGAATATGTGCTCGAGCGCGGCATCTATGCCGATCTGTGCATCATCAAGGGCTGGAAGGCCGATGAAGCGGGCAACCTGATTTTCCGCAAGACCGCGCGCAATTTCAACCAGCCGATGGCCACCGCCGGCAAGATCTGCGTCGCGGAAGTCGAGGAAGTGGTGCCCGTCGGCAGCCTCGATCCGGACAGCATCCATCTGCCCGGCATCTATGTGAAGCGCATGATCGTCGGTGCGCCCTATGACAAGAAGATCGAATTCCGCACTGTCCGCGAAAGGGAGGCCGCATAATGGGCTGGTCACGCGATGAAATGGCCGCGCGCGCCGCGAAGGAGCTTCAGGACGGCTTCTATGTGAATCTCGGCATCGGCATCCCGACCTTGGTCGCCAATCACATCCCGCCGGGCGTGGAAGTCACGCTGCAGAGCGAGAACGGCATGCTCGGCATCGGCCCGTTCCCTTATGATGACGAGGTCGATCCCGATCTCATCAATGCCGGCAAGCAGACGATCAGCGAACTGCCGAGCAGCGTCTATTTCTCCAGCGCCGACAGCTTCGCGATGATCCGCGGCGGCCACATCGATCTCACCGTGCTGGGTGCGATGGAAGTCTCCGAGAAAGGCGACATCGCCAACTGGATGATCCCCGGCAAGATGATCAAGGGCATGGGCGGCGCGATGGACCTCGTCGCCGGCGTCAAGAAGATCATCGTGGTGATGGAGCACACCGCCAAGGACGGCAGCCCCAAGTTCATCCCGGAATGCACCCTGCCGCTCACCGGCCGGGATGTGGTGGATATGATCGTCACCGATCTGTGCGTCTTCCAGCGCGTTTCGCACGATCAGCCCTTCCGCCTCGTGGAGCTGGCGCCGGGTGTTACCGCCGAGGAAGTCGCGGCCAAGACGACGGCGCATTACGTCTCGTAAGGCGTCGGGTTAACGCGCGGTAGTTACCTCTTCTCTTCGGAGGAGGGGCAGTTCCGGAGCGCTTCGCTGCCCCACCAATACTCCGTCATCCCGGACTTGATCCGGGATGACGCTTCTTATTCAGCGATCGCGCGCTAAGGCAGCGGGACCCTGATCAAGGCCGGGGCGACCAGGGGAAGAGCGCCGCGCGCGCCATTGAAACGGACTTCGACCGCCCGATATAGGGGCTTCCCCCCCGACCGCGACAGATGTAGGGCAGCCCCATTATGACCCAGGCCCGCACCCTTTATGAGAAGATCTGGGACGCGCACGTCGTCGAGAAGCGCGACGATGGCACGTGCCTTGTCTATATCGACCGCCACCTCGTCCATGAAGTGACCAGCCCGCAAGCGTTCGAGGGCCTTCGTCTGGCTGGCCGCAAAGTGCGCCGTCCCGATCTCACGCTGGCCGTGCCGGATCATAACGTGCCGACCACGGCGCGGGTGGATGCGCAGGGCAACCGCATCCCCATCGTCAACAAGGAGAGCGCGCAGCAGCTCGCCGCGCTGGAGCGCAATGCGCCCGAGTTCGGCATCCGCTATTTCGGCGCGACGGACATCAATCAGGGCATCGTCCATGTCGTCGGCCCCGAGCAGGGCTTCACGCTGCCCGGCATGACCCTGGTCTGCGGGGATAGCCACACGGCCGCGCACGGCGCGCTGGGCGCGCTGGCGTTCGGCATCGGCACCAGCGAGGTCGAGCATGTGCTCGCCACGCAGACGTTGCTGCTCAAGCCGAGCAAGACGCTCGCCATCGAGGTCGAGGGCGAGCTGGGCTATGGCGTCACCGCCAAGGACGTGATCCTCGCCGTCATCGGCCGCATCGGCACCGCCGGCGGCACCGGCCATGTCATGGAATTCCGCGGCTCGACTTTCCGCGCCATGAGCATCGAGAGCCGGCTGACCGTCGCCAATATGGCGATCGAGGGTGGCGCGCGCTCGGGACTCTTTGCGCCGGACGAGAAGACGTTCGACTATATCAAGGGCCGCCCGATGGCGCCGCAGGGTGCCGATTGGGAGCGCGCGGTCGCCTATTGGCGCACGCTGGTGACCGACGAAGGCGCCGTGTTCGACAAGCATGTGCGGCTGGAGGCGAGCGAGATCGCGCCGACCGTCACCTGGGGCACCAGTCCCGAGGACGTAGTGCCGATCACCGGCGTCGTGCCCGATCCGGAGAGCTTTGAGGACCCCTCTAAGCGGGAAGCTGCGGCCAAGTCGCTCGCCTATATGGGCCTCACCGCCGGCCAGCGCATGGAAGACGTGCCGGTCGAGCATATCTTCATCGGCAGCTGCACCAACAGCCGCATCGAGGATCTGCGCGCGGCCGCGTCGGTGCTCAAGGGCCGCAAGGTTGCCGACGGCATCAAGCAGGCGCTGATCGTGCCCGGCTCCGGGCTGGTCAAGCATCAGGCCGAGGCCGAGGGGCTGGATCGCATCTTCATTGAGGCCGGGTTCGAATGGCGCGAGCCGGGCTGCTCCATGTGCCTGGGCATGAATCCGGATCGTGTGCCCAGTGGTGAGCGTTGTGCCTCCACCAGCAATCGCAACTTCATGGGCCGGCAGGGGCCGGGTGCGCGCACCCATCTCGTCTCGCCGGTGATGGCCGCCGCCGCCGCGATCAGGGGTCGACTTGCGGACGTTCGCGAACTAATGGTGCCCGAGCAAGCGTAAGGGGACGCAATGAAAGTCATTTTCTGGATTTTGGTCGCCGGTGCTCTCGGCAGCGCCGCCATGGCCATGGGCCTCGGCCAGTCCGCCGCTGTGCCCGCAAAGGCGGAAAAGCCAGCCGCACGCTGAATGCGCGTGTGACCTTAGACGGGCGCGGACTTCTCAATCTGCGCTGTCAGGCCATCGAAACACGCAGCTTCATGCGGCGACAAGTCTCGTCATAACCGGCCGGATCGGGCGCTTCGACCACCTCGAAGCCTTGCGCGGCCCAATAGCTGTCTGCGCCGTTGACGGCCGTCAGCCAGATTTCATCAACACCCTCGCGACGCGCCTGCGCAACGACTAGCGCCAGCGCAGAGCGCCCGGCGCCACTGCCGCGCGCGTCGGGCAGCAGGGCAAGATCGTGCAGATAATAGCTGCTAGGGTTCTCGGGAATGGCCCCCAGCGGCGCGTTGAAGGCGGGCACGCTGTCCGCTTCCCAAGGGTGGGCGATAAGATAGCCGAGCACGCGCCCGGCGTCCTCGAAGACGAAACAGCCGGCCGGATGCAGGCTGAGGCGCTCGGCGTAGATCGCTTCATCCTCTGTATAGCGGCCATGGACCGCATCGGAGATCGCCTTGACTGCCGCCATGTCACGGGCGCGCATCGGGCGCCATGTGCCGCTTGTTGCCATTGCCTCACCTCCTCCGCACATCGCTGTCGGCCGCCTGCATATCGGGTCGGCATCTTGACGCAAGCGCGCACATCCGCCACTTGACCGGTCAAACAGCCCGTCATCAGCAGGACCAGCATGGAACCCGTCACCACCGTTGAAGGTCGCGCCTATCCCTTCGGCCTGAAGAATGTCGATACCGACATCATCATTCCGGCCGAATGGCTCAAGACCATCAGCCGCACGGGCCTCGGCAAAGGCGCGTTCGAGGCGCTGCGCAAGGAGCCCGGCAATGTGTTCGACGACCCGCGCTATGCCGGCGCGCCGATCATCGTGGCGGGCGACAATTTCGGCTGTGGGTCGAGCCGCGAACATGCCGCCTGGGCGCTGATCGACATGGGCGTGCGGGCCGTCATCGCGCCCAGCTTCTCTGATATTTTCTCGGGCAACGCCTTCAAGAACGGCATCCTGACCGTCGTGTTGCCGCAGGAAGCGGTCGACCGGCTGCTGGAGGTCGCCAAGACCGATCCGATCAGCATCGACCTTGAGAACCAGTCGGTGACGACGCCGTTTCAGGACCGCTTCACTTTCGAGATCGACCCGTTCCGCAAAAGCTGCCTGCTGGGCGGGCTCGACGAGATCGGCCTGACGATGGCGCAGGGCGATACCATCGGGGCGTTCGAGGCGCGCGATGCGCAGACGCGGCCCTGGCTGGTGCCGGCGGCCGCTTGAATTCGACGCGGCGGGGTGTCCCGCGCGTTGCCAAGGGAGCGCCTGCTTCCTAAGTAGAACCTCTATTCAGTTACCTCCAGATGAAGGTGCGTCTTTCATGAGTTCATTCGACGATCGCGAGAAGGCGTTCGAGACCAAGTTCGCCATGGATCAGGAACTCGCGTTCCGGGTCGCTGCCCGGCGCAACCGCCTGCTGGGCGAGTGGGCGGCCGGCCTGATGGGGCTGACCAAGGAAGAGACCGATGCCTATGCCAAGGCGGTCGTGCAGGCGGACTTCGAGGAAGCCGGCGATGAGGACGTGATCCGCAAGGTGATGGGCGATCTTGTATCGGCCGGCGTCGACATGGACGAGCAGCGCGTGCGCACGGCGCTGAGCGACAAGGCCGCCGAGGCGCGTCGCCAGTTCATGCAGGAAGAGAATTGAGGGGCCTTTGACATGCCCATGGCGGCTGGCGATATCGAGGCGATGATCCTCGCGGCTTTCCCGGATGCGACGGTGGAGATCACCGATCTGGCCGGCGATGGCGATCATTATGCGGCGCGGGTCACCTCCGAGAGTTTTCGGGGGATGAATCGTATTGCCCAGCAGCGGGCCGTCTATGCCGCACTCGGCGGGCGCATGGGCGGAGAACTTCACGCCTTGCAACTGACCACGGCCGTTCCCAACTGATAGCGCAGCGCAGGCATCGCGCCGCACTGCTGCCCGGAGACCAGACATGACCGACCCCGTCCACGCCCGCATCGCCGATATCGTCGGCAAGAACGATGTCGTGCTCTTCATGAAAGGCACGCCCTTGTTCCCGCAATGCGGGTTCTCCAGTCGCGCCATTGCCATTCTGGAACGGCTCGGCGCACCCTTCGAGAGCGTGGATGTGCTGCAGGATCAGGAGATCCGCCAGGGCATCAAGAGCTTTTCCGACTGGCCGACCATCCCGCAGCTTTACGTAAAGGGCGAGTTCCTTGGCGGGTCGGACATCATGATGGAAATGTATGAGGCGGGCGAGCTCAAGCAGCTTCTTGCGGAGGAGGGCGTCATCGCCGCCTGACCGAGCTTCCATTTCGTTCTTCAAGCGGGCGCGGGGCAAAAAGCCCGGCGCCCGTTTTGCGTTCGGGCGCCGGAGTTCGGAGGGATTGGGAGACAAAAGGATTGGGGGACAGGCAAGAAGACCGGGTGCCCGTCCCCCAAAGCGGGTGTGTCGACAAGAAAAGCAAGCGCCGTGCCAGTTTCTCCGGGTGAGGAGAGCGGGCGGCGACGCTGGTTAAGGGCGGGGCAAGAGGTTGCGACCTGTAAAGCGCTCCGACAGTTTCGCCCGCATTTCCGCTTGCGCCTTGCAATCGGCGGCGGCCGTGACACATGGAAGAGATGATGCCTGCTGCCCCCAGTCTCGCCGCCGACACCGGCCGGGTCATGCGCCTGTCGCCGCTGGTGCAGCGCGTGCTGGCACCCAATCCCTCGCCCTTCACTTTTGAGGGGACGCAGACCTATCTGGTGGGCAACAGCGACCTTGCCGTAATCGATCCTGGCCCGGATGATCCTGCCCATTTGGATGCACTGGAAGCGGCGATTGCCGGTCGCCCCGTCATTGCTATCGCCTGCACCCACACCCATCGCGATCACAGCCCGGCGGCGCGGCCGTTGGCACAGCGCATTGGCGCGCCGATCATCGGCTGCGCGCCGCTCACTTTGGAGGATGACGGGCCGCGCGCCGATGCGGCGTTCGACCCCGATTACAGTCCCGACCGGGTGCTGGCGGAGGGCGAGCAAATCGTGGGCACGGGCTGGATTCTTACCGCGCTGGCGACGCCCGGCCACACCTCCAATCATCTGTGCTACGCGCTCGAGGAAGAAGCGGCGCTGTTCACCGGCGATCATGTGATGAGCTGGTCCACCAGCGTCGTCTCGCCGCCGGATGGCGACATGAGCGATTATCTCGGCTCGCTGGAGCGCCTCGTCGCCCGCTCGGACAGCATCTATTATCCAGCCCATGGCGAACCGGTGACGCAGCCCCAGCGTTTCGCTCGCGGCATGCTGGGGCATCGGCGGATGCGGGAAGGGCAGATCCTGCGCATTCTGGAGCGGCAGGGCGCCGTCACCATCCCGGATTTCGTCGCGAGCATGTATGTGGGCCTCAATCCGCGCCTGCATGGCGCCGCCGGACGATCCGTGCTCGCCCATCTCATCGATCTGCAACGGCGGGGGCTGGTCAAAGACAGTGCGGACGGGGTCTGGGCGAGGGTGTTGATTTAGGCGCTTGACGGGACGCGCGAACAGGATCAGCTTCCCTGCCGTCCAGGCAACGGTGGGGGGACCGTCATGGCAACACTTGCTTCAGGCATCAGATCCGAGATCGAGCGCGAGCGCAGCTTCTTCCTCAAATTGGCGCTGGCGATGGCCTTTGTCCTTGTGGCGGGCTTCTCATTCAATGTCGCCGCCGGCCGCTCGACCTTCGCCGCGCCGCTGCTGCTTCATGTCCACGCGCTGGTTTTCTTCGGCTGGCTGGTTCTTTTCGTCACCCAATCTTTTCTGGCGGCTAGCGGCTCGGTGCGCCTGCACCGGCGACTTGGTGTGCTCGCGCTGCTCTGGGTGCCGGTCATGGTCGTGCTGGGTCTGGCGGTGACGCGTCATTCGGTGCGCGCAATCGGCGGGCCTCCTTTCTTCGATACTAATGAATTTCTCTTCGGCAACAGCATCGGCCTGCTGGCTTTCGCGCTCACCGTCGGGGCGGCGCTCGTCATGCGCGCCCGTCCCGACTGGCACCGGAGGCTGATGTGCGGCGCCATGGCCGGGCTGACCGGCCCCGGCTTCGGGCGGCTGCTGCCGATGCCGTTCCTCATCCCCTGGGGCTGGTGGGTCGCGGCTGTCGTGGCGCCCATGATGTTCATCCTGGTCGGCATGGTCTGGGACTGGCGGCGCAAAGGGCGCATCCACGCCGCATGGCTGTGGGGAGCGGGCATCCTGATCGGCAGCCAGCTCATGGCCGATGCCATCGCCTACAGCCCGATGGGCCTTGCCATCACGCGCGATATGGTCGCCGGGACACCCGGTGCGATGCGCGATATGCGGGCCTTCTTCCCCTGAGCGCGGTTAGAGGTTGATCGACGGGCGCTTCGTGGCCATCTCCGCCGCATGACAAAGGAGATTCGGTGATGGATGCACGCGGCGGGATCGGCGGAAGTCTTGCGGGGCTGGACCTGCTGGAGGAGATCAATCGCCTGCGCAAGGAGCGCAATGCGGTCATACTCGCGCATTATTACCAGAAGCCGCAGATCCAGGACCTGGCCGACTTTGTCGGCGACAGCCTTGAGCTATCCCGCAAGGCGGCCGAGACGGATGCGGACGTGATCGCATTTTGCGGCGTGCGCTTCATGGCCGAGACGGCGAAGATCCTCAGCCCCGAGAAGATCGTGATCCTGCCGGACATGGACGCAGGCTGTAGCCTGGAAGACAGCTGCCCGCCAGCCCAGTTCAAGGCCTTCCGCGAGGCACATCCCGATCATATCGCCCTCAGCTACATCAATTGCTCGGCGGAGGTAAAGGCGCTGAGCGATATCATCGTCACCAGCTCGTCTGCCGAGAAGATTCTGAGCAAGCTCCCCAAGGACCAGAAGATCATCTTCGGGCCGGATAAGCATCTGGGCGGCTATCTCGCGCGCAAGCTGGGGCGTGAGATGCTGCTCTGGCCGGGCGTGTGCATCGTGCATGAGAGCTTCAGCGAGACTGAGCTGCTCAAGCTCAAGGCCATGCACCCTGGCGCGCCGGTTGCGGCCCACCCCGAATGCCCGCCGGCTATCATCGATCATGCCGATTATGTCGGCTCGACCAGCGGCATCCTGCAATATGCCAAGGACATGCCCGGCGACACGCTGATCGTCGCGACCGAGCCGCACATCATCCACCAGATGGAAAAGGCGATCCCCGAAAAGCGCTTCGTCGGCGCGCCGGGTGCGGACGGCAACTGCAACTGCAACGTCTGCCCCTATATGGCGCTCAACACGCTGGAGAAGCTCTACATCGCGCTCCGCGATCTCCAGCCGCGCATCGAGATGGATGAGCAGCTGCGGGTCGCCGCGAAGAAGAGCCTCGACCGGATGCTGGATCTTGCCAGCGATACGGTCGGGCAGGGCGACGTGGGAGCACGGTGAGCGGGGAGCCGCCCCGGTGATCGTCCGCCTGCGCTCGCTCTGGCTGAACGTTAACGCGAGCTATTGGTTCTATCCGGCGCTGTTCACGATGCTCGCCCTCGCGCTGGCGATCGTCACCATCGACATCGATCGCTCGGGGCAGGCCGCCCATCTCGTCAAGTTCGTGGATGCTGCGCGGCCGGAAGGGGCGCGCAACGTCCTCAACGTCATTGCCGGATCGATGATCGGCGTGGCGTCGACCGTTTTCTCGATCACCATAGCCGCCGTGGTCTATGCCTCGGGTAATTACGGCCCGCGCCTGCTCATCAATTTCATGGAAGATCGCGGCAACCAGCTCTCGCTGGCGACGTTCATCGGCACGTTCGTCTATGCCGTCATGGTGCTGCGGGTCGTCCGGGAGGCGGCGGAATCCAGCGTCGATGTGGGGTTCGTGCCGCAACTCTCGCTGGTCATCGCGACCGGCCTGATGCTGATTTCCATCGGCGTGCTGGTTTTCTTCCTCAATCATGTGCCGGCCAGCATCCGCATCAATTCCGTGCTTGAGGAGATCGGACGGCGCCTGACCGAGGAAGTGCGCCAGCGCTTTCCGAAAGAGGGCGACGAGGTGGAGATGATGGCGTTGTCCGACGGGCAGATCGTGCCGGCGACGGGCAGCGGCTATATCCAGATCGTCGATTTCTCAGGCCTGGCTGACGTTGCCCGCGAGCACAAATGCCGCGTGGTCATGCGCCTGCGTCCCGGCGATTTTGTGCATCCCGAGATTGGCCTGATGTCCGTCCACGGCTGTCATGTGGATGATGAGATGGCCGAGCAACTGCGGGACTGTTTCTCACTCGCTGGATTTCGGTCTCCGGCGCAGGACATCGAATTTCTGATCGACGAGCTGGTCGAGATTGGCTTGCGCGCCCTGTCGCCTGGCATCAACGATCCCTTCACGGCGGTGACGGCGATGCATTGGCTCGGCGCTTCGATGAGCGAACTTGCCCGGCGCGATCTGCGCAGCAGGCCGGGAGAGGAAGAAGAAGACTGGCAGCGTGTCATTCCGCTTAATGACGATTTCGACCATTTCCTGCGGCGCGGGTTCGGCTCCCTGCGCTCGGCCGCCGCAACCAGCCCTATTGCTGCGGCGCAGTTTCTCGATTGTCTGCTGGGCATTTCCGCCGGCCTCGTCTCGCAGCCCCGGCGGGAGGCGCTGCGGCTGGAAGGCGAGCGGTTGATGGCGCAGGCGCGGATCGCGCTGGCCGGTCCCTCCCTCGCTGAGCTTGAGGAACGCTCTTGCGCTTTCGAGGCGGCGATGAAAAAGCGAGCGCATCATGCCCTTCACACTTGACCGCTTCGACCTCGACGCCTTCGTCGCCGCCACCCTCGCCGAGGACCTTGATGGTCCGGTCAATGGGGGCGGGCGGGATGTGACGTCGCAGAGCGTCATCCCCGCAGACGCGGTGTTCAGCGGTGTGATGGACAGCCGCGACGCGGTGACGGTTGCGGGCCTGCCGTTGGCCGAAGCCTTCTTCCGTGCGCTCGATCCCGATGTCGAGATCACGCTGCTCGTCGCGGATGGTGATCAGGTGCCGGCCGGCACCGACCTCATGCGCCTGAAGGGCCGCGCACGCGCGATGCTCACCGCGGAGCGGTCGGCGCTCAACACGGTGCAGCACTTGACCGGCATCGCTACGATGACGCGGGCTTATGTGGACCGCATTGCCGGCACCGGAGCGACGCTGCTCGATACCCGCAAGACGATCCCCGGCCTGCGCGTGCTGGAGAAATACGCGACGCGCATGGGCGGCGCGAAAAACCACCGCATGGGCCTGTGGGATGCGGCGATGATCAAGGACAATCACGTCGCCGTCGCCGGATCGGTGGAAGAGGCGGTGCGCCGGGCAGTGGCTGCCGGGATTGCCGAGGTGATCGTGGAGGTCGACCGGATCGACCAGATCGAGCCGGCCATCGCGGCCGGGGCGACGCATCTGCTGCTGGATAACATGTCGCCGGGCGTTCTGCGCGGCGCTGTCACGCTGGTTGGAAAGCGCGTTCCCACGGAGGCCTCTGGCGGGGTTACGCTGGAGACCATCCGCGCTATCGCCAGCACGGGCGTCGATTATGTCAGTGTCGGGCGATTGACCCAGTCGGCACCAGCGGCAGATATCGGCCTCGATTTCAGCAATATCTAGGCTCAAGGCGCCGAAGAATGGCGCTTGGCTTGTTTAGCCTTCGATGATCGCCGTCTGGGGATGGTGCTTGTCGAGATGCTTGCGGATGATCCGCAGGTTGCGCGTGTTCGAGCGGAACATGACGTCGAAGGCATCGCCGACCAGTGGAACCGCGCCGATTGCGGTGTCGAAGGCGACATTGCCGCTCATCCGCAGCAACTGCCAGCGCGGCATCCCGAGATTACGGGCCTCCCATACAATCCATGCGCCCATGGCCGCTGCGAGAAGATCGCCGACGATGGGAATGATGCCGAGCATGGCGTCCAGCCCGACGCGGATGCGCGTCCCGGGGATCACCATCGCATTTTCGAGCACCTGCTCCATCATCTCGATGCGGCGGCGCACCGCATGGGGATCGCGCCCGAGCCGCGAACTGGCGAGGCTCTCAAACTGTCTCGCCATCTCTTCAGCAGCGTTATGCGGTTTCGCCCGGGCCATCCACGTTCCTTTGCAGGCTGCCTTGCTGGCAGCGCGAAGGATTAGTTGGGGACGGTGATCAGCGCATTCAATGGATGAACTCCGCGCGAAGAGGGTTTGAAGTTGGTCAGCCGCTGCCCGACGAGCGACCAGCGGATGGGACGACCGAGCGGAATGAACCCGCTGAACGCCACCGTCGCTTCCTCCGCTTCCGCCAGCAACTGGGCGCGCTCCTCGTCATTCTGGCTCTTGCGGGCCTCGGCGAGGCGGCTGGCCACGCGCGGATCGCACAGGAACCCGGCCGAACAATCGAGGCGGGCGAGATACCAGAACGCACTGTCAAAGGGCGCGACCTCGTCGATCAGCCGCAGATCGGCGGGCTGATCGATGGCCACCCGATCGAGTTGCAATCCGGCCTGTCCAAAGTCTTGAACCAGGCGCAGGAACAGCACGGAGGCGCCTGATCCGTCCGGCAAGGCGATCCGTAGAACCGGCGGATCGCCCTTGTCCGCCCGCCAGCGGTCGATGATCCGCCGGGCGGATTCGACGCGCTCCTCGCGCGAGCGGCCGGACCATGCCGGTGCGCTCGGCAGGCGGTTCAGTTCATAAGAGGCCGGGAGCGGGTAGGTGGCGGTCCGCCAGCCCGGCAGGCCCAGAACCTCGGCGAGCTTGTCCCGGTCGACAAGGCGGGCGAGCGCGTCGCGCACCGGTACGTCCGCGAGGAAGGACGACGTGCT
This sequence comes from Sphingobium sp. B2D3C, assembly GCF_025961835.1. Lineage (NCBI taxonomy): Bacteria > Pseudomonadati > Pseudomonadota > Alphaproteobacteria > Sphingomonadales > Sphingobiaceae > Sphingobium > Sphingobium sp. B2D3C. Next base: position 1,926,061 of record NZ_JAOQOK010000001.1, on the reverse strand, counting down.
CGTAAAGGCGAGGCCGAACAGGCCCTCGACCGGGTCGACCTGCGCATCGGCCATGTTGAGGCCGGCCGCGTCGATCAAGGGCAGGTGCTGGAAGCGCCCGCCCAGCACGAGATCGGTATGGCGAGCGCGGAAGCGGACGAGAGCCAGCGACGCGCGCTCGGCGCGCACTTCCCGCCGCTCGACCAGGGGCGCGGCTTCGCTCTCGGGCTCGCCCTCGGTCGGCTCCTCGATCGCGGCTGTCGCGGGTGCCAGGACGACCGGCCCGCCCTTGGCAACCGGCTCACGGCGATAGGGGCCGGTGCCGTCGCCCGAGCGGGTCATTACCGCAAGGTCCGGTTGAGCGAGCAATTGCAGGAAGGCGGGGAGGCTCATGTCGAGCCTTATTTCGATGACCCGGTCGGTCATCGCGCGCACATCGGGGGTAAGGCCCGCCAGCAGCAGCGGATTGGCGCGCATCCGCTCGCGCAGAAGCCGGGCGACCTCATCGGCATGGACCGGCTTGCCGTCCGCCCAGTGCAGCCGCTTCAGCCGGAAGATGTAGCTCTGGCCGCCATCCTCGACGATCCAGCTTTCCGCCAGCGCGCCGACAATGTCGCCGCGCGCGTCGAAGCTGAGCAGCCCTTGCGCGGTCGAGGCGAGGATCAGCCGGGCTGCCGGTGCATTGCCGTGGCGCAGCGGCTGGGCGAGCGCTTCGCTCTGGCCGATCACGTCCACCCGAACGGTGCGGTTATCGCGCGGGCTGTTGCATCCCGCCGTGGCGAGCACGGCCAATGCCAGCAGGGGGCGGACCCAGGTTCGCGCGGGGCGGGTGCCCATCGCCTTTCACTCCCTGTTCGGACAAGAATCCATCGACGTTACAGGGAGGCCGTAGCCTGCCGACGCGATTCGTCCAACCATGGCTGCGCTTGAAAGGGGGGACATCGCGTTCGCTATGGTGCGGACGGCGGGACTTGAACCCGCACTCTCAGATGAGAAGCAGATTTTAAGTCTGCTGCGTCTACCGATTTCGCCACGTCCGCAAGCACATGGGGATGCGCGAACGCCCATGCCATGCACGGCAGGACGGTTCCAGCCCTTATCAAGCGCCGGGTGAAGGACATGCTGTGCGCGGAATGACCGCAACCCGGCCGATGCGCTGCCGCATGGCCGGGCTGCCGGATCGTCAAAGGCTCAGGTGATGGTGCTCAGTCGCCGGCATTCAGGCGAATGCGCATTTCCTTGCCTGGCTTGAAGTGCGGCACGCGCTTGGGCGGTACCACCACCGAATCGCCGGTGCGGGGATTGCGCCCCGTGCGCCCGTCCCGGGCGCGGGTGGTGAAGGCGCCGAATCCACGCAGTTCTACCCGGCCCCCTTCGGCCAGGCGCGCGGTAATCGAGTCGAAAACGATATCCACGATGCGGTCGACTTCCTGCCCGCTGAGGTCAGGATGAAGAAGCGCAAGCTTTTGAACGAGCTGAGAACGAATCATCTCTGCTACTTTCCGAAAAGGCCGAAGCCGTCCCCCATAATCCGGAAGTGCCCCGAGTCCCCCTTCGTTGCGTTTTCCGTGACTCGCGCGATGCGCCAACATCGGCGTGCAATCAAGAAAAATCCCCGCAGAACGCCGGAAACGGAACGGGCCGGCCGATTGCTCGACCGGCCCACTGCCGCAATTATTAGAGGGTGGGAAAAGCCCCGGCGATCAGTTCTTCGCCTTGAGCGCCTCACCCAGAATGTCGCCCAGCGACGCGCCGCTGTCGGACGAACCGTACTGCGCGACAGCCTGCTTCTCTTCGGCGATCTGGAGCGCCTTGACCGAGAAGTTCGGCTTCTTGGAGCGGTCGAAACCGATCACCAGTGCGTCGAACTTCTGGCCGACCTGGAAGCGCTCGGGGCGCTGCTCGTCGCGGTCGCGGCCAAGGTCGCTGCGCTTGATGAAGCCGGTCACGCCGTCGTCGCCAGCCTGAACTTCCAGGCCGCCGTCGCGGACTTCCAGAACGGTCACGGTCACGGTCTCGTTCTTGTTGAGGCCGGTGCCACGCACCGCGCCAGCTGCCGGCGCACCCTTTTCGAGCTGCTTCATGCCGAGGCTGATGCGTTCCTTCTCGACGTCCACGTCAAGCACGATGGCCTGAACGGTCTCGCCCTTGCGGTGCAGGTTGAGCGCGTCCTCGCCGGAGATGCCCCACGCGATGTCGGACATGTGAACCATGCCGTCGACGTCGCCGTCCAGGCCGATGAACAGGCCAAACTCGGTGGCGTTCTTGACTTCGCCCTCGACCTGGCTGCCGACCGGGTGACGCTCGGCAAAGCTCTCCCAGGGGTTGGACTGGGCCTGCTTGAGGCCAAGGCTGATGCGACGCTTCTCGGCATCGACCTCGAGCACCAGAACTTCCACTTCCTGGCTCGTCGAAACGATCTTGCCGGGGTGGACGTTCTTCTTGGTCCAGGACATTTCCGAAACGTGGACCAGACCCTCGATGCCGGGCTCCAGCTCGACGAACGCACCATATTCGGTAATGTTCGTGACGCGGCCGGAGAGCTTGGCGCCGATCGGGTACTTGGCCGATGCGCCTTCCCACGGATCGCTCTCGAGCTGCTTCATGCCGAGGCTGATGCGCTGCGTGTCGCGGTTGATGCGGATGATCTGCACCTTCACCGTGTCGCCGATGTTGATCATCTCGCTCGGGTGGTTGATTCGCTTGTAGCTCAGGTCCGTGACGTGCAGCAGGCCGTCAATGCCGCCCAGATCAACGAACGCACCGTAATCGGTGATGTTCTTGACCACGCCCTCGATGATCTGGCCTTCGCTCAGCGTCTGGATGAGGCCGCTGCGCTGCTCGGCGCGGGTCTCTTCCAGGATCGCGCGACGCGACACGACGATGTTGCCACGACGACGGTCCATCTTGAGGATCTGGAAGGGCTGCGGAATGTCCATGAGCGGGGTGACGTCGCGCACGGGGCGGATGTCGACCTGGCTGCCGGGCAAGAAGGCCACGGCGCCGTCGAGATCGACGGTGAAGCCGCCCTTGACGCGGCCGAAGATGACACCCTCAACGCGGGCGCTCTCGGCGAATTCGGATTCCAGCTTGTCCCACGCGGCTTCGCGGCGGGCGCGGTCGCGCGAGAGCATGGCCTCGCCATTGCTGTTCTCGACGCGGTCGACATAGACCTCGACTTCGTCGCCAACCTTCAGATCGGCCTTCTGGCCGGGCATGGCGAACTCGCGCAGCGGCACGCGGCCTTCGCTCTTGAGGCCCACGTCGATGACGGCGAGGTCGTTTTCGATGCCGGTGACGGTGCCCTTGACCACGCGGCCTTCAAAGCCGCCGTCTGCACCACCAAGAGATTCATTGAGAAGCGCGGCAAAATCATCGCGCGTCGGGTTTGCCTGAGAGGCCATGTGAGAGTTCCTTCAAGTCGTTGCTGGCCAACCGGTTGTCTCCGGTGGTCTTTGGCCAAACTGCCCGAACGACCTCATGCCGGCCGGGCATTCACCAGGCGGCGCGAAGGCGATCACTCGTGCTTTGGGAAAAGCAAAAGGGCGCCTCGCAACGCGAAGCGCCTCATCCAAGCCGTCTAATGGCGACTCTTCAGGCGAGCGTCCACCAGCGCGATCGCATGCTGAACGGCGGCGTCTATACTCAAATTGCTGGTATCCAGCAAGTCCGCATCTTGGGCCTGCTTCAGGGGCGCATCGGCGCGCTGCATGTCCCGCGCGTCACGCTCGGCGAGGTCGGCGGAGAGAGCCTCCAGCGCGACGGGATGGCCATGGGCGGAAAGCTCCGCATGGCGGCGCTGCGCGCGCACCGCAAGGCTGGCGGTGACGAACAATTTGGCGTCGGCATCCGGCGCGATCACCGTGCCGATATCGCGCCCGTCGAGTACCGCGCCGCCCGGCTGTGCGGCGAAGGCGCGCTGGCGCTCCAGCAGCGCCGCGCGCACCTGCGGGTGGCGAGAGACGCGGCTGGCGAGGGGGCCGGCTTCCTCCGACCGCAGTGCCGGATCGGTGAGCAGGCTGTCCGGAAAAGCGCAGGCCGCTGCGGCGTCGGCCGGATTGTCGGCATCGCCGCCCTGCCGCGCGACTGTCACGCCGACGGCGCGATACAGCAAGCCCGTGTCGAGATGGGGCAGGCCGTAATGCCGCGCCAGTGCCCGCGCGATCGTGCCCTTGCCGGAGGCGGCGGGACCATCGACGGCAATGATCATGCCGCGCCCTTGAGCGTGGCCAGCATGTCGGTGAAGCCGGGAAAGCTCGTCGCGACCGGGCTCATATCGTCGATGATGAGGCCGCCGCGCGTGTGATGACCGGCGACCGCGAAGCTCATCGCGATGCGGTGATCGAGATCGGCACCGATCGTCGGCGGTTCATTGCCGCCGTCCAGCGGCTCGCCACCGCGCCCGTGGATGATGAGGCCGTCGGGTGTCTCCTCTACCGACACGCCGAGGCGGGCGAGGCCGTGCGCCATCAGGGCGAGTCGGTCCGATTCCTTTACGCGCAGCTCGTCCAGCCCGGTGGTGCGGGTGGTGCCCTGTGCGCAGGCCGCCGCGACGAAGAAGATCGGGAATTCATCGATCATGCTCGGCGCGACCTCGGGCGGCACGTCGATGCCTGTGAGCGTGCTGTGGCGCGCGACGATATCCGCGACCGGCTCGCCACCGACTTCCCGCTGGTTGGTCAGCGTAAGGTCCGCCCCCATCGCCTGCAGCATGGCGAACAGGCCGGTGCGGGTGGGGTTCATGCCGACATTGGTGACGGTGATGTCCGATCCCGGCGTGATCAGCGCCGCGACCACGGGGAAGGCGGCGGAGGAGGGGTCGCCCGGCACCACCAATGTCTGCGGCTCGAGTTCCGCCTCACCGGTTAGCGAGATGATCCGCGTGCCGTCCGCCTCGGTCTCCACGGTCAGGTCCACCCCGAAGCCGCGCAGCATCCGCTCACTGTGGTCGCGCGTCGGCACCGGCTCGATGACGCGGGTGATGCCCGGCGTATTGAGTCCGGCCAGCAGCACCGCCGATTTGACCTGCGCCGAGGCGACCGGCAGCCGGTACTCGATCGGCACCGCCGGGGCGATGCCGCGCATGGTCAGCGGCAGGCGGCCGCCCGGCGAGGTCATGAACTCGGCGCCCATCAGCCCGAGCGGTGTGGTCACGCGGCCCATTGGGCGCTTGCTGAGCGAGGCGTCGCCCACGAAGGTCGCGGTGAGATCATGGCTCGCCAGCAGGCCCATCAGCAGGCGCGTGGAGGTGCCGCTATTGCCCATGTCGAGCGCGGTCGCGGGCTGCGTCAGGCTGCCGACGCCGACGCCATGAATGCGCCACACGCCGTCCTCGCCGCGCGTGATCTGCGCGCCGAGCGCCCGCATCGCCGCCGCCGTTGCCAGCACGTCCTCGCCTTCCAGCAGGCCGGAGACGCAGCTCTCGCCCACCGCCAGCGCGGACAACATCAGGGATCGGTGGGAAATGCTCTTGTCGCCGGGCACGGTCACCGTGCCACGCAGCGGAGCACCAGGCTCGAAGAGCATGTTGCGCGCAATGTCAGTCATGAAAATCAGGTCCGAAAAATGGCCGTCGCTGCGCGGAGCAGGAGGGCGGGCAATAAAAATGGCGAACTGCTTTTGACAGTGCCCGCCCGCTATGGCAAGGCGCCCCACACTTCGCGGCAGGCCTGCCTGTCCGCGCACTTGGCTATTACTCTCTGGAAGGATGAGGCGGCACATGGTGAAGCCTGAATGGGGATCGAAGCGGACCTGCCCCAAATGCGCAACGCGCTTCTATGATCTGGGCAAGGACGAGCCCGTGACATGCATCGAATGCGGCAATGTCTGGACGCCCGAGCCCGTGCTCAAGTCCAAGCAGCCGCTGCCCTTCGAGGAAGCGCCGCAGAAGGTCGCGGCCGGTGCGGATACGGAAAGCACGGCGGACGATGATCTGGACATCGACATCGACGTCGATGAGGCCGAAGGCTCGCCCGACAACGACGTCGATCTCGGCGGCGACGACGATCTCGGCGTCGATGCCGGCGACGATAACGACGAAGAAAACTGAGCGCGCAGGAAAGATTGCGCGCCATAAAAAATGGACTTGCAGCGAGGCAGAGCCTGACCTAAAGGCAGCGCCTCGCCGCGACGGACCCACCCGTCGCCGCTGCAATGATCGGGGCCGTAGCTCAGCTGGGAGAGCGCTACACTGGCAGTGTAGAGGTCAGGGGTTCGATCCCCCTCGGCTCCACCATTTCCCTTAATCGAAAGTCTGTTGAGCGCTATAGAGCGTGCCCCGTCGTGAATGCGCGGCGTCGGGCCAGCGCCGCGTCCGGAACGCACCCCAACCTCTCTTATTGATGGCGACCGGGCTACCCGCGCAGCTTCGCGTCACCCGGTCCACCCTGCTTCCCTCGACAAAAAGTTGGTCGCCCGGCGCAAAGCCAGTGGGGGCGGCGCTTGGTACACATCTTCTCAGCCTGGGGTGCTTCGCGCTGCATGGCGGTTCTGGCTGAGGGTCGGGACTGAACGCGCGGCGCGGCATGGACGCCAATTGCGAGGATGTGACATGACTCTTCTGACCGACAAGTTCTTCGACAGCTTTGCCTCCTCGGTGAAGCCCACGGAAGAGGCGGAGACGCTGCCGCCGGAGATATACACGAGTCAGGAGTTCTACGAGTTCGAGAAGGACGCGCTGTTTTATCGCGAATGGCTGTGCGTCGGGCGGGACGAGTGGATCGCGGATGTCGGGGATTTCTTCACGACCAGCCACGCCAATGAGCCGATCATCATTTCGCGCGGGCGGGACGGGGAGATCAAGGCCATGTCTGCCGTGTGCCAGCACCGCGCCATGCTGGTGGCGGAAGGCAAGGGCAATACGCGCGGTTTCACCTGCCCCTATCACCACTGGTCCTATGATCTGGACGGCAAGCTGGTCGGCGCACCGGCGATGGGCCGCACCTGCAATTTCGACAAGGCGCAGTATAATCTGCCCAAGCTCAAGGTGGAGCTGTGGCACGGCTTCATCTTCGTCAATTTCGATCCGGAAGCGGAATCGCTGGCCTCGCGCATGGGGCCGATCGAGCCGGTAGTGGCGAATTACGAGTTTGCCAGCCTGCGCGGCCCCGAGCCGCTGTCCCACGAATATCCGTGGAACTGGAAGGTCCAGTTCGAGAATAACAATGATGGTTATCATGCCAGCCGGCTTCACCAGGGGCTGCACGATTTCGTCCCGAGTTCGCTGGCGAGCTTCCCCGAAGTGCCGCGCGAGACGGCGGGCTATTATCGCCTCAACGGGTCCACGCACCCCAATGCGAGCTTCAACCCCACCGAGAAGGCGCTGCTGCCGGTCTTCCCCAAGCTGACGGAGGAGGAGCAGAGCCGGCTGCTGTTCGTGAACCTGCCGCCGACGCTGTCGCTGGTCGTGCTCAACGATGTGGTGATCTACCTCATCATGGATGCGCGTTCGCCGACCACGCACGGCCTGACCTTCGGCAGCCTCTATCATCCCAGCGCCTTCGAGGACCCGGAGTTCGAGGAAAAGCGCCGGATCAATGACGAGCACACGGCGGATATCGTCGCGCAGGATCTGCACGTCGATCTGCTGGTGCAGCAGGGGCTCTCGTCCCGCTTCGCCCCGCGCGGGCGCTACAGCTGGCAGGAAGATGCGCAGCGCCAGCTCAATGTGTGGCTGGTGGACCGCTACCAGCAGGAGTGGGACCGTCGTCGCGGCCCCTCGGCGCCGGTCACGCGGTTGCACGCAACCTCCTGATCTCGCCGGCGGCGGGGCAGGGCCTCGCCGCGACGGGCTGAGGCCCGAAATCAAAACATTGTTCGCAGGAGACACAGCTTCGCGTCCGCCGCGCTGCCTAACTGGCGCGGCGGCCGAAAGGCTTGTGTCCAGTCAGAGGTGATGATGACCAATTCGCTTATTTTCTTCGATATTCCCGCCGACGATCCCAATGCTGCCGGCGAATTCTACGCGCAGGTCTTCGGCTGGGAGAATGATCCCCGCCCGATGGGCGTCTATCACCGCATGGTGCCGGGCGGCTTCTTCAAGAAGAAGGACGGGACGGACAGCGAGATCGGCAATCTCCATATGGGCATCGCCAAGGTCGACAATATGCGCCCGCATCCCGACCCGGCAGGCGTCGCGCCGCGCCATATCGCCAGCGATGGCCGCAAGCCGCGCATCTGGGTGTTGATCAGCGACGATGATTCGGCGGATCGAATCCTGGCGACGGCGCAGGAGCTGGGCGCGACCCTGCTGTGGCGCGACCATTATTGGGCCGAGTTCAACGGCTATAACCACTGCTTCGTCGACCCGTGGGGCAATGAGATCCTGCTGTGGGGCAAGGCGGGCGAGAATCCGCAGATTCCCGAGACGTTCACCAAGGAATGAGGGGTGCGCGCGGCCCGCTTGGCGGGTTGGCGGAACAACATGTTGTGCGCCAATCTGCAAGACCGGGCCGCGACCCTTCCCATAGCCTCCAGTCATCCAATGCAACGGCCCGAGCGGCAAGCATGAGGCAAAAGCGACCATGAGCCTACAAGTTCAACCCTGTCCGTCCGCAAGGTGCGCCTGCGCAGCGGGAGACGGACAATGAGCCGCCTGCCGCTGATCTTCTTCGGTCATGGCAGCCCCATGGTGGCGCTCGAGCAGAGCAGCACCACGCAGGCCTGGCAGGGCATCGCACAGAGCATCGGCAAGCCCAAGGCGATCCTGTGCATCTCGGCGCACTGGCTGACACGCGGCACGGCCGTGACGGCGATGGCGCAGCCCCGCACGATCCATGATTTCGGCGCCTTTCCGCAGGCCTTGTTCGACATGCAATATCCGGCGCCCGGCGATCCCGCCCTGGCGCGGCGCGTTGCCGAACTGCTCGATCCGGTGCCGGTCCATATGGATGCCAATTGGGGCCTGGATCATGGCACCTGGACGGTGCTCGTCCACGCCTATCCCGAGGCCGATATTCCGGTCGTGCAGCTGGGCATGGACGTGAATGCCACGCCCGAGCAGCATTGGAAGATCGGCCAGATGCTCCGCCCGCTGCGCGACGAGGGCGTGCTCATCATGGGCACCGGCAACATCGTCCACAATCTGCCGGCGATGGACTGGAACAACCCGGATGCCGAGCCCTATCCGTGGGCCGACCGGTTCAACAGCACGATGCTGGACGCCGTGGTCGCGGATCGCCCGCAGACGGTCATCGATTTCGCGGCGCTGGGCGACGATGCCCGCCTGTCGGTGCCGACGCCCGACCATTTCTGGCCGCTGCTCTATGTGCTGGGTGCGCGTCATCCGGGTGAGGAAGCGCAGCTGCACCCCAATTTCATCCATCACAAGTCGCTCGGCATGACGAGCATCCTCATCGGGGCTTCCTGAGCCTCCACAAACCCAACACTGACTGACGAGCAGGGGAATTATGGCGCTGATCTGCAATCATGGAATGCGACGGAGCGAAACGCAGCCCGGAGCGCTGCACTATTTGCGGGCGACGCCTGAGACCGTGCACTGGGGCTTCTTCTCACCGGAACTGAAACCGGCGCTGACCGTCAAGAGCGGCGATCTCATCCAGGCGCAGGCGGTGACGCACCACGCTGGCGACGATCCCGAGCTGATGTTCGACGAGCACATCCAGCGCATCTTTACCGAGGTCGATCCCAGCACGCGCGCACCGGGCTGTCACATCATGACCGGGCCGATCTATGTCGAGGGCGCAGAGCCCGGCGACATGCTGGAGGTGCGCTATTTCCAGATGACGCCGCGCTTCAACTACGGCTCCAATCTGCAGGCGAACTGGGGGCATCTCTACAAGGAGTTCGGCGAGACCGAGCGGGTGACGATCTACGAGCTGGACCCGAACGCCAACACCGCCACCGCGCTTTACGCCTATGATGTCGAGGGCGTTTATACGACGCCCGGCCGCATCACCAATTGCCCGCATTGCGACCGGCAACCGGCGCTGCCCGGCGTAACCATTCCTGCCCGCCCGCATCTCGGCACCGCCGGCGTCGCGCCTGCGGTCGATGCGCCGGTCAGCACCATCCCGCCGGGCCTGCATGGCGGCAATATCGATAACTGGCGGATCGGCGCCAATGCCCGCATGTATTATCCCGTGCAGGTGAAGGGCGGGCTGTTCTCCATCGGCGATCCGCATGTCAGCCAGGGCGATGGCGAGATCAGCGGCACCGCCATCGAAGCTTCGCTCGACGTGCTGTTCCAGATCATCCTGCGCAAGGATTTCAAGTTCCCATCGCCGCTGCTGGAGACGCCCAATCACTGGATCGTCCACGGCTTTGGCGACGATCTCGATGCGGCGATGAAGAATGCCGCGATGGACATGATCGAACTGCTCTCCGAACATCAGGGCCTGTCGCGGACGGACGCCTATTCGCTGATGAGCGTCGGCGCCGACTTTGGCGTGACGCAGGTTGTCGATGGCACGCAGGGCATCCATGTGCGGATCGACCGTGGCATGTTCCCGAACAAGGGCAGTGTCCGCGATCCCCGCTGATCCGGCCCGGCCGGGGGAGGCAGTCTCCAGTCCGGACGCCTGGTCCTTCGACGTCGCGTCGCTGCCGGCGGCGGAGCGCGCCCCGGCATGGGCCGCCGCCATGCAGCGCCTGCAGATGCCGTTTCCGAACACGGCAGAGGCAGGCGGGTCGGTGCTCGCCATCACCTCGCCGATGGGCTTCGAATTCGCGGTGGTGACGGGCGGCGCCCTCACCATCGCGGGCCGCACGCCGGGGGCCGCACCGGGCCTGTGGCTGGGTCTGCTCATCGATGGCGAGGCCTCGCTGGAGACGCATGAAGGCGTGATGCCGCTCACCGGCGACTGCCTCATCTACGGCGCGACGGGCGTGGATGCTGCGTTGCGGTTCAAGACGCAGTTTCGCCAGTTCTTCGTGCGCATCCCCAGCGTCGCGATCGATGCGCGGATGCTGGCGCCGCTGGCGCGGCGCATCGGCGTTATTCAGCCGGACAGCATGGTGGCTCACGCGCTGCTGATGCTGCTGCGCAGCGCTGCCGACTCGCTCTCGGAAGGCCGGGCGCGCGAATTCGCGCCGCTTGAGACTGCGCTGATCGAATTGCTCGTGCCAGTGATCGCCCATGCCGGCGGCGTGGAGGCCAAAGGTGGTGCCGCCGCGCACCGCGCCCGGCAATTCGAGAGGATCTGCCGCACGATCGAAACCAATCTGACCGACGCGGACCTCTCGGTGCAGTCCGTTGCGCGCAGCGAGGGCGTGTCGGTGCGCTATATCCAGCAGCTCTTCGCGCGTTCGGGGCAGACGGTGACCGGCTATGTGAAAGGGCGGCGCCTTGAGCGCGCGCGAGCCGATCTCGTCAATCCGCTCCATGCGCAATTGAGCATTTCCGAGATCGCCTTCCGCTGGGGTTTCAACCAGTCGGCGCATTTCAGCCGGGCCTATCGCGAGCGCTTCGAGGAGGCGCCGCGTCAGACCCGCGCCAATGCGCGGCAGGCGCTGCCGGACAATCGAGCTTTCGCGGGCTGACAAGACGTGTGTGCGCCGCTGGCGCATGATCGCGCAGCCCACATGCCAAGGGTCACGTTCCAGTCGAGGTTGTTCGCCATGTCCTATGATGTTCTTGATATCCGCCCCGTCACCCGGCGGATCGGTGCCGAAGTGTTCGGGGTCGATCTGAACGTCCCGCTCGGCAACAAGGTCGTCAGCGAACTGCATGATGCCCTGATGGAGCATCAGGTGCTGTTCTTCCGCGACCAGAATCTGGAGCATGACAATCACAAGCGCCTGGGCCGCTATTTCGGCGAGCTGGCGCTGCACAGCGGGGTTTCCGGCCTTGCCGAACATCCCGAGATCGTGGCGATCCATGCGGATGCGAACAGCAAGTTCATCGCAGGCGAGGACTGGCATTCGGACCTGAGCGAAGATGCCGAACCGCCGATGGGCAGCATCCTCTACATGCACACCGTGCCACCCACGGGCGGCGATACGCTGTGGTCGAGCATGTATGCCGCTTATGATGCGCTGTCGCCGGCCATGCAGGCTTTTCTGGAACCGCTGACGGCGGTCCATGATTCCAACCACATCTATCGCGAGTTGTTCCCGGATGTGGACAAGGTCTACCCGCGCAACACCCACCCTGTCGTCCGCACCCACCCGGTGACCAAGCGCAAATGCCTGTTCATCAGCAAGTCGAAGACGATCAAGATCAACGGCCTCTCGGCAGAGGAAGGCGATGCGGTGCTGCGCTTCCTCACCGAGCATGTGAAGAACCCGAATTTCCAGGTCCGCTTCCGCTGGCAGCCGCATTCGGTCGCCTTCTGGGACAATCGCTGCACTCAGCATTTCGCGACCTGGGATTATTTCCCGGAAACACGCTCGGGCTATCGGGTGACGATCGCAGGCGACCGGCCGTACTGATGCGGGCCGCCGCCCGACTGGCGGCTGGTGCGCTGGCCTGTCTGGGGCTGACGGCCACGCCGCTCGCGGCCAAGGCCGGTGCTGCGGCAGAGGCCGTCGCGCCGGCCGATGCACTGTCCGCCCTGCGTGCGGGGCTGCAGGCCATGGTCGACGCGCGGGAACTGCCCAATGCGCAGGCCGTGATCGTCAAGGACGGCCGGGAGCGGCTTCGCGTTTCGACCGGTAAGCTGGACCTCGAAGCCGACCGCGCACTGCCCGTCGATGCGATCTTCCGGCTCTATTCGATGACCAAGCCGATCACGAGCGTCGCGGTGATGATGCTGGTGGAAGAAGGCAAGATCGCCATCGATGCGCCGCTCAGCCGCTACATGCCGGAATTCGCCGATCTGCGGGTCTATAAGAGCGGCAGCCTCGATGCGATGGTGACCGAGCCGCTGAACCGCCCGGTGACCATCGGCGATCTGCTCACCCATAGCAGCGGAGTAACTTACAATTTCACCGGCGACGGCCCGGTGCAGCAATATTATCGCCGCCATGGGGTGATGCGCGCTGGCGGGGTCGGGCAGAATGCCGATGATGCGCCGCCAGCCAGGACGATGGACGAGCTGATTGCGCGCCTCGCCAAGGCCCCGCTGCTGCATCAGCCCGGCGCGCGCTTCTCTTATGGCAACTCCACCGGCATTCTGGGCGCCCTGATCGAGCGGGTGACGGGGCAGGGGCTCGATGCGTTTTTGCAAGCCCGCATTTTCGATCCGCTCGAGATGACCGACACGCGCTTCGTGGTGGACGATGCGCGCGCCACACGGCTTGTCACCAATTATGCCGCGGTGGACGGCGGCCTGCAGGCTATCGAGCCGGCGGCGACGTCCGAATATCGCGATCCGGCCCGGCCGTTCGACGGCGGCGGGGCGCTGGCCGGCACACTGCATGATTATCTGAACTTCGCGCAGATGCTGGCCAATCGGGGGACGTGGCACGGCAAGCGCCTCCTCCGGCCGGAGACAGTGGACCAGATGTTCCAGCCCCGGCTGGAGACTGGCGGGCAGCCGCACGAGAATGTCCTGTTCGGCTATGGCCTGGGCCTCGGCGATGCGGTCAGCGAGCAGCGCGGCGGGATGCCGGCCGGCGCCGGCGGCTGGTCGGGGTCCGCCAACAGCTATTTCTTCGTCCATCCCGGCCGAAATCTGGTCGCCATCGTTATGACCAATGTGCTGGTCGGCCCGGCCTTCGTGGATCGGACGATCAGATTGCGGCGCCTCGTCGATCAGGCAGCGCAGGCCGTGCTTGCCGAGCGGGAGCCAGCGATCAGGCGGTAAATAGTTCCTTGCGAATGATCGCGTGGACGCCCCAATTGCCGTTGGCGACCTGCGAGATGCCGAAATCCACCCCGACCGACAGAAGCGAGATGGTTTCGTCTTCCGAGAGATCCTTGGTGGTCATCAGGAACCGCCGCGCCTTGCGGAACGCGTCGCGCATGGCGGCATCGATGGACGCGCGCTTGTAGACTTCGCTCTGCGCGTCCTCGCCCAGTTCCTTCAGATAATCCGGGTGGCTGAAGCCCATGATGACCCATTCGGTCTCGGTCTCGATCATAGGATAATCGAGGTCGCGCAGCTTGCCGGTCAGCTCGCCGGCGGGGTGGCGGATCACCTGAATGAGCGCGGTCATCGAGCATTCGATGGCGGTGCCGCATAGTTCGGAATCGCCCTGCGAGGCATGTGGGTCGCCGAGCGAAAGCAGTCCGCCCGAGACCTGCACGGGCAGGAACACGCTCGATCCGGGGCCGGTCCGCCAATTGTCCATATTGCCGCCAAAGGCGCTGGGCGGAATGGTATCGACCGGCTCGGCATGGGCCGGCGCCAGCGCGATGACGCCGAAATGCGGGCGGATCGGGATTTCGACATTCTGGAGGATGTCGTAATTGCGCTCGATCGTCTCGGGATCGACCGGCACGCCCGGATAATCATAACGCTCGTGGACGGTGCCCGAGGGGTCGGTCTGCGGTGTCCAGTGATAGGAGTAGACCGCATGCGCGGTCGGTCGCCGTTCGCCGCCGGATTCAACCTCGTAGATGGTGATCACTTCGCGGTTCTTAGGCTCGGTGAGCAGATCGTTATAGTGGAAGCCCCAGAAGGTTGCGGCATTGCTGCCGAAGGACTTGCCCTGAAAGCGCGGATTGCCGCTCCGACGCGGCTCCAGGCTGAGGATGCGTACTTCGATGATGTCGCCCGGCTCCGCGCCCTGAATGGCGATCGGCCCGGTGCAGATGTGCACGCCAAAGCCCTCGCCGGGGCCGCGCCCGAACTCGCTGGCGCTCATCGGGCCAGCACCGCGCCGCTCGATAGCCCGGCCTGTCTCGTCCCAGCGATAGACGCTCTCTGCGCCATGATCGCCCTCGACCATGCGTTCGGGATCGTCATTGGCGTGGTGGGTTAGCGTCTCCACCGTCACGAAGTCGCCCGAGCGCACCATCAGCGCCGGTTTGATCGCCGAGCTGAAATAGCCCCAATGGACCGTGCGCGGGCTCACCGGCAGATGATGATGCCGCACCGTGCCTTCATCGCCGATCGCCGGGATGACATTGGCCTCGACGCCGTCTGTTTCCGCCTCGCCGCTGTCCAACTCCTCGACCGGCGCGACGGCGGCTTCGTCGTTGACCGCCCGCTTGGCCGTCGACCGACCGCGCCGCAGCGTGTCGGGGCCATGATCGGCCTCGTCCACGGCCGGCATCTTGCGATAGTCGCGCGGGGAAATGCCATATTGCTCGCGGAAGGCGCGGCTGAACGAGGCGGAATCGTTGAAGCCCCATTGGAACAGAATGTCCGAGATCGATTTCTGGACGTGGAGCGGACTGCGCAGGTCGAGCCGGCAGCGCTCCAGCCGCCGCACCTTCACATAATGGCCAAAGCTGTCGTCTATGGATTCGAACAGCTTCTGCAGATAGCGCGGCGAGATACCATGTTCGGCGGCAACCTGCTGGTAATTCAGATTGGGGTCCGAGAGGCGCATCTCGATGGTTTGGAAGATCCGCTCCAGCAGCGCGGCGCGCATCCCCGCGGCGCCCCCGAGCGCGCGGGCCGGCGCATCGTTGAGCAGGCTGGCCAGCAGAAACTCGGGCAGGGCCAGTTCGACGGGACGTAGTTCCTCGTCCGTCACGTCATTGCCCATGTCCGCCAGCGAGCGCAGCACGGTGGAGAGCAGGCGGGCAGGGCCGCTGTCGGCGGAAAGGTGCCGGGGCTTTTCGGGTAGCAGGGCCTTGAGGCGCTGATCGAGCGCGCGCGGCGGAATCTTGAGCAACAGCACGCGGTGATCGCCGGTGAACTGCAGCGACATCGGCATTTCGCTGCGCGCGCAGACCATGTGACCATCATCGAGGGTGAAGCTGGTGGTGGCGTTGCGCGCCACGCTTGGCGCATCGAGCGTCACGGCCAGCCAGAAGCAGCCCGGCTCGTCGCGAAAATCAACGGTATATTCCTGAGCGGTGGCCAGCAGGCGCACAAACACGATGCCGTTGCTGCTGGTGAACTGGATAAGCTCGCCGTAAAGCGTGGCCTCGTCGGCCGCTTCCAGCGTGATCGAAACGCGCTTGAGCGCAAAGCTCCATGCGCTGAGTCGCTGCTCCTTGGGGTAGGCATTTGTAGTCGAGCGCAACGGCGGTTCTCTATGTTTTGGTGCGCCTCTCCCGGGTCTTTATGCCCGCCAAGATGCGCGCCTGAGAGAGCCCGGTCAATCCATCACGCGGCGGCTGTTTCAGAATGGGTCATCCCTGCCCCCGTAAACAGATGAAATCGCAGCAGAATTTGGTGCGTGCTCGGAGCGTCCGCATACGGCCAGCATGGTCAGTGCATAGATGAGAGCGCTGGAGTGCAGATCCTCGGGTGCCGGGCGCCAGCGTGGCATGCCGGTCGTGATGGCGGGAATGCCCTGCATGTTGAACACATTATGGTCGCGCCACATGCTGGAATAGATAGGATGCGCGCGCTCCACCGGCGCCTGCCGAGCGAGGCGCGTAGCGGCATCCACCGCGCCGGCGAGTGGCGCGACTTCGTCCGCGTCGGCAACGAAACCGTGGCGGACGACCATTGGCTCGACATCGAAGCTGTCGAGATCGAGCGTGCGCATCGCCGCGACGATCTGGTGATAGGCCTGCGCCGACTTTTGCCCGGGTGCGAGGCACACTTCCACATAGACGGCGCACACCTCGGTGCCGGCGCCATAGTCGGTCGGCGCGCCAGCACGCACGGACGCGATCTGCGTCTTGGGGAGGGAGAGGCCACCCGCCGTCTCGAACACGCCCTGGGCTTCCCACTGCCGGCCCCACTGGTGCAGCGCGTCGATCACCGGGCCGAGCTTGTAGATGGGGTTGAGGTGCTGGGCGACGGTCTCCGGCGTCTCCAGGATCGGCGTGAACATGCCCGTGCCGAAGATGCGCACGCGGAAGAGGGCATAGCCGCAGCCCTGCCAGGTCAGGCCGAAATCCGTGCCTTCGGCGGCAATGGCATAATCGGGCGCGACGCCGCCATGGTGGAACAGATAATGCGCGCCGATATCCTTGCCGAGATAGTCGATGCCGGAGAATTCCTCGATCGGCTCGGGGCCGATCTCGCCGGGGCAGGCGGTGAGCCAGGTTTTGCCCGCAAGGCCGATGCCCGCCTTCTTCAGCGCCTTGGCCGCCATCAGGAAACAGGCCATCGGCCCGCGATCGTTGGAGATGGGGAAGCCGCGCAGGCGCCCGTCCTCGTCGAGCCAGCACTGCGTCCATTCCGGGTCGCGCATCGTCGTTTCGCGATAGCGGAACTTATCCTGCGAGAGGTCGCCGCTCGGGCTTTCCGTATCGAGATGGGCGGTGAAGAGCAGGTTGGCGCCCGTACCCAAGCCGCCATACTCGCCGATGATATTGGGTCGCTCAGGTGTGGCGCCGGCGCGGCGGGGCTGGAAGCCTTCGCGATCCATCCAGTCATAGACATATTGCGCGGCGGCGGCTTCCTCACGCGAGCGGCTCGGAATGTTGCCGAGTTCAAGGGCGAGGGCGACCAGCTCATCGGAATCGATGGCGGCGGCGAGAGCGTCCTTCTCGGCTTCGGTCACCTGATAGGGAGCCGTGGCAGGATGGGCGAACATCGGAGCGGGTTTGGGCTGGGCTTGGGTCATGTCATGCTGCCAAGGCGGGCTCGGCATCCTCCGCTGTGTCTTGTTGGGGGAGCTCCGGGGTGCGGAGCAAGAGCAGGGCTCCGACGAAGATGAAGCCGAGCAGGGCGCAGCCGAGGAAGACAAACGAGAACCCGCCCGTTTCGTCGCGAATGACGCCGCCCAGCGCCGGGCCGATGGCGGCAGCGGTGGAGATCAAGCTCATCGTGGAATAGAGCTCGAGATTGGCGCGCTTGCCGAACAGGTTGAGCATCAACATGGCCGTGCTGACATAGCTGAAGCCGAAGCCCACACCCAGTCCGATCACGGCCAGCGAGACGACGAACAGATTGCCGCCGATCATCAGCGCCAGCACACCGAGCGAGGTGGAGGTGATGGAGAGCAAGGTGAGCTCGCGCGCGCCGATTTTCTCGCCCGCCATGCCGGCGATCATCGATCCGGCGGCGCTGACGAGGGCAATGCCGCTCATCACGGTGGCGGCCGCACCCATGGTCAGGCCGGTCTCCGTCAGATGCTTCACCGCAAAGCCGTGGACGGTGGTGTTGATCAGCAGGAATGAGGTGTAGACGCCGACCACGATGTAATATTGCGCGGTGCGCATCGCGGCCCGTGCCGTCCAGCCGTCCGTGGCCATGGCTTTCCGGGGCTTGGGCGCAACCTCGGCATCACCGGGCCGGTCGCTGGTGACGAGGGCGGCGAACATCGAGAGCAGCACGGCGGCAATGGCGGCCGTCCACCAGTAATGGCGCCACTCGCCGGTGATCGCCTGCGTGGAAAACGCGATCAGCGGCCCGACAACTGCGCCCATGCCGCCAGCGGTGAAGTACACGCCCATGGCGGTCGAGCGCTTCTCGAAGGAGTGGGAAATGACGTTCACGCCGCCCGTGGTGCCGCACATGGAGAAGCCGACGCCGGCGAACGCCGTGCCGATGAAGTAGACCATCGCCGTTTTGGTAACGGCCAGGCAGGTGAAGCCGATGAGGAGAAGCGCGCCACCGATCATCATCGTGCGGGAAACGCCGAGGCGCCGGATCGAGATAGCGGGTGCAAGGCTGGACAAGCCGCAGGCCACGCCCAGGAAGGTGAAGCCAAGGCCGGCGACGGCCCAGGGCCAGCCCATCTCCTCGACCATATAGGGGAGCACGACGCCAAGCCCGTTGAATGTGAAGGCGTTCAGCATGAAAAACAGCAGGCAGAACGCCGTCAGCGCCAGGTATTTTTTCCGTCCTTCATAGGTCATGCAGCGACTCGCCTATCTGGAGTAAGTGCCTGGAAGATGCCGGTTTGGGTGTGCCGGTGTCTTGACGTGGGGCGTCCTCTCGCTTGGCGGGCCGCCGTCCCGTCTCATTCGGCGGGAGCAGACGATCCGGTGTTGGCGGCATAGGGCGGAAGCAGGAAAAGCAGCAGGCTGCCGACGGCCATCACGCCGACGGCGACGACCACCGCAGCGCGATAATGGCCGATCATGTCGTAGCTCAGGTCCATCAGCACCGGCGTGATGCCCTGCGCGCCGATGACAGCCGAATACATGACGCCGATGATGACGCCAAAGCTGCGCAGCCCGAAATATTGGGCGATGAAGTAAGGCAGCGCGCCGAACTGGGCGCCGAGCGCAATGCCAAGGCACAGGCCGGCAACGGGCAGAAGGGCGCCGAAGGGCGAAAATTCGAGCAGCAGCAGGCCGAGAATGGCCAGCGCATACATCGGCACGACCACGCGCGGCCCGCGGCTCTTGTCGAGCACGCGCCCGGTGAAGATCTGCCAGAGCGAGCCAGTGAGCGCGAAGATGCTGACGATGGCGGTGCCGGTGCCAAGGCCATAGCCACGATCCGCCAGAATGGGCACGACATGGCTCAGCACGGCGATCATGGTCCCGCCACCGGCCGCGATGGCGATGAGCATCAGCCAGAATGGTGCGGTGCCGATGGCTTCACGCAGGGTCATGCCGTCCACGGCGGGGACGGCTGTCTCCGATGGGTTGCTCGGCGCTGCCGGGCGCGGTGCATCGCGCAGTAGGAAGAAAAAGATCGGAAAGCCGACGCACAGGATCAGTGCGCCGATCCCCAGATAGCCCGCGCGCCAGCCGGCTGTGGAGACGATCAGCGCGGTCATGATCGGCACGCAGACCGAGCCAATGCCGTTGCCGAGCCCTGCGCTCACGCCAAGCGCGGTGCCCCGATTGGTGTCGAACCATTCCGCCACCAGGCGCGAGAAGACCGAGGTAGCGGGCAGCGAGCCGAACAGGCTGATCGCGAGAAAGTTGAGGTAGAACAGCATGAGGTTGCCGTTCGTGAGCGCAAGGCAGGCGACCGAAGCGGCGAACAGCACATTGCCCAACAGCACCATGTTGCGGGTGCCATGCCGATCGGCATAGCGGCCGGCGAGCGGATAGATGCATGCGCTCACGACGGCTAGGATCGCCAGCACCATCGAAATGCTCGATCGTGCCCAGCCGAATTCCTGAGAGAGGGGCACGAGGAAGGTGCCGAAAACCGCATGAACCGTGGCGGTCTTGCCGAGCGCATTGCCCGCCGTGGCGGCGATCAGCACGCCGGTCCTGCTTTTGTTCAGTGCGGGCGCTTCGCTGAGAGGGCCGTTCGCGGCGTCGAGGGCGATCGCCGGCGGCGGGGTCATAGCGTCCAGGC
This sequence comes from Sphingobium sp. B2D3C, assembly GCF_025961835.1. Classification (NCBI taxonomy): domain Bacteria; kingdom Pseudomonadati; phylum Pseudomonadota; class Alphaproteobacteria; order Sphingomonadales; family Sphingobiaceae; genus Sphingobium; species Sphingobium sp. B2D3C. The sequence continues at coordinate 1,905,899 of NZ_JAOQOK010000001.1, read as the reverse complement.
CGTTTTGGCGGCTTGCGTGGTGACCATCAGGGCGCAGTTCTTGCTGAGCACCTTGAGCGTCGCTTCATGCAGTCCGGGCTCATAGGCGGCAGTGGCGTCCGATACGACAAACACATTGAAATTGCGGTGGAAGGCCGAGCGGGCTGCGGCGTCAACGCAGCAGTCAGTGCTCAGTCCCGTAATCAGCAACGTGTCGATGCCGCGCTCGTTGAGCTGGGCTTCAAAGTCGGTGCCGTGGAAGCAATCGTAGAGAACCTTCTCGACCTCGATATCGCCCGGCTCGGGCAAGAGCCGATAATAGTCGGCTCCATAGCCCTTGCGGCAGATGACCTGTCCGCCGGGTTCGCCGCGACGCGTGTAGAAGGTCTTGAGCGCCTCGGAATCGGTTTCGGGCGTCGTCACCACCCGCACGAAGGCGAGCGTGACGCCAGCCGCACGCGCCGCGGCGACCAGCTCCTCGGCCTTGTCGATGGCAGCATGGGGTGCGGAGAGATCCACCCCATGCTGCCCGAGCAGGCCCTCGGGGGCGGCCCAGTCGTTCTGGATATCCACCAGCACCAGCGCGGTGCGCTCGGGCGCGATCATCCCCGCCAGATCGCTGGCGGCGACGTGGGGAATGTCCACGAGCGCCGCGTCAGGCATGGACCGGAACCTTGCCGGGGAAGCGCTCGCGCAGGACCGGGAGGACACGCTCGCCGAAGATCGGGATGTCCTTCATGTAATCGGGGAAGATCAGCATCAGCCCGTCCGTACCGGAAACCTCGAACAGTTCGGTGAGCTTCTCGACCACCGTCTCGGGCGTGCCGATGACATGGGGGGTCATGAAGCCGGCCCGGCTCTTGCGGGTGAAGTCGTTTTCCTTGCCGATCTCGCTGTCGAGGAAGCCGTAGGCGCGCATCATGCCGTGCAACGCGCCTTCGTCGAAGCCGTCGCGGATGGATTGCGCAAAGGCTTCCGCTTCCGCATCGGTCTCGCCAAACACGGGCGTCATCATCGAATAGGTGCGGATCGGCTTGCCGATGTCGGCAGCGACGGCCTTGGCCTTCTCACTGGCGGTCTTGAGTTCTTCCGGGGTGCCGCCGGAGAGGAAGATCGCATCCACCTCGTCAGCCGAAAAGCGCATGCCCTTGCCGGAGGTGCCGGCGCAGACGAGGAAGGGGCGGGTGGAGGGTGTCGGCAGCGAGCGACAATCCTCCAGCGAGAAATATTTGCCTTCCTTCGTGACGGTTTCGCCGGTCCACAGCGCCTTGATCGCCTGGATCCATTCATAAGCGAGGTCATAGCGCTCATCATGGTTCACATCGTCGCGCCACGCGCCCATCTGCGCGAACTCGTCCTTATAGGAGCCGGTGACGATGTTGAGGCCGGCGCGGCCCCCGCTGATCTGGTCCAGCGTGGCGACCATCTTGGCGACAACGCCTGGATTCTGCAGGAGCGTGTGAACCGTGCCCCACACCTTCACCCGGCTGGTCGCTTCCGCCACGCCGGCAATGGTGAGGTAGGAATCGAGCTGATAGTCCCAATGTTCGGTCTCACCGCCGAAGCCGCGGTACTTGGCCATCGCCATCGCGAAATCGAGCCCGTGCTTTTCCGTCAGCACCGCCGCATCGCGGCAGTAGCTGTAGGACGCATCGATGTGCGGCTTGTTTTTCGAGAGGATCCATCCGCCGTTGGCGATGGGAAGGAACACGCCCAAATCCTTTCCTCCTGTGTCGGAGGGCAACCCGAAGGGCGTCGGCGTAATCTCGCTCATAATCTCAATCCCGTGACCTTATTGGCACGCCCACCTTATCGCGCGGACCGATCCGTTCTTGATCATTCGCGCATATTATATTGGTCGGCCCTCGTTCGGATGGGCGGCGATGAAGGCTTCCACGTCGCTACGCAGTGGCATGGCGGGCACGGCACCGGGCTTTTGCGTGCACAGGGCGGCCGCGGCATTGGCGAAGATCAGCAGGGCCTCGTCCGTTGGCCGAGCGTCGCCGGCGCGATCGAGCATGGCGCACAGCGCGCCGACAAAGCAGTCGCCCGCGCCCACGGCGTCGCGCGGCACGACCGGAAAGGCCGGAACATGCACAGCGCTGCCCGCCCGCACCGCTACCGAACCGGATGCGCCGAGCGTGACGATGACGAGCTGATCGTCGCGGCTGATCAACGTCCGCGCGGCCAGCGCGGCCTGCGGCGTCGCTCGCTCCTCATGCCGGCCGAGATAGACGGCCAGCTCATGCTGGTTGACGATCAGCACGTCCGTGGAGGCAAACAGGCGTTTGGCGTCGATCACCGCAGGGGCCGCATTGAGGACTCGCACCGCCTGCTTTCCCGGCGATGCGGCGAAGAAGGCCGCGACGGTTTCGACCGGCACTTCGAGCTGAGCCACGCGGATATCGGCGTCTGCCACGGTATCGACCATGGCGGGCGCCAAGGCGGCGTTGGCGCCGGACGCCACGATGATCTGATTCTCGCCGGACGTGTCGACGGTGATGTAGGCTGTGCCGGTCGCCGCTCCTTCGACGGCGACCACTGCGAGGGTGTCGACTCCAGCGGCGGAGAGCTGCTCAGTCATCCAGACGCCGGATTCGTCTTCGCCGACCGCACCGATCATGCGCGTCTGCGCCCCTGCGCGCGCTGCGGCGACGGCCTGATTGGCGCCCTTGCCGCCGGGCAGGCGCTCGGACTGCAAGGCAAGCACCGTTTCGCCGGGCCGGGGGAGGGCATCCACGGACTGGATCAGGTCCACATTGATCGATCCTGCTACCACCACCGCCATGCCGGCCTCCTTCTGAACTGCCTCGCTCCCAACCATGATCGGCGCCGCGTCACAATGCGCCGCGCGCCGGCGTGCGCTCCCTGACAACAATTGCGGTCTGCCTTGCAAAGCGCTGCGCCGCCACGGGCGTACACAGGGCGCAGCAACTCTCAACAAGGTAGATGACGCATGGTGAACTGGCTGATCACAGGTATTGGCGGCGGTCTCGGCGAAGCGCTGGCCCAGGCCGCGCTCGACCGGGGCGACCAGGTTTTCGGCACGTCGCGCAGTGGCGAGGCGTGCGCCCGTTTCGCGGCGCTGGCGCCGGGGCGCTCCTTTGCGCACGGCCTCGATTTCGGCGATCCGGCCGCGCCGGCCGCGCTCGTGGCGCTCGCTGAGGAAACCATGGGCAGTGTCGACCGGCTGGTGAACAATGCCGGATACGGGCTGATCGGTGCCGTCGAGGAAATCACGCTGGATGACGCGCGCGCGCTGTTCGACATCAACCTCTTCGGTGCGATTGCGATGATCCAGTCGGTGCTGCCGGCGATGCGCGCACGGAAGGCGGGGCATATCGTCAACATCACCTCCGTCAGTGGCCTCGCGCCTTGGGCGGGGACGTCCATCTACGGGGCGAGCAAATATGCGCTGGAGTGCATCGGGCAGACGCTGGCGCAGGAGGTCGCGCCGCTCGGCATCAAGGTCACCAATGTCGCCCCGGGTGGCCTGCGCACCAATTTCGCGGGCGGATCGCTGCGTCTCGCTGACCGGATGATCGCCGATTATGAGGACTCGGCCCATTTCGCCCGCCAGTCGCTCAAGGAAGGCGTCGGCAAGGAGAAGGGCGATCCGATCCGCGCCGCTGCCGCAATCCTCGCCGCGCTGGACGCGCCGCAGCCGCCCATGCACCTGTTGCTGGGTGAGGATGCGCTGCATTATGCCGAAGGGCAGACCGATCTGCTGCGCGCAGAGATGGAGCGTTGGAAGGACTATTCCCTCTCCATCGCCTACCCGGCCGAGGAGATGGCAAGCGCCGATGCATGACAGCCGCCTGCCGGCATGGGCCATCGAGCGCGGGCGCTATCTGAACAGCTTTTCGGCGATCGTTCCGGAGCGGACTGCGCTGGTTGTGATCGACATGCAGACGGCCTTCCTGGCCCCCGGCGCGGTGTTCGGCAATCCGCATGGGATGGACATCATCCCGGCGGTCAACCTCCTCGCCATAGCGATGCGGGCAGCCGGCTGCCCGATCCTCTGGACCCGGCAGAGCGTCTCGGACGATCCCCCGCTCGCCATGGCGCCCTGGCAATATGCTCGGGCCGATCCCTATGTGCAGGCCGCCATGGAGGCCCTGACCCCCGGGTATCCGGCGCATGGCCTGCATCCGGCTATGGCGGTGGAGACGGGCGATGTGGTGCTCGACAAATATCGCTATAGCGCTTTCGCCTGCCCGGCTGGCCAGCTTGAGGCGCAGCTGCGCGAGCGGGGCATCGAGATGCTGGTCATCGCCGGAACGCTGACCAATGTCTGCTGTGAAAGTACCGCGCGCGATGCATATATGCGCGGCTACAAGGTCATTGCGACGCTGGACGCGATGGCCGCCGTGACGGATGAGGAGCATGAGGCGGCGCTGCTCAACCTGCGCCTCAATTTCGCGGACGTGCGTAAGAGCACGTCCATCATCAACATGCTGTAAAGCAAGGAAGACGCTGACATATGACTGACGCTGGCTCGAGGACGACCCACCACGAGATCGATGACATCTTCACCCGCCGCTGGTCTCCGCGCGCCTTTGATGGCAGCGCGGTGGCGGAAAGCGAGTTGCTGCGGTTGTTCGAAGCCGCGCGCTGGGCGCCGTCGGCGTTCAACGCGCAACCCTGGCGGTTCCTGTACGCCGTGCGCGACGGGGCGGACTGGACGCGGTTCCTCGATCTGCTGATTCCGTTCAACCGGAGCTGGGCGGAAAGCGCCGGCGCGCTGATCATCATCCTTTCCGACACGCAGATGCGAAATCCGGACGGCACGCCGAAATCCGCATCGCACAGCCATTCCTTCGATGCTGGCGCGGCATGGGGCATGCTCGCTGTGCAGGCTACGCTCAGCGGGCTTTACACGCACGGCATGACCGGAGTCGACTTCGACAAGGTCCGCAGTGAGCTGAGCGTGCCGGAAGACTTTCGCATCGAGGCGGCCGTTGCGGTAGGGCGCATTGGCGATGCATCGACCTTGCCCGAAGGTCTGCGCGAGCGCGAGCAGCCCTCTGACCGCAAGCCCGTGGCCGACTTCGCCTTTGCAGGGGGCTTTCCCGCGGTCTGATCGTCCCGTCTCTCGGCAATAAAAGACCCCGGAAAGCAGTGCTTTCCGGGGTTTCTTCATGTTTGCGGGAGAAGCAGGCAGGTCAGGACAGCAGCCGGGGGACGGAAATCGCGCCGACGGTGAATCGTGCGTCCGGATGCTCCTCACCGCCGTCGCGCGGCTTTTCGCGGTGCTGTACGACGCCATTCTTGCCGAAATTCTCGACCACAGGCCGTCCGGAATCCCGGTGCAGCCACAGGCGAAGCAGGTGGCGGCGGCGCTGCGGTTCAGGGAAATCGTTGAACGATGTGCGCGCGTGCAGCGCGGCGTAGTTGGAGAGCCACTGGATGTCGCCGGGGCGGAAATCCATCTCGATGGCCATGCCCGGCTCATAGGTGATGTCGTCGAACAGCTTGAGCACTTCGATCTGCTCGGGCGTCAGGCGCGGTGCTTCGGGATAATCCTGCGCGGTAAGGATATAGAGCGACCCGGCGTACATGCTGAACACACCCTCTTCCATGCTGATGATGGGGGAGGTGTAAGTGTTGGCGGGCGCATTATGGTCCTGCCGCCGCCAGTCCCAGTGGAACGGCTCGAGCAGCAGGGGCGCCAGGTCGGGCCGGCGGGCGAGGATCTCATTGTAGATCTGCGCGCCCGAGACGAGACAGGATGCGCCGCCTTCCTTGGCTGGGCGCAGGCACATCAGCGCCACGATATCCGAGCTGTCCGAGTGGTAGACGAGCTTGTCCCGCACCTTGGAGGAGAGGGCGGTGGGATCGTCCATGGTCTTGTCGGAGGTCGCGTAGACATGGTCGATCAGGTCGCCCATTTCGTTCTGGCGGATGGGGTCGCCCATGTGCAGGCCCAGAATATAGTAGATCGCCGCCGAGAGCGCGTCTGAGTAGAGATGGGTGCGCAGGCCGCGCACCAGCACGAAGCCCCGGCCGTAATCGACGTCGCGGCCCCATTCGGCGGCAGCGTCGGCGCAGGCAACCAGCGGATAATCCTGCTTGGAGACGAAACGCAGGTCAGGATTGGCCTCTACGAACCGGGTGCCCAGCGTTTCCAGTTCCGCAACCTGATCCTCCGAGAGCCGGTAGATCCAATCCTGAGATTGGGACAGCGTATCGCCGCGCCAGGCGGCGTCGGTCCGTACCGGTTCCAGGGCTATGGTCGTCGTCGTGGACATGGTCAGCGCGGCTCCTCTTGCAAGGCCATTATCGTCGTCTGGATCTGATCCTGCCTGACTAAAGCGTCCCTTTCTTCCCGTCTTGGCAGCACATGCAAAATTAGTGTCCGGTGCGCGAATCAAATGCGGGCGTGGGCGCACCGCCAGCGTTCGCGCCGACCAGCCGGTGGTGATGCTTCTTATATAGGGCGCGCAGGCCAAGCACCCGCCCGGACTGTGCTGCAATGCAGCATGGCGCATTTGCATCAACAAGTTCTGCGCCCCGCCTCAAGATTAAGTTCCCCAAAACTGGCTCAATGCAGGCTCAGCGGCACTCAGGGAAAACCGGGGCCGGAACAATCGCCGGAGAGGAGCCGCGAGGTCAGGCCGAGAAGGGGACCGCGACAATGAGCGACAGACTAGGAAAGACATACGGATATTTCATGGCGGGTGCGGCGATGGCCGCGCTGATGACCAGCGCAGGTTTCGCGCAGGAAGCGCCTGCGGATAGCGCGAGCGCACATGATGGCGACGAGATCGTCATCACCGCCTCCAAGGTGGATGTGAGCCTGCAGCGCGCCAACCTCTCGGTGTCCGCCGTGACCGCAGAGACGCTGAGCATGGCCAACGTCACGGATGTGACCGGCCTCAACGGCTCGGTGCCCGGCCTCGTGGTCGCCAAGAGCGGCGGCGCCGAGCGCATCATCACCATCCGCGGCATCGGCTCGGAAACGCCGGAGAACACGAACACCCAGCCGGGCGTCTCCTATCATGTCGATGGCGTCTACATCTTCAACTCCATCGCTGCCAACGCGGCGTTTATCGACGTGGCCCAGGTCGAGGTGCTGCGTGGCCCGCAGGGCACGACCTTCGGTCAGGGCTCGACGGGCGGCACGATCAATGTCGTGTCCCGCCAGCCTGTGCTGGGCGAATCCAGCGCGAATGGCGAGATCGGCATCGGCAACTACAACATGCTGAAGATGAATGCCGGCGTGAACGTACCGCTGGTCGATACGCTCGCCCTGCGCGTCGCTGGGCAGCACCAGAAGCATGACGGTTATGCCGTGGCGACCGATGTCGTCGGCTTCGGCCAATATGAACTGGATGACGCCAATGAGACCGGCTGGAAGGCGGCCCTGCTCTGGGAGCCTACCGACAGCATCTCGGTCAGCCTGAACACGATTCAGTACCGCAGCAATACCCACGGCACGGCGCAGAAGAACGTGTTCGATCCTGAGCCCGATCCACGGCGCCTCACGCAGGATTATCCCGGTCGGTCGGTGGTGAACACAGAGCTTTACTACGGCGTGGTCGCCTTTGATGCCGGCTTCGCGACGGTGAAGTCGATCACCAGCTACCAGAAGGTCCACAGCGAGCAGAGCTGGGATGCGGACGGCCTGACGGCCGACCTCTTCGAGGCACTGACCTACAGCCCGCTCACCTTTGGCGGCACCCGCTACGACCACGTGGCCATGTGGGAGAGCAACACCAAGAGCTGGACGCAGGAGTTCAATATCTCCTCCACGCACGAGGGGCCGTTCCAGTGGATCGCTGGTGCGGTGTATCTGCAGTCGACCAACGACCAGTATATTCTCGAATATCGCGGCAGTGACGACAATCTCGTTCCGCCCGTCCTGCCGGTTACCACACCCTATAACGACCCGCTGGTCGGCAATCTCACTTATGCGGAGCTCTCGTCGATCAAGCGTGAAGCCTGGGCCGCCTATGTGCAGGGCACCTACGACTTCTCATCGCAGTTCAGCCTCACGGCAGGCATCCGTTACAACAGCGACAAATATAGCGGTCAGGGAGCCAGCAACAGCGACACCGCAAGCTACACGTCCGGCGCCTTTCTCCAGCCGACCCCCACGGACGGCCTGAGCACGACGGAATGGACAGGCAAGGTGGCGCTGGACTTCAAGATCACGCCGGAAAATCTGCTCTACGCCAGCTTCACCCGCGGCTTCAAACCGGGCGGCATCAACAGTTCGGCTGCAGGCGGCAACAGCTCCTCGTCGCTGGGCTTTGCGACCGGTATTCAACCGACCTACAAGCCCGAGACGGTCAATTCGTTCGAGATCGGTTCCAAGAACCGCTTCTTCAACAATGCGCTGACCTTCAACGCCTCCGCTTTCTATTATGACTACAGCAACATGCAGTTCCTTGACGAGGATGCGATCCTGTATGGCGAAGGCACGGCCAACGCCCCCGGCGCGCATATCTACGGCCTGGAGTTGGAAGGGGCCTGGGCGGTCACCAGCAAGCTGAAGATCGACGGCTCCGCCTCGTTCCTGCGCGGCAAGTTCGACGAGGATTATCTCGCGCTCGACCCGGTGAAGGCCGACGAAGCGCAGACGGCGGCGGGCTATCCCGACTGGCTGTTCTGGAGCAACTTCTACCCCGCCGTGCTGGCGCGTGAAGCGGCTCGCGAGAATATCAACGGCAACCGGGTGCCCAAGTTGCCCAAGTTCCAGGGCTCGATTGCGGTCACCTACACCGATCAGCTCGGGGCCGGCGAACTCACGGCGCGGGCGCAATATCTCTATCGCGGCCAGTTCTTCTATCGTGTGTTCAACGACGATTTCTACGACAAGACGCCGTCCTACGACACGGTCAACCTGTTCGTGAAATATGCGCTGGACCATGCGCCGGTGTACTTCAGCGCTTCGGTCACCAATGTGTTTGATACGACGGGCGTCAACTCGCGCTTCTCCGACCCTTATGGCAGCTCGCAAGGGTTCGAGACGTACATCGCGCCCCGGCAGGCGATCTTCTCGGTCGGCTTCAACTTCTGATCACCACTGGCACTGCCTTATAAGGGCAGGCTGACACAGCGGCGCTCTTCTTCTCGGGGAAGGGCGCCGCTCCTGTTTGGCGGTGTGTGGTCGTGCCCTCCGTTCGTCCTGAGTAGCTGCTGAGCCTGTCGAAGCAGCGTATCGAAGGCCTGCTCCGTGCGCCGCGATGCTTCGATACGGCTCTTCGATACGCGCCTGCGGCGCTCCTCAGGGCCTACTCAGCACGAACGGTGAAGATCGGCGCACCGATCATAGGAAGTTGTTCGGCCAGATCATCGTGCGCCACATGTGCGCGGTGGGTGAGCGATCGAAGCCCAGGCCTTCTTCTGGCTCCCGGAAGTGCCGCCCGATGATGTCGGTAAACTCTTCGGGATCGATCGGCGGAGACTGGTCGAAGAAGTAATAATCGTAGATCGTGACTAGCCGCGAGCTCATGTACCATTTGTGGTTGCGGGCATATTCGGCATCGCGCTGGATATATTCGGGCGGAACATAGTCCGGCCCGAAGAAGCGATCATAGCTTTCCGGATATTCATATCCCACCGACTCATCCGCGAAATAGCGGAGCGGCTGGTGATATTGCACGGCCCAGGCGATCTCCTCGGAGACATAAGGCGCAATCATCTGCGCGCCCCAATAGCCATGGTCGGCGCGCACGAAGCAGCCATTGGAGATGTCGTGCAGCAGGCAGGCAAGGACGATCTTCTCTTCCTGCCCATCGTCCAGCGCGCGCTTGGCGCTGGTCAGCAGATGGCGGATGGCAATATCGTTGAAGCGATATTTGAAGAAATCCATCAGCTTGGGCTGTTTCGGCATGCGCGGCAGCGCGGGGTTGTCGCCCATCATGAAGACGTGATTCTCGTCCATCTGGCGGATGAGGTCCGGCTCCGGGTCAGGCATGCCGGTGCCGATCCTGCCCACCGGGGCAGGCACGATCATGCGGGTGCGGCCTTCCTGGGGCCAAGGATGGTCATCGCACATCAGGTCTCTCCATAGTCAATCGCGGTGGCGCTCATAAGGAACGACTATCACCTTCATGCGGGCATGAATGATCTTTATACACCGAAATTAGCAGATTATCGGGTGGATATAGCCCGCATTGGCACCAGGTGCGGTCGATTACGCCGCATTGAGCGGCAACGCCGGGCTGTCCTTGACGACATCCAGTGCAAAGGTGGTGCGCATGTCCCGGACGCCCGGCAGCTTGAGCAGCACGCGCTGGGCCAGTTCGGCATAGGCATCCATATCCGGCGCCAGCACTTTCAACAGGAAATCGAACTGCCCGGCCGTGATGACGCAACTCACGATTGCCGGCTCGTTCAGCACGGCCTCCTTGAACTGTTCGATAATCGAGGAGCTGGAGGACCCCGTGGCAGCGCCGCTGGGCGTCTGGGGCACCTTCACCTCTACATAGGCAAGGATGCCAAGGCCGACGCGCTTGCGATCCACGATCGCTGTATAGCCGGTGATGATGCCCTCTTCCTCCAGCCGCCGCACATGGCGCAGGCACGGGCTGGGCGACATACCCACGCGCTCCGCGAGGGCCAGATTGGTGATGCGGCCGTCCTGCTGCAGTTCATGGAGAAGCTTCAGGTCGGTGCGGGAAAGATCCGTCATGCGCTGGTGCCGTTCGCTCGCGATGATGAGTGGTCGCCCCGACCTATCATCGCTTCGCTGGTGTGAACATGGCTGGCATGAGGTGGCCGCGCTCGATTGGCAAAGTCGAGTTGGCGCCGCGCACGGTTTGAGTGGAAATATGACGATAAAATAGCCAAAGTTATCAAGCAAAAATGCTAAAATATTGACATTTCGGGCAATCGGTACCATCTAATATCCGCTAACGTCGCACCTCGACGGATTTTGATGCCATTGCAGCAGATTCTTCCTTTGATACTTCGGCCAGCGCCACCGGGACGCGCGTTTCGGTGGGTTTCTTATGTAAAAGGAATGATCCCATGCCCATTGGCACAGTCAAATTCTTCAACGCCGACAAAGGCTATGGCTTTATCGCACCCGACGATGGCGGTGAAGACAGCTTCGTCCATATCAGCGCGGTCGAGCAGGCCGGTATGCACACGCTCGACAAGAATCAGCGCGTGAAGTTCGAGATCACGACCGACCAGCGCGGTCGGGCCTCGGCAACGCAGCTCGAAGAAGCCTGAGCAGCACGCTCTCCCTGGCTGGCTCGTCCAGTCGGGGGTGTGCCTCGCAAGGATTTCTCGCAAGGATTTCTGGGCGGGGCAGGGGAGACGGTAAAACGCCAATCTTCCCATCAGAGTTCACGCTGGGGCCGCCGCGGCCCCCGCGCACAGCCGGCAAGGAGCGTGCAATGTCAGCGACCAGTGATTTCTATCTCGCCCGCGCGGCGGAAAGTGCCGATGCTGCCAGCAAGGCCGACCTGACCAATGTCCGCGAGCGCTGCCTGCGCGCAGAAGCTGCTTGGCAGCAGATGGCGGACCGACTTATCGAGATCGAGCGCAAGAAGCGTCAGGCCGCCGCTTAAGCGGATCGGACTTCTCTATCAGAACGGCGTGACTTTCGGGTCACGCCGTTTTTCGTGCTGATTTTCGCGATGTGATTGTGTCCGTCGCCCGATTAATCTCAGGCCGACGGCGCAATTAAATGGTCGGGGAGAGAGGATTCGAACCTCCGGCCCCTGCCTCCCGAAGACAGTGCTCTACCAGGCTGAGCTACTCCCCGACCGGGCCGACGCTTGAAGCGCCGGCAAGACAGGCGCTGCCCTATAGTCAGGGGTTTGCGTGCTGGCAAGCGCTGCATCGAGAAATCGTCAAACAGCGCGGTAACCCTAGGCTGCGGGATCGTTTGGTCGCGCTTATCAGGGCGGCCGATGGCATGTGCTGGCGCTCGCGCGGCGGCGCGGTTAAGCTCGATCCATGCTATCATCTGTCTCCCTCGCCGAGTCTGCGCCGCCAACGAGCGCTTCGCCGCATTATGAGCAGCAATATCTCGATCTGATGCGGCATATTTGGAATGCGGGCGATGAACGGGTGGACCGCACCGGCGTGGGCACGCGGTCGATTTTCGGGGCGACCATGCGATTCTCGCTCGGCGATGACGCGGTGCCTCTGCTGACGACCAAGCGCGTCTACTGGAAGGTCGCCGCGCGGGAGATGCTGTGGTTTCTCTCCGGGGATACCAGCATCCGCCCTCTGGTGGCGCAAGGCGTCCACATCTGGACCGACTGGCCGCTGGATCGCTACCGGCGCGAAACCGGCGACATGATCTCCATGGAGGATTTCGAGGCGCGCATTCTGGCAGATGATGCCTTCGCGCAGGCGTGGGGCGATCTTGGCCCCGTCTACGGCCGGCAGTGGGTCAACTGGCCGCATTATGAATTGGCGCCCGAGGCCGGGGAGGGGCTTTATCGCCGCGCCGCGACGGGTCACAACCAGATCGCGACGCTTGTCGATGCCATTCGCAACAATCCCGGCTCGCGCAGGCTGCTCTTCACTGGCTGGAATGTCGATGAGTTGGAGGGCATGGCCCTGCCGCCCTGCCACATGACTTATCAGTTCCATGTCTCGAACGGGCGCCTCAACGGCCTTTTGTTCCAGCGCAGCTGCGACTTGGGTCTCGGCTTTTCCTTCAACATCTTCGGGCTGGCGCTGCTGACGAGGATGCTGGCGCTGCAGTGCGATCTGGAGGCCGGCGAGATCGTCTGGCAGGGCGGGGACGTCCATCTCTATCTCAATCACGCCGATCTGGTGGAAGAGCAGCTGTCGCGGACGCCGTCCGGCTCGCCCAAGCTGAAGATCCTGCGCAGACCGGATACGATCTTCGCGCATCGCATCGAGGACTTCGTGGTTGAGGACTATGCGCCGCAACGTGGCATCGCTGCCCCGGTCGCGGTTTAAGGGGCTTGTCGGTGCCGCTGGACGAGCAAAATCTGCCTGCAGAGCAAGGCGCGGGCGATCAGCCCTCGGCCGAGCGCTTTGACCGCAGTACCTGGGAGCGCAACCGGCTCGTTGCCTCGATCGCGTTGTTCGCGGGGCTGGGCGTGTTGCTGGCCCTGCCGTTCGTGCTTCGGGCTGGTGGTGCTTTCTTTCTTCCCCTCACGGTCGCGCTGGTGATCGCGATCTGCCTCGTGCCCTTCCTCGAGTGGCTCGAGCGGCGGCGAATCCCGTCGCCGCTGGCCGCGCTGATCGCGCTCGTGTCCTTCCTGTTCGCTGTGAATGCCGCGCTGGTGCTCATCGTGGTGCCGGCGGTCGACTGGATCGCCCAGCTGCCCGAGCGGATCGGCCAGATCAAGACGACGCTGGAGCCGGTCATCCGCCTCTATACCGAGGCGCAGGGTTTCATCGACGGGCTGCTCAAGCTGGTCACGGAAACCCGCAGGGCGCCGACGGTGCCCGGCGAGGTGCCGCGCCCCGGCTCGCTACTGGACATGCTGACCACCGCCGCGCCGAGTGTGGTCATCAATGTCGTGTTCGGGCTGCTGGTGATCTTCTTCTTCCTCTCCGGCTGGACGCGCATGCGCCGGCGGACGATTCAGGGGCGGGGCAGCTTCTCGGGCGCGCTGACCATTGCCCGGGTGATCCAGAACGTCGTCGATGCCACGTCGCGTTATGTGCTCACCATCGCGCTCATCAATGTGCTGCTGGGCTTCACCGTCGCCATCGCGCTCAGCCTGTTCGGGATGCCCACGCCGTTCATGTGGGGCGGATTCGTCGCGCTGCTCAACTTCATTCCCTATTTCGGCCCCTTCGTGGCGGCGATCCTGCTGGCGATGGGCGGGCTGATGACCTTTTCCACGGTCGGCTGGGCGCTGATGCCGGCGATCATCATGACCGGGCTGCACCTTATCGAGGCGAATGTCGTGACGCCGCTGGTGCTCGGCGAGCGCCTGAAGCTCAGTCCGCTGATGATTCTCGTCTCGCTGAGCTTCTGGACGTGGGTGTGGGGCACGGCAGGCGCGCTGCTGGCGGTGCCGCTGTTGATCATCATCCAGACGGTGCTGGCGGCGGCTGGTAAGCCGGATATCGCCGGTTTCCTGTTCGAGTCCGGAACGCTCACCAGCGTGCCATCGGACCCGCAGGAAGAATATCGCAATTGATCGCGCGAAGCGTGTTGACAGGGCCGGCGCCCTCTTATACCTGCGCCCTCCTCAGCCAAGCGCGGGTGTAGCTCAGTTGGTTAGAGTGCCGGCCTGTCACGCCGGAGGTCGCGGGTTCGAGCCCCGTCACTCGCGCCATTTTCTTCAATGAAGAGAATGGCATCGCGCTGGCTTCCCCCTCCTGAACGGAGCGGGACAAGCCCCTGGAAAATGGATTTGGAACTGGCGCTCAGGCGCGCCAGCGGCCTGTCTCCATCCACACCAGGATGGGCCGGGTCGGGAAGATCCAGATGATCCCCACGATCACATAGAAGACGAGTTGAAGGGCGCCGGGCCAGCGCGCGATCTGCTCCGAGAAGGAGCCGATGATGGCGGCCCAGACGGCGATGATGCCGAGGATGGCGAACATGCCAGCCGGCTTGCGCCAGCTCGGTTGCGGCGCGTCGTTCACGCGGCCTCTCCCTCGATGACGCTCTGCTCGGTGAACAGCATGTGCAGGGGTACGTCCCACGGCTGGATGGGCAGCGCATCGACCATCTGGCAGCTCCACGCCATGCCGATTCGCAACGCGTTGGGCAGCTTGGCGAAGGCGCGGTCATAATAGCCCGCACCATGGCCGATACGATTGAGCGAGGGATCGAACCCGACGAGCGGCGTCAGCACCACGTCCGGCGTGACCGTGGCGGCCTGCGGGGCGGGCTGAGGGATCCGGAGCTGGCCCGGCACCAGAATGTCGTCCGGCGACCAGTCGGCAAATTCCATGTCCTCGGCAGTGGTCTTGCCGAGCCGTGGCAGGCACAGCTTGAAGCCGCGCTCGTGGAGGAAGTCTATCAGCGCTTCGGTCGGCGCTTCCGAGCCCATCGCCCGGTAGATGGCGACCCGCGAGCCCGGCGGCATGCGGGCAAGCACGGGGGAAGGGATAACCCGGAAGGCCAGCGTGCGCACCGAAGGCGGCAGGCCTGCGACAAAGGCGGAGCGCCGGGCGAGCAAAGAGGAGCGCAGCTTGGCGCGATCAGTATCGGTCATTCTTTGGGTCCTGTCCGAGATGCCGGCGGGGTGACGGGACCGCCGTGGCCGTTTGCCGGAAAATCCTCTGACGCCTCAACGTCAGGTGGGGACCATGTAGTTCGGACCTGGGTCCGGCCAGGGACAGCCCCCTTGGATGTGATTATCGCCTCAGGGATGTTCGCTAATGCGCGCACCGGGCAGTACCCGTCCCGCCTTACTTAGGCGTTGGACAGCTGGGCTGCAAGGCTGTCGCCCAAGGCTTCGATCCGCTGGGCCAACGCATCGAGCGCGTCCAGCGTTGCGGATTCGTCCTCCGGCTCGGCGGGCGGTCGCGGCGCGGCTGCCGCGGCAGGGGCTTTTTCGGTGAGGGAGTCGGCCAGCAGCAGTCCTGCGAACAGCAGTTGCCGCACCTCGGTCAGCCCGGGACTGCCGCTGCTGACCTGCTGGACCCGCTCGGACATCAATGCGGCCAGCTCGTGCAGGCGCGCTTCCTCGCCATCCCGGCAGTGCACTGCATATTGCCGCCCGCCGACCATGATTCGTACTTCTGCCATAGATCAGGCTTCGCTCCTGGCCTTTTGAAGATCGCCAATGAGCGCATCGAGCGATTTCAGCGCTGCGATCGCCTTGTCGCGTGAGAAGGGGTCGATGTCCACCGGCGGGCCATCGTCCTCGATGCTGCCGGCCGCGAGCTGCGCCTCGATTTCCTGCGCACGCGCCTCGGTCAATTCCCGCGCCAGTCCCTCGGCGCGCGTCACGGCGCGTTCCAGCCGCTCGATCGCCTGCATCATCGCCTTGCTTGCCATGAGCGAACCCTTATCACGCTCCCGAGCGAATGCAAAAACTCGTTGCGCAGCTGCGGATTGAGCGTGACGGCGCCAGAATCACCGTGCCTTTGAGGCTGTGGGGCGCCCCGCAGGTTGACGCTCGGGCCGCTAGACGACATGGAGACCGCGCGGCGACTCATGGCCCGTTCTCTCGGCGCCGGCGCGGCCGTTCATCGACCATCTTCGGTCCTTGATCGCTCTGGAGCAACACGCCTGCGGGCCAGATAAAGAAGAAGGGGCGCTCGCCCATGTCAGTCACCGAAAAGCGGCTCGCCGACGCCATTCGCGTCCTTTCCATGGACGGCGTGCAGGCCGCCAACAGCGGCCACCCAGGCATGCCGATGGGCATGGCCGATGTCGCGACGGTGCTCTTCAAGGATTATCTGAAGTTCGATCCGAGCGCGCCCGGCTGGCACGACCGCGACCGCTTCGTGCTCTCGGCTGGCCACGGCTCCATGCTGATCTATGCGCTGCTGCACCTGTCCGGCTATGCCAGACCGACGATGGCGGACATCCGCAATTTCCGTCAGATGGGCAGCCCTTGCGCCGGCCACCCCGAGAATTTCGAGCTGGCGGGCGTTGAAGCCACCACCGGTCCGCTGGGTCAGGGCCTGGCCATGGCCGTCGGCATGGCAATGGCCGAGCGGCATCTCAATGCGACCTTCGGCGATCCGCTGGTCGATCACCGCACCTGGGTGATCGCGGGCGATGGCTGCCTGATGGAAGGCATCAATCACGAAGCAATTGGTCTTGCCGGTCATCTGGGCCTCGGGCGCCTGAATGTGCTGTGGGACGATAACAAGATCACTATCGACGGCGCTGTCAGCCTCTCCTCCAGCGAGGATGTCCTGGCCCGTTACGCCGCGACAGGCTGGCATGTCACGGCCTGCGACGGCCATGATTTCGGCGACATTCGCCGCGCGATGGATGAGGCCATGGCCGATCCGCGGCCCTCACTCATCGCCTGCCGCACCCGCATCGGCCAGGGCGCGCCCAACAAGGCAGGCTCGCACAAGGTGCACGGATCGCCCCTGGGCGAGGACGAAATCACCGCGACGCGCGAGGCGCTGGGCTGGGATCTGCCGCCGTTCGAGCTGCCCGATGATGTGAAGGCTGCATGGGCAGAAACCGGCACGCGCGGCAAGAAGGCTCATGCCGATTGGCAGGGCCGCCTTACAAGCCATTCTGACAAGGATGAATTCGAGCGGCGCATGGCGGGGAAGCTGCCGGCCGGCTTCTCCATCCAGTCATATCTCGATGGCCTGATCGCCGAGCCCAAGAAGGTCGCGACGCGCAAGGCTAGCGAGATGGCGCTCGATGCGATCAACGTGCAGCTGCCCGAGATGTTCGGCGGCTCGGCGGACCTGACCGGCTCCAACCTGACCCAGTCCAAGGATCAGAAGGTCGCTTTCAGCCGCGACGATTACAGCGGTCGCTATGTCTATTACGGCATCCGCGAGTTTGGCATGTCCGCCGCGATGAACGGCATCGCGCTGCATGGCGGCATGATTCCCTATGGCGGCACCTTCCTCGTCTTTTCCGATTATGCGCGCAATGCCATCCGCATGTCCGCTTTGCAGCGGCTGCGCGTGGTCTATGTCATGACGCATGACAGCATTGGCCTGGGCGAAGATGGCCCCACCCACCAGCCTATTGAGCATGTGATGTCGCTGCGGATGATCCCCAATCTGGAGGTCTTCCGTCCCGCCGACACCATCGAGACAGCCGAGTGCTGGGCGCTTGCCTTGCAGCAGGAGTCCACGCCGTCCTTGCTGGCGCTCAGCCGCCAGAATCTGCCGCAATTGCGCACCGACGCTTCTGAAAATCTCTGTGCCAAGGGGGCCTACACCCTCGTGACCAGCGGGACCGCGCCCAAGGTGGTGCTGATCGCCACGGGATCGGAAGTGGAGATCGCCGTGAACGCAGCCAAGCTGCTGGAAGCGCAGGGGGTCGCCACCAATGTCGTCTCCATGCCCAGCATGTCGCGCTTCCTGGCGCAGGAAGAGGGCTACCGGGCTTCGGTGCTGCCGCAGGGCGCGCTGCGTGTCTCGATCGAGGCCGGCACCACCTTCGGCTGGGCGACGATTACGGGAACCGATGGCATCAATATCGGTATCGACAGCTTCGGCCTCTCGGCGCCGGCGCAGGAAATTTACGATCATTTCGGGCTGAACGCCCAGAGTGTCGCGGCACGGGTTTCCGCCGCGCTGGTTTGACTTTGAGCTAAGGAGTGCAGGACATGGCGATCAAGGTAGCAATCAACGGGTTCGGACGGATCGGGCGCCTCGTCGCGCGCGCGCTGCTGGAGCGCACCGATCATGATTTCGAGCTGGTCGCGATCAACGACCTCGGCGATGCCAAGTCGAACGCGCTGCTGTTCAAGCGGGACAGCGTGCATGGCAATTGGAAGGGCGAGGTCTCGGTCGACGGCGACAGCCTCGTCGTGGACGGCAAGCGCATCAAGGTGACGGCGGAGCGTGACCCCGCCAATCTGCCGCACGCCGAGCTCGGCGTGGTGATCGCGCTCGAATGCACCGGCATCTTCGCGGACAAGGCCAAGGCCAGCGCGCACCTGACCGCCGGCGCCAAGCGTGTCGTCATTTCCGCGCCGGCCACGGGCGTCGACAAGACCATCGTGTTCGGTGTGAACCATGATGCGCTGACCGCCGACGACATCGTCATCTCCAACGCGAGCTGCACCACCAACTGCCTCGCGCCGCTCGCCAAGGTGCTGAACGATGCGGTCGGCATCGAGAGCGGCTTCATGACGACGATCCACAGCTACACCAACGACCAGAACACGCTGGATCAGATCCACAAGGACATGCGTCGCGCCCGTGCCGCTGCGCTCTCCATGATCCCGACCACGACGGGCGCTGCCCGCGCCGTGGGCGAGGTGCTGCCGGAGCTGAAGGGCAAGCTGGACGGCTCCTCGGTACGCGTGCCGACGCCGAACGTGTCGGTCGTCGACCTCAAGTTCATCGCCAAGCGCGACACGACGAAGGAAGAGGTCAACAGCCTGCTCAAGGCTGCTGCCGACAACGGCCCGCTCAAGGGCGTGCTGGGTTATTCGGACGAGCCGCTGGTCTCCATCGACTATAATGGCGATCCGCGCAGCTCGACGGTCGACAGCCTCGAGACGGCGGTCATCGACGGCAAGCTCGTGCGCGTGCTGAGCTGGTACGACAATGAGTGGGGCTTCTCGAACCGCATGATCGACACCAGCAAGGTTGTTGCTGGCCTGATCTGAGGATTGCGGAACACCGCTGACATTTCTTCGGGCCGGGCATGTTCACACACGCTCGGCCCGATTCACGCATGGGAGAGTGACGACGTGGCCAAACCCTTCAAGACGCTGGACGACATGGGCGATATCGCCGGCAAGGCCGTGCTGGTCCGCGAGGATCTGAACGTGCCGATGTTGGAAGGGTCGGTGAGCGACGACACGCGCCTGCGGGCCGCCGTGCCGACGCTGCTGGAACTGGCTGACCGGGGCGCGAAAGTGCTGATCCTCGCGCATTTCGGTCGCCCCAAGGGCCAGAAGTCGCCCGATCTCTCGCTCAGCCTTGTGACGCGCGGGCTGAGCCAGGTGCTAGGTCGCGACGTGCAGTTCATTCCCGACTGCCAAGGCGAAGCGGCGGCTGCCGGCATTGCGGTGATGCGCGGTGGCGACATCGCCATATTGGAAAACACCCGCTTCCATGCGGGCGAGGAGAAGAACGATCCCGCGCTGGCCGATGCGATGGCGGCGCTGGGTGACATGTATGTCAACGATGCCTTCTCGGCAGCGCACCGGGCGCACTGCTCGACCGAGGGCCTTGCGCATCGCCTGCCGTCCTTCGCCGGCCGCTCGATGGAGAAGGAGCTGGACGCGCTTGAGGCCGCGCTGGGCCAGCCGGAAAAGCCGGTCGCGGCGGTCGTGGGCGGCGCCAAGGTTTCGACCAAGCTTGCCGTGCTCGAGAACCTCGTCGCCAAGGTCGACCATCTGATCATCGGTGGCGGCATGGCCAATACCTTCCTCGCGGCGCGCGGCGTTGACGTGAAGAAGTCGCTGTGCGAGCATGATCTGGTCGATACGGCCAATGAGATTTTCGAGAAGGCCGAAGCGGCGGGCTGCACGCTGCACCTACCCTATGATGTCGCCGTCGCGACCGAATTCGCTGCCAATCCCGCCAGCTACCGCGTGTGCAACGTGAACGAGCTGGCCGATGGCGAAATGATCCTCGACGTGGGACCGGCGGCCGTCGAGGCGCTGGCGGACGTTCTCAAGACCTGCAAGACCCTGGTGTGGAACGGCCCGCTCGGCGCGTTCGAGCTGACGCCCTTCGACACGGCCACCGTTGCGCTGGCCCGCACCGCCGCGGCGCTGACGGCGGAAAGTTCGCTGGTGTCAGTTGCCGGCGGCGGCGATACGGTCGCCGCCCTCAATCATGCCGGCGTGGCTGCGGATTTCTCGTTCGTCTCGACCGCAGGCGGCGCC
Organism: Sphingobium sp. B2D3C; assembly: GCF_025961835.1. Classification (NCBI taxonomy): domain Bacteria; kingdom Pseudomonadati; phylum Pseudomonadota; class Alphaproteobacteria; order Sphingomonadales; family Sphingobiaceae; genus Sphingobium; species Sphingobium sp. B2D3C. The sequence goes on along the minus strand of NZ_JAOQOK010000001.1, from coordinate 1,885,506 downwards.
TTCCTGGAGTGGATGGAAGGCAAGGAACTGCCGGGCGTCGCGGCGCTTACGCGCGGTTGATCAACGCGAGCGAGCGGGAGCCGTTGGCGCCCGCTCGTTCATCAGCGGAATGATTACGCGGTTGAGTTGATCGAGGTCGAAGGCGCCGGTGGCGGCATAACGAACGCGTCCGTCGCGCCCGATCACGAAGTTTGTGGGGAGCGCGCCCAGATGGCGATAGGGGCCTTTCACCCGTCGAACCATCGGGATGGTCATCCCGGCCAGCATTTTCTTGAGCTTGGGGAGCGGCACGGAATCTTCTGTCGCCACGGCAAAAACGCGCAGCCCCTTGTCCTTCAGGATGTCGTGAAAGGCGTCCAACGTCGGCAGTTCCTTGATGCATGGTCCGCACCATGTCGCCCAGAAATTGAGGACGACGACTTGCCCTTTGAGATCGGCCAGCGAAACCGAGCTTCCATCAGCCAGCATCAGCGTGAACGCTGGCGCTAGGTCGCCCACCTTGATCTTTTGAGCGTGCGCTGGCCGGGCCACGCTCATGCCGATGATCGCAATCAGTGCGGCAACGGCCGCGAATTTTGAGCGCATCGATCGTCCCCCCTTCCAACCATCTTTCGTTCCGGGCAGTGCGCCCGTCAAGATGGTTGACCGGCTTGCAATATGCGGCGCAGGCGCGGCATAGGCGTGCCACACAGCACCGCCGATTTTGGCACCACTTCGAAAAACAGGACAGGATGATGCAGGACTCCGACATGACCGAGAAGATTGCCAAGGGGCAGGGCTTCATTGCCGCGCTCGACCAGAGCGGTGGCTCCACGCCCAAGGCGCTGAAGGGCTATGGCATCGAAGAAAACGCCTATTCGGGCGATGAAGAGATGTTCGGCCTGATCCACCAGATGCGTAGCCGCATCATCACCTCGCCCGCCTTCACCGGCGAGAAGGTGCTGGGCGCCATCTTGTTCGAGAAGACCATGGACGGCACCGTGGACGGCAAGCCGACGCCGGCCGCGCTCATCGAACGCGGCGTCGTGCCGTTCATCAAGATCGACAAGGGCCTGGAAGACGAGGCCAATGGCGTGCAGATGATGAAGCCGATGCCGGAGCTGGACGCGCTGCTCAAGCGTGCCAAGAGCCTCGGCGTGTTTGGTACCAAGGAGCGCTCGGTCGTCAATCTCGCCAATCGCGAGGGAATTGCCGCCATCGTCAAGCAGCAGTTCGAGATTGGCCAGCAAGTGCTGGCGGCGGGCCTGATGCCGATTATCGAGCCGGAAGTGAACATCAAGAGCGCCGAGCGGGCGCAGGCCGACCAGATCCTGCTGGAGGAAATCCTCAAGGCGCTCGATGCGCTCCCCGAGGGTCAGCAGGTGATGCTCAAGCTGTCGATTCCCGAGAAGGCCGGCCTGTTCGGTCCGCTGGTCGATCATCCCAAGGTGCTGCGCGTCGTGGCGCTCTCGGGCGGCTACAAGCGTCCCGAGGCGTGCGCCGAACTGGCGAAGAATCGCGGCATGATTGCCAGCTTCAGCCGCGCTCTGCTGGAAGATCTGCGTCACCAGATGAGCGATGAGGAGTTCAACGCCTCGCTCGCCAGCGCGATCGACGAGATCTACGAAGCCTCGACGGACAAGGTCGCGGCCTGACGCGACACGACGGGGCGGCGCCCAATTGCGTCGCCTGCGGTCTCCACCCGATGACAGAGGAAGGGCGGCTCCCTATCTTGGGCGAGCTGCCCTTTTTCATCTGGAGGATGACCATGACCGCGACGACGACTGCTTTGGACGAAATTCCGCTCAAGACCATCAAGGGCGATGATGCGTCGCTGGGCGATTATGCCGGCAAGGTGCTGCTGATCGTCAACGTGGCGTCCAAATGCGGCCTCACCCCGCAATATGAGGGGCTAGAAGCGCTCTATCGCAAATATAAGGACGATGGCCTCGTCGTGCTGGGCTTTCCCGCCAACGATTTTGCGGGGCAGGAGCCGGGCTCCAATGAGGAGATCGAGAGCTTCTGCACGACTAATTTCGGCGTGGGCTTCCCCATGTTCGAGAAGGTGGTCGCCACCGGGCCGGACAAGCACCCGCTGTTCGCGGCCCTGACGCAGGCGCAGCCGGAAGCGCGCAACGATGGCGCGTTTCGCGAGCGCCTCAAAAGCGGCAACCGCACGCCGAACGATCCGCCGGAACTGCTCTGGAATTTCGAGAAATTCCTCGTCGGGCGCGACGGCACGGTGCTGGCGCGCTTCTCCCCGGATACCAAGCCGGACAATGGCGATCTCGTTGCCGCGATCGAGGCGGCGTTGTCGGGTTCCGCTGCCGCCGGTTGACCGCGCGGCCACCGGGCTTATGGGGGCGGAATGACCGAGACCACACAGGCGCTCAGCCTTCCGCCCTGCCAGCTCTACCTGATCTCCCCGCCGGTGATCGGCGAGGATTTCGCCGCCCGCCTTGCCGAGGCGCTGGACGGTGGCAGCGTCGCCGCGTTTCAGCTTCGCCTCAAGGGCGTGAGCGAGGAAGAAGTCGCGCGGCTGGCCGAACCGCTCCAGCGCCTGTGCGCAGAGCGGGATGTCGCCTTCATCGTCAATGACAGCATCGCGCTGGCCCAGCGCCTCGGCGCCGATGGCGTTCATCTGGGGCAGGGGGATGGGGATCCTCGCGAGGCCCGGCGCATGCTCGGCCCCTCGGCCCAGATTGGCGTGACCTGTCATGACAGTCGTCATATGGCGATGGAAGCCGGGGAAGCTGGCGCTGATTATGTCGCCTTCGGGGCCTTCTATCCCACCACCACCAAGGAGGTGAGCCACCATGCGGAACCGGACCTGCTGCGCTGGTGGTCGTCCATCTTTGAAATTCCCTGCGTCGCCATCGGCGGCATCACTGCCGACAATGCAGCGCCGTTGGTCGAGGCTGGCGCCGATTTTCTCGCGGTGAGTGGCGCGGTGTGGAACCACCCTGATGGGCCGCGCGCCGGTGTTGCCGCCTTTGCGAAAGTGCTTGGGTGATCCTGACACGCGGGCTTTCCGCGCTTGGCATCGCGGCCCTGTGCGTGGCGGCGGGGCTAATCGGTGCGCCCGCCGCGGCCGGTGAACCGACCGAGACCGCCCAGATCGTCCTCCCATCCAGCCTGCCGATCGCGCGCGATGGCTGGGTGACCGACGTTGCGGCGCTGTTCACGCCCGATCAGCGGCACCAGATCGAGCGCCGGCTGGTAGGGCTGCAGGCCGCGACCGGGCGGGAGGCCATCGTCGTCACGGTGCCGTCCCTCGATGGGCAGGACATTGCCGGCTATGCAAGCGAGCTTGGCGATCGCTGGGCCGTGGGTGCGCCGGGGGCTGAGGGCATCGTGATTCTGCTCGCGCCGAGGGAACAGCTGGTCCGCATCGCGGTCGGGCAGGGCCTTGCCGCCGCCATTCCGGACGATGACTGCCAGGCGATCATAGACACTCTAATGCTGCCACAGTTTCGCAACGGGCTTTTCGCGGCCGGGCTGGTCGCCGGGATCGCCGAGCTGGAAGGCCGGCTCTAGCGACGTCGGGATCAGGCGTCGCCGACGACCATGTCCCGGGTCGGTTCGCCCGAATGCTTGAGCATGTCTGCGATGAAGCTCTGCATGTTGTGCAGGGACTCATCGTAGTTCTTGTCGATCACCGACATGCGGACAAGCAACCCGTCGGCAAGATAGCCGGCGATATTGGCCTTGGTCATCGCGATGCGCTGCATCAGCCAGCTTTGCGGGAAGTCGGAACCGATGCGCGTCCAGTACAGGATGTTCTCGTTGCGCGAGCCGAGCACTGCTGTCACCGACCGAGCCGGAATGACTGTCTGATGGCCGGCGACATCGACCGGAAGACTGATGGGTTCGCTATTCTTGATCGCGAAGCCCCCAGCATAATAGCAGATTTCGGGGCGGTGGAGCTGGACGTTGTTCAACTGCTTGCTGTTGTAAGCCGCCAGGAACATCACGCCCACGCCCTTGGAATTGACGTAGGTACGCGTGAGAATGTGTTGATAGAGCTTGTTGGCAAGGTCGCTCTCGGGCGGCAACACGAGCTCGCTGACCGGGAGCGTCTTCCAATCGCCGAACGCCTTGGGGAACAGGGCCTCGAACTGCTTGTCGGAGAGGTCGCGGTAACGCTGATGTGGCTCGCGCGCGACGGCAAGGCCGCTGACGGCCAGCATGGCGCCGCCCATGAGGAGATGGCGACGGCTAAGTGTGCCCGGGGTAGGCTCGCTCTCTACCGCAACTGAATTTACGTCGTCCGCTGCCACTGCACCCTCATTCCTTGGCTCTGTCGCGCAGAATAGCAGCTAAGAGCGGATTTCCAAACTGCAAGCGCCATAGCGGCAAATTCCTGCCAAAGCCTTTCTGATTCGGCCTCTCCGTGCGTCCACCGCAGGCCCGGATGCCTGCCTTCTTGTCTTAACCGGCGGATTTCGTTAAGGAGCCGTTGTTCCGGCGCGGTTGTCCAACTGCCCGGGCGCCCTGACAGTCCTGGATTTTCACTGTCCAAGGATAGACGCTGGTCGGCGAGGTTTCGCCCACCGGCGCTTTGTGCGTTGTGGCGTTTTGGTTGGTTTTTCAGCGGCTTCTGCCGCAATGAGGTGGTGATGTTCGATAGTCTGAGCGATCGGCTCGGTGGGGTGTTCGAGAAGCTTCGGGGGCGCGGCGCGCTGACCGAGGCGGACGTGCGTGCCGCGATGCGCGAGGTCCGAATCGCCCTGCTGGAAGCCGACGTCGCCTTGCCGGTCGTGCGCGCGTTCGTCGACAAGGCGACCGAGCGCGCGGTGGGGTCGGACGTTCTGCGCTCGGTCACGCCGGGGCAGATGGTCGTCAAGATCGTCTCCGACACGCTGACCGAGACATTGGGCGCCGAGACCAGCGAGTTGTTGATCGACGTGACGCCACCGGCCGTCATCATGATGGTCGGCCTGCAGGGCTCGGGCAAGACCACGAGCACGGCCAAGCTCGCCAAGCGCCTCAAAGAAAAAGAGCGCAAGAAGGTGCTGATGGCGTCGCTCGACGTCAATCGCCCGGCGGCGCAGGAGCAGCTCGCCGTCCTCGGCACGCAGACCGATGTCGCGACGCTGCCGATCGTGCCCGGTCAGCAGCCGGTGGATATTGCCCGCCGCGCGCTCCAGTCCGCGAAGCTGCAGGGCTTCGACGTGCTGATGCTGGACACGGCCGGCCGCCTGCATGTCGATCAGGCGCTGATGGACGAGATGAAAGCGGTCGCGGATGTCGCGACGCCGGCTGAAATCCTGCTGGTCGTCGACAGCCTGACCGGCCAGGACGCCGTCAACGTCGCCAAGAGCTTCACCGAGCAGGTGCCGCTGACCGGCGTCGTCCTCACCCGCATGGACGGCGATGCGCGTGGGGGTGCCGCGCTCTCCATGCGTGCCGTCACCGGCCAGCCGATCAAGTTCGCGGGCACCGGCGAAAAGCTCGATGCCATCGAGCCCTTCCATCCCGCGCGGGTCGCGCAGCGCATCCTTGGTATGGGCGATGTCGTCAGCTTGGTCGAGCGCGCGGCGGAGACGATCCAGCAGGAAGATGCCGACAAGCTGGCCAAGCGCATGGCTGCCGGCAAGTTCGATCTCAACGATCTGCGCGCGCAGCTCAGCCAGATGCAGCGCATGGGCGGCCTCGGCATGCTCGCGGGCATGATCCCCGGCCTCAAAAAGGCGCAGGCGCAGATGACCAATGCCGGCGTCAACGACAAGACACTCGTTCACCTCGATGCGCTCATCGGCTCGATGACGCTCAAGGAACGGGAGAAGCCGGAATTGCTCAACGCCAAGCGCAAGATCCGCGTGGCCAAGGGCGCCGGTCTTCAGGTGCAGGACGTCAACCGTCTCCTCAAGATGCACAAGGAGATGGAAACCGCTATGAAGAAGATCAAGAAAATGGGCGGTCTCAAGGGACTGGCCAAGATGTTCGCGGGCGGCGGTGGCGGCGGCGGGCTGGGCGGTTTGCTCGGCGGTGGTGGCGGTACACCGGGAGCCGGGCAAGGCGATCTCAGCGCCCTCAAGGGCCTTCCGGGGATGCCGGACATGCCTAAACTTCCGCCGGGTTTTCAGAATTTTCTCAAGAAGTAACGTAACGAATTTCAGGTTCAGAGTTCAGAAGAAAGGTAAGGTAAGTTACAGATGGCAACCAGCATTCGCCTGTCGCGCGGTGGCTCCAAGAAGCGCCCCTATTACAAGATCGTGGTGACGGACAGCCGCTCGCCGCGCGATGGCCGCTTCATCGAGCGCATCGGCAGCTACAACCCGCTGCTCGCCAAGGATGACGAGAAGCGCGTCGTGCTCGACACCGAGCGCGCCAAGCACTGGGTGAGCGTCGGCGCCCAGCCGACCGACCGTGTCGCCCGCTTCCTCGATGCCGCAGGCGTCAAGGAGCGCGCCGCGCGCAACAACCCCAACAAGGCAGAGCCGGGCCAGAAGGCCAAGGACCGCGCCGAGGACAAGGCCACCAAGCTGGCCGAGGCCGAGGAAGCCCGCAAGGCTGCGGAAGAAGCCGCCAATGCTCCGGCTGAAGAGCCGGCTGCTGAAGCCCCCGCCGAGGAAGCACCCGCTACCGAGGCTGCCGCTGAAGAGCAGGCCGAAGGCTGATCTTGCCCGTGGATCGTCCCGTCACGCTCGCGGCTGTCATCGGCGCGCATGGCGTGACGGGGGAAGTGCGTCTCAAGCTCTTCGGCGATGGGCCGGAGAGCTTGAAGCGCTACAAGAGCTTCGAGGCGGTCGGTCGCACCCTCACGCTCAAGACGGTACGCGATGGCTCGAATGGCGCCGTCGCGCGTTTTGCGGAAATTACCGATCGCAATGCCGCCGAAGCCTTGCGCGGCGTGGAACTCACCGTTCCGCGCTCAGCGCTGCCCCCGCTCGAACCCGGCGAATATTATCATGTCGATTTGATCGGCCTGTCCTGCGTTGCCGAATCGGCTGAAGCGGTGGGGACGGTCGTGGCTGTCGAGAATTTCGGGGCCGGTGACGTCATCGAAATCGAGAAGCCCGGCGGAAAACGGTTCATGGTCCCCATGCTGCCGGAAGCGGTGCTCGACTGGAACGAGGAAAGACTTGTCCTGAGCAGTCTTTTCCTTGCAGACTGACAGGACATTCCGCTTCGGCGAATGAGGACGGGCCTCTTGCTTGCCCACATGGATCGGTCTCGATCGATCACCTCCAAGAGCGCAGGGCCGCATGAACGCGATTGTTTTGGACAATGAGGGTATTGGCTGCCTGCCCGCGCCGGATTGTCCCTTGTGCGGCGAATCGGGCACTCAGCACTATCGCGATCTGCGCGATCCGATGTTCGGCGCGCCGGGACGCTGGGGGCTGAGGATCTGTCGCGATCCGCACTGCGGCTCTGGGTGGATCGACCCCATGCCCACGCCGCAGAGCCTGGCGACGCTCTATCAATCCTACCATACCCATGACCAGGCACCGGTGATCGTGGCGCCGGAGGGGGCCGCCTCGCATGCGCCGGCTTTGCGCTATCGGCTTCTGGGCCTGCTGCCCTGGTGGAAGCATCACTACCAGTCGGGTCTCAATTACTTCGCGCACCGCAAGCCCGGCGTCATGCTGGATGTCGGCTGCGGGTCCGGCGGGTTCCTGCGGTCGATTGTCGAGGCGGGCTGGAGCGCCGTCGGGATCGACTTCGATGAACAGGCGGTAGCCGTGGCGTCGCAGGTGCGCGGCGCACAGGTCTTCGCGACCGATATTTTTGATCCGCGATTTGATGGGAAGAGGTTCGACGGCATCCTGCTCGACAATGTCATCGAGCATGTCCCCGAGCCCGGTCGCACGATTGCGCGGTGCGGTGAACTGCTCGCACCAGGCGGGCGGCTAGTGATGATCACGCCGAACGTCGATGCGCTGGGGCACCGCCATTTTGGGGAACATTGGCGGGGGCTGGAAACGCCCCGGCATCTGCATCTGTTCACCAGGCGCGCCCTGAGAAACCTGGCGGTCAGCAATGGCCTGCGGTCCGCCAAGGTTTTTGCCAAGCCCAGCTCGCGGCAGTTCAATTTCATGGTGGGCGCTTCGGAAGAGATCATGCGGACGCGCGGGCTGCGCACGAGGCGCTGGCCGGTCGCGAAGCGTCTCCTGCGGGTCAAGTCTCTCCTCTCGGCGCTTCTGGGCGGCGGGGAGGCCGAATTTTTGGTGTGCATCGCCGATCGTCCCGCACGTCCGCAATCCCGCTGATCGCCTTTAAATCATGACCTTCACTGCACAGATTCTCACCTTGTATCCGGAGATGTTTCCCGGGCCGCTCGGCATTTCGCTTGCCGGTCGGGCATTGGGGGAGGGGGCGTGGTCCTGCGCACCCATCCAGATCCGCGACTTCGCGACGGACAAGCACAAGAGCGTGGACGATACGCCGGCAGGCGGCGGGGCAGGCATGGTGCTGCGCGCCGATGTGCTGGCCCGGGCGGTCGATCATGCGCTGGATGCGCGCCCTGACCTGCCGGTGCTGGCAATGACGCCGCGCGGCACGCCGATCACGCAGGCGCGGGTTCGCACGCTGGCCGAGGGGCCGGGCGCCACGATTCTATGCGGGCGCTTCGAGGGCTTTGACGAGCGGCTGTTCGAAGGGCGGCCGATCGAACAGGTGTCGATGGGCGACATCATCCTCTCGGGCGGAGAAATCGGCGCTTTCATGCTGCTGGATGCTTGCATTCGCCTGCTTCCCGGCGTAATGGGCGCGGCTTCTAGCGGTGTCGAGGAGTCGTTTGAGAACGGCCTCCTTGAATATCCGCAGTATACCCGACCCCAGGAGTGGGAAGGGCGTATGATCCCTGAAGTGTTGCGATCGGGGGATCATGCGAAGATCGCCGCCTGGCGGAAACAACGGGCGGAGGATGACACACGGTTACGCAGGCCGGACCTCTGGGAGCGTTACAGGAACGCTCGGGACTGACCTGCCTCTGGCGCGCGACGCAGACGAAGGAAGACAGGACAGATGAACCTGCTGCAGACCATTGAGGCGGAAAACATTGCCGCCATCTCCAAGGATATTCCGGATTTCCGTCCGGGCGACACGCTGCGCGTGGGCGTGAAGGTCGTCGAAGGCGACCGCACCCGCGTCCAGAACTTCGAGGGCGTGTGCATCGCGCGTTCGAACAAGGGCATGGGCTCCAACTTCACCGTGCGCAAGATCAGCTTCGGTGAGGGCGTTGAGCGCGTGTTCCCGCTCTACTCGCCGAACGTGGACAGCGTCACGGTCGTCCGCAAGGGCGTCGTGCGTCGTGCCAAGCTCTATTATCTGCGTGGCCGCACCGGCAAGCGTGCGCGTATCGCCGAGCGTCGCGACACTCGCGAAGAGGCATAAGCCTTATGGGTGCGGTGACGCGCCCAAAGCCATCAGGCGATGGCGAGCGATCATCCCGCGGGATGATGTGAGCGGAGGCCCAAGGGCCTCCGTTTTCGTTTGTGGGATGCTGGCATCGCGCCGCATTTGCGGCGGGCCGGGGAAAGTTCGCTTTCTATTGTCGCCTGGCGCCGCCATCATGCCCCGATGAGCCAAGCCGATGCGATCGCGCTGGAGAGCGTTGCCAAGAGTTTCGATGGCGGTCGGACCTTCGCCACCCATGATGTCGATCTGCACATTACAGCGGGCAGCTTCGTGGCGCTCGTGGGCGCCTCCGGCTCGGGCAAGACGACGCTGCTCAAGTGCATCAACCGGCTGATCGAGCCGGACCGCGGTATCGTCCGCATCCACGGCGAGCCGGTGAATGACCGGCCCGCTTATGAAGTGCGGCGGGAGATCGGCTATGTGTTTCAAGGCATCGGCCTGTTTCCGCATCTGAGCGTCGCCGAGAATATCGGCCTGACGCCGCGCCTGCTCGGCTGGCCGGCGCAGGATATCGCCCGCCGCGTAGGCGAGCTGCTGGCGCTGGTCGAACTGCCCGAGGATTATGGCGCGCGCATGCCGGATGCGCTCTCGGGCGGTCAGCGGCAGCGGGTCGGGATCGCGCGAGCGCTGGCGGCAAGGCCCGGCATCTTGCTGATGGACGAGCCGTTCGGGGCGCTCGACCCGATCACCCGCGACACGCTCGGCCGCGCCTGCCGCCGCCTGCACGAGACGCTGGGCCTCACCACCGTGCTGGTGACCCATGACGTCTTCGAGGCCGTGCTGCTCGCCGACCGGATCGTCATGCTGGAGGGCGGCCGGATCATTGCCGACGATACCCCGCACCGGCTGCTGACCGATCCGCCCAATGAGGCCGTGCGCGCGCTGATGGCGATGCCGATGCGGCAGGCCGAACAGGTCCGGCGCCTGATCGCGACCGGGCCGGAGGGGACCGACTGAGCGATGGACAGCTCCCTCTCCAGCGCGCTGCGCGTCCTGCCGGAATATCTGGGCTTTCATGTGCTGCTGAGTGCGGCCGCGCTAGGGCTTGGCATTCTGCTCAGCCTCCCGCTCGCCATCGCCGCAAGCCGGAGCGCGCGACTGCGCTGGCCGGTCCTTTCCTTCGTCAGCCTCGTGCAGACCATTCCGGGGCTGGCGCTGATGGCGCTGTTCTACCCCCTATTGCTAGCGCTCTCGCTGCTCTCTCTGCGGCTGACCGGGCAGGGCTTCTCGGCGCTCGGCTTCCTGCCTGCGCTGCTGGCGCTGACCCTTTACTCCATGCTGCCGATCGTGCGGAACATCGTCACCGGCATCACCACCCTTGATCCGGCGCTGATCGAGGCGGCGCATGGCGTCGGCATGACCGACCGGCAGCGCCTGTGGCAGGTCGAGATGCCGCTGGTCGCCCCGGTCGCCATGGCGGGGGTGCGGACCGCAGCCGTCTGGGTGATCGGCACCGCCACGCTGGCGACGCCGGTCGGGCAGACGAGCCTTGGCAATTATATCTTCTCCGGCCTCCAGACCGAGAATTGGGTGTGGGTGCTGTTCGGCTGCGGCGTCTCTGCGGCACTGGCGCTGGCCGTGGATCAACTGCTGGGCCTTATCGAGACGGGGATCGCCCGCCGCGCGCGCCGGCGCATCTGGGCGGGCGCGCTGATCCTGTGCCTCGGCATCGCCACGGCGGCGGCCAGCGTGTTCGCCCCGGCAACGAAGGGCGGTTACGTCATCGGCGCCAAGAATTTCACCGAGCAATATATCCTGGCCGATGTTATCGGGCAGCGGCTGGCCGATGAGGGCGGTACGGCCACCGTGCGCAGCGGGCTGGGATCGGCGGTGGTCTTCCGGGCACTCGCGCAGGGCGATGTGGACGTCTATGTCGATTATTCCGGCACGGTCTGGGCCAATGTGATGGGGCGTACCGATCAGCCGGGGCGCGCCGCGATGCTGGCGCAGATGGCGGAGTGGTTGAAGCGCGAACATGGCGTGACGCTGGTCGGTCCACTCGGCTTCGAGAATGCCTATGCGCTGGCGATACGCGCCGACAAGGCGCAGCAGCTCGGCATCCGCTCGATTGCGGACCTCGCGCCCTACGCCCCGCGCTTTGTCATGGGCGGCGATTTCGAGTTCTTCACGCGGCCGGACTGGACGGCGCTGACCGAAGGCTATGGCCTGCGCTTCGCACGGACGCGTGAGTATCAATCCACCTTCATGTATCGCGCAGTGAAGGATGGGGATGTCGATGTGATCTCCGCCTTTTCAAGCGACGGGCGCATCGCGGCGGACAATCTGCGGGTGCTCGCTGACCCGCTGGAGCGCATCCCGCCCTATGACGCGATCGTGATGGTGGCGCCCGGCCGCGAGACGGATGCGCGGCTGATGGCGGCGCTCAAACCGCTGATCGGCGCCATTCCGGTCGAGCAGATGCGCGCGGCCAATCTGATGGTCGACCGCCCGGATCGTCCGGTTGCCCCGGCCGTCGCCGCCCGGTGGCTGATGGAGAGGAACGCAGGGCAGGGCGACCAATAATCGCGGCCCAATCATCGCCCGCCAATAATCGGAGGGCGGCCTACCTTTGCTCTTGGCCGGCTGCATCAAAACTGATAGCGGACCTTTCCACGCACCCGTAGCTCAGCTGGATAGAGCGTTGCCCTCCGAAGGCAAAGGCCACTGGTTCGAATCCAGTCGGGTGCACCAAAATCTCACAATTTTGATCGCTGCTTGTGGTGCAGCCTTTCGATCACCTTCTCACTTGAGAGTTCGCGGCGCGCGTCGCTGCCGATCCAGCGTGCGGTCTTGTCGTCCGATGCGGCGAGCTGCTCGGCGAGCGCCAGGGCGGGCTGGTGGCAGGCGAGGTTGCGTTTGCCGATGTTGCGCAGCGCCCAGTTCACCGCCTTGCGCACATAGTTTCGCGCATCCTGTGCGTGGTGCGCGATCAGTGGCAGCGCATCCATGAAGGTTGCATCCGGCTCGGCCTTGCGATGGACCGCCATGCCGGCGATCATGGCAAAGGCAGCGCGGCGGACGAACTCGCGCTCGTCGGCGGCGAACAGGGGAATGAGCGCGTCAAGCCCCGCTTCCACGAACAAGTCAGCAGCGATGTCCACGATCTCCCAGGACTCGAAATCGTCCGCCCATGCGCGGGCTTGCTCTGTCGTCAGCTGGGCCGGCTCGGCGGTGTAGATCGCCAGCACCCGAACATCTCGAATGCCAGTCTGCCACAAGGCCATCGCGCGTTCATGGTTAGGGCCGATCTGTTTGGCGATGCCCTGCAAAACCGGGTTGCTCAGCCCCAACGCATTATCGGTACGAATGCCGACCCGCTGCATGCCGGCAAGCACTGGCCCGGAGGCCATGCTTTGCATGGCGGTCACGATCTCCGGCACCGTTGATGCTTGGGTGAGGCGGTCGGGCATGAGTTGAGATCCTGCATTGGGAACGTTGCGAGGTTGCATCTAGGCTGCTTGCCGCATTCGCTCTTTGATGTGGCGCAGGCGCATGTCCCGATCTGGTGCGGTCCTCTCCGCAGCCGGCATCATGGTTAATCAAATGTAATCATCCTGTCATTCGCGCCTCCGATAGGCGGGCGACCTCCATGGGGGAGGGCATGATTCGGAGGTTGCCATGAAGATGATGTTCCTGCGTGCGGGCATTGCGATGTTCGCCTTTTCTGCTGCGTCTTCCCACGCGGCTGGCCTGCTCGACAATTATGTCGTCGGCTTCAGCAAAGCGATCGACACCAAGGAAGCCAGCGCGGTTGCTTATAACTGGGACACGCGCACGCTGATGGTCACCAATGACGAGGAAGAGGATGACGGTACGAACATCTGGGGCGAATATGATCTGAATGGCAACAAGACCGCCACCATCATCCTCTCCGGCTGCCTCTCGCTCGGCTCTTCCCAATGCGACGCCGAGGGTCTCACTTATGTGGGCAATGGCCAATATGTCGTCGCCGAGGAGCGCTATCAGGATATCGCGCTGCTCAGCCAGACTGGCGTGGACGGCACGACCCGCACCTACACAGCTTATCCGGATGCGCCGACGATCAGCGTCGGCCCCGATGCCGGCAACAGCGGCCTGGAGGGCATTGCCTACAACAAGGTGACTGGCGACTTTTTCGGCGTGAAGGAACGCAGCCCGGAGACGATCTGGAAGATCTCCGGCGCCAATTTCGGTACGGAGACGGCGACGGTCACCGAGCTGTTCGATATTGCGGCGCTGCCGGGCCTCGACCGTCTGTCTGACATCGCGGTGCTCTCCAACGGCATCTTCTCCGCGACGCCGTTCGGCGACAATCTGCTGATCCTCAGCGGCCGCTCGTTCAACCTGCTCGAGGTGACGCAGGCCGGCCAGGTCGTGAGCAGCTATGATCTCTCCGGCTTCAAATCGCTAGTCGACCCGGCCAACCAGGGCGGCAAGTTCGAGGGCCTGACCCTCGACGATGCCGGCAACATCTACCTCGTGAGCGACGATGGCGACGGGCCGAACCAGTCCTATCTCGTCAAGCTGAGCTATGCCGGATCGGTGCCGGAGCCGGCGACTTGGGCGATGATGCTGGGAGGCTTCGCGCTGATCGGCAGCACCATGCGGCGGCGCAAGGTGGCGCTCGCTTTCAGCTGACGGCGTAGGAACGGGCGTCGCGGGCAACCGCGGCGCCCGTTCGGATCAGAGGGGGACTTCCCCCTCGTCGCTGCCGTTCCAATAATGGATGCGACGGGCGCGGACCTGGATCATGACCAGATCCGGCGTGTCGATGCCCTGCTCGAACCAGCGTTCGAGATCTTTGTTCCAATGCTCGGCGAAGTGCGCCTTGTCGCGGATCAGCTCCGCGCGACCCTCGACGGCGATGAACAGCGGGGGTCCGCCCAGCAGCCCGACCGCGCCGGTGAAGGTGAGGCCGACCTCGGGATCGCGCTCGATATCGGCGATGGTGCGCGCCGCCTCATAGGTGAAGAAGAAGCTGTCGCCGCGCCAGGCGACCTCACCATTATTGCTCATAGGCCGGCTGGCTAGCGCGCCGCCCTCCGTGCGCGTGGAGAGCATCCCGAAATCGATCTTGCCCATCTTCTCGGACAGGTCATCGAGTGTCATCTCAGCCATTGGGAGCCTCCTGAAAAAGCCGGACGAGCGCGTCCGGTCTCCTCCAACGGATCATGATGGCTTAAGGTTGCGTCGGGTCGCCTGACACCGATCTTCAGGGCTTCTTGAACGTCCAGCGGCCGGCCGGACTCTCGGGATCGAACTTGACCAGCGCCGGCGTAGTACCGCCGATGGCAACGAGGGCGCGTGCTTCGCCCGTGCCAGGCGTCGCCTTCGGCATGATCCGGTACGTGCCGTCGGTGAGCTGGTCGATGCGCCAGAGCTGCTCGGGCGCGCCGGTGAAGGCCGGCACCGCTTCCACCTCACCGGTGGCCGTCGCCGCAAGCGTCCGTTGCGTGCCGGAAATGACGATCTTGTAATAAGGCGCACCCATCACGCCGCCCGCGCCCGGCACCGGGGCGACGGTCCAGAGCTGCTGGGGGCGAACCATATAGTCGCCCAGATCGACGGGCACGGCTGCGGGCGGCCAGCCGGGTTCGACCTGCCCCAAGGTCTGGTCGGGTACGTTGACAGGCGGTGTGCCGGGCGGGGCGAAGAAGCTGCGTCGGGCGTCAAAATCGATCCGCACGAAGTCGGCGGTAAGCTGGAGGGCATATCCGCTGCGCTCGGCCTCGATCTCATAGGTGCCCTCGGCGATATTGTCGCCCGCGACGGGCCAGCCATCCTTCCACAGCAGGGGGCGGATGCCGAGCACGCTGCGGCCTCGGTTCATGTCGATCTCATAGTGCATCGAGAACTTCTCGACCCCTTCGCCCAGGTCGATCTGCCCGAAGTGGCCGGGGCCGATGTCCCGTCCGCGCGCGTTGACGACCATCTTGCCGCCCCCCTTGAGCAGCGGAATGCCCATATGATCCACATAAGGCCCAAGCGGATCGCGTGAGCGGCCGACGCGGATGTGGTAGGTGGAATTGGGGCCGTCGCAGCAGGTGCCGTGGGTGCCGAGCAGATAATACCAGCCATCGCGGTGGAGCAGGGCGGTGGCTTCCATGTCGATGGCGATATCCACCGGCTTGTTGCCGGCCTTGCGCGCGCCGGTGGCCGGGTCCAACTCGATCATCTGGATCGCGCCGAAATAGGTGCCATAGCTCAGCCACAGCCGGCCATCGACATAGAGGAAAGCGGGATCGATGGCGTCGAGATTCTCCTTGCCGTCGCTGGAGGCGACTATGCCCACTTCATGATAGCCAAAGTCGGGCGAGGCGGGATCGAGGGATTTGGTCCACATCATCTTCACGTCGCTGGCATGGCCGCCGGACATGCCGCCGCCACCGACGGCGTAGGAGACGTAATAGCGATCGCCGATCTTGATGACATCCGGCGCCACGCCACCGCCCGGCCGATCGCCGCCGCTGCGCCACGTCCAGCCATCGTCGGAGACGAGGCCGCCCTGACCGGTACCGAAGGTGTAATATTTGCCGTCCGAATAAGTGATGGTGGACGGATCGTGGATATAGGGTTCGCCCTCAAGCTGCGCGCTGGCGGGACTCTGGAGCAGGAGGGCAAGGGCGAGGCCGGTGGCTGCGACGGTGCGGTTCATGCGATCACCTCGGTTGGGCGAAGAGGGAGAGGGGAGGAGCTGGGGTGCGGCTCGGTCAGAGCGTGGTCACCGCAAGATCGGTGACGCCGCGTCCGGCTTCATCGATGAAGCGGACGCAATAGTCGCTCAGGCCCGGCCCGTTGATGACCGCGCCGCGAATGATGTTGCGGCCCTTTTTCAGGGTGATGCGGCGCGAGACCACATCATCCATCACCATGCGGCGATCGTTGAACAGGACGGCGGTCTCGGCTCCGTTCACCCACCACATGGAGGCGGAGTTGGAGCCGACGGCCATGCGCACCTGCATGTCGCGCGGGCTGTCCACGACGGTCGCGACATGGAAGATCACGCCATATTTGGTCTTGCCCAGCGACTGGGCGAAATTGAACAGCTTCACGTCGAACGCACTGGAATCGAGCGCATGCCAGGCGAGTGTCTGCCCTTCCACGGTCACAGTCTCACCCGCGCGTGGCAGGCCGCTGGTCTGGTTGGGAAAGGGATAGGCGGTCAGCGTCTTGCGCACATAGCTGCCGGTAAACACCGTGTTGGTGCGGTTGGGCTTGGCGATCGGCTCCAGGATCAGCCAGCGGCGGATGAACCCGTCCGCATCCGGTCTGGCCGAGGCGCGTCCGGCTGGCGTGAAATAGGGCGCGAGGGTGCCCGCGCCCTCCGCCGCGCTTGCGACGCCCGGCAGGGTGCCCAACAGGATCAGCGAGGCGAGGCAGCAACGCACATGGGATATGGCCTTGGACGCTATCATGGTCATTCCTTCAAGGGTGGGCTGCGGCGTGCCCAGCCCGGGAAGAGACCTGCGGGGCAGGTCAGGACGGTTTCAGCAGCCCGTGCATGTCCAGCCACGCTACAAAGGCATCCAGCCAGCCGGTGCTGGTCGTGCCTTCCTTGCCGAGGCCGAAACCGTGGCCGCCGCGCTCGTAGAGGTGGAATTCAACCGGTTTTCCGGCCTCCTGCCAGGCATCGAGCAGGCCGAAGCCCTTTTTGGCGAACAGGGGATCATCCGAGGCGATGACGCCGAAGAGCGGCGGCGCGTCGGCGGGCACGGTCACCCGCTCCATCGAGCCGTAGATGGGCGCGATGAACGCCAAGTCGAGATCGGGGCGGGCGAGGGTCGTGACCATCGTCGTCATGGCCCCGGCGGAAAAGCCCATCATGCCGACGCGCTTGGGATCGATCCCCCACTCGGCGGACCGCGCGCGCACCAGTGTGATCGCGGCGACGGCATCGGCGATCTGCTCCGGCAGGCCGGCCACGGCCTCGTCCGGGCTGGAGCGCGTCTCCGCCCGGCCGACACTGGCGAAGGCAGCGCGCAACTGGCGGTCGAAATCGGCAAGCGCGGGCGGCGTGGGCCGCAGGCGATATTTGAGCACGAAAGCCGTGATGCCCCGGTCTGCCAGCGCCCGGGCGACCTGCCAGCCTTCATTCTCCATGGAGAGCAGCAGGAAGGCGCCGCCTGGTGCGACGATGACCGCGGTGCCATTGGCCTTGCCCGGTGCCGGCAGCACCGGTGTAACCGTGGCGGTGGAGACATTGCGGGCCATCGGCACGCCATATTGCCGGAACCAGCTTTCGGGCGCCGTGGCGCCCTTGACCGGGCCGGTGCCGAGCGGAATGGCGCCCGGCTCGGCCGGCGCGGGAATGGCGGTAACGGTCGCATCCTGCGCGGCGGCAGGTGACAGGGCGGCAGGAAACACGACGGCCAGGGCCATCGCAGACAGCACGGCGTGAACGGACGCATGACGAATCGAGATGTTCAAGACTTTCCTCCCCGGTTCAGCGGCGGTCGATAGGCCGACTGCCTGCCTGCTCCTCGATACGACATTGCGGCGAACCTGCGAGTCCCCCGATGCGATGGCAGCAGGATAATCGTTGATTTCTTCAAACGTCAACTTGTCAGACAAAAATAGCCCGCAGTTTCAATCTCTGAGCGCCGCCGGGAAGTCTGTAAGTTAACGTTATTGCACAATTTTGTTGCCAACCTAAAAATCACGCTATTATGTTAGCGTTAACAAAATCAGGAGGGATGGGATGAGGCGCGCAGCTTTGCTTGGGTCTTTTGTCGTAGTTTTTATGGCTTCGGTGATGCCCGCTGCGCATGGCGAGGAACCGGCCCTGCGGCTTGGTGACTCGGGCTATTTCGAGGCGCCGGCCGCCAATGTGCTGGTGTTCAGCAACTGGTATGACGGGCTGTTCGCCGACTCGAAGATCAGCGGGGTGGAGATCATCCAGCAGGATCGGCGGATCGCGACCAATGGCGATGTCCGCCTCTCCGCCACGCCGGGCCAGTGGGATGCCATCGGGCGGATGATCGAACGCAAGGTTGATGCGCGGACCGGCACCATCGAGGCCGTTCTGGAATATCCCGAGCATGATTTCCGCTACATCATCCGCGCCGTTCCGCGCGGCGCCGACCTTCTCCTGACCGTCGAATTGCCGCGCGCCTTGCCGGCGGCGCTGGTGGGCAAGGCGGGGCTGAATTTGGAGTTCCTGCCCTCGGCTTACTACCACAATGCCTTCATGGTGGATGGCAAGGCCGGCGCCTTCCCACGTTATCCGGCCAGCGCGATGGTGCGGACGCCGGAGCGTAATCCTGCGAGCGGACGCAGCGATGGCCCCGGTGCCGAACCGCTCCCTCTGACTCAGGGCAGTGACATCGTCCTCGCGCCGTCCGATGCCGCGCGCCGGGTCCGCCTCCGCTCGCAGACGCCTATCGCGCTGTATGATGGGCGCAATCAGGCGCAGAATGGCTGGTTCGTCCTGCGGTCGCTGCTGCCGGCGGGCAAGACGGGCGTGGTGGTGCAGTGGACCCTCTCGCCGACCAGCGCGCCCGGCTGGCTACGGCCGCCATCCATCGGCCATTCTCAGCTGGGCTACACGCCGGGGCAGGCGAAGGTCGCGACGATCGAGATCGACCGCGCCGACACCCGTCGGCCGCAGGCGCAGCTTCTGCGCGTCGAGCCTTCGGGGCAGGAAGTGCCCGTTCTCAGCAGCACGCCGGCCGAAGCGGGGGATTATCTGCGCTATCGCTATCTGCGCTTCGACTTCAGCGCCGTGCGCGCGCCGGGGCTCTATCGGCTGGCCTATGGCGACAGTAGGACCGCCCCGTTCCGCATCGCGCAGGATCTGTTTGCCGATGCCTGGCATCCGACACTGGACGTCTACTTCCCGGTGGCGATGGACCATGTGACCGTCAACGAGGCCTATCGGATCTGGCACGGCGAGTCCCACCAGGACGATGCCCGGCAGGCGCCGCTCAATCATGAGCATATCGACCTGTATGCGCAGGGTCCGACCACCGATACGCGGTTCAAGCCCGGCGAGCATATTCCCGGCCTCAACATCGGCGGATGGTACGATGCCGGCGACTATGACATCCGCACGCAGACGCAATATGCCGTGATACGCTCCATGGTGCGGAGCTGGGAGGGCTTCGGGCTGGATCGCGACACGACCAGCGTGGATGGTGCCACACGGCGCGTGGAAATCCATGTGCCGGATGGTCAGCCCGACCTGCTCCAGCAAATCCGCCACGGCACGCTCCAGCTCGTCGCGCAATTCGATGCGGTGGGCCATGCGATCCACGGGATCGTGGAGCCCGATGTGGGGCAGTACACGCATCTTGGCGACGCCGTGACCAAGACCGACGGCAAGATTTATGATCCGGCACTCAAGCCTTATGAGGTGAAGGGGGACCGCAGCGGCACGCCCGATGATCGCTGGGCGTTCACCAGCCGGTCCTCGGCCCTCAATTACGGTTCGATTGCGGCGCTGGCTGCGGCCAGTCGCGCCCTTAAGACGCTGGACCCGGTGCTCTCCGCCAAGGCATTGGCCATTGCGACGCGGGTGTGGGCCGAGGAGCAGAGCCATCCGCCTCATGTCTTCCAGCATGGCAATACGACCGGCGGGCCGCTCGAAGCCGAGCAGTTCGCGGCCGCCGTGCAGTTGCTCAAGACCACGCGGGACAAGCGCTACGCGGCACAGATCGAGGCGCTGCGGCCGTCCGTCTCAAAATTCTTCGGCTTTCAGGCCGCGCTGGCAATCGAAGCCCTGCCGTTCATGCCGCCTTCCTACCGCACGGCGATGGAGCCGCTCGTGCGGCAATGGGCCGCGCAGAGCGACAAGATCGCCGCCGCCAATCCCTATGGCGTGCCGATCTCGGAAGGCGGCTGGGCGGGGAATGAAGGGGTGATCGACTATGGCCTCGCCGCTTATGCGCTGCACAAGGCCTTTCCCGAGATCGTCAAGCCCGATGCGGTGTTTCGCAGCATCGATTATCTACTCGGCAACCATCCTGGCTCGGATATTTCTTTCGTCTCGGCCGTTGGCGCGCGATCCAAGGAAGTGGCCTACGGGACGAATCGCGCGGACTTCAGCTTCATCGCTGGCGGGGTTGTGCCCGGTGCGCTGATCATCAGACCGGATTTTCCGGAGAACCATGAGGACTGGCCGTTCTTCTGGGGGCAGAATGAATATGTGATCTCGGCCGGCGCGGGATTTATCGAACTGGCGAACGCTGCGCATGAGTTGGCGAACGCGGAGCGGTAAGCAGGGGTGAGACTAACCACCCCTCCAACCGTCACCCCGGGCTTGACCCGGGGTCCAGCTAACCTGTTCCGGCGCATTTCGTCTGGCAAGATCCTGGCGAGAAGTCGGTCCGGAAGGAAGCTGGACCCCGGGTCAAGCCCGGGGTGACGGCGGGGGTGGGGCAGGGTTTTGCCGAACACGCCGCCTCAGGCGCTCAGTTCTCAAGGGCGCGCCACGCCGTGACCATGGCATCGGCCCGCTGGCGGACCTGCGCCATATCCAGGCCTGGCTGATAGATCGATGATCCAATGCCGAACCCGGCAGCACCGGCGCTGCGCCATGCGGCCATATTGTCCGGCCCGATGCCGCCCACCACCAGCACGGGAATGTCGGCCGGCAGCACCGCCTTCATCGCCTTGAGCACCGCCGGGCTGTGCATCTCCGCGGGGAAGAGCTTGAGCACATCGGCCCCGGCATCGATAGCAGCGAAGGCCTCGCTCGGGGTTGCGATGCCGGGCATGGAAAGCAGGCCGAGCGCCTTGGTGCGGCGGATTACCTGCGGATTCATGTTGGGCGAGACGATGACGCGCCCGCCCGCCTGCGCGACCTGATCCACCGCGTCCACGCTCAGCACGGTACCGGCCCCGATGAGCGCGCCGCCGGGCAGGCGGGCGAGGGCGGCGATGCTCTCCAGCGGGCGCGGCGAATTGAGCGGCACCTCGATGCAGCGCAGACCTGCCTCGATGAGCGCCACCCCGATCGCGGGGGCCTCCTCGGGGGTGAGGCCGCGCAGGATCGCCACCAGCGGCATGTCGGCGATCTGATCGAACCATGGTTTCACAGGGATGCTCGCTTTCTCATCGGCGGACGTCGCCGGTTTGGCCGGGGCGGAATGCGGCGAGTTCCTCCGCGCTGATCGAGCTGAAATCGCCATGAACGAAATGATTGAGCACACAGAGCGCAAGGCCGCGTTCGGCTGCGGTGGCGATGCCGGCATCGAGATGCGCGATCACGCCGGCGGCGAACGCATCGCCAGTGCCGATCCGGTCAACGATTCCGCTGACTTCAATCGCTTGCGTCTCGAAGCTGTCATCCGGTGTATCGAGGCGGGCGCAAAGGTGATGGAGCCCGGCATGTGTGACCACGCGATGGGTGGAGGCGATGTGGCGCAGATTGGGGAAGCGCGCGAAGGCTGCCTGGGCAGCGGCGCGGCGCCCGTCCACGTCCTGCGCATCGAAGGGCTGGCCGAGCAGCATCGCGATGTCCCGCGCGCTGCCGAAGAACAGATCGGCCATCTCGACATGGCGGGCGAGGATCGGCGCGGGATTGTCGCACCAGCTTTCCCAGAGCGTCGCGCGGAAATTCCCGTCGAAGGAGATCGGAATGCCGGCGGCCTTCGCCGCTTCCATCGCCGCGAGGGACAATTTGGGAGCGTCAGGCGAGAGGGCGGGGATGATGCCGGAAAGATGCAGCATGGCCGCCCCCTCCAGCGCCGCGGCCCAGTCATAACGCTCGGCGGGGGTGATCGCGAGGCTGCTGCCGGCGCGATCATAGCTGATCGCGGGTGCGCGCAGGCCGCTCCCCGGCATGAGATAGAACAGCCCCATCCGTCCCGGCTGGCGCTGCACATGGCGCACGTCCACGCCGGGCCGGCGCAATGCGTCCAGCGCCGCGTCGCCGACCGGCCCCAGCGGGAGAGCGGTGAGCAACGCGCTCGGGATGCCCAGTCGCGCCAGCGCCACCGCGACATTGGCTTCCGCGCCGACGAATCGCGCATCCAGCCGCTCGCTCTGGAACAGGCTCTCGCCGGGTACGGCGGAGAGGCGGAGCAGCAGTTCGCCGAAACAGAGGATGGGGCCGGGTGTCATCGTCTCTCTTGTCAACGCGTTAGAGGCGCAGGAGTAGCCCCTCTTGACAAACAAGCGCAATAGCTCTTGATAGCGCTAACACACAGGGGCGCCCTCGGGGCGAGGGAGAGGAAGTGATACATCCAGACGAGTCCGGCCCGATGCTGCCCGTCGATTGGGAAGAGGGTATGTTTCTGGGGCGAGCCGATTTTGGCGATGGCCCGAGCCCCGTGCTCGTCCGGCAGGGTGAACTGCTCGATATGGCGCACGTCTGGCCGACCGTCTCGGCCCTTGTGGAAAGCGGCGATTTTTCAGGCGCTGGCGGCACGTCGCTGGGCCATTTTGATCCTGCATCCACGCGCTTGCTCAGCCCCGTCGATCTACAGTGCGTCAAGGCTTGCGGCGTCACCTTCGCTCTTTCCGCTATCGAGCGGGTGATCGAGGAGCGGGCGCGGGGCGACTGGAGCCGGGCGGCGTCGATCCGCGAGCGGCTGGAGTCGCGCATTGGCGGGCAAATCCGCTCCGTCCAGCCCGGCACGCCAGAAGCCGCCTCGCTCAAGGAGGCACTGATCGAGGATGGGCTGTGGTCGCAATATCTGGAGGTCGCCATCGGCCCGGATGCGGAGGTGTTCACCAAGTCGCCGGTGCTCTCTACTGTGGGGCCCCGCGCCGCGATCGGCATCCGCTCGGATTCTGCGTGGAACAATCCTGAGCCGGAGATCGTGCTGCTGGCGGACAGCCTCGGCGCCGTCGTCGGCGCGACGCTTGGCAATGACGTCAATCTCCGCGATTTCGAGGGCCGCTCGGCGCTGCTGCTCGGCAAGGCCAAGGACAATAACGCTTCCTGTTCCATCGGCCCGCTGGTGCGGCTGTTCGATGACAGCTTCAGCATCGATGATGTGCGCCGTGCCGAAGTGCGGCTGACCATCGCCGGCGAAGACGGTTTCGTGCTCGAGGGTGTCAGCAACATGGCGGAGATCAGCCGCGATCCGCTCGATCTGGTGCGCCAGACCCTGAGCGAGCATCAATATCCCGATGGCTTTGCGCTGTTCCTCGGCACGCTGTTCGCGCCCGTGCAGGACCGCGACGAGCCGGGGCGTGGCTTCACCCACAAGGTGGGCGATGTTGTCACCATCGCGTCCGATAAGCTCGGGCGCCTGGTCAACCGGGTCGTCACCTCGCGCGATGCACCACCCTGGCAGCTGGGTATTGGCGCCTTCTACGCAAATCTGCAGCGGCGCGGTCTTCTGGAATCGGCATGAACAAGTCTGAGCAAACACAATACGCCGTCTATCCCAGCCTGGCGGGCAAGAACGTGCTGGTCACCGGCGGGGCGACCGGGATCGGGGCGGCCATCGTCGCGGCCTTCGCGGGGCAGGGCGCGCACGTCGCCTTCCTCGATTTCAACGACATTGCCGGCGCCGATCTGGCGCGGGATCTCGCCGGCGCGCGCTTTCGCCATTGCGACCTGCGCAACGTCGCCGAACTGGAGCGGACCGTCCGCGCGCTGGAGAGCGAGATGGGCGGGTTCGACGTGCTGGTCAACAATGCCGCCAATGACGACCGCCACCGCTATGACGAGGTGACCGCCGATTATTGGGACGAGCGCATGGCCACCAACCTGCGCCATCAATTCTTCGCCGCGCAAGCTGTGGTTCCGGCGATGCGGGCGCGGGGCGGCGGTGCCGTCATCAATCTGGGCTCGGTGAGCTGGCATCTCGGCATGTCCGAGTTGGTGCTCTACCAGACCGCGAAGGCCGGCGTGGAGGGCATGACCCGCGCGCTGGCGCGTGATCTGGGCGGCGACAATATCCGCGTGACCGCCATCGTGCCGGGCAATGTCGATACCCCCCGCCAGAAGCAGTGGTACACGCCGGAAGGTGAGGCGGAGATCCTGCAGGCCCAGTGCCTCCCGCGCCGCATCCAGCCGCGCGATGTCGCCGCGCTGGCGCTGTTCCTCGCCTCGGATGATGGCGCGCTGTGCAGCGGGCATGAATATTTTGTCGACGCGGGCTGGCGCTGAGATGCAGCCCGAGCCGATCCTTCCCCTGGGCATGAAGCTCGGCGAAGGGCCGGTCTGGTGGGACGATGCCCTGTGGTTCGTCGATATCAAGGCGCACAAGCTCTACGGCCATGTGCCGGCCACCGGCGCGCTGGCGGTATGGGATGCGCCGGACCAGATCGGCTGGGCGCTGCCTACGCGCAGCGGCGACATGATGACCGGCGTGCGCACCGGCCTGCATCGGTTCGATCCGCAAAGCGGGGCATTTTCGCTTTTCCACGATCCCGAGCCGCATCTGCCCGACAATCGGCTGAACGACGCCGCCACCGACACTCAAGGGCGGCTGTGGTTCGGTAGCATGGACGACAGCGAAGCCGCGCAAACCGGGTACCTCTATTGCCTCGCCGGTGGGCAGTGCGCCGCCACGGCCGTGCCTGCTGTCGAGATCACCAACGGTCCTGCCATCAGCGCAGATGGGCGCACGCTTTATCACACCGACACGCTTGGCCGGAAAATCTGGAAAGTCCCCGTCGATGAGAACGGCACGGTCGGCGCGGGCGAGCTGTTCATCACCATCGAGAATGGCGCGGGCTGGCCCGACGGCTCCGTGCTGGATAGCGAGGGTTGCCTGTGGGTCGCTTTGTTCGGCGGCTGGGGCGTGCGGCGCTACGATCCGCAGGGCTCGCTGATGCAGACCATCTCCTTCCCGGTCGCCAATGTCACCAAGATCGCCTTTGGTGGGCCGGATCTGCGTACGGCTTATGCCACGACGGCGCACAAGGGTCTGGATGCTGCCGCGCGTGAGGCACAGCCGTTGGCCGGCCACGTTTTCGCATTCGATCCCAAGGTTGCAGGATTGCCGGTTACCCCGGCAGATATTTGACAGAAGAAACGCCGTCCCGGCCTCGGCTGGAGTCGGCAGAATTTTTGAGAGAGAGGAGGGGCTCGGCATGAGCGCTGAAACGCACGCCATCGGGCGAACCAACATCGGGTTCATATTCGCCATCGTGGCCATCGCCACCATTGGTGGCTTCATGTTCGGCTATGATTCCGGCGTGATCAACGGCACCCAAAAAGGGCTGGAATCCGCGTTTGACCTGGGCGCGCTGGGCATCGGTATCAATGTCGGCGCCATTCTGGTCGGCTCCGCGCTGGGCGCGTTTCTCGCCGGGCGCATGTCCGACCTCATTGGCCGTCGCGGCGTGATGATGCTGGCCGGCCTGCTCTTCCTCATCAGCGCGCTTCTGGCCGGTGCGGCCGGGTCTTCGGCGATGTTCATCATGGCGCGGATCATCGGTGGCCTCGGCGTCGGCGCGGCCAGCGTGATTTCGCCGGTCTATATTTCCGAGGTGACGCCCGCCTCGATCCGGGGGCGCCTCTCCAGCATCCAGCAGGTGATGATCATCACCGGCCTTACCGGAGCGTTCGTCGCCAACTTCGTGCTGGCGCGCTATGCCGGCGGCTCGACGGCGACCTTGTGGTTCAACCTGCCGGCCTGGCGCTGGATGTTCCTGCTGCAGGCGATCCCGGCGGCCATCTACATCTTGGCGCTGCTGATCATTCCCGAAAGCCCGCGCTATCTGGTGGTCAAGGGCAAGGAAGAGCGCGCCCACGTCGTTCTCTCGCGGCTGTTCGGGCCGGAGGAAGCGACGCGCAAGGTGAGCGAGATCCGCGACAGCCTCGCCGCCGATCACCATCGCCCCCGTCTTTCCGACCTGATCGACAAGACGACCGGGCGCATCCGGCCGATCGTGTGGACCGGCATCGGCCTTGCGATCTTTCAGCAGTTCGTCGGCATCAATGTAGTCTTCTATTATGGCGCCACCTTGTGGGAGGCCGTCGGCTTCTCGGAGGATTATGCGCTGCAGACCAACATCCTCTCGGGCGTGCTCTCCATCGCCGCCTGCATCGCCACCATGTTCCTGGTGGACAAGATCGGCCGCAAGCCGCTGCTGCTTTTCGGATCGGCGGGCATGGCCGTCACACTGGCGATCGTGGCCTATGCCTTCTCCACGGCGGTCACGGGCGCCGATGGCGGCGTGGTGCTGCCGGGCAGCAATGGCATCATCGCGCTGATTTCGGCCAATCTCTACGTGATCTTCTTCAACCTGAGCTGGGGGCCGATCATGTGGGTGATGCTGGGCGAGATGTTCCCCAACCAGATCCGCGGCTCGGGCCTCGCGGTGGCGGGGCTGGCGCAGTGGCTGGCGAACGCTCTCGTTTCGGTGAGTTTCCCCTCGCTGGTCATCAGCCCCGGCCTTGCGGTGGCCTATTTCGGCTATGCCTTCTTTGCCGCCGTCTCCTTCTTCTTCGTCCGCGCCATGGTTCGCGAGACCAAGGGGCGGGAACTGGAGCAGATGGAAGGCTGATCGCTCACCCAATCATACGCTCGGCCCGGTCACGCTTAGGCGTCGCCGGGCTGTTCGCTTTTCAGGGCTTGGGCTGGGGCGGGGGGCCGTCGCTCTCGCGCGCAATCAGCGTGTAGGGCGTCACGACATGGGGATGGTCCACGCCCTTCGATGAGGCGTTGCGCATCCGGATTTCCCGCGTCAGCAGCGCCACCGCCTGCTGCGCCATATCGGTGATCGGCTGGCGGATCGTGGTCAGCTCCGGCCAACTGGTGAGCGCCAGAGCGGTATCGTCGAAGCCGCAGATGGTCAGCCTCTGCGGCACGTCGATGCCACGCCGGTGCGCGACGGTGAGCGCAGCTGCGGCCATGTCGTCGTTCGAGGCGAAGATCGCCGTTGGCGGCTCGGCCAGATCGAGCAGGCGCGTGGCTGCCTCCAGGCCGGAGCGGAAGGTGAAGAAGCCCTGCTCGATCAGCTCGGGCTGCGGCGCAATGCCGTGCTTCTCCAGCGCGGAGCGATAGCCCTCCAGCCGTTCGGCGCTGGCCGTCTGGTTGGGGTGGCCGGTGATGAAGCCGATGCGCTGATGCCCGAGCAGGATCAGGTGATCGGCCATGGCGTGGGCCGCCGCCTTGTCATCGATGCTCACCGAAAGCGCCCAGTCCGGCGCGCGCCCAGTGGCGACCGCGACGACCGGCACGCCGGCGCCTTCCAGCACGGCGAGCACGGAGGGGGAGTCGCTCAGCGGCGGGGGCAGGACGATCCCATCCACCCTGCCCTTGAGCAGCGCTTCGATGGCCTTGTCCTCTGCGCCTTCCTCATTGCACTCCTTGACGATCAACTGCGCGCCTGTGCGGCTGGTCTCCGCCAATATGCCGACCAGAAACTCACTGAGATAGGCAAAGCTCGGGTTGGAGTGGAGCAGCCCGATGCGCGTGTCCTCCCCGCCGGCAAGCGTGCGAGCGGCGATATTGGGCGCGTAGTTCAGCTCGGCAATCGCAGCCTCGACCGCCAGGCGCTTGTCCTCACGGACATTGGTGCCCTTGTTGATCACGCGGCTCACGGTCATCGGCGAAACGCCGGCCAGGCGGGCGACATCCTCGATCTTGGGCCCAGAGCTCTGCCGACGGGACGAGCGGGAACTGCGGTTGGTGACCATCGCCTGACTTGTTCGCCTTCCTATCCGGAACCGGGCGAGACCTCTCCCAATATCGTGCGGTCACCGCAACAGATAAGATAAGGGGGCGATCTTGCTTTGGCTCCGCGTCGTTATCGTCTCGTCGTACCGATCTATGGGCACGGCAATTTCGGTTTCGTTAGCGCCTGGGCGAGAAGATAGCAAAAAAAGAGGTGGCCGCCGGAGCGACCACCTCATCAGTGACCTGACCCGGCGAAGAGGAAGCGCCCGGTCCGGCATGGCTCAGATGAAGCGATTGACGAGATTTTCGATCCGCTCCTGCCGGCCGGAGGCAGGCTTGGGGTCGAGCGCGCGGGTCACGGCCAGATCGGCGATCCCGGCGAGATCGAGCGCGGCGATCTCCTTGCCGAGCGGGCCATCCCAGCCCGCATAGCGCTGATTGCGCAGGGCATCGATGCGGCCATCCTCGATGATCGCGGCGGCATTCAGCAGGCCACGCGCCACCGTGTCGATGCCGCCGATATGGCCGTAGAACAGGTCAACCGGGTCCATCGACTGGCGGCGGACCTTGGAATCGAAGTTGAACCCGCCGGTGGTGAAGCCGCCGGCGCGGATCACCTCGATCATCGCGACGGTGAGTTCTTCCACGGAATTGGGAAACTGGTCGGTATCCCAGCCATTCTGATGGTCGCCGCGATTGGCGTCGATGGAGCCGAAGATTCCGAGCGCCGCTGCCGTTGCCAACTCATGCTCGAAGGTGTGGCCGGCGAGCGTGGCGTGGTTCGCCTCGATGTTCACCTTCACCTCATTCTCGAGGCCATAGCGCTTGAGGAAGCCGTAGACGGTGGCCGTATCGAAATCATATTGATGCTTGGTGGGCTCGTGGGGCTTGGGCTCGATGAGGATCGTGCCGGAAAAGCCGATCTTGTGCTTGTGCTCGACCACCAGCGTCAGGAAGCGCCCGAAATTATCGAGCTCGCGCTTGAGATTGGTATTGTGCAGCGTCTCATAGCCCTCACGGCCGCCCCAGAGCACATAGTTGACGCCGCCCAGGCGATGCGTCGCCTCCAGCGCATCGCGCACCTGCATGGCGGCGAAGGCATAGACTTCCGGGTCCGGATTTGTCGCGGCGCCGGCAGCAAAGCGGGGATGGCCGAACAGATTGGCGGTGCCCCACAGCAGCTTGCGCCCGCTCGAAGCCTGCAGCTCTTCCAGATGATCGATGGCCTCGGCGAGGTAGCGGCGATGCTCGGCCACGCTTTCGGCCTGCGCCATCACGTCGACATCGTGGAAGCAGTAGAAGGGGACATCGAGCTTTTTGAAGAAATCGAAGGCGACTTCGCGCTTCTGGGCCGCAGCGGCGCCGTTATTGGCGCCAGCATGCCAGGGGCGGTTGAAGGTGCCGGCGCCGAACACGTCCGAGCCCGGCCAGCAGAATGTGTGCCAGAAGCATACGGCAAAGCGGAGATGATCCTCCATCCGCTTGCCGAGCACGACGCGATCCTTGTCATACCAGCGATAGGCCAGCTCGTCGTCGGTATCCGGGCCTTTATAGGTGATGGGGGCAATGTCTGCGAAATAGTCGGTGGCCATCAGGCGCTCCCTGTCGGTTTCAAGAATGTCAGCTCTGTGCGGCGCGAATGGCGGGGTAGGCGCGGCGGAAGGCCTCGCGCTTGGGGGCCAGTCGTTCGGCGGTCAGCGGGTCGGGCTCGATCACGTGGGCGACCGGCGGCGTCGTGCAGATGTCGGCGGGTGCGCCGCCGGTCACGCCGATCTGGGCCAAGCGGGCCGCGCCCATCGCCGGGCCGACCTCTCCTCCCTTGAGGTAGTTGAGGCGCGTGCCGAGCGCAGCGGCGATGATCTGGCCCCAATAGCGCGACCGCGCGCCACCGCCGATCACGGCCAGTTCCTGCACATCGCTGCCGGCGTCGCGCAGCGCATCCAGCCCATCGGCAAAGGCAAAGGCAACGCCCTCCAGCACCGCCTGCGCCAGCCGCTCCGGCCCGCTATCATGATCGAGATTGAGGAAGGCGCCGCGCACCTGCGGGTCGTTATGCGGCGTACGCTCGCCCGAGAGATAGGGGAGGAAGAGTTCCGGTCCGCACGCGGCGCCAACGGACTCCGCGCGGGAAAAGAGGTCGGCGGCGCCGGCTGCACCGGAGAGGCGTGCAGCAAAGTCAATGCACGACGCCGCCGACAGGTGCACGGCCATCTGATGCCAGTGTGCAGGCAGGCAGTGACAGAAGGCGTGCACGGTTCGGTCTGGATTGGGTTTGAACTGGTCGTTGGCGATGAAGATCACGCCCGATGTGCCGAGGGAAAGCAGCCCGTCGCCATCGCTGACGATGCCGATGCCCGCAGCGCCGGCGGCATTATCGCTGCCCCCCGCGGCAACCGGAACGGGGGACATGCCCCAGAGCTGAGCGACCTCCGCCCGCAACGTGCCGGTCAGCTCTGTGCCCTCGTACAGCGCCGGCATGTGCGCAAGGCTGAGTCCGGTCGCGTCCAGCAGTGCTTCCGCCCAGCGCCGCCCGGCAACATCCAGCCACAAGGTGCCGGCAGCGTCGGACATATCCGTGGCTTTGTCGCCGGTCATTTGCAGGCGGATATAGTCCTTGGGCAGCAGCACGGTGCGTGTGGCGGCGAAGATCTCCGGCTCGTGCCGGGCGACCCAGGCGAGCTTTGGTGCGGTGAAGCCGGGCATGACGATGTTGCCGCCGATCGTGCGGAAGGCGTCGGTCTTGTCTTCCAGCGCGATGCATTCCGCATGGCTGCGCCCGTCATTCCACAGGATCGCGGGACGCAGCGGCTGACCGTCCGCACCGAGCAGCGTGGCGCCATGCATCTGGCCGGCGAGCCCGACGCCCAGCACGGCGCGCCGCACGGCGGGGTCGATGGCCTGCACGGCTGCGGTGGTGGCGGCCCACCACGCCGCCGGGTCCTGTTCGGACCAGAGCGGTTGCGGCCGTTGCACGGTGAGCGCTGCCGTTCCCTGGCCGACAACGGCGCCATGCTGGTCGATGACGACCGCTTTCACGCCGGAGGTGCCGATGTCGATGCCGAGGAACATGCCGGTCAGTCGCGGAACGGATTGATCGTCTGGATCGTGCCGTCGGCGTTGAAGGTCAGCTCGGTGACCTTCACGTTGCGCAGGTGGTTTTTGCCGCTCAGCTGCGTGTCGTGGTAGAAGAGCCAGGTCTTGCCGCCCCAGTCCACAATCGAGTGGTGGGTAGTCCAGCCCTGCACCGGCTCCATGATTTTGCCGCGATAGGTGAACGGACCATAAGGCGTCTTGCCCGTGGCGTAGACGAGGAAGTGCGTGTCGCCGGTCGAGTAGGTCAGGTAGTAAGTGTCGCCGCGCTTGTACATCCATGTGCCCTCGAAGAAGCGGCGATCATGGTCGCCACCAAGCAGCGGCTTGCCTTTTTCGTCGAGGATCACGGCGTCGCGCGGCGCTTCGGCATAGCTCCTCATATCGGCCGACATTTTAGCGACCTTGGGCATGAGGGCCGGCTGGTCGTCCGCCTTGAGGTCGGTCACGCCGACCGCGGCATCATATTTGCCCTTGGCCCAGTTCTGCAGCTGGCCGCCCCAGATGCCGCCGAAATACATGTAGCTGGTCCCGTCCGTGTCCGTGAACACATTGGGGTCCATGGAGAAGCTGCCGGCAATCGGCTTGGGCTCGGCCTTGAACGGACCCATGGGCGTGCTGCTGGTCGCCACGCCGATGTGGAAGATGCCGTCCTTGTCCTTGGCCGGGAAGTACAAATAGTAGGTGCCATTCTTGAACGCGGCGTCGGGTGCCCACATCTGCTTGGCTGCCCAGGGCACATCCTTCACGTCCAGCGCGACCGGGCCGATCTTCACCGGGCCGCCGATCTTGTCCATCTCCAGCACGTGATAGTCATGCATGGCATATTGGTTGCCCAGGTCATCGTCCGGGATGCCGGCGTCGACATCATGGCTGGGATAGACGTAGATCTTGCCGTTGAAGACATGGGCCGAAGGATCGGCGGTGAAAATCTCCGTCACGAGCGGCTGGGAGAGGAAGCGCTTGCCGTCAGCCGAGATGCCATCCGATTCATGCGCCGCGCCAGTCGCGCCATTGTTTGCAGCGGCCGGTTCATCCGAGGAGCAGGCGGAAAGGGCGGTGGCGAGACCAAGCACGACGAGGCTGGTCCGGAGCATCGGGACTTTCGGCAAGGGGGCTCTCCTTTGTTTATCTTGCGCGCCGTTTATGGTTGTGCGGCGTTGTTAAGGTAGCGCTACCATTACGGATGTGGCGCGGTCAAATGGATTCCGCTCGCGCATGAATTTGTCCTGTTTGGAAGAGGATAGGCGCTCCTGCAGATAAACAGGGCTGGGCAAGGAGAAATGGGAGCGCTACCAAAGTGACTCAGGGCAGCGAATCCGCACAGGATCAGCGTGCCGCAAAAAGGAGAGGGACGATGAAGATCGCGGCGGGACTGTGGGCGCGTGGATGGATGGCCGCAGCGCTGGCCTTGATGCCCGCGGCGGCATGGGCAGGGCCGGAGGCCCGCTTTGCAAGCTTCGATTATGATGGCCAGTCCATCGAGCAGGTAACGGTCAAGCCCGGCGCCTACCGCAACCCAATCCTCTCAGGCTATTATCCCGATCCCTCGATTACGCGGGTGGGGGAGGATTATTATCTCGTCACCTCATCCTTCGCGCATTTTCCGGGGCTTTCGGTCTGGCATTCCAGGGATCTGGTGAACTGGACGCAGATCGGCAATGCGATCGACCGGCCAGACCAGCTCAATCTTGCCGGGCGAGGCGTGTCCGAGGCGGTGTTCGCGCCGGACATCAGCTTTCACGATGGCACCTTCTACATCGTCAACACCTGCGTGGGATGCCGGGACAATTTCGTCATCACCGCCAAGAACCCCGCCGGCCCCTGGTCCGACCCCATCTGGCTACCGTTCGAGGGGATCGACCCGTCCATCTATTGGGAAGGCGACAAAGCCTATATCGTCAACAATCGCGGGCCGGATGAGACGCCGCGCTATGAGGGGCACCGCGCAATCTGGATTCAGGAATATGACTGGCGGGCCGGCAAGATGGTCGGGCCGAGCACCCAGCTCGTCAATGGCGGGGTGGACCTGAGCAAGAAGCCGATCTGGATCGAGGGGCCGCACATTCTGCGCAAGGATGGCTGGTATTATCTGACCGCAGCGGAAGGTGGCACGAGCGTCGATCACTCCCAGGTGGTGTTCCGCTCGCGCAAGCTGCGCGGACCTTATGTGCCGCACAAGGATAACCCGATCCTCACCCAGCGCGACCTCGACCCCGCGCGGCTCGATCCGATCACCTCCGCCGGCCACGCCAAGCTCGTCCAGACCCCGGCAGGTGACTGGTGGGCAACCTTTCTGGCGGTGCGGCCTTATGCCGACAACTATTACAATATCGGCCGCGAGACCTTCCTGCTGCCGGTCCAGTGGAAAGACGGCTGGCCGGTCATCCTGCCGCATGGCGAGACGATTCCGTTCGCGCCCAAGGCGCCCGCGCTGTCTCCACAGGTCCGGCCGCCGCTGCCGACCAGCGGCGATTTCGCGTATGCCGACAGCTTCGAGGGCGACCAGCTGGCCATGCAATGGGTTGGCGTCCGCACGCCGGATCACCCGTTCTATCGGCTGGAGCGTGGCGATCTGGTGCTGGCCAGCGCCGCACCGCTCGGTGACAAGGCCGGAACGCCCGCCTTCCTCGGGCGGCGCCAGCAGCATCATGTCGCGACGATGCGCACGGTCGTGACCTTCTCGCCGGAGCAGGAAGGCGACCGCGCCGGCCTTGCCGCGATGCAAAGCGACGATGCCTGGCTGTTCTTCGGCCTTACGCGCCTGAACGGCCAGGATGCGATCACGCTGTACGCGCGCGCCAAAGGCAAGGAGCAGGTGGTTGCCTCTGCCCCGGTCGACAACCGTGGCCCGATGACGCTGACGATCCGCGCGAACGGCGGCACCATGTCCTTCGATTATGCGGGGGCAGGGGGCATGGGCCGGCTCGCGGCGGATGTGGATGCCCGGTTCCTCAGCACACAGGATGCAGGCGGGTTCACCGGCACCATCGTGGGGCCTTATGTCTGGACCCGCTAGCCGAAAGGACCGTTGAGCCATGGTCACGCGCCGCGATGTGCTGGAAGGCTCGCTGCTGCTCGCCGCCAATGCCTGTTTGCCGGGCGCCGCCGTGGCCGCGTCCGAGAGCGACAGACCCTTGCGCGACCGGCTTTGGTATCGGCGCCCGGCCACAGAATGGACGCAGGCCCTGCCGGTCGGCAATGGCCGGATCGGCGCAATGGTGTTCGGCGGCGTCGGAACCGAGCGCCTGCAACTCAACGAGGATACATTATGGTCCGGCGGGCCTTATGATCCGGTCAATCCCGCTGCCCGTGCCGCCTTGCCGGAGGTGCGCAGGCTGATCGCGCAGGGGCATCATGCGCAGGCGCACGACCTCGCGAACCGCACGCTGATCGGCCAGCCGGTCGAGCAGATGGCTTATCAGAGCTTTGGGGATCTGTTGCTCAGCTTGCCGGGCGCCGCGTCCGCTGCTGTCCCGGCGGATTATGCGCGCGTGCTGGACCTCGACCGCGCCACGGCGACGACGACGTTCACGCTGGCGAACACCCGGCATGAGCGCACGGTCTTTGCCTCGCCCGTGCGACAGGTGGTCGTGCTGCGCCACAAGGTGGATGGCCCGGCGTCGCTCGATCTCGATATCGGCTTCACGCCGGCGCAGGAGGCTCAGGTGGAGGCTCGCGACGGGCTGCTGCTCATCCGGGGGCGCAATCGCGGGGCGCATGGTGTCGATGGCGCGCTGAAGCTGGCAGGGCTGGTGCGCGTGATCTCGGAAGGCGGCTCGCTCACCGCGCAGCGCGATCATCTGGCGCTGCGCGGCGCGCGGGCGGTGACGGTGCTGGTCGCGATGGCGACGAGCTTCCGCCGTTTCGACGACGTCTCCGGCGATCCGGATGCACTTGTGCGCGGCTGGATCGTCGACGCGATGGCGCGCAGCACCGAGCAACTGCATGGTGAAGCGGTCGCTGCCCATCGCGCCCTGTACCGCCGCGTCGAGATCGACCTTGGCGATGACAGCGCCGGCGCGCTGCCCACCGATGAGCGCGTGATCGCCGCGCAGAGCCGCAATGACCCCGGCCTGGCGGCGCTCTACTTCAATTATGGGCGCTATCTGCTGATCGCCTCGTCGCGCCCCGGCTCCCAGGCCGCGAACCTGCAGGGTATCTGGAATGAGAGCATCGATCCGCCTTGGGGATCGAAATACACGATCAACATCAACACGCAGATGAATTACTGGCCGGCCGAGATCACGGCCTTGCCCGAATGCACCGAGCCGCTGGTGCGGATGGTGCGGGAACTGGCGGAAAGCGGCGCCCGCACCGCGCGGGAGATGTATGGCGCGCGCGGCTGGGTGGCGCATCATAACAGCGATACCTGGCGCGCCACCGCGCCGGTGGATGGCGCGCGCTGGGGCCTGTGGCCGACGGGCGGGGCGTGGCTGTGCACCCATTTGTGGGAGCGCTGGGATTATGGGCGGGACACGACCTTCCTGCGCGATGTCTATCCGCTCATGCGCGGGGCGGCGCTGTTCTTTGTCGATACGCTGCAGGTCGATCCCGAGACCGGCGCTCTCGTTACCAGCCCGTCGCTCTCTCCGGAGAACGCCCATCATGGCGACATCGCGATCTGCGCCGGGCCGGCGATGGACCAGCAGATTTTGCGCGACCTGTTCGACCAGACAGCGCAGGCCGCCGATTTGCTCGGCATCGACAGCGCGTTCGCGGCGGAGCTTCGCGCCTTGCGTCGCCGTCTCGCGCCGGATCGCATCGGCGCGCAAGGGCAGTTGCAGGAATGGCAGCAGGATTGGGATGCGCAGGCGCCCGAGCCGGACCATCGCCACGTCTCGCATCTCTACGGGCTGTTCCCGAGCCAGCAGATCGATCTGGACGACACGCCAGCGCTCGCGGCGGCGGCGCGCCGCTCGCTGGAATTGCGCGGCGATCTCGGAACGGGCTGGGCGACGGCCTGGCGGATCAACCTGTGGGCGCGGCTTGGCGATGGCGACCGCGCCCACCGCATCCTGCGCTTTTTGCTTGGGCCGGAGCGGACTTATCCCAATTTGTTCGATGCCCATCCGCCTTTCCAGATCGACGGCAATTTCGGCGGCACCGCTGGCATCGCGCATATGCTCATGCGCTGCCGGGGCGGTGAGATCCATCTCCTGCCGGCTCTGCCCTCGGCTTGGCCGACCGGCGCGGTGCGGGGGCTGCGGGCGCGGGGCGCCTGCAGCGTCGATTTCAGCTGGGCGCAGTCCCGGCCGCGCACGCTCACGCTCACCAGCGCCATCGATGCGGAGCGGACGGTCCGCTTCGCCAGCCAGCGCCTGACCGTGCGGCTGAAGGCTGGCCGCTCACAGCAGGTCGACGTGAGCGGCTGGCTGGGCCTCCCGCCTATTTCGGCAGGGTGACGCCGGTGGCGATGGCGAAGTCCGCGCTCTGCACCGGCAGGCCGCTATCGGGCTGCGCCGAGCCGACCGACACGCGATACGCACCGGGGAAGACCTGCCGCACGCCCCCCAGCGACACCGCGCTCAGATCGCGCGGCGAGAGATCGAAGCTGATTTGGCGGGATTCACCGGGCTTTAGCGCCACGCGCTGGAAGCCACGCAAGGCGATACGCGGGGTGCCGGGCACATCCGGGAAATCGAGATAGAGCTGCGCCACCTCTTCGCCCGCTCGCTGCCCGCTATTGCGCACGGTGGTCGAGACCCGCACGCCTTGCGCAGCATCGCTGGAAGCCTGCACCCGCAGCGGCTCATAGGCGAATTGCGTGTAGCTCAGCCCATAGCCAAAGCCATAGACCGGCGTGCCGGTGAAGTAGCGATAGGTCCGCCCGGCCATGCTGTAATCGCCGAACGGTGGCAGCTCATCCACGCTGCGATAGAAGGTGAGGGGCAGGCGCCCGGAGGGATTGGTCTTGCCGGAGAGGACATTGGCCACCGCGAGGCCGCCATTCTGCCCCGGATACCAGGCCTCCACGATGCCCGCTGCATGGTCCTTCGCCCAGGCGAGATTGATCGGGCTGCCGTTCATCGCCACGATGACCAGCGGTTTGCCCAGCGCGCGGGCCTTTTCCAGCATGGCAAGCTGCTCGGCCGGCAGATCGAGCGTGGTCTTGTCGCCACCCTCGAAGCCCGGCACCTTCACCGGCGTTTCCTCGGCTTCCAGATCCGAGGTGAGGCCCACGACCGCGACGATCACGTCCGATTGCGCCGCCGCAGCGGCAAGCGCCGCATCGGCATCGGGCGAAACGCGCTTCCACATCAGGTCGATGCCGGTATTGATGTGCGAGGTCATGGTGATCTCGATCGGGTAGCGCTTGCCCTTCTCCAGCGTCAGCGTCTTCATCGTCGGCAGGCTGTTCCAGCGCGAGTTTTTGAGGTCCACGAACGGCTTGCCGTCGAGCAGCATCTCGCCGTTGGAGCCGGACAGGCCGAGCCGGTAGGTGCCGCTCTCGGGCGGGACGAAGAAGCCGGTCCATACCACGCGATGATGGTCGGAGACGTTCGCCAGATCGAGGCTGCGTCCTGACACATCGGCTTCCCTGCGGGTCACAACCGGCCTGGTCTGGAAGGTCATTGCCTTTGTGGCGCTGTCGAACGTGCCCGGGGCGAAGCGGGCCGGCGGCGTCTGCGTGGGATTATAATAGCGCGCCAGCAGCCCGGGCTTGCCATCCGGTGCAATGAGCGCCGTTGTCGGCACGCGGTCGCCATCGGTAAAGGTCTCGGCGAAGGGGGCATGGTGGATCGTCGCGGCGGGCATGGCCTGTCGCAGCCCCTCCAGCACAGATATCGGCGAGCCGGAGAGCGTGGAGGAATAATTGCCGCGCAGCACGCGGGTGGCATCCGCCAGCGGGCCGATGACGGCGATGCGGGCATTGGGCTTGAGCGGCAGCGCGCCATCATTTTTGAGCAGCACCAGGCTTTTCTCGGCGGCCTTCAACGCCAGCGCATTGTGGTCCGGCGCGCCGATGACGGAGGGCGCGATGGTCGGGCGCGGCGCCAGACCGGGCAGATCGCCATTGCGCAGGCGGGCGGAGAACAGCCGCACGAGCGCGGTATCGACATCGCTCTGGGTGATTAGATTGCGGTTCAGCGCATGGAGATAGGGCTGGCCCAGCCTGGCGGTGTCGCTCAGCGTCGCGCCATTGCACTCGCTGTCGACGCCGGCGCGCATAGCTGCGGCGACCGCCGTGGCGGCATCCGGCGCATAATGATGGTTGCGGCTGATATCCGTCACCGCATCGCAATCGGAGACGACATAGCCTTTGAAGCCCCAGGCATCGCGCAAATGCGTCTTGAGCAGATCGTCACTGGCGCAGGCCGGTTGCCCGTTCACGCGGTTGTAGGCGCACATGATCGATCCCGCCTTGGCGTCCACAATGGCGGCGCGGAAGGCGGGCAGATAAGTGTCCTCCATATCGTGGCGGGAGACGTAGACATTGGCATGATGGCGCGTCGATTCCGGGCCGCTGTGCACGGCGAAATGCTTGGGTGTCGCGATCATGTTCGGCCGCGCCGGGTCTGGTCCCTGCATGCCGGTGATGAAAGCCTTGCCGATCTCGGCGGTGAGGAAGGGGTCCTCGCCATAGGTTTCCTGCCCACGTCCCCAACGCGGATCGCGGAAAATGTTGATGTTGGGCGACCATGTGTCGAGCCCCGTGCCGATGCGCCCAAGCCGCCCGGTCTGCCGCGCCAGCGTATGCAGGCCGCGCATTTCGACGCTGATGATGGTGGCGACATCATGGACCAGCGGCGCATCGAAGGTGGCGGCGAGGCCGATCGGTTCGGGGAAGTTGGTGGTGGGCAGCGTGCCCATCGCGCCATGCAGCGATTCCGTCCACCAATTGTAGCCGGGAATACCAAGGCGCGGGATGGCGGGCGCGACATTCACAAGCTGGTCCGCCTTTTCCTGCGGCGTGAGCTTCGCCACGATCTCCGCCGCCTGCCGCTCCGACTGCGCCATGACCGTGTTGGCGTCGTCCGTCTGAGCGGCCAGCGGCAGGGCGAACGCTGCAGCACCGGCGAGGATGAGGGCGCGTAGGGAGGGTGCGGGGGTCATGATCTGTCTCCAGCGTCTGAGTCGGCGAAAGGATGGGGAAGGGCGGTCATGGCGCGATGCCGTCCATCTGGACCCCGGCACGGGCGATGACGGCGCGCGCCTCGGGCGGCCAGGCCTGCCCGTTGACGGCGATGTTATCGGCGAGGTGGTTGTTCAGATAGGTTGACCAATTGCCATTGGCCTTGCCGCTGTTGAACCAGTTACCGGAGGCAATGTTATCCAGATTGGTTCGACGTGGCCGGGCATCATCCTGCGCATTGAGGTTCACCCACAGGCCGACGCCGTCGATGACGTTATTGCGGACGGTGACGTAGCGCGAGCCTTCGTCCAGATAGACGCCGATGCCGCCGGGGACATCATAGATGTGGTTTTCGGCAATCAGCGCGCCCGGATCGGCGGAGAGGTGGTAGATCGCCCCGCCGTCCGGAAACCAGCGTTTCACGCCATGAACGCGGTTGCCGAAGATCGCCGTGTCGCGCAGGATCGTCGGCGTCCCGTAGATGCGGTTGCCGGGCTGATCGTAATAGCCGCGCGCCCGCGTCATATAGGCGGTGTTGCCGCCGGGATCATTGGTCCCCCAGCCCCAACCGACATCGACGCCATCATAAGGCGCATCGGAAACATCATTGTGCAGGATGAGCGTGGCCGAGGCGTAGGTAACCAGAATGGCTGCCTGCTCGCGATAATCCTGCGATACCGTCTCGATGTGATTGTTGCGGATCAGTATGTCGCGGACGGCCAAGTCCGGCCTTGAGGGATGGTGGGCATCGACGGTCGTTCCCCCAACCATGATCGCGCCGCCGGCCAGCGGGCCGAAGCGCGAGCCATTGACCTCGATCGACTGCGCGGCAAGCCCTGGGCCGCGCACATTCGCCTCCGGGTTGTTGCCGATGCCAAGAGCGATCTGCCCCAGTTGCGCGAAGGTGACATTGCGGAACGTGATCCGGCGCGCGGCGGAAATCTGCACGGCGGCGGGCTGCTGGCGCCAGTGGTTGCGTTGCGCCTCGAACGCGGCACAGCCCCAGCTGCAATCGCGAATTGGATCGGCGGGATAATTGGCGATGTCGCCTGCGAGATAGCTCCCGCTCTGCTGGCTGGCATAGCCCTCGGCGCTGCTGGGCCCACGCCAGCTTGTGTGGCGGAAGGCCAGTCCTTCGAAGACAACATCGGACACTGGCGCCTCCGCGCTGCCGGCAATGGTGATGAGCGCCTCCAGTCGGGGCACGACGATCTCGTGCCCCTCCGGTGAGTGGCCATCCTGCGGCTTATAGTAGAGCAGACCCTTGGCGGGATCGGCATACCACTCGCCTGCGGCGCGCATGAAGGCGAGGGCATTGGCAATGAAGAAGCGGGCCTTGTTGCCGGAGACCGGCTTGGCGAAGGTGTCGTAGCCGATCAGATTGTTGCGCCAGCCGGCCTGCTTGAGAAGAATGCGGTCGCCCTCGATACGGTCGATGACTGCCCGTCGATCGGTGAAAAAGCCGGTGTTCTCCACCTCCATGCGACTCTGGTCCGGCAAAGCGGCAAGAAAGCGCCATGCCGGATCGACAATCTGGATGCCCCAATCGAAAAAGGCGAAGGCGCTCCGAGGCGCCTCGACAGCGGCGCGATGGGCGAGGCGGCCATCGACCCATAATTGGCGCGGATCGCTGCCCTTGCCGATCGACGCGGTCCAGATGTTGCGGTCGCGGTCCGCGAGCGTCCAACCCTGCACGATCGACCCGCCGGAAAGAGTCGGCTTCGCGCCGGGCGCGGCTTCCCAGCGGACGATATGGCCGGCATGGCCGCCATCCTCCGCGCCAAAGTGCAAAGGCGCGGCGAGGGAATAAACGCCGTCGGCGAGCTGGACGGTGACCGGCCTGTCGCGGTTCAGCCGCCGCACCGCCGCCTGCGCCTGCACCAGCGTGCCGAACGGACGTGCGGCGCTGCCGTCGCCCGTCTCTGCGCCAATCGACGCGACATGCAGCACCACCGGCTCGGCCTCCGGTCGCGGGGATATCTGCACGTTGGCGAAGGCATCTTCTGAGTTGGGCGCGCCTCGCGCAGGCATTGCGGGGATGACGGGCGCAGGCGGCAATTGCGCGGCGACGACGCACGGCCATCCGCAGGTCAATGCGATCGAGATGCGAAGTGGTAGAAGAAAGGTAGCGCTACCCAAAAAGCGCGGGACTAGGCCCTGAATGCCGGAAGCCTGTCTCATGCCCCCCAAGCTCAGACGGGCTGGAGGCCATAGTCGCGGATCTTGCGCAGCAGGTCGCGATGGCGGGGGAGGCTGGTGCGCAGCCGGTCGGTCTGGCGGCTGTTCTCGCGGATCGCCTGCATGGCGACGGCGGCCTCGGGCGTCAGCGTTTCGGGCGCGACCTCGGTGCGGAAGCCCATGCCGTACAGCACATATTGGTAGCTCGCGGCGGGGAAGACCTCCTCGATGCGGTCGAACTCGTCATGGAACCAGGGCGACTGGTAGCGCCAAAGGTGCAGCAGGTCCGCCAAGCGGTCCGGGATGGTCTCCGGCAGCAGATTGTCCCGCCAGAAGGCGCTGTCGGTGCGTTTGGTCAGCACATAATGCAGCTTGAGAAAATCGATGATCCGGCCCCAGCGGTAGCTGGTGGTCTCGTTGAAGCGTCGGGCGATGATGTCCATCACCTCCCGGCAGGCCGGCATCTGCTCGGCGATCATCTTGGCGGAGAGTTCCACCAGCACGATGGCTGAGGCCTCTAGCGGCTCTAGGAAACCGGCGGCGAGACCGACCGCGACGCAATTGCGCTTCCAGAAGATTTCGCGGTGACCCGAACGGATGTCGATCTTCCTTAACGGAAGGTCCGCGCCCGCCGGGCCGAGATAGGCGCGCAGCTCGCGCTCGGCCTCGTCCTGCGTGATGTGGCGGCTGGAATAGACATGGCCGATACCCCGGCGGGAGGGCAGGCCGATGTCCCAGATCCAGCCGGCGCTTTGCGCGGTGGAGATGGTGTGCGTCGCGACCGGGCTGCTCTCGCTCTCATAGGGCAGTTGCACGGCCAGCGCGGTGTCGCAGAACAGGATGTCGCCGCAATCCTTGAACGGCACGCCCAGCGCATCGCCGAGCAGCAGGCTGCGAAAGCCCGTGCAGTCGATGAACACGTCGCCTTCGATCTCGCCGGCCTGCTCCGTGTCGATGGCGCGGATGTCGCCATCCTCCGCCAGCAGCACTTGCCGGACATCGGCCAGCACATGGCGCACGCCCAAAGTCTCGCAGCAATGGCGCTGCAGGAAGGGCGCGAACTTTCCGGCATCAAGATGATAGGCGTAGTTGGCGGCGCCTTCATACTCAGCCGTGGTGATGGATTTGGGCCCTAGATTCTCGTCGCAGATCACGCCCTGCGGACACACCGTGTCGCAAAAGCTCTGGCCTTTTCCGTTGGCGAGCCAGTGCGGGACGAGATTGACCCGGGCAAAACCCTCCGGGAGGACGAGCGGGTGATAATAGCCGTCATCGGCCGCGCCGGTGGTCCAGCGGTTGAAGCGCGCGCCCTGTTTGAAGGCCGCGTCGCATTCGCGGAAGAAGTCGGTTTCGGATACGCCCATGGTCTTGAGCGTCGAGCGCAAGGTGGGCCAGGTGCCTTCGCCAACCCCAATGATCGGCGTGTTCGGCGATTCCACCAGCGTAACGGTGAAGCTGTGCGGGATGCGGCCACGATGTCTCGCCGCGATGATCCCGGCCGTCAGCCACCCGGCGGTGCCGCCGCCGACGATCACGATATTCTTGACCGGATGAACCATGACCACTCACATGAACGATGCGGGGGAGCGCAGGAGTGCGCTCCCCCGGCAAGAAGTCAACCCGATCAGTACTTCACGCGGACACCGGCCGAGAAGCGGCGCCCGTAGGAGAAGACATCCAGCGTCTGATTGCTGAACCGCCCGTGCGTGCTGTAGGTCGAATTGTTGAGGTTGTTGGCCTCGACAAAGACCGTCGCGAAAGGCGTGACGTCATAGCTGGCCGAGGCATCGATCTGCAGTTGTTGATCGACATAGACCGGCTCCGCACCGAAGGTGCCGCCCTGATCCTGACCGAGCCGGACCAGATATTCGTCACGCCAGTTGAGGGCGCCACGGATCTG
The DNA here is from genome assembly GCF_025961835.1 of Sphingobium sp. B2D3C. Taxonomy (NCBI): domain Bacteria; kingdom Pseudomonadati; phylum Pseudomonadota; class Alphaproteobacteria; order Sphingomonadales; family Sphingobiaceae; genus Sphingobium; species Sphingobium sp. B2D3C. The sequence goes on along the minus strand of NZ_JAOQOK010000001.1, from coordinate 1,842,410 downwards.
GAAACCGTCCTTGTCATAGAAGGCGATCAGGTTGGCGGACTTGGCAAGGCCGGTGATCGAGAAGGCCGAGCCGTCCGTGCTGGTGGGATCGTAGTTGCGGTTGCTCCACGGGAAGGTGGCATTGGCCTGGAAGCCGAAGCCGCTCTCGCCAAAGACGTGCTGCACCGCGATTTCCACGCCCTTCACGGTCGCTTCCGGCCCGTTGACCTGGCTGTTCACGTTGAAGCGCGCAATCCGGCCGGTGCTGGGATCGATCGCATCGTCAATCGACTGCACCGACACACCGCCGACCACGAAGTTGGTGATGTGCTTGAGGTAGAAGTTAGCCGAAACATAGGAGTTGCGCTGATAGTACCACTCCGCCGCCGCATCGAAGTTATCGGAGAGATACGGCTTGAGGTCGGGGTTGCCGCCACTGGCCGAGAGGCTGCCCACGCGCAACGTTCCCAGCGTAACGGTGGGACGCAGCGCGGCGAGGCCCGGACGGGTGAGGGTCCGTGAGGCACTCATGCGCAGCAGCAGGTTGGGCATCACTTCCAGCTTCGCATCGAGGCTGGGCAGGAGGAAGGTGTAGTTGGAACTGCGCGAGATGGTCGTGGGATCGGAGAAGCCGTTTGTCCCCAAGGCCGGGTTCGGCTGGATAAGGGTCGGATCGCCCGACGGGATCGACAGGCCCAGCAGACGGCGCCCGATCGCGTTCGAGGTCAGATGCGTGCCTTCATGCCGCAGACCGGCCGTCAGGCTGAACGGCATGCCGCCCAGATCGGTGTCGAAGGTCGCCCGGAAGAAGATGGCATAGGTCTTCTCGCGGATTTCATACACGCTGGCCGGATCGAGCGTGGGCGCCACTGATCCACCCGAGGCTTCGAGCAGCTTGTAGACCTGATAGGGATCATAGACGATGACCGAAGGCCCGAGATTACCCTGATAGCCGGGGATCCAGTTCGCGGTGCTGATGATGCCCTGATAGACGCTGGCCGGCAATGGCGCGATGCCGCCGCTTGATCCGCCGGGGCGTCCGGAAGGCGTGCCATAGCCCGAGCGGCTCGCGAACACGCCGTTGCTGAACGTGCTGGTGTTCTCGCCGTACAGCTTGTCTTCCATATACTGGCCACCGAAGGCCAGCTTGACGTTGTCCTGATCCCAGCGAAGAACGGCCCGCAATTGCTTGACGGTGTCAGCATTGTAGGGCGCGCCACGGACAATAACGTGCGAACCGATCACGCTCGTGTCGGTAAAGCGCGAGACATTGCCTGCCGGACCGATGTCGTGGATCTGCGGCAGATAGTCCTTGCTGGGGCCGAGGATCGTGACGCCGGTATTGGCTCCCAGGATGGTCGTGCCGCCAGCATTGGTGCCACCGTAACCGATGTCCATGCTGTCATTATAGCCGTTCCGGCCCGGATTGCGGGTGCTGCGGGAAATGAAGCCGTCAACATCCAGCTTGAGATTCTCGCTGACATCCCATTTGACGTTCGCACCGATGGTGTTCGTCTCAAGAATGGTGCGGGTGTAGTTGGCGTTGAAGTCCATCGGCGTGCCGAATTGCGAGAAATCGACGACCGTGCCGTTCTCGTCATACTTCACGTTGCGCAGGTCACTGCCGTTGAACCAGGCGGCATAGCCGAACGCATTGCTGTGCACGGTCTGACGGCTGAAATTGTCATCCACCGTGATGAGCAGATTGTCCGAGGGCTGCCACTGCAGAGCGATGCGCGCATCGAGGCGCTCGTCCTTGGTATGGATCTGCTCGATGCCGGTTTGCTGCGGGAACCAGTTCAGCACCGAATTGCGATTCGAGGGCGTCGCCCAGGCGGCGCTGGTCGCATCGCTGGTCGGCGTGCAGGTCGGCACGTTCGGGCCGGCCTGACAGGGTGCGAAGTTGGCGCCGATCCAGCCCGGTACGAACACGCGGTTGGAGGTGGTGTCCGTGCGCTTATAGTTGACGTTGCCGAGGATGCCGATGGTGTCATCGGCGAATGTGTTGGAGATCAACAGGCCGGCAGACGGCGTCACATCCTTGCTGCGCGACTGGTACGAGCCGGAGGCGCGGCCGATGACCTGGAAACCCGGACGGTCGAACGGCTTGGGCATCTCCACATTGATGAAGCCGCCGATGGCGCTGGTGGAGAGTTCGACATTGGGCGTCTTGTAGACGTTCAGCCGGCCGACGAAGTCCGAGCCGATGGTCGTGAAGTCGACACCGCGGTTGCCAATGGCGGTGGAAATGTGGCGGCCATCGACCAGCGTGTCGATGAAGTCGCCGCCAAAGCCGCGGATGGTGACGCCGTCCGCCTCGCCACGGCGACCGTTGCGCTGCACGGAGACGCCGGGCAGGCGCTGCAGGGCAGCCGCGACGTTAGGATCGGGGAACTTGCCGATGTCCTCGGCCGAGATCGCTTCCACGACGCCGGCGGATTCGCGCTTGATGTCGAGATTCTGCTGGAGCGAGGCGCGGTAGCCGGTGACGATGATGTCTTCAGTCGATGCGCTCTGGGGCGCTGCGCTGCTTTGGGCCATCGCCGGTGCCGAGACGATCAGCGCCAGGGCACTGGGGGCGCCGAGCAGGACCGCCTTGAGAATTGCAGGACGATTGAGATAATCGAAGTTAGGCTGATTGCTTTTCATAACCCCCTCCACTTGTAATCATCGAACGGCTCCGCTGGCCGGTTTCCCGGACAGAAGACGCCACGAAACGGCATTGCTGCCGCCGGTTTTCACATGATGCGGATAAAGTGGTCCCTTGTCGGCGTGACACGTCACGCTTACACCCTCTCCAGACATCGTGTTTTTCTATGCTTGAACGTTAGTGCGAAAAGGTAGCGCTATCAAGCTCAAATTTTCGGTGTATATATGGCCCACCGAAGGGCTGGATTATCGACCGAAAACGTCCGATTCCTGCGGTGGATTACAGCGATCGGACTCGCGGTGCGGAGAATGGCGTCAAGAAGCGCGCTCCCGCCATCGCAAGAAAAATGAGGAGAGGGATGACATGGACGCGGCACTCGAAATTCTGGATTCGCAGGCCCATCGGCACCTGCGTTTAGGCGCGATTTCGCCGGAAACGCGCAACTTCGTGCCGGTCCTGCCGTCGGAATTTGCGGCGGCTGCGGCGGTCTGCCCGATTCTCTTTGCGAAGAACCCGGAAACCGGCGCTTTCTATGTCGGCGCCCTGTTCGGCTTCAAGGAAGGCGAAAATCTGCTGGTCGACTCGCATTCCGGCAAGGCGCCTTTCCGCTCGCTCGATGAGCAGCGTGAGGCCTTCTTCGTGTCCGGTGAGAATATCGCGATCGACCGGGCCAGCCCCCGCCTGAGCGAAGTGTCCGGCGAGCCTTTGTTCGATGAGGATGGCGGGGCGACATCGACCACGCGGCATATGCAGCGGTTGCTTGGGCAGATTGTCGCCGGCCAGCAGGAGGCCGAGCGCTTCATCGCCACGCTCAACCGTTTGGGCATCATTCAACCGATCGATATCTCGCTGCGGTTCGACGATGGCGAAACCATTGAGCTGGCGGGCTTGTACACGGTCAGCCTCGATCGGTTGCACGATCTTGACGATGCCAGCGTGCTGGCGCTGTTCCGCAAAGGCGATCTTCAGCTTGCCTATTGCGTCGCCGCATCGCTCAAGCAGGTTCCGGTGCTGGCCGAGCGTCGCAACCAGATGCTGACCCGGGCCGGTTGATCGGAGAAGCTCGATGGCGGCCGTCATTGCCGAACTGGACCGGGAGGCACTTACCGGCGCGGAGGCGTTTCGGCGCCTGCTGGTCGAACCCTGCCGGCCTGCGGTCATTCGCGGCCTGTGTGCCGATTGGCCCGTCGTCCGTGCGGCGGCGCGGGCGGACGGTGCGCTCGCGGACTATCTGGACCGCTTCGCCACCGACCGGCCGGGAGAAATCTTCGTCGGCGCGCCGGACATTGCCGGGCGCTATTTTTACGACGATGGCCTGGAGGGCTTCAATTTCGAGCGGCGCGAGGTGCCTCTGCGCGAGGGCTTGCGGCAGATCCTGACCCGCGCCGAGACCTCCGGCGATGGCACGGTGTATATGGGCTCGCTGCCGACCAGCAGCTATGTGCCGGGCTTTGAGGCGGACAATGCCCTGCCATTCATGCCGCAGGGCGTGGTGCCGCGCATCTGGCTGGGCAACGCATCCCATGTGAGCTGCCATTACGACACGTTCGAGAATCTCGCTTGCGTGGTGGCGGGCCGGCGGTGCTTCACGCTGTATCCGCCCGATGCGATTGGCGACCTGTATGTGGGGCCGATCGACCGCACCTTGTCCGGTCCGCCCGTCAGTCTCGCGGCTTCGGCGCCGGAGGGCGATCCCCGTTACCCCCGCATGGCGCAGGCCCGCGCGCGGGCCGTTACGGTCGAGCTTCTGCCGGGCGACGCGCTCTACCTCCCCAAATTATGGTGGCATCAGGTGGAGGCGACCGCACCCTTTAACATGCTCGTCAATTACTGGTGGGACGCCTTCTCCGCCGGCCCGGATGCGCCCATGACGGCGATGATGCTGGCAATGATCGCCATCGCGGAGCGTCCGGCGGCTGAGCGGGAAGCATGGCGCGCATATTTCGATCATTATGTTTTTCAGCGCGACGGGCATCCGCTTGCCCATCTGCCGGAGGCGCAGCGCGGGTTGTTGGGGCCGCTGCGGCAGGGGAATTACGCGCGCATCCGGGCGCTCGTCATGCAGCAACTGCGCGGTGGCTGACTGGCTGCCGCTGATCATCATCAAAAACAGGAGGATGGGGATGACTATGAAGACAAGCGCAATTCACGCGGCCCTGCTGGCAGGTCTGTGCCTGGCGACGCCTGCCGCGCCGGCTCTGGCGCAGGTTGCCACCAACGCGCCGGCGCCGGTGCCGGGCGCGCCGAAGGTGACGCTCGAGCGAATCAAGGTCCATTCCCCGGCCATCGCAGGGAATCTGGAAGGCGAGTCTGCCGATCGCAATGTCATCGTCGTCCTGCCGCCCAGTTATGCCGCCAATCGGGCCAAACGATATCCGGTCGTCTACGCTCTGCACGGCTATTCCATCGGCGCTGAGCAGTGGATCGGCGAAATCCATGTGCCGCAAGTGATCGAGGGTGCGCTGGCCAAGGGCGCGCAGGAGATGATCCTGGTCTTCCCGGACAGCAAGACCATTCACAATGGCTCGATGTACTCAAGCTCGGCGACAACCGGCGACTTTGAGCGGTTCATCTCGCACGATCTCATCGCCTATATCGACAGCCACTATCGCACGCTGGCGAGCCCGCGGAGCCGTGGCCTCGTCGGCCATTCCATGGGCGGCTATGGTGCGGCACGGATCGGCATGAAGCACGCCGATCAGTTTGGGGCGCTCTATCTGATGAGCCCGTGCTGCCTGTCCGCGCGCGATGCCTTTGCGCTGGATGAAGCCGGGTTGGCGCAGATCGCGGCGGTCAAATCCCCCGCTGACTCCGCGAACCTGCCATTCCCGTTGCGGGCGCAGCTTGCGGTCGGCGCGGCCTGGTCGCCCAACCCCAAAAAGCCGCCGCTCTATCTCGATCTTCCGGGCGGCGATGAGGCGCAGCGCAATGCCATTCTGGCAAAATGGGCGGCCAATGCGCCATTGGCCTTTGTCGACCAATATATCGGCGCGCTGAAAGGCTATGCCGCGATCGCGATGGACGTCGGCGATCAGGATAGTCTCAAGACCGATACCGAGACGCTGCACAAGGTCCTCGATTCCTACGGCATCGCCAACAGCTTCACCCTCTATGAGGGCACGCACACCAGCCATGTCGCGTTCCGATTCCAGGACCATGTGCTGCCGTTCTTCAGCGCGCATCTGGTTTCCAAGGCCGGCGCGGCCCGATGACCATCAGGCATGCGTCCCGTCTGCGGCTGGCGGTAGGTGTGGCAGCGGCGGCGTTGGCAGCGATGCAAGCTGGCGCCCAGACAACCCCCGCCGCGTCGCCAGATGCCGCCCGCAGCGCTATGGTTGATTCGCTGGCGCCCACGGGGCGCTGGAGCATCTATAGCGGCGGGCACGCCCCGCTGCCGCCAATGGGCTGGAACAGCTGGAACGCCTTCACCAGCGATATCGACGAAGCCAAGCTGATGGCCTCGGCGCGGGTGATCGTGGAGAGCGGCCTCGCCGCAAAAGGCTATCGCTACATCAACATCGATGATGGCTGGTGGCTCAAGCGCCGCCAGCCGGATGGCCGGATGCTCATCAGGACCGAGACTTTTCCCTCGGCGGCGACCGCAGGCGGCGGCAACAGCTTTCGGCCGCTCACTGACAAGCTGCACGCCATGGGCCTCAAGGCCGGCATTTATTCCGATATCGGCCGTAATTCCTGCGGGCAGGTGTTCACATCGACCTTCCCCAACCAGCCCGAAGGCACGGTGCTGGAGCGCGAAGTGGGGCTCTATGGTAATGTCGATCAGGACATCGCACTCTACTTCAAGGAATGGGGCTTTGACCTCATCAAGGTCGACGCCTGCGGTATTCGCGGGCTGCCACCCAGCGACCCGCGCGTGAAGGCAGGGCAGTATCGCGGCCTCGATCCGCTGATCGACGTGGAGTCGCTCGGGCGGACCGACATACCGGCCGTCAAGGGGCTGTATGACGAGGTGCGGCAGGCGCTGGAGCGGCACAATCCCGACCAGGATTATGTGTATTCGCTGTGCCTGTGGGGATCGGCGGACTCGCGGGCATGGTCCCGGACGGTCGGCAACATGTCCCGCACCAGCGAGGATATCTTCCCCACCTGGAGCCGGATGCTGCACAATCTCGACAGCGTCGCGCATCGCCCGCTCTATGGTCACCCCGGCTCCTGGAATGACCCCGACATGCTGTTCGTCGGCACCGGGGATTTCGACATGACCAACCCCGTCCGTGCGCGCTCGCACATGGCGCTGTGGGCCATGGTCAATGCGCCGCTGATCATCGGCTATGATCTGCGCAAGGCCTCGCCGCAGATGCTGGCGATCCTCGGCAATGAGCGGATCGTCGCGCTCAATCAGGACCCCGCAGGCAATCAGGCGGTGCTCGCCTTCGATTCGCAGGATGTGCAGATTTTCGTGAAGACGCTTGCCGATGGCGACAAGGCGGTCGCGGTTTTCAACCGCACGGCCGCGCCCGCCAAGGCGGTGCTGACGGCGGATCATCTGAAGTTCGCGACCAGTGCGCCGGTCAGGCTGACCGATCTCTGGCAGGGCGCAGACCGCCAGTTCACCGGCGAGCAAGCCCTCGACCTCGCACCCTATGAGACGCTGATCTTTCGCGCAGAGGGCGCGCGGCGGCTCGTTGGCGGGCTTTATCTTTCCGAGCAGCCGTCACGGGTCAATCCTGCGCAGGATGGCGTGGTCGTGCCGGAGGCGGACCCGCAGGTGTATCGCGGACTCCTCCCCTGGCGCGGGACCAAGGGTGGAGGCGAGCGCACGCAATATGGCGGCTGGGGCGGGGCACGGCTGGACCAGACGCCGTTCGGGCAGGCGCTATCCGTTGCTGGCACGCATTTCGAGACCGGCCTTGGCATTCTCGCCAATTCGCGGGTGGAGGTGCGTAACGAGGGGTTCCGGCGCTTCGTCGCCTCCGTGGGAGTGGATGACTCCGCGCGCTCCCGCCAGCAGCCGGTGACATTCTTGGTCTATGGGGATGGCAAGCTGCTCGCCCGCTCCAAGCCGGCCCAGGCGGGGGAAGCGGCGCAGTCGTTTGATGTCTCGATTGACGGCGTTCGCATCATTGAGCTGGTCGCCCGGACGGCGCAGGCTGAGCGCTTTCCCGACCCGGTGACCTGGGGCGACGCGGCGCTGATGGAATAGGCGCCGACACGCTACCACGAGGCATGCCTTTGCTCTCCCCCGCCGAGCGATAAGGACGATCCCGCCTGTTCGTCGGTCATCGCATTTCTGTGCGCCTGCATCGCCGAGTTGAGTCGGCGCAAAGTCGTCCTGCCGCATGATCCACTCTGGTTACCGGTGGTTAACGTGGGGGGAGGGGAACCGTTCATCTATGCGCAAGGTTCCCCTGAACACGCAGGAACTCGTGGTGCTTCCTGCGCCGCATTGAAAGGTTCGGAGAGTTCATGACGGAGGGGTTTCTGACAGTCGAATACGCACCTCGCGAGCGGCGGTCGGATGATGCTGCGATCCTGCAGACCCCGGCCGATCGACGAGTAGGAGAAACGTAATGAATACCCTTTCCACCAGTTCCAAGCTTCTTATGACGCTGGCCTTGATGACCGGCGTGGCGTCCGGCAGCGTGCTCGCGCAGACCGAAACCGCCCCTGAGGCGGATGTCTCGACGACGGTTTACACCGATTCCGCGCAGATGACGGCCGGCCCGGAGATCGAGGGGATTATCTCCGCGCGCAATGGCGACCAGCTGCAGATCACCTCGACCGATGGCACGCGCAACACGGTCACCGTCAACAGCTCGACCCGCATTACCGCCAGCGGCGGCTTCCTTGGCCTCAATCGCGATCAGCTGGGTGCCGATCAGCTCCTGAACGGCCTGCCGGTCAAGGTCGACACGCTGCAGGGCGGCGGCGGTCTGGTCGCCAGCAAGATCGACCTCAAGAACCGCGATCTGCGTACGGCGGAAATGATCCGCAACGGCACCTCGCAGCGCTTTGAGGAGCAGACGGCCGCCACCGACGCCCTGCGCGCCCGCATGGGTGATATCGACAAGTATAACATCAAGAGCACGACCAACGTGAACTTCGACACCGGCAAGGCGGTGCTCTCGCCGATGGCCAAGCAGAACCTCTGCGCCACTGCCGCGCAGGCTGAGGCGACCGAGAATGCCCTGCTGCTCGTGGTCGGCTACACGGACTCGACCGGCGACCCGGAATTCAACCAGACGCTGAGCGAGAAGCGCGCGGCGAGCGTGCTCAATTATCTGCAGCAGACCTGCAAGTGGAAGCCATACCGCATGCTCGCCCCGGCCGGCATGTCGCTCTCCGATCCGGTCGCTGATAACGCCACGCCGGAAGGCAAGGCCCAGAACCGTCGCGTGGAAGTCCATGTGCTGGTCAGCAAGGCGGTCGACGGCGCCTAAGTCAGGATCGCGCCGGCCCCGTCCATTTCTGGCTCAGTCGAGCCGGCAGTTGGCGGGGCCGATCTGCGTTCGGAAGCGTCACGGGAGGTCGCCTGGCTCGCCCTCCGCCGGACGCTGCATCGCCGCCCGTGTGTCATCAAGGGCGAGTTGCACGAGAACCTGCATGGCCTCCGCCGCCGCATCTGCGTCCCCGGCGGCAATCGCATCGTACACGCGCATATGATCGGGCACCGGGTCGCGCGGAAGGCCGACGGACCGCTGCTTGAACTGGGTCGTCCAGTTGACGGCCGCACCGATACTGGCGCTGAGCGTCATGAGCACGGCGTTGCCGGTGCAGGCAAGCAAGGCGCTGTGGAAATCCCGGTCCGCTTCCCGCCCTTGCTCGGTCGCCAGCGTGAAGCGGCGCATCCGGGTCAGCGCATCCTTCATCGCGGCAACATCATTGCGATCCCGCCGCTTGGCGGCGAGGCGCGCGGCCTCCGGCTCGACGATTGCCCGCAGCTCGAACAGGTCGCGCACATAATTCACATCCGGCTCGCCGCCGAACGCCCAGGCCAGCACCATCGGATCGAGCAGGTTCCAGTGACTGCGCGGCAGCACGCGCGTGCCGGCCTTGGGGCGGCTTTCCACCAGCCCCTTGGCGGTCAGCACCTGAATGGCCTCGCGATAGGCACTGCGGGAAACGTCCAGCGCCTCGGCATTCTCAATCTCGCCCGTCAGCCGCTCGCCCGGCGCGATCCGTCCGGAGACGATGGCCGAGCCGAGATAATGAGCCACAGCCCCGCGGAGCCGGCGTCCTGACCCCTTCGCCGAGCGGGGGAGCCCGGTCGGGGTGTCGCTCAAACCCCCGTTCCCGGACGCGCTGTTATCCTGCGTGCTGATAGTCATGCCCCTGTTGCCGCCAGATCGTCTGGACGTTGCTGGAGGCTCAATTAGCGGGACTTGGGGCCTTGTGGCAACAGGAGGGCTGGCGCGGGCGCGATCATGCGCGCCCGCGCGGCTTCTTCATCAGGGTTCCAGCGCGATCACCGCGACGGACTTGGCTGGCATGTCGATCGTCAGCTTGCCACCGCGCACGCTGCCCGCAATCGGCTTGGGGCTGACGGTATTGGGGGCGGCGAAGCTGTTGATGCTGTCCACCTTTGGCGCGGTCAGCACATCGCCACGCGCCGAGCGCACGTTCAGCCCCGCGACGTTGACCGTCACCGGCGCGGCGCGCTGGGTGTCGACATTGGTCAGTGCCAGCCAGTATTTGCCCTGCTTGTCCTTCACGGCAACGGCATCGATGCGAGGCAGGGTGATGTCTCCATGCTGGTACGTTCCGGCCTGGAAACTGACCGGAATGAAGGTCGCATCCTGGAACGGCACATACATTTTGAAGACGTGATAGGTGGGCGTGAGCACCATCTTCTCTTCGTCGGTGAGGATCATCGCCTGCAGCACGTTGATCATCTGTGCGATGTTGGTCAGCTTCACCCGGTCCGCATGGCGCGCGAAGATGTTGATGTTGAGCGCCGCGATGATGGCGTCGCGCAGCGAGTTCTGCTGCTGAAGGAAGCCGGGATTGGTGCCGGGCAGAGGCTTGAGCCACACGCCCCATTCATCGACGGCGAGCGAGACCTTCTTCTCGGGATCATATTTGTCCATCACCGCCGCATTGGCCTTGATAAAGCCGTCCATCCCAAGCGTTTCCTTGACCAGCCGGGCATAGGCGCCCTCATCGAAGGCGTCGCTGGGGTAGGAGGGCGGCCAGCCGCCGGTCGTGTAGCGGTGGAGCGAAAGGCTCTCGATCGACCACGCCCAGTCGTGCTGCTTCCAAGCCTTCATCACCTCTTCGGTGTAGGCGGTATTGTCATCGCCCGGCCCGACGGCGACGCGCAGCATGGCATCGGGTTTTCCCTCGCCCTGCTCAGGGTCATAGTTGCGCACGAAGCGCGCATAGAGCTTCATCTGGTCGGCATAGAATTCCGGCCGCATCGCCCCGCCGCAACTCCAGCTCTCATTGCCGAGGCCGAGATATTTGATCTCGTAAGGCTCGCGATGGCCATTGTCGGCACGCTCCTTGCCGGCCGATGTGGTGGGATCGGCGGTCATATAGGCGACCCAATCTGCCGCTTCCTTCACCGTTCCGGAGCCGACATTGACGTTGAGATAGACCTCAGCGCCCACCTGGCCGACGAAATCCATGAACTCGTCGGTGCCGAATGCGCTGGTCTCGACCGAGCCGCCCCAGTTGGAATTGATCGAGCTGCGGCGGTTCTTGGCCGGGCCTACGCCGTCGCGCCAATGATATTCGTCCGCAAAGCAGCCGCCCGGCCAGCGCACCAGCGGGGTACGAATGGCGCGCAGGGCGTTGACGACATCGGTGCGGATGCCGCGGACATTGGGAATCTTGCTGTCCTTGCCGACCCACACGCCGCCATAGATGCCGGTGCCAAGATGCTCGGCGAACTGGCCGAAGATGTCGCGGCTGATCGTCGCGCCCGGCTTGGTGGCGTCGATCCGCACCTCGACCGGATCGCCGGCGCGAGCCTGCGCGGCGGCGGGCGTGGTCGCGGCGGTGAAAGCCGGGATGCTCATGGCTGTGGCCAGCAGGGCCAATGTTGCAAATCTCAAAGTCTCTCTCCCCTATTTGAATGTCTTCAGTGCGAATGATCTTTTGTCAGGGCTGCGCCTCGCTGCGGATCGGCAGTTCAAAGCCGGGAACAGGCAGCGCGCGGGCATCGAACAGATTGACGATGGGGCTGTCGCCCCACGCATAGCGCACCCGGCTGGCGGCGTGGCCATCGTCCTCGAGCCATACGTCGGCTCCCGAGATGCGAGCCTGCGCATAGCGGCAGCTCTCCTGCGCATCGCCGCATAGCTCGAAGCCGATGGGCGCAGAGGTGCTCCACGCGGCGAGGCTGCCCTCGATCCCTGAGAAGCTGATCCTGATCCGCCCCTGCGTGCGCAAGGCTTGCATGGGCATCGGCAAAGGCGTTCCCTGCGCAGCCATGGCCAAGCGAGCGCCGAGCAGCGCCTTGTTGGCAGGGTGGATATCGGTGCGCTCGCCGATGTCGATGGCGGTCACCAACGCGGCATTGGCGTCACCGCTGACGAAGGCGCGCTGGTCCTCGCGAATGGTCGCCCAGCCGGACGCCGCCGGAGCGAGCTGCGCGGGTCCATAATTGGCAAGCTGGACCACCAGAATGCGCAGGTCCTTGCCGAACTGGTGACGCCATCCTGCCGCAAGCGCGGTGAGGCGGCGGGCATAGCCGGGGACGTCTACGTCGCTCTCGCCCTGATACCAGGCAGCGCCGCGCAGGGCGATCTGCCCGAGGGGCGCGACCATGGCATTGTGCATGACGCCCAGGCCGCCATTGCCGTCCCATGGCGGGCGCGGCGGGAAGCTGGGGACGGGGGCGATGCTGTAGCGCCAGCCTTGCGCTAGCGGGATTTCAGCGCCGCCGGCGATCGTCAGCTTCAGCCGTTCCGGGCCGGTGGTGAAACCGCCCTTGTCCCAGCTGTTGCTGATCGCGACCATGATCTCATTATCGCCCGCATGGAGAAACACAGGCGGGACGGTATAGCGGCGCGCCTCGTCCCAGCTGAACGTATTGCCCACCGCGCGGCCGTTGACGAAGGTCATGTCCATATCGTCGATGATGCCCAGTTCCAGCGTCGCGCCGGCCTTGGCCTGTGCGCCGGTCAGCCGCACGGTGCGGCGCAGCCAGACGGTGCCGGTGGCATCCTTCGCGAGCCGCGTGCCTGTCCAGTCGTTCCACACGCCGATGGCGGGCACATCCTGCCACCTGAGGATATCCGGCTTGCGCCAGGGCTCGCTCTTCTCGGCTTCGTCCCGATACCAGCGCTCCCATTGCGGGGCGAAGGCGGTGACGGCGCCGAGCGGATCGGTGGCATGTTGGCGCAGCATTGCCAGATCGTCCTTGCCGTCCAGCGCTTCGGCGGCATCCGGTGTGAGCCAGGGTCGCAGCCGCGAGCCGCCCCAGCTCGCATGGATGAGGCCGATGGGGATCTGTTGCTGCGCCCGCAACGCCTTGCCCATGAAGTAGCAGGCAGCGGAGAATTCCGGCGTCGATTGCGGCGTCGCGGCTGTCCATGCCGTCGGGCTGCCGAAGCGCGGCGCGGGCAGGCTGGCGGTCGCCTTGGGAATTTGCAGCAGGCGCAGGCCGGGATCGCCCGACTGCATCACCACCATCGGGCCGTTCAAGGCCCGTGCGAGCGGGAACTCCATATTGGACTGGCCCGAGCACAGCCACACATCGCCGACCAGCAGATCGCGCACCGTCACAGCATTGCCATCCGCGCCCGAGAGCTGAAGCGTCAGCGGTGTTTCGCTGGCCGGGCGTGGAGGGAAGTGTAGGGTGAAGGCGCCATTGGCATCCGCCGTGGCTGCGGCGTGTTCACTGCCGAGAGTGGCGCGGATTGTCTCGCCTCGGGCGGCGGTTCCCACGATGACGATAGGCGCGTCGCGCTGGATGACGGCCTGATCCGTCCAGACCGGGGAAAGCTGAGGGGCGGCCAATGCGCCGCTGGCCGTAAGCAGACAGCCGAGCGCCAGAACAGGTCGGGCATATCCCAAGCCCCGCCTCGCGCCGCACACGCTCATCGTCCTCTCCCCACTCTTTGTTGGTAGCGTTATCATGATTGGCCGATCAGGATTCGGCAACCCCTTACAGTCAGATTTTCCGGCTCAATCCTCGAAGGCTTCCACCTGCACGCGTTGGCCGCGCAGGAAACTGTCGGCGACAATGCAGAGCGGCGCGGCGTCAACATCGCTGCGCCCATCGCGCACCAGTTCGGCGAAGCGAGCATAGAGGCCGGGATATTCAACATCGGGGCTCTCGACCGTGCCCTTGGGCAGGGAGAGCACAGCGCCGCCCTTAGCCAGATGCACAGTCCCGGCGTCGGTCTCTATGATGATGTCCCAGCTCTGCGGCCCGGTCTGGCGCCAGTCGAGATCCATGTGGATTGGCGTGCCGAGCGTGTCGGACAAGCGCAGATCGGCGGCAATCGGCGCAGCCCGGTTCTCGGGGAATTGCAGCGTGGCATCCTTGAGGAACACCGGGTTGGGCAGGATCTGCGTGAGGATCGAGAGGGCATTGATGCCGGGATCGAACACACCAAGGCCACCGGGTTGCCAGATCCAGTCCTGCCCCGGATGCCACACGCGCACATCCTCGCGCCAGATGATCGACACATGCTCGATCCGCCGCTCGGCCAGCCATTGGCGCGCCGGCTCGACGCCGGCGGCATAGCGCGAATGCCAGGAGGCGAAGAGGGTGGCGCCTGCCGCCTCCGCCAGACCTTGCAGCGCAATGACTTCCGACAGGGTGGCGCCGGGCGGCTTTTCCAGAAATACATGCAAACCGGCCTCGATGGCGCGGGCGGCGAGCGCATAGCGCACCTGAGGCGGTGTGCAGAGCGCGATCGCATCCACCTCCGGGCCATGGGCGATCAGCGCCTCAAGATCGCTGAAATGGGGGATATCGTCCAAGCCGGCGGGATGGCGGCTGACGGTCGCGGTCAGGGCGAATTCGGGATTGGCGGCGATGGCGGGAAAATGCTGGTCGCGCGCGATTTTGCCCACGCCTTGCAGCGCGATGCGAATGGGGCTGGCGCTCATTACAGCACGCCCGGGCTGACGCGGGTCTCTGCCATGCGCGTGAGCGGGTTGGAGACCGGGAGCGTGAAGGGTGCCGCGCTGATCTCGAACACGTCACCTTCCTGCGCGCTCACGCCATCACTGAAGGACAAGGTGGCCGTGCCGAAGAAATGCACGTGCAGGTCACCCGGCCGGCGGAACAGCGCATATTTGAAGTGATGATGCTCGAGATTGGCGATGCTGTGGGACATGTTCGCCTCGCCCGAGAGGAAAGGCTTCTCCCAGATCACGTCATCCCCCCGGCGGATGCGGCTGGTCCCCTCGATATGGGTTGGGGAAGGGCCGAGCAGCAATTCCGGCCCGAGCGCGGCCTTGCGGAGCTTGGAGTGGGCGAGCCAGAGATAATTGTGCCGCTCGGTCACATGATCGCTGAACTCGTTGGCAAGCGCGAAGCCGAGCCGCCACGGCTTCCCGTCTGCATCGATGATGTAGATGCCGGCCAGTTCCGGTTCTTCGCCGCCATCCTGCGCGAAGGCTGGCATGTCCAGGGGCTGGTGCGGGCCGAGGAGCTGGGACCCATCGCCTTTGTAGAACCATTCCGGTTGCTGGCCGATCTCGCCAGGTGCGGGCTTGCCGCCTTCCAGCCCTTCCAGGAAGATGCGCATCGAGTCTGTCAGCGTTTCGGCCTGCAGCGCCTGCTTGTGCATCTTGTCCCGCCCTTCCGCGGAGCCGAGATGGGTAAGACCGGTGCCGGTCATCAGCAGATGGGCCGGGTCTTCATGATCGATCGGCGCGAGCAATTCGCCGGCTAAGAAGGCGGCGGCGAGATCCACAGAGGCACCTTTGGCATAATGCTGCACGGTCTCCAGCAGGGACTGACGCCGCGCGAGAGCGTCCTGCGCCAGCGCTCGGATGTTGCTGCTGCCCTGCAGCAGCCAAGCCTCGTCATCCACGGCGAGAATCACGGATCGCGCGCCAGAAGGTGCCTGATGTTGCAGCAAACGCGTGGCCATTGGACGTCCTCTTCCATTCCTCATGCGCCGCGCGGGCGCCGGTTCGTGCTGTCTCGTCGGGGAGTGCCGGCCTCAGCGACCGGCGAGCACAGTGCCATCATACAGGCGCGGGATGCCATCCCCCAGCGCGGTATCGCGCAGCGGCTCTGGCAGCACCGACTGGGCGAGATTCTGGTAGCTCACCGGCCGCAGAAAGCGATCGATGGCGAGGCTCCCCACCGAGGTGGTGCGCCCGTCCGACGTGGCCGGGAAGGGGCCGCCATGGACCATGGCGTGGCAGACCTCGACGCCCGTGGGCCAGCCATTGGCGAGGATACGCCCCACCTTGCGTTCCAGCACCGGCAGCATCCGCGCAGCAAGCGGCTCATCCTCGGCGTCCATATGGAGCGTCGCGGTAAGCTGACCCTCAAGCGCCTTGAGGATCGCCATCACTTCGGCCTCATTGGCGCAGCGCACCAGAATGCCGCTCGCGCCGAACACCTCCTCGGCCAGATCGGGATTGGCGAGGAAGGCCTGCGCGCTGGTCTGGAACAGGATCGCGCCGCCGCTGGTGCCCTCACCGGGGCTGCCACTGGCCAGCGTTTCGACGGCGTCATGGCCGGCCA
Organism: Sphingobium sp. B2D3C; assembly: GCF_025961835.1. Lineage (NCBI taxonomy): Bacteria > Pseudomonadati > Pseudomonadota > Alphaproteobacteria > Sphingomonadales > Sphingobiaceae > Sphingobium > Sphingobium sp. B2D3C. Next base: position 1,826,157 of record NZ_JAOQOK010000001.1, on the reverse strand, counting down.
GCGCCGCGACGCCTCTCCCATATGCATCGCGAATGCCGGACGTGAGCATGGTCTGTGGCGCAGCCGCTGCCACGCCGTCGGTTGCGCTGGCGATAAAGGCATCGAGCCCGTCGCCCTCCATGGCGATCAGCAGGCCCGGATTGGTGCAGAACTGGCCGGCGCCCATCGTCAGCGAGCCGACGAAGGCGGTGCCCAGCGCCGCGCCGCGCGCCTTGAGGGACTGCGGGAGAAGCAGAACCGGATTGATGCTCGACATCTCCGCATAGACCGGGATCGGAACCGGGCGGGCCTGCGCCAACTTGACCAGCGCAAGGCCGCCGGCGCGTGAGCCGGTGAAGCCGACCGCCGTGATGCGGGGGTCTTGGACGAGCGCGGCGCCGAGTTCGTGCGACGGCCCCATGATCTGGCTGAACACGCCTGCCGGGAGATCGCAGGCCTTCACCGCCGCCGTCAGCGCCTGCGCCATCAGCGAGGCCGTGATCGGGTGGGCCGGGTGGCCCTTGACGACGACCGGGCAACCCGCCGCGAGCGCAGAGGCCGTGTCGCCACCGGCAGTCGAGAAGGCGAGTGGGAAGTTGGAGGCACCGAACACCGCCACCGGGCCGAGCGGGATCATCCGCATCCGCAGATCGGGGCGGGGCAGGGGCTGCCGCTCGGGCATCGCCGGATCGACGCGCAACTGCTGCCACCATCCTTTGCGCACGACATCGGCGAACATGCGCAGCTGGCCCACGGTGCGTCCACGCTCGCCTTCGAGCCGGGCGCGCGGCAGGCCGCTCTCGCGCATGGCGGTTTCGATCAGGCCATCGCCCAGCGCCATGATCTCCTCGCCGCAACGCTCAAGAAAACGCGCGCGATCGTCGCGGCTCGTCGCGCGATAAATCTCGAAGGCCTCCTCGGCAGCAGCGCAGGCGGTGGCGACATCCTGCGGGCCGTGGACGGGCAGCGGATCACCATAAGGCGCACCGGTTTCGGCAGTGATCGAGCGGAATTCGGTCATGAAAGACTCCCTTTATTACTCCGACATATGAGGCCGGGCGCGCAAAGGCAACGGGGCGCGGCTGCGCTCGGGAAGTTTTTGTATCGCCGAATTTCCGATGCCTCCCCAGCTTGTCGGACAATCCATAGGCAGCGCATAGCCGCTTTTTTTTGGGCCAGACGCGTCCGTTGGCCATTTACAGGTGCTGCAGTCCCCGCTTCCAATGATAACGCTACCATGTTAGCCTCCGGCCAAGCGCGGGACAAGCGGGCCATCGGGGAGGACATATGGAGCAGGGCGCGATGCAGCAATCGCTTTGGGATGAATTGGGCCGCGTCTTGACGCCCCACGGCCCCGCCGTTCAATCCGCTGTGAGCTTCACGCCATCCGACTACAGCGTGCATTTCTTTCTGCAGATCGCCGTCATCCTCGTGACGTGCCGGGTGGTTGGATGGCTCGGCCGCACCCTGTTTAAGCAGCCGCAGGTGGTTGGGGAAATGATCGCCGGCGTCGTGCTCGGCCCGTCGCTCTTCGGCCTGTTCGCGCCCGATCTGCAAGCCGCGATTTTCCCCAAGGAAACCAGCAACGTCCTTTATGTCGGCGCGCAGCTTGGCGTAGGCCTCTATATGTTTCTGGTTGGATTGACGCTCCGGCTCGATCACGTCCGCTCGAAGGCGCGCGCCGCCGGCGCGGTGTCGGCGGCGGGCATCGCCGTGCCGTTCATGCTGGCGGCGGTGATCACCCCCTGGCTGTTGACGATCGACGGGCTGTTCACGGCCGGGGTGGGGCGGGGGAGCGCCACCTTGTTCCTCGGCGCGTGCATCGCGCTCACAGCCTTTCCCATGCTGGCGCGGATCATCAACGAGCGCGGCCTCGCCAACACGTCGCTGGGCACGCTCTCGCTGACGGCGGGCGCCTTTGACGATGCCGCCTCCTGGTGCGTGCTCGCGGTCGTGCTGGCGACCTTCGGCGCGGGGCCGGGGGTCGCGGTGATCGCCATTGTCGGCGCACTGCTCTATGCGGGGTTCATGCTGATGTGGGGTCGTCGGCTACTCGTCCCGCTCGGGCGTCTCGTCGAGGCGGAGGGCGGCATAAGCATGACGGTGCTCGCTATCGTCCTCGCGCTGTTCAGCCTGTCGGCGTTTCTCATGGATGCAATCGGCATACACGCAATCTTCGGCGGCTTCCTGCTCGGCGCCTGTATGCCGCGCGGGCTGATCGCGCTGGAAATCAAGCGCAAGGTCGAGCCGCTGGTGGTGGTGCTGCTGTTGCCGATGTTTTTCACTTATTCCGGCCTCAATACGCGGATGGACATGGTGAACTCCGTGCCGCTGCTCCTGACAGCGCTGGCGATTCTGCTCGTTTCGGTGATCGCCAAATTCGGGGCGTGCTGGGCCGCCGCGCGGCTGGCGGGGGAGGATCATCGCACGGCGCTGGGCATAGGCGCCCTGATGAATGCCCGGGGGCTGATGGAGCTCATCATCATCAACATCGGCCTGCAAAAGGGCATTATCGGTCCGACGCTGTTCGCGATGCTGGTGCTGATGGCCATCGTCACGACGGTGATGGCGGGTCCGCTGTTTGAACTGGTCTACGGTCGGCAGGCACGAGCACGCGGCGATCTGGCGGCGCTGGACGAGGCAAATGGTCCATCGACCGCCATGGCCCCGGCGGAGTGACGGTGGCGCGACCAGTGGGATGCTGCGCTTGATAATGTGGGAAAGTCTAAGTGGTGACCCCTACGGGAATCGAACCCGTGTTTCAGCCGTGAAAGGGCCGCGTCCTAACCGCTAGACGAAGGGGCCATCCATGTCGGTCCGTTGCGGAGCCGTCATCAGGTCCGGCGCCTATGCCGTGGGATGGCCGGAGTGGCAACCCCAAAAAGGTGGACCGGTTCACAGAAAATGCGTCTTCCCCCGCGCGGCTTAAGCCGGGGAGGGAGCGATAGCGTGGCTGGAAGAAAAATCCCTGGTGGAGCTGAGCGGGATCGAACCGCTGACCTCGTCATTGCGAACGACGCGCTCTCCCAACTGAGCTACAGCCCCCAGGGAGGGCTGCCTATAGGCAAGGCCCGCGCCGATTGCAATCGGGTTTTGCGTGTTGGTGGCGCGTCGCGTTTCGATAGCGACCTGAGTGTCGGGTGGCACAGAAATCGCCGGTTCGCGCACCGCCAGTTGGCAGGCATGGAAGCGCGCTGCCGCGTCCCCGAGCCTTCCCGTCTGTATCGTCGGCAGGTTTAGTTGTCGAAACCTACGGAGAGGAAATCCGGCATGGGGCCGTTCCATCCGTCATCCGGCTCCTGATCCGCGCGATTGCGTTGCTGCGGGGCCTTGGGACGCTCAGCGTCAGACCGTGCATCCTGACGCCGTGGCTGGGGCTGGCGATCTTCACGCGCAGGGCGCGCATCCTCACGGGCGGGGCGTGCCTCGCGAGCTGGCGATTCGGTTTCACGATCACCCTTGGCGTCGGCGCCACGCTCGCGCCGAGCCGGTGCCTTCGCCGGACGCTTGGATGCGCCTTTCGCGCCACCGCGACGATCGCGTCCGCGCCCTTCGTCCTCACCATCGTCGACGGCCTGCGTGCCCATGTCGAGGCGCGGGATTTTCGTGCCGATCAGCTTCTCGATATTTTCGACAGCTTCGGCATCGCTGTTGGTGATGAAGGTGAACGCCTTACCGGTCGCGCCGGCACGGCCAGTGCGGCCGATGCGGTGCACATAATCGTCCGGATGCCAGGGTGCATCGAAGTTGAAGACGTGACTGACGCCTTTGATATCCAGCCCGCGCGCGGCAACGTCGGAGGCGACCAGCAGGTTGATCTCGCCGGACTTGAAGCGATCCAGCTCCGCGATGCGCGCGGCCTGATCGATATCGCCGTGGATTTCGCCAGACCGAAAGCCGTGGCGCTTGAGGCTTTTGTTCAGCTCCCGCACCATCGTCTTGCGATTGCAGAAGATGATCGCGCTCTCGGCGCTCTCGCTCCGGAGCAGCGAGCGCAGCGTCTCGCGCTTGGCCCGCTCGGCGACAGGCACGAGCATCTGCGTGATGTTGGCGCTGGCGGTTGCCGGGCGCGCTACCTCGATGGACTTGGGATTGCTCAGGAAGCGATCCGAAAGCTTCTTGATCGGCGGCGGCATCGTCGCCGAGAACAGCAGCGTCTGCCGGTTCGCGGGCAGCTTGGTGCAGATGTTCTCGATATCGGGGATGAAGCCCATGTCGAGCATCCGGTCCGCCTCGTCGATGACCAGCAGCGAACAGCCGGTCAGCAGGATGTTGCCCCGCTCGAACAGGTCCATCAGGCGACCAGGCGTCGCGATCAGCACGTCGACACCCTTTTCGAGCGCCTTGATCTGGTCGCCCATCGAGACGCCACCGATGAGCAACGCCATCGAGAGCTTGTGGTATTTGCCGTATTTCTCGAAATTCTCGGCGACCTGCGCCGCGAGTTCGCGCGTCGGCTCGAGAATGAGGCTGCGCGGCATCCGGGCGCGGCTGCGGCCCTGAGCCAGAATGTCGATCATCGGGAGGACGAAGCTGGCCGTCTTGCCGGTGCCGGTCTGCGCGATGCCGATGATGTCCCGCATCATCAGGACGGAGGGAATTGCCTGCGCTTGAATCGGAGTCGGCTCTGAATACCCCGCCTCGCCGACGGCTTGCAGCAATTCGTTCGAAAGGCCGAGATCGGCAAAGGGCATCAGAATTCCGTGAATAGAGGGCGCGTGACTCTTTTGGATCACACGGGCAACCGCTTGCGCCATGATGAAGGCGGGCGCGGATGTCAAGATTTTCTAGGGATGCGGGCGCTCTTCGAGGCTTTGTCACGGCCCGCGTCTGCGCGACCCTAGCCTGTCCGAGGCGAAGGAGGGGATCTGGCACCACCGGGCTAGCAGCATCTAAAATAGCCTGATGGTGCCAGATCTGCCCGGTAAACGAGCTATAGACGGGTTCGTTCCGGCCTTCGAAAACTTTCTCGCTTAATTTGGCAGAGAATGGTTTTCGCTCATTAACCCTCGGAAGAATCGTCTGTTTCTTCAGTGTCTTGCTGGGCGCGCCATGCAAGATATCCGACCGTCGCAGCGGTCAGCCCGACGGCAACGAGCAGGGCGGGGTGGCGGCGGACGAACCGGGCGGCGGGCGAAGCCGCGAGCCCTGAGGGTTTCATGCCGGGCACATGATCGCGCACATTCTCAACGAGGGATTTCGAGCCCTTCGAAACCTTGCGCGCTGTGTCCTTCCCCAACCGGGATGCCCGGCGGCCGGCCTCGTCCGCCAGCGTTGTTGCCTTGGCAAGACCACGCTCGGCAATATCCTCTGCGCGGGAGCGAAGCGTTATGATCACGTCGCGGCCGTCTTCCAGAGGCGTGGAACGGTTTGTGCGGATGTGCATGGCTTAACTCCTCGTGATAACCTTCCTGAACCCAACGGCGGTTCGGACGGATGGTTCCTCTGTTCGCCGCGCGCGTACGGGCTCAGCAGCGGAACGACGGGAGATAATATGGGGGTGGTTGACCGGTTTCCGCACTTTGGGGGGTGAGGAGGAGCGGAAACCGGTCAAGTGACGCTGACATTATCGGGGGCAGACTAATGTCAATGCTGATCCTCAAATGCACCTGAATCGCGTTGGTTCCCGAGGTTTGCAAAAATAAATTTCTTGTGGGGAACCCTGTCGAAACCGTACATTCCGCGCACTTTTGGTGCTCCACCGCGTCATGCGGTGTTCTTGGTTGTGGGCGCTGGCTGAAATGCAGGAGACACGTTCATATGGCTCTATCCGACCTTATCGCGCGGCAACTTCCTTATCTGCGGCGATATGCTCGAATTCTGACGGGGTCTCAGTCGCTGGGTGACAGTTTCGTGCGGGAGCTTCTGGAGGCGGCGTTGGCCGATTCCAGCCTTCGCGAGCAAATCTCCACGTCGCGGACCGGGCTGTTCAGTGCCTTCTCGCGCATCTACGCTTCAGCCGGCGCCGAGCTGTCGATGAGCGGCGGCCTCGGCTCGGATGAAGGCACGACTGCCAGCAATCGCCTCGAACTGGTGACGCCACTGGCACGTCAGGCGCTGCTGCTGAACGCCGTGGAAGATTTTTCGGAAAGCGAGATCGCTGAGATTCTCGACTGCCCTGAGGACGATGTTCGCGAGATGATCGACAGCGCGCTGGCGGATATCGATTCCAGCAGCCGCCTCAACGTGCTGATTATCGAGGATGAGCCGCTCATCGCCTTCCAGATCGAGGAGATCGTGACCTCCATCGGCCATGTTGCGGTGGGCACCGCTGCGACGCACGCGCAGGCGGTAGCTTTGTTCGATCAGCACCGACCGGATCTCGTGCTGGCCGATATTCAGCTGGCGGACGGCAGTTCGGGGATCGATGCGGTCAACGAGATCCTAGGCAAGTTCTCGGTCCCGGTGATCTTCATCACCGCCTTCCCGGAACGCCTGCTCACCGGCGAACGCCCCGAGCCGACCTATCTGATCACCAAGCCGTTCAGCGACGACTTCGTTCGCGCCACCATCGGGCAGGTCGCGTTCTTCGGGTCCACAGCGCCGCTGCGTTAAGCTGCGCCATCCTTCCTGCGCAACTGGAACGATTTCGGTTTGCGCAGGGGGATGTCGAACGTGCACATGAGGCCGCTCGACAAAAAGTCGATGCGGATGGGCGTTCCCAGCTCATGGGCCAACGCGCGTTCGATCAGGTTCAGGCCAAAGCCGCGCTTGACCGGCTCCACGACCGGCGGGCCGCCGCGCTCTTCCCATGATACCGAGATCTTCTCGTCTCCCACCGACCAGTGCAGATGCACTTCGCCCTGATCGGCGGACAAGGCGCCATATCGTGTCGCGTTGGTGAGCAGCTCGTGCAGTGCCAAGCCGATGGACAGCGCATCGTTGGGCGAGATCAGCACATTGGGGCCATCGGACACAATGCGACCGCGGGCGTGGCCATGTGATCCCAACTGAGTCTCGATCAGCGCCTTGAGGTCCGTTGGCCCCCATTGCGCGCCATCCAGCAATGAGTGGCTGGCGGCCAACGCGCGCACTCGCTCCATCAGATTGTCGGCAAAGCTGTTAATGTCGGTCGCGTTTCGACGGGTCAGGGCGATGATTGACGTGACGTTGGAGAGTGAGTTCTTCACCCGGTGATTGAGTTCGCGCACGAAGGCGGCGCGTTCCGCCTCGCGCTCGGCCTGCGCATTGACGAGCGCGACGAGATCCTCGTTGCGGCGCTGCACGAGCAGAATGTAGGCGAGCAGCAACATCGAAAAGGAGACGCCGCCGACCAGTACGACCAGTGTGAGGGGGTAGAGCCAGTGCTCACCGGCCGGATAGAAGCGCACGGACCATTGCTGATCGAACAGGGAAAAGCGCTGCTCCAGCGGCCTTTCCACTCTCTCGCTATCGCCGGCGGCAAAGATGCGCTCCTGCCCATCCGGTGTCGTATCGAAAATCTCGATCCGGCCGGTTTCCAGCAGGGACGGTTTCACGGCAGCGCGAATGAATTCCTCGACCCGGATGGCGCCATAGATGAAGCCATTGACTGGCCCCTCATCATTCTGCGCGACCGGCAGCAGCACGACGATGCCGGTGTTGTGGTCGGCATTCTCGTCGACCTTCAGCTTGACCGGGTCTGTTGCGGCCATCGAGCGGGTGCGCAGAGCCCGGTCGATGGCAGCAGCGCGCCGTGCGTCGCTGTGAATATCGAAGCCGAGAACGCGACGATTTGCCAGGGAGTTAGGCTCGACGATGGTGATGATATACATCGGCTGCCTTGATTGCGCGGGGGCCGGGTTGACGGCAAAGTTCTCATATCCCGCTTCCCGCATTCTTGAGGTTAGTTCCGGCAGTTCCGCGGCGGTGGCGTGGCGCGCCCAGCCAATGGCCACGACACCCGTAAAATCGTAATCCTGGCGGAGGCGGGTGATGAAGTCGCGGAAGAACTCGGGGCTGACCCCGTCTGCGCTGAGAAAGAGCGCGCTGGTGGCCTGGAAATAGGCGGAACTTGCGGCTGCCTGCCGCTGCAGAGCGGCCACGATCTCCCCGGCCTGCATGACAGCGGCCGCTCGCCGCGTCCGCTCGGACGCGACTTCGACGGACCAGGCGCTGGCCCCGACAAGCGTAAGCGAAAACAGGAAGACCCCGATCGGCGTTGCCCGGGGATACTCTCTTAACCAGCTATCGAAGCGTCGCTTGGCACGTTTGCCAATATCCCAATTCACCATGAACCCAAATTACCAAAGAGGTGCCAAAGCGCCGTGATCCGTTAGATCGGAACTCTTTCCCCTTGGGATCGTTCCCCCACTCGTACGCCCCCAGCGGAGATCAGTGATGGCGAATAGCGCCCTGAATGCAAAGCCGAAAGATGCGGCCTTCAACACCGGGATCGATCGGCAGAATGTCGATGCGATTGCCGACAAGCTTGCCGATGCTCTGGCTGACAGTTTCTCGCTGTATCTCAAGACGCTGGGTGTACACTGGAACATCGTCGGGCCGAGCTTCTTTGGCCTGCACAAGCTGACCGAAGCCCAATATGAGGATCTGGCGTTGGCCATCGACGCGCTGGCGGAGCGCATTCGGGCACTCGGCCACATCGCCCCTGCAGCCTTTGGCGACTATGCCGAGCGCAGCGTGGTGGAGAGCAGCAAGACGGTCCAGTCCTCTGCCGAAATGATCGATGCGCTGATCAACGATAATGAAGCGGTCGCCCGGCGTCTTCGTGAGGCCGTCGCGGTCGCCGAAGAAGGCGACGATGTCTTTAGTGCAGACATGTTGACAGCTCGCATCGGAAAGCATGAGGAAAATGTCTGGATGTTGCGCGCTGTCGCGGCGTGAGCTGCGCGCCGGAACGCACATCAGTCACTTTACGAGGGGGCGGGAATTGGATTTCAGAGGTTTTGGGAACGGTTGTGCAGTCACATCTCAACAATTCTATATTCTGCGAGGCAAGTAGGGGCATGTCCAGCACGCCTGAAAAGCCCGGAAAGAACTCCGTGCAGCGCAGTGGTCGCGCAAAACCTGTTTGGGCCGAAGGCTTGAGGCGGATGTACGATGAAGTCGTCGACGAGCAATTGCCGGACGACTTCGTGGCGCTCCTCAAGAAGCTGGATAAAAGCGGTGACAGCCAGTAACATCCCGAAAAATTATGATTTTCGTACGGAGATGACCGGCGTACTTCCGCACCTTCGCGCTTTCGCGAGAGGCCTGTGCGGTCGCCCGGACTATGCCGACGACCTCGTTCAGGAAACGATGCTCAAGGCTTGGGCCGCGCGGGATTCCTTCCAGCCCGGCACGAGCATGCGCAGCTGGACGTTCGTCATTCTGCGCAACGTCTATCTGAGCGAAGCGCGACGCAACCGGTTCCGCGGCGATTATGATCCCGACCTTGCCGAAAAGCTGCTGAGCCAGCCCGCCGGGCAGGAAGACGGCCTTCACATGGGCGATCTGCGGGCCGCGATGATGCGCCTGTCGCCCGAACGTCGCGAGGCTTTGCTGCTCGTCGGGGCCGGTGGCTTCAGCTATGAGGAAGCCGCGGACATCGCCCAATGTGCGGTCGGCACGATGAAAAGCCGCGTCGCGCGCGCGCGCCGGAGCCTGGAAGATATGCTCGGCGACGAGGGTGAGAAGAGCGGGCGCTCGAAGAGCCGTGCAGTCTCTCATACTGAGATGCTGGCGGATCTCGACAAGGTCGCCAGCCTTTAATCTCGAAACAAGCGTAAAGACCCGCACTTGGTTCGGTCCATCGCAACGCTATGGATCGCCTCGGGCGGGTGCGCATAATTAACCTGTCAATCCTTGCTAACAGGCTCGCCCTTGTCGCCACGCCCCCACGCCGTTCTTCTGGTCGAAGATAATCCGATCATCGCGATGAATACCGAAGCCCTGCTCGAAGACCTGGGCATCACGGATGTGCGGGTGGCCGCCAACCTCGCCGAGGCGCTGGCATTCGTGAACGAGGTCGCGTTCGATTTCGGGCTGCTCGATCTCAAACTTGGGGATGAGGAAGACAGCCTTCCCGTCGCGGCCCGTCTCGCGGACAAGGGTGTCCCGTTCGCCTTCGCCACCGGCGCGGGAGACGCGATGGACGGGGCGGAGCATCGGAACGCGGTCGCCATTCTCAAGAAGCCCTATCGCCTCGAAGACTTGCGGCGCGTGATCGAGGCGCAATTGGGCCTGTAACTTGTGTAAAGTTACGGCCGCAGGATGGGCCCATGTCGCACTCTGTGCTCGATTCAAGATGACGGCCTTTGTCAACTATCCGTTCAGCAAGAACGGAACGAATTCCTCAGACAATTGTTTTGCCTTCAACATCACTGAGGGAGACGGAATATGGGCCTTATCATTCTTCTTATTGTCGGTGGCATTGTTGGTTGGCTTGCCAGTCTGATCATGCGCACCGATGCCCAGCAAGGCATTTTGCTGAATATCGTGGTGGGTATTGTCGGTGCGGTTCTCGCCGGCTTCCTGCTTTCCCCGATCCTCGGCGCCGCCCCGATCACGTCGGGCGCGATCAATCTGACCTCGATCATCGTTTCGCTGCTTGGCGCCATTGTGCTGCTCGCGATCGTCAATCTGGTCCGTCGCGGTTCGGTACGGTAAGTAGACCGACATAAACGCCAAAAGGCGCCGGGTCTTTGATGATCCGGCGCCTTTTTCGTTGCCTGTTATGCTGCGGAAAGGGCGCTCTTGCGGGCTCGGCTCGCAGCCTTGCGGTTCGCCGCCTGCAGATTGGCGAGAAAGTCGGGAAGCGCCACCGGGCGACCGATATGATAGCCCTGGATGATGTCGCATTCCATGGCGGCCAGTGCCTGCAGGACATTCTCGTCCTCCACGCCCTCGGCAACCACCTGCATGTCGAGCTCATGGGCCAGCTTGATGGTGGAATTGATCAACACAGCATCGCTGCGGCTGGTGAGGATTTGCCGCACGAAGCTCTGGTCGATCTTGAGTTCGGACGCCGGCAAGCGCTTGAGATAGGATAGCGTTGATTGGCCGGTGCCATAATCATCGATGGAGATATGCACGCCCATCGCCCGGAGCGACTCCAGTTCGGCGATGCCCTGTTCGTCCGCCATGCTGGCCGATTCTGTAATCTCCAGCGTAAGATTTTCGGCAGGCATTCCGTAGGTATCCAGCAGCAGGCGAAGCGGCGCCTCCAGCTTGTTCTTGCCGACCATGCGCATCGAGAGATTGACCGCGACCGAGAGATTGAGCGGCGCGAAGTCGGCAATGGCGCGTTCGAGCACATAGAGCGTCAGCCGCTCGATCCGCCCCGCATCCTCGATGGCGCGGACGAACCGGTCCGGCCGGATGAAGCCGCGCTCGGGGTGAATCCAGCGGATCAGCGCTTCGGCGCTGGTGATGCGATTGCCGTGCAGGTCCAGCTTGGGCTGATAGGCCACCCACACATCGCCGCGGCGCAATGCCTGCTCGAACTCGTTGAGGATGGAGAGCTTCCAGAACAGCTCATCCTCCTCGGTCTCGTAGCGCTCCCACAGGATGCCGCGATTGGTAGCATTCGTCGCCGCGAGGACTGCCTTGGGAATGGCTTCCGACACGCTCATGTCCGGCTTGTCGCAAAAGCCTGCGTGCAAAGTGATGTCGACGGTGAGCTGTTCGACCTGAACCCCCGGCGCGAACAGCGCTTCCAGACCCTCGAGACTGTCGACCACCTGAGGCACATCCTCCCGGCTCCGCCAGGCAAAGCTGTGATTGTCGATCTGGTAAATTCGCTCGTGGCCTGCGGCGAGGATGAGGCGGTCGCGGATTTTGGCGAGCAGCGTGCCCTGCGCCGCGAGGCCAAGCAGCGCCGTCGTTTCCACGTAATTGCGCAGGCTGACAACGATCGTCACGCCTTCTTCGCCCTCGTTGAGCACCATCGCGGCCAGATTGGGGAGGCCCGCTTCGGCCGATTTGGTGCTGCGATCGAGCAGGGCCTGCGCGACGCTGAGGAGCGACTGGGCGACCAGCGCCGCGACCAGCGTGAGGATCGCCGGGCCGACATCCGGCCGCCAGAGCGTCAGATGTTCCGTGTAAATCTGCGCGGGCACCAGCCCGATGGTTCCAGCCAGATAGAGCGGGTAGCGAAAGCGCGGCTTGAGCAGAAAGGAGAGGCCGATCAGCGCCAGCGCGAGCACCATCGCCGGCCACGGCCCCACCTCGACCGGCAGTCCGGCGATCAGCGTTTCCGCTGCGGCGGCAAAGACATAAAGGCTGGAGAGCTTCTCATGATAGGGGACGTTAAACTGGTCGCCGAAGCCGAAGGCATCGATACCGACCAGGACCTTCTTGCCCCTAAAAAAGTCCTTGGGGAATTTGCCGGCCAGCACGTCCGAATAGGAGATATGGTCGATCTGGTTCCACCAATAGGACCAGTCGATGGGGAAGGAGCCTTCACCCGGATAGTTGGTGCCGGCAAGCGCCTGGGAAATATCGCGCAATTCCGTACCCAGGACCGGGGCATTGAGCACCAATCGCCGATAATATTGGTCGGGATCGCTATGCAGCCATACGTTGACGGGCGTGACGTAGGGCAGCAACGCCTCCGTCGGCAGCGCCTCGTAGGTTGCCCGCCCATTGGAGCGATTTTCCAGTAGCGCGGCCAGATAGACATCGGCCTTCGAGGCTGCGAGCGCCTTGATGAGCCGGTCGTCCTGCGCCGGGTCCGCCGCCGGTTGATCGAAAATGATGTTGGAGACGATGCGCTCGGCGCCGGCTCGGTTCAGGGCATCGATCAGCTCGCCATGGCGCCCGCGCGGCCAGGGCCACGTACCCAGCGCCTTGATGCTGGGCGTGTCGATCTTAACGATAACCAGCTCGCCGCTGGGCTTCTTGGGGAAGTGCTGGTAGCGCTCGGTGCGGGTCAAATTGTCCAGCGACGTGCCGGCGCCACTCATCATCACGATCATGCCGATGAGGCATGCCGCGGCGAGGATGAGGCTGCGAGCCGACCGGGTCAGTCTCGCAAGGAGGCGCAATCGCAACATTGGTCCACACTCGGGCGGTTCAGTCGCCAGTGGACGTCAATGTCAGGAAACTATGAACAAGTTGTTCACAAGAGATGGAAAGGCTTGTGCGAGGGGCAGGCAGGGAGGTGCGGCGGCGGTCTTCGATAGCTTGGGCCGACTGTTCGTCGCGACGCGCTAGCGCACCGTCTGCGGTATGAAACTGGCGTTATGCTTGCTCTAGCTTGTCGTCGACCGCGAATGACTATCGCTCGTGACCACCCCGTTCTCCACCCTGATGACCCTGTCGGCGGCGGCAATCGTCTCCGGCCGATGCGCGATAATGAGCCGGGTGATGCCCAACGCAGCCACGGCGCGATTAACCATGGCCTCATGCTCCAGGTCGAGATGGGCGGTGCCTTCATCCAGTAGCAGCACCGCCGGCTGACGATAGAGCGCGCGGGCGAGCAGGATGCGCTGCTTCTGACCGCCGGACAGGGTTGAGCCCATATCCCCGACCAGCGTCTCGGTCCGCATCGGCATCGCCTCGATGTCCTCCAGAATGGCGGCGGCTTTGAGGCAATCCCGCAGGCGATCCGGGTCGATCTCCCCAAATGCCGCCACATTATCGGCAATGGACCCGGCATAGAGCACGTCGTCCTGCAGCACTGCGGCGACATGCTGGCGAAAGGCGCGGCGGCCGAACTGCGGCAGTGGCTGGCCGTCGATCAGCACCTGCCCCTTGGTCGGATCGATCAGGCCAAGGATGGTCTTGGCGAGCGTGGTCTTGCCGCTGCCGGAAGCGCCGGTGATCGCGACATGATCGCCCGGCTCGATGACGAGATCGACGCCCCGCAGCACCGGCGGATCGTGCGGGCCATAGGAGAAATGCACATCGCGCAGTTCTATCCGGCCGGAGAAGCCGGCATGGTTGAGCGGTTCGGCAAAGCCTGCGTCCTCATCGCTCTGCACAATGTCCGCGAGCTGATCGAGGTGGAGTTCGAGCAGGCGAAGCTTGACGCCTTCATCCAGCAGGGACTGGCCAGCCTGCACAAATTGCGTGCGAAAGGCGAGATAGGCGAACAGGGTGCCAAGCGTGAGGGCGCCATTCATATTGGCGCGTGCGGCGACGAAAATGACGATCACCAGCTCCAGCGCGGGGATCATCGTCTTGGCAGTCTCGTGCCAGGCCTTGACGCGCTCGTGCTGGTAGCGCGCGCCGAGCGCTTCGGTCAGTCGGTTCTGCCAGTAGCTGTGGCGCATCGCTTCGCGGCCGGCGAGGCGCAGCGTCACCATGCCGCGCAATGTCTCGATGAGCGTGCCCTGTTCACGGGCGAGGGCCTTCACATATTCCGCCTCACGCTGCTTCTCGCGTGCGAGCAAGGCCAGCCGAACGCCGGAATAAAGGACGAGCCCGACCAGCGTGATCGGCGCAAGGTTGGGCGCGATCAGGAACATCATCACCATGGTGAGGACCGAGAGCGTGCCATCGATCAGCGCGAGCGGTGCGCTCTCAATGAGGAAGCGCTGGATCGGCAGCACCGATTGCACGCGGGTGAGGATGTCTCCCACCTTGCGTTTCTCGAACCAGGCGATGGGCAGGCGGAAGAGGTGGCGGACGATGTTGGAGGTGATGCCGAAGGACAGCAGGGCGCCTGACGACAGCAGCACATATTTCCGCAGCAGCGCCGCGCCGGCACCGATGAGCGCGAGCGCGCCAAATCCCAGCGCCAGCGTGAGCAGCAGGCCGCCGTCCTGCGCCGGCAGAACCTCGTCGACGGCGGTGCGCAGATAGAAAGGGCTGGCGAGAATGAAGACCTGCATGACGATGGAGAGGATGACTGTCTGCGCAAAGGTGCGGCGCGCGCCCGTCATGCCGCTCCACAGATCGCGAAAGCGCAAGCGCCGCCTGGCCCGGACGGACTGGAAGTCCTGCGAGGGGCGCAGTTCCAGCGCGACACCGCTGAAATGGCGTCCCAGCTCGTCGAACTTGTACCAACGCGCGATGCCCATCGGGTCGACGACATAGGCACGGCCCGGCTCGACGCGTTCGAGCACGACAAAGTGGTTCAGATCCCAATGGAGGATGGCGGGCAGATGCAGAAGATGCAGTCCGGCCAGATCGAGTTTTAGCGGGCGCGGCAGCAGCTGCATGTCATCCGCAGTCTGCATCAATTGGCGCAGGGTCATGCCCCGCGCGCTCACGCCAAAGCGCTGGCGCAGGGCATTGAGATCAAGCTCATGCCCGTGCCAGTTGGCGACCATTGCCAGCGAGGCGAGGCCGCATTCCGCCGCTTCGGTCTGCAGGATCGGGCGAATGCGCCGCCGGCCCGTGAGTTTGGCAATCAGCGCGTTCATCTAGGGCTCGCTGCGCGGAAGGACCGGCGCGAACAGCCAGCGCCACAGGCGGACCCGTTCGATGAGGATGGTCGCGGTGACAGGCTGCCCGTCAATCGCCCTGACCCTGACGTTGCCCGGCTCTGCGCCTGGCGCTGTCAGATGGATCTCGACCGGCACCGTTGTTTCGCCGGGGTCCATGCGCGTCGCGATTGCCATGATCGTGCCGGTCAGCGTCGTCGCGTCGGCAGCGCTGCCGCCAGCGAGCGAGACCCGGGCTTGTTGGCCTTGATGAACATCCTTGATCTGGGCGATCGGCACGGTGACGCGGGCCGTCCACTCCGGCGAGGGGCGCGCTGCGGGTTGGGAAGGGGAGGGCGACTGCATGTCTGACATGTGCAGGCTTCCCTCGGCCTTGATGGTCCGGCTGAAGCTGCCGAACGCGAGACAGGCTACACCGGCACAGACCAGACCAAGCAACAGCCAGCCGATGGCCTGCCAGCGCAGTGGAGGGACGAGGAAAATGTCCCCATGAAGCCGGTTGTGATGATCGAGTGCTTGTCGCCTGAAGAGTGGCATCCGGTCCCCCTGAGCGGCTTTCTAGGATGCTCTGCTGTCCCGAGGCGATGAAAAAATGCCGTGTCAGGTCATGGCAAATAAAAACCGGGCGGACGATCGCTTATTCGCGCGCGCCCCCCCGGCCATAGGATCAATCTGATCGTGGTGACCAGAAGCGACTGACAAATCAGCCGCGAATGCCACCGCTCGATTCGTGGCTCGGACCACCGCCCGCAACCAGATCGACTTCCTGCTCGCTGAGTTCTTCAACGATCACTTCGTTTACCATCGACGACTCCTGTATTTGGTCGGATCACCCGACCTCGACGACAATAAACTATGGTTAACAAGACGTAAACCAAGTTTACCTTTTTGCACTTAAGGAGCCGCGTGCGTGGAAATTCCACTAAAAATCACAGAAATTTAGATACTTAACGGAATTTTGACTGGCCTCGCTAATCGTTGGGCGTCTCAGGGTGAAACAGAGACGGCCCTGGCGGCCGATTTCATGATTCGTTCTATCGCCTTGGCCTATGCAGGGCGCCGCCGGGCGCTATGTTGTGGCTGCAAGAGGAGAGAGGCCGGATGACCCAAGCAACGCTGGACGAGCGCTTACAAAGCTTCGCAGACGAAGCTCAGCGTGGTGCCCAGGTCATCGCGCGCCTCCGCCAAGCCTTGGGCGCTGATATCGTAAAGGATGGGACGGACGGCGATTTCGCGCGCCATGTCTCTGATTTCACGAATGTCATGCCGGCGGACATTCCGCTCCCCGGCATCGCCTATCCGCGCACGACCGAGCAGGTCTCGCAGATCATGGCGATCTGCAATGAGGAGCACTGGCCGGTCGTGCCACAGGGCGGCTTGACCAGCCTGTGCGCCGGCGGCCTCGCGGATCGCCCCTGCCTGTTGCTGTCGCTGGAACGAATGCGCGGCATCGAGGAATTGGACGAGGCTGGCCGCACGATGACCGTGCTCGCGGGAACGGTGCTGGAGACCGTTCAACGCGCCGCCGATGAGGCCGGCTTTCTGTTTCCGCTCGATCTTGGCGGACGCGGAACGGCGCAGGTCGGCGGCAATGCCGCGACCAATGCCGGCGGCAACCGCGTGCTGCGCTATGGCATGATGCGCGATCTCATTCTGGGTGTGGAAGCGGTGCTGCCGGATGGCACGATCGTCTCGTCGCTCAATGTAATGATCAAAAACAATGCCGGTTACGATCTCAAGCATCTCTTCATCGGCAGCGAGGGTACGCTCGGTGTCATCACCCGGCTGGTGCTGCGGATGTTCCCCAAGCCGCGCAGCGCCTGCACCGCCGTGGTGGCGGTCGAGGATTATGCGGCCACGCTGGAGTTGCTCAAACAATGCAATTCGGCATTCGCGAGCACCTTGTCCGCCTTTGAGGTGATGTGGCCGGATTTCTACCAGATCGGCACGACGGCGCTCGGTCGCCAGCCGCCCTTGCCGCACGGTTACAGCGTCTATGCGCTAGTCGAAGTGCTTGGGACCGACCCGGAACGCGACGCCGAGCGCTTCGAGGAAGTGCTGGGCGGCATGATCGAATCCGGCCTCGTCAAGGATGCGGTGATTGCCCAGTCGGACAAGCAGCGGCAGGACATCTGGGCAGTGCGCGATTGCCCGGGCGAGTGGCACAAGGGCGTGCACTGGCCGCAAGTGGCCTTCGATGTGAGTCTGCCGACGCGCAAGATCGGCGATTTCATCCCTTATGTACGCGACTTGCTGCTGGAGCGGTGGCCGGATTGCGTGACGGTCTTCTTCGGCCACCTCGCTGATTCCAACCTCCACCTCTCTGCGCGCGTCCCGCGCGACCCGATGCCCGAGCATGAGATGGAGGCGCTGGTTTACAAGGCGGTCGCCGAATGGGGCGGCTCGATCACCGCCGAGCATGGCATCGGCAGCATCAAGCGCGAATTTCTCCACCACTGCCGTACACCAGAGGAACTGGCGCTGATGCGCACGCTCAAGCGCGCGATGGACCCGAACAATATTCTCAACCCGGGCAAGGTGATCTGAAGCGCTGGCTCGGCTTTGCAATTCCTTAAAGGGAGAAGCCCAGTCTATAGGCCCGTTGAGGGCCGGCGCGAGTCGCGGCTGATCATCCATTATCCAGTCGAGAAGGACCGCAGCCGATGGTAAGCCCAACCCCCGCCGGTCGTGCTCTGCTCGATGCGTTCGATGCCATCCGGATCATCAATCTTCCTCACCGGGCCGACCGGCGCCGCGAGATGGCCGCGCAGTTCAAGCGTCTGGGGCTAGACCTCGATCATCCGAAAATCGCGTTCTTCACGGCGAAGCGCTTTTCGGATGCCGCAGGGTTTCCGACGCCGGGAACGCGAGGGTGCTTCGATAGCCATATGAGCGTGCTGCGGGAGGCGGCGGAGGCGGGGCATCGATCCGTCCTGGTGCTGGAGGATGACTTCGATTTCCATGACCGGATAGATACGGTTCTGCCGGCCGCTCTGGCCAAGCTGGGCGAGGTGGAATGGGACATCTTTTTCGGCAGCCTTCTGCCGGGGCAATATGAAGCGACCGAGCGCCCGCTTGAGCTGATCCCACCCGGCAAAGGGCTTGCCGGCTGCCATTTCTACGCCGTGCGCGGCGATACGATCGGCTTTGCCGCGCACTATTTAGCCGCGATGCTGAAGCGCCCCGCAGGCGGGCGGCATCCGGATGGCGAGCCAATGCATTATGATGGGGCGCTGTCTGTCCTGCGCAACCGCCATCCGGAACTGCGCAGCTATGTCGCCAATCCTGACCTTGGGCACCAGCGCCTCTCGCGCACGGACATCCACGATGTTCGCTTTTATGACCGCTTGCCGGTCTTGCGCACCTTTGCATCCTTGCTGCGCCGGGCGATCCGCCTGAGCGGGCGGACCCGGCAAATGGGGCGCAAGTCCGTTTAAACCGCAGGGGTAGGGCGATCCTCCCTGCAACACGCCTGATAGATGGCCTTGGCGAGCTGGTGCTCGCCAAACGGTTTGCTCAGGCGATGGATCTGTCCTTCGGGCAAAACCAGCCCCTCGCCATACCCGCTTGCGATGATGATCGGCATGTCGCTCTGCACGGCGGTGATGGCCGCGGCGAGGTCCGTCCCGGTCATGCCGGGCATGGCCTGATCGGTGATGACCAAGTCGAAGCCGCCATCCTTGAATTTTGAAAGGGCATGAGCGCCGTTGACTGCGCTGACGACCTCGTGCCCCAGATCCTCCAGCAGCGCGACCGTGTTCATCAACACCAGTGCATCGTCATCCACCGCTAGGACACGACATTTGGCTTGCGGCGGCAGCGGCGGTTCCTTCGCAGCGGGCGTGGTTGCCTGTGACTGCTCGGCGGCCTGCGGCAGCCAAAATTGCGCAGATGTTCCCTTGCCCGGCGCGCTGGTGAGCGTGAACGCGCCGCCGATCTGGCGCGCAAAGCCATGGATCATGGGGAGGCCAAGGCCCGTGCCCTTGCCAACGCCCTTCGTCGTGAAAAAGGGTTCGGTCGCGCGCCTGAGCGTCTCGGCATCCATGCCGATGCCGCTGTCCACCACAGTCAGAACCACATAATGCCCCGCTTCCAGATCGGCGATCTCATTGCTCCGCACGGTCTGGCGGTTTGCCTTGATGATGATCGCGCCGCCATCCGGCATGGCATCGCGCGCATTCACGGCCAGGTTGAGGATCGCCATTTCGAGTTGATTGGCGTCGGCTTTCACCGCCTGCAGTCCGAGTGGAATGATCATGCTGACGGGCCATTCCGGCCCGATGGTGCGCTGGACGAGTTCGGTCATGCCGCGCAGCAATTCGGGAATATGCACGCGACCGATGGACAGCTCCTGCCGCCGCGCGAAGGCGAGCATGCGCTGGGTCAGCGTCGCGCCCCGATCGACGGCCTGCATGGCATTGTCGAGCAGGCGTTGCGTCTCGGCCTGTTCCGGGATCCGTCGGCGCAGCAGGATGAGGCTGCTGTTGATCGCCATCAGCAAATTGTTGAAGTCATGCGCCACGCCGCCGGTGAGCTGGCCGAGCGCTTCCATCTTCTGAGCCTGGCCTAGCGCCTCGCGCGCTTCGTCCAGCGCGCGCTGGGCTGCCTCCCGCTCCGTAACGTCGCGGGTGATCTTGGCGAAGCCTACCAGCGCGCCGGTCTCATCGCGCAGCGCCTCGATGACGACGCTCGCGCGGAAGCGCTCGCCGCCCTTGCGGACGCGCCAGCCCTCCGCCGTGAACCGACCTTCCGAACGCGCGGTCTCCAGGGCACGTTGCGGCTCGCCGGCTGTGCGATCTTCTTCTTGATAGAATTGCGAGAAATGCTGCCCGAGCACCTCGTCCTTGCGATACCCCTTGATCCGCTCCGCACCGGCATTCCAGCTGGAAACCATGCCCTCAGGGTCCAGCATGTAGATGGCGTAATCGGTGACGGACTGGACGAGCAGGGCGAACTGTTCTTCGCTTTTACGCAGCGCCTGCTCTGCGAGTTTGCGTTCGGTGAGGTCACGAGTGATCCCGGCATAACCGATCAGCGCGCCGTGTGCGTCCCGAACCGGATCGATGACGACATGCGCCCAGAAGCGCGAGCCATCCTTGCGCAGTCGCCAGCCCTCGGATTCGTGCTTGCCCTGTGTCGCGGCGATCTCCAGCGCGCGCTCGGGCATGCCCTTTTCCACATCTTCGGCTGTGTAGAAGCGCGAAAAATGCACGCCGATAATGTCTTCCGGCCGGAAGCCCTTGAGCTTTTGCGCGCCTGCGTTCCAGTTCGTGATATGGCCCGTGCGATCCAGCATGCACATGGCATAATCGGTGATGCTTTCGACCAACTGCCGATAGCTCTCCAACGATGCTGCCCTGAGGTCTTCGGATGCCTGCACGTCTCGAACCCGCCGTCTGTTCCCAGTTATGCGCCACAACGCGCGAGGATCGACCCCTGTTCCTTCATTTCTTGGCGCAAGTCGAGCGTGGGGCGCGCAAGACAATTGCATCCGGCGGTTCCGCAAGGCAGAGGGGAGCCGCGCCGCCGCACGCATTTGGTCTGATCATTGCCATCCGGCCTCATGCGAGTGCGCGACACTGGTCTTGAGAGAGAGAACTGGAGGAACGCCATGGAGTTTAGCCGCAACAATCCGATGACGGGCGAGGTCGCATCCTCGGCGACCGCGATGAAGGCCGCCGATATCGCGCCGATCGCCGCCAAGGCTGCGGAAGGGTTCCAGAACTGGTCGGTCATGGGGCCGAATGCGCGCCGCGCTGTGCTGATGAAAGCCGCCACCGCGCTGGAATCCAAGAAGGACGCGTTCGTCGAAGCGATGATGGGCGAGATCGGTGCGACGGCGGGCTGGGCGATGTTCAACCTCGGCCTGGCTGCCAGCATGATCCGTGAGGCTGCCGCGCTCACCACCCAGATCAATGGCGAGGTCATTCCCTCGGACAAGCCCGGCTGCCTCTCCATGGCGCTGCGCGAGCCCGTTGGCGTCATCCTCGGTATCGCGCCCTGGAACGCGCCGATCATCCTCGGCGTGCGCGCCATCGCCGTGCCGCTCGCCTGTGGTAACAGCGTCATTCTCAAGGCGTCCGAATCCTGCCCGCGCACCCATGCACTGATCATCGAGGCGTTTGCCGAGGCCGGCTTCCCCGAGGGCGTGGTGAACGTCGTCACCAACGCACCGGAAGACGCGGCCGATGTCGTGGGCGCTCTGATCGACGCGCCGCAGGTTCGCCGCATCAATTTCACCGGCTCCACCGCCGTCGGCAAGATCATCGCCAAGCGCGCTGCCGAGCATTTGAAGCCCGTTCTGCTCGAGCTGGGCGGCAAGGCACCGCTGGTCATTCTGGAGGATGCCGATCTCGATGAAGCGGTGAAGGCCGCGGCCTTCGGCGCGTTCATGAATCAGGGGCAGATCTGCATGTCGACCGAGCGGATCATCGTGGTCGATGCTGTTGCCGACGCCTTCGCCGCCAAGTTCAAGGAGAAGGTCGCCTCCATGCCCGTGGGCGATCCGCGTCAGGGCAACACCCCGCTCGGCGCGGTGGTGGACGCCAAGACCGTGGCGCACTGCCAGAGCCTGATCGAGGATGCGCTGGCCAAGGGCGCGACCCAGCTCACCGGCGGCGAGACGACGCACAATGTGCTGATGCCTGCCCATGTCATCGACAAGGTGACGCAGGACATGAAGCTGTTCCGCGATGAGAGCTTCGGGCCGGTCGTCGGCATCATTCGCGCCCGCGACACCGAGCATGCGGTCGAATTGGCCAATGACACCGAATATGGCCTCTCGGCGTCGGTGTTCACAAAGGATATCGCCAAGGGCCTCGGCATCGCGCGGCGCATTCAGTCCGGCATCTGCCACGTCAACGGTCCGACCGTGCATGACGAAGCGCAAATGCCCTTCGGCGGCGTCAAGGGTTCGGGCTATGGCCGCTTCGGCGGCAAGGCTGGCATCGACAGCTTCACCGAGCTGCGCTGGGTGACGGTGGAAACCCAGCCGGGCCATTTCCCGATCTGATCGGGGTGCGACCGTAGAGCTACGGAGCCCGCGCCTTCCGAAGGGGAGAGCGCGGGCTTCCTTCGTTTGGGGCGCGCTGTTCGTCCATTCTTCACTCCCGTTCGTGTCGAGCGAAGTCGAGACACGGCAGGCTCAGGTCCTGAGTGCCTCGACTTCGCTCGACACGAAAGGCGCGCTTGGTGCTGCGGAACGTCGCGCCGGTCCTGCTTCCTTCAGTGCTGCTGCGCAGGCAGGAGCCTAGGGCCCAGCCGCAGTGCCCTTGCGCCTTGGGTTCCTGCCTCCGCAGGAACACGGCAGGGGTGCGCGACAAGGCAAAGCCAGTGCTCGTGAGAAGGCAGGAGCCCAGGGCCCAGCCGCCCGACCAGCGTCCTACTTCCGACCGCCCCGACCCCGCAGCAGCCGGCGCACGATTGCTCCTCCACATTGCCACTGCGCCCCCACGACGGTACAGCGCTCCCTCGGGCAGATGAAGCGCCGGCGCGGGTCGGCTGGGTTAGGCCCGCACGGAAAGGGCAATATTCTCGATGACGCACGACCATGTTTTGATCGCCGGTGGCGGCATTGGCGGCCTCGTCCTGGCGCTCACGCTTCATCAGATCGGTGTGCCTTGCACAGTGTTCGAGAGCGTGCGCGAGTTGAAGCCGCTCGGCGTGGGCATCAACATCCAGCCCAATGCCATTCGCGAACTAGAAGACCTCGGCATAAGCGAGGCGGATCTGGACCAGGTCGGCATTCCGGCGCGGGAATGGGCGCTGGTCGGGCTGAATGGCCGCGAGATTTATTCCGAGCCGCGCGGCAAGGTGGCCGGCTATGACTGGCATCAATATGCCGTTCACCGGGGCGCCTTCCACCTGATGCTCTGCCGCAAGGTGGTCGAGCGGCTCGGCCCGGAGGCTTTGAAGCTCGGCCATAAGGTGACCGGCTATCGCAAGCGCGCGGAGGGTGGCGTCACCGCGCTGGTCGATCTCGCCGGCGGCGGCAAGGTCGAGGTCGATGGCACCCTGCTGTTCGGAGCCGATGGCATCCATTCCAGCGTCCGCGCGCAGATGCACCCGGATCAGCCGCCGATCCACTGGGGCGGCACGATCATGTGGCGCGGCACCGCGCGCGGCGTGCCGATCCGCACTGGTTCCTCCTTTGTGGGCCTGGGCACCAGCCGCCACCGCGTGGTGATCTACCCGATCTCCCATCCCGACGAGGAGGGGCTGGCCGATATCAACTGGATCGCCGAGAAGACCTACGATACCGATCATGACTGGCGCAAATCCGGCTGGTTCCGCCCGGTCGAACTCGCCGAGTTCGCGCATGAGTTCGACGGGTTCGTCTATGACTGGCTGAACCTGCCGGAGCTGCTGGCCAAGTCGGATGTCGCCTATGAAAATCCGATGATCGACCGCGATCCGCTGCCGACCTGGGTCGATGGTCCGGTCGCGCTGATGGGCGATGCCGCGCATCCCATGTATCCGACCGGCTCAAACGGCGCATCGCAGGCCATCGTCGACGCGCGGGTGATCGGCCGCGAACTGCTGGCGCATGGCGTGACGCCGGCCGCGCTGCGCGCCTTTGACGAGAAGCTCTGCGGTCCCATCGGGCAGGTCGCCATGCGCAATCGCGGCTCCGGTCCCTTCGGGCTGCTGGAACTGGTCGAGGAGCGTTGCGGCGGTGCGTTTGAGGACATCGAGGATGTGCTGCCCGCCGCCGAGCGCTCTGCCTTCATGCTGGCCTATCAGCAGGCGGCCGGCTTTGCGCGCGATACGCTCAACGCCGCGCCGCCCACCATCGAGCCGGGCGCGCTGGTCGCAAAGGTCGCAGCATGACGCTGCCCGCGCCGGGCCTCTCGCACATCTGCGATTTCGAGATCCGGCTCGATCCTCCGCATGAGATGGGCATTACACCGGCTGGTACGCGGCGGATCATCCCGGTGGTCGGCGGCACGGTGACAGGGCCGTTGCTCAATGGCACGCTGCTGAACGTCGGCGCAGACTGGCAAACCGTGCAAGCCGGCGGCGTGGCGCAGCTCGATGCCCGCTATGCGATGGAAACGCACGACGGCGCGGTCATCGAGATCGTGGGCCTCGGCATCCGCCATGCCTCGCCCGATGTCGCGGCCCGCATCGCGTCCGGCGAACAGGTGCCGCCGTCCGACTATTACATGCGCTCTTTCATTCGACTGGAAACCGGCCATGCGGGGTACGACTGGGTAAACCGCGCCCTGTTTGTCGCCACGGGCGGCAAGGTCGGCCCGACGGTTCGGCTTTCGGTTTATCGGATCGATTGAGCGCCGTCGGGATCGACGCCGTTCATAAGAGCGATCAGGTGACTGGCATGGGCCGTTCCGGCCGCCTGCACTGCGGTTTCGAGCTGCCGATAGGCTTCCAGGACCGCCCGGCCGTGATCGGTGAGGCGCGATCCGCCCCCGCTGGCGCCGCCCTTGGCGGTTTCGATTAGCGGGGCGCCCCATCCCGTGTTGAGAATATCGACCATGTCGCGGGTGCGGCGATAGCTGGTTCCGATCGCCCGGCCTGCCGCCGCGATTGACCCTGTTCGCGCAATCTCCGCGAGGAGCTGCGCCTTGCCCGGCCCGATGGCGATCACACCATCAGCGATCACCTGCGCCTTGATCTTCAGCGTCGTTCCGCCGTCCTCACTCACGCCTTGCCGACCTCCTCCGCGCGCCTCTTGCGCATGCAGGACACTTGACACAGCGCCCCACAGACGTCGATGTGTGCAATGTCATACATCGATCGAAGGGCGGACCTCTCATGACTCATCTGCTGCGCCGTTGCGCCGTGCTGCTCGGCCTGCTGGCGCTGGTCGCGTGCGGCAAGTCCGAGCCGGCGCCGCAGATCGCTGCCGCCGCCGACCTCCGTCTGGCCCTCACCGATGCGGCGGCCGCGTTCGAGAAAGAGACCGGTGAGAAGGTGGTGCTCAACTTCGGCGCCTCGGGAAATCTCACGCGGCAATTACAGCAGGGCGCACCGTTCGAGCTCTTCCTCTCCGCCGATGAAAGCTATGTGACGCAGCTCGCCAAGGCCGGCAAAACCCGCGGCGAAGGTCGGCTCTATGCCATTGGGCGCCTGGCGCTGATCGCGCCCAAGGGCTCGCCGCTCAGGCTCGATTCCCAGCTTGCGGGTCTGCGTGAGGGGCTGGCGCGCGGGGACATCAGCCGCTTTGCCATCGCCAATCCCGAACATGCGCCTTATGGTCGCCGTGCGCAGGAGGCGCTGGATCATGCCGGCCTGTGGAAGCCGCTTCAGGATAAGCTCGTGCTGGGGGAAAATGTGTCGCAGGCGCTGCAGTTCGCCACGGAAGGCGGGGCGCAGGGCGGCATCGTCGCGCATTCGCTGGTGCTCGATCCTGCTGTGAAGGGCAGGGCGGCCTATGTGCTGATCCCCGCCAACTGGCACACACCGCTGCGCCAGCGCATGGTGCTGATGAAGACGGCGGGGCCAGTGGCCGAGCGCTTCTATGCTTATCTGGCCCAGCCTGCTGCCAAGGCGATCTTCGCCAAATACGGCTTCACCCTGCCGGCCGGAGCACTTTGACCGGCGATGGACTGGCAAGCGCTCAATCTCTCGCTCCTGCTCGGCGCGCTCACCGTCGCGATCCTGCTGCCGCTGGCGCTGGTGCTCGGGCGCTGGCTGGCGCTGGCGCGCTTTCGCGGGCGAGCCGTGATCGAGGCGCTGGTGACGCTGCCGCTGGTCCTGCCACCCACGGTGATTGGCTTTTACCTGCTCTCCGCCCTGGGGCCGCAAAGCTGGATCGGGCGGGTATGGAGTGCGCTATTCGGTAGCGGGCTGGCCTTCAGCTTCGAGGCGATCCTGCTTGCATCGGTGCTGGTCAATCTCCCCTTTGCCGTTCAGCCGGTGCAGCGGGCCTTCGAGAGCATCGACGCCGATCTGCGCGATGCCGCGGCGACCTGCGGCCATTCGCTCTGGCGCAGCATTTGGCGGATCGAACTGCCTCTGGCCTGGCCGGGCATTCTCACCGGGGCCGTGCTGACCTTCGCTCATACGCTGGGCGAATTCGGCGTGGTGCTGATGGTCGGCGGATCAATCCCCGGCAAGACGCGCACGCTGGCGCTCTCGCTCTATGATCGCGTGCAGGCGTTCGACATGGGCTCGGCCAATGAGATGGCGCTGCTGCTGATGGCGGTCTCGCTGGTGGCGGTCAGCCTTGTCTTCCTGCTGGGCCAGAGGGGGCGCCGACATGGCTGAGGCGAGCGGCGAGGGCGTGACCCTGCATCTGCGCCATCATGCGCCCATCGCGCTGGACGTGGCACTCACTCTGGCGCGTGGACGGACCTTGGCGCTCGTCGGTCCTTCGGGCGCGGGGAAAACCTCTATCCTGCGCGCGATTGCGGGGTTGCTGACGCCTGCTACCGGGCGGATCAGCGTCAACGGCCAATGCTGGCTGGATACGCACGCCGGCGTGCAGGTGCGCGCGCGGGACCGGCATGTCGGCTTCGTGTTCCAATCCTACGCTCTGTTCCCGCACATGAGCGCGCGGCAGAATGTGATGGAAGCGTTGCTGGATATCCCCGCGACGCAGCGGCAGGGGCGGGCGGATGCGCTGCTGGCGCAGGTCCATCTCGAAGGGCTTGAGGACCGGCGCCCCCGTGAACTCTCCGGCGGACAGCAACAGCGCGTCGCGCTGGCGCGGGCGCTCGCGCGCGATCCGCAGGTGCTGCTGCTCGATGAGCCATTCTCTGCCGTGGACCACCCGACCCGCCGGGCGCTGCATCGCCTGCTGGTCGAATTGCGCGCCCGCTCGGACATCCCCATCATTCTCGTCTCCCATGATGTGCGCGATGCCGCCGATGCGGCTGACGAGATTGCGCTGGTGCTGGATGGCCGGATCGTGGAGCAGGGCGATCCGCGCGCCCTCATGAACGATGCCGGGAGCCGCTTGTCGCGCTGGCTGGCGGGCTAAGCCTCGCTCGCAACCTCCGAGAAGCCCGCCACCAGAGCGTCCAGCCCCGGCTCGAAGCTCCCCTCGAAATCGAGCATATTGTCGAGGAAGCTATGCATCGGCCCGTTCGCCTCGAAGGCGGACCAACCCAGCACGAAGGAGATGACCGAGGCCTGACGGGCCAAGGCGTCCTGCTGATGCAGCCCCAGCGCCACCAGCGGAGCGGCGATGCGCTGGGCATGGACAAGGGGATCGGCCTCCGCCGGCGGGCGAGACACTGCACAGAGCAGCGCGCCATCGCGATGGGCAAGGAAGCTGCGCCGCAGTGCCCGCCCGAACCGCCGCAGCCAGTCGCGCCAATCCTCGGCGTGAGTAACGTCCGCATAAGCCCGGCCATGAATGCGGCGGGCCATCAGACCCAGCAACTCGGCCTTGTCCTTGACGTGCCAATAGATCGCCGGGGCTTGCACATTGAGGCGCGCGGCCAGCTTGCGCATGCTCAGCGCGTCCAGCCCGTCCGCCTCCAGTTGCGCAAATGCCGCCTGCAGCAAGCGCTCGATATCCAGCGGGACAGAGATGGGGGAAGCCATAGAGGATCATTGACTCCTTAACACCGTTAAGTCAATTTGCGTGCAGTGGTTTAAACTGGAGAGGCGCCTGTCATGGCCTATGTTCGCAATGCCTGGTATGTCGCGGGATGGTCGCATGAACTGGAGGCGGAGAAGCCTTTCGCTATCTCGATCCTCGGCGAGCGGATCGTCATCTGGCGCACCGCGTCCGGCGCGCTCCACGCATTGGAAGATCGCTGCGTCCACCGCCTCGCGCCGCTTTCGCTGGGCCGCTGCGAAGGCGAGCGGCTGCGCTGCATGTATCATGGCCTGCTGTTCGATGCAGGCGGGCAGGTCGTCGAGATTCCCGGCCAGGCGCAGATCCCGCCGCAGGCCCGCGTGCGCCGCTATGCCGTGGTGGATCGCCATAGCTGGCTCTGGGTCTGGATGGGCGATGTTGACGCGGCCGATGAGCGCCTGATCCCGCCGGCCGTGGGGCTGGACCATCCCGATTACCTCCTCGGCCACGGCCATCTCGATTATGCGGCGGAAGCGCGGCTCATCAACGACAATCTGCTCGATTTCAGCCATTTGACCTTCGTCCATGCCGAGAGCTTCGGTTCCGGGCCGCAATTTGCCGAGACGCCGGCCCGGA
Organism: Sphingobium sp. B2D3C; assembly: GCF_025961835.1. Lineage (NCBI taxonomy): Bacteria > Pseudomonadati > Pseudomonadota > Alphaproteobacteria > Sphingomonadales > Sphingobiaceae > Sphingobium > Sphingobium sp. B2D3C. The sequence goes on along the minus strand of NZ_JAOQOK010000001.1, from coordinate 1,797,741 downwards.
TCACGCCGCTGGAGCGGGGAATCCGCTATGAGCGCTGGACGGAGAACGCCATCGGATCGGCCTCGCGCCGCAGCCCAGAACCGATGGACAGCTTCATGAGCTATGATTTCCTCATTCCTGGCATCCTGCTGATGACCGGCGGTGTCTTCCCGCTCGGTACCGCCAAGGCTTGCGACTATGGCCAGCCGGATCTCTCTCAGGCGGTGAGCGGCGTCACCTTCACCAGCCAGGCGGTGACGCCGATGCGCGACAAGAGCGCGCGCTACTTCTTCTCCTGGGGGCCGCATCGCAGCCATGGGGATGAGGCGCTGCGCGATGTTCTGATGCGCATGGCCGATCAGGCCTTCGCCGAGGACAAGGTGATGATCGAGGCCCAGCAGCGCGTGATCGATGATACGGAAGAGGTGCAGGTGATGCCCACCGTGCACGATCGCGGCGTGACCCTGTTCAATCGTCTGGTCGAGAAGCTGGCGCGACAGGAGAGCGGGGCGGAGCGGGCGGCCGCCTGACCGGGACGTCTCACACGTTCTCACGCCGTTTCTCCAGGCCTGGTGCCCGTCCGGTCATCCGTTTGTAGAAGCGCGAAAAATAAGATGGGTCGTCAAAACCAAGCTCCGCTGCCACCTCGTAGCAGCCGGCATTGGTGAAGCGCAGCAACCGCCGCGCCTCGAACAGCAGCCGGCGGTTGATGATCTGCAGCGGCGTCATGCCGAAGCTGGCCTGCGTCTGGCGCGAGAGCGTGCGGACCGTGCAATGCAGCCGCTGCGCATAATGCTCGATCGGTCGATGCTCGCGATAAGTCGCCTCGACCATAACGCGAAACCGCTCGGCCAGGGTGGACCGCGCGGCATCTAGCGGCGCACCGGCAGCAAGGGTCGTGCGTAGCCAGGCTTCGGCAAGCGCATGATGCAGCCGCTGGCCATTGGATGCGAACCGGTCCTGCTCGGCCTCGACCAGCGCGGTGCCCAGCGCCTCCAGACGCGCGGTCAGCGCTGCGTCCGGTCGCAGGATCGCCGGCGTCCGGAGATGTTGCCCCAGCGCATCCTGCCGCGTGAGACTGTCCACAAAATCCTGTGAGGCCGTCACGACAAATCCCTCGACATCGGGCGAGAAGCCGAAGCCATGCACAATTCCGTTGGGCGCGCAGACCAGCAAAGGACCGGCCTCCCGCCGATCCTCCCCCGCAAGATGCAGTCGTACTTCGCCCCGCGCCACAAACAGCATCTGGGTGAGCGCTGCATGGGTGTGGGGTGCGATTTCCCAGTCATAGCGCCGGCTGCGCACAGCAATCGTCTCGGCGTGGAAAAAGTCCTCGCGCCGTGGCGCCTTGTCCTCGCCATAGAGATCGTAAGCTGGGACGATCGCTTCGCGGGAATGGCGTGCGGGATGGGGGAGGGCAGTCATGTCCGGAAAATACCAGAGCTTGTCGCAACTGTCCCTTCCCAAATGCGCGCGGTCATGCGGATATGCGGCCAAGAGTCTGCGAGGAGGATGGAATGACACAGGTGTGCATCATTGGTGCTGGGCCGGCGGGTCTGCTGCTAGGGCATCTGCTGCGGGCTGAGGGCATCGATTGTATCGTGCTGGAGCGCCAGACGCCCGATTATGTGCTCGGCCGCATCCGTGCCGGCGTGCTGGAGCGCGTCACCGTCGAGCTGATGGAACGCCTTGGCCTTGATGCGCGGCTCAAGGCCGAGGGTCTTGTGCACGATGGCTTCAACCTAGCCGATGGCGAGCGGCTGATTCGCATCGATATCGCCAAGCTCACCGGCGGCCATGTCGTCGTCTATGGCCAGACCGAACTGACCAAGGACCTCATGGATGCCTGTGATGAGCGGGGGCTTGAGGTCGTCTATGGCGCTGCCGATGTCGCCCTGCACGAGATCGAGAGCGACACGCCTTATGTCACCTACAGCAAGGATGGGCGCGAACACCGCGTGGATGCGCGCATCATCGTCGGTTGCGATGGCTATCATGGCCCCAGCCGTCAGGCGATCCCGGCCAGCGCGGGCCAGTCCTATGAGCGGGAATATCCCTTCGGGTGGCTCGGTATCCTCGCCGATGTGCCGCCCTGCAATCACGAGTTGATCTACGCCAATCACGAGCGTGGCTTCGCGCTGGCCTCCATGCGCAGCGAGACGCGCAGCCGCTATTATGTCGACGTGCCGCTGACCGAGAAGATCGAGGACTGGCCGGATGAGCGCGTGTGGGACGAGCTGGCGATCCGCCTCGGGCCGGATGCCGCGGCGCACATCACCCGGGGCCCGGCGTTGGAGAAGTCCATCGCGCCACTGCGCTCCTTCGTCTTCGCGCCGATGCGCCATGGCAGCCTGCTGCTCTGCGGCGACAGCGCCCATATTGTGCCGCCCACCGGCGCCAAGGGCCTCAACCTTGCCGCCAGCGACGTGCATTATGCCGCCTCAGCGCTCAGCGCCTTATTCAAGCGCAACGATGCCGATGCCGTCGCCGGCTATTCGGACAAGGCCCTGGCCCGCGTCTGGAAGGCCGAGCGGTTCAGCTGGTCGCTGACGCGCCTCATGCACCGCTTCCCCGAAGATGGCCCGTTCGAGCGCGCCATGCAGGTCGCCGAACTGGATTATATCGCCGGCAGCGTCGCCGCGCAGACCAGCATCGCGGAGAATTATGTGGGGTTGCCGGTGTAATCGGTAACGGCGTCATCCGTGGGGGAACCACGTGGCCGCATCCGCGCACGCTCCGCCGCAATCATATTGTCGACTTAAACGTTAGACATTATACCGTGAGACGATCGGGACGTAGACCGAGCCGACTGATCTGCCCTGAGAACAGGAGTTTTGATCATGGATCATGTCACATCCCCATCGTCGACCCCGCTGGTCCTCACCGTGCCGGGATTGGACGGCAGCGGCCCCGCCCATTGGCAGAGCATTTGGGAGCGTGAGAGCGAGGATTGCGTCCGCGCCGATCTCGGCAATTGGGCGCGCCCCAACCGCACCCATTGGGTGAGCAAGCTCAATCTGGCGATCCGCAGCGCGGGTCGGCCGGTCATTCTGGCGGCGCACAGTCTTGGATGCCATGCGGTGGCCGCCTGGGCTGCGATGGAACGACCGGACTTTGGCTATCCGGTTGTTGGCGCGCTGCTCGTTGCGCCGCCCGAGTTGGACCTGGCACCGCTGGATGAGCGGCTGGAGCCGTTCGCTCCGGCCTCGCGCGCGCCATTGCCTTTCCCCTCGATTTTGGTGGCGAGCCGTGATGATCCCTACATCCAATACCATCGGGCAAGGCGTCTCGCCCAGTTCTGGGGAAGCCGCTTTGCCGATGCCGGCGCGGTGGGTCATATCAACGCGGCGTCTGGCCTCGGCAGCTGGGGGTTCGGGCGTTTTCTTCTCGCCCGGCTCCACGGGGCAGGGCGCAAGGATACGCACGGTACGGCCGCTTCGGTCTGGCCGATGGAAGGCGCAAGCGTCGATCTCTCGGCCTGATCCTGCTCGAAGACCTCGCTCGGGGCTAAAGCTCCACGCAGCCGCCATCCACATAGAGGTCGATGCCGGTGATGAAGCTGGCTTCATCAGAGGCGAGGAACAGCACCGGGCGCGCAATCTCCTCTGGCGTGCCCATACGCTTCATCGGGATGGCGTCGGTCATCATCGCGCGCATGCCCGCCACGGCCTCGGGTGGCAGGCCGGACCGGTTGATGATCGGCGTTTCGGTGGGGCCCGGGCTGACCATGTTGACGCGAATGCCCCGTCCGATCAGCTCAGCAGCGAGCGTACGCGCCACCGCGCGCAGCCCTGCCTTCGCAGCCGCATACATGGTATTGCCAGGCACTGCTGCGACCGACCCGATCGAGCCGGTGATGACGATGGCGCCGCCCGGTGTCTGCCCCATCAGCGGTAGGGCTTTCTGAACGGCAAAGAAGCAACCGCGCAGATTGACGTTGTGCACCTCGTCCCACTGCGCCGGCGTCACCTCTTCCACGGGAGCGAAGGCACCGATTCCGGCATTCACGAACAATATGTCGATCCGCCCATGCGCCGCGCGGATGGCATCCAGCACGGCATCGTTGCTGCCGATCTGCGCGATATCCGCCTGGAAGCCCTGTGCGCCGGGAATCGCCGCAACGGTCTCATCGATGGTCGCCTGCGACCGCCCGGTGAGGAACACATGTGCACCCTCGGCAGCAAATCCTTGCGCAGCAGCACGCCCGATCCCGCTGTTGCCGCCAATGACGAGCACCACCTTGTCCTGAAACCGCATCGCTCTCTCCCGTTGATTTTGTCCGGAGCCTAAACGGATGAGGGCGAAAGGCAAATGAGGGATTTGAGGCTATTCCTCAGCGAGCACTGACCGCCCTCATTCGACGACTTTCAGCACCCGCATGCCTTTGGTCCGGCTGGTGAGGTGATATTGGCGGCAGAGGGCGCAGCGATAGGGGCGGAGCGTAATCGCTGCGCGGAGCGCCACCGCGCGGGCGTCCGCTTCGGTCGCATAGCGCTGCTTTTTCGCGCAAATCCCGGCTCTTGTTCGCATTCGTCCCTCGTTCCGGGTGGCTTGCAGGCTGATGGCTACCCGACGCAATTGCCAGCGCCCAACTTCCCATGCAGTTTGGCGCGGATGAGCGAGAATCACCAGCCTGCCGCCGCCAGCCTTCCCGTCAGCCAGCGCGCGCCCGAGACGCTGCCCTGGTGGCAGGGCGCGACGATCTACCAGATCTATCCCCGCAGCTTCGCCGATTCCAATGATGACGGCGTCGGTGATTTACCGGGGATCACCGCGCATCTGGATCATGTCGCCAGCCTGGGCGTGGACGCGATCTGGCTCTCGCCCTTCTTCACCTCGCCGATGCGGGATTTCGGGTATGACGTTGCCGATTATTGCGATGTCGACCCGATCTTCGGCACGCTCGCCGATTTTGACGCGCTGCTGGCCCGCGCGCATGAATTGGGGCTGCGGGTGATCATCGATCAGGTTTTTGCTCATACCTCCGATCGGCACCCCTGGTTCCAGGCCAGCCGATCCGATCGGCAGGGCGACCATGCCGGGTGGTACGTCTGGGCGGACCCTAAGGCGGACGGCTCGCCGCCTTCCAACTGGCAGAGCGTGTTTGGCGGGCCAGCCTGGACCTGGGATGCCCGGCGGCGGCAATATTATTTCCACAATTTCCTGCGCGAGCAGCCGCAGCTCAACGGGCATCATCCGCAGGTCCAGCAGGCCTTGCTCGATGTTTCGCGCTTTTGGCTGGACCGGGGCGTCGATGGCTTCCGGCTCGATGCGCTCAACTTCCTGATGCACGATCCGCGCCTGCGCCCCAATCCGCCGCACCCGAACCAGGCCGGGCAGCGCACGCGGCCGTTCGATTATCAGGAGCGCCGCTACAATCAGGGGCACCGCCATATTCCGCGCTTCATCGAGCGGGTCCGCGCGCTGATGGACAGCTATGATGACCGGTTCACGGTTGCCGAGATCGGTGGGGACGAGGCCCTGCGCGAGATGAAGCTCTACACCAGCGGCGAGAACCGGCTGAACACCAGCTACGGCTTCGATTTTCTCTATGCCGACGCGCTGACCCCGCGCGTGGTGGCGGATGCGATCGGCCAGTGGCCGGACCGCGCCGGCATGGGCTGGCCGAGCTGGGCATTCGAGAACCATGATGCGCCCCGCGCCGTCACCCGCTGGCTGCCGGACGAGGTGGGCGCCGAGACGCGGGCGCGGTTCGCGGCGATGAAGCTGCTGCTGCTCACCTGCCTGCGCGGCAACATCTTCCTCTATCAGGGTGAAGAACTGGGACTGACGCAGGTGGATGTGCCGTTCGAGGATTTGCAGGATCCCGAGGCCATCGCCAACTGGCCGCTGACCCTCAGCCGCGACGGCGCCCGAACGCCGATGCCGTGGAAGGGTGACGCGCCTCATGCCGGCTTTTCAAGCGTGAAGCCATGGCTGCCGGTGGGGGCCGACCATCCGGCCTTAGCTGTCGACAAGCAGGAGGCAGAGGAGGGATCGTTGCTGCACCTCACCCGCGCGCTGTTCGCCTTTCGCAAGGGGCAGCCCGCTTTGCGTTGGGGCGCCATCCGCTTTCTGCAGGTCGATGAGCAGGTGCTGCTGTTCGAGCGGCGCTTTGGCGAGCAGCGCCGGCTTTGCCTGTTCAATCTGGGGGCTGAGCCTGCGCCTTGGCCCAAGCGGCTCGGTCGGGCGGCGCCATTGATGCAGGTCGGCGGCGCAGGACAGGGCGATCTGCCGGGCTATTCGGCCTGCGTTCTGGAGCCCTGATCGCCTGCGCTTCGGTTGGTCAGGGGGAGATCGCTTGTCCGTCAGCCGGGGCAATCCGGTATCGCTGCAGCACGAAAACGGCCGGGAAGGCCGGGCTGACGGACAAGGCCATCGCTCTCATGCATGAATTAGCTTAACCGGAGCCTAACGGGAACTTTCGCGATCAAAAAATGTGCGAGAAGGCACGGTGACCCGCAGCAGAAGAGACGGCGGCGTGCCTTCAATCCTTGCGGGAGACCATGCCGGTGTGATCCGGCATCGCCAGCGCTGCTGCCACGCCCGGGCGGGCCTTCATCCGCGCCATCCACGCCATGGCCTGCGGCGTGCGTGTTTCGTTCCACAGATCGGGGTGGCTGCGCGGCATGGAGATGGCCATGGCGAAGACGGCGATGTCGGCCAGCGTGACCATGCCCCCGACCAGCCAGTCATGACCTGCCAAAGCCTTCTCCACCCGGTCGGTCACGTCCTCCAGATTGGCGCGCCAGCCCTCAAGTTCCCGCTCGGAAAAGCCGCCATTGGCCGCCAGCTCCCATTTGTCGCGCTTTTCCTTGAGCGGGATGCGCTTGAGCCGCGCCTCGAACTCGCCCTCGGGCAGCGCCTTGGCCATGCCGGGGATCACCCGATGCCAGGCGAGGAAGGAGAGGGACGGGCGGAACACCTCATCGACATATTTGGTCCAGATGCGCATCTGCCCCTGCAGATAGGGATCGGCCGGCTTGAGCGGCGGGCCATCGAAGGCGTCGTCGATATATTCGTTGATGACCGTCGATTCCGTCAGCACCCGGCCGTCGTGCACAAGCGTCGGCACCTGTCCGGCGGGGTTGATCGCGACATAGGCCGGCGCATGCTGCTCGAACTTCATCAGGTTGATGTAATGGCTGGTGAAGGGCACGCCTTTCTCATGAATGGCCTGCAAGACCTTCAGGCTGTTGGAAGCCGGCTCGCCATGATAGAGGTCCACGGTCATTGGTTGTAAATCCCCATAATAAGAGTGGTAGCCATGAGGCGAGGAGAGGCATGAAGACAGTAGCAGGCACGATGGCCTTCATCACCGGCGGTGCGAGCGGCATCGGCCTTGGCATGGCGCGCGCGCTGGCGGCGCAGGGCGCCAGGATCGCGGTGTGCGATGTGCGCGCCGATCATCTGGCGCAGGCGGCGCAGGTCGCGGCGGACGAGGGCTGGGCGGATCGCTTCCGCGCGCTCCAACTCGATGTGCGAGACCGCGACGCCTTCGCCGCTGCGCTGGACGAGGCCGAGGCCGCGCTCGGCCCGCTGCAGATCCTCATCAACAATGCCGGCATCGGCATCCAGGGCCCGGTCGATGAAGCGACCTATGCGGATTGGGATTGGGCCATTGGCGTCAATCTGATGGGCGTGGTCAACGGCCTCGTTTCGGGCCTGCCACGCATAAAGGGGCATGGGCTGGGCGGGCATGTCGTCAACACCGCCTCGCAGGGTGCGATCATGCAGGCGCGCGCCACGCGCGGCGTCTACGCGCCGACCAAGGCGGCGGTCATTTCCATGACCGAGCATCTCAAGCTGGAGCTGGATGCCAAGGGCAGCAGCATGGGGGGCAGCAGCATGGGAGGCGGCGCGATCGGCGCCACGGTGGTGTGCCCCGGCCCAGTGCGAACCAATATCGAGGAGACCGAGCAGCACCGCCCGGCGGAGTTTCAGGTGGATACACCCTTCCGCCACCGGGACGAAACGCCGCCCCCCGGCGCCCTGCCGCCAACGGCGCCGGGTTTCTGGCTCGACCCGTTGACCGTCGGGCAGATGACCGTGGACGCGATCCTCACCGGCAAGCTCTATGTCATCACCCACCCGGCCTTCATCGGCTCGGTGAAGGCCCGTCATGCCGGCATCGAGGCGGCGATGGCGGAGGATTATCTGCCGCGCTGAACCCCCGGCGCGCGCCGGGACGCCAAGCAGGTCGTTACCGGGCATGGCGCCAGTCAGCGCGCGGTTGAGAACCGCACAGGCGCTCAGTGAACCGCCTCGGACTGACGCCGGCGGAACTCATAGGTGTCGCCTTCCTCGCCGCTCTCGTTGAGCGTCGCGCGGCGCATGTCGCGGCGATACTGGTCCGTCTCCAGCGGCGTCGCGGCGTGCAGGGCGTAGCGATTGTCCCAGATCACGATGTCGCCTTCGGTCCACTGGTGGCGGTGGATATATTTGGGCTGAGTCACATGAGCGTACAGCTCTTCCACAAAGGCGTGGCCCTCATCGTCGCTCATGCCGACCACGCCCACGCAATGCCCGCCGACGAACAGTGCCTTGCGCCCCAGCGGCGCCTCACGCACCAGCGGATGATGCACCGGCGGCATCGGCATCGCGGCCTTCATTTCCTCGGTGACCTCAAGCCCGGCATATTGGCGGCCGCGCCAGAAATCGTGGATGCCGGTCATGCCATCCACCTTTTCCTTCATCGCCTGCGGCAGATCGTCATAAGCCGCGCGCAGATCGAGGAACAGCGTGTCGCCGCCGACCTCCGAAGGAGGACACTCAACGCCGCGCAGCATCGACCATTTGGAGGGCAGGGGGTTGAACGAGCTGTCCGCATGAAAGCGCTCGGCACCCTTGGCGATGTTTGCATTGGCCGGGGTCAGCGGCTTGATATTGCCATCAGGATCGAGATTGCCGGCCGAGAACAGTTCCGGCGCGATCCGGCCCGCCGGGCGCTTGCCGTAATTGGGCGGATATTCCAGCGGCCCGAACAGCCGGGCGAAGCGGATATGCTCCTCATCCGTGATCGGCCCCTGCCGCACGACGCAGACGATGTGCTTGTCCATCGCATCCTGCACCGCCTGGCGCAGATCCTCGGTCGGCTCGGCCTTGAGGTCCGCCCCGACGATCTCGCCGAAGAACAGGGGATGAAGCTGATTGACGGTGATCATGGGCGTCCTCTCTCGTCTCTCCCGCCTGTGCTTGCTTGAGTCTGCGGCGGTTATCGGCGCGGAGTGTGAGCCGGTTACAGGATCGAGTCAATATGGTTGGATTTTGCAATCATTGGGGTGCTTGGTTCTTACGGTCCGCATCGGTAGTCGACGAGGAGTAGCTATCTCGCGAGGTGTAGATGTTAACCCCCCACCTCGTTCAATGGTGAGTCAGGCATCGGCTGGCCTTAGTCGGACTGGTTTCTAGGGGACGGATTTCCTGGTTCAGAAGCCTTGAGCAGATTATCCCATTGAAGTTTCTTCTCCGGCGCCAAAAATTCGACCCAAGATGCCTCCGTGGCCTGAAGTAAAACATTAAGATCATTTACGATCTTTTCCAAATCATTTGGTGAGGCTTTTTGATGCTTTGGCGGTTTGCTAGAGCGAGGCGATTTGATCTTTGCGTGGAGAACATCAGTTCGGCTGTGAACTACAAATTCGGCGTGGATAAGTTCATTGCGCCGGTCAGCTAAGGTTTTGGTTTTCTCAATCACCCAGTCCAACACACCTCGTTGGCGGTCAGTAAGACCTGCAGTTTCACGAGCTAGCGCCAATAAATCCCTTCGTGCGTGATGTGTCGGTTGACGGTCCCAAATGGCCTCGCCGTATGAATGAGACCGAGGCGCTAAAATTTCCAGAAAAAGCCTGCGCAATGCTCCCTCTTGCCGGTTCCACATGATCGCAATAACTCCAAGGAGTTCTGCTTCTTGAGGGAATAAGTCGCGAACCTCATGCCCATAATCCAAGCCGCCAAGGGGCCAGTAGAAGTCCTTCAAAGGAGGCTTGCGAGGCATTTTCCACCCATTAGCGACTGTAACATGGTGTGCTGCGCAGGATGCAGTACGCTTACAAAGCCACATAAAAAGACGGACGAGTCGAGTCATAAGTCGGTGCGCAAGCGCACAGCGCAATTTGAAGGTGCAGTGGCTCAGACAAAGTCAACCTCTCCGCTCATCCATCACCGCTTTCCCCTTGCACCCACGCCCGCAATCCTTAGCATCCGCGCCATCGAATCCGGCGGCGTGCAGGTCGTCAGCATCCGGGCAGTCCGCTCCCCAGAAGGCGGCGACGCCGGGCTATGAATTGAAGGAGAGAGAGCGTGGCAGGACATAATCCCGAAGGCGTGTTCGTGAAGGAGCCCGGCAAGGTCTGGATCAACGGGCAATGGCGCGCGCCTAACAGCGGGCGGTTCATCGAGCTGGTTTCGCCGAACACCGAGCAGGTGGTCGGCGCCGTGGCGGAAGCCGATGAGGCGGACATGGACGCTGCCGTTGCCGCCGCCCGCGCTGCCTTCGACCACGGTCCGTGGCCGCGCATGAGCGTTGCTGAGCGCAACGAGATCATGAAGAAGATCACTGCGCATCTGCAGAGCCGCGCGAGCGAGTTGGCCAAGGCCTGGACCGCGCAGATGGGTGGCCTCGCGAGCTTCGCGCCCGGCATGGTCGCCGGCGCAACCATGCAGTTCGATCAGACTCGCGAGGTGGGTGCCAACTTCCAGTATGTCCAGCAGCGCGAGACGCAGGCCGCTGCCGCTGCCTATCTCGTCTATGAGCCGGTCGGCGTGGTCGCATCCATCGCGCCGTGGAACGGGCCTTATGGCATCATGGCCTCCAAGGTCGCCAATGCGCTCATCACGGGCTGCACGGTCATCATGAAGCCCTCGCCGGAGACGCCGCTGGAGGCCTATATCATTGCCGAGGCGTGCGAGGCGGCGGGCGTGCCGGCGGGCGTCGTCAATCTCGTCTGCGGTCATCGCGAGGCGAGCGATCATCTCGTCTGCAATCCCGGCGTGGACAAGGTGAGCTTCACCGGTTCCACCGTCGCGGGCAAGCGCATCGCCAGCGTGTGCGGCGAGCGGATCGCGCGCTGCACGTTGGAGCTGGGCGGTAAGTCCGCTGCCATCGTGCGCGACGATTTCTCCGCCGAGGAGACGGCCAAGCTGATGACGCAGACGATCAGCCTGCTCTCCGGGCAGGTCTGCGCGATGCTCAGCCGGCTGATCGTCCCGCGCGGCCGGCAGGACGAGATTGCCGATGCCATTGCGACGGAAATGCAGAAGGTGAAGATCGGCTATTCGGACGATCCGACGACGCAGCTCGGCCCGCTCGCGATGAAACGTCAGCTCGAGCGCGTGGAAAGCTATATTGAGGAAGGCAAGAAGACGGCCGATCTGGTGACCGGTGGCAACCGCCCCAAGCATCTCAACCAGGGCTATTTCATCGAGCCAACGCTCTTCAAGAATGTCGATAACAAGTCGAGGATCGCCCAGGAGGAAATCTTCGGCCCGGTCCTCAGCATCATCCCGGTGGATAATGAGGAGGAGGCCATCGCCGTCGCCAATGACAGCAATTACGGCCTCTCGGGCTCAGTGCTGACCAAGGATGCGCAGGCCGCGTTCGACGTCGCCCGGCGCATCCGCACCGGCGGTATCGGCCAGAACGGGCTGAAGGTCGATTGGGGCCTGCCTTTCGGTGGCTACAAGCAGTCCGGCATCGGCCGCGAAGGCGGCGTGGACGGGCTGATGGCCTATCTGGAGATCAAGGCCATGTACATGGACGCGCCGGTCAACGCGGCGTGAGCCAAAAGGGGATGAGCCGCGCGGCGCTATATGACGCGCTGGAGGCCTATCTCGCGGCGCTGGGGCGCAAAGACCCCGGCGCCGTGAACTGGGCGCCCGACCCGTTCATCACCGAGAATAATGTCCGCCTGAAGCCCGACGATGGCTTGTGGGGCACCATCGAGCGGCTGGGCGACTATCGCCTGATGTTCGCCGATGAACAGACGCGACAGGTCGGTTATTTCGGCACGGCGGTCGAGCCGCTGGACGAGAGCGCGTATACCGTGCGCCTCGGGCTGGACGAGGCGGGCCGGGTGGCGGAGGCCGAGACCATCGTGGTGCGGCAGGTGGACAGCTCGCCGGTGTTCGAGAACCAGCGCTTCTACGACAAGCCGATCCTCAATGCCGCCGTCGAGGCGCCCGTCTCCCGCGCGGAAATGATCGCCTTGTCAGATGGTTATTTCGAGACCTTGCAGCGCAATGACGGGACGATCCGCACGAAATTCCACCCCGATTGCAACCGCGTCGAAAATGGCGTGCAGACCACCAACAATCCCGAGTTCGCCAAGCTGGTGCCGGTTGCCGGCCTGCCGTGCGAGGCGCAGTTCCGCACCGGCAATTACCGCTATGACGATCGCCTGCGCGGCCGCCGCTTTCCGCTGGTGGACGAGGAGCGGGGGCTGGTGCTGGCCTATGGCTTCATCGATCATTGCGGGCGGCTGGATCATTACACGCTGACCGACGGCACGCAGGTCCGCTCGCACATCCGCCGGCCGCATAGCTATTATCTCGCCGAGCTGTTCAAGATCGATCACGGCATGATCTGCCAGATCGAAGCGAATTTCATCACCGTGCCCTATCATATGCCCAGCCCGTGGGATGCTCGCCCGGACGCGGGCGCCCGCGCCGCCTGATCGTCCAAGGAGCCGCCATGTCCTTCTCGACCCTCGACCAGCCCGTGCTTGAGTTCGCCTTCGAGTGCCGCCTCATGTTCACGCGGGTCTTCGGCGTGCCCAATGTCCATAATGGCGGCTTCCGCTCGGCGGTGCTCGTGGATGAAGGGCATTTCGAGGGGCCGCGGCTGCGGGGGCGGGCCGTGCCCAATTCCGGCGGCGATTACGCCCATTTCCGCGATGACGATACCGCCGTGTTCGATGCCCGCTATCTGCTTGAAACCGACGATGGCGAGATCATCTACATGCAGAACAAGGGCTATCTCTGGGGTCGCAAGCCGGACTCCATGGCAAGGCTGCGCGCCTGGGCCTTCGAGGGCGGCGAGCCGGTCGCGCATGAGGATTATTATCTGCGCGCGCAGCCGACCTTCGAGACGAGCAAGGGCAAATATGACTGGATGACCCGCCATGTCTTCGTGGGCGTGGGCGAGCGCAAGCCGGATGGCAATCTGGTGCGCTATTATGCGCTGACCTGATCCGCGCGCGGTGCGCTGGGCTGTTGCCGAGGCGATTGCGTGCGACAGATGACACATTAGCTGCTAGGGCGACGCCATTAGCGCGAACCCTGCTCGCAAGCTGTCGCGATAACTGAGAGACCGTCGTGCTCCCGCTTGCCGTGTCGGGAGACGCTCATGGAAGATTTCAATCGCCTTTTGCACGATCAGCAGCGCGCGCTGATCGATGCCCAGTTCGCCGGCTGCAGCCAGCGCCATCATGCTGCGCGGGAAGCGGCATGCTCTGTGTCCGCCCGCATCAAGGCGCATCCCTATCCCTACCGTCTGCGCTCGGCCACGGCGATGCGCGCGGTGTTCGCGCAGCAGGGGAGCCTCGCCGCATGAGCCGCGTCGTCATCCTCGCCGCCCCGGAAGCGGATGTGCTGGCTTATTGTGCCAAGGCTGGCATCGGCCTTTCGGTAGTCGAGCCACTGCCCAGCGGCCAGACGCGCGCGGTTCTCAACAATGTCATCGATGCCGACAAGGTGCGCAAGGGCATGAAGGCGATGGTCGTCAGCGGCCCGGTCGCGCGCTCGCCGCTCTATGTGAGCCGCACGCAGTCGCCCTATCGCTAAAGCCGGTTGCCGCGCCGGTCAGCCGGGCGGCGGCGCCAGCGCGCAGGCGACGTCCACAATCAGCCCGTCGCGCAGGGTGTAGAAGATGAACTGCCGCATCTCCTGCACCTCGCCGGCCTTGATCGGGAACAACCCGCCCGCGCCATTGGCATCGAGCGTCGCCCGGTCGAGGTCGCGATAGGCCTCGATGCGCACGATGGCGTCGACGGCCGTCAGGGTGTCGCTCGATGCGAAATTGAGCACCCGCACGCTCTCATGAACATGGGCGTGGAGGAAGCTGTAGAAGCGCTTCATGTCCTCGCGGGATTGCAGCGCGACGCCGAAGAAGCGCATGTCCATCGGCTCTGCATAAAAGTCGCAGACCGCGTCATAATCCTTGGCATTGAACGCCGCGAGATACCGCTCGTAATCGGCGCGGTTCATGCCGGTTGCGCCGCTGCCTCGCCACGGGCGGCCTCAATCAGCATCGCGCGATTTTCCTCGATCATCTGGCGGACGGAGCGGGCCGGGCGGCCGGTCAACGTCTGCACGTCATCGGTGCGCAATTCCAGATAGCCTTCGCGGATCGCGCGGCCGAAGGTCACCATATCGTCGCTGTTCCAGGGAATGCCGCTCACATATTGGTCATCGACTGGGCGCCGCGGAATCCCCATGCTGTCGAAGATGGCATATTGCTGCGCGTCGTCGACGGGAATGTGCTCCACCGGGCAGCCCGTGATCTGCGTGATGAGCGCGGCAACCTCGCCAAAGGTCTGCAACTCCGGCCCGGTGATGTTGTAGACCTTGTTCTCATGGCCCGGCGTGGTCATCGCGGCGACGGCACAGTCCACGCAATCGTCGCGCCAAACCATGGCTTCGCGCCCCTCGCCGGCATTGCTGAACCATTTGCCGGTCGCCAGCACGTTCGGCCCGGCCATCAGGATCATGGCGTCGGCATAATGCGCGTCGCGCAGCGCCGTCCAGGCCATGCCGGAGGCGCGCATCGCCTGTTCCGTCTCGATATGGTCGTGGCGCACTTCCGCCGGGTTGTTCGGGTCATCGATGCCGATGAAGCTGGTGTAGAGAATGTGGCGGACGCCGGCGGTCGCTGCCGCATCGATCGCCGCCTTGTGCTGGACGACGCGAGCGCCGACCCGCGTGCCGGAAATGAGCAGCATCTTCTCCGCGCCCTGCACGGCGGCGGCCAGCGTTGCGGGCTTGTCATAATCGCCATAGCGCACGTCGCAGCCCTGTGCGGTGCGGTCCGCCAGTTTGTCCGGCGAGCGGCTGATGAGGATGAGCTGGTCTGCCAGCCCTTTCCCGATCAGCCGGTCCGTGGCGGCCCGGCCATATTGGCCTGAGGCACCGGTAATGACGATCTTGCCTGACATGCGTGTAGCCTCTCCTTATCCGGTCCTGCTTGTTGCGACCGATTCAGGCCAGTCTAGCGATCCTGCGGGGCAGGGCAACGGGTCGCCGGGCCGGGATCGAGATCGAGGCAGCGGCCATCGATCCGGTCGGCCGGCACGGTGACGCCGATCTGCGCGGCCAGCGTGGGCAGGATATCCACCGTCTCCACCGCTTGCGGCTGCTCCATGTGCATCAGGCCCTTGCGCCAGAACAGCATCGGCACCCGGCGATCATAGCCCCACGGGCTGCCGTGGGTCGAAACATAGCCGGGCGCGGGCGTCGCGATGGGCATGATGCGCGGCTTGAGCAGAAGGACGAGATCGCCCGAGCGCTCGGGGTCGTAGCTCGCCTTGGCGATCGTCGCGAGCGACCAGCTTTCCGGCGATCCGGCGGGGGCCGGCGCGGCCTCGATATCCTTGCGGGTGAAGACGGCCTCGACTTGCCGGTGAGCGGCGTAGAACGCCTTGGCCTCGGCAATGACGCGGGTACGCTGGGCGGCGGTGAGGGCGGCATTCACATAGATGTCGCCAAAGGGATTGGTGCCGAGCAGCAAGTTACCCTGCGGCACGGTGATGCCGGTGCGCGCGCTGATCGCTGCACTCACCGCGCTCGGGTACAGGGCGGGGTCCGCGCGCTCGGCGTCGGCAACGGCCTGTTCGCGCAGCCGCTCGGGGATGTCCGGCCCGCCATGGTCGGCGGTGAGCATCACCATATAATCGAGGCCGGTCGCATCCAGCCGATCCAGGAAGCTGGCGAGGGCATCGTCCAGCGCGAACATCTGGATGCACATTTCCGCGCCGCGATTGCCGTAGCTATGGCCGATATAGTCGGTGGCCGAGAGGCCGACGATCAGCAGGTCGGTGGTGTCGCCGCGCCCGAGCTGCTGCGCCTCCAGCTGCTTGACGGCGAGCGCCAGAACGGCGGCATCGGCTTCCGGCGATGTGCGGAAGGCGCGAACATCGCCACCGGCGCGGGCGAAATGCCCGTCACCGACGCTGAGCGTGTCGGTTAGGCGGACGGCGCGGTCATTGGTCTTGCAGAAGGCGGGCACGTCCATCGCCGGGCGGGGCTGGTCGAAGGTCTTGCGCACCCCGGCGTTCACCTGCTCGATCAGAGGCGTCAGCGGCATTCCTCGATAGCTGGTGAAGCCATTGCCGCCCCACCACCAGATTTGGTCGACCACCGGCCCGCCCATCATGATCGCCGAGCGATCCTTTCCGGAGACGGACACCACCTTCGCCGCCGGGTTCTGCGCCTTCATATAGCCGCCGAGTGTCGGCACGCGGAGCATCTTCACGGACGGGGCATAATCCCGCGAGCTCGTGCCGGGCACCTCGGGGTCTTCGGCGCAGTAGACCGTCTTGTCGGCACGGGCGATCTTCTGGTCGATCCAGTCATTGCCGATGATGCCGGTGCGGGCGGGGCGGCTACCGGTCAGGATGGTCGAGTGGCCCGGGCAGGTCTCCGTGGCGGCGTGGCCCTGATAGCCATTGGGAAAGACGACGCCCTGCTGCAGGCGGGCCAAGCCGCCGGTGAAGGCGCTGCGATAGGCGCCGAACAGGTCGGTCGAGAACTGATCGACGGAGATGACGACGAGCAGCTTGGGTGGGCTCTGCGGCGCCTCGGATGCGGGAGCAGCGGGCGCGGCTGGAGTCTGCGCGGGCTGGGCCAGCGCCGGGCCACTCAGGGCCAGCGTTGCGGCAAGGCACAGGCAAGCAGGGAAACGCATAGATTCTCCTTGGGGTCGGGGCGGCGCGCGCTTACAGAACGGCCAATGATCCGTTTCATGGCTTTTCCTGTGCGCCGGCTCAATGGCGTTTTGATGACCGCGTGGGTTCTACTGGCGGCGCTGCTGGTCGGGACAGGGGCTTTTGCGCAATCTGCGGCGCCATCGGCCGGCGGCGCGTTCGCGCAGCGCGGGGCGCCGAATATCACGGCCAGCCTGGTTGCCGAGACGGATAGGCCGGCTGCCGGGAGCACGGTCACGCTCGCTATCGTGATGAAACCCAAAGCCGGCTGGCATGGCTATTGGGGCAATCCGGGCGATGCCGGGCAGGGGACGCAGGTCGCGTGGGATTTGCCGGCGGGCAGCGGCCTGAAGATCGGCGATTTCCGCTATCCGGTGCCGGATCGGCTGCTGATCGCCGGGCTGATGAACCATGTCTACGAGCATGACTATGCGGTGCTGGTCGATCTTGCCGTGCCTGCGGGCCTGTCGGCTGGCACCGTCTTGCCGGTGCGCGGCACGGCGCGGTGGCTGGCCTGCACGGACGCGATCTGCGTGCCGGAGCAGGGCGAGATCGCGACTACGCTGACCATTGGCGATGGTGCTACGACGGCAGCCTCCCGCAAGATCTTCGACGGATTTCGCGCGGCCCTCCCGCGTCCGCTCGATCAGCCTGCGCGATATGCTGTGGCCGGCGGGACGCTGAGCATCGCGGTGCCCTATCCGCAGGCGGCGCCAATGGGCGCGCCATGGTTCTTTGCGACGACACAGGAGGTCGTGCGCTACGCCCAGCCGCAGGCCGTCCGCCGTGCGGGCGACTGGCTGGTGGTCGAGGTCGCGCTGGCCGAGGGCGCATCCGTCCCCGGCGCGGTGGAAGGCGTGCTTGCGGTTTCACCCGGCGTCGCGCTCGCGATTAGCGCTGCGCCCGGTGCTGTGCCCGAGGGTGGAGAGCGACTGACGGTGGCCCCGGACGGCGCCACGACGGCCGCGCCGGCCGAGAAGACCGGGCTTGGCGCGGTCCTGCTGATCCTCGGTGGCGCCTTTCTGGGCGGACTGATCCTCAATGTGATGCCGTGCGTTTTCCCGATTCTCAGCCTCAAGGCGATCAGCCTTGCCAAGGCGGGCGGGGATGAGCGGCAGGCCAGGCGCGACGCGCTGGCTTACACCGCCGGCATTCTCGTCACCTGCCTCGCGCTCGGGGCGCTGATGCTGGCGATCCGGGCCGGCGGCACGCAGGTCGGCTGGGCCTTCCAGTTGCAGGACCCGCGCGTGATCGCGGTGCTGCTGATGCTGATGGTGGCGATCGCGCTCAATCTTCTCGGCGGGTTCGAGATCGCCTCGCTTTCGGTCGGGCAGGGGCGGGCCGGGCAAGGCGGGCAGGCGGGCGCGTTCTGGACCGGCGCGCTGGCAGCCTTCGTCGCGACGCCCTGCACCGGGCCGTTCATGGGCGCCGCCATGGGCGCGGCGCTGGTGCTGCCCTGGCCGCTGGCGCTGGCGGTGTTCGCCGGGCTCGGCCTTGGTCTGGCATCGCCGTTCATCGCCATTGCCTGGGTTCCGGCACTGCGCCGACTGATGCCGCGCCCGGGCGCGTGGATGACGCGCTTCCGGCGCATCATGGCAGTGCCGATGGGGCTGACGGCGCTGGCACTGCTCTGGCTGCTCTCGCGGCAGCTTGGTGCCGGCGGTGTGCTGTTAGGCGTACTGCTGGCGGGCGGCGTGATCCTGGCCCTGCTGCTGCTGGGGCGTCGCCAGCGCGCCGGCGGTGGCGTCAACTGGGCCTTGGGTGGGCTGGTCGCCGTGCTGTTGAGCGGCGCTGCAATCGCCGCGCCTGCGCTGGTGCGCGGGGATCGTCCCGTAGCGGGCGAAGGGCTGGTGGGCGAGCCGTTCAGCGAGGCCCGGCTGGCCGCGCTGCGGGCGCAGAACAAGCCGGTCTTCCTCTATTTCACGGCGGACTGGTGCCTGACCTGCAAGGTCAATGAGGCCAATGCCATCGATACGCAGGCGGTGCGCGAGGCCTTCGAGGCGGGCGGGGTTGCCCCTATGGTCGGCGACTGGACCAATGCCGACCCGGCGATCAGTCGCTTCCTCGAAGCACATGGCCGCTCGGGCGTACCTCTGTACCTCTTCTATGCACCCGGCGCTGCGACGCCGCAGGTCCTCCCGCAAGTGCTGACATCCGGCAAGCTCACCGCTTTGGCGAAACGTTGACCATGGCCAAGAAGCGCCTCGATCAATTGCTCGTCGAGCGCGGCCTTGCCGAGAGCCGCACCCGCGCGCAGGCGCTCATCATGAGCGGCAATGTGCTGGTCGGCGACAAGCCTGTGGACAAGGCGGGGCAGGCGGTGCCGGAGGAGGCGGAGATCGTCCTCAAGGGGCGGGATCACCCCTGGGTCTCGCGTGGCGGCCTCAAGCTGGCGCACGCGCTGGAGGCGTTTGGCATCGATGTGACCGGGCTGGTGGCAATGGACGTAGGCAGCTCCACGGGCGGCTTTACCGACGTTCTGCTCACCCGTGGCGCAGCGCGGGTCTACGCCATCGACAGCGGCACCAACCAGCTTGCGTGGAAGCTGCGGCAAGACCCCCGCGTCATCGTCCACGAGCAGACCAGCGCGCGCATTCTGACGGCCTCCCATGTGCCCGAGCCGATGGACATCATCGTCTGCGATGCCAGCTTCATCAGTCTCGCCAAGGTGCTGGAGCGCCCGCTGACCTTTGCGGCGCCAGCCGCCCGGCTCGTCGCGCTCATCAAACCGCAGTTCGAGGCGGGGCGCGAAGAGGTCGGCAAGGGCGGCGTGGTGCGCGATCCCGAGGTTCACGCCCGCGTCTGTGCGGAAGTGGAGGCCTGGCTGGCGGCGCAAACGGGATGGCAGGTCACCGGCCTCACCACCAGCCCGATCACGGGGCCGGAAGGCAATGTGGAGTTCCTGATTGCCGGCGCACGCGTGCCAGGATGAAGCAGGCGCGATCCTCTCCCGTGCAATCGGCATGCGGGAAGGGCTGGCGCGGCGCAACGCCATCGTTAAAGTCATGTCAACGCTGTGGGGATTCGGCATGAAGTGGGAGCGCGCGTGAACCAGATTGCATCGCGAAGTCAGTTGCGGATGTCCTTCCTCCGCTGGGCGCTTGTCACCATCCCCGCCATCGAGTTTCTCGGCTTTGTGTCGGGCTATCTGTCCAACAGCGGTTATGACAATCGCTGGTTCGATGCGCTGAGCAAACCGGCATTGGTGCCGCCCGGCTGGGTGTTCGGCACGGTGTGGCCGACCCTCTATCTGCTCATGGCCCTGGCGCTGGCGATGATCCTTCACGCGCGCGGCGCGAGGGGGCGGGGGCTTGCCATCACGCTCTTCATCGTCCAGCTCTGCATCAACCTCGTCTGGTCGCCCTTGTTCTTCGGCGCGCATCAGGCGACGCTGGCTTTCTATCTGATCCTCGTCATTCTCGTGCTGGCGACGATCACCACGATCCTCTTCGGGCGGATTCGGTCTGTCGCGGCGTGGCTGATGGTGCCCTATCTTTGCTGGTTGGGCTTTGCGAGCGGGCTCGCCTTCGATATCGACCGGATGAACCCGGATGCCGAAACCCTTGTTCCGGCCGCCGTGCGTACCCAAATCTAGGCGATGGCCGCCATTAGCGGCGGCGAAGGATCAGACCCATGCAAAGTGAAAACCGCTTTTTCGACGACCTGTCCAAGATCATCAACGGCGCGGCCGGGACCGTTGCTGGGGTGGGGCGCGAGTTTGAGAGCAACGCCCGGGAGCGCGCGCGCGAGTGGATCGGCGGGCTCGATTTCGTAAGCCGCGAAGAGTTCGAGGCGGTCAAGGCCATGGCTGCGCAGGCGCGTGAGCAGGTCGAAGCACTCGAGGCGCGGCTGGCTGCGCTGGAGGGCGGTGCGTCCAAGGCCGGCAAGCCGTCGGACAAGGCCGCAAGCTGAGTTTTCGACCGGCTATCCCGCATTTATCCACAACTTATTCACAGCAACATATCGCATTCCGGACAGGTTGGGCGCGGCTTCGCCGCCGCCTGCCTTTCCGGTTGCGCTGTGTCGTGCTACGAAGGGCTGTCCAGCAGGGGCAGGACGGCGCAGGCCGTTACAGGAAGTGGACTGACGGTTTTTGAGTATGATCGACCGGGATGAATTTACAGGCGGCGAGCAGGAAGCCGAGCCGATCGACATGCTGGCGGCCTATTTCGAGGCGCATGACTGGCCCTTCGAGCATGTCGGCGAGGACGAGCTGGTCGCTCGCCATCGTGGCAGCTGGACCGAATATGAGGTCCGGGCGATCTGGCGTGACGATGACATGGTGCTGCAGCTTCTCGTGCTGCCGGACATTCGCGTCGCCGATGATAAGCGTCTGGCGATCTGCGAAACCATCGCCCTTATCAACGAGCAGCTTTGGCTGGGCCATTTCGAGCTGTGGTCGGCGAGTAGCACGCTGCTGTTCCGTCATGGCGCCTTGCTCGGCCCCAGCGGATCGCTGACGCTCGATCAGGCGCAGTTGCTGGTGGAAAGCGCAATCGACGAGTGCGAGCGCTTCTACCCCGTCTTCCAGTTCGTGCTGTGGGGCGGCAAGAATCCCGCTGAAGCCATGGCCGCCAGCCTGATCGAGACGCATGGCGAAGCCTGAGGCTGGCCCGATGTGGCCTTCGCACCTTCTTCTGCTGGGTTGCGGCAACATGGCCGGGGCCATGCTGCTGCGCTGGCTCGACGAGGGCCTGCCCGCGGAGCGCGTGACGGTCGTGCGCCCCAGCGGCAAGGCGGTTGCGCCGGGCGTGCGGGTTCTGACCGCGCTCGATGGGCCGGTGGAGGGTGACACGCTGGTGATGCTCGGCTGCAAGCCGCAGCAGCTGGCGGACGTCGCCGGGGCAACGGCACCGCTTCTTGGGCCTGAGACGGCACTGCTTTCGATCCTCGCCGGCGTGCCGATCGCGCGCATTCGGGGTGCTTTCCCGGCCGTCCAGTCGATTGTCCGGTGCATGCCCAATCTGCCCGTTCGGGTCGGCAAGGGTGTCAGTATTCTCAAGGTGGAAGACGCGGCTGACGGACGGGCGCGCGATCTGGTCGGTGCCATGTGCAGTCGCCTTGGTCTGGTCGAATGGCTGGACGATGAGCAACTGTTCGATGCCGCGACAGCGCTCGCAGGCTGCGGCCCGGCCTTCGTCTATCGCTTCATCGATGCGTTGGCTGACGCCGGCGCCGAACTCGGCCTCGCGCCGGATGCGGCCGCGCGCATGGCGCTCAAGACCGTGGAAGGCGCCGCGTTGAGCGCAGCGGCGGCGGATCGCCCGCCCGCCGATCTGGCGGATGCGGTGGCAAGCAAGGGCGGCATGACCCGCGAAGGGCTGGACGTGCTGGATCGGTCTGACGGCCTCGCTCCGCTCGTCATGGAGACGCTGAAGGCTGCGCGGGACCGGGGTGCAGTTCTCGCTGCCTTGTCCACCAAGGCCAGCTGAACCGTCAGCGCGCGATTTGCAGGGCGGCGACCAGTCGCTGCGTTTCAGGATCGAGCAGGCTTTCCAGCACCCGCCAGAAGCCGGTGACGGAGGATTGCCCCGCTGCCGAATAGGCCGCTGCAAACCGCTCGCGCACGGCATCGAACAACGCCTGCTCGATGGCCTGCCCGCCAGGCGTCAGTTTCAGCAGCTTCTGACGGCGGTCGCGGTCGCCTTTGTTGACGACGAGCAACTCGCGCTCGATCAGCTCATCGAGCACGCGCCCCAGCGACTGCTTGGTCACGCCCAGCAGCGCGATGAGCGCCGACACACTGAGATTGGGCCGCCGCGCGATGAAGTAGAGCGCCCGTTGATGCGCGCGGCCGAGCCGATGCTCATCCAGAATTGGGTCCATGGCCTGTGCGAACGCCATATGACCAAATTGCAGCAGCTCGATCCCGCGACGGATTTCCTCCTCGCGCAGGAACAGGGGGGAGGCTGCGGGACTGGATGGGGCGTTGCTCATGCGCCGTTTCATAAGGCCTGTGGGCAGGCGATGGAACTTCGTTCCGCACCCCGTTCGCTCCTTTAACAGGCAGGGCGCGCAAGGGGAGGATGTTCACCGAAAGAGATCGCCAAACCACCGTTTCTCCCGCTTGGCATTTGCGCCCGGCCCTGTATATGGGCCGCTCGCAGCGCGCGATGCTGGGGCGTAGCCAAGCGGTAAGGCAGCGGTTTTTGGTACCGCCATGCGGAGGTTCGAATCCTCCCGCCCCAGCCATATTTTCCAGATCAGTTCATATGTGAAGCGCCAATGCGGCAAGCGAACGCCGCGCCGGCGTCATTGCGCGGCGCAAGCGCTCCGTCGGAAGCTCAGCCCTGCAGCGCGGCCATGGCCAGCGCGATGGCGCCCAGCGGGCCGGCTTCGTCGCCGAGGCCTGCGAGGCACAAACGTTGCTCGACCGTCTCCTGCGTCAGGAAGGGCAGATAGCCGCCCAGATCTCGCAGCAATGTGGTGCGCACGGCTGGCAGGAGCGCAGCGCGGCTGGTGGCGACGGTGCCGCCCAGCAGGATGCGCTCCGCAGCCGTGGTGAGGAACAATGTGGCGGCTAGTTGCGCGAGGTCTGACGCCACGAAATTCCAGCGCGGATCGTCATCGGCGACATGCTCGGGATTCGTGCCGAAGCGGGCGGCGAGGGCGGGGCCGCTCACCAGTCCTTCGATGCAATCGCCATGGAAGGGGCAGGCCCCGGCAAAGCTGTCGCCTGCCGCGCGCCGCACATGGATGTGGCCGATTTCCGGGTGCATGGCGCCGTGCACCGGCTTGCCGTCAACGAGCAGGCCGCCGCCGAGCCCGGTGCCGATGGTGATGTACCAAAAGCAATCGAGATCGCGGCCGCCGCCCCAGCGATGCTCAGCCAAGGCCGCGCCGTTGACATCCGTGTCGATGGCCATCGGGCAATCGATGCGGCGCGTCAGTCCGCCGGCAATGTCGGCGCCCGCCCAGCCAGGCTTGGGAGTGGGCAGCATATGGCCGAAATTATCGGATTTGCGGGACAGAGCGATGGGGCCGAAAGATGCGATGCCGATCGCCGCGATTGGCGCATCCGCGTGCCAAGCGCGCAATTGTGCGTTGGCGGCGGCCAGCGTCTCGTCCGGCTGGGTGGTCGGAATGCGAACCCGCTCGACGATGCGATCACCTTGAGCGAGCAGGACGAAGGTCTTCGTCCCACCCAGCTCGACCCCGGCAAGGCGCGCGCTCGACATGGCTCAGTCGATAATCCGCGTCGTCTCGCCATCCAAGGCGAGGCGAAGGAACGGCGCGAAGGTGCCGGCAAAGCGCTTGGCGCCTTCGGCAGCCTCGCCACGGCCCCAATCGTCCGCGAAGGCCGTGACGGAGAGATCGGGCAGCACCAGCCAGCTATAAGCCTGACGCGGTGCTTCCGGCGGGTTGGCGATGACGAGGCCGGAACCGTTCAAGGGTTTCCACCCGTGCGTGATCTGCCCGGACACCATGCCGTACAGGCCGGTCGGCGCGCGGGGGGCTTCCGGGTTGAACACATGGGTCTGTGTGGACCAGAACAGATAGTAAAGTCCATTGGCCAGCACGATGTGCGGCCGCTCCAGCTCATTGTTGAGGCCATCGGCGCTGATGATCGGCGCGGTCACCTCCCACTGGCCGAGGGCGTCGGGCTTGGCGCGCGCCGCGCCGATCACGCCATTATAGGCAGATTGCGAGGTGGCCAGCGATCCGGTGAACAGCAGCCAATGCTCGCCGGTCACCGGATCGAGCAGATAGCCGGGATCGCGAAAGGCCTTGATGGTGCCGAGGCCGCCACCGGCCGACAGCGGATCGGCATAAAAGCGCGGGTCGCGCGGGAAGGATTCGCGCAGATTGCGGCAATTCTCGACGGACCAGCCGCCATCCTTGCCGACCAGATCGGCCTCGACCTCGAACAGGCGTTGCTCGAAGCTGAGTTCGCTCTCACCGCGAAAGCCGGCGGCGGTGAAATAGAGCGTCAACCGGCGCCCGTCATTCTCCAGATAGGCCGAGCCGGACCATTCCCGGCTGCCGGGCGAAAAGCCGTCCGGCATCACCGGGCCATAATGCCGCCAATCCTCGCCCCGTCGCTCGAATAAATGGATGCGGGCGTGGCCGTGACGCTCATCAGGGTCGGCAAACCAGGGGGAGGCCAGCGCCATCCAAAGATCGGCCGGCGCCGGCGAACCGTCGCGCTGCAGGATGGGCCAGGCGTCCCACACGCACACATCGTCACTGATACGCGCCACATCGGCCTCGCCGATGAGCGGCGCCACGCAGGATGGGGTCAGTTTGAGGTGATTAAGCTGTTCGACCGTCCAGCGGGTCGTGCTGATATCGTTCATGGAGAGCCAGTTAGGTCAGAGAAAGGTGAGGGCGCGAGTGCGCAGGAGGCCGGGGCAGGCGATGTCCGGAAAGGAGGCGTTCGCAACTGTGTTGCAAGGCCATGGGCTCCTCGCGCCATGCTGCAAATATGCGCGCGATTGCGCCTGAATTTCGATCATTGTCCCCGTTCCTCAAGTCCTCGCAACCAATACGCCATTGGCAATCGATTACAACCATTTTGGAACAGGGCTGTCGCAGCGGAAAATCGGTCCGTCAGGTGGAGCCGCGCACCACCAGAGCCGGGTTGAGAATGATCGAGCCGGTCTGCCGGCCCTCAATGCGCTTGAGCAGGCAATCGACCATCTGCGTGGCGCCGCTGGCAATATCCTGATGGATCGTGGTCAGCGGCGGCACGATGCTTTGCGCAATCGGGAGGTCATCGAAGCCGACGATTCGCACATCGTCGGGGATCGACATGCCCCGGCTGATGACGGTCTGGACGGCGGCGAGGGCAATCATGTCCGAGGCCGCGAAAATGCCGTCAGGCAGTTGATCGACCTGATCGAGATAGGCGTTGATGTCCGGCGCACTGAGCTCCGGCGCGAGGTGGGTCGGCACTTCGGTCAGCATCACGTCCGCAGCGTGATCCTGCTGCACCGCGCGTGCGCCCTGCAAGCGCTGGGCGATCTCGATGGCGCGGGGATTGCCGAGGAACGCCACGCGCTTGCACCCGCGTTCGATCAAATGGCGCATCGCCATCTGGCCGCCGAGGAAATTGTCGGTGCCGACCGAGCAATGGCTTTGGCCCTGGGTGAATGCGCCCCAGGCGACCATCGGCAGATAATGGCCGGCGGCGGCGTTGAGCACGGCGGACTGGTCGGACTGGCCAATGATGATGAGGCCATCCACTCGCGCGGTCTTGATGATGCCCTCCAGCCAGTCGTCCCGGTCCGGGATGACACGCGAGAGCATAAGGTCAAAGCCGCGCTCGGTGAGTTCATCGGCCAGGAAACCGATGATCGTCATGAAGAAGGGGTCGGAGATATGCTGGGCGCGCTCATGGCCGAGCGGGATGACCACGCCGATCGCCCCGGTCTTGCGCGTCCGCAGGTTGCGGGCCAGTGGGCTCGGCTGAAAACCATGCTGTTGCGCCAGCTTGCGGATGCGCTCGGCAGTCTCGGAATTGACCACGGCCTTGCCGGCCAGCGCGCGGGAGACGGTCGCGGCGGAGACACCGGCGAGCTCTGCCAGATCGTAGATTGTCCGAACCTGCTTGGGTTTCAACGCTCCTGTGTCCTCTCGCATCCAAAGGCCAAACAAATGGCATCTCTAGGGCGCAGGCGGGTTTTGCCAAAGCATTTTTCCGGCGCGGGCCGCAGCGTCCGTGCCGGGAGGGCCCGTCAGGCGGTCGGGCCGGTGTCGCCGATGATGACTTCCTTGCGGTAATCGGCGCTGTTGCGCTCGGCGAGACGGCTCGCAAACGGCTGCTTGCGCCAGTTCCAGATGCACTGGATGGCAAGGCCGGTCGCCATCAGCGCACCGAGCGCGATGCTGTAGCGCGCGTCACCCAGCCCGTCGCCGATCAGCGCCATCGCAAGCGGGGCGATGACTGCGCTGAGGCAGGTGAAGAACAGCAGCAGCCCTGCAACCGAGCCGTGCCGCGCTTTCTCGAAGCAGCTGATGCCGGTCGAGTTGATCGTGGGGTAAAGCACGGACATGAACAGGCCGGTGGCTGGCAGGGCGTAGATGGCGACGCCCCGATCCCCCAGCACGGCGATCCAGAACAGGATCGTCATTGCGACGGTGCACACGGCGAGCACAGCGGTCCAGTCATAACGGGCCAGCAGCCACACGCCGAGGAAACGCCCGGCAGCCCGCAGCACGAAGAAGATCGAGACGGCATAGACCGCGAGCCACGCGTTCGAGCCCTCGTAACTGGCGAGGAATGTCGGCGTCCACACGTAGATGGCGGCTTCCGCGCCGACATACAGCATCAGGGCGGTGGCGAAGAACATGGCGGTGGGATCGGTCATCATCCGGGCAGCATCGCGCGGATCGGCAGGCTTTTCATCGGCCCGCACCGGGGTCGGGAAGCGCGCGCCGAATGCGCCCAGCACGAGCAGGGCGCAGATGCCGGCGGCGAGGAAGTAGACCCACTTCCAGCTCAACCCTTCCTGCAGCGACCAGGCGACGACGGCCGGGCCGACAATCGCGCCGGCGCCGAAGAAGCCTTCGACCAGATTCATGATCGTCGAATGCTCGCGCGTCGAGCGGGAGATGTCGCCGATCAGCGCGAGCGCGCCGGCCTTGAAGATGCCGATGCCGATGCCGGATATGAACAGCAAGGCGACGAAAAACAGGAAGTCGTGTCCGGCTGCGAAGGCGATTGAACTGAGGCCAAAGAGCGTCAGGCCGATCAGGATCGTCGCCTTACGGCCGATGCGGTCTGCCAGAAAGCCGAGCGAAATGGCCGAAATAGCGATGCCGGACATCGTCGCATATTGGAACGATCCGGCAGCCGTCATGCCCAGATTGAACTCGCGGATAATCTGCGGAATTACTGTACCGACCGAATCGGTGGTCATCGCGAACATCGCGAACATCAGGAAGACCAGCCATTTCAGCAGGGCCGATGCGTTGCTCGGCTGGATGTGGGGGCGTTCCGTCACTTCGCGATCCTCTCGGCCTTATTGTTCCATCGCAGCGTCGGTCGAACCAGGCTGCGTGCAGATTATCATTCCGCAGCAACGCGCGGCGAATGAGGGCATGCTGTAATCGATTGCTTTCGCAATGTCGATTGGCTCAATATCGGCAGATTGAGGGGGCGGCCGCCACTAGCCGGACGGCTTGCAATGCAATCGATTACCGCTAGTGTCTGCGGCGATGTGAACATAAGCCGGCTCAGCAGGCGACGATGATGGGACAGGACTGATGGCAAAGGAAGACGGCGCACTGGATCGCAGGGGCTTTCTGGCGGCAGCGGGCATCGCGGCCGCTGTGGTCGGCGTAGCAAGCGCGCCGATGGCCGCTGCCCAGCCGCCGGTTGGGATGCCGCCTCGCGTCATTCCGCCTTCCTGGACTGCCGCGCCGACCATCGACCTGTGGACGGGCGCGCCGCCCGAGAACGGCTTTTCTGCACGTCCTCTGCCGATGGACAAGGCGCCGCCGGTCTTCATGCACAATGTCGACAAGCCCTATCTGCGCGTCTTCCGCCCGGCCAAGTCCAATGGCCGTGCGGTGCTGGTCATTCCCGGCGGTGCCTACATCTTCATTTCCATCGACAACGAAGGGGCGGAGGTCGGGCAGGCGCTTGCAGCGCAGGGCTATACCGTCTTCGTCCTCGTCCACCGGCTGCCGGGGGAGGGCTGGACCAACCGGTCCGACGTGCCGCTGCAGGATGCGCAGCGCGCCATGCGGCTCATCAAGTCGATGGCCGGGACCTATGGCATCGATCCTAATCAGGTGTCGGTGCTCGGCTTCTCGGCCGGCGGGCATCTGGCGGCGACCCTGGTCACCGATTTCGCGCAGCCGGTTTACGCCCCGCGCGATGCCATCGACCGGCTCGACGCGAGGCCGCGCACTGCCGGGCTGATCTATCCGGTCATCAGCATGCGCATGCCGGATACCCACGCGGATTCGCGCAAATATCTGCTGGGTGAGAAGCCCGATCCCGCACTGGTCGCCCGGCGCTCGCCGGCCGCCCATGTCGGGTCGCAGACGCCGCCCACGTTCTTGATGCACGCGCTCGACGATCCGGCGGTGCCGCCGTCGAACAGTCTGGAGATGCTGCAGGCGCTGCGTGTCGCGGGGCGGCCGGTGGAGGCGCATTTCTTCGAGGAAGGCGGCCACGGTTTCGGGCTGGGCTGGCCGCAACTGCCGGTCCGCCAGTGGCTGGGGCTTTTCGTGGCCTTTCTGGATCGGCACGCCCGGCCGGAGGGCTGAGGAAGGCTCGCAGCTGGCCCCTCTTCTTCAGAGGAGGGGACCGGGGCTGGCGGGCTAAAAGACTGCGATGAGGCGCGCAATAAAACGCGTCCGGACACCACCATTCTCCCGCCAGACCTTGGCGGTGCGTACGGCTTTTGATATCGCTGTTGGCATGGCGATAAGCGACATCATCGATGCCAGTTCGACCGCAGCGGTGATCAGCAATCCCCGGCTGCCCGATAATCCCATCATCGCCTGCAATGAGGCGTTTCTGCGTCTTACCGGCTATAGCCGCGCGGAAATTCTCGGGCGGAATTGCCGCTTCCTGCACGGGGCCGAAACGGAAGCCGCATCGAGCGAATTGCTGCGCTCGGCTATCCGGCAGAAGAAGCCGGCCATTGTGGAGATCACCAATTATCGCAAGGATGGCTCGCCGTTCCGAAACGCGGTGATGATCGCGCCGATGTTCGATAGCGATGGCGGGCTTGAGTATTTTCTGGGGTCTCAGGTCGAGGTTGCGGCCGTGGCATCCGCCGGGCCGGACAGCCGCAAGGGCATGGCCACCGCGCGCGTCTCAGCCCTCACAGAACGGCAAAGACGAATCCTGGTGCTGATGTCGGCGGGCAAGCTCAACAAGCAGATCGCATTCGACTTGGGGCTGAGTGAGCGGACCGTGAAAATGCACCGCGCCGCGCTGTTTCAGGCGCTGGGCGTCCGAACCGGGGCGGATGCCATCCGGCTGGCTGTCGAAGCCGGTTACTGATCTCGCGATCAGCCCCGGCTTCAAGAAAATTCAGCCAAAGCCCGCGGTCAGGCGCCCGCTTGGAAGACGCCGCAGGCAATGCGCCCGCCGCTATCGCCAGACGGATCGGTGCGCTGGTCGTCCGTGCCTTCATGCACGACGATGGCCGAGCCATCGGTATCCATCAAGCCGGCCATCGTGGCGCCCTTGAGCGTGTATTCGAGCGTACCCCGGCCATCCTCGCCAATGTCGATGTTCGGCATGTCGCCGGCATGCTGACCCTGCGGGTTCTCAAGACCATGTTTGGTGCTGGCAGGATTCCAGTGGCCACCCGCCGTGGTGAAGTCGGGCGCATCGCACTTGCCGGTCATATGCACATGGACGCCCTTGCTCCCCGAGGGGAGGCCCTGCAGGGCGAGCATGATCTGCAAGCCGCCATCCATGGCGCGGATGGTCGCGGTGCCGGCCGGCGCGCCCTGCGCCGTCTGCAGGGTCGCGGTGGCGCTTTCGCCGGCCGCCATGTTGCCCGTGGCACTGCCCATCATGGCATTGTCGGCAACATTATTGGCAGGCACGGCGTTGTTCTGCGTGTGATCGGGGCTGCTACAGGCTGCCAAACCCAGCGTGGCGATTGCGGCCACGGCGTAAATCCTTGCAGTCACGGCATTACTCCCATTGCTTACGGATATAGAGCGAACACGAGAGGGAAGCGGATCGTTCCCGAAAAGATTGGCAGCGTCCCCGGCAACCTCGCTCAATGCGCCTTGTTGGCGGCCCGATCGGCGTCGCGCCGGCGCTTCTTTTCGAGCAATATGCGGCTGGCATCATTCACCGCCAGATTATCTGCCATCACCGCGCCGCGATGGCCGATCGGGCGATCCGGCCCGATGGTGGAATCGACCATTGTCTGTCGCTCCATCTCGCTGTTGACCTCTGCGCCGATCAACACTGCATAAGCCGAGAGGAACAGCCACATGAGGAAGATGACGACGGCGGCAAGGGAGCCATAGGTCGCGTTATAATTGGTCAGATTGGCGACGTAGAAGCCGAAGCCCAGCGTGATTCCTACCCACAGCAGGGTGGAGAGCACCGACCCCACCGAGAGCCAGCGCCATTTCGCGGCTCTGCGGTCCGGCGCATAGCGATAGAACACGGCGAAGGTGAGGCTGATGAGCACGCCCGCGAAAATCCAGGTCGCCAACTGGATGATCAACGCCGAGCCGCTGCCGATGTAATCGGAGAGCACGCGCCCGGCATAAGTGAACAGCGAGATCGCCAAGGTGCCGATCACGCCCACCGCGACCATGCCGACGGTGATGCCGGCGGCCACGCCGGTGGTGCGGAAGAAATTGCGCGTCTCATGCTCTTCATAGATGATGTTCAGGGCCGCGATCATCGCCGTCGCCGAGCGCATGGCACCATAGATCGAAAAGGCGAGGGCCAGCACCAGACCGAAGCCCTGCGCTGCCTTGCTGGTCGTCACGATAGCGAGAAGCTGCTCTTCCAGGATGGTGAGCACCTCCGGTGGCACGAAGCCGCGCAGCAGATTGACATTGCTCGCGACGATCTGCGGATCGCCAATGAGGCCGTACAGCAGAACGATCGAGGCGATCAGCGGCACGAAAGCCAGGAAGGAGAAGAAAGCGACCCCGGCGGCGAGCAGGCTGAGATTATGGAAGCCAATCATCACGTAGATGCGCTTGAAGATCGCCCACCACGCTTTGGGTGGCAGAGAGAGCGGCGAATCGCCCTTCGCGCCGGGGATTTCTTCGGCAAGCACTTCGAGTTCCTGGGCAGAGATCGAGCGGTCCTCCTTATCTTGGTCGGTGTCGGTCTGGCTGGTCATGGTTGGGCCGTGGCGTTGTAGGCCACATCATTTTCATCGATGGGGAGGGCGAGGCGGCCGGCCGCGGCAGAGGCATTGAGTTGCTCGTCGAGCTGCGCCTGCATATTGGCCGCCATGCCCTCGATCCGGTTGGATTCGGTAGCGTAGCGCTCATCGAAGCTCGGCTCGTTGCTGCACCCCGCCAGCCCGAGCGCTGCCAGCATCGACAGGATCGTTACCGCGCGCATCAATAATCCTTCCGGTAGCGCAGGTTCACGCCGGACCCGCCGAAGTTGCTGACCGAACTCAACACTGAGAGCGCTTTCGAGAGGCTGATTTCCAGCTGCGTTGCGGTATGGCCGCGCGCATCGGTGATGATCTCCACATAGACATCATTGCTGATGTACTGCCCCACGGCGAGCGAAGTGCCCCGGCCGGTCTCCTCATCGGCACCCAGCAGACGCAGCCGGTCAATGCCGCCGGCCGATTGCAGC
This sequence comes from Sphingobium sp. B2D3C, assembly GCF_025961835.1. Lineage (NCBI taxonomy): Bacteria > Pseudomonadati > Pseudomonadota > Alphaproteobacteria > Sphingomonadales > Sphingobiaceae > Sphingobium > Sphingobium sp. B2D3C. Next base: position 1,765,581 of record NZ_JAOQOK010000001.1, on the reverse strand, counting down.
ACGCCGAGCGGATTGAGGCCGCCCGAGCCGCCACGCAGCGAGTTGAGCGAGGCGGCCAGCTGCACGGCCTGGATGGCGCTCAGCTCGCCCACCGAATTGCCGAACAGGATGCGCGCCATCAGTTCGTCCTGCGGCAGGCTGGGCGTGGAGGTGAACGCGATCTGCGGATCCTGAGCATTGCCGGTGATCGTGATGGTGATCGTCACGTCCTCGACCTCGCCGCTCGCGACGATGCGCAGCTGCGGGTTGGTCATCTCGGGTCCGCTGAAGGTGATCCGGCCCTGCTGAAGCTCGAACGAGCGCCCGGCAAAGCCCAGCGTGCCGCGCACGAGGTTGACGCCGCCGGTGATCTGCGGCGCTGCGCTGGTGCCGGCGACGCGCAAATCCGCCGCCCATTCGGACTCGAGGCCCATGCCGCTCACATAGATCTGGTTATCCGCCTGCACGCGCAGGTCCAGCCGCCAGTCAGAAGGTATGGTCTTCATCGGCTCGGGCGCGCCGGAGATGCGCTCGCGCTTGAGCGTCGGCTTGCGCCGCACGCCGGTCAGCGTCGGGACTTCCGCGCTGCCCTGGAAGACGATGCGATAGCGCGTCTCGGGCAGGGTGAGGCGCCCCGTGATCGTCGGCGGCTGGTTGGGGCCGTTGACCACCTGGATCTGGCCGGTCGCCCGCGCCTGCAGGCCATCGCTGCGCGCCAGCTGCGCATTGTTCATGTCGATGCCGAGCTGGATCGGGAAGCCCTGATCGGAATTGAGGGAGACCGATCCGCTGGCGCTGACCGTGCCATTGCCGGCATTGGCGGTGAGGCTCTCGACCTCCAGCCGGTCGTTGGTGAAGCGCCCGCGCACGGCCATGTTGGTGAGGCGGGTGCCGTAGCTGGTGTTCTCATAGGTGAGGTTGCTCGCACGCACGACCCCCGTGAGTTGCGGCGACCGGACCCGTCCGCTGAAATCAGCGGCGACCCCGACTGGCCCCTTGAGACTCTGGTCCGGCAGCGCAGCTAGTGAGAACAGCACGTCGGCCGGCCCGTTGTAGCGCAAGCCGCCGGACAGAGGCGCGGCGAGCAGGCGGGTCGACCAGCTACCCGCGCCCGGCCCGAGCGGCTGGAGGCTGACCTTCATCCGGCCGATCGCGGCGCCGCGCCGGCGGATGAGCGCATTCGCCTCGCCACCTTGCGGGATCAGCCGGCCGGCGAACTGGATATCGACCGGTTCGGAGACGGCCGCGAGGCTGGTGCGGGTGAAATCGTCGATCGTCAGGCGGGCGTCGGCGGCGGGGAAGGCCGTCTCGCTGGCCTGGGTGAAGTCGAGACTGCCGGTGGCCTTTCCGCCGAGGCCAAGGCCGGGCACGAAGGGATTGGCGATGGCGAGGTTGAGTTCCTGCATCCTGGCCTGCACGGCAATGCCGCCACCATAATGGCCGGCAAGGTGCAAGGTGCCTCCGCCGACCGTGAGCCGCGTCGGGGCGAGCGTATAGCGTCCGTTCGATGGCACGATGCGCATCGGCGAGCTTGTCTTGACGTCGACGCCGTTGAAGCGACCGTCCAGCGCGAGCTGCCACAGGTCCCGCGCCATGCGGGCGTTGGCAGCCAGGCGGAACGGATAGCGCGTGCGCCCCTCGACCAGCAGCTTCGCCTGACCGCCCCCGTCGCGATAGTTCAGCGTGCCGCGCGCGACCGCGATGGTGAGATCGCCCATCCGCGTGCCGGCAAGCTGCGCATCGGCAACGACCTGCGGCTGCTCGGTCAACAGAATGTCCGCCTTGATGAGCGCCTGCTCCACAGTGAGGCCGGCCTTGCCGGGCAGGCTGGCGTTGCGCGCGGTGGCATCTACCAGCGCGCGCTGCACGGGGCCCTGCGCGGAAAGCGCAACCCGCCCATTGATGCCGGACCCATCGGCCAGCAATGTACCCTCGAACGGGCCGGCGCGGCTTTGCGAGATGCGCCCGGAGAGGCCGACGCCGCCGAAGCTCGTGCCTTGGCGCACATCGACGGTCAAAGGCCCGCGCGCAGTCATTACAGCCAGATTGAGGTCCAGCGGTCCGTAGTCGGAGGCGCCTTCGCCCTGCACCAGATAGGTGCCGTTGTCGCCCCGCACGGTCGCCGTCAGATTGGCGAGGCCAATGCCAAGGCCCGGCCGCTCGGCTGCCAGCCGGACCAGCGGGCGATTGACCGTGCCGGTCACCTCGACGCCCAGCGGGCCATATTGATCCGAGCTTCCGCGCCCGGAGAAGCGCACGCTGCCGTCCGCGCCGTAGTGACCGCGCGCGCCGGTCATGCGGAATTGTGGCGCCGAGACGTTCAGCCGCTCGACTCTGGCCACGCCATTGCTGTCATAACCGACATCCGCGACGATCAACGCGTTGCCGCCAAGGAAGCTTTGCAGCCCGTCGTTCAGCAGGCGTGTCGAGCGCGCGGTGACGCGGCCGCCGAGGCGGAAAGAACCGTTCTGGCCGGTTTTGAGGTCCATGTCGGTTTGGAGGTTGAAGATGCCCACGCTCTCGACCTGATAGCCATTCACCCGGCCATTCAGGGCGCCTGTGTAGAGCGCGGTGTTGAGGTCGGCCACGATCACGGCGGTGGCGTCGATCCGGTCGGACCGCAGCCGCATATTATCCGAGAGGATGCGGCCATTGGCATAAGCCAGGTCGCCGTCCAGGCTGACATTGGTGAGCAGTGGCTCGATGCTGGCATTGACGCCGCTGATCCGCCGGGCGCGTCCCTCGACGGGGATCATCCAGCGGTCCTTGTCCAGCGTCGCGCTGCCCGAGACGGCGAGGCCTTCGATCAGCGTGGCGCCAAAGCCAATCTGGCGGGCGTTCACGCCATAGCGGATCGTCGGCGCGACGAAGGCGCCGTTGAGCGTGGCGTTCATCGCGATATCCGCGCCGCGCAGATTCTCCGCGATCACGCTGGGCTTGGTGAGCCGGAAGGCGAGATCGAGATTCTCCATGCGGCTGGCACCCAGATCGATGAGGCCTTGGGCGCCGAAGGTGAAGTTGTCGCTGGCCAGGCCGCCACGAATCTGGGCGCGGCGGTCTGCGAGGGCAGCGGTCATGTCGATTTGCGTCACCGGCTCGAGCATGGCGCGAGCCGGGCCGGTGAGGAAAAGCCCGGGCCGCAAGGGGCCACGCACCGTGAAGGTGCCGTCGCGGCCCGTGATCGCGACATTGGCAAGGCTTTCGCTGCCCATCCGGCCCGTCAGCTTGCCGGTCCAGCTCTGCCAGTCCCCCTTGCCGGCCAGCGCGATGGCTGTCGGCTGGGCGATGCCGGTGTAGCTTGCCAGCAAGCCCTGCGCCGGGGCGGTCACGCGCAGATCGACCGCCAGGCGGTTGGATTCCGGTACCGCGTCGAGCAGCAGCGCCAGCCTGTCACCACCCGCAACGCCCGGCGCCACAATGGCGCGCCCGTCCGCCTTGATCCGCGCGCGGCGGTCCGCAATGTGGACCGTACCGGCGAGGCCGAGCAGGTGCTTGCGGCCGGTCACCGGGGTGTCGATCTGCAGGCGGCCAATGTCGAGCCGGTTCACGTCAATGTCGAGATCGGGCAGCAGCGGCCCATCGCTGGATGGCGTCGGCTTGAATTCCGGCGAGCGATGCAGCCGGGCGGCCGGGATCAACAGGGAGCGGATGTCGACATGGCTGCGCGCATAGGCGAGCGGCCGCCAGTCCATCTCGATGAGCGGCGCGCTCAGGAACACGCCCTTTGTGTCCCGCACCTCTACATTGCGCAGGCGCATGGCGCCGAAGATCGAGCCGTCGATCCGCCCAATGCCGATCGACATGCCATTCTCGAACTTGAGTCCGGTGATCTGCCGGGTGACGAACCCCCGCCCACTGTCACTGTTCAGCCAGGCATAGCCGCCAATGATGACGGCCAGCAGCAAGGCGAGCAGCGCCCCAAGGCCGATCAGCACGCGGCGCGGCCAATTCCGGCGGCGGACGATCACGGTTTCGGCAGTCGTCTCTTCCGGCATATCCGAGGCGATCGGCGCGGGGGGTGGGGTCGGATCAGCCATCAGAAAGCCTGCCCGATGGAGACATAGACGGAGATACGGGATTCTCCCGGCTGGCGGTTGATCGGTGTGGCGACATCGAGCCGCATCGGGCCGAAATTGGTGTAGAAGCGCCCGCCTATGCCGACGCCGAAGCGCCAATCGTCAAAGCGTGGCACCTGGCTGGTATAGACCTGCCCGCCATCGATGAAGCCGACAATGCCATAATCGCCGAAGCGATAGCGCACTTCCGCCGCGGCCTCGACGAGGCTGCGGCCGCCAATGGGCCGGGCATCGGGATCCTTGGGGCCGAGTTCCTGATAGCCAAAGCCGCGCACCGATCCGCCGCCACCGCCGTAGAAGCGCCGCGAGGGTGCGATCTGCTCACGCGCCGCGCCGCCGATCATACCGACGCGCGCGCGGCCCGCCAGCACGAAGCCGTCCGAGATGGGGTAGTAGCCCGTGCCTTCCAGCATCGCGCGGGCGTAGGTTTGTGCGCCGCTGCCGAGCGATGCTTCCGGCGAGAGCCAGGCGGAGATCCGGAAGCCACGGGTCGGGTCGAGCAGGGAGTTGGATGTGTCGAACGTCACCTGACCCGGCAGCGCCGCGACATAATAGGTCCGCCGGCGCAGCTCACCGGCGTCGAAATTATAGTCCTGCTCGTTGGAGCCGAGCAGCTCGAAGCCGAAATTGTAGGTCAGCCGCTTCTGCCAGATGGGCGTGCTTTCGTAGGCGATGCGGCCATAAAGACGGCCCGTGAACGCCTCGAACGCGTCGAAATTGCTGTGCCGGGCATCGATACCCAGTTCCACGCTGCGGTCCCGCTTGCCGGCATTCGAGCGACGGAAGGAGACGCCGAGGCCTTGCTCCAATGTGCCGGCCGTACCCTGAACAATGAGCGCGCCCTCGGGTGGGAACATGTTCCGGTGCGTCCAGCTCCCCTCGACCTTGACGCCCTGGCCCGTGCCATAGCCGGCTTGGGCGGCGAGGGTGCGGGCGGGGCCGGCCTCCTGATTGACGACGAGGGTCGCATAGTCCGTGCCGTCGCCCGCGGGCTCGCCGCTCGGGCGGGGCGTCACGGATCCCACGGAGAGCAGCCCGGTGGCGATCAGCGCCTGACGCAGATCATCGATCTTGCGGCTGTCATACAGTTCCCCTTTGCGGAAGCGGGCGATCTTCTGGATATGGTCCGGCTCGAACACCGGCTTCTCGCCCTCGACGACGATGTCGCCGAAGCTGCTGCGGGGGCCGGGGGTGATCGGCAGCGTGTAGTCGCCGGCCTCCGTTTCCGGATCGAGCACGATATCGCGCTGGCCGACATTCACGAACGGATAGCCGTTCTCGGGCAAGGTCACGGCGATATTGGCTTCGGCGCTGAGAATGCGTTCGGCGACGATGGGGTCGCCAGTGCGGGGCCGGAAGGCGCGGGTGATGAGATCCTCGGGCTGCACCGGCGGCGCATCGAACCGGATCTCGCCCAGATGATAGCGCGGGCCTGGCGTGGCCTGCAGGATGACCGTGATCGGCCCCTTGCTGTCCTGCTCGGGAAGCTCCAGCGAACCCCGCACCGTGGCATCGAAAAAGCCCTGCGAGGACAGGATATCGACCAGCAATTTCTGGTCTTCCTCCAGCCGGGCATTGATCATGGCGCCATTGTCGGCCTTGCCATCGCCATCTTCGAGGGCGGAGAGCGACTTGAACTGGCTGACAATGTCCCCGCCATCCACGGGCAGCACCGGGCCGGCACCGTCCAGCGCGGAGAGACCCTCGATCTTGTAGCTGTAGCGCAGCGAAGGGGCGGGGCCCTCGTCAGCCTCGGTATACTGGCTCTCGTCGAAGGTTTCGACGTCGAAGGCGTTGAGCGGGGTGAGAGGCCGGTCGAGCTCCTCATCCAGTTCCGGCGGAGCGGGCAGGCCCTCATCCGCCGCCGATTGTTCGGCGGGGGTCGGCTCGGCGCTCACGCTGGCATCGCGGCCAGTGCTGGCCGCGCGCCGGTCTGCCTCGGCTTCCCATGCCTGGACGCTGCCGAGCGGGGCGCTTTCATCGATCGGCGGAATGCTAGCGTCGAACTCTTCGTCAGAAATGATCGGCTCAACAGGAGCCCCGTCTGAACTCCGCATCGGCTGCGTCTGCTCGGTCGCTGGGGTCTGGGCCTGTGCGGGATAGGCGAGCAGACACAGCATCCCGGCACTCGCCAGCAAGCTTCCACGCCAGGCTTTTCCAAAGTTCTGCGTGCTTGGCTTCAAGCCTGCCTTCGGTAATCTTAGTCGCAACGACGGCTCCCCTGTCGCGATTGACGCGACGTCCGCGAGCCTTGAGGCTCCCCGTCATGATAATGCGGCGGTGGCGATATGGTTTCTGGCCTCGAACGCGGGAAGCGGAATTCCGCCCGCTTATCGGCAGTTATCGGTCAGATCGCGCGCGTCTTTGGTCGTCATCAGGATCGGCGCGCACGACCTGGGGCGTGAGGCGCGAGAAGCGCTCGATCTCGCAGGCGGAGCCATTGCGAGCATGCAGCATGTCCCGCCCGGCGCACAGCACCCCATCCTTGTCGGGCGAGATGTAGAAGCCGGAATAGAAGTCCGCCGCCCGGCAGGCCCGCCCCAGATGGGCGCGGTAGCGCTCGGTGTTGCTCACCACCATCGTCACGCCATCGGCATGCGTCACCACCGCCGCGCGGATCAGGTTGAGCGGCAGGCAACGCGGACCGCGACCTTCCTTCCACTGGATGACCGGCGGCGCCGGTGCGGCTGTCCGGGGTTGCGCCGGCATGGTCGGGATGCGGATGATCACTCGCTGTTCGATGGAGAGCTGGGCGAGCTGGACCTGCTCCATGCGCGCCATGCGGCTCATCTCCGGGCCCGCCACGCGCTGCTCGGCCTCTACGGCCTGCGATGCGCCCAAAAGCAGGAGCGGCAGCAAAATAGTTGGCGACGATGCTGGCAATGAACTGACCCCAGGGGAGGAAAATGCCCTAACCCTTACCGCTTGAACAGCCGATTAATTGTATGATCAACAACGAAGGCGCGCGCTTCGCAAGCATTTTTGCGCGCAGATGGTGGTCATGCGGCGGCGCAGAGGGCATATAGGCGGGCATGATCTCCGAGACAGTTCTGGACGCCTTTCGTGCGATTGCCGGCCCCCGTGGCCTGATAGAGGATCGCGATCTGATCGTGCCTTGGCTGGGTGACTGGCGTGGCAAATATCATGGCGAGACGGCGGCCATTTTGACGCCGCGATCCACGCAGGAGGTGGCCGCGATGGTCCGCTGCGCGCACGATCATGGCGTCCCCTTGGTGCCGCAGGGCGGGAATACCTCCATGGTCGGCGGCGCCACACCCCCGGCCGATGGCAGCGCCCTCATCCTCTCACTCCGCGCGATGAACCGGATTCGCGCGATCGATCCTGCCGCCAATCTCGCCGTGTGCGAGGCAGGTGTCATTCTCTCGACGCTGCATGAGGCGGCAGCGGCGGTCGGCCGGCGGTTTCCGCTGAGCCTGGGCGCCAAGGGATCGGCAACGGTCGGCGGGCTCGTCTCCACCAATGCCGGCGGGACGCAGGTGCTGCGGCACGGGACGATGCGCGCACTGGTGGAGGGCATCGAGGCGGTGCTGCCGGATGGCTCGATCCACGATGGGATTGCCGCGCTCAAGAAGGACAATCGCGGTTACGATCTCAAGCAGCTGCTCATCGGGGCGGAAGGAACGCTGGGGATCGTGACCGCCGCGAGCCTTCGTCTAGTGCCCGCGATTGCCGATCGGGCCGTGGCTTGGGCCGGCGTGGAAGACCCCGCGCAGGCGCTGGCGCTGTTGCGATTTCTCGAACGGCGCCTCGGGTCCGTCGTCGAGGGATTCGAGGTGATGGCGCGCGACACGCTCGGCCATGTGCTCGATGTGATCCCCGATACGCGCGCGCCAATCGAGACCCGCACGCCGTGGAATGCGCTGATCGAGGTGGATCTGGACGCGGCCGACGAGGAAGAGAGCGCGGCTGCCCGGCTGGAGGCCACTCTGGCCGAGGCCTTCGAACAAGGTCTGGTCGTCGATGCGGCCATCGCCGCCAGCGAGGCGCAGACTGAGGCATTCTGGAAGCTGCGGGAAAGCGGATCGGAGGCGGAGCGGGCGCAAGGCCCCGCGCTGCAGTTCGATGTGAGTGTGCCGATTGCGGACATGCCCCGCTTCATGATCGAGGCGGCAGCGGCGTGCGAGGCGCGGTTCCCGGGGGCGACGGCTTCGTCCTTCGGGCACCTTGGCGATGGCAATGTGCACTTCCATGTCCGCGCGCCGGCCGGCACTGGCCCGGGGCAGGGGGCAGACTGGCTCGGCACGCACGGGGAAGAGGCGACACGCTTCGTCAACGACATCGTCGTGGCGATGCACGGATCGATCTCGGCCGAGCACGGGATCGGCCAGATGAAGATCGCGGAGTTTGCACGTCTTACGCCACCCGCCCAGCTGAATGCGGTGCGGGCGATCAAGCGGGCGTTCGATCCACAGGGCCTATTCAATCCCGGCAAGCTTGTGCCCCTTGCCTAGGCCCGAGCGGCCCTTTATGGCCGGGCGTCATTCAGCCGGCCCATCGGGAACGGGCTGATCCATGTCCGCTTCAGGAGACCGATGTCATGGCCAGCGCGCCACAAGCCCAGAATTTGCCTCTGCTTTACAACGATCTGGTGCCGCTCAATGTAGAGCAGCACGGCAAGTATACGCTGCGCAACTATGACACCGCGCCGCATATCGTGGGCGTCCACGCGGTCCCGCTGACGCTCGACGAGTTCGCGCAGGCCCAGCGTTTCCTGCCGATCGTGTTCTCCAGCGGCCCCAATCCCGTGCCGCTGGCGCTGATGGGCCTCAACGAGGGCGTCAACACGCTGGTCGACAGCGAGGGCAAGCTGCGCCGCGAGGACGGCTATGTTCCCGCCTATATCCGTCGCTACCCCTGGATGCTGGTGCGCCTGCGTCCGGATTCCGACGAGCTGTCGCTGTGCTTCGACCCGACCAGCGAGATCGTCGGCGAGTATGAGGACGGTCGTCCGCTCATCGAAAATGGCGAGGCCAGCGAGCTGACCAAGGAACTGCTCGCCTTCTGCCAGCAGTTCGAGGAAGCTGCGATGCGCACCGGCCAGTTCGTCAAGGAACTGCAGGAGCAGGAGCTTCTGATGGACGGCGAGCTGAGCATCCAGATTCCCGATCAGGAGCAGCCCTTCGTTTATCGCGGCTTCCAGATGGTTAACGAGGAAAAGCTGCGCGAGCTGCGCGGCGATCAGCTACGCAAGTTCAACCAGAGCGGTGCGCTTCCGCTCATCCATGCGCATCTGTTCTCGCTGCAGGGCATGCGTGAGCTGTTCTTCGCTCAGCGCGCCCTCGGCCTCGGCCCGGTGCCGGCTTACCAGATCAGCTAAATCGCGCCCCTCGCTCAGCCGCTCGATTTTTTCGGCGGGGCGAGGCGATAAGTTGAAAAAATCATCTACCTCTTGCGGCCCGGGCTTGAAAAGGCTCGGGCCGTGCCTTAACTTCGGAATACGTAATGGCTTGTTCCCCCTTTCGAGCCGTTGCGTGGGCGTCCCGCCCTTTCGGGACGTCTCCTCCCTGAACCTGGGCCACCCTGTGCATCGCACGGGGTGGTTTTTTATGGTTAAACGGAGATGGCTCGGTCTGCGCTATTCGGCCGCCAGCGGCCGGGCAAAGTCAATCAGCTCGCGCGAGAGATGCTCGGCCAATGTCACGAGAAGGGCCTGCACATCGGCAAGGCCAGGGCCGGGTTCGGCCATTGTCGCATCCAGATAGAGCGAGCGATCGAATTCGATCTGAATGGCGTGAACGTCCCGCTCGGGCCGGCCATGTCGCTCGAGAATGTGGTTACCGGCATAGGGCGCGTTGATCGCCACCGGCAGCCGGTGCCGGCGAATGACGTCCGCACACAGGTCGGTCAGCCGATCCGTTGCGCTCCGCCCGAATCGGTCGCCGATCACCACGCGCGGAGTCGGCATGTCGGTTGTGGTTGCCTTGAGCGGCGGCATGGAATGAATGTCGAGCAGCAACGCGATGCCATAGCGCCGGCGCGTCACGTCAAGCGCAGCCGCCAGCGCGGCGTGGTAGGGGCGATGCACCTGCTCGATATGCTGGCATAGGGCGGCGTAGGGCAAGGGATCGCGCCAGAGACCGCCCGTCGCCGCCAGCCGCTCGGGGATCAGCCCCAGACCACCGCGCAATTTTGCGCTGCTTTGGCCACGAAAGCTCCATGGCGCCCCCTGGATGCCACGCAGATCGACTTCCCGCTCGTCGCGATTGAGATCGATCAGGGCGCGGGGCTGGCGCGCGATCAGCACATGGTGGCCTTGCTCGATGAGCCTTTCCACCAGCAGATCGGCATAGCGGTCCTCCAGCCCTTGCAACGCCTTTTGCGAGACGCGGGCCCGCGCGAGCAGGGCGGGGGAATAGTCCCGCCCGGCATGAGGGACGGCGAACACCAGAGGACCGCAATCACCGGCTACGCCGTAGTGATGAAACGCGTCATGACTCCGGGCAGGCTTGGGTCGCAAGGGTCCTCCACGGGGCGGCTTGCGGCTGCGAAATTTTCCGCAATTGGCCGCAACTGATGGAAATTCTTAATCGCTTTTCGCATAAAGCAAGGGGTGACGCCAAGGCCTATCAGGCTTTATGGCGGTGTGATCGACGAGTATCCCGGAGGCTTCGGCACGCGCATGTTTCGCATTTTGTTGGCGGAAGACGATGACTCGATGCGGCAGTATCTCATTCGTGCGCTCGAACGCTCCGGCTATGAGGTCGTGGCGGTGGACCGGGGCACGGCGGCGGTGCCGATCATCGAGGCCGAGCATTTCGATCTGCTGCTGACCGATATCGTGATGCCGGAAATGGACGGCATTGAGTTGGCCCAGCATGTCGCGTCCGTCTCGCCGCATACGCGTGTGATGTTCATCACCGGCTTTGCGGCGGTGACCCTGCGCGCGGGGCGCGTCGCGCCGGAAGCCAAGGTTCTCTCCAAGCCGTTCCACTTGCGCGATCTGGTGATGGAGGTCGACCGAATGTTCAATCGCACCAGCGCGGAGAACCTTCTCTGATATTTGCGCTTGCGCCGCCCTCGCGCGTTGCGTAAGGGCCTCTCCTCTCAAGTGGGCGTGTAGCTCAGTGGTAGAGCACTGTGTTGACATCGCAGGGGTCGCAAGTTCAATCCTTGCCACGCCCACCATGGAAAACCCCGCCAGGTTCAACGACTTGGCGGGGTTTTTCTATGTCTGTCGCGCCGCTCCGAGAGGCGCTGCGGCGAGGGGATGCTGCCTCGCTAGATGGTGACTCCGGCGACGGGCGCGGAATTGATCTCACCGACATCATTCGGCTCTGCGCCCTCGGTTGGCAGGCGGTCGCCAAGGATCGCCTGCGGGGCGCCGATCCACAGCGCGTCCTCCAGATGATCGCGCCGCTGGTTCAGCGTATTGGGGTGGATGAGAATGCTCAGTCCACCATGGTTGAGCATCAGCCACGGCACCAGCGTGTCGAACAGGCTGCAAGCAAAGGCGATCTGAAACATGGATTGCGTGTGCGGCCCGACCAGCTGATCGTGCCAGCGCCCCAGCCGAACGGAAAATCGATCCGACACGCCCGCGCGCAGGCGCTCCGCCACCGGGCGCGTCGCGGCATCATAATAAATATGCGCATGATAGCTGCCGATCTCGGCGATCTGGCGGGGGCGGGGCGTGGAGTCCTGAATGTGCATGGCGTGTCCTGTCTGTGGTGCCTAGTTGGCGATCGGGAGCGATCTCTGCAAGCAGGTGGAGGATCATCGGTCTGTGGGCACGCGCTGGCGGTAGGCTTTACGCCGGTGAGGCGCTAAGGAGCCTTTCTGTATGGCGGTCCATGCCGCTGTCGGTCACGCTTCGCGCAAAACAAAGGAGAGCAGCCCCGTGAGCCAGAAGATCGATACCCTCGCTGTCCATGCCGGAACCGAGCCCGACCCGACCACCAAGGCGCGGATCACGCCGATCTACCAGACCGCATCCTATGTGTTCGACGATGCTGATCACGCCGCGCGCCTGTTCGCGCTGCAGGAGTTCGGCAACATCTACACGCGAATCATGAACCCCACCAACGGTGTGCTGGAAGGCAAGATTGCCGCGCTTGAGGGCGGTGCTGCCGCGCTGGCCGTGGCCTCGGGTCATGCCGCGCAGTTCCTGGCGTTCCACACGCTGCTCGAAGCCGGCGATCACATCGTCGCGGCCAAGAAACTCTATGGCGGCTCGCTCAACCAGATCGGCCACAGCTTCAAGAAGATGAGCTGGGGCTCGACCTTCGTGGATGCGGACGATCCGGCCAATATCGCCGCGGCGATCACGGACCGCACGCGCACCGTGTTCATCGAGAGCCTCGCCAATCCCGGCGGCGTGGTGCAGGATATCGAGGCGATCGCGAAGATCGCGCATGCCGCCGGCATTCCGCTGATCGTGGACAACACGCTGGCGACGCCAGTGCTGTGCCGCCCGATCGAGCATGGCGCAGACATCGTGGTGCATTCGGTCACCAAGTTCCTCAACGGCCATGGCAATTCCATCGGCGGCGTGATCGTGGACGCCGGCAGGTTCGATTGGGTGAAGTCCGGCAAGTTCCCGGCCCTGACCCAGCCCAACGACTCCTATCACGGCGCTGTGCTGAGCGATGCGGTGGGGCCGATTGCCTTCATCATTGCCTGCCGGGTGCTGGGCCTGCGCGATCTGGGGCCGGCCCTGGCGCCGATGAACGCGTTTCTCGCGCTCACCGGCATGGAGACACTCTCGCTGCGCATGGAGCGGCATTGCGACAATGCGCTGGCACTGGCGCAGTGGCTTCAGAAGCATCCCAAGGTGGAGTGGGTGCGCTATGCCGGTCTGCCGGACGATCCCTATCATGCGCTCGCGCAGCGTTATCTGGGCGGCAAGGGCGGCGCCGTGTTCACCTTCGGCGTGAAGGGTGGGCGCGAGGCTGGCATCAAGCTCGTCTCCGGCGTCAAGCTGTTCAGCCACCTTGCCAACATCGGCGATACCCGTTCGCTGATCATCCACCCTGCTTCGACCACCCACAGCCAGCTGTCCGAGGCGGAACTGGTCGCAGCTGGCGCCGGGCCGGACGTGGTGCGCGTGTCGGTTGGCATCGAGCATATCGACGACATTATCGCGGACATGGCGCAGGCGCTGGACGCGCTCTGAGGATGACAGGAGGGCACGGAGGCGGGGCGGCATGACGCTCGGCTTCTCCGTGCCCGATCTGATGGGCGCCGCGCGGATGGGCCGGGCGATGACCATGGGCCTGCGCCGCGTGCCGGAGGAGGACTGGCTCTGGCCGGACTTCGACCGCGCCGCCCGCTCGGCGGTATTCGACGCGCACCCGGATGCGGTTCAGCTGCTGCCCGGTGCCGAGGGCGCCGTCCGCGAGGTCGGCGCGATGATCGGCATTTCAGGAGAGCTGGGCGATATCGCGCGCGGCTGCTGGGAAGATCTGTGCATCATGCAGCAGGCGGAGCCGGGTGACCCGTGGCACCTTACCGCCGCTGCGGTGGGCTTCCCGACCGACTGGCGCCTTGCGGACAAGATCGGCCGACCGATGGCGCAGATCCATGCGCCCATCCATGGCTATGCCGAGCAATTGGCGCCCGGTGTCGATCACTTCATGGCAAGCTTGAAAGCGGGGCCGATATTCGCGCGGGCCAACTGGTTCATCGTGCCTTCTATGGAGTGGCGCTATCTCCCGACCGTGGACGAGGCCGCCGCGTTTGCGCATGTCACGCCGGACAATGCCGGGCAGCGGCTGATCGTCCGCTGCGAACGGCAAACGCTGAGGCGCCTGCCGGAGAGCGGTGCCATCCTCTTCACCATTGGCATCGCCCGCAAGCGGCTGTGCGATCTGCCGGGAGAATGGCCTGCGCGGCTCAGCGCGGCGCTTGCTGCGATGCCGGCCGATGAACAGGCGCGGCGGCTGGTCGGGCGCTATGCCGAGCCGCTCAGGCGCTATGCGGATGCCGCCAATGGCAAGAGTGGCTTTTCAAGCGGCTCGGCCTAAGGCAGAGGGGCAGGCTATGACACAGCTTTCATCCGCAGCCGCGCCGGTGACCACCGCCCCCCGCACCGACTGGACGCGCGAGGAAATCGCCGCGCTGTTCGATCTGCCGTTCATGGATCTGCTCTATGAGGCGCAGGGCGTGCATCGGGCCAATCATCCGCGCAACGAGGTGCAGCTCTCGACGCTGCTCTCGATCAAGACCGGCGGCTGCCCTGAGGATTGCGGCTATTGCAACCAGTCCGTCCATGCAGAGACGGGCCTCAAGGCCACCAAGCTGATGGACGTGCGCGCCGTGCTGCAATCCGCCGCGCAGGCCAAGGATGCCGGCTCGGGCCGCTTCTGCATGGGGGCAGCCTGGCGCAACCCCAAGGACCGCGACATGCCCGCCCTCATCGAGATGGTAAAGGGCGTGCGCGAGATGGGCATGGAAACTTGCATGACGCTGGGGATGCTGACGCCCGGTCAGGCGCAGATGCTCGCCGAGGCAGGGCTGGATTATTACAATCACAACATCGACACCGCGCCGGAAAAATATGGCGAGGTGATCACGACGCGCAGCTTTGCCGACCGGATCGAGACGCTGGAAGCCGTGCGCTCTGCCGGGATCAACGTTTGCTGCGGCGGCATTGTGGGCATGGGCGAGACGCGAGAGGATCGCATCGGCTTCATCCACGCGCTGGCGACGATGCCGCATCCGGAGAGCGTGCCGATCAACGCGCTGGTCCCCGTGAAGGGCACCGTGCTCGGCGACATGCTCGCCGATACGCCGCTCGCCAAGATCGATGAGATCGAATTCGTCCGCACTGTGGCGGTGGCGCGGCTCGCCATGCCGCAGGCGATGGTCCGCCTTTCAGCGGGGCGGGAGAGCATGAGCGAGGCCTGTCAGGCGCTCTGCTTCATGGCTGGGGCCAACAGCATCTTCACCGGAGACAAGTTGCTCACCACACCCAATGCCGGCGACGACAGGGATGGCGCGCTGCTCGCAAAGCTCGGCATCGTGGCGATGCAGGCTGCGTCGCATGGTCATCTGGAAGAGGCCGCCGAATAAGGCAGGCTGCGTCGGGCGCCGCGCCGTTTAGCCGCGCCGGGCGTTGTCCGACCGGGACAGTTGACGGCCCGCAACGAGCGTCTGGCTGACGAACAGCACCACGAAGATCACGCCCACGCCGCCAACGATCATGTCGAATGGCGAGATGGCCGGCGCTTTGGTGGGGTCGGTGAGCATCATGCCGATGGTCATGCCGATCAGCACGAAGCGCAGCTCCGTCGGCCCGGCTATGCCATAGGAGAGCTTGAATTCGCCCATCACCCGAGCCGCGAGATAGGCGTGGATGGAGAGCAGCAGATAGCCGACGACCGCGAACATCGCGACGTCCACCCGGACATAGGGGCTGAACCCCATGCCGCCCAGAATGAGCAAGGTAACGATGCCGTCGCAGCTATGGTCGATGAAGTAACCGTAGGATGGCCGCTCAATGTGGCGATAGCGGGCGAGGCTGCCATCCAGCGAGTCGCCGAACCACTGCATCACATAGCCGGCCATCGCCAGCCACAGCCATTGGTCGCCAAAGCTGCTGCCGGCATAACCGACGAAGGTGGCAAGCCCGCCCACCACGCCCAACGTCGTGAGCATATCGGGCGTGACCCAGCGGGGCATGATGCTGCACAGCCAGTTCAGCAGACGTCTCTCCGGCGCCGCAAGCAGGTTGTTTTGGATCCTGTTCACGGCTGGCGCTGGTCTGTTGGGGCTATGCTGCATCATCTCTCCGCGGCGTTCTGGGGTGGCCGTCATAAAAGGGTCATACACGATATTCCAGCGATGATCCCGAAATCCTGCCCCGGCGCGGGACATATGTTGCTGGAACTGCGACGGATGCCACCGCGTCGCCCACGCACAATCTCGTTGACGGCCCCCGCGCAGGGGCATAGCGCGCGGCCATGGCAGCCAAACCAGCGCAGTCGAAGGAAGCAGCACGCCTGCGCCTCTATCTGCTGAGCATCATGCTCGACATGCTGGTGCTCGGGCTGGCCTTTGCCTTAGCCAATCTGCTGGTACTGGGGTCCCTCATCGGCGAGCCGGGCAAGCCGCATGGCTTGGTGATGGCCGCGATGATCGTGCCGGTCTACGTGCTCATTGCCGTGCATGGCGGCGTCTACGGGATAAGGATGATCGGCAATCGTCGGGCGAGCGCCGCCAAGGCGGTATGGTCGCTGGCGCAAGCGGTGATGTTGACCCTGTTCATCATCTACCTCGGTAAGATCGCCGAGCAATTGTCGCGTCTCACCTTCATGGTCGGCCTCGCTTTGTCTGGTGGCGGGCTGATCGCGGTGCGTCCGCTGATCGACAGGCTGGCGATCTGGCTGGTCGGCACGGTGCCGCACATCACGGTGCTGCTGGTCGATGGGGTCGAGATCGAAACGCCGCGCGATGCCTGGCGGGTGGATGCGCAGGCGATAGGCTTCGATCCCACAGCGCGGGATGCCAAAATGGCCGAGCGCCTCGCCGATGGTGTCGGCGGCGCCGAGCGCGTGGTCGTCGCGTGCCCCGCCGAGCGGATCGCGGACTGGCGCATCGCGCTCACTTCCCTCTCCGCCAAGGGGGAAATCCTGGTGCCGGAAATGCGCCAGTTCGTGCCCGCGAAAGTGAGCGCCTTTGCCGATCATCCGACGCTGGTGGTGGCCGGCGGCCCCTTGCTGTTCCGCGACCGGCTGTTGAAGCGCCTGTTCGATCTGGCGGTTTGCGTGCCGGCGATCCTGGCGCTCTCGCCGATCCTCATTTTCGGCGCGCTGGCGGTGAAGCTCTCGGGACCGGGGCCGGTGTTCTTCCGCCAGCAGCGGCTGGGGCGCGATGCGCGGCCGTTCATGATCCTCAAGTTCCGCACCATGCATATGGCGCTGAGCGACCTCAAGGCGGACAAGCTCACCGAAAAGGACGATCCGCGCGTGACCCGCATCGGCGCCTTTCTGCGGCGCACGAGTATCGATGAACTGCCGCAGCTTTTCAATGTGTTGAAAGGCGATATGAGCATCGTCGGTCCACGCCCGCATGCCCCGGCGGCGAAGGCGGCGCAGAGCCTCTATTGGGAGGTCGATGAGCGCTATTGGGCGCGACATTGCATCAAACCGGGCATGACCGGTCTGGCGCAGGTGCGTGGCCATCGCGGCCCGACCGACCGGCATGAGGATCTCATCAACCGGCTCCAGTCCGATCTTGAATATGTGACCAACTGGTCGATCTGGCGGGACTTGCGGATAATTGTCGCGACGCTGCGGGTGCTGGCGCATGACAATGCATTCTGAGGATGGGCGTTTTGCAGAGGGGCGTTGTGCTCCTGCGAAAGCAGGAGCCCAGGGCGGCAAAGTTCATCTGCTGCGCCCTGTGCTCCTGCTTTCGCAGGAGAACAGGGAAGCCCGGAGGGGACACATGCGATGACGCCCGTCGATGTGATCCTCGCCCTCGTCATCGTGCTATGTGCGGTGTTGCTGGTCTGGCCGTTCCTGATCTATCCGCTCATTCTGCGAATGCTGCCGACCAAGCCGGTCCAGCAAGCGGGTGCAGCGGCCCCGCCCACCGTCTCGCTGCTCTTCTGCGCTTATAACGAGGCCGCATCGCTGCCCACGAAGATCGAGAATCTGCGTGCGCTTAAGGCGCGGCATCCGGGTTTACAGATCCTCGCCTTCGACGATGGCTCCGGTGATGGCACAGGCGACCTGCTGGGCCAGGCTCAGGACGTCCTGACCCTGCTGCGCGGTCCGGGCCGCAGCGGCAAGGCGCACGGGATGAAGCAACTCGCGGCCATGGCCACGGGCGAGATTCTCGTCTTTACCGACGCCAACGTGCTGCTCGACGCAAACGCTATCGATGCGCTACTGCCATATTATGCCGATCCGCAGGTCGGCGGCGTGCTCGGCTCGCTGCATTATGATGGCGCGGATCGCAGCGCTTCGGCGTCGGTGGGCGCGCTCTACTGGCGGCTCGAGGAGCATCTCAAGGATATCGAGTCGCGCACCGGCAATGTGATGGGGGCGGACGGATCGATCTTCTCGATCCGGCGCGCGCTGTATCCCGATTTCCCCGATAGCGTGCTGGACGATCTCACCGTCTCCATGGCCGTTGTCTTTGCCGGTCGGCGACTCATCAAGGCAAAGGACGTGATCGCCCGTGAGGCGATGGTGGCGCAGCGCGCCGACGAGTACCGCCGCAAGGTACGCATCGCCGCCCGCAGCTGGCACACGCACCGGCATTTGCGGCCGGGATTGCGGCGGATGAGACGGCTCGACCGGTTCAAATATGGCTCGCGCAAGATCGTGCGATGGTTCGGGGGCCTGTGGATCGGGCTGGCGGTTGTGGCGGCGCTGGCGCTCGCCTGGCGGATCACGCCGGTTGCAGCGGTCGCGCTGGTCGCGGCCGGGCTGGTGCTGGCGATGCTGGGCGCGATGGCGCGGCGCGGGCCGCTCGCGGCGATATTCGACCTGTTGCTGGCCTATATGGCGACTTTGAAGGGCGTGCTGCTCGCCATGCGCGGGCAGACCTTCACGCTATGGACCCCCGCCAAGTCCCGCGACTGAGGCCGTGCACGCAAAGATGTGCGGTTCCTCTCGCTTTCGGGGTCCAGCATTGTATAGGCTCGCGCCATGATCACCATGCAACGCGTGCGCAAGGCCGCAGGTAAGCATCTCTCGAGAGCCGAACTGGCCGTGCGGTCAGCCTTCGGCGCAGCGCGTGACCGGCATTGCCCGGCCTGCCGGCGCGATGTGGTGGGCTTCTTCCGCTACGGCGATGAAGCGGAGTGGGGATGCCTCGATTGCGGCGCATCGCCACGCGAACGGCTGATGCATCATCTCCTTGATGAAGGTGTCATCACCCTGCCGGCATGGAGCGCGGTGCTGCATTGCGCGCCGGGCGAGGCGAGCCTGATTGAGCGGTTCCGCGCCCATGCGGGCGATTATGTGCCCGCCGATATCGACCCCTCACGCTATGCCGTCCCCGGCGTCCAGCACCTGGACCTGATGGCGATGACCGAGGAGTCGCGCTACGACCGCATTTATGCCAGCCATGTGATGGAGCATGTGCCGGACGACGCGGTGGTGCTGCGCAATGTGCTGCGCGCGCTCAAGCCCGGCGGCGAGGCCTGGCTGCTCGTGCCGCTATGGGATCGCCCCAGCGAGGATGGCCCGCCGGATCTCTCTGGCCGCGAGCGGGAGCGGCGCTTCGGCCAGTGGGATCATGTCCGCCAATATGGCCGCGACTTTGCCGAGCGCATCCGCGCGGCCGGGTTCGAGGTGGACCTGATCGATGCCGCGTCCCGCCCGCCCGAAGCGGTGAGGCGGGAGGCGCTGGCCGACACGCTGTTCCGCGCCCGCCGACCGGCATGATGAGCCTGCGGGGGTGATGGCCGGCCTGATTGCGCTGGCGGGGCGTCTTGAGCGTCATTCCGGGCTGCTCGGGCTGGTGAAGCTGGGCAATGTGGCCCTCGCCATGCTGTGGGGTTTCGTCGTCACCTTCGTGTTCGTGCGCATTCTCCCCCTTGAGGAGTTTCGCGGCTTTCTGCTGCTGGTCGCGTTCGCCAACTTCACGGTGTCCGCCGAGCTTGGCCTCAGCGCCATCGCCTATGCGCGGTTGCGGCGCTTGCGCGTGAGTGGGGAGGGCGCTTTCGACCCTGCCGAGCTGGTTGCCTTGCTGTGGATTCTTGCCGGCCTCGTGGCGTTGGGCGCGGTGCTGATCGGTGGCGCCATCGCGACGGGCTGGCTCAAGACCGACTATCCAGCGCTGTTCATCACCTTCTATCTTGTCGCCGCCTTCAATCTGCTCACCCTGCTGGCGCGGCGGGCGCTGGCGGCGGTCGATCACAATCTCTGGTGGGAAGCGCTCGACAGCATCCGCCGTATCTCGGGCCTCGCGCTGCTACTGGCCGCGCTCGGGCCGCTGCCGATCCTTGCGTCGGTGCTCATTCAACTGGTCGTCGCGCTCGGGGTGCTGTGCGCCGGGCTTGCGACCTTCCACGCGACATTGGCGATGCGGCGGCGCGACTGGATTGTGCTGGGGCCGGGGCTGGCGGCGGTGCGCGCGCATTATCTCTCCGATTTCGGCCGGACCGGCATTCTCACCCTGTGTGATGTCGGCGCCTATAATGCGCCCTATTTCACCATCGTCGCGGTGACGCCGGACCCACGGCCGCTGCTGCTCTTCGATCTGGTGTTCAAGCTGTCCCGCTCGCTGTCCGCCGTCATTCGCGCGCTTGCGGAGACGGTTCTGCCCGGCCTGACCCGTGCGGCCTATCAGGGCGATGGGGCCGGCGTGCGGCGCGCTGTCCTGCGCTGCCTTGGCTGGTCGCTGGGTGCCACGATGGCAGGCAGCATAGGACTGCTGATCGCGGGAAAGCTGGTCGCCCACATCATATTCGATGGCAATCTCGACCTGCAATATTCTGAAATTGCGATGATGATTGCGCTGCTTTTTGGCCTCAGCCTCATTTGCGTCTCGGTCTATCTGCAGTGGGGACTTGGGCGGTTCGCGGCCTTGCTGCGGCCTTCGATGCTGCTTTTGCTCGGCAGTGTGCTGGCGGTTCCGCTCGCCTTGCCCATGCATGAGAGCCTCGGCTGGACTCTCTCCGCCGGGTTTCTGGCTCTCTACGCCGCTGTTCATGTTTCGCTGGGGCTGGTTCATGGGCGTATGCTGATGCATCTGACAGGAGCGCGGGGCGCAGAGGCGCAGGCAAGGGGCAGCGTGTGAAGATTTCGATGATCGATCCCTCGCTGTTCACGCCGCGCTATGATGATGGGCTGTGCGAGGCGTTGGCCGCGCGCGGCAATGACGTAACGCTGATCGGTCGGCCAATGCGCGAAACCGATGCCATCGTGCCCAAGCGCTACCGCTATGAGCCCCGCTTCTTCCGCATCGGCGAGCGGCTGCGGCCGGTGCTGGGCGATGGCCGGGCCGGGCAGATCGCCAAGGCCGCCGATTATGCGCTGGATGCCCGGCTCCGCCGCCTCGGCTCCCTGGCAGGCGATGTGGCCCATTTCCAGTGGCTGCCGCTCGCCATGGTGGACAAGATCCTGCTCGATC
Source organism: Sphingobium sp. B2D3C (assembly GCF_025961835.1). NCBI lineage: Bacteria > Pseudomonadati > Pseudomonadota > Alphaproteobacteria > Sphingomonadales > Sphingobiaceae > Sphingobium > Sphingobium sp. B2D3C. The sequence goes on along the minus strand of NZ_JAOQOK010000001.1, from coordinate 1,744,477 downwards.
GGCTGGCGGGGCGGACAGCGCTGGTCCACACCGTCCACAATGCGCGCCCGTTTCATGGCGAGGATCGCTCGGGCGTGCAGGGGCGCGGCTATGAGGCGTTGCTGCGGCAGTTCGATCTGCTGATCGTCCATGGCGATCAGACGCGCGAGACGCTGCTCAAGCAGGGGATCGACCCTGCCGACATCGCGCTGGTGCCGCATCCGCCGATGACCTTGCGGGAGGCGACGGCGGAAGACCTTGCTGCCGTCCCGCGCGGAACCGTGCCGCGGATCCTCTTCTTCGGCACGATTCGACCCTATAAGGGGCTGGATTTGCTGGTGCAGGCCTGTCTCGATCTCTGGCGGGACGGGCTCGTCTTCGAGCTGGCGATTGCCGGCAAGCCGTTCATGCCGGTCGAGGCGTTTCTGCAGGCCATTCATGGCGGCGGCTTTAGCGAGCGGCTGGTGACCGATCTCGGCTTCCTCACCGAGCATCGGCTCGATGCGCATCTGCGTGCGGCGGACATTCTGGCTTTTCCCTATCGCGAGATCGATTCGAGCGGTGCCTTCCTCTCCGCGCTGCGCTATGGCGCCGCCATGGTGACCAGCGATGCCGGCATGTTCGGCGATCTTCCCGATGCCGTGGCGACGCGCTTTCCGGCGGGCAATGCCCCGGCGCTGGCCGTGGCCCTGCGCCAGCTCATCGTCGATGCGCGCCGTCGGCAGGAAGCGGGCGAGGCCGCGCGCGCTCATGGTCAGGTGATGACCGGATGGGATGTCGCCGCCGCGCAGACGCAAGAGGCCTACCAGATCGCGCGTGAGCGCTTCGCGGCCAGAACCGGCCGCTCGACCGCGGAGAGCGCGGCATGATCGACCTGCGCCGCTACCGCCGCGAACTGCGCGACCGCTGGCTGGCCGTGCGGCTGGGCCTTGTCGGCCGCCAGCATCAATATGGCGAGATCGTCTCGCTGCGCCGGCTCATTGCGCATTTCGGCATCGATTGCGTGATCGATGTCGGCGCCAATGCCGGGCAATATGCCACCATGTTGCGCAAGGATGTCGGCTTTCGCGGCACGATCCTCTCGTTCGAGCCGCACCCCGAGGTTTGCGCGAAGCTGGTGGAGATCGCCGGCAAGGATGCACGGTGGCACGTCCACAATATCGCCCTGTCGGATCGGGATGGCGAGGCGACCTTCCACCTGATGGCGGCCGACCAGTTCAGCTCGCTCAATGCCCCTCAGGATGGCCTTGAGCAGATTTTCGCCGAGCGCAATAAGGTCACGCGCACCGTGCATGTGCCCTGCGCCCGGCTCGATACGCTGCTGCCCGATCTGGAGCCGGCGCGCGATGCTAAGGCGATTCTGCTCAAGATGGATACGCAGGGGCATGACGCGCAGGTCTGGTCCGGGGCCAGCGCGGTCGCCGCGCGCATCACCGCCGCGCAGACCGAATTGTCGGTGCGCCCGCTCTACGATGGCGCGACCGACTATCGCACGATGATCGCGCTTCTGGAGCGCGGTGGCTTCGTGCCCAATGCGGTGTTCGCCAACAACAAGGGCCATTTCCCGCTGCTGGTGGAAATGGACGGCCTGTTCATTCGCGCAGATCTGGCGCGTGAGGGCAATGTCCCGATCGTCTGATCCGGCGCACGGGCGCCCGCTGGCTCTCGCAACGGCGCTGGTGGCGGGCGGACTGCTGTCCCTCGCGCTCAGCTGGGGCACCTGGATGTGGCATTTGCGCGGCCAGTATGGCCGGACCATTTCCGAATATCTGTTCGCCCGGCAGGATATGTGGATGCTGGACGCGCAGGCGTTTGGCCTTTTGGTCGCGGGTTTTATCGTCGGCCTCCGGGCGCGGGGCGGTCGGCTGGCTGACCAGCACGCAAGTGGCGGCACCTTCGCCGGGAGGGCGCTGGTTCCCGTCGGCATCCTCATCATTGTCCTGCTCGCCTGGCTAGGGCGAACCTGGGTCTTCCATGGCTACAGCGTTTCGCGCGATGAGGTGATGGTCGAGCTGACGGCGGGCGCGCTCGCCCATGGCATGATCGGCTGGCCGATTCCCGAAGCCTGGAACGCCGTCCGCCATGCGATGCAGCCGGAATTCTACAGTCCCTACGGTTCGGATACGCATTGGACCTCGATCTATCTGCCGGTCCATGCCGCAATCCGCAGCCTGTTTCAGCGGGTCGGGCTGGCTGATCTCGCCGCCCCGCTGACCCTCGGCGCGGGCCTCGTCGCGCTCTGGCATATCACGCGGCACCTCAACCCGGATCGGCGCGATGCTGCGCTGGTGACGATGGTTATGGCGCTCACCTCCGCGCAATTGCTCGTCACCGCCATGACGCCTTATGCGATGACGAGCCATTTCGCGTTCAACATGATCTGGCTGGCGCTGGTGTTGCGTGGCGGGGCGCTGGGGCATGGACTGGCGGCATTGGTCGCAGTTCTGGCCGCGGGGCTGCATCAGTGGCACTTCCCGCTGCTGTTTATCGCGCCGTTCATCCTGTGGATGGCGGCCAATCGCCGCTGGCGTCCGGCGCTGTTCCATATCTGTGTCGCGCTCGCTCTGATGGTGATCTGGGCCCGGCTCTGGCCGATGGCGCTGGCCGAGCTGGTCGGCCCGGCACCGCCAAGCGATGTCCACCGCACCAACAGCATCGTCGACAAGCTGATCAGCCTCTTCGGTCGGCTCGATAATCTCCAGCCGCTGCTGAACATTTCGCGGCTGATGGCCTGGAACAATCTGCTGCTCCTGCCGCTCGCCGGCTTGGCAGTGTTCGGCGTGCGCTGGCGGAGTGTGTGGCGTGACGTGCCGGTGACTGTACCGCTGCTGCTGGGCGTGGTCGCCGGGCTGGGGCTGGCGCTCTATCAGGGCTATGGCTGGGGCTTCCGATACATGCACGGGCAGATCGGTGCGCTCTGCCTCCTCGCCGGGCTGGGCTGGCGCGCTGTCGTGCCGCGCGATGCGCGCCATGGCCGGGTGCTGCTGGTGGCCGGTGCTCTGTTCGCGCTGCTGGGCACGCTATGGCAGGCGCGCGATACGGAGCGCTATGTGCGGGGCTATGCCAAGACCATGGCGGCCATTCGCGCGTCCGATGCCGATGTGGTGCTGGTCGATATTCGCGGTGGCTATTTCATGACCGACCTTGTGCGCTTCGGTGCAGATGGCGCGCCCGGCAAGCCGGCAGTGATGGCGCTGCAAATGCTGAAGGGCGCCGATCTGGCGGCCCTGTGCGCACGCTATGATGTGGCGGTGATGGATTTTCGGCAGTTCCAGCCGCTCGGCGTCTATCCGCTCTCGCCGATCTTCAAGGGTTATGACGGGATCGTGGCGCGCCGCGCCTATCTCCAGCGCATCGGCTGTGACCGGCCGGTGATCGCGTCACCGGCCGGATAGTCTCAGCGCTTACTTGGTGAAGCCGGCGACGATCTCGAGCTTAACCTCGTCACCCACCATCGGCAGGCCGTAAGCAATGCCAAAGTCGCTCCGCTTGATCGAGCCGGTGGCGGTGAAGCCGACATTCTCCTTGTTGCCCATGCCCATGCCGGCACCATAGAAGCGCGCGTCGAGCGTGACCGGCTTGGTCACGCCGTTCAGCGTGAAGTTGCCGGTGATCTTGGCAGCCTGACCGTCCACGACGACGCTGGTCGAGACGAAGCGGGCGTCGGCGGGCGTCGGGCCGAAGAAGTCGGCAGCCTTGCCGTCCTTGCCGGCGCGCAGCAAGTGAGCCGTCAGGCCCGCGCTGGCAGTGGTGACCTTGGAGACGGGAATGGTCACATCCACCTTGGCCGCCGAAGGGTTTTTGGGGTCGAGCTGGAGCGTGCCGGTGATGTCCCCGAAAATGCCGAAATAGGGCGTGAAGCCCAGATGATCGACCTCCCACTTCACCAGCGTGTGGCCGGGATCGGCGGTATAGGTGCCGCCGGAAATCGCGGCGGGGTCCGGCTTGCCGGGCTGTGCGACCAGCCCGCCGGTGATGCCGGCAAGAAGAAGAGCGGGAAGGGCAGCGTGAATGAGGCGCATATCTGTGTCTCCTGATCGTCTGCGAGGGGGATTGAGAACGATACGCCTTAGCATAGCGTGCCGCTCGCCGCTGTCATCAGGGGAATGCAAGGGTGCGGCGCGGAGCGCGCCGGATTTACATCAGCGCATCGGCGAGCAGTTTCACGCCCAGCAGGATCATCAGGACATAGATCAGCACATAGAAGCGCTCCGGATCGACCTTGCGGACCAGCTTCACGCCCAGCATCGTGGAGATGAGGGCGAGGGGGATCAGCGCAGCGGTTGCGAGCAGATTGGCGTGGGTGAACTGGCCGAGCGCGGCATAGGCCGGCACCTTGATCCAGTTCATCACCGCAAAGGCGATGGCGGTTGTGCCGACGAGCGTATCGCGCGGCAGCTTGCGCGGTAGCACCCACATCTGGAAGGGCGGCGAACCGGCATGGGCGACGTGGCTGGTGAAGCCCGATGCGACGCCGAACAGCACGCCCAGCCATGCCGGGGAATTGGAGGGCAGGGTGATCGCATGGCCTCGCTCGACCCACAGGCGCTGCAGCCCGAACAGGATCGAGATCGCGCCGAGTACGCCCAGCACCACATCCGCCGAGACCTGCGCGGAGAAGAAATAGCCCAGCGCCACGCCAATGGTCATGCCGGGGATCATCACCGCGAGCACATGCCCATCCCAGGTGCGGCGGAACGCCCAGACGCCCACCACGTCCTGCACGATCAGGATCGGCAGCAGGATAGCCGCGGCGCGCACCGGATCGATGGCGAGCGCAAGAATGGGCATGGCCAGCGAGCCCGCACCGGAAAAGCCACCCTTGGCAAGGCCGGAAATCACCACGGCGACCACCGCGCACAGAATGTAGAGGGGATCGAGTGGCATGGGGATCGAGACCTCGGGCTTCGCGGCCCGGCAGGCGCGATGTGATCTGGCATAGCGCCTCGGTCGCCGCTCGACGCAAGTTTTTTCGCATCGCCCTCTTGAAACCTGCCGGGATATCTCCAAAATGCGGGCTGCGGACCGGGCCCCTCTGGCGCAGCGCTCAAAAAAATGAGCGCGTCGCGATGTCGGACCGCATCGGGTGATACCGGTGCAGGTTCGGCTTTTCAGGCTCAGGCATCCAGTCATCCGATCACGTGCAAAGCACTTTGGAGGATGACGTTCATGAATATCTTCACGTTCAATTTGATGGTCCTGCTGCAGCGCGTCGATGATGCGCTGTCCAGTGAACGCTGCAAGGCGCGGCCCGATGGGCGCCTCGTCGCGCGCTTGCGTCTGCGCCGCGACGTGCTGATGAGCCGCTTGCGCCGGTCGCTGGCCGGTCCCCGGGCACTGGGGGCCTAACGCATGGAAGTTCTGGATATTCTCTGGCTCGGCAAGCCGGCGTGGATGTGGCTCATGTTCATGGGCCTTGTGCTGGCCCTGCTGGTCTTCGATCTGGGCGTGCTGCACAAGGAGGAGAAGGAAATCGGCGTGCGCGAGAGCCTCGCCATGTCCGCCTTCTACATCACGCTTGGTCTGGCCTTCGGCGGCTGGATCTGGTGGCAGCTTGGGCCGACGGCGGGCCTGAATTACGTCACGGGCTTCGTGGTCGAGAAGAGCCTGGCGATGGACAATGTCTTCGTCATCGCGATGATCTTCACCTATTTCGGCATTCCGCGCCTGTACCAGCACCGCGTGCTGTTCTGGGGCATTCTCGGCGTCATCGTGCTGCGCGCGCTCATGATCGGCTTCGGTGCCGCGGCCGTTCAGCGCTGGGATTGGGTGCTGTATGTCTTCGCCGCCTTCCTCATCTTCACCGGCATCAAGATGTGGCGCAATGCAGAAGCCGAGTATGAGGTCGGCAAATCGCCCGTGCTCCGGTGGATCAAGCGCCGCTTCCGGGTGACGGAGGAGCTGCATGGCCATCATTTCTGGGTGAAGCTGCCTGATGGTGCGACAGGGCGGACGGTCCGTTACATGACGCCGCTGTTCCTGGCGCTGCTGATGGTCGAGTTCGTCGACGTGGTGTTCGCGGTAGACTCGGTCCCGGCGATCTTCGCCATCACCACCGATCCGTTTATCGTCTACACCTCGAACATCTTCGCCATTCTGGGCCTGCGCGCGCTGTATTTCGCCCTGGCGGCGATGGTGCATCGCTTCCATTACCTCAAATATGCGCTCAGCCTGTTGCTGGTGTTCATCGGCTCCAAGATCGTCTTGGCCGATGCGCTCGGCATCGCCAAGATCCCGCCGGTGGTGTCGCTCAGCGTCACCTTCGTCATTCTGGCGGGCGGCGTGTTCTACTCCTTGTGGAAGACGCGCGGCGAGCCGGCGGTGGTGCCCAATCCGAGCATTACGAACGCGTGATGCGAACCAAAAAAAACGCCTCTCCGCATGACGGGGAGGCGTTTTTGGTCTTATACCCCCTCAGCGCACGCCTACATGAGAGCCATGACGCTACTGCCGAGATCAGGTCCGTTACCGGAAGACTTCACCGTGCCGGACCTGTTGGCACCGGGCTTGCGGCTGGTCTTCTGCGGAACGGCGCTCGGACGCCAGTCTGCACAGGCGCGCGCTTATTATGCCAATCCGACCAATTTGTTCTGGCGCACGCTGCACGAGGTCGGGCTGACGCCGGAGCGGTTCTCGCCGGGCGATTATCCGCGATTGCTGGATCTGGGCATCGGCCTTACCGATCTCGCCAAGGGCCATTTTGGCAATGATGCCGAGCTTCCGGCCGACGCGCTGGATGGGGCGGTGCTGCGCCAAAAAATGCTGCGCTATCAGCCCGCAGTCCTCGCCTTCACCAGCAAGACCGGCGCCAGCCGTCTGCTCGATCGCCCGACGGGCCGGATCGCGCTGGGCGAACAGAGTGAGCGCATTGGGACGACGCGGCTGTTCGTGCTGCCTTCGCCATCCGGTTCGGCGCGGCGTTACTGGGACATCGCCCCATGGCAGGCGCTGGGCGATCTGGTGAACGGCAGCGCGTAACAGAAAGGGCGGCGAACCAACGGTCCGCCGCCCCATATCTGGACTATACCGGAAAAGGCTCAGTTCTTGGCCTGATCCACCAGCTTGTTGGCGCCGATCCAGGGCATCATGGCGCGCAGCTGGGCGCCGGTCTGCTCGATCGGGTGGGCGGCAGCGGCCTTGCGGCTGGCCTTCAGCTCCGGCTGGCCGGCGCGGTTGTCGAGCACGAAGTTCTTGACGAAGCGGCCGGACTGGATGTCCTCCAGTACCTTCTTCATCTCCCACTTGGTCTCTTCGGTGATGATGCGCGGACCGGTGGTGATGTCGCCATATTCGGCGGTGTTCGAGATCGAGTAGCGCATGTTGGCGATGCCGCCCTCATACATCAGGTCGACGATGAGCTTCACCTCGTGGAGGCACTCGAAATAGGCCATCTCCGGCGCGTAACCGGCTTCCACCAGCGTCTCGAAACCGGCCTGGATCAGGTGGGTCAAGCCACCGCACAGAACAGCCTGCTCGCCGAACAGGTCGGTCTCGCACTCTTCCTTGAAGTTGGTCTCGATGATGCCCGAGCGACCGCCACCGACGCCCGAGGCGTAGGAGAGGGCGATGTCATGGGCATTGCCGGTCGCGTCCTGATGAACGGCGATGAGGCACGGCACGCCGCCGCCCTTCACATATTCGCCGCGCACGGTGTGGCCCGGGCCCTTCGGCGCGATCATGATCACGTCGACATCTGCCGGCGGCTCGATGAGGCCGAAGTGGACGTTGAGACCGTGGGCGAACGCCAGCGCGGCGCCGGGACGGAGATTGCCCTTGATGTCATTCTCGTAGATCGCGGCCTGATGCTCGTCCGGCGCGAGGATCATCAGCACGTCGGCCCACTTGGCAGCATCCGCATTTGCGAGCACCTTGAAGCCGGCGCCTTCTGCCTTGGTAGCCGAGGGCGAGCCGGGACGCAGCGCGATCGCGACTTCAGCAACGCCCGAATCGCGCAGGTTTTGCGCATGGGCATGGCCCTGGCTGCCATAGCCGAGGATGGCGACCTTCTTGCCCTTGATGAGGCCGATATCGGCATCGCGATCGTAATAAACACGCATTTCCCAGAACCCTTCTCTTTCAGTTCGTCGGGCCGACCTGTGTCGGCATCCATGTAAAAATCTCGTGTCGGCCCCCGCCGGCGGACCGCTCCTGCACCTTTCAGCCGGCAAAGCCAAGCCGGTGTCGCGGTTTTCTGCGGGGTGGACTGGCTAAATTCAGGCGGCGGCGCCCCGCAGCATCCCGACAACGCCGGTGCGGCCCACTTCAACGAGCCCCAGCTCGCGCATCAGGCCGACGAACGTATCGACCTTGTTGCTCGGCCCGGTGATCTCGAAGACGAAGCTCTCCAGCGTGGTATCGACCACCTTGGCGCGGAACACGTCCGCCAGCCGCAGCGCCTCGATGCGCGCCTCGCCCGTGCCGGCGACCTTCACTAGCGCCAGTTCGCGCTCCACGAAGGGGCCGATTTCGGTGAGGTCGGTCACCTTGTGCACCGGCACAAGTCGCTCCAGCTGGGCAATGATCTGGTCGATCACGCGCGGCGGGCCATTGGTCACGATGGTGATGCGGCTGACCTTGTGGTCCGCGCTCACGTCCGCGACGGTCAGGCTCTCGATATTGTAGCCGCGTGCCGAAAACAGACCCGCGATCCGCGCGAGAATGCCTGCCTCGTTGGTGACCGTGACGGACAGCACATGGCGTTCGCTGTCCTCCTGGCGGATGTGCATCACTCTTCGTCCTCGTCAAGAAATCGCAATGGGTTCAAAATCAGGTCGGTCAGAGACCGGTTGGATTGTCTGGCGTCCCGGCCGGGCCGTCACTGGCTGGCGGCGCGACCGAGAGCATGCCCGTCATCGCATAATGCCAGCCCTCGGGCGTGCGGTGGGCAATGCGCACCGGTTCGCCCAGCATCGCATCGAACACCCGGCGCAGCGGCTCTCCAACATAGCGGGGCGACACCAGAACGCTGTCATAATCCTGCTCGTTGAATTGAAACCGGCTTTCCAGTTCGATCACCCACTCGCCCGCATCCTCGTCGCCATGGTCGCGCGTCGTGCCGAACAGGTCGGCACTCTCATTGTGCCGCTCGAAATCGAACGGCTCGCTGACATGGAGGCGAAGGCGGACGGGCTGGGTCATCAGACCAGTGCCCTGGCCTCGTCGTCCATCGTCCCGGAGACCTGGCTGGGGTCGAGCAGCATATCGGTATGCGCCGCACCAGACGGGATCATCGGGAAGCAGTTGGAGAGCTTGGCCACCCGGCAATCGACAATGACCGGGCCCGGCGTGTCGATCATCCGACGGATGCCGGGGATCAGCTCGTCCATCGTCTCGATGCGAATGCCGGTCGCGCCATAAGCTTCGGCCAGCTTCACGAAATCGGGCAGGCTGTCCGAATAGCTGTGCGAATAGCGGCTCTCATAAGTGAGTTCCTGCCACTGGCGGACCATGCCCATATATTCGTTGTTCAAAATGAAGATCTTGACCGGCAGGCGATACTGGATCGCCGTGCCAAGCTCCTGGATGTTCATCTGGATCGAGGCATCGCCGGCCACGTCGATCACCAGCGAATCGGGGTTGCCGAGCTGGGCGCCGATCGCGGCGGGGAAGCCATAACCCATGGTGCCGAGCCCGCCTGAGGTGAGCCACTTGTTCGGCTCCTCGAAATGGTAGTGCTGGGCCGCCCACATCTGGTGCTGGCCGACTTCGGTCGTGATGATCGTGTCGCGGTCGCGGGTCGCGTTATAGAGCTCGGCGATGGCCCGCTGCGGCATGATCTCCTCGCCGGTCTCGACATAATCGAGGCTCTTGCGTGCGCGCCACTCGTCGATCTGCGACCACCAGCCGCTATAATCGGGCTTCTTGAACCCGCGCGCCTTGAGGCCAGCGATGATCGCCTCGATCGCGCGGCCGACATCGGCAACGACGGGCACGTCCACCGGCACGATCTTGTTGATCGAGCCGCGGTCGATATCGACATGGATCTTCTTGCTGAGCGGGGCGAACGCATCCAGCCGGCCGGTCACGCGGTCATCGAACCGCGAACCCAGCGCCAGAATGAGATCAGCCTTGTTCATCGCGAAATTGGCTTCGTAGGTACCGTGCATCCCCAGCATGCCCAGCCATTGCGACGAGGCGGCGGGGTAGGCGCCCAGGCCCATCAGCGTCGAGGTAACCGGTGCGCCGAGCATGTCGGCCAGCGCGCGCAGCGCTTCGCTGGCCGCGGGGCCGGAATTGATGACGCCGCCGCCCGTATAGAGGACCGGCTGCTTGGCATCGAGAATGAGCGTAATGGCCTTGTCGATCATCTCCGCGTCCGGCTCGGTTTGCGGCCGGTAGCTGGGATGGGCGTTCAGCGAGGGCTTTTCATAGGCGGCGGTGGCAACCTGCACGTCCTTGGGAATATCGATCACGACCGGACCGGGGCGGCCGGAGGTCGCGATGTGGAACGCCTCGTGCACCGTCGCGGCCAGATCGGCCGGGCTCTTCACCAGATAATTATGCTTAGTGCAGTGGCGCGTGAGGCCGACCGTATCGGCTTCCTGAAACGCGTCCGTGCCGATCAGCGTCGTCGGCACCTGCCCGGTGATGACGACCATCGGGATGGAATCCATCAGCGCATCGGTGATGCCGGTGATCGCGTTGGTCGCGCCGGGGCCGGATGTGACGAGCACGACGCCGGGCTTGCCGGTCGAACGGGCATAGCCCTCGGCGGCGTGGGCCGCAGCCTGCTCGTGGCGGACGAGAATGTGCTGGATCTTCGGGTGATCGTAGATCGTATCATAGATCGGCAGCACCGCGCCGCCAGGATAGCCGAACACGGTGTCGACCCCCAGATCGAGCAGGCATTGAACCAGAATGTCGGCGCCGCTTCTCTCGGCCACGGGAAACTCCTTGAAAACCATTAGCAGCGCCCTTGGTCGAAAGGAGCTGCCCTGACAAGGTTGGTGCCTCTATGGATTATAAAATGCCGTGTCAAATCAATATTGAGTAATAAAATTACAATAACGGAAAAATTTGCAACATTTTATTGGACGGGCATGCTCTCGCCAGCGGCCCAAATGGAAACGGCGCCGACCGAAGTCAGCGCCGTTCCAGCTTTTCAAGGATGATGAAGATCGTGGCCGTCAGGCGAAGGCGACGGTCTTCGCGCGGCGACGCATCGCCAGACCGGTCAGGCCCAGGCCCATGATCATCATCGCCCAGGTGGAAGGCTCGGGCACGGGCACCAGATTGAGGTTGCCGTTGAAGGTGCCGAGGTGGATCTCGCCGCCATTGCCATCAGTATAGCGCCCGACCACGACCGAACCTTCGATCGGGGTGTGGATCAGCAGGCTGGCGCTGGGCGCCAGGACCGAGCCATAAAAAATGTTGCCGGAGAAGTTGAGCGTCTCTGCGTTCACGAAGTTCCAGATGACCTGCTGGTTGTTCGCCTGATTTGCGCCGTTGGAGTTGAAGCCTAGGTTCACATCGGTGCCGAACACATTGATGATGACCGGCGTCGTGCCCGAGAAGTTGTACTTCAGGCTGTTGATCGAGGCGAAGTCGGCCGCATTGAAGGAGAACAGCGCATAGCCGGCGCCATTGTCCACGGCGTTCAGCGTCATGGCCGTGCCGGTGATGTCGAAGCCGCTCGGATTGCTCGCCATGTTGAGCGAGGCGAGCGCGGTCGAGAGCGCGCGCACATCGTCGGAGACCTTGGTCACCGTCGCCGTGATGGGTGCCGAGACCGAGGCCGCATAGCCGGAATTGCCGGAGGCGAGATTGAAGTTGCGCGTGCCGCCGTTGAAATTGCCCGAGGCCGTGCCGCCGACATTCAGCGTGCCGCCACTCTGGTTGATCGTCCCGCCGGAGAAGCTGCCGCCGATCGTATAGACGTCGCCATTGCCGATGTTGGGATTGCTGCCCGTGAAGTTGCCGCCGACCGTCACGGTGCGGGGGGTCGAGTTCATCGTCAGCCAGCTGTTGCTGACATTGCCCGCGACCGAGGCGCTGCCGCCGCTGGCGATGGTGCCGACGCCGCCATTGGATCCGTTATGCACCTTGATATCGGCATTTGAGATATTGCCGCCTACTGTCAGAACGGGAATACCGGCATTCTTTGTCTGGCCTTGGCTCGAATTGCCGATGCCTACTTGGCTCGCGCCGGTCAGGTTGCCGCCGACCAGCATCTTGCCCTCGACATCATGCTTCAGGTTCACGTCACCCAGCACGATGAGATTATAGTTCTTGAGCGCTTCAAGGCCCGCAGCGGCATCGCCGGACGCGAGGGCGGGGGCGCTGGCAAACGCGGCGAGGCCGAGCGCGATGGCAAGGGACGAACGCTTGAGCATGAAACAGGTCTCCGTCGGTGCGGGATAGCGAAAGATGAACGGCCTTTATACCATTTGTCAGAGCGTTGAAGCGTTCATCTTGCACGTCGAAAGCCGTGTCCGGTTTTGGTACAGACGAGCAGGTGGCCGTTAATGGCCCTCCGGCGCGATGCTGCTGAAGTCTTCGATGGTCACCTCAGCCTGCGGATCGATGGTCGTCCAGCCGGCTTGCCGGCCCCGAGCCCATGTCCGCTGCCGCTTCTGGTAGGCAATGGTCTGCTGGAGGATGGCTGCCCGTGCTGTCGCCCGGTCGATTTCGCCCGCCAGCATCGCGGCGAGTTCGCGAACGCCGAGTGCGCGCAGCACCGGTCGATCAGGCGGAATGTCCCGGCGAACGAGCGCTTCGACCTCCTCGATGGCGCCATGCGCCAGCATGAGATCCAGCCGTTGCTCGGCGCGTTCGGCGAGCACCTCGCGCGGGAGCATCACCACCGCACCGTGAATGCGCATGTGTCCCGCAAGGCCGCCTTCGCGCCGGGCCTGCCATTGGGGGAGCGGCGTCCCGGTCGAGCGGACCACCTCCAGCGCCCGCGCGACGCGCGAGGTATCCGCCGGATTGAGCCGCCCTGCACTGACTGGGTCTTCCAGTTCCAGCGCGGCATAGCTTTGTGCCACCGGCAGCGCGCGCACGGCATCGCGAATCGCGGGGTCGATCGCCGGCACCGGTGCGATGCCATGCAGCAGCGTGTGCAGATAAAGCCCGGTGCCGCCCACGAGAATGGCCGGAACACCCTTTGCATGGGCGGCATCGATTTCTGCCTTGGCCTCCTGCGCCCAGCGCGCGGCTGAGCAATCTTCCATGCCGTCGATATGGCCAAAGAGGCGGTGCGGGGCCTGGGCGAGATCTTCCTCGGGCGGGCGGGCGGTCAGCACATTCAGGTCCGCATAGACCTGGCTGGCATCGGCATTGATGATGATGCCGCCCGTCGCCCGCGCGAGCCGCATCGCGACTGCGCTCTTGCCGCTGGCGGTCGGCCCGGCAATAAGCGCGACCGGCGGCCGCTCCCGGTCGCGTATTTCGGGCAGGGAATCAGGATCAGGCATGGCTGGCGGCATTTCGGACGGACGGGACATGATTGCGACCTTAGTCGCGCATGACGGACTTGGGCAGGGGGACGTGACCGCCGCGCGCGATGCGCTGGCGCAGGCGGGTCTCGATGTCGCCGCGCCGGTCTGGATCGAGGCGGGTGAGGCTGTCGACCTGCCCTTCGCCGGTGACCGGGCCGTTGCGCGCGCGGCGCTGGAAGCGCTGGCGCCGCCCGCCGACCTTTTCGTGCTCGCGGCGGCCAATCGCGACTGCCGTCTGTTCGTGGCGGATATGGATTCGACGATGATCACCGTCGAGTGCATCGACGAGCTGGCCGATTATGCCGGCCTCAAGGAAGAAATCGCGGCGGTGACAGAGCGGGCGATGCGCGGGGAACTGGATTTCGCGCAGGCGCTGACCGGCCGTGTCGCGCTGCTCAAGGGGCTCGATGCGACGATGATCGATCGCTGCCGTGCCGAGCGGGTGCGGCTGATGCCCGGCGCGCGGGCGCTGGTGCAGACCCTGCGGTCACGCGGCGCGCGCACGATCCTGGTGTCCGGCGGCTTCGTGCCATTTGCCCAGCCGGTGGCGCAGGAGATCGGGTTCGATGTCGCCATTGCCAACACCCTGCACATCGCGGACGGCAAGCTTGCCGGCACGGTCGGCGAACCGATTGTCGATGCCGCACGCAAGCGCGCCGAACTGCTCGGAGCGGCGGAGCAGGGCGGATTGTCGCCCGCGCAGTCCATCGCCATTGGCGACGGCGCGAACGATATTCCGATGATCGAGGCGGCCGGGCTAGGCGTTGCCTATCATGCCAAGCCCAAGACGCGCGCCGCTGCCGATGCCGCCATCGAGCGGGGTGACCTCAGCGTCCTGCTGCATGCCCTGGGCATCGCTCGGGCGCAGTGGGTGACGGGCTAGCCGGGTCGCGGCCTATGCAGGCCGGGCAGCGCACTTAACCGAATCTTAGAAGGAAGCGTGAGATTTCCTTGCCCGATCCATGATCGAGCGGGGGAATGTCGTGCGGATATTGGCGCTAGCATCTCAGAAGGGCGGTTCGGGAAAGACCACGCTGTCTGGCCATCTTGCGGTTCAGGCGCAGCGCGCTGGCGCGGGGCCGGTCGTCCTTATCGATATCGATCCGCAGGGTTCGCTCTCCGATTGGTGGAACGAGCGCAGCGACGATTACCCCGCCTTTGCCCAGACAAGCGTCGCGCGTCTCGCCGGCGATCTTGAGGCGCTGCGTCAGCAGGGGTTCAAGCTGGCGGTCATCGATACGCCGCCGGCGATCACCATGGCCATTCAGAGCGTCATCGGCGTCGCCGAGCTGATCGTGGTGCCGACCCGGCCCAGCCCGCACGATCTGCGTGCCGTGGGCGCGACGGTCGACCTGTGCGAACGCGCCGGCAAGCCGCTTATCTTCGTGGTCAATGCGGCAACGCCGCGGGCGCGCATCACCTCGGAAGCCGCGATTGCGCTGTCGCAGCACGGCACGGTGGCACCGGTCACCATTCACCAGCGCACCGATTTTGCGTCCTCGATGATCGATGGGCGCACGGTGATGGACTTCGATCCCAAGGGGCGCTCGGCGCAGGAAGTCGAGCAGCTCTGGAGCTATGTGGCCGATCGGCTCGAGCGGAATTTCCGGCGGACGGTGTTCTCGCCCACGCATGTCGCAGCGGCGATGTCGCGCCAGACGGGCTTCGGTCGTCGGGTGGTGCAGGGATGAATCGCGATAATTCCATGACCGAGCCGCGCTCTGCGGCATCGCTGACGGCGAGCCTGCTCGCGCGGCGGGGCACTGCGCGCCCGGCCATGCGTCGCCCGGCGCTGCCGGGTCTCTCGACCGCCCCGACCCTCCATGATGACCTTGGCTGGAATGACATGGGGGAGGGCTCTACCCATCACATGACAGCGCCGGTCACCGGGACGGAGGCTGCGGTGCCGATCAACGCCAATGTGTCCGTGGCTGAAAGCAACCCGGCGCCGGTCTCCCCGGCCAAGCAGCAGATGCTGGCCCTCGCCGAGCAAATCAGCCTGCGCGTCACGTCGCCGAAGGTTCCGTCCAAGCGCCCGGCCAGTCTGGCGGGCGTCGGGCGCAAGGCGGCGTTCACGCTGCGGCTCGATAGCGAGAGGCACCTGCGCCTGCGCTTGCTGAGCGCGGTCTCGAAGCGCTCCGCCCAGCAGCTTCTCATCGAGGCGCTGGACCGGATGATTGCTGCCGACGCGCATGTGCAGGCGCTCGCCGAAGAGATTGAATCCAGTTCGGGACTGGAGGCGTGAGGCATATGGCGCGCTCCGTAAAAATGCCTTTGCTGCTGGTGACGGTGGCGCTCTCCAGCGTGACGCTGGGCGGCTGCGCACAGCTGGGTCTCCAGTCCGATAGCGCGCGCGCGACGCCCTCGGTTGCGCAACTTTCGCCCAAGATCGAGTCAGCGCTCGCGGATCGCAAGTTCGCCCACGCGCTCGACCTTGCCGAGGCGCTGGTCGCCGCCGACCCGGCTGCTGCAGGCCATCGCGTCTTGCTGGGCCGTGCCTATCTCGCCAATGGCCGCTATCGCTCGGCACAGGCGGCGTTCACGGACGCCATGGCGCTGGGCAACAGCGATGTCCGCACGATCATCAGCCTGGCCTTGTGCGAGACCGCGCTGGGCAATGACAGCACGGCCCAGGCTTTGCTCGCCGACAACGCTGCCACGCTGCCCGCCTCGGACTATGGTCTCGCCATGGCCATGGC
The DNA here is from genome assembly GCF_025961835.1 of Sphingobium sp. B2D3C. Classification (NCBI taxonomy): domain Bacteria; kingdom Pseudomonadati; phylum Pseudomonadota; class Alphaproteobacteria; order Sphingomonadales; family Sphingobiaceae; genus Sphingobium; species Sphingobium sp. B2D3C. Next base: position 1,728,360 of record NZ_JAOQOK010000001.1, on the reverse strand, counting down.
TGGCGACGTGCAGGAGGGCGTGCGCGCGCTCGTTTACGCGGTGCGCCAACCTGACGCCTCGGCACAGACACGGCAGAACCTCGCCTTTGCCTTGGCGCTGGGTGGCGCCTGGGGGCAGGCACGGCTGATCGCCGGGCAGGACCTGCCCGCCAAAGAGGCCGAGCAGCGCATCGGGCGCTGGTCTCGGGCTGTGGCGCAGGCTGAACCCGGTGCGCGGGTGGCTGCCCTGACTGGGGTTGCGCCCCGTGCCGACGATGCCGGGATGCCGTCTCGCCTCGCGCTGCGCAGCTTCGAGCTTCCCTCCGTTGCGGAACTGACGCCCCCAAAGGCTGTCGCCCCGTCGCCAGCGAAGACGGCTGAAGCGGCTGCACCAGCGGCAGCGGCCGATGCTACGCGCGCAGCACCCGCCGTTCAATCCGTCGCGATCCCGCCCTCGAGCCGGTCCTCAGACCCGGCTGGCCCGGCAAAAGCCAATCCTCCCGTCGCGTCCCCGGCGAACGCGCCCTACGGCGCGCCGTCCGCCGAAATCCTCTCAGCAGCGCCTTTGCTGGTCCTCCAGCCAGCGCCAAGGGCGCCCGACATCGCTCAGATTGCCTTTGCGCCGGCTGCATCCAGCCCGTCGATGGGGGTAAAGATCGCCGCCGCGTCCCGCGCGGTGCCGATCCTGCCGGTCAGGCCAGGCCGTGCTTCGGGCGACTGGGTGATCCAGCTCGGCGCCTTCGACAGCGCAACGATGGCGCGGGTGAAATGGCAGGATATGCGCCGTAACCCGCGTCTGGCTGGCTATCGCGAGATCGTTACCGCCGCGAGTGTCAATGGGCGCACCTTCCATCGCGTGGCGGTGGGTGGCTTTGCCAGCCGGGGCGCGGCCAGTTCCCTGTGCCAGACTTTGCGCGGCGAGGGGCAGGCTTGTTACGTGCGCCGCGATGACAGCAATGCATCGCGCATGGCGCGCGCCGGCGCCTCGGCCGGCGGGCCGCAATTCGCATCGCGGTGATGGGGCCGGCGGGCGATCCGCTCAGCGGATCACGCCGCCTTTCATGATCATCCGCGCCCGGCCCTGAACCGGCAGCTTGTCGAACGGCGTGTTGCCGGCCGCCGCTGCCATTTTGGCCGAATCGACGATCCAGGGCGTATCAGGCGCGATGAGGATGAGGTCCGCCGGCGCGCCCGGCGCCAGCCGTCCCGCGTCGAGGCCGAGGATTGCGGCGGGATTGGCCGCGAGCAGGGCCATCATCCGCGTCTCAGTGATCTTGCCTTCACGCACCAGGTTGAGCGCAAGGGGCAGCAGCGTCTCGGCGCCGGCGATGCCGGGCAGGGCGTCCGCGAAGGGCAGGCGCTTGTCTTCCGGGCCGCGCGGATCGTGGCCCGAGCACAGCACGTCGACGGTGCCATCCGCGACCGCCTCGATCGTGGCAAGCCGGTCCCGCTCATCGCGCAGAGGCGGGGAGAGGCGTGCGAAGGTGCGGAAATCGCTCACCGCCGCATCGTTGAGGAAGAGGTAGGAGGGGCTGGTGCCGCAGGTCACCTTCAACCCTTCGGCCTTGGCCGCGCGGATGAGCGCGAAGCCCGCCGCGGTGGTGACGAGGCGGACATGCAGGCGCGTGCCCGCCTCCCGCGCCAGCGCGATATCCCGCGCAATGGCCATCGCTTCGGCGCTGGCGGGGGCGCTGGGAAGGCCGAGGCGCGAGGCCGTTTCGCCATCCGTCGCCACGGCGTTGGCCGTCAGGCCGCCATCCTCGGCATGGGTGATGACCACCAGGTCGAGCGCGGCAGCATAGTGCAGCACGCGCAGCATCACGCCCGAGTCGGCAATCCAGCGCCGGCCGGTCGCGATGGCGCGGGCGCCAGCGGACTTCATCAGCGCCATTTCCGCCAGTTCGCGCCCCTCCAGGCCGCGCGTCGCGGCGCCGAGCGGATGCACCCAGAAGTCCGGCTTGCCGGCCCGAGCGGCGTGCTGGATCAGCCCCGGCTCATCGAGAACGGGCGACTGGTCCGGCATCAGCGCGGCGCGGGTGATGCCGGCGAAATGGAAGGCCGGCTTGTCGGTGCGGAACACGCCCAGATCGATGATGCCCGGCGCGAGGATCATGCCCTTGGCATCGACGATTTCGGCGCCGTCAGGCACCTTTGCCGCGCCGACGGCTGCGATTGTCGCGTCCTCCACGAGCAGCGCACCTTCGGAGAGGGTGCTGGCGGTCGGATCGCACAGGCGTGCGTTGACGATCGCGGTCAGGCCCATCCTTCGACTCCCCGGGCTGTGCGGGTGAGGACATCGAGGCAGGCCATGCGCATGGCGACCCCCATCTCGACCTGCTCGGTGATCGCCGAGCGATCCGGATCGTCCGCCACGCTGCTGACGATTTCGACGCCCCGGTTCATCGGGCCGGGGTGCATGATGATCGCGTCGGGCTTGGCGCGCTTCAGCCGCTCGGGCGTGAGGCCATAGAGCGCGTGAAATTCGCGGGCCGAGGGGATGAAGGCTCCGTCCATCCGCTCATTCTGAATGCGCAGCATCATCACCACATCCGCGCCATCCAGCGCGGCATTGAAATCATGGAACGGCGTGACCCGATAGCGCTCAACGGCCGGGGGCATCAGCGTCGGCGGCGCGCAGACGCGCACCTGGGCGCCGAGTGCAGTGAGGCAGAGCATGTTGGAGCGGGCGACGCGGCTGTGGAGAATGTCGCCGCATATCGTGACGATCAGCCCCTCGAAGCTGCCTTTGCGCCGCCTTATGGTCAGCGCGTCGAGCAGCGCCTGCGTCGGGTGCTCGTGGCGGCCATCGCCGGCATTGAGCACGGGGCAATCCACCATGTCGGCGATCAACTGCACAGCGCCCGAACTCATGTGGCGGATCACCATCACGTCGGCGCGCATCGAGTTGAGCGTCACGGCGGTATCGATGAGCGTCTCGCCCTTCTTCACGCTCGATTGGGCGGCGTGCATGTTCACCACGTCCGCGCCCAGCCGCTTGCCCGCAACCTCGAAGGAGAGCAGCGTGCGCGTGCTGTTCTCGAAGAAGGCGTTCATCTGCGTGAGGCCGGCGAGGCGCCCATCATGCTTGCGGCTGCCGGCACGGTTGAGCGAGGCCCATTGCTCGGCTTCATCCAGCAAAAAGCGGATTTCATGCGGCGCCAGATTGGCGATTCCCACCAGATGCCGGTGCGGGAAATTGTCCCGGCCGATGAGGCCGGTGGCGGGAGAGGGCGATATTGTCATTAAAGCGCCTCGTTAGTGGAGCGGCGGGGCGGACTCAAGCGCTGATGTATCAGCTCGGGGTTGTCCAGGCATTGAGATCGAGCAGGATGATGAGCGCGCACTGGGCGGCGGCGATGAGGAACAGCGCGCGGGAGAAGTCCCGCTTGCGGGTCTTGTGCCGGAAAAGTCGCATGGCGAGCCAGGCGCCAATCGTCCCGCCGATCGCCGCCAGGGTCAGCAGATCGCGCTCGCGCATGCGCGGTCCCCCGGCAATGGCGCGCTGCTTGTCATGGCGGAAGGCGGCGAGGGTGATGAGGTTGATCAGCACCAGCCAGCCCCAGATGATGTGCGTTTCCGTCATGCGCCGGTCAGCCCATCGTCAGGCCGTCAATGGCCCCCTGCAGGATGAGGGCGGCGGCGTGGGCGTCGATCTTTTCAGCGCGCTTGGCCCGGCTCATGTCCTGCGCGATCATCGCCCGCTCGGCAGCGACGGTCGACCAGCGCTCGTCCCACAGCAGCACCGGCAGGCCGAGTACGGCGATGTTGCGGGCAAAGGCGCGTGCAGCCTGGCTGCGCGGGCTCTCGCTGCCATCCATATTGAGCGGCAGGCCGATGACGAGGCCCTTGACCGACTGCTGGGCGATGAACTGGGCGAGCACGTCCCGGTCCTTGCTGAACTTGCCGCGCTTGTGCGTATGGGCGGGGCTGGCGATGCTCCAGCCGGCATCGCACAGGGCAAGGCCGATGGTCTGGGTGCCAAGGTCCATGCCGAGCAGGCGTCCGCCAGCCGGTAGCGCCTGCGCGAAGGACGCCTTGTCGAGCGTAATCAGCGTTTCCCCGACCATCAGCGCTGCCACGCCGCCAATCGGCCAAGCGCATCGGCACGAATGTTCGCCCAGAACAGGGGATAGTCATAAACGTGGTAATTATTGCCCGGCAGCACGAAGGTGCCGAGCTTGGGCGCGCTGTCCAGCATCAGGAAGCCACGGCCAGCGCAGCGCGCGCCGATCTCGCCGGGCGTGAGCAGCACGGTCGACGCCGCCTCGCCATCACCGCGCAGCACGCCCAGATTCGCATCGCCCGGCGCATCGGGCGCCGCGCCGCCATTGAGCGGATTGGTGCACAGCATGGCCGACCCGGCGCGCGATTGGCCGTCCAATCCACGCTCGCGGTCGAACGTTGCTTCCACCGCGGAGGTGTCTGCGGGCGCGGCAAAGCTCTGCCAGCTCAGCACGCAGCCGGTCGTGCCCGGCCCCGTGCAGGCGGGCAGGCCGAGAGCGGGCAGATCATGCTCCACGGAGACTGGCCAGCCGACGACATAGGCCGCGACCAGCCGGGCCTTGAGCGCACTGTTGCCCGCTTCCTCATGCAGCAGCCGCAGCAGGTGGCGACTGCCCTGACTGTGCGCGGCGAGAATGATCGGCCCTTGCGGATTGGCAGCGAGGAACTGTGCGAAGGCGGCCTTCACGTCCGCATAGGCTCGCTCAAGCGCCAACGCGGCGTCTGCCTTTTCGGTAAGGAAGGCACCGAACACGGCCTGCCGGTAGCGCGGCGCCCAGATGTTTCCGGCTGCCGCGAAGGCGCTGGCTTGAATGCGCACGAACCGCCCGGCCTGCGCCTTTGCGATGCGGTCGTTGATCGGGGCGTTCCAGTGGAGCGTCTCGAACGAGCTGGTGGGGTGGACGAAGAAGATCGCCGCTTTCTGCGCTGGCGCCGCCTCGGCAAGCTTCGTGGCCGGTTGCCAGCGAGCGGGATCGTCGCGGCGCCCGTCCGGCCGGCTGATCCATCCATCGCCACCTGAATAGAAATTCGCGGGCAGGGCAGGCGGTTCGCTGAACCCGACATGCGGCACCAATGCGCTCTGCATCAGCCGGGGGCCGAAGAAGGAGAAGGCGATCATTCCCGCGATCGCCAGGGCTGTGAAAAACGCGACGACATACAGGAACTTCCGGGCCAAAGGGGCACGACTCCATCTCTGTGGCAAGCTGGGCAGTGGCATGGCTCATGCCCGCTTGGGTTCCGCGAGGCAAGCGAAGGCAGCAGGCGAAGGTCCAACAGGCGAAGGTCCAATTTGCCTTGCGAGCGGATCGTGATAGGTCGGACCGGTTCAGGATCGGACGCGGCGGGGAGCAGGATGATGGCCAGCAACGCATCGACGGCGCAGACGGTATGGCCGCTGCGCACCTGGGTGCTGTGTGTGCTCGGCGCGCTTGTCGGTCTGGCGATCGACCGGTTTTCCGATCCCGCGCCCATCGAGCCCGAGTTTCTGCGGCGGGTGATCGCGGCGCTGCCCATGTTCCTTTCGACCGCCGCTCTCGCCTTTGGCCTCGGTTGGCGCCGGCGGCGACCGGTCGCGGCTCTTGTCGTGGCGCTGATCTGCGGCCTCCTCGGCGGCGGCGTCTTTCTGTGGAACGGGGTGCCCGGCCATGGATCGAGCGTCGATCTCTGGCATCTCGTCTGCGGCGCCATCGCCGCGGCTGCGCTGCTGGTGCTGTTTCAGGCAGCGCAGGATCGCAGTCTGGCCGGCGGCGCGCCCTCCGCGCCGGCCGGTGTGTTGCCGCGCGCCGTACGGGCCTGGTCGCGCCAGGCCATCCATTATGAGGATGTTCACGGCCATTTGTGGACGAATGCGCTGCTGATCGGCGCAAGCGCGCTGTTCATGCTGCTCAGCTTCGGCATCGCCCATTTGCTGGCGCAGATGTTCATGCTGGTGAAGCTCCCGTTCCTCCGCGATGCCTTGCGCGAGTCTGCTGTGGTCGCCATGCTGTGCGGCGCCGCGTTCGGCGCGGCGCTTGGGCTGTTGCAGGATCGCGGGGCGATCATCGCCGCCCTGCAGCGCGTCGCCATGCTGGTGCTGCGCGTGCTGGCGCCGGTGGTGGCGCTGGCGATCGGCATCTTCCTGGCGGCCTTGCCTGTCACCGGCCTGGCGCCGCTCTGGGCGACGGGCGGCACGACGCCGATCATGCTGGCCGGAGCGGTGCTGGCGCTGTTTCTCGCCAATGCGGTGGTGGGCGATACGGCGCTTGAGGAAACCCGCTCGGTGTTGCTGGGTGCCAGCGCGGCGGCGCTCGGCCTGTTCCTGCTGCCGATGGTGGGTATTGCGGTCTTCTCCTCGGGCCTGCGCATCCATCAACATGGCCTGACGCCAGAGCGGCTGTGGGCGCTGGCCTTTCTGATCGTGGCGAGCATCACCGCCATTGCCTATGCCGTCGCCATCCTCGGCGCACGCGGCTGGTTCGCCCGGCTGCGGCGGACCAATCGCATGCTCGTATTCGTGATCGCCGGCATCGCGCTGCTGCTCTCCACGCCGATCTTCGGCTTCGAGCGGATCGCGACCGCGCACCAGCTCCAGCGCCTCGCGGGCGGGCAGGTGGCGCCAGACAAGTTCGACTACCGTGCCTTGTGGTTCGATTTCGGGCCGGAGGGGCGGGCTGCGATTCGACGGCTGGCGAGCGGCTCGGCGGACGCGACGATCCGCCGTCATGCCGCCGAGACGATGAAGCTGACCGACCGCTGGGCCGTGCCGCCTATGGTCGTCGCCGCGCGCAGTGGCGAATTGCTGGACGAGCGGCTGACGATCCTGCCCATCCCGGTCGAAATGCCGCCAGCGCTGCGCAAGCGGCTGGTGCAATATGATGCCTGCGAGGAGACCGGCCCGTGCCTGCTGCACTATGTGCCCGGCGAGGATCTGGCGATTGTTGTGAAGCTGCCCGCTCCGGAATGCGGCGATTGTGCCCCAACCGTGCGCCTCATCCGGCAGGAGAATGGCGAATGGGGCAATGACAGCCGCTATCTCGCCCAGGGTGACGCGGCCCGCCGGCTGGTCGCGCAGATCCGCGCCGGCGCCGTGGACCTCCGCCCCGTGATGGCGCGACAACTCTACATCGGTGGCGAACCGGTCGGCGAACCGCTGTCGACGGCCGCCAATGGGGCCGAAACGGCGGAAGCGCCTTGATGACCGCCGGAGCCAGTGCTAGCGCGCGCTCCCATGAGCGTAGACCTGACAACCGTAAAAAAGATCGCCAGCCTCGCGCGCCTCGCTGTCAGCGAGGATGAAGCGCAGGCGTTGGTGCCCGAACTCAACGGCATTCTCCACTGGGTGGAGCAGCTGGGCGAAGTGGACGTGACCGGCGTCGAGCCGATGACCGCCGTCATCCCCAACACGCTACGCCTGCGCGAGGACGCCGTGACCGATGGCAATGTCCGCGACAAGGTGCTGGCCAATGCGCCTCAGGCCGAACATGGCTTTTTCGCCGTGCCTAAGGTGATAGAATGATGACGGGACGGCATCATTCGATCATCCCGGACAGCCGCGTAGCGGCGACCGATCCGGGATCCAGAAACGAGAGACTCAACAAGCAGCCCTTCGACAAGCTCAGGGCGAACGGAGCGGGATCGTGACCGATCTGACCAACCTCACTGTCGCGCAGATCCGCGATGGCTTCCGTGCGGGCGAGTTCTCCGCGCGGGAAGTCGCCGAAGCGTTCAACGCCAACGTCGCGGCCGCCAAGGCGCTCAACGCTTTCATCGTCGAGACGCCCGAGCATGCGCTGGCCGCTGCCGAGCAGGCGGACAAGGACCGCGCTGCCGGCACGCTCAAGCCGCTTTCCGGCGTGCCCATCGGCATGAAGGATCTGTTCTGCACCGAGGGCGTGCAGACGACCGCCGCCAGCCACATGCTGGAAGGCTTCACGCCGACCTACGAGTCCACCGTTTCGCAGAAGCTGTGGGATGCCGGCGCGGGGATGCTCGGCAAGCTCAATCTCGATCAGTTCGCCATGGGCTCTTCCAACGAGACGAGCTATTTCGGCAATGTGATTTCGCCCTGGCGCCGCAATGACGGCAGCAATGCCGCGCTGGCACCGGGCGGCTCCTCGGGCGGCAGCTCGGCGGCGATCGCCGCACGGCTCTGCCCGGCGGCGACGGGTACGGATACCGGCGGGTCGATCCGCCAGCCTGCGGCCTTCACCGGCATTTCCGGCATCAAGCCGACCTATGGCCGCTGCTCACGCTGGGGCATCATTGCCTTTGCCAGCTCGCTCGATCAGGCCGGGCCGATGGCGCAGGACGTGCGCGACTGCGCGATCCTGCTGGAGAATATGGCGGGCTTTGACGCGAAGGACTCGACCTCGCTCAACCTGCCGGTGCCGCAGTGGGAAGCTGGATTGTCCAGCGATCTCAAGGGCAAGCGCATCGGCATTCCCAAGGAATATCGCGTCGAGGGTCTCGATGCCGATGTGGCGCGGGCGTGGGACGATGGCATTGCCTGGCTGAAGGATGCCGGCGCCGAGATCGTCGAGGTCTCGCTGCCGCACAGCAAATATGCCCTGCCGGCTTATTACATCATCGCCCCGGCGGAAGCCTCGTCCAATCTCGCCCGCTATGACGGCGTACGCTATGGCCTGCGCGATCTGCCCGATGGCGCGAACCTGCAGGATATGTACGCCGCGACGCGGGCTGCCGGCTTCGGCCCGGAGGTCAAGCGCCGCATCATCATCGGCACCTATGTGCTCTCGGCGGGCTTCTACGACGCCTATTACACGCAGGCGCAGAAGGTGCGGGCGCTGATTGCGCAGGATTTCGCCAAGGCTTTCGAGGCCTGCGACGTCATCCTTGCGCCCACTGCGCCCAGCGCAGCCTTTGGCCTCGGCGAAAATGTCGACGATCCGCTGAAAATGTATCTGAACGACGTGTTCGCGGTGCCGGCCTCGCTGGCGGGTCTCCCCGCCATGTCCGTGCCCGGGGGGCTCAGCAAGGACGGGCTGCCGCTCGGCCTGCAGATCATCGGTCCGGCCTTCGATGAGCAAGCGGTGCTGAACGCGGGTTTCGCCATTGAGCAACGGGCGGGCTTCACCGCCCGGCCTGAGGCGTGGTGGTAAGTGTTTCGTGCTCCTGCGCAGGCAGGAGCCCAGGGCAGCCAAGGGCTGCACTCCCCTGGATTCCTGCCTTCGCGGGAATACTGTAAGGACTGAAGAATGACTGAGACGAGCTATCGCATTCGTGGCGCCACCGGGGACTGGGAGGTCGTCATCGGCCTTGAGGTTCACGCGCAGGTGGTGAGCCAGGCCAAGCTGTTCTCCGGTGCGGCGACGGCCTTCGGCGCGGAGCCGAACACGCAGGTGAGCCTTGTCGATGCCGCGATGCCCGGCATGCTGCCGGTGCCCAATCGCGAGTGCATCCGTCAGGCAGTGCGCACCGGCCTTGCGATCAATGCGCAGATCAACAAGTGGAGCCGGTTCGACCGGAAGAATTATTTCTATGCGGACTTGCCGCAGGGCTACCAGATTTCCCAGCTTTATCATCCGCTTGTCGGCGAAGGTTCGCTGACGATCGAAGCCGACGAGAAGGCCGGCATTCCCGCCGACAAGGCCATTGGCATCGAGCGCATCCATGTCGAGCAGGATGCCGGCAAGCTGATGCACGATCAGCACCCGACCCGCTCTTATGTCGATCTCAATCGCTCGGGCGTGGCGCTGATGGAAATCGTCAGCCGCCCGGACATGCGCTCGCCGGCAGAGGCGGGGGCCTATCTGCGCAAGCTGCGCGCGATCCTGCGCTATGTCGGCTCGTGCGATGGCAATATGGAGGAAGGCTCCATGCGCGCGGACGTGAACGTCTCCGTGCGCAAGCCCGGCGAGGAATTCGGGACGCGGACCGAGACGAAGAACGTCAATTCCGTGCGCTTCGTCATGCAGGCCATCGAATATGAAGCCCAGCGCCAGGTCGACGTGATCGAGGGTGGCGGGCGGATCGTCCAGGAAACGCGGCTGTTCAACCCGGATACCGGCACGACGCGGTCGATGCGCTCCAAGGAAGACGCGCATGATTATCGCTACTTCCCTGACCCGGACCTGCTGCCGCTGGTGCTGGAGGACAGCTTCATCGAGGATTGCCGGCACTCGCTGCCCGAACTGCCGGATGCCAAGCGCACCCGCTATGTCGAGGTGCTGGGGCTCTCCGAGTACAACGCCCGCGTGCTGACCGCGGAGGCGGAAACGGCCCGCTGGTTCGAGGCTTTGCTCGCGGAAAGCGCGCGCATCCAGAAGAAGAGCGAGGGTGAGGTGGCCAAGGCCAGCGCCAACTGGCTGCTATCCGAGCTTTACGGCGCGCTCAATCGCCTCGGCAAGACTCTTGAGGACAGCCCGGTCAACCCGGAGCGCGGCGCGGAATTGCTCGCCCTGGTGGCCGATGGCACGATTTCGGGCAGCATCGCCAAGCAGGTGTTCGAGATTATGCTGGAGACCGGCGAAGCGCCTGCCGAGATTGTCGAGAAGCGCGGCCTCAAGCAGACCACGGATACCGGTGCGATCGAGGCGGTCGTTGCGAAGATTCTCGCCGACAACGCGGACAAGGTCGAGCAATATAAGGCTGGAAAGGAAGCTTTGTTCGGCTTCTTCGTCGGTCAGACGATGAAGGCCATGCAGGGCAAGGCCAATCCGCAGATGGTCAACGAGTTGATTAAGAAGGCATTGGGCTGATCGCATCCCGGCCGCACCCAGAAGGCGAAGCCGGGAAGCAGGGATCAGTCGGGTGGCGGCGCGATGGACGGCAGTTCGTCAGGACCGCGGCCAGGTTCACCGATATTGGGCGTTTCCGGCGCGATTTCCGGCGGTTCGCGGAAGGGCGTCTCGTCCGGCGATTCCATGGGCGGAAGTTCGTCAGGTGACTGCGGGGTGATGGTATCGGGGGGCGGAATTTCCGGCTGGCTGGCCATGGCTTTGCGTCCTTTCGTTGCCCTTTTCAACGGGCGGGACAGGTGATCGTTCCGGATCGACACGGCAAGGCGCGCACAGCCTTGCCCTTTCCCAGGCTTTGCACTATGGCCCGCCGACCGGCGACCGATGCGGGCGTGGCGAAACTGGTAGACGCGCCAGATTTAGGTTCTGGTATCGCAAGATGTGGGGGTTCGAGTCCCTTCGCCCGCACCAGTTGCGCAGCCTGGCCCCGGTCGTTCCAAGAGATTTCATCCTAGCCTGGAAAGCGTCGAGTTAGAGATATGCAGATTGTCGAGACATTGAATGAGGGCCTCAAGCGCGCCTATACGCTGACCGTCACGGCCAAGGACATCGACGCCCGCGTCGAAGAGGAAGTGAAGTCGATTGCGCCGCAGGTGCGGATGCCCGGTTTCCGGCCCGGCAAGGTGCCTGCCAACCTCGTCCGCAAGATGCACGGCCCGGCCCTGCAGCGCGAGGCGCTGGACAAGTCCATCCGTGAGGGCGTCGAGAAGGTCATCGCCGAGAACAAGCTGCGTCCCGCGATGCAGCCGAGCGTCGAACTGACCGCCGATTATGAGGACGGCAAGGATGCCGAGGTCAAGGTCGCGCTGGAAATCCTGCCGGAGGTTCCCGCGCCCAAGATCGAGGGCATCAAGCTGGAGCGTCTCGTCGTCGATGTGACCGACGAGCAGATCGACGAGGCGGTTGGCCGTCTCGCCGCGCAGAGCCAGCGTTATGAGGACGCGCCCAAGTCCGCCAAGGCGAAGGAAGGCGACCAGGTCGTCATGGATTTCGTCGGCAAGGTCAACGGCGTGGCGTTCGAGGGCGGCACCGGTTCGGATATGGCGATCGCCATCGGCTCGGGCAATCTGATCCCCGGCTTCGAGGATCAGCTGGTCGGCGTGAAGACCGGCGACGAGAAGACCATCAACGTGACCTTCCCCGCCGAATATGGCTCTAAGGAGCTGGCCGGCAAGGATGCGACGTTCGATCTCGTCATCAAGGCGGTCAAGAACCCCGTCGAGAAGCCCGCTGACGACGAGTTCGCCAAGCAGCTCGGTCTCGAGAGCCTCGAGAAGCTCCGTGAGCTGTTCAAGGCGCAGATCGAGCAGGAGCACGGCAATCTGACGCGCACCTACATGAAGCGCCAGTTGCTCGATCAGCTGGCTGCGGGCCATGATTTCGAGGTGCCCCCGGGCATGGTCGAGGCCGAGTTCGGCCAGATCTGGCAGCAGCTTGAGCATGAAGCCGGTCACGAGGAAGATCCCGAGGCGGCGCTCAAGGAAATGGAAGCCGATCGCGACGATTATCGCAAGATTGCCGAGCGTCGCGTCCGTCTGGGCCTGCTCCTCTCGGAAATCGGCCAGGCCAATGGCGTGGAGATCACGCAGGCGGAAATGAACCGCCTCGTGGCCCAGGCCGCGCAGCAATATGCCCCGCAGGACCGCGAGCGGTTCGTCGAATATGTCCGCAACGAGCCGATGGCCGCCGCGCAGCTGCGTGCCCCGCTCTATGAGGACAAGGTCGTCGATTATCTCTTCGAGAAGGCCGATGTGAGCGAGCGCACCGTTGCGCGCGCCGATCTGGAAGCAGCGATCGAGAGCGAAGAGGGCGGTCACGTCCACGGACCGGATTGCGGCCACGATCACAGCCATGACGCCAAGCCGGCCAAGAAGGCTGCCGCCAAGAAGCCGGCTGCCAAGAAGGCTGATGCCGAGGCAGAGGCCGCTCCGGCAGAAGAGGCCAAGGCGCCAGCCAAGAAGGCTCCGGCCAAGAAGGCCGCTGCTGCCAAGGCCGACGAGGGCGAGGCGGCCGAGAAGCCGGCCAAGAAGCCCGCTGCCAAGAAGGCCAAGACTGCCGAGGCCTGAGGCCTCACTGCAGATCGCATGAACTGATCAGAAGCGAGCCGGAGCGGGATGCCGTTCCGGCTCGCTTTTTCTTTGGATGCATGGCGGCGGGCTCGTGCAGAAGGTGCCGCCGGGCGCTGGGGTCGCAAAAGACCATTGCAACCATGCGATCTGTTGCCATAAGCCCGCAGTCCCATGCATCCAGACCCGTCCAGCCCGATGACAGGCGTGCGCATCGCCGTCCTGCTGCCTTGTTATAACGAGGCGGTCGCCATCGGGCAGACCGTCACCGCGTTCGCGCAGGCCTTGCCGCAGGCGGCTATCTACGTGTTCGACAATAACAGTTCCGATGACAGCGTCGCCGTCGCGCGCGCCGCCGGCGCGATCGTCTACAGCGTGCGGCAACAGGGCAAGGGCCATGTCGTGCGGCGGATGTTCGCGGACGTGGATGCGGACATCTACGTGCTCGCCGATGGCGATGCGACCTATGATGCGAGCGCGGCGCCGGCGCTGGTCACCGCGATGCTGGACGGGCCGCTCGACATGGTCGTCGGCGCCCGCAAGTCTGAGGTAGAGGCGGCTTACCGTCCGGGGCACCGGCTCGGCAATCTGCTGCTCACCGGGCTGCTGCGGCAGCTTTTCGGCCGCAGTTTCACCGATATCCTCTCAGGCTATCGGGTGTTCTCCCGGCGGTTCGTCAAGAGCTTCCCGATCCTCTCGGAAGGCTTCGAGATCGAAACGGAGATGTCCGTCCACGCCCTCGAATTGCGCATGCCGGTGGGCGAGGTGATGACGGCCTATGCGGCGCGGGCGGAAGGTTCGCTCTCCAAGCTCAACACCTTCCGCGACGGCTGGCGCATCCTGCGCACGATGATCCAGCTCTATCGCGTGGAGCGGCCCTTGTGGTTCTTCGGTTTCATTGCGCTGGTGATCGCGCTGGTTGCCGGACTGATGGGCGTGCCGGTCATCCTGACCTATCTGGAGACGGGGCTTGTGCCCCGCTTCCCGACCCTCATCACCATCGTGGGGATGGGCGTTCTGTCCGCCCTGTGTCTGCTTACCGGCCTCATCCTCGATACGGTGACGCGCGGCCGGCAGGAAATGAAGCGCCTTGCCTATCTGGCGCATACCGCGCCGGGGATGGCGCGTTAAATTTCATTAACCCAGTTGATCATGAATAATTGAGTCCATAAACTTTCCCGACAGGCTCGGGGGGGCAGGTATGGAGGGGGTTGGTCCATCGCGGCACCATTATAAGGTGCTTGATAGCTTGCGCGGCATTTGCGCGTGCATGGTGGTCCTGCTGCATGTGAAGACGCAGGGAGGAATATCGAACGCAGCGCTGGTTGAGCATGCGTCTCTTTTCGTCGATTTCTTTTTCGTGCTTTCCGGCTTTGTCATCGGCGCGAGCTACGGGAAGAGGCTCGTGGACGGTTATTCCGTCGGCCATTTCATGCGCAAGCGGATCGCCCGCGTCTATCCACTGCATTTGGCCATGGTGGTCTGCTTCGTCTTGTTCGAGCTGTGTCTCCTCATCTTCGGTGGGGATAGGTTAGGCAGGCCGGCCTTCGAGGGCTTACAGTCGCCCAAGAATCTGATCGACGCCCTGCTGTTGATCCAGATTTTCCCGGGCGGCGATCCGACAGCGTGGAATTTCCCCAGCTGGTCGATCGCAGCGGAAGTCTGGATTTATCTGGTCTTTGCGTTGGTGCTGCGGTCAGCTGGACGGCATCTGACGCCGATTTGTCTCGGCGTTGCGGTCGCCGTTCCGTTGCTGCTCCTCAGCCAGCCGGATTTCAGTCCGGTCATGTACCAGAACGCGTTGCTGCGTTGCGCGATGGGCTTCGCGCTCGGCCTCGTCGGTTGGCGCTGCATGGATCGGATCAAAACGATGCAGCTTCCTGGTTGGGCTGATCAGGGGCTGGAACTGGTGACGGTGATTGCGCTGCTTGCCTTCATATCCTGCCTGGGAGGGGGCAGGCTGTCGGTTCTGTCACCCTTTCTCTTTTTGATCGCGGTACTCGTGTTTGCGCGTGAGAAAGGGGTGGTGAGCGACTGCTTGAAAAGGCCCAAGGTCGTGAAAATCGGAGCGCTCTCCTACTCGATCTACCTTATCCACATCTTTCTATATTACCGTCTGCTCAACTTTTTATCGGCAATCGATCGTTATGTCGCTGTCGATCTGGTGGTCGATACGCAGACCGGGAAAGCCATCGGCGGCGGGGTCTGGATCGGCGATGGGATCAGCATCTTCTTTCTGATCTTCGTCATGGGCTGTGCCTCTCTGAGCCGGCGACTGATCGAAGGGCCTGGGCGCGCGCTTTTCGAAACGTACCTGTCCGCACCCGGTGCCCAGCCTGCGCATCTTGAAGTCAGTGCCCAAACGTCCGATGTAGTGGCCGCAGACGGCCAGTAAGAAAGAGAATCATGACCGATAATTTTGATCCGCTCGGGGCACTTGTTCCTATCGTTATCGAACAGTCCAATCGCGGCGAGCGCAGCTTCGATATCTACTCGCGCCTGTTGCGGGAGCGGATCATTTTCGTGACCGGCCAGGTCGAGGATCACATGGCCTCGCTGATCGTTGCCCAGCTGCTGTTTCTGGAATCGGAGAACCCGAAGAAGGACATCTGGATGTACATCAACTCGCCGGGCGGCGTGGTGACCAGCGGCATGGCGATCCATGACACCATGCAGTATATCCGCCCCAAGGTCGGCACGGTGTGCATCGGCCAGGCCGCGTCGATGGGCAGCTTCCTGCTCGCGGCCGGCGAGCCGGGCATGCGCTTTGCGCTCAGCAACGCGCGAATCATGATCCACCAGCCGTCTGGCGGCGCGCAGGGCATGGCGTCGGATATCGAGATCCAGGCCAAGGAAATCCTTCGTATCCGCCGTCGCCTGAACGATCTGTACGTGAAGTACACCGGCCAGCCGCTGGAGAAGATCGAGGCCGCCATGGATCGCGACACCTTCCTGGAAGCGGAAGAAGCGCTCGCGTTCGGCCTTGTGGACAAGGTGTACGACAAGCGTCCCGGCACCAGCGAAGAAACGCCTGCTTAATGGGTTCGGCCGGCCGCTCACGCGGTCGGCCTTTGCATCCCGGCGGCGGCGTGCATCGTCGCCGGACTTTGGGCTGTGCCGTGGTCGAGTGAGCGGCCAGCTTGTTTCCGCCGCTAAAATCTCTCTGTTCGCAGCCTGGCCGAGTCCGGCCAGCATCTCCCATTGCAAAGCCGGACCAGCCCTCCCATCTTCTTTCCATTATGGCTTTTGAGCCGGCAATGTCTGGCTTACGCTATTTGGCGACATTTTCGGCACTTGTGATGCTGCAAGAAGCCGGTCTAGGATGACCGACGGAAAGAGCATCTGGGCAATTGGCGCGAGACGGCGCCAGACCAAGGAAGAGATTGAATGACAAAGCTCACAGGATCGGATTCGAAGAGCACGCTCTACTGCTCGTTCTGCGGAAAGTCGCAGCACGAAGTGCGTAAGCTCATCGCCGGCCCAACCGTTTTCATCTGCGATGAATGCGTCGAATTGTGCAACGATATCATTCGTGAAGAGACCAAGGGTGGTCTGGTCGGCCGCAAGGAAGGCGGCGTGCCGACGCCCCAGCAGATTTGCGATGTGCTGAGCGATTATGTGATCGGCCAGCAGCGCGCCAAGCGCGTGCTCTCGGTCGCCGTGCATAACCACTACAAGCGCCTTGAGCATGGCGGCAAGGCGGGCGATGTCGAGCTGGCCAAGTCCAACATCCTGCTGATCGGCCCCACGGGTTGCGGTAAGACGCTGCTCGCGCAGACGCTCGCCAAGACGTTCGACGTGCCGTTCACCATGGCGGATGCGACGACGCTGACCGAAGCTGGCTATGTCGGTGAGGATGTCGAGAACATCATCCTCAAGCTGCTCCAGGCGTCCGACTACAATGTCGAGAAGGCGCAGCGCGGCATCGTGTATATCGACGAGATCGATAAGATCAGCCGCAAGGCGGAGAATCCCTCCATCACCCGCGACGTGTCGGGCGAGGGCGTGCAGCAGGCGTTGCTCAAGCTGATGGAAGGCACGACCGCCTCGGTGCCGCCGCAGGGTGGCCGCAAGCATCCGCAGCAGGAATTCCTGCAGGTCGATACGACGAACATCCTGTTCATCGCCGGCGGTGCCTTTGCGGGGCTGGAGAAGATCATCGGCGACCGGCTTGAGGGCAAGTCGATCGGCTTTGGCGCGCATGTCGCAGCGCCGGACGAACGGCGTACCGGTCAGCTGCTGAAGCAGACCGAGCCGGAAGATCTGCTCAAATTCGGCCTTATCCCCGAGTTTGTCGGTCGTCTGCCGGTCATCGCGACGCTGGAAGATCTCGACATCGCCGCGCTGGTGCAGATCCTCACCGAGCCCAAGAACGCGCTGGTGAAGCAGTATCGCAAGCTGTTCGAGCTGGAAGACGTCGAGTTGACCTTCACAGACGAAGCGCTGACGGCGATTGCCCAGCGCGCCATCGAGCGCAAGACGGGCGCGCGTGGCCTGCGGTCGATCATCGAGGCGATCCTGCTCGACACCATGTTCGATCTGCCGACGATGGAAGGCGTGACCGAAGTCGTGGTGGACAAGGATGTGGTTGAGGGCCGTAAGGACCCCGTCCGCGTCTTCGGGGCGGAAAAGCGCCAGGCGGGTGACGCGGCCTGATCGGATAATCTGATCGGCATGAAAAACGCCGCCGCCGGGGCCTGAGGGCTCCAGCGGCGGCGTTTTCGCTTGTTCAGTCAAATGCTCAGTCGAGCGTCTGCTTCACCGCATAGTAAGTGAAGATCGAGTGGTCGGGATTGGACCGGCGGCTGCCGGTGCCGATGATCAGCGTCTTGCCCATCCAGTCATGCGGCCCCTCGGGCACCACGAATGTGGGCGAGAAGCAGAAATAGGCCGGTTGCGGCGTGCCGTCATCCAGTCGCGCCTCGCCCGGCTTGGCCGGGATGAGATAGCCATTGTTGTTGATGTAAATCTTGGTGCCGTCATCGGCCTGCAGCATATAGTGCGACTTGATGACGATGGTGCCGTCGCCCCGCACGGTGGCGTAATCGGCACCGCTGTCCGGGATGATGATGCCGGACAGGCGCGGGCCGTAGATCGTGCCGCTGGCGCAGGGCGTGTAACCCTGATAGCCGCCACCCGGCAGCGGGCCGACCGTGCAGCGTTCAGGGCGGAAATTCACCCGCATTTCGAACACATATTCGAGATGGGCGGGGACTTGCGGATCGTTCATCGCATGCTCTCCTCTTGGCTGGAAAAGGCACTGCCGCCGCCTTGCGGAAAGTGCAAGGCGGCGGCAGCTGGTTTTGTTTGGAAGGCGTCAGCCGTCAGAGCAGCATGAAATAGTGGATGCGGTTGGCCTTCGGGATCTTCTCGGCAACGCCGACGAAGATGTGCTTGCCCAGCCATTCGTGCGGGCCTTCCGGCACGTCGAACTTGGGGCTCACCCGCATATAATATTCGTCCGGCCCCACATCTTCGTTGCGGGCCATGCGCTCCATGGCGTCACCTTCGGCCCAGCGATAGCCGCGGCTCTGCAGATAGATCGGCGTGCCGTCATCGGCTTCCAGCATGTAGCGCGCGTCGAAATCGATCACGCCATTGGGGCGGGACAGCGGATAGTCGCCGCCGCTCATCGGGATGACCCGACCGCGAATGCGGGGGCCTTCGAAGGTGCCTTGGGCTGCCCACACGGCAGCGCGGGTCGCGCCCATGCTGGTGGGGGAAATCCACACCGCCGGTGTCAGGTCGATCGACACCGTGAAGGCGAATTCGAACTTTGGCGCGAAGGGATGGGGGGCAATCTCGGGCGTTACCATGAAGTGCAATCTCCTTTTTCGATGACTATCAAACAGCAGCTGTGGCGGGCAGCGTCTTGTACCGCGCGCCGAGAATCTGCGCGAACTTGCCGTCGCGCAGATAATAGAAGCCAAGGCTCTCGATGTTGAGGGTTTGCCCCTTCATCAAGGGGCCGGCGATGAAGTCTGGCCAGTCTTCCAGGCCATAGAATTCGGTGCGAACATGGCAGGCGAGGGTGTCCGGACCGGCTGCGACGGCGAGAATGTCGAGCGTTTCGCGAACCTTCGACTTCACTTCGCGGTAGAAATCCAGAATGGCGGAACGACCGATAATCTGACGCTTTTCGCCCAGGTTGAACACCACGTCATCGCAATAATAGCGGCCGAAACCTTCGAAATCGTTCGCATTGAAGCGGGCGATGTAGTCGGCATAGTCGTCCTCGGTCATCCTGCGCTCCAAGAAAATTCTTGTTGTTGATTCTTCAACAGCTAAGCGGGTGGCCGCTTGGGTTCAACTGAAAAACGTCGACCCGCTCGACCGATATGCTTGCCAAGCCCTGGAATCTGGCCGATTGTTGCGCATGATAACATTGCCCATCACGGGGTCCGCCTGTTTGTGACGATGCCTGCAAAACAAGTTGCCGTTGCTGCACCTGAGATTGATTGGGCCGTAGAAAGACCGCGTGTTCCGCTCGATCAGGTCATGCGGGTGTTCCTGCGCAAGCCGGGGTTTCTGCTCAATCGCATCGATCAGATCGCCAATGCCTTGTATGGATCGGTGGCCTGCGGGGGCGAGACCTTGTCGCAGGCGGAAATGATGCTGGCGATTGCCGAGCGTCCGGGGAGCGATCAGGTCCGCCTCGCGCGGGCTTGTGGGAGTGACACGTCGACCACGGCGATTGTGCTGCAGAACCTCGAACTGACGGGCCTCATCGCCCGCCAACAGGATGAGCGGGATCGGCGGCGCAGTCTGCCCGTGCTGACGGCGGCCGGGGAAGCGCGCATGGACGAAATCCGGTCGTCCTTCGCCCAGCTTCAGGCGTTGCTGCTCGATCCGCTGAGCGATGACGAGCGCGCGGTAGCCATGGCGCAGCTCTCCAGCCTGGTGGAGGCCGGCAATGACGGCGCGCCGCGGTGGGACAGGCAGGACTCCTATCTGGCCAATGTGCCCAGCATGTTGTTCCGCCGCGCGCTGCAGATCCTCCATGCGCATTTCAGTGAGCAGGTCGCGCCGATGGCGGTGACCCTGCGCCAGTTCTCCGCGATGGTGATACTCGATCTGCATGGCGGCCTGAGCCAGGTGGAATTCGCGCGGGTCTACGGGCTTGATCCCTCGACCTGTGCGATCGTCCTCAAGAAGCTCGCCCAGCGGGGGTGGTTGCAGGCTGTGCCCTCGCCACAGGATCGTCGCAAGACGCTCTATTTCGTGACCGAGGAGGGCCGGCACCAGATCGATCGCCTCCAGGCCAGCGCGGATGCGACGGAAGATGCGGTGCGATCCAACATATCCGCGCGCGCCTTCGAAGCGCTGCTCTCGCCCTTGCAATCAGTGGTGCGCGCGCACTCGGCGATCCTGCGCTATCCGGGCTTTTTCCCCTGGGACAATGAAACGCCGCAATCCTGTTGATTGCGCGTTCAACATCGATATACAACGACGTCTGACTAATTGAGGCGAGTCTCTCGCCTTTGGGGAGGACGTTCATGGCGGATATCGAACGGCGCAGCGTGCCCGTGCGCAACCCACGCAGCGGCGCGGTCGACTTTATGATGGAAATTGCGACGGCGGCGGACGTGGCGGCGAAGGCTGACCGTCTCCGGCGCAACCAGCAGGCCTGGGGCACCAAGCCGCTCGCCGAGCGCATCGGCGTCATGCAGCGCTGGCTGGGCGAGGTCGCCAAGCGCGCCAGCGCCATCGCCGAGGCTGATGCGATCGATACGGGCGGGTGCCACACTTCCTATCTCCAGGGCTTCATCACCATGGGCAATATCGGCGGCTGGATCGAGGACGCGCAGGCCGCGCTCGATGCGGCAAGCTATGCCGGTCCCTCCAAGGCCATGCCGCAGGTGGAGGTGCGCACGCAATTCGTGCCCTATCCGCTGGTCGGCGTGATTGGCCCTTGGAACGCCCCGATGATGCTGGTGCTGCTCGATGCCATTCCGGCCCTGTTCGCCGGTTGCGCCGTGCTCATCAAACCCTCGGAAGTGACGCCGCGCTGGGTGCAGCCGTTGTTCGAGGCCGTGGCGCAGGTGCCGGAACTGGCCGGCGTGTTCGATTATGTTCAGGGCGATGGCGAGACGGGCCGGGCTATCATCGACACGGTCGATCTCGTCTGCTTCACGGGCAGCGTACCCACCGGCCGCAAGATCGCCGTGCAGTGCGCCGAGCGCCTGATCCCCTGCTATCTGGAACTGGGCGGCAAGGATCCGGTGATCATCACGGAAACCGCCGATCTGGAGCGGGCGACCACCGCTGTCCTGCGCGGCGCCGTTCATGCCAATGGCATGGTCTGCTTCTCGGTCGAGCGCATCTACGTCGCCGAGGCCATCCACGATGCCTTCGTCGCGCTTCTCGTTGAGAAGGCGCAGAAGGTCCGCCTCAACAGCGACGATCCGCGTGCCGGGCATCTCCATCCCTTTACCTTCGCGCCGCAGGCGCAGATCGTCGAGCGGCATATTGCCGATGCGGTCGGGAAGGGGGCGAAGGTCCTCACCGGCGGGGCGGTCGAGCAGATCGACGGCGGCCTTTACATGCGCCCGACCGTGCTGACCGGCGTCACCCATGAAATGCTGGTCATGCGGGACGAGACCTTCGGGCCGATCCTGCCGGTCATGCCGTTCAAGACGGTTGAGGAGGCGATTGCCCTCGCCAACGACACCATTTTCGGCCTTACCGCGAACGTCGTCGCCG
This sequence comes from Sphingobium sp. B2D3C, assembly GCF_025961835.1. NCBI lineage: Bacteria > Pseudomonadati > Pseudomonadota > Alphaproteobacteria > Sphingomonadales > Sphingobiaceae > Sphingobium > Sphingobium sp. B2D3C. The sequence continues at coordinate 1,706,873 of NZ_JAOQOK010000001.1, read as the reverse complement.
GAAGCGCGGAAGAAGCGATGGCGATCGGCCTGCAGATCAATGCCGGCTCCGTGTTCATGCAGGATACTTTCCTGACCTTCGCCAAGAACCGCACGGTCGGAAGCAATGCCTTTGGGGCCTCCGGCGTGGGCGGCGGCTCGCGCACCGGCCCCGAGGCGATCCTGCGCTATGTGCGCCGCAAGGCTCTGCTCACCAATCATGGCGAGCCGGCCGATATCCAGAACGATCACCATCTTGGAAAACCGGGAGGACACTGACATGGCATGGGAACTGAGCGCACTCGACCGGCTCGAAATTCAGGAGCTTTATTCGCGCTACGCCTGGGGCATCGACCTCGCCGATGAAGAGACGGCGATGTCGACCTTCGCGCAGGACGCCTGGTTCGATCATCTCTGGCAGGGCCGGGTGCAGGGCCATGAGGCGATCCTGGAGAATCTGCGCTCGCTGTGGAACGACCGGCAGAGCTGGTGGTACGGGCGCCAGCACATCATGAACACGCTGATCATGGACCCACGCCCGGAGCAGGGCGAGGTGGACGTGCGCTGCTTCTTCCAGATTCTCCAGTTTCAGACCGATTATCACACCAACTTCGTGTTCGGCATCGGCACCCGGCAGGACCATGTGACCAAGAAGGAAGGCGTGTGGCGGTTCCAGTCGCTGCACGTCAACGCCTGGACCGCCGCCGATCAGGTGCCGTGGAAAGGCGAGATCCTGCTCAAGAAAAAGCCGAGCCATCAGGCTCCGCCGGTCGCGGGGAAGAAGTGATGCAGATCACCGCTGCCGTCAGTCGCGGCAATCAGCCGGCGCCCGTGCTTGAAACGCTGGAGCTGGAAGCACCGCGCGCGGGCGAGATGCTCGTGCGTATGGTCGCTGTCGGCATCTGCCACACCGATTTGCATGAGCATCCGGGGCGTCACGCGCCGCATCCCATCGTGCTCGGCCATGAGGGCGCGGGCGTGGTAGAGGCGCTGGGTGAGGGCGTGCGCGGTTTCGCCGTGGGCGACCATGTGCTCCTCTCGGGCAGCAGCTGCGGCGTGTGCCCCAGTTGCGTGGCCGGACGTCCGACCTATTGCGATCTGGCGATGCCGATGAACTTCGGCGGCAAGCGCCTCGATGGCTCGACGGCGCTGGCGTGCGGGGATGAGCGCATCCACTCGCATTTCTTCGGCCAGTCTTCGTTCGCGACGCACAGCATCGTGCCGGAGCGCACGGCGGTGAAGGTGGACAAGGATATTCCGCTGGAACTGCTGGCCCCGCTCGGCTGCGGAGTCATCACTGGCGCCGGATCGGTGATCGAGGCGCTGAAGGTGGGGGCAGGGGATACCATCGCCATCTTCGGGGTCGGCGGCGTCGGCCTCTCTGCGGTGATGGCCGCCAAGCTGGTGGGCGCGAAGCGGATCGTCGCGGTGGACATCAACCCAGGCCGGCTTGAGCTTGCGCGCGAACTGGGCGCGACCGATGCGATCCGCTCGGACGGCGAGGACGTCGCCAAGCAGATCCGCGCGGTTACCGGTCGCGGCGTGGATTTCACCTTCAACACCACCACCGTGCCGGCAGTCCACACCATGGCACTGGAATGCCTCGCCATGAACGGGATCGCCGGCTTCGTCGCGGCGCCTCGGGGGGAATGGGCGCCCGCCATGTTCCCCATGCTCGCGGGTGGCAAGCAGTTGCGCGGCATCCTCGGCGGCGACGCCAATCCGCGCACCTTCCTGCCGATGCTGATCGATTACTGGCGGCAAGGACGCTTCCCGTTCGATCGGCTGATCGAGACCTACGCCTTCGATGAGATCGGCAAGGCGTTTCATGATTGTGAGGCGGGCACGGTGATCAAGCCGGTGCTCAAGGTTGGAGATGCTGCATGACCCCCGAAATCCGCAAACAGCTTGAAGCGTTCGGCACGGAACTGACCCCGGACATGATGGGCGGCACGCAGGGAATCTACCGCGCCCTGCAGCCGGGCTTGCCGGCGGGCGCAAGGGTGACGCGCGACCATCAATATGGTCCGGATGCGCGCAATCGGCTGGATATCTTCACGCGGGACGGGCTTTCCGGCGCGCCGGTGCTGGTGTTCGTCCATGGCGGCGGCTTCGTGATGGGCGACAAGACCACCGAAGGCTCGCCCTTTTACGACAATATCGGCAGCTTCGCCGTGGATGAGGGCTATGTCGGCGTCACCATGACCTACCGCCTCGCGCCTGCCGCCACCTGGCCGGCCGGCGGTGAGGACGTCGCCAATGCCGTCATCTGGCTGCGCGAGAATGTGGCGCAATTCGGCGGCGATCCGGATCGCATCTTCGTGATGGGGCAGTCGGCGGGCGCGGTGCACGTGGCCGATTGCGTCGCACGCTTCTCGCCGCAGATTGCCGGCGCGCTGATGTGCTCGGGGATTTACGACGTGGCCGCGGCCGAGCCGAACCAGTTCCAGAAATCCTATTATGGCGAGGACCCGGCCGGCTGGGCGCAGGCGTCCACCGTGGCCGGGCTGCTCACCAGCAAGATCCCGCTGTTCTTCTCGGTCTGCGAGTTCGATCCGGTGCCGTTCCAGCAGCAGGCCGCGAGCCTGGCTGCCCGCTACGCCATAACCAACAAGGCCTTTCCAAGGCTGCATTGGCTGGGAGGCCACAACCACCTGTCACCTGTGCTCGAGATCGGGACGCCAGACAGCGACCTTGAGCATCACATCATGAACTTCATCGCCACCGTCTGAGGCAGATTCTTCAGGAGGACCCCATGGTCGAACCCATTCAATTTCCCGATGTCGAGTTGTATCGCGGCTGGGGCGAGCCGATGCGCGCCAATATCGAGCTGCGTGGGCTGGAGCTGATTTCCGGCGCCATCCCCGATGGGCTGGAAGGCGGCCTGTATCGCGTCGGCGCCGACCGGCAATATCCCTCCGGCCGCACCGATGACATCTTCATCGATGGCGAAGGCCAGATGCACATGATCCGCTTCAAGGACAATCAAGCGGACTATGTCGTCAAATGGGTCGAGACGGATCGCTACAAGGCGCAGAAGGCCGCCCGTCGCGGGCTCTTCGGCAGCTACCGCAACCGCTATACGGTCGATGAAAGCGCGAAGGAAATCCATCTCGGCACGGCCAACACCACGGCGATGTTCCATGCCGGCCATCTCTATGCGTTGAAGGAGGACGACCTCCCTTACGAGATCGACCCCGACACGCTGGAAACCAAGGGCCGCGTGGATTTCGACGGACAGATATTGTCCGAGACGTTTACGGCGCATCCCAAGGTAGACCCGATCACCAACGAACTGCTGGCGTTCGGCTATCAGGCCAAGGGCGATGCGACCAAGGACTTCGTGTTCTACGTCTTCGGGCCGGATCGCAAGATTAAGACCGAGATCTGGTTCGAGATGCCCTATGCAGCCTGCGTCCATGATTTCGCGATCACGGATGAATGGGTGGTCGTGCCGTTCTTCCCGCTCATCACCGATCTCGATGTGGTGAAGCAGGGCGGGCCTTATTATCAGTGGCATCCCGACCAGCCGGTGCATGTCGCGCTGGTGCCGCGTTATGGCAAGGCGGAGGATATCCGCTGGTTCAAGGGGCCGACCGGCAGCGCCGGTCACATGATGAATGCCTATCGCGAGGGCACGAAGGTCCACCTCGACCTGTGCTATTATGATGGCAACTGCTTCCCCTTCTTCACCACGCCGCAGGGCGAGGAGACGGCGCCGGTTCCGCCATTCCTCACGCGCATGACCTTCGATCTCGCCAGCAATGAGGACAGCTTCACCACGCAGCGTCTGCTGAACATTCCGGGCGAGATGCCGCGCACGGACGATCGCTATCAGGGGCGGCCCTATCGCTATGGCTTCCTGCTCGCACGCGCACAGGATGGATCGAGCGGCACGGCGCGGTTCGACAACCAGACAGGCGAGTTCCAGATCTGGAAGCCCGGCCCGGGCGACAGCGTGCAGGAGGCGCAGTTCGTGCCGCGCACGCCGGATGCGCCGGAAGGCGATGGATGGCTGCTCGTGCTGGTCGCACGCGGTGCGAAGAACCGCAGCGATCTGGCCATTCTCGACGCGCAGAATCTGGCGGCGGGGCCGGTTGCGCTGCTCAAGCTGCCCGTCCGCGTCCGCTCGACCTTCCACGGCACCTGGGTGCCGGAGGAGACGCTCAAGAGCGGCCAGTATAATATGAAGCTCAGCTCGGCGGCCTGATCGCTTACACCTATCGGCCGACCGGTTCCCTGTAGACCGGGCGGGCCTCAAACAGAAAGGGCGGCCCTCGCATCATCGCGAGGCCGCCCTTTTCCTTTTCACCCGACAACCGTCGAGCGCGCATATCAATGCGCGAGCGCGACGGGCTCTCTATCCTTCGCCTCTTCCTGGCGGCGGATATAGGCGAGGGCGAACATCAAGATCGCGGTGCCAAGCGGTAGCGCTGCCGTCAGCGCGAGGGTGAGTTGCAGCGAGTAGTGCTGGGCGAGCGCGAAGCCGCCCGCAATCGGCGCCACGATGCCGCCAATGCGCCCGGCGCCACCGGCCCAGCCCAATGCCGTGCTGCGCATCCGGGGCGGATAGACTTGGGCGATCATCGTGTTGAGGCCGGACTGTCCGCCGGTCTGGAAGAACTGCCAGGTGAGCAGCGCGACCACGAAGAAGGCGGAGTAGAAGGGCACCCAGCCCAGCAGGTTGATGGTCACGGCCAGCATCACATAGAAGCAGGCGATGAGCAGGGCAGGGCGCATCCGGTCCATCAGCCAGCCGATGGAGAGCGTGCCCGCGACCCCGCCGAGATAGCCGATCATGGCGACCTTCGCGAAATCCTGGATGGGGACGCCGGCCATTTCGAGGAAGAATGTCGGCATCCAGGCGCTAAGCAGGGCCGTGTTGGTCATGCTGAGGGTGCAGGCAGCCCAGACCAGTGCCGTCATGGTCAGGCGACCCTCGGAGAACACGTCGGACAGCTTGGCCTTGCGCCCCTTGGCGCCACCGCTCTCGATCACGAACAGTTCGTCGCCCCGCAGGTCGACATTGCGGTCGATCTTGCGGATCGTGGTCGCGATCCGCTGGTCGGACGGGTTGCGCTCGGCCCGGAACTTGAGCGATTCCGGCACGATCAGGAAGAGCAGCACCGCGCAGGTAATCGGCACGAGGCCGCCGATCCAGAAGCCGCTTTCCCAGCCATAGCTGTCCAGCAGCCACGCCGCGACGACGCCGCTGGCGGCACTGCCGGTCGAGAAGCCGACAAGCGCCAGAGAGATCAGCGTCGAGCGTTTGCGCTTGGGGGTCAGCTCGGAGATCAGCGCCATGGCCATGGGCAGGCCCGCCGCCATGAACACGCCGGCAATGCCGCGCAGAACAGCCAGCTGCGTGAGCGTCTGGGCATGGATGCTGCCGATGGTGATCGTGCCGAAGATGAGGCAGGAGACCATGAGCATGAACCGCCGTCCGAACCGGTCCGCCAGCGGGGCGATGCTGAAGGCACCAATGGCGAGGCCGATCTGCTGATAGACGAACACCTTGGTCATCGCCTCGGAGGTCTCTCCGAAATCTGCAGCGATGGCCGGCGCGATCTTGCCGATCATGAAGATATCGAACCCGTCGATGAAGCAGACCAGAACGCAGACGAGCAGCGCCATGATCTGGGTGGCGCTGATCCGCGACCGATCGATGAAGTCTTCGACGTCAAACCTGTTCATATTCAGCCATCCCGCATCCATCCGGCCGACCAGCCGGGCTTTTTATCGGATTGCACCAAAACACGGTGTTGATGGGGAATCAACATCCTTATAAGGCAAAGCTGCAGATTAGCGGTTGTGATGGGCGGCAATGTCGCCCATGGGCGCCGCGGAAGAGCGGGCGCGACGCGGCTTCGACGTGATCGGAACAAGAGGCGCCACCGGCCCGCAGGTCAGGGTCCATCGTGGCATGGATGCGACACTTTCTGACAAAGTCATCAATATTTCCTGCTCGATGAGAAATTTTCTTGTTTTCTCATCGGTAGTCTCCCAATGGGGCAGGCTGGAGTATCGGGCAAAGTCAATATCTCGGAGTATTGGCGATGCTCGGCTGGTCTTATGCCAGCGGGAGAAGGATGCAGTACAGGCGAAGCCCGTGGCTTCGATCAGGCCCTCATCGTGCCTGGTCGGCTCACAGGCAAAGGCGATCTCGTTCGTCTTGGCGCATAAGTCCAATCCCTGTTGATCACTCCAATAACGCGGTGAAGCTGCGTGGTGTCCTGGCCTGTTCGCGGGCGGCGCTGTCTCCGGGCGGCGCGGGGATGCGGCGAGGCATTCACCCATCGATCAATGGGCCTGCGCCCGCGTTTTGGGAGATTTGGAATGTCGTTTTCGTTGAGGAACAAGCTTCTGGGCATGGCGGGTGCGTCCGTCTTTGCCGTGAGCATCGCAGCGCCCGCACAGGCGCAGGACGATGCCGCTGCCCAGGCGCAGCCCCAGCGCGCCGGTGTCGAAGAGATCGTCGTGACCGCGACGCGCTCGGCCACCAACCTGCAGGAAACGCCGCTGGCCATCACCGCCGTGACCGCTAATGCGCTGACCGATCGGGCGATCAACAACATTCAGGACGTTGCGGCCATCGTGCCGAACGCCAGCTTTGCGGCAGCGAACGCCTCTTTTGGCCGCGCCGTGCAGGCCTATATCCGCGGCATCGGCCAGTATGACTTCAACCTGGCGTTCGAGCCGGGCGTGGCGTTCTATGTCGATGACCAATATTATGCACTGCTCGCCGGCTCGACCTTCGATCTGCTCGACCTTGAGCGCGTCGAAGTGCTGCGCGGTCCGCAGGGTACGGTGTTCGGCCGCAACGCCATTGGCGGCGCCGTCAACCTGATTTCCAAGGCACCCGATGCCACCCCTTCGGCCTATGTCGAAGCGACCGTGGGCAGCTACAACCGCACCGACCTGCGCGCCGGATTTAACGTGCCGCTCTCGGAGAACCTCTTCTTCCGCGTCTCAGGCGTTTCGAAGAAGCGCAAGGGCTACCAGAAGCTGCTCGACTTCCGTTGCGACATGGTGCGTCAGGGCACGCCGGGCCTCGCCGGCAGGTTCCCCTCGCTCGATCCCTCGGACGGCTTCCTCTCCGGCGCCTCGCAGACCGATTGCGAACTGGGCCGTTATGGCGGTGAAAGCGTTGTCGCCCTGCGCGGCGCGCTGCGTTACGCCGGCACCGGCATCGACCTGACGCTCTCGGCGGACTACACCAACGATGATTCCCCGGCGGTGGCAAACAAGCAGCTCCGCATCGTGCCGAGCGCAGCCACGCAGGCGCTTGATGCGGCCGTTTATCAGCCGCTGTGGGGTGTCAGCTATGACAGCCGCTTCCTCACCAACAGCCCTTACACCACCTATGCCACCTATTGCGATCCGATCCCGGCTGGGACCAACATCGCCGGCACTTATTATAACGGTGGGTCGGACCGTGGCGGCCAGTGCTTCGATCGCAAGGCTGTGATCGAGAATTACGGCTTCAGCGGCAAGGCCGTGGTCGATCTGACCCAGGATCTGACGCTCACCGTGCTGGGCAGCTATCGCAATGTCTTCACGACGGCCATCAACGATACCGACGGGTCGCCGCTGAGCCTGCAGACGACGAAGTCCATCATCACGCATGAGCAGTGGACGGTGGAGCCGCGCCTCAACTACACCAGCCCGCAGTTCGATGTGACCGCCGGTCTGTTCTACTACAAGGGCAAGGGCCTCACGACGTCCAACGTCTCGATTCCGTTCCTCAACTTCCAGCAGAACGCCCGCATCAGCGTGGATAGCGAAGCCAAGGCCGCTTATGCTCAGGCGCAGGTTCGTCCGCTCGATCGCCTGCAGCTCACCGCTGGCCTGCGTTACTCGGAGGATACCAAGGACACGCTGTTCAACAACGGCCAGGGCGGCATCATTCGCCCCGTGCTCGTCAAGGACGACCGCATCGATTACCGCTTCGGCGCGGACTACAAGCTGACCGATTCCGTGATGGTCTATGGCTCGATCGCTTCGGGCTATCGTCCCGGTGCGTTCAACCCGCGTCCGTTCCAGGCCTCGCAGCTCGTGCCCGTCGCGGCCGAGGAAATGGTCGCCTACGAACTCGGCTTCAAGGGTGACTTCTTCGACCGCCGCCTGCGCCTGAACGTGGCCGGCTTCTACTCGGATTACTCCTCGCGCATTGTCTCGCAGAGCGGTTCGGAGTGCATCAACAACGGCACGACCGGTGTCTGCACGCTCGCCGGGACGCAGGTCGATCCGGCTGTGACCGGCGGCAACGAGCTGTGCCGCGCCTATAATCCGGCGACGGACGGTGCGGTCAACCTGGCGCAGGGCATTGGCGTGGCTTGCATCTCCAAGACCAACTACGTCAATTCTCCGGGCAAGGTGAAGGGCTTCGAGGTCGAGCTGGAGGCCCGTCCGGTCGATGGCCTGACGTTCAATCTCGCGGGCGGTTACACGCACTTCGATGCGCCGGAACTGCGCAACGATCCGCTCGTGGTGAACCAGACGCCGGTTTATGTGCCGCAGTGGACGGGTTCGGCTGGCATCCAGTACGAGATCCCGGTCGAGCAGCTGGGCGGCTCCATCACGCCGCGGATTGACGGCTTCTATCAGTCGAAGATCTCGTTCAACTCGCGCAGCCCGATCGCCCAGATCCCCGGCCGCGCCGTGTTCAACGGGCGGATCAGCTACCAGAACGATGCGGGCGACCTGACAGTGGCGGTCGGTGCGACCAACCTGTTCAACAAGCAGTACTACTACAACATCTTCGATCTGGTGCCCTTCGGCCAGCCCACCACGGAAGCCCAGCCGGGCCGTCCCCGCGAGTGGTATCTCTCGGTTCGCAAGAACTTCTGACGATCACCTGACAGCGTCAGGCTGACATAAGGAAAGGCCGCCCTGGAGAGATCCGGAGCGGCCTTTCTCTTTTGGTGCGTGTAAGAGCAGCGGACAGGGCGGCCGCGCCGCCCCGTCCTTCCGCCTTAGCGGCTGGCGACGGGCGTGACGCCCATTTCCTTGAGCAGCCGCTGCGCGCCATCGACCTTGTCCATCGTCCAGAGCATGAAGCGGCTGTCGACATGGATCGTGCGGTTGCGTTCGGCCACATAGGCCCAGTCGGAGATCACGCCTTCCAGCGTGCCGTCGAAGGCCAGGCCGACGAATTCGCCGCGCGCGTTCAGCGTCGAGGAGCCCGAGTTGCCATTGGTGATGTCCACATTGGACATGAAGTCCACCGGCAGCGTGCCCAGCTCCGGCGCGGCATAGGGGCCGTAGTCCTTGGCCTTGATCGCATCGATTGCGCCCTGCGGGGCATTGAACTCGCCCTTGCCGGTCTGCTTGGCGAGAAGGCCCTCGGCGGTGGTGAAGGCGGTCCAGATCTGGCCGTCCTTCTCCTTGCCCATCACCTTGCCCCAGGTCAGGCGCAGCGAGCTGTTGGCATCTGGATAGAGGGGCAGGCCGGCCGCCTGCTTGTAGGCCATCAGACCCTTCATATAGCCAGCCCGCGCGGCCTGCGTGCGACCCGACCGAGCCTTGGCGGCCTGCTCGCTTTCCATGTCGCCGGCATAGAGCGCGATGGCGAGCTTGATGAACGGATCGTCCGAAGTCTCGAAGGCGGAGGCGGGCTTGTCCAGCCAGCCCAGCCGGGTCGGCGTGTCGCCCAGCTTGGTCTCGCTATAGAGCCGGTCGAAGCCGATCTGCGTCAGCGCGGCCTCAAACTTGGCATCGCGATCCGCCGCATCGAGCTGGCGATATTCGACGAGCGCAGCCTCGAACAATTGACGATCGATCTTGGGCAAGAAGCGGCGCTCGACCTGACGGAGCCGGTCGACAATGCTCTCGCGGTCGCGCTGCTGGAAGCCGCTCTCGCGCTGGGCGTCGGGCTTTTCCTGCTCCTTGGCCCAGCGATACAGGGTGCGGGCCGCGCCGAGCAGTTGCGCGCGGTTGAGCAGGGAGGTGCGCAGGCCGGTGAGGGAAGCCTTGTTATTCTCGATGACCACCGCATCCAGTGCCGCAAGGTCCGCGCCATAGCGCGCCTGACGGGCCGCATCGGCAGCGACCCAGTCGCGGAAGGCCTTTTCCTCGGCCGGCTTGCGCTCATCGAGGCGGATGGCGTCGGCACCGACAAGGTCGCCGGCGAGCTTCTTCTCGTAATTCTCGGCCCCGGCGAGGATCGAGGCGTAACGGATCTGCGCCTCACGATCGCCAGCGGTCACCTTCTCGATCTGCGTCGCATAATCGCTCAGCAGGCGCTGCCAGAGCGGCTCATATTCCGCGAAGTTGAACAGCACTTCATCGCTGGTGCGCAGGCGATTGGTGGTGCCGGGGAAGCCGGCGACCATCACGAAATCGCCTTCCTTCACGCCCTGCGAGGCGATGCGCAGCCAGGACTTCGGGCGGTAGGGGACGTTCTCCTTCGCGAAAGGCTTTGAGCTGCCGTCCGGCCCGACATAGGCGCGATAGAAGCCGAAGTCGCCGGTGTGGCGCGGCCACATCCAGTTGTCCGTCTCGCCGCCGAAATTGCCGAGCCCTTCGGCCGGCGCATAGACGAGGCGGACGTCCTGAATCTCGAGTTGCTGCTGGAGATAATAGGCCGCGCCGCCATAATAAGGCCGAACGTCACAGCGGCGGTTGGCCTGCTTCTCGCATGCCGAGATCAGCGCCTTGCGATTGGCGTCCAGCTTCTCGTAACGGGCGAGGCCATCCAGGCGGGGCGTCACGCCGCGCATCATCGCGCTGGTCACGTCGCGCAGATCCTCGATCACATAGATGCGCGATCCAGGCGCAGCGGGCAGTTCCTCGCCCAGTTCCTTGGCGAGAAAGCCATTGGTCAGATAATCCCGGCCTTCGCCGCTATTATACTGGATGGACCCTTGCACACAGTGATGGTTGGTCGCGACCAGCCCCTCGGGGCTGAGGAATGCAGCCGAGCAGCCGCCGAGCGACACGATGGCGTTCAGCGGCGCGGCATCCAGCCGTCCGAGCTGATCGGGTGAGAGCGCCAGGCCATCGGCCTTGAGCGCCGCGCCAATGTCCTTGATCTGGCCCGGCATCCACATGCCTTCATTGGCAGCGGCCGGTGCGGCGAGGGCGAGGAGGGCGGTGCAGCCCGCGAGAGAAACGATATGATGGACACGCCGAGGCATGAGGCAAGGCTCCTGCAAATTTTGAGGTTGCCCTGCCTATCGCGCCATGAATGGGCGAACGCAAGCCGGGGCAGCCCGTTCGACCGGGCCGCCCTGAGCTGACGTTACGTCACCGGCAAGGTCGCCTCAGGCCTGCAGGCCGTTGTCCGCCTTGATCATGTCCGCAGCCTTCTCGCCGATCATGATGCTTGCGGCATTGGTGTTGCCACCCACGATTCGCGGCATGATGGCGGCATCGGCCACGCGCAGGCCCTGGAGGCCGTGGACGCGCAGGCGCGGATCGACCACCGCCATGTCATCCTGCCCCATGGCGCAGGTGCCGACCGGGTGCAGGGCGGTGTTGATTGCGCTGCGCACCCAGGCATCGATCTCCGCATCGCTCTTCACATTCGGGCCGGGCATCACCTCCCCGCGCAAAACGTCGCTCAACGGTGCGGTGGAGAATATCTCGCGCAGTTGCGGCACGAGGCGGCGGAAGAAGGCCCGGTCGTTCTCGGTGGAGAGCACGTTGGAGAGGATGCGCGGCTTTTCCGTCGGGTTTGCCGAGCGCAGCTTCACCCAGCCGCGACCCTCGGGCCGCAGCAGCACGCAGGCCATGGCCACCACGTCCGCCTTGGGCTTGCGCCAGCCGGGGAACCAGGTCTGCGCGCCGATCATGGTCGGCTGGAACAGGCACTGCGCATCCGGGCGCTCAAGCTCGGGCCGGGTCTTGATGAAGCCGTTGGCGGTCACCGGCATATCCGCGATCATGCCGCCGCGCGTCAGCAGCCACTGCAGCGCGGCAAGCGCCGAGCGGTCGATGCGCAGGCTGTTGGTCAGCGTCACGCTGCGCGCCGCTGCATTGACCATCGCGACCGAAGGGTGATCCTGCAGGTTCATGCCGACGCCGGGGAGGTGATGCACTACATCGATGCCCTGCTCGGCGAGATGCTTGGCCGGGCCGATGCCGGAGAGCAGCAGCACCTGGGGCGAATTATAGGCACCGCCCGAAAGGATGATTTCCTGCGCGGCGGCGACCCGCTTGTCCCGGCCTTCGCTGTCGCGATAGTGAACCGCGACCGCGCGGCCGTTGGCGACCTCGATGCGGGTGACCAGCGCGCTGGTTTCCACGGTCAGATTGGGCCGCGACATTGCCGGAATGAGGAAGCGCGCGGCGGTGCTGGCGCGCGTGCCCTCATGGATGTTGAGCGGCGGCGGTCCCCAGCCTTCCTGCTCGGCGCGGTGGAAGCTGTCGCGCTCGTCATAGCCGAGCGATTTTACGGTGCTGATGAACCGTTGGTAGAGATCGTTGGTCTTGGGCTGCTGCTTGACGCTCAGCGGGCCGCCCTTGCCATGCCAATGGTCCTCAGGGCCCCAATGATTTTCCGATTTTTTGAAGTAGGGCAGCACATCGTCATAGCTCCAGCCCTCGCTGCCGAGCTGGCGCCACTCGTCATAATCCCGCGCATGGCCGCGCGCGTAAAGCATGCCGTTGATCATCGACGAGCCGCCCAGCGCCTTGCCGCGCGGCTGGCGGATCTGGCGGTTGTCGGCGAACGGTTCCGGCTCGCCCATGTAGCTCCAGTTGAACTTGGGATCGGCCATCACGAACGGGAAGAGGATCGGCATGGTGAGGCGGATGTCGCGCTCGCGACGGCCGGCCTCCAGCACGAGGACCTTGGCATTGGGGTCTTCCGACAGGCGGGCGGCGATGACCGCGCCGGCCGAGCCGGATCCGATGACGATGAAGTCGGGCGTGGAGCTGTTGGCCAAGACTCAGAGTTCCTTGAAGCGGGCAGATTTGATGTGCGTGAACTTGCCGTTCGCGATGCGGTACAGGATGATGCTCTCGATCTCGCGCACATCGCCCTTCTTGGTCGGCCACATTTCGAATTCGGGCCAATCCTTGATCGTCTCGAAGCGGGTGTGAACCCGCAGCGCTGCGCCGTCATCGGCGAGAATGAGGTCGAGGATCGTCAGCGTTTCCTCGAAATGCGCCTTCACGCCGCGATAGAAGTCGCCGATCTTCTCCCGGCCGACGATGTGCATCCGGTCCCCCAGCTGAAAGTCCACGTCATCTGCGTAGAAGCTGGTGAAGCCATCGAAATCATTGGCGTTGAAGGCGCTGATATAGCGCTCGAAATCCTCGCGGGTCATGCGGCATACTCTCCTGTGTGAACCAGTTCGTCGGCGGGCAGAACCTTGCCCTTGAGGATGTCCGCCGCCCGCTCGGCGAGCATGATGGTGGGCGCATTGATGTTACCGCCAGTCTCGTCCGGCATCACCGAGGCATCGATGACCCGCAGGCCTTCCATGCCGATCACCCGCAACTGCGGATCGACCACCGCCATCGGACCGGTGCCCATCCGGCAGGTGCCGAGCGGATGCTGCGTGGTCGTCGTCGTGGCGCGGATATGCTCATCCAGCGCCTCATCGCTCACCACATCGGCGCCGGGCGAGATTTCCTTGCCGGTGATCTCGGCTTGCGGCGAAGTGGCATAGATCTTCCGCGCAATGCGGATGCCCGCCCGCGCCGTCGCGAAATCGGCCGGCGCGCTGAACAGGTTGAGGAAAATGCCGACATGATCGTCGGCCTTGGGTGATTTGAGGAACACCCGGCCACGGCTCTCCGGGTGGAGCAGGATGACGTCGGCGGTCAGCTTGTGCGGCGGACGCTTCTTGATGCCGGGGAACCACAGATGCGCGTCGAGCGTCACGGGGTTGCACCAGAGTTGAATGTCCGGCTGGGCGAGGCGCGGGTCGGTGCGCAGCACCGGGTTGGCGCTGTTCACCTGCCGCGCAAAGGGGCCGGTGCCCATGAAGTACCAGCGCAGCACGGAGAGCGTTGCCCTGTCGAAGCGCAACTCATTGACGAAGGTCACCGGCGCAGCCTCGAATAGCACGGGCGTACGGGGATGTTCCGAGAGGTTCTCGCCGACGCCGGGCAGGTCATGCACGACCGGGATATCCATCTCGCGCAGGTGCTGCGCCGGGCCGATGCCGGAGAGCATGAGCAACTGCGGCGAATTGTAGCTGCCGCCTGAGAGGATCACCTCGCGGCGGGCGAGGGCGGTCTTGAGGACGCCATCGTGGCGATACTCCACGCCGGTCGCCCGCTTGCCCTCAGTCAGCACGCGCTGGGTCATGGCGTTGGTCAGCACCGTCAGATTGGGCCGGGCCATGGCGGGCTTGAGATAGGCGGCGTAGGTCGATGCGCGGCGGCCATTCTTGTCGATGGTCAGCTCGACGCGGCCGACACCTTCTTCATCCCCATCGTGAATATCGTCGGTGATCGGGAAGCCGGCGTTGTTCGCGGCGGCCATGAGTTCATCGTGCAGTAGCCATTTGGTGGCGTTGGGCGTCACGCTCAGCGGGCCGTCGGCGCCGTGCAGATCGGACGCGCCGCGCCAGCTGCGCTCCATCTTGCGGAAATAGGGGAGCACATCGGCGTAGCTCCAGCCCTTGCAGCCCATCTGCGCCCAGCGATCGAAATCGGCGCTGTGACCACGCATGAACACCATGCCGTTGATCGAGCTGGAGCCGCCGAGCAGCCGGCCGCGCGGCAGGATCAGCTTGCGGTTGTTCATGTGCGGCTCCGGCTCCGTCCAATAGGGCCAGGTGTAGCCGGGCTTGAACAGCGCCTTGAGGAAGCCGAGCGGCATCCGAATCAGCCAGTCATCGCCACCGCCGCCTGCCTCCAGCAGCAGGACGCGCACATTCGGGTCCTCGGTGAGTCGCGCCGCGAGCACCGACCCGGCGGACCCCGCGCCGACGATCACATAATCAAAGGAATTTTCGGACAAAGTCACTCTCCATGGACTTCCGGCGCGCTAGAGTTGGCGTGGACGCATGTCTGCTGTTATTGAGGAGATCATGATGATTCAACATGATCTCTGCCGTCAGGGTGCCGACGGCTGCTGGAAAGGATGTCTGTTTCGATGAATGCGCCTTATAATCCCGGTCTGCTTGAGCAACTGCGTATGCGCTACGCTAACGGCCCGGTCAAAATGTTGATCGGCGGGCAGTGGGTCGAGGCCGCATCCGGCGAAACCTTCGAAACGCTCAATCCCTCGACCGGCGAACTCATCGCAAATGTCGCCAGCGCCGGCGAGGTCGATGTGGACCGGGCCGTTGCCGCCGCGCGCAAGGCGTTCGAGGGTGCCTGGTCGGGCGTGAAGCCGACCGAGCGGACCAATTTGCTGCTCAAGCTCGCCGATCTGCTCGAAGCCAATGCCGAGGAACTGGCCCTGCTGGAGACGCTGGACGTAGGCCGCCCCATCCAGTTCTCGCGGATGATCGACGTTGCGGGCGCCGTTGGCCAGCTGCGCTACAATGCCGGCTGGGCGACCAAGATTTTCGGTGAGACCGCAGAGATCAGCGCACCGGGCGAATGGCTCTCCTATGTGCTGCGCGAGCCGGTTGGTGTGTGCGCGCAGATCGTGCCGTGGAACTTCCCGCTGGTGATGGCGATGGGCAAGCTCGCCCCTGCGATCGCAGCGGGCTGCACCGTCGTGCTCAAGCCGGCCGAGCAGACCCCGCTCAGCACGCTGCGGCTGGGCGAGCTGGTGCTTGAGGCGGGCTTCCCGGAAGGCGTGATCAACATCGTCTCGGGCTTCGGGCGGACCGCCGGCGCGGCGCTGGCTGCGCACCGCGATGTCGACAAGGTCTCGTTCACCGGTTCGACGGTGACCGGCAAGGCGATCATCGAAGCCTCCAAGACGAACTTCAAGCGCGTACAGCTCGAACTGGGCGGCAAGTCGCCCACCTATATCTTTGCGGATGCGGACCTCTCCAAGGCCATTCCGGCAGCGGCGATGGGTATCTTCTTCAATGCCGGTCAGGTCTGCGCAGCGGGATCGCGCCTGTTCGTGCATGAGAAGGTGGCTGATGCCGTGCTGGAAGGCGTGGTGAACATGGCGCGGGGCATGAAGGTCGGCCAGACCCTCGATGCCTCGACCATGATCGGCCCGCTGGTCAGCGCGGCGCAGCTGGACCGCGTGACCGGTTATATCGAGTCCGGCCGCCAGGAAGGCGCCAGCGTGCTTGCCGGCGGCGATCGCCTCTCCGGTGAGGGCTATGAGGGCGGCTATTTCGTCCAGCCCACCGTGCTGGTGGATACCAAGCCCGACATGCGCGTGCGTGCCGAGGAAATCTTCGGCCCGGTGCTCTGCGCGATGCGTTTCAATGATGAGGACGATGTCGCGGCGCTGGCGGCGCGGGGCAATGAGACGGAGTTCGGCCTGTCCGCATCCATCTACACCCAGAATATCTCCACTGCACACAAGCTGGCCCGGCGCCTCAAATCCGGCACCATCCGCATCAATGGATCGGGCGGCGTCGATCCCGCGCTTCCGCTCGGCGGCTACAAGGCCTCCGGCTGGGGCCGTGAGAATGGCAAGGCCGGCGTTGAGGCCTATACCGAGCTCAAGGCGGTCAGCGTCGCCCTCTAAGGGCGCGCTGCGAATTATAGTGCCGCCTCGGGTCTACCGGGGCGGCCCGAGGAGAGGGGGAGCGCAATTGAGCGCAAAGGATAACAATAACGGGGCGGCGGGCCCTCTCGAAGAAGCCTGGCGCATCTTCGATTCCCGCCACCTTCCTTATCGTCTGCTGATGCTTGGCAAGATGCTCGACCGGCTTTCGGTCCAGCATATCCGGGACAATGCGGGTGTCTCGCTGGCGGAGTGGCGGGTGCTGGCGCATTTGGCCGTAATGGGCACCAAAAGTGCCAGCGAAGTGTCGGCCGCCGCGCTGGTGGACCGGGCGGAAGTCAGCCGGGCGGTGCGGGTCCTGGAAGAAGAAGGCTTCCTGCGGCGCGAGGAAAACCCCCGAAACCGCAAGAGCAGCCTATTGGTGCTGACCGAAAAGGGGCAGGACAGCTACAAGCGGGTCCATATGGATCGGCGCAAGTTCTTCAGCATGTTGACGGCCGATTTCAGCGAGTCCGAACTGTCGGACCTGGACGGCATGTTGCTGCGCATGGCCAAAAGGGCCGACCAAATGGGGCGTGAAGGCGTTCCTTCAGCGAGGAAAAAGCCTTGAATTACGACGATTATGTCGCCGACTTCAACGAAGGGCAGGATGATCGCCTTGTCGAGCGGTGGTTCGCGCCGGATTGCGTGATGTACAGCAGCACCCGCGTCTGCCGTGGGCGCGATGGCCTGCTCGATTTCCTCGACTGGGCGCATGACGGCGTACGCGAGGTCATCCGCCCCCGACTGGTGCTGCAGGAGGGCAACCGGCTGTTCGTCGATGTGGACATGGATTTCATCTGCCACGCGCCGCGCCCCGATTTCCCCTTCGCGCCCTTGCTGCCGGGCGACATTCTGACGGTGCGGTTCTTCGTGACCTACCTGTTGAACGAGGCCGGGCAAATCCAGGAATTGTGCTCCATGACCTGGCCGGCGGAGCAGGGCGTCACCAAGGCGCCGATGCTCTCATCCCATGCGGGCGGGCGGGCGGCCTATCATGCCTATGCGGCGGCATTCAGCGCTGGCGATATGGAGCGAGCAGGCCGTTACTACACAGAGGATTGTGTGCTGCGGCTACCCTCAGTGCCTGTCATCAACGGGCGCGATGGCATCTGCGACTTCTATCGCACCATGTTCCAGACCGTACGGGAAGATCTCACCATCCATGGGCTGGTGATCGACGATAATGGGATTGCGGTGGATTGCACCAGCACCTTCACGGCGCAGCAGGACGCGCCCGATTTCGTGGTCGCGCCGCTCAAGCAAGGCGAGAGCATTCAGGTGCGCGTGTTCGTCGTGTACGGATTGCGCAATGGGCAAATCGCGACGATCGACGTGGCGCGGGCAGGCGCCGTGGCACCGCCCGCGTCCGCCTGATCGTCAGGTTATCGACGGCTGGAATGCTGGCGGGTCGCTGGCGGGAAAGGACTCGTCCGAGGCTTCGTCAATCTCGTCCCATTTGCCCGGGGCGGGCTTGTGCTTCATCGCATCCGGCCCGGCATCGCGGACCTCGGGGTTTTCGTCCGTCTCGGTTTTCGTCTTGGGGTCTTCGGGCATCGACATCTCAAATCCTTTCGTGATTTCCTTGTCGTCTGATCGATCAACGCCTGCGTGCGCCAGCAGTTGCATGGCCCTGTCGGAAGCGGAACGCGTCCTGCCGCGTTAGGCAGCTATGAAGGCATCCGGTTTTTATCGCGCGATCCGCTGGCTCGTCTGGGCGGGCGTTCTGATTCTGGCAGCGTTGCTGGCGTTCGCGCTGTTCCGTCCGGCCCCGCAGGATCTCCCCTGGACGCCGCTTTCGCTGGATCAGCCGATCGGCCTGTTCACGCGGCACAAGCTCTCGGGATTGCGGGATGATGCGCCGCGATGTCGCGCCTTGCTGCATCGCGCCGGGGTGGAGACGACGGCGGTGCCGGCTTCCGGCAGCGACCAATGCCGAGTCACGACCGCCACCCGCCTCGCGGCGGGGCAGGACATGCTCGCCCTTTCGCCGACGGACGTGGCCCCGGCCTGTACCATTATGGCCGCCACCGCGCTCTGGACCTGGCAGGTTGTCCAGCCTGCCGCGCAGCAAATCCTCGGGGCGTCTGTGGTGCGCATCGAGCATCTGGGCAGCTATAGTTGCCGGCGGATGTACGGGAGCGGCGAAGGTGCGTGGAGCGAACATGCTACCGCCAATGCGTTGGACATCGCCGGCTTCGTGCTGAGCGACGGTCGCCGGATCTCGGTGCTGCGGGATTGGGAAGGGGAGGGCGAAGAGGCCGCGTTCCTGCGAACCGTGCGCGATGGCGCATGCCGCCTGTTCTCTACCGTGCTCTCGCCGGATTATAACCGCCAGCATGCCGATCACTTCCACTTCGATCAGGCGGATCGGGGCGGGGTCAGCTGGGGCGTTTGCCGCTGATCAGCCGGTCTCGACCTGCTCCTCTTCCAGCCAGGCGATCAGGCCGCGTTCTGGGCGGCTGAGCCATTTGGTCTGGCGCGGCAGGCGCGTTTGCTTGCGGAATTCGCTCGCCCCGTCGCGCGCAAGGGCGACGAGATTGGGGTGGATGTAGGATTTGCGGGCTATGGCCGGCGTATTGCCCAGATGTTCCGAGACATGGGTCAGCATCGCCGTGAGGGTGGAGACCTCCTGCTCGTGGAGCAGCCAGTCGAACGCGAGCACGCTCGCCCGCCATGTCCGGAAGTGCTTGGCAGTGAAATCCGCGCCCATCGTCTCGCGCAGATAGCCGTTCACATCCGATGAGGAGACCGGTGAGGCGGTGCCGTCGTCGCGCAGATACTGGAAGAGGTGCTGGTCCGGCAGATCCTGCATCTGGCGAACGAAGCGAATGAGGCGGCGGTCCGTCATGCTGACTTCGCTCAGCTTGCCCGACTTGGCCTTGAATCGCAGGGTGAGGCGGCTGCCGGTGACCTTGGCATGGCGCCGGCGCAGGGTGGTGGCGCCAAAGCTGCGATTGTTCTTGGCATAGGCCTCGTTCCCCACGCGGATGCGGCCGCTGTCGAGCAGCTGGACGACCGAAGCGATGGCCCGCTCGGCGGTCAGGCCGCGCCCGGCCAGATCATCCTCCACCCGGCGGCGCAGCAGCGGCAACAGCGCGCCGAACGCGGCGCAACCCTCATATTTGCGGGCGTCCCGCTCGGCCGTGAAATCCGGGTGGTAGCGATATTGCTTGCGCCCGCGCGCATCGATGCCCGTTGCCAGAATATGGGCATGGGCATTGGGCGCAAACCAAGCGTCGGTATATGCCGGCGGCAGGCCGATGCGGTTGAGCCGGTCGATCTCCGCCCGATCCTTGATACGTTGGCCTTCCGCATCGAAATAGGCCCAGCCGCGTTTTCCACTCGGTCGGCGGCCGATGCCCGGCATGCTGTCGTCGACGAAAATCAGCGCGTGTGTCATACTCGGGGCCGCTCCTTGTCTATCCACGGGGCTTGTCCATGGGCATGGACGAGCGCACAACGCGCAAGCTGTGGGTTTGGACCCAGCCGGCGGCGTACGTAGACAGGCCCGGCAGATGACAGTGGAGAAACCGGTGACGAAGATGCGGGAAGAACGCGACAGCCTGGGCCCCATCGACGTGCCTGATGCGGCCTATTGGGGCGCCCAGACGCAGCGCAGCATCGAGAATTTTCCGTTCGGCCCGGCTGAGCGAATGCCGATCGGCATCGTCCATGCGCTGGCGATCGTGAAAAGCGCTGCCGCGCATGTGAATCGCGCGCACGGACTGGCCCCGGACATCGCCGATGCCATCGAGACGGCGGCGGCAGAGATCGTGGCCGGCAAGCTGGACGATCAGTTCCCCCTGGTCATCTGGCAGACCGGCAGCGGCACCCAGACCAACATGAACGTGAACGAGGTGATCGCCGGCCGGGCCAACGAGGCGCTGACCGGTCAGCGCGGCGGTAAGGCGCCCGTTCATCCCAATGACCATGTCAATATGAGCCAGTCGTCCAACGACAGCTTCCCGACGGCGCTGCACATTGCGGCGGCCCGCGGGTTGGTCGAACGGCTGCTGCCCGCGCTCGATCATCTTGCCGATCTGCTCGGCGCGATGGCGAAGGCTTGGTCCGGCATTGTCAAGATCGGCCGGACGCATCTGCAGGACGCGACGCCGCTTACGCTCGGGCAGGAGTTCTCCGGCTATGCCCAGCAACTGTATAACTGCCGCAGCCGTCTCTCCCGCGCCCTGGAAGACGAGCTGATGCCGCTGGCGCAGGGCGGCACGGCGGTCGGTACGGGCCTGAATGCGCCGCAAGGGTTCGGCGAGGCGGTGGCCAAGCAGATTGCGGCGTTGACCGATCTTCCGTTCAGGACTGCGCCCAACAAGTTCGAGGCCTTGGCCTCCAACGATCCGCTGGTCCAGCTCTCCGGGTCGCTGGCGACACTTGCCGTCGCGCTGACCAAGATCGCCAATGATATTCGCCTGCTGGGTTCAGGGCCGCGTTCGGGGCTGGGCGAACTGGAATTGCCGGCCAATGAGCCGGGCAGTTCGATCATGCCCGGCAAGGTCAATCCCACCCAGTGCGAGATGTTGACGATGGTTGCCGCACAGGTGATCGGCAATCATCAGGCCGTGACGGTCGGTGGCTTGCAGGGGCATCTCGAACTCAACGTCTTCAAGCCGATGATCGGTGCGGCGATCCTGCGTTCCATCGATCTGCTGAGCACGGGAATGGAGAGCTTTGCCGAGCGCTGCGTGGAAGGCATCGTGCCCAATGAGGCGCGCATCGCAGACCTGGTCGAGCGCTCGCTGATGCTGGTCACTGCCCTGGCCCCCGAGGTCGGCTATGACAACGCCGCCAAGATTGCCAAATATGCCCATGAGCAGGGCCTGAGCCTGCGCGAGGCGGCCTCTGCGCTCGGGCTTGTCGATGCGGCGACCTTCGATCGTCTGGTGCAGCCGCAGTCCATGATCTGACCGAACCGGCCTTCTGGACGCCGATGCGACACGGCGTGACTCGCTGTCGATCGGTTTGCCGCTTTACCCGGAACCCCTGCGCTATCTGGCCGTTGGTTTGGCAGATGGCGTCGCGCTGACGCGCCGCCTCAAGACGCAGGGCCGGCATAGTCCGGCATTGGCACCTTGGTCCCGGTTGGATCGGCAAACCCCTTCCGTGGATCGAGGCCTACCTTCAACAGGAAGAGGACCAGGCTCATGGCTACCGAAATCGCAATTGACGAAACTCAGCGCCTCATCTCCTCCGACAAGGTCGAGGGCACGACGGTGTACAATCGACAGGGCGAGAAGCTCGGGACGGTGCGCAACTTCATGGTCGATAAGCGCAGCGGCAAGGCTGAATATGCCGTGATGTCGTTCGGCGGGCTGTTCGGCCTCGGAAGCGATTATTATCCGCTGCCGTGGGACATGCTCGATTATGATACCGAATATGGCGGCTATGTCGTCGACATCGAGAAATCCCGTCTCGAAGGCGCGCCGCGATATGCGCAGGAAGACCCCGTCTACGACCATGGCTACGGCCGGCAGGTCTACGGATATTGGGGGATCCCTTATCCCTTCGTCTGATCGACAGGCACAGGCCGCCCGGCACGAACGGGCGGCCTTTTAATTTGGAGGCTTACATGCCAGCCAAATCCAAAGCGCAGCAGAAAGCCGCCGGGGCAGCTTTGTCTGCCAAACGCGGTGACAGCACCAAATCCGACCTCAAGGGCGCCTCACGCGAGATGTATGACTCGATGAGCAAGAGCCAGCTTGAGGATTTTGCCTCCGGCAGCCGCAAGGGCAAGCCGGACCACGTCAAGTGACGTGCTGAACGGAAGAATGATCCATGACTGACACAATCGACATGATCCACGAAGACAATCTGCCCGGTGACGAGCATAAGCTCGATCCGCAGCCGGAATTCATGCCGCGCTACCCGGGGTCGGGCCGACTGAAAGGTAAGGTCGCGGTCGTGACCGGGGCGGATAGCGGGATCGGCCGCGCGGTCGCGGTGCTGTTCGCGCGTGAAGGCGCCGATGTCGCCATCGCTTATCTGTGCGAGCATGAAGACGCCGCCAAGACGCAAAAGCTGGTCGAACAGGAAGGCGCTCGCGCGCTCGTGTTCGCGGGCGATCTGGGTGACAAGGCTGTCTGTCAGGACCTGATCGATCGCACCGTGGGCGCGTTCGGGCGTCTCGACATCATCGTCAACAATGCCGGCGAGCAGCACCCGGACAAGTCGATCGAAGACATCACCGAGGAACAGCTCAAGCGGACCTTCCAGACGAATATCTATTCGATGTTCTTCGTCGTGCAGGCGGCGATGCCGCATCTTCGCGAGGGCGCGGCGATCGTCAACTGCACGTCCGTCACGATGTATCAGGGCTCCAAGGAACTGCTCGATTATTCGAGCACCAAGGGCGCCATCACGGCGTTCACCCGCTCGCTCAGCGAAAATCTCATCGAGAAGGGCATTCGCGTCAACGCCGTGGCGCCGGGGCCGATCTGGACGCCGCTCAACCCGTTCGGCGGTGCCAGCAAGGAGAAACTCGCGCATTTCGGCGAGAGCACGCCGATGGGTCGCCCGGGCCAGCCGAACGAAGTCGCGCCGTGCTTCCTGTTCCTCGCCTGCGAGGATTCCAGCTATATGAGCGGGCAGGTGCTCCACCCCAATGGCGGGATGGTCGTCGGCTCCTGAGTTCAGCGCCTCTGCCTGTCCGTTCGCGCCGCTGTGAGCAAAGCCTTGTCCACAGCGTCGTGACGGCTGGCAGCGTCCTGCTCAAGGGCAGCGCAGATGGCGCTGCTCGCCATCGGCGCTGCTTCCATCAACTTGCCCATCTGGGCCGGCAATCTGGCCACGGTGATGCCGGCATACCAACAGGTCTGGGCAAGGCTGACATGACCCATCAAATCCGGCTTGGCATCATAGAGCGCCATCTCGTGAAAGCGCGGCGCGATGTCCAGCGTTTCGGCATAGACCGCCATGGTCGGGGCGCTGGCAAGCGCGACCTGATCCCCGATCATGAGTGTGCCATATTGATGGCCCATCGCCGCATCGGCAAGCAGCGTGGGCGTCGCCCGGCAAGCGGCCAAGGCGTCGCTCCAGCGGAAGGCTTTCGCGCCGATGACCTTGTCCGGGCGGATACGCAGGATGAGATCGAATTCGTCGCCTCGGGCGATCGCCATGTCCGATGCGGCCTTGAGCTTGTAATGCATCTTGCGGGGGTTGGACCAACCCGCAAAATCCGGGTCGCTATCGTCCTCCAGCGCCACATGCACGGTGCTATAACAGGCTTCGAGTTCAGCCTTGCTGACGACCCCGCCATCCGCCAGCGCGGCGAACAGCGCGGGGTAGCGCTCGGCCATGCCGGGCATGCCGATGCGCCCGGCGTGCAGGCGCCACGCCTCGCAAAAGGCTTCGCCGGCAAAGGGCAGATAAGCGCGGAACGGCTCTGCGCCCGAGCGCCCGATCTTGCTCCAGCTATGGATGAAGAATTGGCAGTCCGCGTCCCGCAGCAAGCTGGCCTGCCAGGTCGGTAAGGCCGCGCGGTAGCCACGCAGCTGGCCCGAAACGCACACAGCAATGCGCGGACGGCGCCGCCCGAGCGTGAGGAACGGCGCCTTGCCGGTGACCTTGTCCTCCACGAAGGCGGCGGCCTGCCACGGCCTGGAGTCCAGCCGGGCAAGCGCTGCGTTCGACCGCGCGCGATTAGCAGTCGAGCGCAGCTTGAGGCCCGGCTGCGCCAGCGCGGCCAGGTCCGGACCGAGGGCCGTCGTGACTGCCGCTGCGCTCGTGGGGCCGTCCGGCGAAACCGCCCAGCGCAGCGCCAGAGAGCGCACCGCCGCGCCATCGTCCTCATCGGTTGCACCGCCCGGATATGCGCTGCGATAGGCCGCCAGCCATGCGGCAAGTTGTGCGTCTGCACGGCGTGATCCCGTAATCCACAGGAAGAGCAGCAATTGCCAGGCGGGGAACCGACGTACCAGCGCATCGGGCGGCGTGTTCTCCGCGAGACCGGCCAGATCGGCGATGTTGCGCTGAAAATGCACCGCATCGAACATGCCATTATAGGGCAGGCTGAGTTCGTGCCGATCCAATTGCGGCAGCAGGTCGAGATGCCAGCGCGAGATCGCGGCTTCGTCCTGCCAGCCCTGCAGGGGGTGGCGCAGCAGCAGCACGGCGATCAAAAAGCCGCGGTCGCGCGCGCCCTCATCCCACAAAGCTGTCAGAACGGGCCGAAGAAGCTCGGCCGCCTTCTTGAGCACGCGCTGATTGCCGCCCGCGTGGGCTGCTGCGATCCGCGCGCACAGGGCAGGGGGCGTGCCGTCGCGATCGCGCTCAAGGACGAGGATGCGGAGGAGATCGTCCAGCCGCTCCCGACCCCAGTCCGTCGGCAAAGCCTCGTCCATCAGCGCGCCGGTCACCGCGCGCCCGGCGCCCTCAAAGGCGCGGTGGGCCGTTATGCCCTCCTTAAATATTGCCTCGTAAATCTCCAGGGCAGGGGTATAGTTTGAGGCCTCGGTCAATTCTTTGGCTGCGGCAAGCCGATCGTCGAGGAACTCGCTTGCAGGTTTTCCATTTACAGACTTCACGGGTTTTCCTCGATGGCCAATGGCGCGCGCGTTCAACCTAGCAAGATTTCGGATTAAGAATTCAACCCATTTCCACATTCGCATGACGGCCAGCTGAGAGAATGCTCGCCAGCGCGATAGATGTGCGTCGATTGCAGGGGGTTATTTGAAGGTCGATGGTCGTTTTAGTTAAGTCGCGGGACGGGAAATGACGCCGGACATGTCCGTGGAGCCATGGCCGCTCGGCGTGGACCTCTCCGCTTACGACGCCCTGCTGTTCGATCTGGATGGCACGCTGGTCGATACCATGCCGCTCCACGGGCTCGCCTACGCAGCCGTGTTCGATGCGCGCGGCTATCGCTTCACCATGGATGATTATCTTGCAAATGTCGGCCCGCCCGCTCGGATCGCGATCCCGGCTTTTGCGGAAGCGGCGGGCATGGGCGAGATCGACGATGCGATGATCGCCGCCCTCCATGCCGAGAAGAAGGCGCATTTCAAGACCGTGCTGCGGCAGGAGAAGGCGCCGGCCCTGACCGCCTCACACTTGCTGGCGCGTCATGCCGGCACGATCCCCATGGCGTTGGTGTCGTCGGGCAACCGGGACGGCGTGGAAGCGATCTTGGAAACGATGGCGTGGCGCCCCCATTTCGGCGCCGTGGTGAGCGGCGATGATGTGGCGCAAGGCAAGCCGCATGCCGAACCTTATCTCACCGGCGCGGCGTTACTGGGCGTGGCGCCCGCACGCTGCCTCGTGTTCGAGGATACGCCGGTCGGGATCGCGTCCGGCCTTGCCGCGGGCATGACTGTCATCGACGTGACCCAAGCCGGCGTCATCCATCGGCCGGGCAAATCATGACAGGACCAGAGTTGACCCTCGACAGCCACCCGGCTTTGCGGATGTTCCGCGAGGTCATTCCGCTCTCCGGCTTTTCCGGCGCGACCGTGGCGCTGGTCCGTGATGGCGGGCAGCCCTTCGTGCGCAAGGCAGCCAATCTTGTCGATGCCAACGGGTCGTTGCGCGATCAGGCGGTGCGGCAGCAGGCGCTGGCCGGGCTTGTGGAAGGCTGTGCCGGGATGCCCGAGGTGCTCGACATGGGCGAGCAGGACGGACTGTTCTATTTCGACATGGCGTTCATCCCGTCGCGCGATGCGGTTAATTTTCTCTCCAATGGCACCTTTGATAATGTCGCCGATTTCGCCGACCGCGTGGAGCGGCTGATGAGCCGCCTGGCGGTTTCGGTGCCGGTGAGCCAGCCGCCACTCGCCCCGCGCAAGAGCCTGCTGGTGGAGAAACTGCAGCAGATCGCCGACAAGACTGGCGCGATGCACGAGGCAGCGCTCGCCCCTCTGGTGGAGGCGGCGCGGCGCATGGATGTGCTGGTGGCGGACGAGAAGCCCACGGCTGCGCATGGCGATCTGACCTTCGAGAACATCCTCGTCGACCGGCGCGGCGCCTTGTGGCTGATCGACACGATCACATCGCCCTTCGACCATGTCTGGATCGACTGGTCCAAGCTGTTTCAGGAGTGCGAGGGGCTTTGGCACGCCCATCGCGGCCGGCCGCTGGCACGGGGCGTGACATGGTGGCTGCGCCAACGCTTCCATGCCGCCGCGACCGCGCTGGACCCGGCCTATCCTGCACGCCATTACATCCTGCTCGGCCTCACCTTCGCGCGCATCCTGCCTTATGCGAAGACCAACGAGGACCGGGCCTTCGTTGCCCGGCGGGTGGCCGAATGCGGCCGCGCTGCCCTGGACAATCTTTGACGCGAGAGAGAAGACCCATGAAGATCATCGTACCCTGCGCCGGCCGCTCCTCCCGCTTCCCCAACATGGCGCCCAAGTGGATGCTGCCCGACAATGATGGCCTGCCTATGGTCTTCAAGGCGGTGCAGGGGCTCGGCGCCAATGTTGATGATTTCATCTTCACGATCCTGCGTGAGCATGAAGAGCGCTTCCAGGCTCAGGAAGGTCTGCGCGCCGCCTTTGGGCAGAAGGTCAATTGCGTCATTCTGGACGAGCCGACGCGCAGCCAGTCGGAAACGGTTGCCCAGACGCTGCTCAAGAGCGGCATCGACGAACCCTTCATGGTGAAGGACAGCGACAATTATTTCGAGGTGCCGCACCTCTATCAGTCGTACAACTACGTCTGCGTCGCGTCGCTCAGCAGCTTCAGCCAGGTCAATCCGCAGAACAAGAGCTATGTTCAGGTCGATCAGGAAGATGTGATCGTCAATTTCCGCGAAAAGCAGGTCATCTCCGATCTGTTCAGCGTCGGCGGCTATTATTTCTCCAGTCCGCGCGAGTTTTTGATGGCCTATGACGAGCTGATGGGCCAGCCGCGCCTGTCCGCCGGCGAGCTCTATCTCTCCGAGATTATCGGCTATCTGGCGATGCAGGGCTCGGTGTTCCGCATCCAGCGGATCAAGCAGTATCAGGACTGGGGGACGGTCCATGAGTGGCGCGAATATCTGCAGGGCCACCGGGTGTTCTTCATCAGCGTCGATGGCTTCCTGTTCGAGCAGGGGTCGCTGTTCTTCAAGCCGGGTTTCGAGGAAGTGAAGCCCAATCCGGTGGCGATCGAGACGGTGCAGAAGCTGGCGGCGGAGGGGCAGAAGATCTTCTATCTCTCCATCCGTCCGCAGGAGCTGGAAGCGCTGACCAAGAGCCAGCTCGCCGCCGCTGGCCTGCCTGAGCGGCCGCTGCTGCTCGGCTGCGATCTGGCGCAATGGACGCTGCTGACTGCGCCGCATTCCAACCAGCCGTTCCGCACCTCCCATGCTGTGGAGATTGCTGCGGATGACCCGAACATGGCGGAAAAGCTGGCCGTTGATCGCTGACGTCGGGAAACCCCGCGCTGGTCTCTTGCCTTTGTCCGGCTTGACCCTAAGAACAGGCCCTTAGAATAGGCAAAGTCAATTTGGGTGTCGCGGGCTAGGCGCGCGATGTGCCCGATAAGAGAGGAATGCAGGCATGAAGATCGCAATCATGGGTGCCACTGGCAATGCAGGCCAGCGTCTGGTCGATGAGGCCGTGAGTCGCGGGCACAGTGTCACCGGCATTTCGCGCAGCGCAGACACCCAAGCGCCGCGCGAGGGCGTGACGTGGGTGAAGGCCGACATCAATGATGTCGACGACATGGCGAGCAAGATTGCCGGCCATGATGCGGTCATTCTCTCCATGCCGTTCAAGTCGCTGGATGCGGACAATGTGTTCGCTGTGGCGCGCAAGGCCGGGTGCTGGCTGCTGGTGGTCGGCGGCGCGGCGAGCCTGCAGACCGAGGATGGCGTGGTGCTGCTCGATACGCCGGGTTTCCCGGACTTCATCAAGGTCGAGGCCGCGCCAGCGCGCGATTTCCTCAACCAGCTGAAGGCAGGACCGGGCTTTGACTGGACGTTCCTGTCGCCGGCCATGATGTTCGGACCGGGCGAGCGCACTGGCACCTTCCGCCTCGGCACCGAGACGCTGTTGACGGCGCCGGATGGCAAAAGCTCGATCAGCTATGAGGATTTCGCCGTCGCGATGATCGACGAGATCGAGACGCCCAAGCACAAGAACATGCGGTTCACCGTCGGCTACTGACGACGGTGTCTTCCACGAAGGGTGAGGGCCGGGGCGTTCAATATGTCTTTGGCACAGATGGCCTGCTTAGGCCGTTGGAAAGTCTCGACGACTGCTGTAAAGAGTCGCGGTGACTAGCTGCCAACAATGTGTCGTGCGGAACCGCGCGATCTGCTCATCTTTGGATGCCTCCGAGCTGGAGGTACTCAACAAGATCGGTCGTCGCGTGCCCGTGCATCGCGGGCAGACGCTGATGTGGGAAGGCGATGACAGCTTGCTGGTCGCCAATGTGATCGACGGGGTGCTCAAGCTGTCCACCTCGACAGCGGACGGCCGCGAACAGATCGTCGGCGTTGTCTATCCGTCCGATTTCATCGGGCGTCCGTTTGGCAGCACGACTCAGCACAGCGTCACTGCCCTGTGCGATGCGCAGGTGTGCCTGTTTACGCGCTCGTCCTTCGACGATTTCGCCCGCACGCATCCGGAGCTGGAGCACAAGCTGCTCCAACGGACCCTCACCGAATTGGATCGCGCGCGTCACTGGATGCTGCTGCTCGGGCGCAAGAGCGCCGGAGAGCGTGTCGCGACCTTCCTGCTCGAAATGGCGCAACGGCTTGCCGACGCGAGCTGTAGCGGCAGCGATCTTGTCGAGCGCTTCGAACTGCCGCTCACCCGGCAGCAGATGGCCGATCTGCTGGGCCTCACCATCGAGACCGTGAGTCGCCAGCTCACCCGGCTGCGCCAGGCCGGGATCATTGATCTGCCGGATCGGCGGACTGTCGTCATACTCGATCATGACTCCATGGAGGCCGAAGCCGGCAACGGCTGAGCACCGCGCTCCTCGTCGGCGCGCATCGTGGCGCGCCGGCCACCCGCTCACCGCACTCTTCCCGTTGACCCATGTCAATGATGCCGAGCCCCCGCTGATCCACAGCGACAGCACAGTCCGAGGACTGTGCTGCTCAAGGGGTTTCTATGACCGGTCTAACAATGAAGGCGGGAGGCTGGCTCCTGCTCGCCATTCTCGCGATGCTCGCCTCCGCGCTCGCCGTGGATTCCGGATTTGCCATCCACATGGTCATTGCGTCGCTTGCGGCGCTGCTCGCCATGATGGGGACGCTTCGCTCCGCCGATTGGGGCGGCATGGCGCGCGGCATTCTGCGCATGCCCGATCAGGGGCAGTATGATGACGATCCGGTACGCTGGGGCGTTATCGCCACGGTGTTCTGGGGCATGGCCGGTTTTCTCGCCGGGCTCTACATTGCCTTGCAGCTTGCCTTCCCCGCGCTCAACCTGGGGCTGGAATATACCAGCTTCGGGCGCTTGCGGCCGCTGCACACCTCGGCAGTGATCTTTGCCTTCGGTGGCAATGCCCTGATCGCGACGAGCTTCTATGTCGTGCAGCGCACCTGCCGCGCCCGGCTTGCTTTCCCCTCGCTCGCGCGCTTCGTCTTCTGGGGCTACCAGCTCTTCATCGTGCTCGCCGCGACCGGCTATCTCCTCGGCATCACCGAGGCGCGCGAATATGCCGAGCCCGAATGGTATGTCGACCTGTGGCTCACCATCGTCTGGGTCGCCTATCTCGCGGTGTTCGTCGGGACGATCGTCAAGCGCAGCGAGCCGCATATCTATGTGGCCAACTGGTTTTACCTGAGCTTCATCCTTACCATCGCGATGCTCCACATCGTCAACAACCTGTCGATGCCGGTCAGCCTGCTTGGCTCCAAAAGCTATAGCGCCTTTGCTGGCGTGCAGGATGCGCTGACCCAGTGGTGGTATGGCCATAACGCGGTAGGCTTCTTCCTCACCGCCGGCTTCCTGGCGATGATGTATTATTTCGTGCCCAAGCAGGCCGAGCGGCCGATCTACAGCTATCGCCTGTCGATCATCCACTTCTGGTCGCTGATCTTCCTCTACATCTGGGCCGGCCCACACCACCTCCACTACACCGCGCTGCCCGACTGGGCGCAGACGCTGGGCATGGTCTTCTCGGTCATGCTGTGGATGCCGAGCTGGGGCGGCATGATCAACGGCCTGATGACGCTGAACGGGGCATGGGACAAGGTGCGCACCGATCCGATCATCCGCATGATGGTGATGGCGCTCGCCTTCTACGGCATGAGCACCTTCGAAGGGCCGATGCTCTCGATCAAGAGCGTGAACAGCCTCTCGCACTATACGGACTGGACCATCGGCCACGTTCACTCGGGCGCGCTCGGCTGGAACGGCATGATCACCTTCGCGGCGATCTACTATCTCACCCCGCGTCTGTGGGGCCGCAACCGGCTCTACTCGCTGCGCATGGTCAACTGGCACTTCTGGCTCGCGACCGTCGGCATCGTCTTCTACGCCTCGGCGATGTGGGTCGCCGGCATCATGCAGGGCCTGATGTGGCGGGAATATGGCGCGGACGGTTACCTCGTCTACGCCTTCTCGGACACCGTCCGTGCGATGTTCCCGATGTACGTACTGCGCGCCTTTGGCGGACTGCTCTACCTCTCGGGCGCGGTGTGCATGACCATCAATGTGTGGCGCACCATCCTCGGCCACCAGCGCGTCGAAGCGCCGATGAGCGACGCTGCCTATGACGCCGCGAAGGACCGGCCGATCACTCACAAACCTGCTGCGGTTCCCGCGGAATAAGGACGGAAAACCATGTCGAGCTTTGCACAGAAGCACAAGAAGCTGGAGCGGAACGTCACGCTCCTTGCCGTCGCTGCCTTCGCCGCGGTTACCGTGGGCGGCATCGTGGAGATCGCACCGCTCTTCTGGATCGACAACACGATCGAGAAGGTGGAGGGGATGCGTCCCTACACGCCGCTGGAGCTTGCGGGCCGGAACATCTACATGCGGGAGGGCTGCTACAACTGCCACTCGCAGATGATCCGCCCGTTCCGCGACGAGGTGGAGCGCTACGGCCATTACAGCCTCGCCGCCGAGAGCATGTATGACCACCCATTTCAGTGGGGCTCCAAGCGGACTGGGCCGGACCTGGCGCGCGTCGGCAAGCGCTACTCGGATGAGTGGCACGTCCAGCACCTCATCGATCCGCGTAGCGTCGTGCCGGAATCGATCATGCCGACCTATGCCTTCCTCACCAAGCGTGAGCTGAAGGCAGGCGACATGACGGCCCATCTCACGGCGCAGCGCCGGGTGGGCGTGCCCTATAGCGATGAGGACATCAAGAAGGCGAATGCCGATCTGATGGCGCAGGCCGATCCCGAGGCCGACACTGCCGATCTCCTCAAGCGCTACCCCAAGGCGCAGGCCCGCGATTTCGACGGCAATCCGGCCAAGCTGACCGAGATGGACGCCCTCGTCGCCTATCTCCAGATGCTCGGCACGCTTGTCGATCTGGATAGCGCCGCGCCGCAGGAGGTGGAGCGATGATCTATAATGATCTGCGCCACTTCGCGGACAGCTACGGGCTTTCGGCAATGGTGGTGCTCTATTTCGGCCTGTGCGCATGGGCGTTCCGTCCCGGCTCGCGCCGGAGCAACCAGGACGCCGCGCACCTGATTTTCGCCGAAGATGGCGAGGCTGCAGCCCATGACAGGAAGAACAACCATGGCTGAGAAGAAACGCATCGACGCGCCGACCGGCACCCAGACCGTCGGCCATGAATGGGACGGGATCGAGGAACTCGACACCCCCATGCCGCGCTGGTGGGTCTGGACTTTCTACGCAACGATCGTGTTCGCGATCGGCTATGTGGTGGTTTATCCCGCTATTCCCTTCGCGCATGAAGCCAGCAAGGGGCTGTTCGGCTGGTCCAGCCGTGGGCAGCTCCAGCAGGTGATGGACGCCGAGACCGCGCGCCGCACGCCGATCCTCTCGGCCATCGCTGCCACGCCCATCGAGAAGCTGGTCGCCCAGCCAAAGCTGATGGAAGCGGCGATGCAGGGGGGGGCAGCCGCGTTCAAGGTGCATTGCGTGCAGTGCCATGGCTCGGGCGCTGCAGGCGCCAAGGGCTATCCGAATCTGGTGGATGACGACTGGCTGTGGGGTGGCGACCTGCAATCGATCGAATATACGATCACCCATGGCGTGCGGAATCCGGACGAGGCGAAGACCCGCATCAGCCTGATGCCCGCCTTCGGCAAGGACGGCATTCTCACCGGCACGCAGGTTCAGGATGTAGTGAGCCATGTCCGCGTGATCAGCGGGCAGGAGAAGGCCAGCGCTTCCTCACGGCGTGGCGACGTGCTGTTCCAACAGAATTGCGCGGTTTGCCACGGCCCGGCCGGCAAGGGACTGCGTGAATTCGGTGCGCCGAACCTGACCGACCCGATCTGGCTCTATGGCGGCGATCGCGAGACGCTGACCCAGACGGTGACGAACAGCCGTCGGGGTGTGATGCCCGCCTGGGGCCATGCGCTCGACAAGGCGACGATCCGCATGCTGGCCGTCTACGTCCACGGCCTTGGCGGCGGCGAGGCGACGCCCGTCGCAGCGCAGATTGCCGCTCAGGCTGCCGGGGCACCGGAGGCGCAGGCCAACGCCGCAACACCATAAGGCGGAGCCGGCCCTTCCTTCGCGCGTCGGGGAGGGGCCGGCTGCCGTTCATTTCGTTGATCCTGCTCAATGTCGTTTGAGCCGACTGCGCCTAAGCGAAGATCGATCGGAGGCAATCTGATGCCGAAGACGCCAACAACGGACGCTGCCATGTCCCCCGTGAATGATGTTACCGCGCCAGCGGAAAGCCTCTACGCCAAGCGCAAGTCGGTCTTCCCCAAGCAGGTCGATGGGCCGTTCCGCCGCTTCAAGTGGCTGGTGATGGCCGTCACCCTGACGATCTATTGGGCCACGCCCTGGATCCGTTGGGATCGCGGGCCGCACGCGCCCAATCAGGCGGTGCTGGTCGATCTCGCCAATCGCCGCTTCTTCATGTTCGGCATCGAGATCTGGCCGCACGAATTCTATTATGTCGCCGGCCTGCTCATCATGGCGGGCGTCGGCCTGTTTCTGGTGACCTCGGCCGTCGGCCGCGCCTGGTGCGGCTATGCCTGCCCGCAGACCGTCTGGACCGATCTGTTCCAGCATGTCGAGCGCTTCCTCGATGGCGATCGCAACGCGCAGATCAGGCTGGAGAAAGCGCCCTGGACCCCGATGAAGGTCTGGAAGCGGCTGCGCAAATGGGCGGTCTGGCTGGTCATCTCGTTCCTGACCGGCGGCGCGTGGATCTTCTACTTTGCCGATGCGCCGACGCTGCAACACCAGTTCTGGACCGGGCAGGCGCCGTTCGTCGCCTATGGCACCACCTTCGTGCTGACCATGACGACCTTCATCTTCGGCGGCTTCATGCGCGAGCAGGTGTGCATCTACATGTGCCCGTGGCCGCGCATCCAGACCGCAATGACAGATGAGAAATCGCTCATCGTCACCTACAAGCACTGGCGCGGCGAGCCCCGCACCAAGGGGCTGAAGAAGGCGCAGGACGAAGGGCTGCCGACCGGGGACTGCATCGACTGTCTGCAATGCGTGCAGGTCTGCCCGACCGGGATCGACATTCGCGAGGGGCCGCAGATCGGGTGCATCACCTGCGCCTTGTGCGTCGATGCCTGTGACAAGGTGATGGCGCAGATCGGCCGCCCGCGCGGCTTGATCGACTATGCCACGGAGATCGACTGCGAGGCCGAAATGAAGGGTGAGGCGCCGGCGCCCGTGCGCAAGCGCCTCTTTCGTCCGCGCACAATTGCCTATTTCGCGATCTGGGCGAGCATTGGCCTCGCCATGCTGTTCGCGCTGGGCGTGCGTTCGCGCATCGACATCGCGGCCAATGCGGAGCGCAATCCGGTCTATGTCCGCCTGTCCGACGGGTCGATCCGCAACAGCTATCTGATCAAGGTGCGCAACATGCAGAGCCGCGCGCGCCCTATGGCCATCGGCCTCGATGGGCTGGACGGCGCGCTGATGTGGCGTGAGGGGCAGACCCGCGATCAGGCGAGCCGGACCCTGCAAATCGACGTGCCGCCCGATCAGGTGCTCAAGGAACGCGTGCATGTGGTTGCGCCGGCGCAGGGCATTGCCCGCCAGGATTTCGCCTTCACGCTGCGCACGCTCGACGAGCAGAAAGAGGCGGCGCAGGATGATGAGAGCTTTGTTCGACCGGAGGTAGGCCAATGACCCGCAAGTTCACCGGACGGCACATCACCGTCATTCTCGTCAGCTTTTTCGGCGTGGTCATGGCCGTCAATTTCACCATGGCCTTCCTCGCAAGCTCCACATTCGGCGGGCTGGTGGTGCAGAACAGTTATGTCGCCAGCCAGGAGTTCAACAAATGGCTGGCGCAGGCGCGCGCCGAAAATGCGCTGGGCTGGGTGCTCACGCTGAATCGGACTGCGGAGACACGGCTGAGCGCGACGCTGCGCAGTGCGAATGCGCCGATGAACGATGTGGCGCTGACCGCCACCGCGCGTCACCCGCTCGGCCGCAAGCCGGATATCGCGCTGCAGTTCCGGGCGCTCGGCGATGGCGTGTATGAGAGCCTGCAGCCTTTGCCGCAGGGCCGCTGGATCGTCCATGTGCGGGCCCGCGCCCACGGGCGGGAGATCAACCGGGTGGTCGATCTGTCATGACCTATGTGGCGCGAAGGCCCGATTGGTCGGCGGATGCGGTGGAAACCCGCCTCGCCGTGCCGGACATGCATTGCGCCGGCTGCATTTCCAAGATCGAGCGGCTGTTGCCATTGCAGCCAGGAGTCCACGCCGCCCGCGTGAACTTCTCGGCCAAGACCGTGATCGTCTCGCATGCCGCCGATCTGGCCGAGCCGGACCTGCTGCGCGCCTTCGACGCGATCGGGTTCGAGGCGCAACCGCTCCACAGCGCGGCGGCGCATGAGCGCAGCCAGGCGCTGCGTAAGTTGATCCGCGCTCTTGCCGTCGCAGCCTTTGCGGCGATGAACGTCATGCTCCTCTCGGTCTCGGTCTGGTCCGGGGCGGATGGCAGTGCGCGCAAATTGTTCCACTGGATCTCGGCGCTGATCGCCATCCCGGCGGTGGCCTATGCGGGCCAGCCCTTCTTCCGCTCGGCCTTCAAGGCGCTGCGGGCGGGTTCGACCAATATGGATGTGCCGATCTCCATCGGCGTCATTCTGGCGACCTCGATGAGCCTCTACGAGACGATCATCGGCGGTCGCCATGCCTGGTTCGATGGCGCGTTGATGCTGCTCACCTTCCTGCTCGCCGGCCGGGTGCTGGATGAAATGATGCGCGCGCGCGCCGCCAGCGGAGCCGAAGCGCTGGTACGCCGCACCGCGCCCGGTGCCATGCGGCTGGCCGAGGATGGCGCGAGCCAATGGGTCGCGGCCGATGCGCTGGCCGTGGGCGACCGCGTTCTGGTCGCCGCCGGCGAGCGGCTCGCGGCGGATGGCGTAATCGAGCAGGGCAGCAGCCGGTTCGATCTCTCCTTGCTCACCGGCGAAAGCGCGCCTGTCACGCTGCGCGCGGGCGACAGGGCGACCGCCGGCACGCTCAATCTAGATGGCCCGGTGACGCTGCGCGTGACCGCCGTGGGTGAGGGGCGAGCGATTGCCGAAATTGCCCGGCTGATGGAAAGCGCCGGCCAGGCCAAGTCCCGCTATGTCCGCCTCGCCGACAAATGCTCGCGGCTTTACGCGCCGGTAGTGCATCTGCTCGCCGCCATCACCTTTGCCGCCTGGATAATCGCCGGGGCGAGTTGGCACCAATCGTTGCTGGTTGCCATCGCCGTGTTGATCATCACCTGCCCCTGCGCGCTGGGCCTCGCCGTGCCGGTGGCGCAGGTGGTCGTCTGCGGCGCGATGATGCGGGCGGGGCTGCTGGTCAAGGATGGCAGCGCGCTGGAACGCCTCGCGCAGGCCGATCAGGCGCTGTTCGACAAGACCGGCACCCTCACGCTCGGTCGCCCGCGCGCCTTCGGTGTCGAGGCGCTGGACGAGGAGGAGCGGAGCATTGCCCGCGCGCTGGCCATGACCAGCCGCCATCCCCTCGCGGTGGCGCTCCGGCAGGCGCTGGGCGGCGAGCATGTCGGCCCGGCGGTTCTCACTGACGTCGAGGATATCCCGGGCGAGGGCGTTCGCGCGCTCTGGCACGGGCAGGCTGTCGCGATGGGCAAGCCGGCACCGCAGGACCTGAGCGACCAGGCCGGCGCGAGCAACGATCCGACCATGGCTGTGGCGTTGGAGCTGGGGAATGGGCGCCGCCACATTATCCACTTCGCTGACGCGCTGCGTCCGGATGCGGCGCGGGCGCTGGCGGACCTCTGCGCCCTTGGTCTGCCGCCTGCGATCATGTCGGGGGACCGGGAAGAGGCGGTGCAACTGCTTGCCGGTCAGCTTGGCGTGCCGGCGGAAGGCGGGATGCGCCCGGCCAACAAGCTGGCGCGGCTGCAGGCGCTGGCCGAGGCGGGGCACAAGCCTTTGATGGTCGGCGACGGACTGAACGACGGCCCGGCACTTGCCGCGGCCCATGTCTCCATGGCGCCCGGCTCGGCGAGCGATGTCGGCCAGCAGGCGGCGGACATCGTGTTTCTGGGTGACAGCCTCTCGGGTATCCCCAAGTCGGTGCGGGCCTCGCGCGCCACCATGCGCATCGTGCGGCAGAATATCGGTCTGGCCATCGGCTATAATGCGCTGGCTGTGCCGCTGGCGATTGCCGGCTATGTCACGCCGCTGATTGCCGCCGTCGCGATGTCGAGCAGTTCGCTCATCGTGGTGGCCAATTCCCTCCGTCTGCGCTGGGCTGTCAAATGAACGGATTGATCTTCCTCATCCCCGTCGCCCTGCTGCTCGGCCTGACCGGCCTCGTCGCGTTCATGTGGTCGCTGCGCAATGGCCAGTTCGATGATCCGGACGGCGCTGCCATGCGCATTCTGATCGAGGATCAGGATAAGCCGGCGTCGTAGCGAAGCTGCGACTTTACGGACAGTGACCGCCGTTCGTCCTGAGTAGCTGCTGAGCTTGTCGAAGCGGCGTATCGAAGGACTAGCCCGTGCGCTGCGATGCTTCGATACCGCTCTTCGATATGCGCCTACGGCGCACCTCAGACTCTACTCAGCCCGAACGGTCGGGATTCGAACACAAAAAAAACGGGCCTGCTCCGGGAGAGGGAGGAGCAGACCCGCCTTGCCGGCGCGTGCCGGTAACTGGGCTTAGAAGCGGTAGCTGACGCCGCCGCTCACCACCCAGGGATCGAGTTCGTGCCGGGTCGCCAGCACGGTGGCGCCGGAGGCATTGTAGAATTCGGCAGTCGGCCGGACGAAGTAGCGCTTGGCGTCGAAGGAGATGCCAAGGCCCGTATCATTCACCGGAATGTCGACGCCGGCCTGCAGCGCGAAGCCCACCTTGCTCTTGAGCTTGGCGCTCGCGGCGCCAAGCGCGGCGGTGCCGCCCGCGCCCACCTTGGAATCCACCACCCAGAAGTAGCTCGGCCCGGCGCCGATATAGGGTTTGATGGGGCCGGCGTTGAGGTGATATTTGAGCGTCACCGTCGCCGGCACGATCTTGATGTCATCGAGCAGCCGGTTGACGCCCTTGATCGCGCCCGCGCCATCCACATGGTGCGCGGTCATGCAGCAGATCGTCTCTACCGAGACGGCATCGCTCAGGAAATATTCGATTGCGGCGGTCGGCACCCAATTGTCGCTGGCGGCGGTGTCCGTGCCGGCAGGCAGCGTCACCGTGGCGGATTTCACCGTGTCGATCTTGCCATTCGGCAGCACGCCGGTTGCCATCAGCTTGACCTGCACCTTGCCTTGTTGCGCCTGCGCGACCCCGGGGGCAGCGAGCATCGCAAGACCGGCGACACAGCTGAATAAACGAGCATTCATGGGTTCTTTCCTTTCTTTCCCTGAACCTGCATCGCTCATTAGGATTGGGGTGGGCGCCGCTCATTGACCCAGCGCAAGACTTGGCTTGATCGAGGTCAAGGGCAGCCAAGGCCCGACAAAGTAGAGCCATTTCCATGTGGTCCTATTATCCCGATCTGCTCGCCCGGCCGGTGCCGCGCTACACCAGCTATCCGACGGCGGCCGAGTTCACGGAGCGGGTGGGAGAGGCCTATCTCGGCCATGCGCTGGATGCGGTGCAGCCGGGGCAACCCGTCTCGCTTTATGTGCACATCCCCTTTTGCGAGGAGATCTGCTGGTATTGCGGGTGCAACACCGGGCGCTCCAACAAGGCGCAGCGGCTGACCAGCTATCTCGATGCGCTTCATGCCGAAATTCGCACTGTCGCCCAGCGCCTCGGCGGACGCGCCCGCGTCGAGCGCATCGCCTTTGGCGGCGGCAGCCCCAATGCCATCCCGCCGCTGGAGTTTGCCCGGCTGGTCGATGAGATGATGCTGGCCTTCAACTGTGGCGCGCCGGTGCTCTCGGTCGAGATCGATCCGCGCGGATTCGACCAGCGCTGGGCGATGACGCTGGGCGTCTCCGGCACCAAACGCGCCAGCCTTGGCGTGCAGACCTTCGATCCCGCCATTCAGGCCGCAATCGGGCGGGTCCAGCCGCGCGACCTCATCGTCAGCGCGGTTGATCGCCTGCGCAGCAACGGCGTGCGGTCCATCAATTTCGATCTGATGTACGGTCTGCCGGGGCAGGATCGCGCGTTGCTCGAGCAGACGCTGGACGAGGCCATCGCTATGCGGCCGGACAGGATCGCCCTGTTCGGCTATGCGCATGTGCCGCATATGCTGCCCCGCCAGAAGCGGATCGATGCGACGTATCTCCCCGATCAGACCGAGCGCTTCGCCATGGCGGCGCTGGGGCATGATCGCCTGGTTAGCGCGGGCTACGTGCCCGTCGGCTTCGATCATTTCGCGCTGCCCCATGACGATCTCGCCAAGGCGCAGCTGCAGGGCACGCTGCGCCGCAATTTTCAGGGCTTCACCGAGGATCGGGCCGATGTGCTGATCGGCATCGGCGCGACGGCCATCGGCCAGTTTCCGCATCTCATCGTCCAGAATGACAAGAATAGCGGCCGCTACCGGATGCGCGCCGGCGCCGGCCGCCTGACCGGCGAGCGCGGCATCCTGCGCGACGCGGATGACCAGCGCCGCGGCGCGATCATCGAGGATCTGCTTTGTGGCCGCGCTGCCGATGTCGGCACCGATCTGCACCGGACCGACCTGCGTGCCGGGCTCGCGCCCTTCTTGGAGCGAGGCCTCGCTACGCTGGAGGGCAATAGCCTGCGCATCGCCGAACAGGGCCGGCCTTATGGGCGCGCCGTCGCAGTGCTGTTCGACCGCCATCGTGCCCTATCCCAGCAGCGGTTCAGCAGCGCGATCTGAGCGATGGCCGATCCATGGACCTTCGGCGGCGGATTGCTGCTCGGCTTTGCCTCCAGCCTGCACTGCGTCGGCATGTGCGGCGGCATTGCGCTGCTGCTCGGCCAGGCGCAGGGGGACGCGGACCATCCCGCAGCCTTTGCAGCCCGGCTCCATGCCGGTCGTATCGGTGCCTATATGGTGATGGGCGGCGCGGCGGGCGCGCTTGGTGCACTGGCGCTGGGCGGGCTGGATGCGACACTCGGCCATCTGCTCCTGCGCTGGGCCGCGGCCATGAGTCTCGCCTGGGTCGGCTTCTCGATGCTGGGCCTTATGCCGAGCCCCGCTGTGGTCGGGCACGCGATCCGGGGGCAGGTGCATGTGCCGGCTTCCGTCGCAGGCGCGGCGCGATCGATGCTGCCGCCGCGCCTGCGCATGATCGCCACCGGCTTTGGCTGGGGCATGATGCCGTGCGGAATGGTCTACGGTGCGTTGCTATATGCGGCCTTTGCCGGGTCGCTCACCGGCGGTCTGCTGGTCATGGCGGGCTTTGGCATCGGCACACTGCCGGCGCTGCTGGCGGTGCAGGGCGGCGCTACGATGCTGGCCGGGCTGGCCCGCAAGCCCGGCGTGCGGACGCTCGCCGCCCTCGCGATCCTGCTCTGCGCGCTGCTCAGCCTCGGTGCCGGGGAGGCCGGCCTGCTGGCCCTGTGCCGCGCGAAATAAGCGTTCGACCGGCTTGGGCGGGGTTGCAAGAATCAGTCTCAGGTTCCAACAAGCGGCAACTGGCGCGCGAGCGCCGTTCCTTGCTGGAGAGATGGGGCATGAAAACGCGGGCTGCGGTAGCATTTGAGGCGAAGAAGCCGCTTGAGATCGTCGAGCTGGATCTGGAAGGGCCCAAGGCGGGCGAAGTTCTGGTCGAGATCATGGCGACGGGCATCTGCCATACCGACGCGTACACGCTCGACGGCCTCGACAGCGAAGGCATTTTCCCCAGCGTGCTCGGCCATGAAGGCGCGGGCATCGTACGCGAGGTCGGCGCGGGCGTCACTTCCGTGGTGCCGGGTGACCATGTCATCCCGCTCTACACGCCGGAATGCCGCCAGTGTAAGTCCTGCCTCTCGGGCAAGACCAACCTGTGCACCGCGATCCGCGCGACGCAGGGCAAGGGCCTGATGCCGGACGGCACGACGCGCTTTTCCTATAAGGGCCAGCCGATCTACCATTATATGGGCTGCTCGACTTTCTCGAACTTCACCGTTCTGCCCGAGATCGCCGTTGCCAAGATCCGCGAGGACGCGCCGTTCAAGACGAGCTGCTACATCGGCTGCGGCGTGACGACGGGTGTGGGCGCGGTCATCAACACCGCCAAGGTTCAGGTCGGCGACAATGTCGTGATCTTCGGCCTCGGCGGCATCGGTCTCAACGTCATCCAGGGTGCGCGCCTGGCTGGCGCCAACAAGATCATCGGCGTCGACATCAACCCGGATCGCGAGGAATGGGGCCGCAAGTTCGGCATGACCGACTTCCTCAATTCCAAGGGCATGAGCCGCGAGGATGTGGTGGCGAAGATCGTG
Organism: Sphingobium sp. B2D3C; assembly: GCF_025961835.1. Classification (NCBI taxonomy): domain Bacteria; kingdom Pseudomonadati; phylum Pseudomonadota; class Alphaproteobacteria; order Sphingomonadales; family Sphingobiaceae; genus Sphingobium; species Sphingobium sp. B2D3C. Next base: position 1,665,413 of record NZ_JAOQOK010000001.1, on the reverse strand, counting down.
GCGATGACCGACGGCGGCGCGGACTATACCTTCGATGCGACCGGCAACACCGAAGTGATGCGCACGGCGCTCGAGGCCTGTCACCGCGGCTGGGGCACCAGCATCATCATCGGCGTCGCTGAGGCCGGCAAGGAGATCGCGACGCGGCCGTTCCAGCTCGTCACCGGCCGCAACTGGCGCGGCACGGCGTTCGGCGGGGCCAAGGGCCGCACGGACGTGCCCAAGATCGTCGACATGTACATGACCGGCAAGATCGAGATCGATCCCATGATCACCCACGTCATGGGCCTTGAAGAGATCAACACCGCCTTCGACCTGATGCATGCCGGCAAGAGCATCCGCTCCGTTGTGGTGTTCTAAGGTCCACAGGGCGGCGGTTGCGCTGAGGAGCGGCATCCATGTTCAGGCATCTGGTTCTCGGCACCAACGACATCGGGCGGGCGCGCCTCTTCTATGATGCGACGTTCGCGGCGATGGGCATCGCGCCGGCGCAGGCCGATGCGAAGGGGCGGCTGCTCTATCGGGATGGCGGGGGTCTGTTCATCGTTGGCCACCCCATTGATGGCCAACCGGCCTCCCATGCCAATGGCGGGACCGTCGGCTTTCTGGCGCCCTCACCGGAGGCGGTGAAGGCCTGGCATGCCGCCGGCCTGGCGCATGGCGGCCAGGCGTGCGAGGGAGAGCCGGAGAACCGGATTTCGCCCGCCACGGGGCGGGGCATCTGGGTCGCATATCTGCGCGATCCGGATGGCAACAAGCTTTGCGCGGCCTGGGACGAACCCCAGTGATGCTCCGGTGCGCGCAGGATTTTGAGTAACCAAGAGGAGAGTTACAATGTTTACGCATATCATGGTTGGCGCGAAGGACCTCGCGCAGAGCGCGAAATTCTATGACGCCGTGCTCGGCGCACTGGGCGCTGGCGCCGGCCACAACATCGGCGATCGCGCTTTCTATTCGCACAATGGCGGCACCTTCGGCATCATTTCGCCGATCAACGGCGAGCCGGCGACCCATGCCAATGGCGGCACGATCGGCTTTGCCGCTGCCGACAAGGATCAGGTCGACGCGTTCCATGCTGCCGGTGTGGCCAATGGCGGCACCAGCGAAGGCGAGCCGGGCAAGCGCCCGCAGGCGCCGGGCAATGCCTATGGCGCCTATCTGCGCGATCCGACCGGCAACAAGATCTGCGTCTTCTGCCAGCTGCCTGAAGGCGCCTGATCGATGACGCTGGAGACGCTCTCGACGAACAAGGCCTATGGCGGCGTCCAGGGCGTCTACCGGCACGAATCTTCGGAGACGGGGACGGCAATGACATTCGCCGTCTTCGTCCCCGAGCATGAGCCGGGCGAAACACTGCCCGTGCTCTTCTACCTCTCCGGTCTCACCTGCACCCATGCGAACGTGATGGAAAAGGGCGAGTATCGCGCGGCCTGCGCAGCGGAGAAGATTATCTTCGTGGCGCCGGACACCAGTCCGCGGGGCGAAGATGTGCCCGACGATGCGGAGGGCAAATATGATTTCGGCCTGGGCGCCGGCTTCTATGTCGATGCGACCCAGGCACCGTTCGCGACCCACTATCGCATGAAAAGCTATATCGAGCAGGAATTGCCGGCGCTGATCGCCGCGAATTTCCCTGTCGATATGGCGCGGCAGGGCATCACCGGGCACAGCATGGGCGGCCATGGCGCGCTGACCATCGCTTTGCGCAATCCCGATCGCTTCCGGTCCGTCTCCGCCTTCGCGCCGATCGTCGCGCCGAGCCAGGTGTCGTGGGGCCAGAAGGCGCTCGGCGGCTATCTGGGGGACGATGCATCGGCCTGGGCGCAGCATGATGCTGTCGCGCTGATCGAAAGCGGTGCCCGACTGCCAGACCTGCTGGTCGATCAGGGCGGTGCGGACAATTTCCTCGAGCAGGAGCTGCGCACGCATCTGCTGGAAGCCGCCTGTGCCAAGGCCGGTCAGCCCGCGACAATCCGCATGCAGCCCGGCTATGACCACAGCTATTATTTCATCTCGACCTTCATGGCCGAGCATATCCGCTGGCACGCCGAACGCCTCAAGGCCTGATCTTCGCTACCTTTTCGGCGCGCAAGCTTAGACGGAGCGTGCGCGCCCCTGGGTGAGGGCGGCCTCTTGCCGCTTGAGATAGGGATCGTTGAGGAACGTGCCGAACGGGAAGAAAGCCGCCAGCGTCGTCCGCAGCCAGCCCATGACACCAAAGCCCTTGCCCGGCAGCACGAACAGCATCGCGCCGATGTAGAGCAGGAACGCGATCCCATGGGTCATCCCGACCGGACGGATCAGCGCGGGATTGTCGAAGCCATATTTGAGCGGCATCGCGATGAGGAACAGCGCGAGGGTCGTGATGCCTTCCACCAGGGCGATATAACGGAAAATCCTGAGCATGGTGTCTCCTGAGCGGTCGATGACCTGTCGCGTCGCGATCACAACAATGTCGCAAGACTCACACGATATCGTCGCGCCGGTTGCCTGATCGGGTTCGATGGGCTTTATCATGCAGATGACAGCATGCCAGGGGCGAGGAGCAAAAATATCGTGACGCAAGAGGCGGATATCGGTCCCCCCCAGCTCGATGCCGGGCTTCTGGGGATGCGCCTCATGCTGCTCATGCGCGCGATCCGCGAGGGCGGCCTGCCGCTGTTCGAGGCGGAGGTGGGCTATAAGGAGATCCATCGCCATTTGCTGCTGCTGCTCGGCCTCTCCGGCGGCATGACCTCTCAGGACATCGTCGGCTTTGCCGGCTACGAAAAGGCGCAGGTCAGTCGCGCGATCAAGCCGCTGGAGCGGGACGGACTGATCGTGCGTGAGAAGCTGCGCGCCAAGCTCACCCTCTCCCCGGCGGGGCGGTTGCTCTTTGAAAAGATTCGCGCTATCGTCCGCGCCCGTGACGGCCAACTGGTAGGCGGTCTGGGGCGCGACGAACTGGAGCGCTTCGGCCTGCTCACCGACCAGTTAGCGCAGAAGGCCGCCCGCATCTACAATCAGGAGCGCTGCCTGAGTGTCGAGGCGGGGATCATCGGCGCGGCACCGGGCGGGGCCGGCACACCCTCATGGCCTGTCGGGCCGGAGGGCAAGAAGATCGAGCCGCCGCCGGATCTGATCGCGCCCAAGCTGGTCGGACTGGTCGCCTATCTCAAGCGCAGCGCCATGCTCTCCTGCCAGCGGATGCACGGCCTGTCGAACTTTCAGGGCCAGGTTCTCGCGCTCATCGGCTTGTACGCGCCGCTGCCAATGGCGCAGCTGATCAAGGCGATGGGGCGGGACAAGAGCCAGATCGGGCGGACGGTCTCGGCGCTGGAAGAGAGCGGGCTGATCGAGCGATTCAGGCCCACCCGTCGCCGCGATATCGTCCTGCAACCGACCGAGGCCGGTGCCGTGGTGTACAAGGCGCTCCACCACGAGGCCTCCGTGCGCGATGCCAGCCTCTGGAGCGAGGCGAGCGCCGAGGATCGAGCATTTTATCAGGCCATTGTGAGCCGTCTCATGCTCCGCGCCCGGGCCTTGAGCGGCGAGAGTTCGGCTGCGGCGTGAACGCCGGCCTGCTATCCCAGTATCTCGAGCGAGGCCTGTTCCAGATCGAGATATAATCCGAACGGGTCGAGGCACGGGACGCCGAGCGCGGCCTCAAACTCATCCTGCGATGAGGCGCCTGCGCGGGATCCAGTCTCTGCATCGGCGAGATTGGAGCGAAAGATGCCGGCGGCACTGACCGGCAGGAAGTCCTCATAGGTGATCGGGCTCGCTTCCAGCCAGCCATCGGTGACCAGCTCGTTTGGCGTGCCGGCTGGACGCTGGCGTCCCGCACGAAGCATAGCGGCCTTGGGCGTCGGTGCGTAAGTGAAATAGGCCAGCCCCTGTTCGCGGATCGTATCCAGATCGTCGGGAAAGCACTGGAAGATCTCCGCCAGGCGCGCTTCATAACCTTCGCCGCCCAGGCTGCGGGCCTGCTCGGCTTCCGCGAGGATCGCATCGTAAAGCGCGCGGCCATGTGGCGTCAGCGCAATCCCGCGTTGCTCGATCTCGCCGAAGCGCGCGGTGTGGACGCCGGCCACGCTCTCGTCGCCATCGCGGAACAGGATGGCCTCTTCCAGCGCCTGAAAGCTCGTCTGGCGCAGCAGGATCGGGACAGACCGGCGTGGCGGGCCTTCGATCACGGCCTTGGCCTTGATGCCGCGCGCGATCATCTCGGCCTGAACCGCATCGATGTCGAGCGCGCGGGGCGTCAGGTGATTGATGTGCGGACCACGGAAGCACACAATATCGGCGATCAGCCGGTGTGCGCGACTGAACGCTTCATAGGTCGCATGATCCACCAGCGCTTCGCCATGCCAGCGGAAGGTTTCCAACGCCTCCAGCACGAAGGCTTCTGCCTCTTCGGTGCCCAGACCGCCCTCCCGCTCGACGCGGTCGATCAGCGCCAGCGCGCCATCGGTGACGATGCTGCGTCGAGCGAGCAGCGCCTGGGCCTGCTTGCGCAACGTAACATCCTCGATCAGCTCAAGCCGCAGCAGCGAGCAGAAGATACGGAAGGCGCAGCGGTTCAGCGATGCCGTGTCGATCGGCCGAAATGCAGTCGAATGCACCGGCAGCCCGGCGACGCCCAGATCATAATAGCCCACCGGCACCATGCCCATCACGGCGAACAATCGCCGCATGAGATGCAGTTCTTCTGGCGTGCCGACCCGGATGGCGCCATGGCGCTCGGCACTGAGCCGGTCGAGTTCGCCCTGCGCTGCGAGCCGTTCGTTCAGCGCGGGATTGTCCTGCAGCACGCGGGCATTGCTCGTGGCGACGATCTCCAGCAGCGTGCCGTAGAGCGGCACCTCGGCCCGGTACATCGCGGACATCGCCTCCGAAAAGGCGAGGCGAATGTCGGCAGGATCGACGAAGCGGGTCATGGGAAGGCTTGCTCCAATGCATGGCGCAAGGCCGTCCGCGCCGCCTGTGCCTGCGCCCAGAGGTCGGGCAGGCCGAGATCGGACGGGGCGAGGCGCTCGGGCCAGTGATTGCCGACGATCGTCTCCAGGCGGTCCAGTCCGCGCTCGTCGAGCAGATGGGCAGGGTGAACCGCCTGTTCCGCCTCGCGTGAGAGCAGTACGCGCAAGCGCAGGCAGGCAGGGCCACCGCCATTGTGCATGGATTCGCGCACATCGACGAAATGAGCGGCGTGGATCGGGCCGCTGGCGCCGACATTGCTGTCCAGCCAGGCCTTGACGGCCGGCGTTTCCCGGCACTCCATCGGGAGAATCAGCGCCCGCTGCCCGTCCGGCAGTGTCACTAATTGGGAATTGAACAAATAGGAGGCGATGGCGGCTTCCAGCGAGACTTCGCTGGCCGGCACCTCCAGGACGATCAGGTCCGGGCAGCGCTGCGCCAGCGCGCCATAGAACGTCACCTTGTCCGCAAAGGCCTGCTCGTGGGCAAAGAGGATGTTTTCATGCGCGACGGCCACGACATCATTGTGGAACGCGCCGGCCGCAATGGCCTCGGCGGATTGTTGCACGGTCAGGCCGCCCTCAATGCCGTGGCGGCGGAAGATCGCGCGGCAGGCTTCGGCAGATTGGCGCGCAGGAAAGCGCCCGCCCGGTTCGCCATAGACCATGACCTCGACGCCGGGTCCGTTCATAGGGGAAGCCAGCCGCATGAAGTTGGCGGCGCCTTCATCGCCGAAACGAGCCGGGACCGGATCATGGACTGCGAAATAGCGCTCATCCGCGAAGATGTGCCGCAATTGCCGCAGCGTCTCGGGCCATTCATGGCTGCGGTGCGCCATGGTCGCGAGATTGGCGACGGTGAAGTGCGTGCGCCCGTCCGCGGTGTCCGGGGCAGGGGAGACGGTGGCGGCATTGGCGGCCCACATTGCCGATGCGCTGGTGGCTTGAGCGAACAGCAACGGCTCTTCCGTCCAGGCACGGGCACAGACCTGCGCATCCGACCCGTCGAAGCCGAATTGGCGCAGCCAGTCCGCGTTGGGTCGATCGTGCGGCAGGAAGAAGCCCTGTCCCAGCCCCAGCCCGTGCAGCGTGCGCATCTTGGCGATGCCTTGCAAGGCTGCCTTGCGGGGCTGGGAGACCTCGCCGGCGTGGAGCGTGGCGGCCAGATTGCCGAGGCTAAGGCCCGCATAATTGTGGATCGGGCCGATCAGCCCATCGAAATTGACCTCGCGAAAGGCGGGCGCGGCGCTCATGCGCGCAGTCCGGTGGAAAGCGTACCGTCCAGCGCTGGGGCCTCCATGCCCGCGACCGGGAAGGCACAATAATCGGCGGCATAATAAGCGCTGGGGCGCAGGTTGCCGCTGTCGCCGATGCCGCCAAAGGGCATGGCGGAGCTTGCGCCATTGGTGGGCCGGTTCCAGTTGACGACGCCGGCGCGAGTGGCGGCGCGAAACTGCTCGAATTGCGCCCGGCTCCCACCCAGCATAGCGGCGGAGAGGCCAAAGCGCGTGGCGTTGGCGCGGGCGATGGCGCGGTCGAAATTCGTCTCGCGCCAGAGCTGGACCACCGGGCCGAAAATCTCCCCGTCAGGAGCGGTCTCGATACCGGTCATGTCGATCAGCGCCGGGGAGAGGAAGGGCAAGCCGGGATCTCGTCGGACCAGCGGACGGATCGGGCGCCCGCCGAGCGCAAGCAGATCCGCGACGCGCGCCTCGACCAGATCGGCGGCGCGATTATCTACCACCGGTCCCATGAAGGGCTGCGGATCGTCAAAGGGCGCGCCGACGATCAGCCTGTCCAGTGTCGCCGCGACCCACTCGATGAGCGCATCCGCGATCTCGTCCTGCACGATCAGTCGGCGCGCGCAGGTGCAGCGTTGCCCGGCGGAAAGCCAGCCGGACTGGACGATGAGCGCAACGGCAGCGTCCATGTCGGCCTCGCCGATCTCCCAGGCGAGCAGCGGATTGTTGCCGCCCATCTCCAGCGCGAGAATGCGGCCTGGCGTGTCGGCGAATGCGCGGGCGAGGAGCTTCCCGGTGGTCGAGCTGCCCGTGAACAGCAGGCCATCCGTGCCCGGATGCGCGGCCACTGCCTTGCCGGTCTCGCCGCCGCCCTGCACGATCTGCAGCACGCCGTCGGGCAGGCCAGCTTCCCGCCAAAGCTGGCCCATCAATTCCGCCGTGGCAGGCGTCAGTTCGCTGGGCTTGAAGACGACCGCATTGCCCGCCAGCAGCGCCGGAACGATGTGCCCGTTGGGCAGATGCGCCGGGAAGTTATAAGGCCCGAGCACCGCCAGCACGCCATGGGGCCGGTGACGCAACGCCAGCGCGAACCCGTCTCCATCTCGCAGCGTCTCGCCCGCCCGGTCCGCCTGCGCGGCGATGGAAATCTCCACCTTGGCAGCGACGCTGGCCGTTTCAGTCCTGGTTTCCCAGAAGGGCTTGCCCGTCTCGCGCGAGATTACCCGGGCGACGTCGTCTGCATGGGCCTTCACCGCGCTGGCATAGGCGCGCAGGATGGCGATGCGCTCTTCCAGCGCCGTGCGCTCCCAGCCCGGTTGGGCGGCGCGGGCCAGCGCGACGGCGGCATTGACGGCAGCGGCATCCGCAGCAACGCCCCGCCAGACGACGTCTCCCGTGCACGGGTCGGTGGAAATCAGGTCGTTCATGGCTTTTCCGCTCGTTTCGTCTCTGGTCTGTTCGGTCAGTCGGTCGTCAGATAACGGGCCGTTGCGCCCTCGCTCAGGCGGCCGAGCGCCATCGCATCCGCTGGCAGGGTCAGGCGCTCTGCTTCGGCATCGATCTGCCCGGCGGCGCGCCAGGCGCGGAAATCCAGCAAATCTCCGGCGGCCAGCAACATCGGGCGGGGCGGGGTCTGAGATGCAGGCGCATCGCTGAAGGCAGCCGCCTCGCGGCTTTCCTTCACGGCCCGCAAATCGTCGACCTCGGCCTGCATGGTCGGCCCGGCGTCGAACAGGTCGACATAGCCATCATAGCGGAAACCCTCGGCCGCGAGCAGCTTCATGGCCGCAGCGCCGCTGGCGTGCGGCTTGCCGATGGCTGCCTGCGCCTCGGGTGGCAGCAGGGTGGTGTAGATCGGGTGCTTGGGCATCAGGTCGGCGATGAACTGGTTGCCGTTGAGGGCGTGGAAGCGGTCGGCATCGGCGAACTCCAGGTCGAAGAAGCGCCGGGTCAGCCCTTCCCAAAATGGCGAGACGCCTTCGGGCTCCTGCCACCCCCGCAATTCGGTGAGCACCTGCTGGCCGAAGCGGGCACGGTGCATTGCCATGAATAGATAGCGGCTGCGCGCGAGCAGCACGCCAAGCCCGCTGCGCCGGAGCTCGGGCACCAGAAACAGGCCGCCGACCTCGCTCGCGCCGGCAAAGTCGTTGACCAGATTGAGCACGCTCGTCGTGACGATGCGGTCCAGCTGGCGCGAGTGCTGCGAGAGGCGGGTGAGCTTATAGGAATAAAAGGGCTTCTTGGTGCCGACGCTGGAGAAGATGAGCGCCGTCCCGCCGATCCGCCCGGTGCCGGCTTCTTCCAGCGCGAACATGTAAAGCTCGTCATCGGGCTGGCTCAACTGCGCCTCAAAGCTGCGCTGGGATCGTTCCAGGCGTGCGAACAGGGCCTCGCGATCATGGGGCAGATTGGTGAAGCCCGGCCCGGTCTGGCCGGCGAGCGTGTAGATGGCGTCGATATCCGCGGTCGTTGCAGGGCGGACGAACCAGTTGTTGAAAGAGCCGTCAGTCATGGGCGACCCCTGCCATATCCGGCGCGGAACCGAGGGCGTGGCCGAGCCGTCCTTGCGCGATCCGCAGCATGGTGATGGCGGCAAGCGCGGCGCGTTCGCTCAGTGAACTCAGGATCATGAACTCCTCATCGGTATGGATGGCGCCCCCGCGCACGCCCATCGTGTCCACCACCGCGACATTCTGGGCGGCGATGTTGTTGCCGTCGCAAACGCCTCCGCTTGGCTGCCAGTCGATGGCAAGGCCGAGGTCCGCGCCGGTCTCCCGGACCAAGCCGAACAGCGCCTGATGCTTCGCGTCGAAGGGCTTGGGCGGTCGCGCAAAGCTGCCCGAGAGCGTAATCGTCACGGCATGATCCGCACTGACCTGCGCAATGATCCGGGCGATGGCCTGCTCGGCGGCCTGCTGGCCGGCGAGGTCCACGGGCCGCATGTTCCAGCTCAGCAGCGCCCGATCGGGCACAACATTGTTGGCGCCGCCGCCGGACAGGCGCGCGACATTGACGGAAAGCCCCTCGATGTCGTGCTTGAGCGCATCCAGTCGTACCGCGAGATCGGCTGCGGCCACCACGGCATTGCGGCCATCCAGCGGATTGCGGCCAGCATGGGCGGATCGGCCGGTCAAGCCGGCGGTGAAATTGCCGCTGCCCCGCCGGGCGCTCGCCAGCGTGCCATCCACCGTGACGGAAGGCTCGAAGGTCATGCCGGTCTGGCAGCGCCGCGCCGTCTCGCGCAGCAGCGCTGCAGACCCTAGCGAGGACACTTCCTCATCGGCATTGACCACCACGTCCCAGCCGAAATCGGGAATGGCATTCGCTGCCTCCAGCGCAGCCAGCGCCTCGATCATTACGAGCAACCCGCCTTTCATATCGGCGGTGCCGGGGCCTTTGAGGCGGTCGTCATCGATCAGGCGACAGGTCTGGAACGGGTGATCGGGCGGGAAGACCGTATCCATATGCCCGGTGAGGATCATGCGGCGGGCGCAGGCGACACGCTTGCGGGCGAGCAGATTGGCGCCATGGGCGAGCGCAACGGTGCGGCCTGCCTCATCCAGCGTTTCAGCGGGCTCTGGCGCAACGGTTGCGACGGTATCGGCAATCTCCGTCAGTCGGGCCGCGAGATGCTGGCGCATCTGCTCCAGCCCGGCGAGGTTGCGGCTGCCTGAGTTGACCTGCGCCCAGTCGACGACTTGCGTCGCCATGTCCGCCTGTCGTCTCCTAAGATGCTCCACGATCCCGATTTCGGTCGGTGAGAGTCCTGTCATGGCCCGATGCTAGACCAACTGGCCGCCCGGGGCTAGGGGCGCGCCGGATCGATGGTCAGAGGACGTCGCCGAACATCAGCCACAGCATGACCAGCCAGGCGATCAGACCGCCCGTGCCGATGACGATATGCAGCCGCTGGCGCAGCCAATTGACAAGGCCGCCGGGATTCTCGTCGTCATCATGTTTCATGCCGCGAAAACCACAGCTCAGCGCCCCTCAGGCCGATCGACGCCGAAAGTCGCCCATTCGGTATCGCCGCCCGGCTCAGGCAAGGCATCCCGCACACCGTCCATTGGCTGCACGTCGGTATTGGTGCGCTGCCGGTGCAGATGCGCCTTGGCAATGAGGTTGGCGGACACCGGCGCCGTGATGAACAGGAACAGAGTGATGAGCAGTTCGTGGGCCGACCAGGTGCCGTCCCGGAACGGAAAGTAGACCATGGATGCCACGAGGCAGCTTCCGACACCGAGGGTGGTTGCCTTGGTCGGGCCGTGCAGCCGGGTCATCAGGCTGGGCAAGCGGGCAAGGCCCCAGCTGCCGATCAGCGCGAAAGCGCCACCGAGGACGATGAGAGCGGCGATCAGGATTTCTGCAATCACTGCCATGGCCTACTCCACAATGTCGCCGCGCAGGAGGAACTTGCAATACGCCACCGTGCCGACGAAGCCGACCATCGCGAGGAGCAGCGCCGCCTCGAAATAGGTGGTGCTGGTTTCGTAGATGCCGAACAGCACGATCAGCGCGATGGCGTTGATGACCATGGTATCCAGCGCCAATATCCGGTCGCACCGCGTCGGGCCGCGCAGCAGCCGGTAGAGGTTGAGCAGCACGGCCAGTGCAATGGAGGCGAAAGCGAAGGTCAGCGCGAGCGCGATCATCGGAAAATCCTCTGCAGCCGGGCCTCATAGCGCGCCTTGATATGGGCAATCTCGTGCGCGACATCGCCCGTGTCGAGCGTGTGGACGAGCAGATAGCGCCCGTCCGCCGACACGTCGGCAGAGACGGTGCCGGGCGTGAGGCTGATGGTGCCGGCCAGCACGGTGATGGCTTCGGCCGAACGCAGGTCCAGCGGGATGGTCATCCAGCGGGAATTCAGATCGCGGTTGCGCCGGAACAGGATGAGCTTGGCGACATGGAAGTTCGCCACGACAATATCGTAGAGCACGATCCCGAGATAATCGAAAATCGCCCAGCCGAAGCGCACGCGCGGGCGATTGGGCCAGAATGGGGCGGTAAAGACCGGAATGACGGTCGCCAGGAGGAGGCCGAGGAGAAAGCCGCCGGCCGTCAGGCTGTTCTGGATCAGGATCCAGACGATGAGCAGCATCACCGTTAGGCCGGGATGGGGGAAGAGCTTGGTCAGCATTGCCTCACCTTCCCGCCGCCGGGCCGAGAACGGCCTCGATGTTGTGCGTCGGCGCGAAAAGCTGCTGGGCCGTTGCGTCCATGTAGCGCGTGACCGGCCCCGCCGCGACGGTGAGCACGACCAGCGTTGCGAGCAAGGCGCAGGCGGGTAGCAATTCGACCAGACGGGCATCGGGCTTTGCCGTCGCGGCATCTTCCCGGCGATTGTCGGGGTGCGCGGCGCTCTTCCAGAAGATGGCGCTGCCGGCGCGGGCGAGGCCGAGAATGGCGAGGAGCGTGGTGCCGAGAATGACCGCCCAGATCCACGCCGCCCAAGGGTCCGCCAATGTCGCCTGCAGGATCAGCAATTTGCCGATGAAGCCCGAAAGCGGCGGGAGGCCCGCGAGGGCCATGGCCGCCAGCAGGTAGAGCGCGGACAGTGGCTCGATGCCGGCAAAGCGTGGGGAGGGGACGATCGTGTCGCCGTAACGACCGCGCCGCAGCCGGATGAGATCGACGACGAGGAAGAGCAAGGCCGCAGCCAATGTGGTGTGCGCCAGATAATAAAGTCCCGCCGTCAGCACCGTGCGGTCGAACGCCGCAATGGCGACCAGCAATGTGGCGGTGGAGCCGAGCAGCCCGAATGCGGCAAGATCGCGTAGGGAGCGCGCTGCCAGCAGGCCCGCAAAACCGATCACCATCGTCGCCAGTGCGGCCGGCATCATCCACACCTCCGGCGCCCACGCCGCCGCGCCGGCCTGATCGCCGAAGATCAGCGAGGATGTGCGGATGATCGCATAAGCGCCGACCTTGGTCATGATCGCGAACAAAGCGGCCACGGGCGCGGCGGTGCCGGCATAGGTGCGCGGCAGCCAGAGTTGCAGCGGCAGCAGCGCGGCCTTGAGCGCAAAGACCAGCGTCAGCAGATGCGCGCCGGCCCGCAGCAGGCCCTGATCGGCCGCCGGCAGGGCCGGGATGCGGGCGGCCATGTCTGCCATGTTGAGCGTGCCGGTGATGCCGTAGAGCAGCCCGATCGCGAAAAGGAACAGCGTCGAGCCGATGAGGTTGACGATTACATATTGCACGCCGGCTTTCAGCCGCTCCGGGCCCTGGCCGTGCAGCATCAGGCCGTAGGAGGCGATCAGCAAGACCTCGAAAAAGACGAAGAGGTTGAACAGGTCGCCTGTCAGGAACGCGCCGTTGATGCCGAGCAACTGGAACTGGAACAGCGGGTGGAAATGCCAGCCCTTGCGGTCCAGCCCGGTCAGCACCGCGTGGCACAGCACGGGCAGGGCGAGCAGGGCGGTAATCAGCAGCATCATCGCCGAGAGCCGATCCAGCACCAGCACGATGCCGAAGGGCGCGGCCCAGTCACCCAGTGCGTAGACGGAGATCGTGCCGCGGCTGGCGACGCTCAGCAGATACACAGCGAGGGCGAGAAGGCCGGTCGCGCCGGCAATGGAAATCGCCGCGCCGATCCAGCGGTGGCGGCGCATGAAGATCAGCGTCGCTGCGGCCATGAGCGCGGGCAACAGCAGGGGGGCGGCGATCAGCGCGGTCATGGCACGATGTCCTCCGGCTCGTCATCCGGTTTGCCGTCGACCTGGTCCGTGCCCGTCTCGAGGAAGCTGCGCAGGGAGAGGACCACCACCAGCGCGGTCATGCCAAAGGCGATGACGATGGCGGTGAGGACCAGCGCCTGCGGCAGAGGGTCCGTATAATCCGTGATGCCTTTCTCGTAGATTGGCGGGCGGTCCACGACCAGCCGCCCCATCGCGAATAGAAACACGTTGATGGCGTAGGACAGCATGGCGAGGCCGAGCACCACCGGAAAAGTGCGGCCGCGCAGGCACAGATAGATGCCGGCCGCCGTGAGGATGCCGATGGCGCTGGCGACGAGCATTTCCATGCTGATCATGCCTTCGCCTCCCGGTTGCGCGCGGGGTCGACATCCATGGGCGCGTCGTCGCTATGATCTTCCTTGTCGGCGCGCTGGGCGATGTGACTGAGTTCGGCCAGCGCGAGCATGACGGCGCCGATCACGGTCATCGCCACGCCGATGTCGAACAGCATGGCCGTCGCCAGCTCGAACGTGCCGATGACGGGCAGGGTGACATAGCCAAAGGCACTGGTGAACAATGGCGCGCCGAAGACGAGCGAGCCCATGCCCGTGAGCGCGGCGACGATCACGCCAAGGCCGATCATCAGATGCTCGTCAAACTTCCGGCGCTGTTCGGCCCATTCGAAGCCCGACGCCATATATTGCATCAGCACGGCAATGGAGATGATGAGCCCGGCGATGAAGCCGCCCCCCGGCAGATTATGCCCGCGCAAGAAGATGTAGATGCCGACCATCATCGCAAGCGGCAGCAGCAGGCGCGTGGCGACGACGAACATCATCGGGTGCCGTTCGGGTGAGCGGATGAGGTCGGGGAGCCAGGCCCGCAACCGCGCGCCGGCCGCGCCGCGCGTCGCCGGCTGCAGCAGGGCGAAGATGGTCAGCGCGGCAATGCCCAGCACGATGATCTCGCCGAAGGTATCGAAAGCGCGGAAATCCACCAGCGTCACGTTCACGACATTGGTACCGCCCCCGCCCGAATAGCTGTTCTCCCAGTGGAAGGTCGAGATGGGCTGATTGGGCTCGCGGGTGAGCACGGCCCACGCCCCGAGCCCGGCCACGGTGCCGCCCACCAGGCCGAGCAAGCCGTCCCGCAGCCGCAGTCGATTGCTGGAGAGGCGGGCAGGCTTCTTAGGCAGCAGGTTGAGCGCGAGCAGCAGCAGCAGGATTGTGACCGTCTCGACCGAAATCTGCGTCAGGGCGAGATCGGGCGCGGAGAGATAGACAAAGCCCAGCGAGACGATGAGGCCGATGACGCTGATAAAGACAAGCGTGAGGTAACGCTCGCGCTGGGAGATGACGACCGCCACCGTCGCGCCGACCAGCAGCAGCCAGCCGATGATAGCGAGCGGCGAGGCCGGCAGCGTTGCGCGCGGACCGGTGCCGCTGCCGCCGCCGACCAGCACCCCCTCAATCGCCAGCGCAATGGCAAGCACGAAGATCAGCGCAAGCTGCCGCTGCAGCGAACCGTTGTGCACGGCATGGATGAAGCCGCGGGCGGCGTCCACCAGCGTCGCAATCCCGCTGTCGAACAGGCGCTTGGCTTCCGGCAGCGGGAGCGCTTGCCAGATGCGCTCGGCGAGGCCGAACCGCCAGAGCATCAGCGCGCCGACCGCCACGGCGAACAGGCTCATCAGCAGAGCAGCATTCACGCCATGCCAGAGGGCGGGCGCGAATGTCCCGGCGCTGCCTGCGGTGACGGTATCGGCCACCGGTTGCACGAGCCATGTCGTCAGCGTCGCGGGGAAAAGGCCGACAAGGATGACCAGAAGAACGAGCAGCCCAGAGGGCGCCCAAAGGCCGAACGGGGGATCATGCGGTGCGTGGGGGTAATCATCGCGCTGGCGGCCCAGATAGACATGGAAAGCGTAGCGGAGCGCGTAAGCGACAGAGAGCGTCGCGGCGACCACCGCGATGGCTGGCACCAGCCAGCCCATCCCCAGCCAGGCGGTATGCGCCGCCTCGTCGAGCATCATTTCCTTGGATAGGAAGCCGTTGAAGGGAGGCAGGCCGGCCATCGATCCCGCCGCGATCATGCCCAGCGTCGCGGTGATCGGCATCAGCGTGGCGAGGCCGCCCAGCCGCCGAATATCCCGCGTGCCGGCCTCATGGTCGACAATGCCGGCATTCATGAACAGCGCCGCCTTGAAGATCGCGTGGTTCAGGATGTGGAAGACGCCGACCATCGCCGCCGTGCCGGTGCCAAAGCCGAAGAGCATGGTAAGCAATCCGAGATGGCTGACGGTCGAATAAGCGAGGATGGCCTTGAGGTCGGTCTTGAACAGCGCGATGGCGGCGCCGATCAGCATGGTAACAAGGCCGGTCGTCGCGACGAGATAGAACCACAGATCCGTACCCGCCAGCGCCGGCCACAGGCGCGCGATCAGGAAGATGCCGGCCTTCACCATCGTCGCGGAATGGAGATAGGCGCTGACCGGTGTCGGTGCCGCCATGGCGTGCGGCAGCCAGAAGTGGAAAGGGAATTGCGCCGACTTGGTGAAGCAACCGAGCAGGATGAGCACCAGCGCGACCGGATAGAGCGGCGAGGCCTGAATCAGGTCACTGCTGGCCAGTATGGTGCGGATATCGGTGGAGCCGGCAATGCTGCCCAGCAGCAATAGCCCGGCGATGAGCGCGAGCCCGCCGCCGCCCGTCACCACCAGCGCCATGCGGGCGCCCTGCCGGGCCTCGGCTCTATCGCGCCAGAAGCCGATCAGCAGGAAGGAGGAAAGGCTGGTCATCTCCCAAAAGACGAGCAGTAGCAGCACATTGTCCGAGAGCGCGATCCCCAGCATGGCGCCCTGAAACAGCAGCAGAAAGGCCAGAAAGCGCCCCATGGGATCTTCCGCTGCCAGATAGAAACGGGCGTAGACGATGACGAGCAGGCCGATGCCCAGGATCAGCCCCGCGAACATCGCGCCCAACGGATCGAGGAAGAACCCCAAGGACAGGCCGAGGGCCGGCACCCAGTCGATCTGCATCGTCGGCGTCTGCCCGGCGAGAGCGGCCGGCATGAGCGCGATGAGGATCGCGAGCGCCGCGCCGGTCGTGCCGGCGGCGATCCAGGCCTGAAGGTTTCGGCTAGTGCCGCTGAGTATCGCCAACAGCAACGCGCCAACAAATGGCAGCAAGGCGAGTATCAGCAACAAAAATCCGCGGCTCCCGTGATGCGTCGGCAGGTGATTGACGATCCGATGGCGATCAGGATCTGGCGATCCTCAAAAGGTCTGCCCACCTTATCCAGACAATGCGGCATGAGGACAACCCGAAAGCGCCGAATTTTCGGCCTTCGCTGACGATTTATAGCTGTCGGGGCGCGGCGCTGACCGTCGGTTGGAGCATCTTCAGTCAGGCGCCGTGGCCATTAAAAAGGCGCCAGCCCGTGCGAGAGCTGGCGCCTGTAATGAGGATATGTATGGCTTAGCGTTCGACGCACATGGCGATGCCCATGCCGCCACCGATGCAGAGCGTTGCGAGCCCCTTCTTGCCGTCGCGGCGGGCGAGTTCGTAGAGCAGCGTGGTGAGCACGCGCGCGCCCGAGGCGCCGATGGGGTGACCAAGCGCGATCGCGCCGCCGTTCACGTTCACGATGTCCGGGTTCCAGCCCAGTTCCTTGCCGACCGAGAGCGCCTGCGCCGCGAAGGCCTCGTTCGCCTCGATCAGGTCGAGGTCGGCGAGCGACCAGCCGGCCTTGTCCAGTGCGATGCGGCTGGCCGGGGCCGGGCCGATCCCCATGATCGAGGGGTCGACCCCGCAGGTCGCCCAGCTGGCGATGCGCGCCAGCACCGGCGCGCCGCGACGGGCGGCCTCTTCGGCGGTCATCAGCACCAGCGCCGCGGCGCCATCGTTCACGCCGCTGGCATTGCCGGCGGTGACTGTGCCGTCCTTCTTGAACGCAGCGCGCAGTCCCGCCATCGCCTCAACGGTGGCGCCGGCGCGGATATACTCGTCGGCATTGACGATGGTGTCGCCCTTGCGGCCCTTGACCGTGACAGGCGCGATCTCGTCGGCAAAGCGACCCGCGGCGCGGGCGGCTTCCGCCTTGTTCTGGCTGGCCGCTGCGAACGCGTCCTGCTCTTCGCGGGTGATGCCGTACTTTTCGGCAAGATTCTCCGCCGTGATGCCCATGTGGTAGCCATTGAAGGCATCGGTCAGGCCGTCATTCACCATGGTGTCGATCAGCGTAATCGGTCCCATCTTGGTGCCCGCGCGCATCATCTGGGCGTGGGGCGAGAGGGACATATTCTCCTGACCGCCGGCCACCATGATGCTGGCATCGCCGCAGCGGATCGCCTGCGCGGCGAGCGCGACGGCGCGCAGGCCCGAGCCGCAGACCTGATTGATGGTGATCGCCGTGCGGTCGATCGGGATGCCGGCGTTCACGGCCGCCTGCCGCGCCGGGTTCTGGCCCTGGGCGGTGGTGAGCACCTGGCCGAAGATCAGCTCGTTCACCTCATCGGGCGAGACGCCGGCCTGCTCTAGTGCTGCGACGATGGCGACGCGACCGAGTTCATGCGCGGGGGTGTTGGCGAAGCTGCCCAGAAAGCTGCCGACCGGCGTGCGCTTGGCGGCGGTGATGACGATATCGGTCATGGATTGGCAAGTCCCTCGATTGCGGCGCCAGGGGCGCAGGTTGCTCTCTCGTGCCGGGCCTCTAGCATCAGCCGCCACAGCGCGAAAGCCAGTCGCTCAATCCTCTCCACAGTTGCGCTTCCGCACGGCTGCCGATCATCATGCCGACGTGGCCGAGCGCAAGGTCGATCCGTTCCGCCGCAGGTGGCACGGCGGCGGCGGGCACGATCCGGTCCGTGGTCGAGGCGATGGCGAGCGTCGGGCAATCCAGCGCTTGCGGGTCCGCGACGGTGCCGTGGATGGACCATTGGCCGCTCGCTGTCATATTGGCGCCATAGCACCGCTCGGCAAGGTCTCGTCCGCTCGCCAGTGTCAGCGGCGCGCCTTCATTGGCCCAGTCCTCAAGCGCGATGAAGGCCTCAAAGGCCGGACTGTCAGCCTCCATCTCGGCGAAGGCGGCATATTTGCGAATGGTACGATCGGGATCGAGCGACCAGAAGCCGGTCTGGAACACTTCCATCGGAACAAGGCCCAGCGCCTCGCAGCCGGGCCTGGCCTTGGCCCAGATTTCGGCAAGCTGGGACTGAAAGGGGGCTTCATAGGCGGAAAAGTCCCACGGCGCCGCGATGGTCGCGACGCCGGCGATCGGCTTGCCCAGCGCCTGCAGCCGCGAAGCCGCGCCGATGGCAAGCGTCCCGCCCAGGCAATAGCCGACGAGCAGGGGCGGGCGATCCAGTTGCTGCAACAGGGGCAGCAGCAGGCGCTCGACATGATCGGCCAGATCGACGTCGCGCTCGCCTTCATCCGGCGTTCCCCAGTCCAGCAGCAGGGCATCATGGCCCTGCTGTCCAAGATAGCGCAGCAACGAGCGCTGTTCGGAGAGGTCGAGGATATGGGGCGGGTTGATCAGCGACGGGATGAGGATGACCGGCGCCCGGTCTCCGCCGGCGCCCCTCATGCTGCGTTGTGCATTGCCGTTTCGCGTGAGCAAAGCCGCGCGGCCATTTTGCGCAGCAATTTCCGGAAGGTCACCCGGCGCAGGTCGCGACGCTGTCTGAAAACGGCGCAATCCTGCCAATGCCTTGCGCCGTAATTGGGCATCCTGTGCCGTCACCTGCCACAATATGGAAAGAAACAGCGGCAGCGGACGCGGCCCATGTTGCGGTGCAGAAAGAAACGATGCTATGTTGCGCCCAACGGAGGGTGGAGCATCATCTATGGCACGATCGAAATCAGGTGGCGAATCAGGGACCATTGTCATCAAGAAGTACGCCAATCGGCGTCTCTATGACACGGAAACCTCCAGCTATATCACACTTGAATTGCTCTCGCAGATGACGCGCGAGGGGCGCGATTTCGTGGTGGTCGATGCCAAGTCCGGCGAGGACATCACGCACAATGTCCTCACCCAGATCATCATGGAAGAAGAGCAGCGCGGCGAGAACATGCTGCCGGTCAGCTTCCTGCGCCAGCTCATTTCGCTCTACGGCGACTCGATGCAGTCCATGGTGCCGCAATATCTCGAGGCGAGCATGGAAGCGTTCCGCAAGAATCAGCAGCAATTCCAGGAAGCCATGCAGGGCGCATTCGCCGGCGGACCCTTTGCCGAGATCGCCAAGCGCAACATGGAAATGCTCAACGCCGCAGCGAACGCCTTCAAGCCCGCTGCACCTGCCGCACCCGCGAAGGCTGGCGACTCTGCCGATGAAGTGTCCGAGCTCAAGGCACAACTCGCCGCGCTCAACGCCAAGATTGACAAGCTGGGCGGCTGACCAATCTGGCGCGGTCGGGATGGCTGCGCCTTAACGGCCCACGGTCCGAGCGATCAGCGCCGCGCAATTGGCATCCGGTGCGGTTTCCGCGCGACCACCGATCGCTCGACCGACTGCCTTCAGGATATTGCCGACCGAGCGCGTGTTTTCCGGCACGACCAGATCGGGATTGCGCAATGTGCCCCGCAGATGGGCATTGCCGGGAAGCTGCAGCGCATGTTCGTTCTTGGCGAGGCCCTTGAGGGTCAGCTCGAGACGTTCGGTGGGGAAGCTGACTGTGCCGGTGCCACGTGACTGGCTGACCGGCGTGTCGACGACCAAGGTGCGCACCACGCCGCGTCCGCCCCGCATATCGAGCAGGACCACACCGCAGCGCAGCGCTTCCCGCCCGTCCTCGTCCGCAAACAGGCCCTTGCCTATGTCGAAGCCGAGCAGGCCGGCCAACCGCGCCGGCATCGATCCGCCGCGGGTGACCGCGCCTACGGTTCCGTTCGATTGCCCGACAGCCTCGCGGATCGTGTCGCCCACGCCGGTCAGGCGCGCGCGGGCATCCACGCGGCCCTGCACGTCGCCCTCGCTGTTGCCGTCCCCGCCCGCCAGCGCCGCGATGCTGCTGTTGCGCATGTCGAGCGCCAGCGTGACCGTCGGCTTGGGCTGGCCATCCCGCTGATTGACCACGGCCCGCCCGGTCATCACGCCCTGCGTCAAGCCGATGCGCAGCGGATCGACGGTGAGGATGCGGTTGTCGAGATTCAGCACCGCGCTGGCATTGGTGAGGGAGGAGGGGCGCCGCCCGCCCAAAATCCGGTCGACGCGCACCGATATGCGCCCGTCCGTCTTGTCGATCTTGCGGATGTTGATCCGCGTGTTGGGCACCAGCCGCTGGCCCTGCGCTCGCTCCAGCGCGACTGCCTGCGCATTGCCCTTGTCGTCGGCCAGATCTTCGAAATCGAGCTGGCCGAAGCGCGCCTCGCCATCCAGCTTGGTGCGGCCATCCACCTTGCGAACCGTGAGCGCGCCCGTGAACCGGCTACGGCCGACGGTGCCGCCCAGATCGGCCACGCTCCACACGCCATCGCGCCGCTGGACATTGGCGGCGATATCGACCGGCTGCGTGCCGAACAGTCCCGCCTCGATGATGCGGTCCACCAGTTTGAGCGTGCTGGCGCGGGCGGAGACCTTGAACGTCATATCGTCCGTGCGCATCGGGCCGGCCATCGTGCCGCGCGCGTGCAGGGTGAGGGCGTCACCCATGATGCGCGCATCGAAGGGCCAGCTCTGGCCGGCGCGCATCGGCGCGGCGGTGAGGCGCAGCGTGACCGGTTCCCCTTCGACGGTGCCGGTCCCGGTGCCGCGCAAGCCCTGCTGCGGATCGACCGACAGCTTGACCTTGAACTGACGCTTCTGGAAGGCATCGCGATAATCGATCACAGCGTCATCGACACGGACCAAAGGCGTTTCCGAGCTGCCCTGGTCGTCCTTATTCGATTTACTGCCGAGCGCGTCCCAGCTCTTGCGGCGATTCTCGTCGCGAACCAGCGTCAGCCGCACGCCCCGGGCGGAGAGCAACTGCGGCCCGCCGCGCCCGAGCAGCAGTCCGATGACGGGGAGACGCAGCCGCAACGCCTCTATCCGCGCCAAATCGCCTTCGCCGGCCCAGGCAGGCTGGGGCACACGGATATCCCGCACCTGAATCACGGGGCTGAACGAGAAGGCGCTTTCCCGCGTCATCGACCCGATGGTGGCTTTCGTGCCGATCTGGTCGGACAGGCGCCGCTCGGCGGCCTCCTTGAACCAGAAAGCGGGGAAGGTGGCAGCCAGAACCAGCAGGGCCAGCAGCAGAACCAGCAGCGCGGCCGCGATCATCGCGATGATCCGAGTGCGGCGGGGCGTAGTGCGAATCATCGACGAGAAGTGGGTCATTGGAGACGGGACGAGTGAGGTCAGGGAAAGTTCCCGTTCGTCTCCCAGCGTCAGCGCGCGAACGTCTTGGTATTTTTCCGCGCGGCCACTAAAGACCGCTGCAATCCCCAATCCAGATCCCGGAAGCCAGACATTGTCCAACATCAAGCACGCGTTGCCCGTCACCCGAGCCAAGGATTTCGCTGCCTGGTATCAGGCCGTGATCAGCGAGGCCGATCTGGCCGAAGAAAGCGGCGTGCGTGGCTGCATGGTCATCCGTCCGTGGGGCTATGGCATCTGGGAGCGCATCCAGAAGCTGATGGATGCGCGCATCAAGGCAGCTGGGGTGGAGAACTGCTATTTCCCGCTGTTCATCCCGCTCTCCTTCTTCGCCGAGGAAGCGGACCATGTCGAAGGCTTCGCCAAGGAAATGGCGGTGGTCACCCATCATCGCCTCAAGAATATCGACGGGAAGCTGCAGACCGATCCGGATAGCAAGCTGGAGGAGCCCCTGGTTGTGCGCCCCACGTCCGAGACGGTGATCGGCAAGGCGATGGCGCGTTGGGTGCAGAGCTGGCGCGATCTGCCGCTGCTCACCAATCAGTGGGCCAATGTCGTGCGCTGGGAGATGCGCACCCGCATGTTCCTGCGCACCAGCGAGTTCCTCTGGCAGGAAGGGCATACCGCCCATGCCGACGAAGCCGACGCGCGGACCGAGACGATGCGCGCGCTCGAAATGTACCGTGATTTTGCGGAAACCGAGCTGGCCATGCCGGTGGTCGCGGGGGAAAAGCCGGAGAATGAGCGTTTCCCCGGCGCGGTCGCCACCTATTCCATCGAGGCGATGATGCAGGATGGCAAGGCGCTACAGGCCGGCACCTCGCATTATCTGGGCACGGGCTTCGCCAAGGCGGCGGGCATCCAGTACCAGAATCAGGATGGCCAGCAGGCCCTGTGCCACACCACGAGTTGGGGCGTTTCGACCCGCATGATCGGCGGCGTCATCATGGTCCATGGCGATGACGACGGGCTGCGTTGCCCGCCGATGATCGCCCCGCATCAGGTGGTGATCGTGCCGATGCTGCGCGATACGGACGAGGATGCGGCGGTCATCGAATATTGCGACGCGCTCGCCAAGGATCTGGGCGCGGTCGACGTGTTCCGCGAGCCGCTGCGGGTGCTGTTCGACAAGAAGCCGATCAAGGCCGCCCCCAAGCGCTGGGGCTGGGTGAAGAAGGGCGCGCCGATCATCGTCGAGGTCGGCGGGCGCGATGTGGCGGGCGGCAATGTTTCGGTCGTGCGGCGGGACCGGCTCTATAATGAGGCGGGCAAGCTGGCGAGCGAGGTCATGGCGCGGGATGCTTTCGTGGCGGCGGTCGCGGATATGCTGCGCGGGGTTCAGGACACGCTGCACAGTGAGGCGCGCGCGCGTCTGGATGCGAACATCCGCCGCGACGTGAGCGAACTGACGGCGCTGGCGGGTGCATTCGGCGGTGACAAGCCCGGCTGGGTCGAAGTCGAATGGAGCAAGCCCACGGGACCCGCGCTGGACAAGGTGGTCGCTTGGCTGAAGGGCGAGAAGCTGACGCTGCGCAACGTGCCGATGGATGCGACGCCGGCGAGCGGGACGTGCATCTTTACCGGCGAGAAGGCTGTAGAGCGAGTTTTGGTTGGCCGCGCTTATTGAGATTTTAGGAGGTTTAGGGGCACCTCCCATCTCCCGTTCGTGTCGAGCGAAGTCGAGACACATGAGCGCCGTGCTAGGCGTGTCTCGACTTCGCTCGACACGAACGGTTCTGTGGATTTCCTGAGCCTACTTCTCCAGTAACCTAGGCATCAATTCCACGAAGTTGCACGGCCGAAAGCGGCTGTCGAGCTGGTGGACCAAAATCTGGTCCCACCCGTCCTTCACCGCGCCGGTCGAGCCGGGCAGGGCGAAGATATAGGTTCCGCGCGCCACGCAGGCACAGGCGCGGGATTGGACGGTCGAGGTGCCGATCGACTGGAAGCTGAGCCAGCGGAATAGCTCGCCAAATCCCGGAATGGCCTTGTCCTGCACTTTTTCCAGCGCTTCGGGGGTGACGTCACGCCCGGTCACGCCGGTGCCGCCGGTGGTGAGGATGACATCGATCTGCGGGTCGTCGATCCACCGGTGCAGATGGCCAAGGATCGTCTCGACCGAATCCTTGCTGATCTCGCGGGCCTTCAGCACATGGCCGGCAGCGGTAACGCGCTCGGCGAGCGTATCGCCGGATCGGTCGTCTGCCAGCGTCCGCGTGTCGGAGATGGTGAGCAGGGCGATCTGAACCGGGATGAAGACGCGGCTCTCGTCAATAGGCACCGGCGGCAGTCCCGTGCGGGGTGACGCGGACGGCGACGTCCTTGCTGCCATCCGGGAAGCGGACCCACAGGCCCTGCGCCATGGCCGAGAGTGCCGGGGAGCGGCCGCCTTGCTCGTCCATCTGGTAGATCCAGTAATTGCGCAGCACCGCGTTCAGATAGGCGCGGGTCTCGTAGTAAGGCACGGATTCGATGAAGAGCAGCGGATCGCCCTCATCGCGGATCTGCACGTTCCAGCGCTCGATCGGAGTGGGGCCGGCATTATAGGCGGCAACGACCTTGGGTAGCAGTCCGCCCGTGGCCGGCATCTGGCTGAGCTTGCGCAGATAGGCCTGGCCGAGCGCGAGGCTGACGGCCGGATCGTAAAGCTGATCGGGCGTCACTGCCATGCCGCTGGAGCGGGCAAGCTGCGCACCGGTGCCCGGGAGCACCTGCATCAGGCCGCGTGCATCGGCCGGGCTGCGTGCATCGGTCTGGAAGCGGGATTCCTGCAGGGCGTGGGCGAAGACTAGCGCGCGCTCGACCTGCCAGCCATTGCTTGGTGACCATTCCGGGCGGGGATAGCGCGCATAAGCGGCTGACTTGCGACCGCTCGGCGAGCGCTGCGCCAGCCAGAGCTGGGTGGTCGGCAGCGAGAGGTCGCTGGCGAGATGTACCAGCGCGCTATAGCGCGTGTCGTCGCTCAGCGCGGCTTCGTGGCGCAGCACGGCATCGGCCTGCGCGCTCCGGCCCAGCGTGGCGAGGATCACGGCGTTGCGGACATTGCCGCTGCCCGCGAGCAGCGACCAATCCTGTGACGACACATTCTCCCGCTTGAGCGCGGTGCTGAAGCCGAGGCCGAGCGTTTCGCGGGCCAGCAGGCCGTAGAAGCTCTCTTCATCGCGCGCCGCGCTGCGCAGTAGGGCATTGACCCGCTCGGGCTTGCGATCAGCCATCATGGCGCGCGCGGCCCAGAAATAGCTGCGGCTGCGCAGGTCGGCATCGGACGTGCTCATCGCGGCATGATAGAAAGAGTCAGCGGCGGCAGCCCATTGCTTCTCGCGCCAGGCGGCGAGGCCCATCACCCAGTAAGAGGGCGCCACGAACTCGCCGGTGCCGCCATTGACGGCCAGCGCGCCCATGCGGCGGGCATTGGCGGTATCGCCGCAGATGAAATAGGACCAGGCGAGGCGCTGGCGAAGTTCGGTGCGCCCATCCATGCCGAGCCCGGCCTCGGCGGAGGCGAGCAGCGCCTCGCCCTGATTGGGCTGATCGTCCTTGATATACTGGAGCAGCGTGCCGCGCAGTTGATCGGCCGCGGCATCGCCCTTCACGGAGCGGAGCATCTGCCGCTGGGGAGACGTGCCGGTCCACATGAGCTGGCGCGTAGCCGGCCGGTCCGGCAGCGTCTGCGCTCCCCGCTTGCGGGCCAGCGAGGCGATGCGCTCATTCTGCGGAAGGTTGGGCGTCTTGTGCAGCAGGTCGAGCAGGTCGAACAGTTCGACGCGGGGGCTGTCCTTGGCCAGATAAAGCTCGGCAAGCAGATGCGGGCGCATACTGTCCGCCTCGGAGAGGCCGAGAATGGCACTGCGCGCCTCGTCCCAGCGCTTGCCCTCCAGCATGGCGAGAATGGCGCCATATCGGCCTTGCTCATCCTGGCTCGGCGCCGGGATGGCGGAGGCTGCCGCCGCCGGCTGGGCCACTGCCAGCGGGCCAGCGAGCGAGCACAGCGACAAGGCAATGAGCAACGACCGGCGCACACGGGATCGGGAAGGGGACCTGTTCATTGCGTCAACAATCCATGGAGCATACGCACGCTTTGCCAGCTTCTGGCCTTGGCAAGCGGCCGGTTCATCAGCAGATCAGGCCCCGCGAGGGCGACCGTATCCACGCTGCCATGCGGCAGGTCAACCTTTTCAAGCCCCACCAGGCCGGGTCGCCAGCGCTCGCCGAGCATGGCGCGGCCGATCCGGTCACCAAGCAGGATGATCGCGCCCGGCTGGACCAGATCGAGATAGCAGCTCATCCGCGCGGCAAGCTGGGGGAGCAAGGCGGCATCGAGATGACCGCCCGGTGGACGGCGCAGAGCCAGCGGCAGACAGGGCGCCTGTGCGGGCTCAAGGCCGAGCGTGCCGAGCATCGCGGCGATGAACCGCTGCTGTTGCGGCTCGAGAAGCTGGGCCAGATCGGTTGCACCGGCGGCCGGCATCTCGACGAGGAGAACGAGGCGCGGCGCGTGCAGGGCGGGGAGCGCGATCCGCTCGCCATGCCAGTCGGCTTCCGGCTGGCCGGCATCCTGCGCAATCCACTCGAGGAAGCCCGGTAAATCTCCCGGCATCCTCTTGGGCGCCTGATCCGGCGTGCGGGCCTGTACGGGGGCGGGCTGCGGCGCCGCCCCGGGGGCTTCAGCAGGCGCATCAATGGCCGGCCGCGCGGCAACGTCTGCTGCGCCACTGGCTGTGTTGGAAGAGCGTCGCCAGAATGGAACGGGTTCGCCATCCCGCCAGCGCCGGGGCGCCTCGTCGGTGGCGCAATCCAGCCCCGCTTCCCGCCACCAATGCGCATAGGCATAGGCCGCCTGCTCCGGCGTCATCATGTCCTGCTCACCCATGGGTTTACAGAGACAGAGGTTGACGGCGCGGTCAACTCTGCCGCATCGCTGGCGACTGTAAAGCGTGAAAATATTGCGGCGACCGGACGGAACTCCAGAGCGTCCGCCGCATAGGGAGGTAGACATGTCCGAACGGGAATCCATGCCCTATGACGTGGTGATCGTAGGCGGAGGCCCTGCAGGCTTGAGCGCGGCGATCCGCCTCAAGCAGCGCGCCCAGGCGGCGGGCAGCGAGATCAGCGTCTGCGTGCTGGAAAAAGGCTCGGAGATCGGCGCGCATATTCTCTCGGGCGCAGTGATCGATCCCCGGGCGCTCGATGAGCTGCTGCCGGAGTGGCGGACCAGCGACTGCCCGCTGGCGCAGGTGCCGGTCACCGAGAACCATCACTGGATGCTGAGCCGCTCGGGCAAATTCGCAGTGCCGCATCTGCTGACGCCGGGGTTCATGCACAATAAGGGCACATATACCGGCTCCCTGGGCTCGCTGTGCCGGTGGCTCGCCGAACAGGCGGAGGGGCTGGGCGTGGAAATCTTCCCCGGCTTCCCCGCCGCCGAGATCCTGTACGATGAGAATGGCGCCGTGAAAGGCGTCGCGACCGGCGACATGGGCGTGGCCCGCGATGGCAGTCGCAAGCCGGATTATCAGCCCGGGCTGGAGCTTCATGCCCGCTACACGCTGTTCGCGGAAGGGGCGCGCGGCCACCTCACCAAGCAGCTCAAGGCCCGCTTCGATCTGGAGGCGGATAGCGATCCGCAGACCTATGGCCTTGGCTGCAAGGAACTGTGGGATATCGATCCGGCCAAGCATGTGCCCGGCCGGGTGATCCACACGCAGGGCTGGCCACTGACGGATGCTTATGGCGGCGGCTTCCTGTATCATCAGGCGAACGGTCAGGTGGCGCTCGGCTTCGTGGTCGGGCTGGGCTACAAGAACCCGTATCTGAGCCCGTTCGAGGAATTCCAGCGCTGGAAGCAGCATCCGGACATCCGCGCGGTGCTGGAAGGCGGCAAGCGCGTCTCCTATGGCGCCCGGGTTATCAATGAGGGCGGCTGGCAATCCATCCCAAAGCTGGTGATGCCTGGTGCGGCGCTGATCGGCTGCTCGGCCGGCTTTGTGAATGTGCCGCGCATCAAGGGCACGCATACAGCGATGAAATCCGCGATGCTGGCGGCCGACGCCGTGGCGGATGCGGTCGCCGCGGATCGTTCCGGCGATGTACTGGATGCCTACCCAGCCGCGCTGGACGAAAGCTGGATCGTCAAGGAGCTGAAGCTGGTGCGCAATGCCGGCCCGGCGCTTGCCAAGTTCGGCAATGTCGTGGGGACGCTGTTTGCCGGCATCGATATGTGGATGCGCACGCTCGGCATCGGGCTGCCGTTTACGCTGCGCAACAAGGCCGACCATACCAAGCTCTGGCGCAAGGATGCCGTCCACAAGATCGATTATCCCAAGCCGGACGGGGTATTCAGTTTCGATCGGCTCTCGTCGGTCTTCCTCTCGGGCACCAATCATGAGGAGGACCAGCCGGTCCATCTGCAGCTCAAGGACCCGGACGTGCCGATCCGCTACAATCTGCCGCTCTATGACGAGCCGGCCCGGCTCTACTGCCCTGCGGGCGTCTATGAGGTGGTGGAGGATGGCGCCGGAAATCCGCGCTTCCAGATCAACGCGCAGAACTGCGTCCACTGCAAGACTTGCGACATCAAGGACCCGACCCAGAATATCAACTGGGTGGCGCCGGAGGGCGGCGGCGGGCCGACCTACCCGAACATGTAGCTGCGCCGACACACTCGCGAGCGCAAAGAAAAACGGGGCCGATCAAGGCCCCGTTTGTTCATCGATCAGCTGGCGCGATCAGAGAGATCGGCGACCGGTGATGAGCTGGAATACGAACACCACGCCCGCGATCAGCAGGAGAATGTGGATCAAGCCGCCGCCGACATGCAGGACGAACCCAAGCAGCCACAGAACGATCAGAATACCGATGATGGTCCAGAGCATGGAGGTCCCTTTCAACACAATGTTTTGACGATAGGGAGACGGTTTTCGGACGGAATGGTTCCCGTCGCCCTCGGAGCGCGCGGCGTGCCCTTATCACGCAGCCAGCATATGCAGGCGAGACAGCGGCGTTCAGAGCAGCTAAGAGCGCGGCCGTGCTCAGAGAAACCGCCCACGCCAAGCTCAACCTCGCTCTTCATGTCCGCGCGCGCCGCGCCGATGGCTATCATGAGCTGGAAAGCCTGTTCGCCTTTTGCGCGGATGGTGACGGGCTGAGCGGCACGCTCCGCGAGGACGGCGAGATCGCGCTACGCATCGAGGGGCCGTTCGCTGATGGCTTGCCGACCGATGAGCGCAATTTGGTGATGCGCGCGGCGCACGCCCTGCAAGCCGCGACTGGCGGCCATCTGGGCGCCGATCTGCTGCTCGAGAAGCACCTGCCGGTTGCTTCCGGCATCGGAGGCGGCTCGGCCGATGCCGCCGCTGCGCTTCGGCTGCTGGTGCGGCTATGGGACGTGCGGCCGATGGAGATGGATTTCCCGGCCATCGCCTCGGCGCTGGGCGCCGATGTGCCCGCCTGCCTTGGCTCGGCCACCGTATTCGGGTCGGGCGTGGGCGACCGGCTGGAAGCCATCGATCTCGATCTGGCCGAGACGCCCGTGTTGTTGGTCAATCCGCTGATCGCCTGCCCCACCGGACCTGTGTTCGGCGGATGGGACGGCATCGACTGGGGCGCGCTGGACCCGCTGGCATGGGCGCGGGGCCGCAACGATCTGGCGGCGAGCGCTATGGCTCTGGTGCCGGAAATCGAGGAGGTGCTGGCGGTGCTGCGCGCGCAGCTTCCCCAAGTTGCCCGCATGTCCGGCTCCGGTGCGACCTGCTTTGCCGTTTTCGCGAGCGAGGCCGAGCGGGATGCAGCCGCCGACCGCATCATCGCCGACCATCCCGACTGGTGGGTGATGACCAGCCTGCTGCGCTGAACACGTGGTCTTTTGGCTGGGCCCAAACTGCGCTAGGCCTTGGGCATGACTGCTGCGTTTCAAATCCTGGGCGATCCGTCCGCACCGATTCTGATCATCGCCGATCATGCCTCCAATCATGTGCCGGAGGATATCGATCTCGGTCTACCCGCTGCCGTGCTGGAGGAGCATGTCGCGGTCGACATCGGCGTCGCGCAGGTCGCGCGGCTGCTGGTGGATCAAGGCGGGTGCTGCGCCATCCTGGGCGGTGTCTCGCGCCTCGTCATCGATTATAATCGCGAGGCGGATTCGGCCGGGCTGGTGCCGGTGCATAGTGATGGCCACCATATCGAGGGCAACAGCGCCGCCGAGGTGGCCGACCGTCTCGCGCGCTTTTACGATCCCTATCATGCCGAGGTCGCCGCGCTGGCCGGGCAGGGGCATAGGCCGTTCCTGCTCTCGTTGCACAGTTTTACGCCGCAATTGCGCAGCCGGCCCGAGGAGGCGCGCCCATGGGACATCGGCGTGCTCTACAATCAGGACGATCGCGGCGCGCGGATCGCCATCCCACTGCTGGCCGCCGCCGGGCTGGTGGTCGGCGATCAGGAGCCCTATTCAGGCAAGCTGCTCAATGCGACGATGAACCGCCATGCCGAGGCCCATGGGCGGCCCTATCTTGGCATCGAGATGCGGCAGGATCTGGTGAGCAACGGCGCCGGTCAGGCGCGGCTGGCGGGCATCATCGGCCCGGTGCTGCGCGCCTGCCGTGCGGCCTTTTCCTGAGAGCGGCTCGCAACAGGCGTGTTTTGCGCCCTCCATGCTTGCAAGCCGCCCCGCAACGGGCCTAGAGCGCTGCCCGCAGGAAGGTGAATGAAATGACCCACAGCTTCGACAAATCCAAACTCCCCAGCCGCTACGTCTCCGTTGGCGTCGAGAGCGCCCCCCACCGCAGCTATTATTACGCGATGGGCTGGAAAGAAGAGGATATTGCCAAGCCGTTCGTAGGTCTCGCCTCCGCCGGCAATGACAGCGCGCCGTGCAACACTACGCTCGATACGCAGGCCAATTGGGCGCGCGAGGGCGTGATGGCGGCAGGCGGCACGCCGTTCCGGTTCAACACCATCACGGTGACCGACGGCATCGCCATGGGTCATCAGGGCATGAAGAGCAGCCTCGTCAGCCGCGAGGTCATCGCGGACTCGGTCGAGCTCTCGGTGCGCGGCCACTGCTATGACGCGCTAGTCACCTTCGCCGGCTGCGACAAGTCGCTCCCCGGCATGATGATGGCGATGCTGCGGCTCAACGTGCCCAGCATCTTCGTCTATGGCGGCTCCATCCTCCCCGGCCAGTATAAGGATCGCGAGGACCTGACCGTCATCGACGTGTTCGAGGCTGTCGGGCGGTTCGCTGCCGGCAATTGCCCGCTCTCGGAAGTCACCGCCATCGAGAAGGCGGCCTGTCCGGGCCATGGCGCATGCGGCGGCCAGTATACCGCCAACACCATGGCCTGCGTCGGCGAAGCCATCGGCCTGTCGCTGCCGAACAGCAACATGGTGCCGGCGCCCTACAAGAGCCGTCAGGAAATCGCCGTCGCGGCGGGCAAGCAGATCATGGAGCTGCTTAAGATCAACTTGCGACCGCGCGACATCTGCACGCGCGAAGCCTTTGAGAATGCAGCCCGCATCGTCGCGGCGACCGGCGGTTCCACCAATGGCGCGCTGCACCTGCCGGCCATGGCGAACGAATGCGGCATCGACTTCTCGCTGTTCGACGTGGCCGAGATCTTCAAGACGACGCCGTACATGGCGGACCTCAAGCCGGGCGGCAAATATGTCGCCAAGGACATGCATGCCGCCGGCGGCATCTACATGCTCATGAAGAGCCTTGCCCAGACCGGCCTGCTGCACCTCGATTGCATGACGGTGACCGGCAAGACGCTGGGCGAGAATATCGACGAAGTGACGTGGAACCCCGACCAGAAGGTCATCTACGACGCCAAGACGCCGATCACGCCGACCGGCGGTGTCGTCGGCCTCAAGGGCAGCCTTGCGCCGGATGGGGCGATCGTGAAGGTCGCGGGCATGAAGCGCCTGCAGTTCACCGGCATCGCCAAGGTGTTCGAGCGCGAGGAAGAGGCCTTCGCCGCCGTCGAGGCGCAGCAGATCGTGGACGGCGATGTCGTCGTGATCCGCTATGAAGGCCCCAAAGGCGGCCCCGGCATGCGCGAGATGCTCTCGACCACCGCTGCGCTTTATGGGCAGGGTCTGGGCGAGAAGGTCGCGCTCATCACGGACGGGCGCTTCTCGGGCGGCACGCGCGGCTTCTGCATCGGCCATGTCGGCCCGGAAGCAGCGGACGGGGGCCCCATCGCGCTGGTCGAAAATGGCGATACGATCAGCATCGATGCCGAGGCGGGCACGATCGACCTGCTGGTCGACGAAGCCGTGCTCGCCGAGCGCCGGGCGAAGTGGCAACCGCGCCAGAATGACTATCAGGCGGGTGCCCTGTGGCGCTATGCGCAGAATGTCGGCCCGGCCTGGCAGGGCGCGGTGACGCATCCCGGCGCCAAAGCGGAGAAGCATGTCTTCGCTGATATCTGATCCCATGGCCCTTCTCCTCGGGAGAGGGGCCTGGGCTGATGCATCCCCGCGTCAGTTGCGGCGCCACCGAGGCTTATTTGCTCAACGCCGTGCTCCTGCGAAGGCAGGAGCCCAGGGCGTATGCGACGGTCCTGACCGCCCTAGGCTCCTGCCTTCGCAGGAGCACAGTGGTGGATCAGGAAACCTACGCTCTTCGCGATGCAGTCGCCAATGACCGCCGCACCCATCCTTACCGTCGCCCAGATGCGCGCCGCCGAACAGGCGCTGTTCGACGCCGGGACGGACTCCTATGCTCTGATGCGCCGGGCCGGCGAGGGCGCTGCGGAGGTGATCTTCCGCGCTGGCGCGATGCGCGATGTGCTGGTGCTCTGCGGCCCCGGCAACAATGGCGGGGACGGCTTCGTCATCGCCCGCGCCCTGCGCGATTTGGGCGTGCCGGTGCGGGTGGCGGCGTTCGGCGAGAGCGGAACGGACAGCAGCCGCAAGGCGCGTGCCGATTGGGGCGGTCCGGTCGAGGATATCCTGCTTGCCGAACCAGCGACGCAGTTGGTGGATGCGCTGTTTGGCATCGGCCTCACGCGCGGCCTGTCGCCGGAGCTGGCGGCGCGGCTCGGCGCCTTGGTGGAGGCCGGGCAACTGAGCTACGCCATCGATGTGCCAAGCGGCGTGGAAAGCGACGCCGCGCTCGCGCTCTCCCCAGTGCCGGTCTTCACCCATTGCCTCTCGCTGGGCGCCTGGAAGCCCGCGCATGTGTTGATGCCCGCGCTCGACTTCGCGCAGCAGCACTGGCTGGTCGATATCGGCATCGAGGCGCCGGCGGACGCCGCGCGGGTTCTTCAAACGCCATCGATCCGGCCTCCGGCCCGCGATTCTCACAAATATCTGCGCGGTCTGGTCTGCGTCGTGGCCGGCGCGATGCCGGGCGCGGCCGCGCTTGCGGCGGAGGCGGCGGCGCACAGCGGGGCCGGCTATGTGCGGCTGATCGGGCAGACTGCGCCGGCCAGTCCCCAAAGCCACGCCATTGTGTGCAGCGAGCATTTCGAGGTGGATCGGGCCAAGGCGCTGCTCGTCGGCCCCGGCCTCGGGCGCGATGATGCGGCATGGCGCACGCTCCTCACGGCCTTGAGGGCAGGGGTGCCGACCGTCGCCGATGCAGATGCCTTATGGCTGATGGGCACGCACGGTCCGGCGGAAGCGCCGCCCCCTGCCATCGTCACCCCGCATGAGGGCGAGTTCCGCCAGCTTTTCGGCGCACGACCGGGCAACAAGATCGATCGCACCCGCGCGGCGGCGGCCGATATCGGTGCCGTCGTGGTCCATAAAGGGGCTGACAGCGTGATCGCCGCGCCCGATGGCCGCTGCGTCGTCGCCCCGCCGGCTTCGTCATGGCTCTCCACCGCTGGCACGGGCGATGTGCTGGCCGGCTTGTGCGCGGGCCGTCTGGCGGTTACGGGCAATGCCTTCACCGCTGCCTGTGAGGCCGTCTGGCTGCATGGCGAGGCTGGCCGCCGTGCCGGCGCGGCCTTCATTGCCGACGATCTTGTCGGTTGCCTTCCTGCTGCCCTTGCGAGTGCCTCATGACCAGCCCCGATCCCGATCTTATCGTCCGCATTGCCGCGCGAGGCGATGGGGTGACGGCGGATGGCCGCCATGTGGCGCTGAGCGCGCCGGGCGACCGTCTGCGCACCGATGGCAGCATCGAGGCCGGGCCGCATCACGTCACGCCGCCATGCCGGCACTTCCCGCAATGCGGGGGCTGCCAGCTTCAGCACCTTTCGGATGAGGCCTTCACTGACTATGTGCGCGATCGCGTGGCCGGGGCGCTGGCCGGGCAGGGACTGAGCGCGCAGGAGGTCGCGGCGCCGCACGTCTCGCCGCCACATAGCCGTCGTCGGGCCAGCCTGCGCGCGCTGCGGCTCGGCAAGCGCATCCAGTTCGGCTTCTCGGAGCAGGGCAGTCATAAGCTTATCGATCTGCGCGAATGCCCGGTGTTGGACCCGCGCCTTTTCGCGCTGGTCGCCCCGCTGCGTGCGCTCTTTGCGACGATGCTGCCGGATCGCCAACCCGGCGAGGCGGATCTGACGCTCGTGGATCAGGGCGTGGATGTCGTCCTTTCAGGCCTGCGGGTCGACGGCCTTGCCCAAACCGAGGCGCTGCTCGACTTTGCCCGTGAGAACCAGCTCGCCCGGCTCATTCTCATCGATGATGATGCCCCGATGACCATCTGGGAGCCGGAGCCGGTGACGGTGCGCTTCGGCGATGTCCTCACTGGCTACCCGCCACGCGCCTTCCTGCAGGCGACGCAGGACGGGGAGGCGGCTTTGGTCGCCGAGGTGCGTCAGGCATTGGGCGGCGCAGCCATGGTGGCCGATCTGTTCGCGGGCCTCGGCACCTTCGCCCTGTCCGTCGCCAATGATGTGCCGGGGCGCAAGGTCTATGCTGCGGAGGCCGCCCGCGATCTGGTGATGGCCCTGCGCGGCGGCGGCAATCGCCTGCCCGGCCGCATCTTCCCGGAGCATCGCGACCTGTTCCGCCGTCCGCTCACCCCGGCGGAACTCAACCGCTTCGATGCCGTCGTGCTCGATCCGCCCCGCGCCGGCGCGCGCGAGCAGGTGGCGCAGATCGCGGCCTCACAGGTGCCGCTGATCGTCTATGTCTCCTGCAATCCGGCCAGCTTCGCGCGGGATGCGGTGATGTTGGCCGAGGCAGGCTACCGCATCGAGCGGTTGAAGCCCGTCGGCCAGTTCCGCTGGTCGACCCATGTCGAGCTGGTCGCGACCTTCAGGCGCTGAGCCGTAGCGCGGCGAGCAGGCCGTTGACGGCCAGCACCGCCAGCAGGATCGACGAGAGGAAGAACAGGCTGGCGCGCACCGGAATAGTGTTCACCTTCGCTTGCCACACGCTGTGGACGATGCGGATGCCCACATAGGCCCAGGCGAGGGCGATGTTGGCCGTCGTGCCCTGGCCGAGCAGCGCCAGGCCGATCGCCGTCGCGTAGAAGATCGTCGGCTGTTCCATCAGATGCGCGTAATTGTGCGCGGGCCAGTTGATCTCGCGCGGGAGCATCCGGTCGAGATCCTGCCCGCGTCCGCCGCGTGCCTGCTCGGGCGAGATTTTGAGCTTGCTCAGCGCCGGGAGCCGCAGCGCGACCATCCAGATGAGCATCACGATAGACCAGAGCACCAGCGCAAACACCGGCACCAGCAGATTGACCGACATGAAAAAGCCTCCCCGAAACTTGTCCGGGGAGGCTGTCTCATTCTTTTATGCTTGGCAATCCGCTTTAGCGGCGCAGTTGCACCACGTTGGACTGTTGCGGGACGGGCTCTTCCTCACGGTAGAGGCTCGCCATCGGCTCGTCGGCGACCTGTGCGACGCTCTCCGCGCCAAAACCGTTGAAGTCGGTGCGCATGGCATTGCCATAGGCGCCGAGCATCCCGATCTCGATATAGTCGCCTGCGCGCACGTCCGCAGGGAGCATGAACGGGCCGGCCATATGGTCCATGTCGTCGCAGGTCGGGCCGTAGAAGCTGAAGGCTTCCTGATCCGCCTCATTGGCTTCCGCGCGCAGCAACTGCACGGGGAAGCGCCAGCCGAGATGTGCTGCATCGAACAGCGCGCCATAGGCGCCGTCGTTGATAAACAGCTCGTTGCCGCGGCGCTTTTCCACCCGCACCAGCAGCGAGCTATATTCCGCGCACAATGCCCGGCCGGGCTCGCACCACAGCTCGGCCGAATAGGAAATCGGCAGGCTCTCGAAGGCGCGGTGAATGGCCGAGAAATAATGGCCGAGCGGCGGCGGCTCCATGCCGGGATAGGTGGAGGGGAAACCGCCACCCACATCCACAATGTCCACCGTCACCGATGCATCGACAATCGCGGCGCGCACGCGCTCGATCGCCTGCACATAGGCGTGGGGCGACATCGCCTGGCTGCCGACGTGGAAGCAGATGCCGAGCGCATCCGCAGCCTGACGGGTGGCCTGCAGCAGCTCGCGCGCATCGGCGAGATCGCAACCGAACTTGGAAGCAAGGCTCAGCTTGCTGTGCTCGGAGGATACGCGCAGGCGCACGCACAGCTCAAGGTCCGGCGCGCCACGGGTGGCCCGCACGATCTTCTCCAGCTCCTCGAGCGAATCCAGCGAGAAGGTCCGCACGCCATGCTTGAAATAGGCCTCGCGAATGGCTTCCTCGGCTTTCACCGGATGCATGAAGCAGAGTTTGGCCTGCGGCAGCGTCCGCGCGACTAGCCGAACCTCGGCAATGGACGCGACATCGAAGTGCGTGATTCCAGCTGCCCACAGCGTTTCCAGCAACGCGGGCGAGGGATTGGCCTTGACGGCATACAGCGAGCGCCCCGGGAACTTCGTCGAGAAGTATCGAGCGGCGCGGGCAGCTGCCTGCGGGCGAATAAGCGTTACCGGTGCTGCCGGTTTGAGGGAGAGAGCTACCCCCAGCGCGCTATGATGCTTGTACAACTCAAGGGACCTCCAGTGGATTGCAGTCGAAAAGAGCTGCCTTGCGGTGGAAGTCCCATGGGGCAGCAGGGGTGCGCATATATGACCTGCGGACCCCCCTGTAAAGATCGGGGGTCAAAATTGAGTCGCGCGCTGCGTCGCTGGAAAGTGCCGGAAAGTCTGGCTTTTTCGTAATGGCGCCGCTGCGATGGCGCAATTTCGGTGCAGGATCGGACGTGTCGCAAACCCGCCGGATCGGGTGGCGCGGTTGCGGCGAGTCGAATCTTCTCCCGAATGCGCTTCAATCAGCGGCGCCGTCGCGCATCGCGATGTCGCTCAGGAACCGCTCTACCCGCCGCGAGAGGCTGCTCGATGCGTCGCTCAGATCATGAGCCGTCCGTGCCAGATCCTGCGCGCCTTCGGCGGCGGATCGCGCATTGCCGGAGATGCGCACGATATGCGCCTCGATCTCCTTGCTGGCCGAGGCCGCCTGTTCGGTGCCGGCGGCGAGATGGAGGGAGAGCGCGCGCTGCGCGCTGACCGTCGAGGTGACGCCATCGGCGATCTGCTTGACGCTGGCGATCACGCGCTCAAGACCCGCCTGTGCCCCTGTCACCGCCGTGACCGTGCCGCGAACCGTCAGCGCATGGGTGCGAATATCCTGCGCAGCGGCGCCGGTCTTCTGGGCAAGGCCGCGCACTTCATTGGCGACGACGGCAAAGCCGCGTCCGGCTTCTCCAGCCCGCGCCGCTTCGATCGAGGCGTTGAGCGAGAGGAGCTTGACCGACCGTGCCAGCGTTTCGATCGTTACGGTGATCGCTTCGATGGATTGCGTGGCCTGATCGAGCGCCTGCGCTTGCGCCGCGCTGGCATCGACGCGGGAAACAGCTTCGGCGGCGACAGCACGCGCCTGCGCCGTTTCCTGGTCGAGCCGCCCGAGCGATTGCACCAATGCGGCGCTGGATCTCGCCACCTCATCCATCATCGCGCCGGTCTGGCCGGCGGCGGTGAGCACGTGCAAGGCGTGGTCGGTATTGTCCTGGCTGCGGGTGGCGGTGCCGGTGGCCGTGCCCTGAAGCAGCGACGCCATATCGCCAAGCGCCGTAGAGAGGCTCTGAATGTCCTGCTCGAAGCCGGCACTCACCGCCCGCAGTCGCGCCAGTTCGGCATCCCGCGCGCGAAGCTGGCGCATCTCCTGCGCGTTCATCGCTGCGAGAATGGCGGCATTGGGGACGAAACCGGCATAGCGGCCCCCGCGCGTCACGATGATCGCTTCCTTGCCGCCATCGCGGGCGTGGACAGCAAGCAGGCCGGCGAGGCCTCGATCCATCTCGATCACCGGGCAGCGCTGCATCCGCTCGCCAAAGGCGATGGTCACGCCGGCGTTGCTCAGCAAGGCATAGCCATAGGGGTTGAAGAGGATATTGCGGACATCCTCCTCATAGATGGCGCCAATGGGGCGATCTGCCTCATCGACCAGCGGGAGAAGCCGCAAGCCCATGTGCTGGCGAAACAGCGCGACAATCTCCATGGACGAGGCGCCCTGCCGCGCCTTGATCTGCTCGCTGCCCGGCATCCGCAGCCGGGCGACAGCGTCCTCGTCATCCTGTCCGTCGATCTGGAAAGAGGCCGCATGCATCATGCCACGCCTCTAGAAGCCGGACGGTAAAGTTTTGGTTATCCAGCTCAGACGAGGCGAGGAAATTCAAGGGCTTATTGTGACAGTTTTGTGTCATTTCCATGTCAGCTCAGCCGGTCTTTGAAGTCCTCATAGCCGAACTGGCGGATTTCCTGCAGTTCGTCCGTCTCGCTGTCCCACAGCCAGATGGAGGGCAGCGGCACGCCGTTGAAGGTGTTGGTCTTCACCATCGAATAATGCGCCTGATCGAGGAAGGCGATGCGACGGCCCGGCTCGGCGGGGACGGGCAGGCCATAGTCGCCGATGATGTCCCCTGCGAGGCAGGAGGGGCCACCCAGCCGCACGAGATCGCCGCTGGTGTTTTCGCCGAGCATCGCCGGGCGATAGGGCGCCTCGATCACATCGGGCATATGGCAGGTCGCGGAAATATCCACGATCGCCACAGGCATGCCATTGTCGATCACATCGAGAATTTCGCCCACGAGGATGCCCGCATCCAGCGCCACGGCCTCGCCCGGCTCCAGATACACGTCGAGCCCGGTCTCACGGCGGACCTGCTGGAGGAAGGCGACCAGCTCATCGCGCTGATAGTCGGCGCGGGTGATATGATGGCCGCCGCCGAAGTTCAGCCATTTGAGCTGAGGAAAGAAGCGCTTGAGGCTCGGCTCGACCGAGGCCCATGTCCGGCCCAACGGCACGAAATCCTGCTCGCACAGCGTGTGGAAATGAATGCCGTCCACGCCCTCGATATGCTCGGGGAGTAGCTGGTCGATGGGGAAGCCCAGCCGGCTGTTGGGCTGACAGGGATCATATTTCGCCACCTCGCCCTCGGCATGGAGCGGATTGATCCGCAAGCCCACATCGAAGCTCATCCCCTGCGCGCGCTGCGCATCGAGAAGGGGCCGGAAGCGCGCATGCTGGCCGGGTGAGTTGAAGATGATATGGTCGGAAAGCACGCAGATTTCCGGCAGGTCTGCCGCCTTGTAGCCGGCGCAATAGGTCGCGACCTCGCCCTTCTCATCCAGCCCGGTATATTCTTCGCGGCCCAGTCGGGCCTCGTAGAGGCCGGAGGCGCAGACGCCGTCGAGATAGGCCGAGACGGTTGGCCCGAGCGACCACATCGAAAAGGCCTTGAGCGCCGCCAGCATCTTGATGCCGCCCCGGTCCCTTACGTCCTTGAGGATCGTCAGGTTGCGTCGGATGGCGGCGGCATCGACCACGAAAGCGGGCGAGGGCACGCGATTGAGGTCGAAGCGCGCAAAGGCGCCGGGGTCGCCGGCTCGGGTTTCCATGGGGTCTGCTCCGCTCAAATCATGTCACGGCGCGGCTGCGAGCGCCGCGCCTTCAGCGATGCACCGATCAGTCGATGCACATAGACCGAACGACCTTGCCGCCGTCGAGTTCGGCAAAGCATCCGAATAATTTGTTGTCGGCCTGGCAGCGCCCGGGCGCCTTCTGCTCGTCGAGCGGCAGCGCGCCGTTCTTGCCGGGCTGGGCAAGGCAGCGGCCCTGACAGTCCTTCTTCGAGGCGCAGCTCTTGCCCGCATCCGCATAGGGCACCACGCACATGACTGTCTGCGCGCGCCCCCGTGCCTGCAGCGAGCCGCCCTGGCGCGCGCAACTGTTCAGCTCGGAAGACGGCACGCCATCGACCAAGCCGATCTGCGGCGCGCAGCCTCCCAGAGCGAGCGCCAGGGCGGCGCTCGCCAGCCCGGTGCGGTTGCGCAGCGCGCCCATCAGAAGGGCAGCGGTCCGTCGAGTTCCTTCACCTGCCACGGCAGGCCATGCTTGTTCAGCATGGCCATGAACGGGTCGGGATCGAGCTGCTCGATGTTGAACACACCCGCGCCGGACCACAGGCCCTGCAGCATCAGCGCCGCGCCGATCATCGCCGGCACGCCCGTGGTGTAGCTCACCGCCTGGTTGCCGGTCTCGGCATAGGCATCCTCATGGTCGCAGATATTGTAGACGTAGAGGGTCTTGTCCTTGCCATCTTTGCCCAGGCCGGTGGCAATATCGCCGATGTTGGTCTTGCCCTTGGTCGTGGGGCCAAGGCTGGCCGGCTCGGGCAGCACGGCCTTGAGGAACTGCAGCGGGATGATCTCAACGCCATTGTAGATCACCGGGTCGATCCGCGTCATGCCGACATTCTGCAGCACTTCGAGATGTTTGAGATAGGCATCGCCAAAGGTCATCCAGAAGCGGATGCGCTTGATCTCGGGCAGGTGCTTGGCGAGGCTCTCCAGCTCCTCATGATACATGAGGTACATGTTCTTGGGCCCGACCTGCTCGAAGTCGAAGCTCTGCTTGTAGGAGAGGGCGGGGGTCGTGACCCACGCACCATTCTCCCAGTGTCGCGCCGGCGCAGTCACTTCGCGGATGTTGATCTCCGGATTGAAGTTGGTGGCGAAGTGCTGGCCATGGTCGCCGCCATTGCAGTCCAGAATGTCGAGCGTGTCGATCCGTTCGAAATGATGCTTCTTGAGCCAGCTCGCGAACACGCTGGTGACGCCCGGGTCGAAGCCGGAGCCGAGCAGCGCCATGAGGCCGGCATCCTTGAACCGGTCCTGATAGGCCCACTGCCAGCTATATTCGAAATGCGCCTCATCGCGCGGCTCGTAGTTCGCCGTGTCCATATAACTGACGCCCGCAGCAAGGCAGGCATCCATGATCGCGAGGTCCTGATAGGGCAGGGCCAGGTTTACGACCAGTTTGGGGCCGATTTGCTTGATCAGCGCCGTCGTCGCTGCCACGTCGTCGGCGTCCAGCGCATAGGTGCTGATGGTGACGCCGGTGCGCTCTTTCACGGAGGCGGCAATGGCATCGCATTTGGAGACCGTGCGGCTCGCGAGGTGAATGTCGCTGAAGATGTCCACATTCATCGCCATCTTGTGGACCGCGACCGATCCGACGCCACCTGCGCCGATGACCAGCACCTTGCTCATCTGTTAGTCTCCATGAAGTCGAATCGACAAGCGCCTGCATATAGGGGGGCTCTGTGACAGAACAAGAATTGCTCGATCCGCTTCGTGCGCCGAGCCGCGAAGGCGTGTTGCGCGCGGCGGACAAGATCGCGGCGCTGCTGCCGCCAACGCCGCTTTTGCCTCTCGAGGTCCAGGCGCGGACGATCTGGTGCAAGGCGGACATGCTCCAGCCCATCGGCGCCTTCAAGATCCGGGGCGCATGGCATCGGCTGAGCGATCTGACGGCGCAGCAGCGTGCGCGCGGGGTGGTCGGCGTTTCCAGCGGCAATCACGCGCAGGGCGTGGCTTGGGCCGCCCGGCGGCTCGGCATCGCCGCGACCATCGTGATGCCGAGCAATGCGCCCCGCGCCAAGCTGGCGGCGACCCGGGCGCTGGGCGCCAAGGTCCATCTCTATGATCGCGCGAGCGAGGATCGCGACAGCATCGCTGCCGATCTGGTCGCGAAGAGCGGCGCGACCCTCGTTCATGCCTATGGCGATCCGTGGATCATCGAGGGGCAGGGCACGCTCGGGATTGAGGGGGCAGCGCAAATGCAGGCCCAACTCGGGCGCGGACCCGACCGCATCGTTGTCTGTTGCGGGGGCGGGGGTCTCTCTGCCGGTCTCGCGCTGGCCTGTCCGGATGCGGAGCTCTATCTGGCCGAGCCGGAGGGCTATGACGATCTGCTTCGCTCGCTGGCGGCCGGCAGCATCCAGTCGGTGGACGACCTGGCCTTCCCCACCGATTGCGACGCGCTCCAGACGCCGCGCACCTTCCCGATTAATTTCGCGGTATTGCAGGGCCGGGCCAGCGGTGGCGCCGCCGTGACGCCGATGGAGGTCGCGCAGGCCATGCGGCTGGTTTTCGAGAAGCTCCATCTGGTCGTCGAGCCCGGCGGCGCTGCGGCGCTGGCTGCCGTGCTCGCGGGCAAGGTGCCGGTGACCGATGCGACGCTCGTTACCCTCTCGGGCGGCAATGTCGACCGGGAGACGTTCACCCGCCTGCTGGAGCTCGCCGGCCGGGCGGGCTGAGGCTCACAGCAGCGAATCCACCAGCCGGGCGATGTTCTCGGCGAGCCGCCGGGTGCGCGAGCGGGCGCGCCATGCTGTCGGGGTCAGCGTGGTGGAGGCCGCCAGATAGCCTTCATGAATTGTCAGCACATGCGCAATCGAGGCGGCGTCGTAGATCAGCAGGCTGGCCTCCTGATTGAGCTGGAACGAGCGCAGGTCGACATTGCTCGATCCCACCACGGCCAGCCGGTCATCGATGCTGAGCGTCTTGGCGTGGAGCAGTTCGTTGGGGAACAGGTGGATCGAGACGCCGGCGTCCAGCAGCTCCTGATAGAAGGAGCTTTGCGAGAGGCGAACGAGCGGCTGATCCGCCACGCGCGAGAGAATGAGGTCGACCTTGACCCCGCGCGCCACCGCTGCGCCCATGGCGCCGAGCACGTCCTCGCCCGGCACGAAATAAGGGCTGACCATGACGACGTGCTGGCGCGCCTGATGCAATTGCCAGACCAGCAGCGTCTCGAACCCGGCCAGCGGATAGTCCGCGCCGCTCGGCAGCAATTGCAGGCATGCGGTCCCGGCGGTGTCCGTCGGGGCAGGGGAGGCGCCGGGCGGATCGCCAGACTCCAGCGACCAGTCGGCACGCACCAGCGCCGCCATGCTGGCGACCACCGGCCCCGTCACCCGCGCGACCAGTTCGCGATTGACCACGCCGGGTCGGAAATCGCGCGCGACGATGTTCTGGGAGCCGGCATAGCCGATCCTGTCGTCGATCACGAAGAGCTTGCGATGATTGCGCATATCGCGCCGGGTTCGGGCCCGGATCAAGCGCAACGGCAGCGTTTCGCACACCCGCACCCCCTTGGCGCGCAAAAGCGCCTGCGTCCCGCGCCGCCATGGGCGCGAGCCGACCGGATCGAACAGCACCCGCACGTCCAGACCGCGCTGGACGGCCCGGCCGAGCGCGGCGGCCACGCGCTGGCCCACGGCATCGTCGGCGAAGATGTAGACGAGCAGGTGGACGGACTGTTCGGCGGCATCGATATCCGCGACGAGCCGGTCCACCACCGCATCATAAGCGTCGATCAGCGTGATGGCATTGCCGTCGGTGGCGGGCATATGCCCCAAAGTGCGTGCGAGCGCCGCGATGGGCTCCGCATCGCCAAGCGCGGGCTGATGCCGCTGCTGCGCTTGCGCGGTCGCGGCGAAGAAGGGCTGCAAGGCGCCGAACCGCTCGCGCCGCCACGCCGGGAAGCGCGGACTGCCGATGGCGAGAAACAAGAGCAGGCCGGGCACCGGCAGGAAGAAGATCAGCAGCAGCCACGCCCGCGCCGCCGCAGGTGTCCGCCGCAGGGGCACGACCGCGAGCGCGCCGATGCGGATGATCCATTCCAGCGCGTACCAGATCTGATCGAGATGGGGCGATGACCCTGCCATGCCCGATCCTAGCCTGCGTGCTCCGCCAGAGCCAAGACCATTGCACGCAGCCTCGTCACCAATCTGCCATCGTGCGGTCACGGGCCTGACATGCACGCCGCCTAGCGGGGCGTCAGTGGACCATCAGGGAGCCGTTCATGCCGCATGTCATCGATCGCGCCGTCATCCACCATGAGGCGACCACGCGCGAGGGCCTTCTCGAACGCGCCTTCGCCTTCGCGTTTCGGGGCCTGGTCTATGCGCAGATCTGGGAAGACCCAGTGGTGGACATGGAGGCGCTGGCGATCACGCCGGAGAGCCATGTCGTGACCATCGCCAGCGGCGGCTGCAATGTGCTCTCCTACCTGACCGCCGATCCGGCCCGCATCACGGCGGTCGATCTCAACACGGCGCATATAGCGCTCAATCGGCTGAAGCAGGTCGCGGCGCAGCAATTGCCCGATTATGCGAGCTTTCGCCGCTTCTTTGCCGAGGCCGACAGCGCGGAGAATCTTCGGGCCTATAAGGCCTATATCCGCCCGCATCTGGACGAGACGGCGCGCCGCTATTGGGA
Organism: Sphingobium sp. B2D3C; assembly: GCF_025961835.1. NCBI lineage: Bacteria > Pseudomonadati > Pseudomonadota > Alphaproteobacteria > Sphingomonadales > Sphingobiaceae > Sphingobium > Sphingobium sp. B2D3C. Next base: position 1,621,692 of record NZ_JAOQOK010000001.1, on the reverse strand, counting down.
AGGGCGCGATCTGGTCGGGCGGCGCCGCATCGGCATGTTCCGCTCCGGTGCTTACAAGCGCGGGCTGCTCGGCGGCTTCATCGGCGCGGCGCATCTGGTGGCGCGGCTGTACCGCATTGATCCGCGCGAACTGCTGGCCGCCCGGGACATGGATGAGCAGCGCCGCATCTTCGAGGCGCGACTGGCGCCGATCTTCGAGCGCAAATTCATCCGCTGGCTGACCGATCAGCCCGCCTCGCTCTTCGGCCTCGGCATCCCGCCCGCGCAATATGATGCGCTTGCCGGCGATGAGAAAATGGCGGCGGTGCTGCGCAAGCGCCTCGAACGCCTCGCCTGCGATTATGATCTCAAGGCCAATTATTTCGCCTGGCAGGCCTTCGGGCGCGGCTATGGCCGCCATGCGGATGCGCCGCTGCCGCCCTATCTCCAGCAGGATCATTATGCGGCGGTGACGGCGCGCGCCGACCGGGTCGATATCCGTCACGCCAGTATGACTGACTGGCTCGCCCAGCAGCCGGATGCCAGCGTGGATCGTTATGTGCTGCTGGATGCGCAGGACTGGATGAACGACGCGCAGTTGATTGCGCTCTGGTACGAGATCACCCGCACAGCCCGCCCCGGCGCTCGCGTGCTCTTCCGCACGGCGGCCGAGCCAAGCCTGCTGCCGGGGCGCGTGCCCGATCCGCTTCTGGAGCGCTGGCATTATCATGGCGAGGACTCGCTGCGCTTCACCCGCGCCGACCGCTCGTCCATTTATGGCGGCGTGCATCTCTACAGTTTGAAGGGCTAGGCGGTGTCGCACATGGACCGCATCGGCGCGGCGAGCGACCGCCATGCCGGCGCGATGGATGCGCAATATGCGCTGCAGCGGCATGTCTACGACATCACCCGCAAATATTATCTGCTGGGGCGGGATCGGCTCATCCGCGATCTGGCCGTGCCCGCTGGCGGATCGGTGCTGGAGATCGGGGTCGGTACCGGGCGCAATCTCGCGCTGGTCGCCCGGCATTATCCGCAGGCGCGGCTCTTCGGGCTCGATATTTCTGCGGAGATGCTCAAATCGGCGCAGCGCAATATCGCCCGTGCAGGCGCGCACTCGCGCACCCTGCTTGAGCGCGCCGATGCCGTCCGGTTCGATCCGCAGGCTTTGTTCGGCGAGCCGGGCTTTGACCGGGTCTATATCAGCTACAGCCTCTCGATGATCCCGCAATGGGAGGCCGCGCTGGCGCAGGCGCTCTCGGTCGTCGAACCGGGCGGGTCGCTCAATATCGTCGATTTCGGCCAACAGGAGCGCTTGCCCGGCTGGTTCCGTGCGGCCTTGCAGGGCTGGCTCGGGCGCTTTCACGTCACGCCGCGCGAGCCGCTCTTCGCCGTGGCCCACGGCCTTACCGCGACCTATGGCGCGGACCTGTCCTGCCGTGCCCTGTATCGCGGCTATGCGTGGAGCCTGACGATCCGGCGGTGAGCGCAGTCGATTTCGGCTGCGTCCTGGGCGTGCCTGCCTTATGCTGGCGGTCATGGATTTTCATGACCTGATGCTGCGCTATTTCGGCAAGACCGAACTGGAAGAGTTGCCCCCCGAGGCGATGGGCGCCGGAATTGAGCGGATGCGCGTCGATTTCGGGCTGGAGAAGGACGCCGGCCGGCGCTTCGGCCTGTGGGCGCTGTTGCACATGCTCGGTGGCGCACCGGACCTGGACGTCGCGTTCGAGGACCCCGCCGAGCGCGAGGCGGCGCGCAATTTCATGGATATGGCCGCGCGGCTCACTGACGCCGACGAAACGGGCTGATGAATTAGCCGAAGCGGCGAAGAGCAGAGAGGAAGGCCTCGCCATAGGCCTCCAGCTTGCGCTCGCCGACGCCGCTGACCAGCGCCATGTCCCGCAGCGACTTCGGGCGGATCGCGGCCATGTCGCGCAAGGTGCTGTCATGGAAGATGACATAAGGCGGCACCCCGGCCTCCTGGGCCAGCGTACGGCGGCACTCGCGTAGAGCCTCGAAGATCGGGTCGTTGACAGGGTTCTCCCCCTTGTCGCGACCACGGCGGCGCTCCTTCTTCGGCTGGATCACCAGCTCGACGCGCTCCTCGCCCTTGAGATAACCACGCGCCGCCGGGCCAAGCGCCAGTCCGCCATGGTCGGTGGTGGTCAGCGCATCATGCACTTGCAGGGCGCGGGCGACGGGTTTGATGAGCGCGGCCTCGTCGCCCTCGATAATGCCAAACACCGACAGGCGATCATGCCCGCGCTGGGAAATCCGGTCATTACCCCGCCCGGTCAGCACGGCTTCCAGGTGACCGAGGCCAAAGCTCTGGCCGGTGCGGTGGACAGCCGAGAGCAGCTTTTGCGCCGTCAGCGTCGCATCGATGCTGGCGGGGGGCGAGAGGCAATTGTCGCAATTGCCGCAGGTGGGCGGCGGGTTCTCGCCGAAATGGCGCAGCAGCACCGCGCGGCGGCACCGCGCGGTCTCCACCAGTGCACCCAGGGCGGCAATGCGCGCGCGCTCGCCAGACTGGCGCTCTGGCTCCACCTCGCTGATCCGCTGGCGCGCCCGCGTGAAATCCTCCGCGCCCCACAGCAATGTCGCCGTCGCGGGATCGCCATCGCGGCCGGCACGTCCGCTCTCCTGATAATAGCTCTCGATGGACTTGGGCAGGCCGGCATGGACGACGAAGCGCACGTCCGGCTTGTCGATGCCCATGCCGAAGGCGACGGTAGCGACCATCACCATCTCCTCGCTGGCGAGGAACGCGGCCTGATTGGCGGCGCGCAGCTCGGCGGGCAGCCCCGCATGATAAGCCAGCACCGGGCGCCCCTTGGCACCCAACGCCTCGGCAAGCTGCTCGGTCGCGGCGCGGGTTGGTGCATAGATAATGCCGGGACCGGGATTGGCCGCCAGAATATCGGTGAGCTGACGACGCAGGCCATCGCGCGGCTGCACGAGGTAACGGATATTGGGCCGGTCGAACCCGGAGATGATCAGCCCCTCAGCCGGAATGCCGAGCTGGGTGAGAATATCCTCGCGGGTGTGGGCATCGGCGGTCGCGGTGAGCGCGAGCCGGGGGACATCGGGAAAGGCGTCGAGCAGCGGACGCAGCAGGCGGTAATCGGGACGAAAATCATGGCCCCATTCCGAGACGCAATGCGCCTCATCGATCGCGAAGAGGCTGAGGCGAGACCGCTCCAGCAGCGCGCGGAAACCGTCTCCCGAGGCGCGCTCTGGCGCTACGTAGAGCAGGTCCAGCTCGCCGGCGACCAGCCTGTCCTGCGTCTCGCGCCAGTCAGCGTCCACCGAGGTGAGGCTCGCCGCGCGAATGCCGAGCGCTCGCGCCGCACGCAACTGGTCGTGCATCAGCGCGATCAGCGGCGAGACGACAACGCAACAGCCCGGCAGGGCAAGCGCGGGCAATTGATAGCAGAGCGATTTTCCGGCGCCGGTCGGCATGATCGCCAGCGTCGGGCGGCCCGCCAGCACCCGGTCCACCACTTGCGCCTGCACGCCCCGAAAGGCCTCGAAGCCAAAAACGCTTCGGAGCAGGGCGGCGGGATCGGCAAGCATCGGGCGGCTATAGGGTGGGGAGGGGTGAGGGGGAAGGGCAGAATGGATCTGCGGACCGTTCATGATCGGTCAGGCAGGAGAACAGGCCGTTCCTGCTGACGAAAAACCGCAAAACGGTCGCATCTCCTTCACTTATGTTTCCTCTGCACCCTTGCGGCTCAGCGCATATTCCACATGGTTCTCTGCCTCGTGAACGCCAATCGCCCAGCCATTGGATTGCGCCAAGGCCGGCACATCGATTTTCGCCACCGGATCATCGGCCAGCAGCAATACGGAATCATGGTCGCGCATCGCGCGAGCGGCGCGCAGGACGGGCCACGGGCATTTCAGTCCGCGGGCGTCGATGCGCGCCGGATCACTTCTTTTTGTCAAATGGGTTCCGTGCGCTACGCAGGTTTAGCCGGATTGGCACGCCCGAAAAGTCGAGCGCCTTGCGGATGCCATTCACGAGATAGCGGCTGTAGCTTTCCGGCACCTCATCAAGACGCGACCCGAACACCACAAACGTCGGCGGCCGGCTGCGCGCCTGGGTGATGTAGCGCATCTTGATCCGCTTGCCTCCGGGCGCCGGCGGCGGATTGGCTTCCAGCGCCTCATCGAACCAGCGGTTAAGCAGGCTCGTTGGCACGCGCTGCGACCAGCGGCGGCGGGTATCGAATGCCGCTTGTAGCAGATCGTCAATGCCCTTGCCGGTGGCGCCGGAGACAGTGAGCAGCGGCACGCCGCGCACCTGCGCAAGCCCGTCTTCCAGCGCCTTGCGGACGCCCTGATACAGCGACGAGCCATTCTCGGCCACGTCCCACTTATTGAGCGCGATCACGAGCGCACGGCCCTCGCTCAGCACCTTGTCGGCAATGCGCAGATCCTGCGCCTCAAGGCCGAGGGTGGCATCGAGCATCAGCACCACGACTTCCGCAAAATCGACGGCATGAAGCGCATCGGCGACGGAGAGCTTTTCCAGCTTTTCCTGCACCTTGGCGCGCTTGCGCATCCCGGCGGTGTCGATCAGTCGCACCGCACGCGCCACGCCATCGGGTGCGTGCCAGGTCCAGTCCACGGCGATGCTGTCGCGCGTGATGCCGGCTTCCGGCCCGGTAATCAGCCGCTCTTCGCCCAATATGCGGTTGATGAGCGTGGACTTGCCGGCATTGGGCCGCCCCACGATGGCGAGCTTGAGCGGCGCGCTGTCGTCCAGCTCGTCCTCGTCCCCCCCATCATCCTCGCCGCCCTCGACGGGTAGGTCCGGCTCGTCCGCCTCGACATGCGGGCGGATCGCCTGGAACAGGTCGGCAAGACCTTGCCCATGCTCGGCGGAAAAGGCCACCGGCTCATCAAAACCGAGCGAAAAGGCTTCCATGATGCCAGGGTCGGCAGCGCGGCCTTCGGCCTTGTTGGCGAGGAGCACCACCGGGGTATTCCCGGCGCGCAGCCAGCGGGCGATGTGCTCGTCGAGCGGTGTGATGCCCGCGCGCGCGTCGATCATGAACAGGGCGACGGAGGCGCCCTGAACTGCCATTTCGGTCTGCGCGCGCATCCGGCCCGGCAGGGTCTGCGCGTCGTCTTCCTCGAAACCGGCGGTATCCACGATGCGGAACTTGAGGCCGAGCAGTTCGGCATCGCCCTCGCGCCGGTCGCGGGTGACGCCGGGTTGGTCATCGACCAGCGCGAGCTTCTTCCCCACCAGCCGGTTGAACAGCGTGGACTTGCCCACATTCGGGCGGCCGACGATGGCGACGACCGGAAGGCTTCCGGGCGGCGTGTCGCGGTCTGGGCGTTGCCTTTTTGCCATCAGCGGAACGCGAGGATGCGTCCCTCGTCCGTCAGCACGTAAAGCATGTTGTCCGCGACGATGGGCGGCAGGGTGAGGCCCTGCTTGAGGTCGCGCTCCTGCAGCACCTTGCCGCTCGTCGGATCGACGAACGCCATCGCACCTTCGGTGGAGACGAGGATGAGCTTGCCGCCCGCGAGGATCGGGCCGCGCCAACGGATTGGGCCGGTCTTCTTCTTCGGCTTGCGCCAGGCCGGCAGATCGCTGATCCACCGGATCTTGCCGGTGGCGCGGGTGATGGCGAGCAGCTTGGACTTGTCGGTCACCACGAACACCCAGTCGCTCACCACCAGCGGTGTCGCGATGCCACCGATGTTCAGCTCCCACAGGCGTTGCCCGCTCACCAGTTCATAGGCGGCCATGCGGCCGCCTTCGCCGATGGCGAACACCTGGCCCCGGTCGACCACCGGATCGGCATCGATATCGGTCAGCATGGCGACCGAGGTGGAGATGCTGGTGCGGCTGAGCGCATCGCCCCACAAGGCGCGGCCGTTTTCATAGCGATAGGCCGTCAGTTCGCCCGAGCTATAGCCAGCGATCACCGAACCCTGCGCCGCCGCCGGAGCGCCGACGCCGAACACGCCCGTCGCTTCCAGCGTGCCGCTGTCCGTCCACACGACCGCGCCGTCTGCCTGCGAGAGCGCGAAGAGCTGGTTGTCCTGGCTCATCACATAGGCATTGCCGTTGGAGAGCGTGGGCGCACCGCGGAGCGGGCCGCCTGGCTGCACTTTCCAGATCTCGGCGCCGTCGGCAACATTCAGCGCCGCAACGGAGCCGGCGCCGGACGTGGCGAACAAACGGTCGCCCTCGACACTGACGCCGCCACCGAACTGCACCTGCGAAGGCTGGTTGGGCGAGCGAATGCTCTTCGACCAGAGCCGCGCGCCTGTCTTGGCGTCGAAGGCGGAGACGGTCGCATCGGTGTCGATCACGAACAGCTTGCCGTCTGCGACGACCGGCGCTGCGGCCAGCCGGCTGCGCGAGCCGCCACCGGTCACCGATGCCGACCAGGCCTGCTGAATCGTGTCGCCGAGCGCGACATGGCCAATGGCCTTGGCCGCGTTGCCGCCCGATTGCGCCCATGCCGCGTTCACGACCGGGGGTGGCAATGTGACCGGCAGCGACGCAACGGCATCGTCCACGGCCAGCACATTGTTGCTGCCGAGGATGGAGGTGCGGTCGCCATGCACGGGGGTCTTGGGGCCGCTCTTCCCGCCGCATCCTGTCAGGAGCAGCAGGGCCGCAGGAATGCCGATCCAGGCGGCGCGATATGATGTGGGATTACGCATCCTCGTGGGTTTCTCTTTCAATGGAATCAGGAGGCAGGCGTGTCAGCGCTCGGCCCGGCTTGCCGGGGCGTCGTCGCCGATCCAAGCATGCTGGCCATCTGTCCGGCGCGCAGCTTGATGGATTCAGGCACAAGCGGATCGTTGGCCATCTCGTTGAAGATCTTGCCCGCCTGATCGCGCTGGCCGGCCTTGAGGTGGGCGATGGCGGTGAGTTCGCCGGCGCTGCCGAACCAGCTATTGCCCGGCACGGCCAGCGGCTTGAGCGCGGCGATCACGTCCTGCGGTTTCATGCTGTCAAAGGCGAGGGCGGTGCGGCGCATCAGCGCGGCGTCCTTGGTCGCGGCGGGCGCCTGTGCATCGGCGAGAATGGCATCATAAGCCGCAAGGGCGGTCTTGGCGTCGTTGCGCCCCCCGGCCAGTGCGGCCCTGAGCATTTCCGCCTGCGCGCGGTAGCCCGGGCCTCCTTCGGCCATGATCTGCTTGTACACGCCGTCATCCAGCGTGGCCCGCTGGGCCGCGCTCATCAGCCGGGCGAACTGCTCGCCATTGGCCTCGGCCTTCTGGGTCTGGTGGTGCTGCCAGTAGAGCCAGCCGCCAAAGGCAGCGAGGCCGAGCACGACGACAGCGATGACCAGACGGCCGTAATTTTTCCAGAAGGACAGCAGATCGTCCTGCCGCACGGCATCGTCGATCTCGCGGAGTAGGGCCTCGTTCTGATGTGGCGTCAGGGCCAAGTCTCTATCTCCAGTCGGCTGAAAAAACGCAGGGGCGCATGAAGGGATTTTATGGCCGCGGACCTTAGCGGCGGATGAACTCCGCGCAAATCACTTTTTGGCGCCATAAAGCTGGGCCTCGCCCGGGAAGCTGCGCGCGCGCACCTCCTGCGCATATTGGGCCGCCGCATCGCTGATCGTCCCGGCAAGATCGGCATAGCGCTTCACAAAACGCGGCGTGCGCTCGAACATGCCGAGGAGGTCTTCGGTCACCAGCACCTGCCCGTCGCAGGCTGCCGAGGCGCCGATGCCGATCGTGGGGCAGGGCACGTCTCCCGTGATCTCGATAGCCAGTTCCTCGATCACGCCCTCGATCACCATCGCAAAGCAGCCGGCTGCAGCAACCGCGCGAGCATCATTGCGGATTTTGGCGGCTTCGGCGGCATCGCGGCCGCGCGGTCCATAGCCGCCGAGCGCATTCACCGCCTGCGGCGTAAGCCCGACATGGGCGCAGACCGGGATGCCCCGCTCGCTCAGAAAGGCGATGGTCGGTGCCATAGCCTCGCCGCCTTCCAGCTTCACGCCGGCAGCGCCGGTTTCCTTCATCAGCCGCGCGGCACTTGCGAAGGCCTGCTCAGGGGAGGCCTCATAGCTCCCGAACGGCATGTCGATGATGACGGCGCTGTGATAGCTGCCGCGCACGACCGCAGCGCCATGGGCGGCCATCATCTCGAGCGTGACGGGCACGGAGGACGGCAGGCCGTAGATCACCTGCCCGAGCGAGTCGCCCACCAGCAGCAGGTCGCAATGGGGATCGAGCAACTGCGCCTGCCGCGCCGTGTAGGCGGTCAGCATCACGATTGGCGAGTCGGTCACCCCATCGACTTTGCGCGCGCGGATGGCGGGAATCGTCAGCCGACGCATCGGCGCCGGCGTGGGGTTCGCCCGGCTGGTCGCCGTATCGAGGGTGTAAGTGGCGGACATGGGCGCGCTTTAGCGCAACCGCGGCGGTTCGCCTAGGCTGCGCGGGCCAAACCCACAAATATGCTCGCCTCAGAGGAGGGGCTGGGGGTGGTGGCGATGCGCCAGCATCGCAAACTTAGCAAGTGGCCGGGCGGGCGCGACACCACCCCAACCCCTCCTCCGAAGAGGAGGGGCTAAATCTGCTCGACTTCAACGACGTTTGAATTGAGGCCGCGCGCTGTCCGCAAACGCTCACTTCTTATCGACAGCACCTTGGGCCGCATCGCCCACATCCTGCGCTGCATCGCCGACTTGCTGCGCCGCCGTGGACACGGCGTCGTTCTTGTTATCCTGGCTCTGCAGCAGGAAGTAGCCGCCCACCGCGAGGATCAGCAGTGCCACGATCGCAATGATCGCGGTTGCGCTGCCGCCGCTCGAGCGCTCGACGATTACCGTTTTGGGTTCTTCGGCCATGTCATCCTCCACCTGATTGATGGCGGAGAAACGATCATCCCGCAGCGCGGTTCCGGTCAAAGGAAGGCGCTGAGGCGTCCCCGTAGCTTGTCGAGCGCGGATTTCTTGATTTGGCACACCCGGGCCGCGCCGATATCGAGCGTCAGTCCGATTTCCTCAAGGTTCATCTCCTCGACGAAGTAGAGCTGCAGAACCATCGCCTCGCGCTCGGGCAGTTCCTTGATGCAGGCGGAAACCGCGCGCTTGAGGGATTCCCGCTCCAGCACTTCCTCGGCGCCCTCGGTTGCATCGGCGAACCACATCGACTGGTCCGAATAGACCTCGTCCATGCTCTGGTGTTGGGCCATATCCGTCCCGTCGGCAAGCTCGCGCCAGCCAGCGGCATCAAGACCCAGATGCGCGGCCACTTCGCTATCCGCGGGCGGGCGACCGAAGCGTTGCTCCAGCGCGCGACGGGCATCCTGAATGGTCTTGCGGCGCGCCATCGCCGAGCGACACAGGGTCGCATGGCGACGCAGATGGTCGATCATCGCGCCGCGCACGCGCATTTGCGCATAGGTCGCAAAGCCGAAGCCGCGATCCTCGAAGCTGTTGGCCGCCTCGACCAGCGCGACCATGCCGATCTGCAGCAGATCCTCGATCTCGATCGCGCTGGAGACGCGGCCATGGACATGCCAGGCGATCTTGCGCACCAGCGGCATATATTGCTGCGCCAGCTGATCCGGTGAGACACCGGGCCGGCGACCATAAGTCAGGGCTGCAACCTCAAGCTGTGCGCTGTGCATGGGTCTCATCTATGCTGAAAGGTTTAACCGGGAATTTCCGAGCAGGGCGGAGGCGTGTGCGGATTATGCTGCGCAATATCGTCATGCCGCCTGCAGCCGCTCGACCTGGTGGATGCGTGTCTCGTTGCCGACCACTGCGACGACTTCCACGGCCTTGCCATCCGGGATTTCCAGGAAGGAGAGCACCGGAACGTCGGGTAGATGCGGGCGGAACAGGCGGGAGAGGGCGCGGCGCGCCACCGGCGAGGTCACGATCGCAAAGTTGCGGGCCTGTGCCATGAGCGGACGGGCCGCCTCGCTCACCTGTTCGATCAGGCGCTGGGCCAGCGCCGGCTCGATGGGGTGGTGGGCATCGGCGCCGACGCGCATAGCCTGAGCGAGCAGGCCCTCAAGTTCGCCATCCAGCGTGAGCACCGGCAGCGGCGCCTTCACTGGCACGATGCTCTGGATGATCAGCGAGCCAATGCGCTGGCGGACCGCCTCGATGAGCGCGTCGGTGGACATGTCCCCGCGCGCAACGATCACCATGGCTTCGGCGATACGACGGAAGTCCTTGAGCGGAATGCCCTCGATGAGCAGCCCGCGGCACAGCGCGGCGATCTGCGCGAGGCTCAGCGGATTGGGCGTGAGGCCATCGACAAGTTGCGGCGTGACTTCGCGCAGCGTGTCCAGCAGCTTCTTGGCCTCGTCCATGCCGAACAGCTCAGCGGCGTTCTGCAGGATGAGATGATTGATGTGCGTGGCGATCACCGTCGACGGGTCGACGACGGTATAGCCGGAGACGACCGCTTCGCTGCGCCGCTCCATCGGAATCCACACCGCGTCAAGCCCGAAGGTCGGGTCCTGCGCGGCGCGACCCTCGATCCGCTGGGTGATGTCGCCGCTGTCGAGCGCCAACAGGCTATCGGGGAAAATCTCGTCCTCGCCAACCACCACACCGGCGATGGTGATGCGATACTGGTTCGGGCCGAGCGCGAGATTGTCCTTCACCCGGATCATCGGCACCACAAAGCCCAGTTCGCGCGAGAGCTGGCGGCGAATGCCGCTGATCCGGCCGATCAGCGGCGCCTCCTTGCGCTCGTCGACCAGCGAGATCAGGCCATAGCCGATTTCCAGGCCGAGCGCGGCGCCGTCGGAAACGTCGCTCCACTCGATGTGGGCAGGATTTTCGACCACCGCCGGTTCCGCCGGTGCCTCGCTGCGGGCCTTGGCGGCCTTGCGCAGTTTCCACGCGATGAACCAGGCGAGGCCGGCAGCAGGCAGGATGATGAGGTGCGGCATGCCCGGCACGATGCCGAGCACCGTGAGAATGCTGGCAACCGGCACCCAGGCGCGGCTGTGGCCGAACTGGCTGGAGATCTGGCCGGAGAGGTCATGCTCGGACGTGACCCGGGTCACGATCGCGGCTGCGGCGATGGAGAGCAGCAGCGCCGGCACCTGCGCCACGAGCGCGTCGCCGATGGCCAGCAGGATGTAGGTCTGCGCGGCTTGCCCGATGGAGAGATCATGGCTGACCAGACCCAGGGTGATGCCGCCAAGGATATTGATGACGAGGATCAGGACGCCGGCGACGGCGTCGCCCTTCACGAACTTGGAGGCACCGTCCATCGAGCCGTAGAAGTCCGCCTCGGTCGCGACTTCCTGCCGGCGGACCTTGGCCTGCTCCGCGGTCAGCAGACCGGCGTTGAGATCAGCATCGATGGCCATCTGCTTGCCGGGCAGGGCATCGAGGGTGAAGCGGGCGGAGACTTCCGACACACGGCCCGCGCCCTTGGTGATAACCACCAGGTTGATGATCATCAGGATCGCGAACACGAAAATGCCGACGACATAGTCGCCGCCGATCATGAAATTGCCGAACGCCTCGATCACATGGCCGGCCGCGTCCGATCCATTATGGCCGTTGACCAGCACAATGCGCGTCGAGGCGACGTTGAGCGCGAGGCGCAGCAGCGTGGCGAGCAGCAGCACGGTCGGAAAGCTGGAGAAATCGAGCGGCTTGGCAGCGTTCAGCGCGATCATCAGCACTGCAAGGCTGATCATGATGTTGCCGACGAAGCCGATATCCAGCAGCAGCACCGGCACCGGCACCACCATGAACATGACGAGCAGCAGGATAGCGAAGGGCAGGGCTGCCCCGCGCGCCGAGTTCTTCCAGATGCTGCCGTTGATGTCGTTGCGCGTCATGGCTGGCGATTACCTTCCGAGGGTGGCGAGCATGAGGTAAGCGAGCCGTGCGGTTTCAGCGCGCGGCGCGAATTCGGGATAGGGCTGCTTTTCGCTCAGTGTCTGGTTCATCGTCAGCCGCTCCTGCGCGATGCGGACATAGTCGGCGGGCATCACGGTCTGCGTGCCGTCCATCGCCATATCGCTTGCCGCACTGCCGGCGGCCTGACCGCCCGCCGCCAGCTTCTGCGCGAAGCTCGCGCGGATGTCCGTCAGGCTGCGGGCATTGCCCTGCCGGTCGAAGAACACCGAGGCATTGGCCCGCGCGGCGGCGGGAAACAGAGCGGCGCCGGAGGCGTCGGGCGCCTGCGCCATCGTCGTAAGGAATTTCGCTGCGCCACCTGCACCGAGGAAATGGGCGAGGTAGAGATCGACCGCCTCGGCCGGTCGGCCGATCCGCTCTTCAAGATAGGCGCGATTGTCGGTGGCCAGCTCGGCCGCCATGATCGAGGCCGTCTCGGGATGATTGCGCAGGTCGAGGATCTGCTGGCGCAGGGCCGGGTCCGAAACCACGTACCGCCCGTTCGCCGTGCGCTCAATGGCGTTGGACGCCCAGTCCATGCCGTATTTCGCGCCATGGTCGTTGACGATGGAAAGCCAGCTCTGGTCGATAAACTGGTAGAGGCCGGTCGCACTAGAGGTGCGCGCGCGCGCCGTCGGGTTCAGCGCGCTTTCCACATGCGCCTGGCTCATCAGATAATTGAAATCCACGCCGGTGCGACTGCTGGCCTTGGCAATGGCCTGCGTCACCCTGGCGGCATTGCTGCCCTGGGCCGAGTTGGTGGTCAGTCCATTCACGGACATGGCGACTTATGATCTCCCGTTGGTACCGGGGGTCAAAAAGCAAGATGCGTGCCAGAATTGGTTAACGGCGGATCGGGACTTTTGGGACGATAAGACGCGCGGCGACACGCCCACAGGGCGCAGCGGGCTTAACGTGAAAGTCGGGATATCCGGGTCGAGCCGAAGCTCAGCCGGCGCGCTGGTACAGCGGCTGGGGCACGTCCAGATCGCGATCGGCGATCGCGCCGTGCATCTGCGTGGTCATATCGCCGAGCAGGCAGGCGAGCATGCGCGAAGAATCCAGCTCCTCGATCAGGTCGCTAAACCGCGCCTTGATCGCAGGATCACGCTCCCAGGTCTCGATGGATTTGATCGCATCGAGCGATATGCGGAACAGGTCCATTGCCGTTTCGATGGCCTGCGGGTCGGCGCTTTGCATGGCAACCCGGAGCGAACCGGTCGCGGCCGCGAAATTCTCGATGATGGACAGGTTCATTTGGGGCACGTTCAGGCGCGCAGATGAGGAAGATCGAGGTCGATCATGCGATCGGCGATCTTGTCGGCATCGACCGGATATTGGCCCGAAGCAATGGCCTGCTTGACGCGGTTGATCCGGTCCATGTCCACCGGGGCGCCCTGCGCGGCCATGCGCGCGGCGGGGGTGGCTGCCGATTCCGCCGCCTTCGCAGGCGCAGGCTCGGCGCTGACTGGCGCAGCGGAGCGGGCTTGTGCAGCATCGCGCAGCTTGGCTGCCTCTACTGCGGCGCTCGTCGCCTGGCCAACAGACTTGATCATTCCAACGTCCTTTCTGTCCAATCCGTACTATAAACGGATCAGTTCAGGAAAGTTTAAATGCCGGGAATACGAACAACACCCGTCCGCTCGACACGGGCCATGACAGGCGTGGCGCGCGGTTCTTCCCGCACGCGGATCAGCGCACCGGGCGCGCCGTCTTCATCCGCGATCATCATGCGGGAAATGCTGAAGCTCTCATTGCCCGCGACCAGCTGAACTGGATCGCCCTTCTTGACGACCGGCGCGCCGCTCGCGGCCTCGGAAAAACGGCCGTTTTGCTGAGGATTGCCGGCCTGCCGGTTGACCAGCAGCGGCACGCGGATGCGCCAGCCGAGGCTGGGGCAGGCAACCGTCGCGGCGTTCATCTGCGGGGTTTCGACCGTCGGTGTCTGCGGGCAGGGTGCCAGTTTCAGGCGGCGATCGATGGGCGCCAGTGGGCCGCCCGGCTGGCCGAGATTGGCGCCGAGGCTGGCCGCAACCAAGCTGTCCAGCCGGTCCAGATTCTCGAAACTCTGCGCCTTCGCCGGCGCGTGGATGCTGGTAAGCGCGATCGCGCTGAGCAGCAGGGCTGCGATGAGGGCAGCGCGCTTTGGGAAGGTCAGGCGTTCAATCGTCACGTCACTTGCTCCGATGCATGGTCGGAACAAACACAGCAAGGTCCGTGCCAGACGCATGTTACCGGTCGGCTTCAGCCAGTTCGGTGATCCTGATAGTCTGCTTGCCGGGTGCGCTGTCATCAGCGCGTTCGGCGAGGCCTGCGATCCGCAGGCGCTTTTCCGGCACTCCGGCGGCGACCAGGGTTCGGGCGACGGCGCCGAGGCGCGCTGCCGCCAGATCCCAGGCGTCGAAGCGATGATCGCCGGAGTCGAGGCCAATGGACTGAATTCGCACGATCTTGTTCTCGTGCATGATGGGTTCTGCCGCTTTTAGCAGAGCGGCGCGACCGGCGGGGTTGAGCAGAGCCTCGCCAGGCTCGAACAGCTCTTGCGCGACGAGATCGGCCTGGCGCGGCGCCTCGAACGCGCCGAAGTAGCTGCCAATCCCCGCCAGCGCCGTCTCACGCGTGGTCTGGTTGGACTGCAGCAGCGCGAAGAAGGCGAGCAGCAGCAGGCACAGGTCCGCGAAGCTCAGCGCCCAGCGCGCGCGGTTTTGGCGCGGCTGCGCCGACATCAGGCGACCTCGCGAATGCTGGCACGCTGGAACGGATTGGCTTCCCGACGGGCGATAGCGATCATCCGGTCCGCCATGGCCTGCTGCCAGCCAATCTCCCGCTCGGAGAGTGCGGACAGGCGGTTGGCGATGGGCCCGGCAATGGCGTTAGCGAGGATCAGGCCGTGCAGCGTCGTCATCAGCGCTAGCGCCATGAACGGGCCGATAGCCGCCGGGTCGCTCATCTGCGCAAACATGCCGATCAGGCCGACGATCGTGCCTGCCATGCCGACGGCCGGCGCGGCATCGGCCAACGCGTTCCAGAAGGCGATGACCCGCTCGTGACGGGCACGGCGATCATGGATCGCCTGATGGACCCAGAGCGCGAAATGCTCGGCATCTGCGGCATTGGCGAGGGTGGTGAGGGTCTGGTTGACGAAGGAGTGGGTGCTTTCCAGCCGGTCGGCGCGGGCCAGGCCCTTGAGCTGCGCGACGGCCTCGACCTTGAACAGCAGGGCGCGGGCATTGTCGCGTTCATCATCCGGGCGCGCGGTCAGCAGCGGGCGCAGGGAAGCCAGGGCGCGAAAACCCGTGCCGAACCCGACCTGCGCAAGTGCGATCATGATCGCGCCGCCCAGCACCATCAGCAGGGGCAGCGGCGCGAAGACGTGGCCGAGAATATCCAACCCCACAACATCCGACATGGTCCCGCTCATCCCCCCATGCTGCCGGGCGCACGTGCGCACCGGCAAAACTCTGCCGCCAACCGGCAAAACATTGCCACCCTTGCCGCCCGCCTGCGCAAAAGGCGCGGAAATCCTCATGTCCGCGCGGCCTCAGCCGGCGGCAATTTGGTTTGGCACGGCATTTGCAATCCATACCCGTGGGCATGGGTCGTGCCGGAACCGGACCAGTTTCAACCGGTCAGAACGGATGCGGCCCACGGACTTTTAGGGAAGGCACGAAAAAATGTCGTTCGACGACGCATTGTTCGGCATCCATGGCAAGGCACTGGCGCTGCGCTCGCAGCGGCTGGAGCTGCTTGCCTCCAATATCGCGAACGCCTCGACCCCCGGGTACAAGGCGCGCGACATCGATTTCGAGAAGGCGCTCGCCAGCGCCACCAGCCAGCAGGGCTCGGTGACCGGCGCGCTGGAAACGGCAATGGGCTATCGCGTGCCGCTGCAGGCGAGCAGCGATGGCAACACCGTCGAGATGTCGACCGAGCAGACGCTCTTCGCGGAGAATGCGGTGAAGTACCGCACCACGCTCTCCTTCCTCGAGGGCCGGCTCAACACCATCACGCGCGCGCTGCGGGGAGAATGAGCATGGATAAGCCCATGAACGTTTTCGACATCGCCGGGCGCGCCATGTCCGCGCAGCTCGTGCGCCTCAACGCCACCGCGTCCAACCTCGCCAATGCCGGCTCGGTCACGGGCAGCGAGGACAAGGCCTATCGCGCGATCCGCCCGGTCTTTTCCACCGTAGTCGAGAAGCCGGGCGTCGCCACGGTCAAGGTCGATAACGTCGTGACTTCGGACACGCCCGCCACCAAGCGGCATGAGCCCGGCCATCCGCTGGCCGATGCCAATGGCGATGTGTGGGAAGCCGGCGTCGATACCAGCGCCGAACTCGTCGAAATGGTCGAGAGCGCGCGCATGTACCAGAACAATGTGCAGGTCCTCCAGACCGCCAAATCCCTCATCCTCGAAACAATCAGGCTCGGCAAATGACAGCAGTGACGACCAACACCAGTCCCTGGGCGGTGGATAGCAACACGGCGTTCACCAACCGGAACCTTGCCGAGACGAGCGCGAAGTCCAACGCCTCGATCGACATGAACGGCTTCCTGCGCCTGCTCACCACGCAGATGCAGCATCAGGACCCGTTCCAGCCGATGGACAACAATCAGATGGTCACGCAGATGGCGCAAATGTCGTCGCTGGCCTCGCAGTCGCAATCGACATCCCTGCTCAGCCAGATCGCGGACTCTGTGTCCGGCGCGCGCCTCTCCGACGCGGCCGGCTGGATCGGCAAGTCGATGCTGGTCGAGAGCAACATCGCCACGCCCGACCGCACCGGCGCTTATGCCGGCGAGATCGCGCTGGGCGCCGACGCCTCGAACGTATCGATCGATCTGGTCGATGCCAGCGGCAAGGTCGTCCAGAGCTTCGATCTCGGCGCCCAATCCAAGGGCAATGTGCCCTTCTTCTGGGACGGCCGGGACGACGCCGGCAATGTGATTGGCGGGCAGGCGCTGCAGGTCAAGGTGCGCGGCGCGACGCCGGCCGGCATCGCGACCTGGGCTAGCATCGCCGCCGTCCAGTCCCCCGCGAGTGGCGGCAACGCCCAGCTCATGACCGCCCTCGGCAATTTCTCGCCCGAAGACGCGCTGCGTCTCGGCTGATCCCTGAACTTCACAAGGAGCATCGACCATGTCCTTCTACATTTCGCTTTCCGGCCTCAAGGGCGCCCAGACCGACCTCGGTGTCGTCGCCAACAATGTCGCCAACGTGTCCTCGCTCGCCTTCAAGAAGAGCAAGGCAACCTTCGGCGACATCTATGCGAGCGGCGGCGTCGGCGCGGGCGGCAATGGCGTCCGTCTCGTCGATGTGAAGCAGCAGTTCACCCAGGGCACGCTGGAGACGACCGACAAGACGCTGGATTTGGCCGTCACCGGCGAAGGCTTCTTCACCGTCAAGAGCGCCTCGCCCGACCAGACGATCAGCTACACCCGCGCCGGTGCCTTCACGATGGACAAGAACCGCTTCATCGTCGATTCCACCGGTGCCCGTCTGCAGGTGCTGCCGACCAACGCGACCGGTGACGGCACGCCGACCAGCACGGCGGCCGGCGACCTCTCCGATCTGGAAATCCCCAGCGCCCATCCGGACGATGCCAGCATTCCGCTCACCGCCATCGCGATCTCGGCCACGGGCGTCGTCAGCGCGACCTTCGGCGATGGTTCGGTGCGCAACCTCGGCGTGGTCGCCATGGCGTCCTTCCCCGCGCAGGAAGAGCTGCGGCAGATGGGCGACTCGCACTGGATTTCCTCGGGCGACAGCGGCGAGGCGAGCTACAGCGCCGGCAATAGCGGCATGGTCGGCGCGGTCCGCTCCGGCACGCTCGAGCGCTCGAACGTGGACATCACCGAGGAGCTGGTGGCGCTGATCTCCGCGCAGCGCAACTTCCAGGCGAACTCCAAGGCGATCGAGACCGCCACCGCCATGACCCAGACCATCATCAACATGCGGACCTGATCGCGAAGATCGACCGGACTCGGAGCTGAACCATGGATCGTCTCACCACCATTGCCCGCACCGCGATGCGCGGCACGATGGCCCGCCAGGCGGCGGTCGCGAACAATCTCGCGAACGTCAACACCAGCGGCTTTCGCGCCGAGATCGCCAACGCCTCGACCCGCTGGGTCGGCGGCGGCGCGTTTCAGAGCCGCGCGGAGCAGGTGGGGCAGGTCATCGCGGCGGACATGAAGGCCGGCACGGCGGTGCAGACCGGCAACACGCTCGACATCGCGGTGGATGGCGACGCCCTCATCGCGGTGCAGGCCAATGACGGGTCGGAAGCCTATACAAGGCGCGGCGACTTGCGCCTGAACGAGAGCGGCCTGCTGACCACGGGCGATGGCTATGCGGTGCTGGGGGAGGGTGGCCCGATCACCCTGCCGCCTGCCGACAGCGTCAACATCGCCAAGGATGGCAGCATCTGGATCGTCCCGCAGGGCGGCCAGATCGATCAACCGCAGCAAGTCGATGTCATCAAGCTGGTGAATGCCAAGGGATCGACGATCGCAAAGTCCACCGACACGCTGTTCCGCGAAGTGAATGGCGGCGCCTTGCCGCAAGACCCGATGGCGACCGTGACCAGCGGCGCCCTCGAAGGCTCGAACGTCAATGCCACCACGGCGCTCGTCCAGATGATCGAGGCGAGCCGCGCGTGGGAAAATCAGATCAAGATGATCGACACCGCCAAGGAGATCGACTCCGGCGGCGCGAGCCTCATGCGGCTCGACTGACGGATAGATAGGGGACCAGACCAATGACCAGCAGCGCACTTCATGTCGCCCGCACCGGCCTTGACGCACAGGACGTCAAGATGCGCGTCATCGCCAACAACCTGGCGAACGTGAACACGGTCGGCTTCAAGCGCGACCGCGCCAATTTCGAGACGCTGGCCTATCAGCAGGTGATTGCGGCGGGCACGCAGGCAGACAGCCAGAACCGGCTCGCCATCGGCCTCAACCTCGGCACCGGCGTGCAGCTCACCGGCACCGAGCGGATCGATACCCAAGGCACGATGAACACCACCGGCAACACCTATGATCTCGCGATCGAGGGGGCCGGCTTCTTCCAACTCCAGCAGCCCGACGGCACGATCGCCTATACCCGGGCCGGCAATTTCAAGACCAATGCGGAAGGCCTGCTGGTCTCGCCGGATGGCCTGCCGCTGGTGCCGCAGATCCAGCTTCCCGAGGGCGTGAGTGCCGTCACCATCGGCAATGACGGGACCGTCTCGGCGACCGTCGCCGGGCAGCAAGAACCGGTCGAGCTGGGCGCGATCGAAACCGCGCGGTTCGTCAATCCCGCTGGCCTGCAGGCTGTCGGTGGCAACCTGCTGCTGGAGACGGCCGCATCCGGCGCGCCGCAGGTGGGCGCTGCGGGCCTCGACGGTCGCGGCACCATCCGCCAGGGCGCGCTCGAGCAGTCAAACGTCAACACCGTCGAGGAGCTGGTCACGATGATCGAGACCCAGCGCGCCTATGAGATCGCCTCCAAGATGATCAAGGCGACCGACGAGATGCTCCAATACGTCAATCAGCAGCTTTGAGCATGACCATGCAGTATCGCCGCGCCTCCGTCCTCATCCTCGCCATCACGGCGACCGGCTTCGCCGCACCGGCTTCTGCCGGTCTGTTCGGCAAGAAGCAGGAGCCGCTCGAAAACCCGGCCTATCAGGTCACCTATCCGGGCGACGCTGGCAGCGCCGCGCCGGTGCGGCCCAATGGCGGCATCTTTCAGGCCTCGGCCGGCTATTCCGCGCTGACCAACGGCGCGCGGGCAGCAAGCGTGGGCGATGTGATCACTATTCTCCTCGTCGAGCGGACGCAGGCCAGCAAGAGCACCAGCGCGAACACCAATCGCGCCGGCAGCATCGGCCTCACACCGCCCAGCACCGGGCCGTTCAGCAAGCTGTTCAGCGGCAGCGACATCGCCTCGGGGGGCACGCAGGGCTTCACCGGCAAGGGCGATGCTGCGCAGTCGAACGCGCTCTCGGGCGAAATCACTGTCACCATCGCGCGGGTCTATCCCAATGGCACGATGCTGGTGCGCGGGCAGAAGGCCCTCACGCTCAATCGCGGCGACGAATATGTCCAGATCTCGGGCCTTGTCCGGCAGGCGGACATCGGGCCCGACAACCGCATTCTCTCGACGCGCGTCGCCGATGCGCGGATCACCTACACCGGCAAGGGAGAAATCGCCCGCGCCAGCCGCCAGGGCTGGCTGCAGCGTTTCTTCTCCATGATCAGCCCGTTCTGATGGAGCTTTCAGCCATGATCAGGCCTTATCCTTCCTTGCTCCGTCGGCTGGTCGTCTCCCTCGCCTTGTTGGCGTTCGGACTCTGCCTCATGATCGCCACCTCGGCCCATGCCCAGCGCCTCAAGGACATCGGTACCTTCGAGGGCCTGCGGTCCAACCAGCTTGTCGGCTATGGCGTTGTGGTTGGCCTTGCCGGCACGGGCGATGACAGCCTGGATTATGCGACGCAGGGGGTGAAGGGCGTGATCTCGCGCTTCGGCCTCACTTTGCCGCCGGGCGTCAACCCCTCGCTCAAGAATGCCGCAGCCGTGCTGGTCACGGCAGAATTGCCAGCCTTCGCCAAGCCTGGCCAGCGGCTGGACGTGACCGTCTCCGCGCTCGGCAAGGCCAAGTCGCTGCGCGGCGGCACGCTGGTGCTGACCCCGATGCGCGGCGCCGATGGCGAGATCTACGCAATGGCGCAGGGCAATATGGCTGTCGGCGGCTTCGGCGTCTCCGGTGCCGATGGCTCGCAGCTTTCCGTGAACGTGCCTTCGGCCGGCCGCATCCCCTCGGGGGCCTCTGTCGAGCGCGCCGTGGCCACCGGGTTCGAGACCAGCCCGACGATCAATTTCAACCTCGCGGAGGCGGACGTGACGACCGCGCTGCGGGTGGCCGACGCGATCAACCTCGCGTTCGGCGATCAGCGCGCCCGTGCCGTGGATGGCGTCTCCATTGCCATCGATGCGCCGCCGGGCGCCGAGAGCCGCGTCATGATGATGGGCCTTATCGAGAATATCCAGGTCAAGCCCGCCGATCCGCCGGCCAAGGTGATCGTCAACGCGCGCAGCGGCACGGTGGTCATCAACGGCAATGTGCAGATCACCCCGGCCGCGGTGAGCCATGGCAAGCTGACCGTGACCGTGACCGAAGCGCCGCGCATCGTACAGCCTGCGCCGCTCTCGCGCGGGGTGACGGCGGTGGAGGAATCCAGCCAGCTTTCCGCCCATGAGGAAAAGAATCCGATGTTCCTGTTTAAAGGTGGCGCGTCTCTGGCCGATATAGTCAAGGCGGTGAATGCCGTGGGTGCCTCCCCCTCGGACCTTCTCGAGATCCTGAGCGCGCTCAAGCAGGCCGGCGCCATGCGGGCGGAGCTGGAGGTGATATGACACAGGTCTCAGGGATCGGCTCCGGTCAAGCGGCCTTCGCCGCCGCCATGCAGGGCGCGCAGGCGCAGGCCACGGCCCCGACTTCGCCAAAAGCCAGCGACGATCACGCCGCATTGCAGAAGGCCGCCAAGGCATTCGAGGCCGTGTTCACCCGCCAGCTCCTCTCCTCCATGCGCCAGGCGAGCCTGGGCGAAGAGATTGGCGGCGGCAGCGGGCTAGACCAGTTCCGCGAGATGCAGGACGCGCATATGGCCGAGGGGCTCGCCACCAAGGGCGGCCTTGGCATTGCCGAACTGATCCTCCAGCAGCTTGACCATAAACCGTGAGCAGCGATCTTCTCCAGATCGGCGCTTCCGGCACGCGCGCCTATCAGGCGGCGATGGGAGCAATTGCCGACAATATCGCCAACGCGGAGACGCCCGGCTACAGCCGCCGGACGATTGCGCTCAGCGAGTCCGCCGCCGGCAATTCGCCGATGCTGCTCTACAAATCGAGCGCCTCTTTCTACGGCGTGCAGATCGGCGGCGTGGTACGCGCATCCGACCAATATCTGGAAGCGGCAGCGCGTCAGACGACCAATGCGCTGGGCAGCGTCAATCAGCGCGCCCGCTGGATGTCGGACATCCAGACCGCCCTCAACGATGGCGAACTGGGCGTTGGCCAGCGTTTCACCGGCATGTTCGCAGCGGTGGAGCGGCTCGCCTCCAACCCCACAGACACCACGCTGCAGGCGGACGTGCTGTTCTCGTTCGAGCAGATCAATGCAGCGTTTCAGCAGAGCCACAATGATCTGGTCTCGATCCGCAGCTCGATCGGCAACACGGCCACCAATGAGGTGGATTCGCTCAACGATGCGTTGCGCCAGCTCGGCAATGCCAATGAGGGCCTGCGCCGCGTGCCTGAGGGGACGGCCAGCCATGCCAGCCTGCTGGATTCGCGCGACCAGGCCCTGAGCGAGATTGCCGAGCGGCTGAACGTGACGGTGACCTTCGGCGCCAATGGCGTCGCGAACATCAGTTACGGCAGCGAGACACTCGTCGAGAACAATCAGGTGAAGACCCTGACGGTCAGTCAGGCCGCCGACGGCATTTTGAGCTTCGGGCTGGCGGACGGCACGGCGATTGCCACCCCGACAGGTGGCGCGCTGGGCGGCATCGCCACCAGTGCCGGCGTCGTGCGGGACAGGATCGACGCGCTGGATGACCTCGCGAGCCGCTATGTGAGCGAAATGAATGATTGGCACACCAGCGGTTATTCATCGCCCGGTGTCGCGGGCCAGACACTGCTGAGCATGGGGGCGGATGCCAGCTCGCTTTCGGTGCTGGTCAGCTCGCCGGCTTTGGTCGCGCGGTTCTCGGCCGATGGCACCGCGAACGGCAATCTGCTGGCCATGACCGCGCTGCGCGGCAGCGGGTCCATCGAGGATGAATGGACCGGCATCATTGCGACCCATGGCAGCATCGCCAACAGCACGACCAAAGAGCAGACTGCGGCCGAGAGCCGCAACACCATGGCGCAGCAGGCGCGCGCCGATGTGGCCGGCATCAATCTCGACCGAGAAGCGGCGGAATTGATCCGGCTCCAGCAGGCCTACCAGGCATCGTCCCGCGTGATCCAGGTCGCGCGGGAAATGTTCCAGACACTGATTTCCGCATTCTGACGCAATAAGGGCAATCCATCATGGTTTTCATCACCACGCAGTCCATCACGGCTGAGATTACCCGCCAGCAGCGGCTCGCTGCGGATATTGCGGGCGAGCAGACGAAGATTTCGACGACCAAGAAGATCAACCAGCCTTCGGACAACCCGCATGACTGGGTGCAGATCTCGCAGGTCGGGCGGCGCCAGTCGATCAACGCGGCGTGGAAGGGCAATTTGACCTTCGCAGAATCCCGCGCGACGCAGGCCAGCACCAATCTCAATGAGGTCAACAATCTCATGACGCGCGTGACCGAGCTGATTGTCACGTCCACCTCGACCGCCGACGGATCGACCGGGCGCGAGGCGGTGGCCAAGGAACTGGAAGGCATTCGCGCGACGATCAACGATCTCCTCAATCAGACCGATTATCAGGGCACGCCGGTCTTCGATCATCCCAGCGCCGTGCTGATTCCGCTTGGCGCAGGGCTGAACGTGGAAGCCGTGCCGACCCGCGCGAGCATCATGGAGAATGCGGTGGGCAGCCGGTCGATCGATCAGGTGATCTCCGACATTATCAATGTGGTGCGCACCGGCACAGAGGCAGACCGCTCCGCTGCCCTGCAGGATGCCCGCACCGCGCTCGATCATGTCATTGTCGCCCAGTCCGTCCAGGGCGTTCGCTCGCAGCGGCTGGAAGACATTGGTGGCCGGCTCACCAATTCCGATCTGGCGCTGACTGAGCGCCGCTCAGCGCTGGAAGATACGGACATCACCGAGACCAGCGTGAAGCTGCAAAGCAAATTGCTGACGCTGGAAGCCGCTCAACTGGCGTTTGCGCGGATCAATCAGAAGTCGCTTTTCGATCTTTTCTGATCCTGTTCGAAGAGAGGCGAATGTGGCGGTCCGCAGGCTTTTGGCTGCGGGCCGTTTTTCTTGTTCGCGCCGGCAGAAATTTCGAAAAATCGTAATCGTCATCTTTCGCTAACCCTGTCGCTAAACCCTGTTTCAGCAGAGCCGTTCTAAGAAGGGATGAAGGGACCAAAAGCAGCTGTGCGCGGTCCCGTTTTATGAACATGCGGGGATCAGAATGTTCGCTGGTATCGGTCTTGTCGTTCTGCTGGTCATGGTCTTCGGGGGCTTCATGCTCACCGGCGGCGCCATTGGTCCGGTGCTTCATGCGCTTCCGCACGAAATGCTCATCATCGGCGGCGCCGCGGCAGGCGCGCTGATCATCGGCAACAGCGGCGCGGATTTGAAGGCGCTGGCCGGCGGCGTGATGACCGTCTTCAAAGGCCCCAAGTTCAAGAAGCAGGATTATCTCGACTGCATCTTCCTCGTCAGCAAGCTGATGAAGACGCTGCGGGTCGAAGGCCCGGTCGCGCTCGAACCGCATATCGAAGACCCCAAATCCTCTGCGATCTTCGCCGAATATCCCCGGCTGATGGCCGACAGCGCGCTCATCCACCTCATCTGCGATACGCTGCGGCTGGTGGTCGTCTCATCCGGCACGCTCGATCCGCATGCGGTCGAGGACGTCATGGATAATGCGCTCAAGACCCACCACCATGAGGCAGTTCGTCCCGCCGACAATCTCCAGGGCCTGGCGGACGCACTCCCGGCGCTCGGCATCGTCGCCGCCGTGCTCGGCGTGGTCAAGACCATGGGCTCGATCGACAAGCCGCCGGAAATTCTGGGCGGCATGATCGGCTCGGCGCTCGTCGGTACCTTCCTCGGCGTGTTGCTGGCCTATGGTATGGTCGGGCCGTTCGCCAGCCGCGCCAAGCAGGTGATCGAGGCGGATGGCGCCATGTATCATGTCGTCAAGCAGATCATCATCGCCTCGCTCCACGGCCACCCGCAGCCGCTGGTCATCGAGGCCGCGCGCTCCAACCTCATCCACGCGAACCAGCCGGCCTTTGCCGAAGTGTTCGACGGCATGCGCGGGCGCTGAGGGCTAAGCCATGGCATCGGCCGCAAAGAAACCGGTGAACGAGCCTGAACCCAGGCCAATCATCGTTAAGAAGATCATCGATGGCGGCCATGGCGGCCATCATGGCGGCGCCTGGAAGGTGGCCTATGCCGACTTCGTGACGGCGATGATGGCCTTCTTCCTGCTCATGTGGCTGCTCGGCGCGACAACCGAAAAGCAGCGCAAGGGGCTGGCCGACTATTTCACGCCCACGCTGGTGCAAATGAAGATGGACAGCGCCGGCTCCAGTGGCCTGTTCGGCGGCGACAGCCTCGTCAGCAAGGAAAATTATCCGACCACGGGCGGGCAGGGCAATCTCGCCATCACCATCCCGCGCGACGCCACGGGCACCAAGGATGTCGGCGGCGAGGATCTCAAGAACCAGGATCGCCAGAAGTTCGAGAAGCTCAAGCAGGAGCTGGAGCAGAAGCTCGAGCGCACCGAAGCGCTGCGCAAGCTGCGCAAGCATGTGCGTTTTACCGAGACGCTGGAGGGCCTGCGCATCGATCTGGTGGATGAAGCCGATTTCGCGATGTTCGCCATCGGCACGGACAGGCTTGTGCCGGAAGCCCGCGCGTTGCTCTCGCAGGTCGCCGAGGCGGTGTCCGAAGTGCCGAACGATGTGATCGTGCGCGGTCACACCGATGCGCTGCCTTATGCCGCCGGGCGCAACATGAATAACTGGCTGCTCTCGTCGTCCCGCGCCGAAGCCACTCGCGCCGTGCTCGCACAGGGCGGCATCGGAGCGGATCGCTTCGCGCGCATCGAAGGCGTGGCGGATCGCGAGCCCTTCGTCGCTGACAACCGGTACGATCCGCGCAACCGGCGCATGTCGGTGATCCTGGCGTGGAGCAAGGACTCTCCCGCCGGGGGGGCGGTCGCCAATGCCGCAGACGCGCAGCCCGCGGCGCCGGCTCCCAAAAGCCCCGAGCAGGCCAAGATCGACCGCCGCATCCTCGTGCGCGATCAGCGCGTCGCTATGGCGGAATCCGAAGTGCGCAAGCTGGACCTCGGCCGAACCGCGCTGCCCCAAGGCGCGACGGTGATCAATGCGGACTCGATTCCAAAGCGCAGTTCCAACACCCCGCCGGGCAAGACCGATCTCACGGCCCGCACGACGGGGCTGATGGACCAGCATTGATGCGGTGAGGGTGCGCTTCACGCCACACGGTTCCGCCCGGTTTGCGATCATGGATAGAGTGGGACGCGACCGATCGGCAGATCGGTCAAACAAAAAGGGCGCCGGGGACGGCGCCCTTTCAAACAGCTATCCGAAGCGCGGGGAAACCGCTGTGCAGCTTCCCCGGCGGGATCAGGCGAACTGCACTTTGGCACTCTTACGGCGCATCGCTGCCCCCGCCAAACCAAGCCCCGCGATCATCATCGCCCAGGTCGTGGGTTCAGGCACCGGTGCCTGGCTGACGCCTTCCACGCGGAACTGACGCGTGCTCGTCACGCCGGGATTGAACGTGAAAGCAAGGCTGGTGATGCCCGTGCCGCTCAGCGTGAACTGGTTGTTGCCATTGCCAATCGTGCAGATGTTGCACGCGGGGCTCGAGAACAGCGCCGAGCCATTGACCAGCAGGTTGAACGTCCCGGTGTCGCCGGCGAAATTGAACGTCACATTGTCCCAGCCCTTGGCGAAGAGGACGCTCAGATCTTCAAGCAGCGGATCGCCATTGATGGTGGCTTCTCCGTTGCCGGTGATGCTCATCGAGCCCGTGCTCGTGCTGAACGTGACACCCGATCCGTCCTGATTGACATAACCGTTCAAGGTCGAGCCAGACTGCGAACCGGACGAATGAACGCCGGTCTGCGCGCCAAACGTACCAGTGTTGAGCGTGAACCCGCTGACCACGACGGCTGCATTGGCAGGCAGAGCCGCAAATGAGGTTCCGCATGCCAGCAGCGCCACTGTCAAAAACTTACCCATGGAAGTGCCCTCTGCATCTCGCAAATCGACAATACCCCAAGCCGATCTGCCTCCCACGACTCAAATGTCGCTGATGCAAACATACCGCTCCTCAGAGGCCGTTTCCATTTTGTTAACTTTGGCTTCCCTGTTGCATCCTGTTCTGGGACATGTTCCCAGCAGGCAGGAATCGGCGTCGATGGCAGGGGCGTCCGGCCATCGCTGACCACCATTTGTCGGTCACCAGTGTGTCTGAGGTCAACGCATAACCAAACGAGAGCGGGTCTTCACGCCAGCGGAAAGCTCAGCTCCGCGACCAGCCCGCCCTCAGGCCGATTGCGCAGTTCCAGTCGGCCCGATTCCGCTGACGCGACCGCGCGAACGATGGCCAGGCCAAGGCCGGTGCCGCCGGTGTCGCGGCTGCGCGACGCTTCCATGCGGGTAAAGGGCTGCAGCATGTCCTCGATGCGGTCCTCCGGGATGCCGGGGCCTTCATCGGCGACGCAGAGCGTGGCGCGTTGGCCTTCGATCCGGAGCGAGACGTGCGCGCGTGCGCCATATTTGACGGCGTTCTCGATCAGGTTGGTGAGCGCTCGCCGCACGGCGCGGGGATGGACGTTGACGATGGCGCGCGGCATGTCGCTTCGCTCTACTGGCACGCCCATATCCTCGAAATCGTCGATGGTCGCATCGGCCAGCGCGGCCAGGTCCATGCGCTGCGGTGGTTCGCGGTCCCGGCCGACGCGCGCCAGCGAGAGGATGTCGTCGAGCATCTTCTGCATGTCTTCGATGGTCGCGACCATGCGCTCGCGATCCGCCCCCTCGGCGACCGATTCCACGCGCACCCGCAGCGCCGTGAGGGGTGTGCGCAGATCATGGCCGATGGCGCCGAGCATATGGTCCTTCTCCTCCAGCATGGAGCGGATGCGGTCCTGCATGGCGTTGAAGGACGCCGCGAGGCGCCGCAAATCCTCCGGCCCGGTTTCGATGACCGGGGAGGCGCCCTCCGGCGTGCCAACCCGAGCGGTGGCCTGGGTGAGCGCGTGGAGCGGCCGGGCTAGGCGTCGGGTGAACCAGACGAGCGGCATCAGCACGATGCCATAGAGGAACAGCGACTGCATCACGATCTGACGCAGGATTGGCTGGGCCACCGGTGCGGCGCGGGTGTAGACGGTGATCCAGCGGTCGGGTCGGAGTTGCACGCTCAATTGCACCTGCAGACGCGGTGCGCGGCGGTTGGGCGGCTGGAGAAGATCGCGCGCCCGCTCGCGCCCGTCCGCGCCGGGCCGGGCTTCCGCAATGGCGACCCGCACCGCGAGCGGCACCAGCCCGGCCGAGCGGAACAGCTCGTTGGCACGCACGGCTACGCGCGGCGAGTCGGCGCCCTCACGGCGGGGCGGCGCGTCGGTGACGACGATGCCGCGGGCCGCCCGCGCGCGATGCCAGGGGGAGGGTGCGTCTCGCTGATCGAGCGCCTCAAGGATGCGGATGACGCCCGGGGCGGCAGCAATCGTCACCCACTGATTGCGCTGCATCATATAGTAGAAGCTGAACCCGATGAGCTGCACGGCAAACAAGGAGGCGGCCACGACCAGGATCGTCTGCCCCGCCAGCGTTCTCGGCCGCAGCCAGCCGGTGAAGGTGCGCAGGCTGAGGGTCATTCGCGCGCCACATCGGCAGCGAACATGTAGCCGCCGCCCCAGACGGTCTTGATGAGCGTCGGTGAGCGGGCGTCATCTTCCAGCTTGCGGCGCAGGCGGCTGATCTGATTGTCGATCGAGCGGTCGAAGGCGTGGGCTTCCCGGCCTTGCGTGAGATCGAGCAACTGATCGCGGCTGAGTACCTGGCGCGGATGCGTGACGAAGGCATGGAGCAGCCGGTAATCGGCCGTGCTGAGTGGGATCGCGACTTCGTCCGGGCCGGTCAGCGTCCAGTCGTCCGCGCTGAGCGTCCAGCCCTCGAAGCGATAGAGAGATGCGCTTGCCTGCGGTTCGCGGGCGGTGCCGTTGCCGGCGCGGCGCAGGATTGTCTTGATCCGCGCCACAAGCTCACGCGGCGAGAAGGGCTTGAGCACATAATCGTCCGCGCCCATTTCCAGCCCGACGATGCGGTCGGTCTCTTCGGTGCGGGCGGTGAGCAGGATCACGGGCAGTTCGCCCTGCTCGCGGATCGAGCGGCACAGGCTGAGGCCATCTTCACCCGGCATCATGATATCCAGCACCACCAGTTCGATGGCGCTGCCGGCGAGGATCTTGCGCGCGTCGGCCGCATTTCCTGCATCGGAAACGCGAAAGCCGGCGCGCTGGAGATATTGCCCCAGCGGCTCGCGAATGGCCGCTTCATCGTCGACGAGGAGGAGATGGGGCCGTGCGGACATCAAAGCGCTTTCGCAAAATCGGTGGGATGCAATTCTCTGCCCTGCTTGGGTCTTGAGGTCCATCCCTCAGCCGCCTGAAAGGGGCAGGCGACCGAGGGCAGTAGGGATGGCCGACCCGGCGGCATGGGAGTTGTCTCCGCCGGATCGGCCGAGGGGGCTCAGCGCACCGGGGGCGTTTGCGCAGGCCGTTGGTCGGTATTGCGGCGCTCCATCATGGCTTTCCGGCCGGCCTGCCGTTCCTCGGGCGAAATCTTGCCGTCACGGTTGGTGTCCATTCGGTCGAAGCCGGCAAGGCCTGCCTGGATGAAGGTGGCGCGGGGGATCGGCTTGTCACGATAGGCAGCGAGCTCGCGTCCCATCAACATCATGCCGCCACCCATACCGGGGCCGCCATGGCCGCGCCGTTTGCCTTCGTGGCCGCGTCGCTGATGGCCGCCGGCCATCGCGCCGGCTTCCGCAAATTCGGCTTTCGAGATTGAGCCGTCCTTATTGGCGTCGAGGCGGGCGAACATCGCATCGCGCATTTTGTCGCGATTCTGCGCCTGATGGGCCTTGCGCTCCTCAACCGAGAGCACGCCGTCCCGATTGGTGTCGGCGGCATCGAACATGGTCGCGAGGCGCTTTTCGAGGGAGGCGCGATCCATCGGCGGACGGGCTTCGCCGCGCTGGGGCGGCTGCGGTGCCGATTGAGCGATTGCCATGGTCCCGATGGACAGCAGGCCGACGCTGGAGAGCGCGATTGCGGTGAGACGTTTCATAGACTTGAATTCCTGGTCTGCCGGCGCCGGGGGGTAGCGCCATGACCATGATATAGCGGGGACTTGTCGCGAGACTTTGTCGCGGGCAGACGCAAATGTCACAAAATGTCGCCAGTTCGCGGCCCATCTCACGGATCAGGCAGCGACCACCCGATTGCGACCGCCGCGCTTCGCCTGGTAGAGCGCGATGTCCGCCTCATGGATGAAATCCTCGGCGCTTTGTCCCTGCCGGTATCGCACGACGCCGCAGCTGATCGCAGCCCGCAGGCTGTTCCCCGAGGGCAGGGCAATGGGCTCGCTGCTGACCGCGGACACGATCCGGCCGCAGATTTCCTGCACGCGATCCCAGTTGGAGGTGGCGAGGAGCACAACGAACTCGTCGCCGCCCATGCGCCCGACCGCGTCGCTCGCCCGGACCTGGCTCGAGATGCGACATGCGATTTCCCGCAGCACGGTATCGCCCATCTGGTGCCCGCTATTGTCATTGATCAGCTTGAATCGGTCGATGTCGATCACGGCCAGGCTGAGCGTGCCCGGTGTCGCCTTCACCAGCGCCTGCTCCAGCCGCTGATGGAAGCCGGCGCGGTTGAGCAGACCGGTCAGGCTGTCCGTCGTGGCGGTGCGGGAGAGCCAAAGCTCCTGCTTCTTGCGCTGCGTGATGTCCTGCACGGTCGCGATCGTTCCGATGCACCGGCCGCTTTCGTCGAAATGGGCGCGGAATGTGGCTTCCATCCAGGCGTCCCGCAGCTTGAGGGTACGGAACTCGGCGATCTGGCTGGTGCTCACATCCTCAAGCGCAGCGCTATGCGCGCGGGTCAGTTCATACTGGCCTTCCTCCGAAATGTCGGAGAGCCCTGCACCGATAAGCGCATCGAACGCGCGGTCGAGCAGCAGTTCGCGCGTGCCCACGACCCGTGTGCAGACGCCTTCGAGGTTGAACGCCAGCAGCAGCACCGGAGAGGCTGAGGCGAGCAGGTTGAGCGACTGCTCGTTCTGGCGCATCCGCTCGATCGTCGCCTGGCGGCTGGCGAGCATGGCAGAGATCGGCACCTGCACCACGATGAGCAGGGCGATGAACATCTGGATGCCGTAGAGGTGATGGGCCGCATGATGGCTGTGCATCACGGGCGAGCCATAGCCGCCCATCATCGCTGCTCCGCCGATGACGGTGACGATGGCGAGGGCGATCTTCGTCGCCATCCACCCACTACGCAGCAGAACGAGCAGCATGGGCGGAACGACGAGCAGCAGATGCGATGATTCCGTCGAGAAGAAGGCGACGCCAGCCGCGCCGGCGGTGAGAGCGAGCAGCGCCGCGACTTCCAGCCTGCGTCGCCGGGTCTGGCTGGCGAGGCTGCGCCTCATCTCGCCGTTGAACATGGCGAGGAAGACCGGCGTGAAGATCAACAGGCCCAGAGCATCCGCCAGGAACCAGCGCGCATAGGCTTCGCTGAGCGGATGGGCATTGTTGGCCCAGGCGCCGATTCCGCCCAGAAATGCGCCGCAAGCCGGACCGACCAGCCCGGCCCAGATCAGCACATGAGGGAGAGCCTCGGGGTCCGAAAAGGCGTGGGCGCCATTCCTGTGCAGCTTGAGACCGGCCACGGCGACGGCGATTTCCAGCCCATTGGCGAGCCCGTAGACCAAGGCCGTCTGGAGATTATTGCCAGCCGGCAGGCCAGACAGCACATTGGCGACCATGCCCGCCATGATGAGGGCAGGGGCCTGCCGCGCGGGCCGGGCGAGCACGAGCGCCAGCAGGAAAGCGTTGGCGATCCAGACGGGCGCGACCATGCCATTCGTGGTCTTGAGCGAGATTGTCGCGTAGGAAATCACGAAATAGCCCAGGCCCGCCAGCACCGGCAGGCCGGCATGGCGGATGAAGGCGTAAAGGATTTGGCGCTGGCTTTGCCCCATGGCCCATCATGGCCCGGCGCAGGTTGTTACCTGGTTAACGCAGCGGGAACAATCTGGCGGCGTTACCCTCGGGCGCCTCAGGCGCCAGCGGCATCCGCTTCGTCGGCGCGCATCTGTTCGTGATGCCGGATCACTTCATCGATGATGAAGCGCAGGAATTTCTCAGTGAAATCCGGGTCGAGATTGGCGTCGACGGCCAATGTGCGCAGGCGGGCGATCTGCCGGGCTTCGCGGTCCGGGTCAGCGGGGGGCAGGGCGGACTGAGCCTTGTGCTCACCGACCGCCTTGGTGATCTTGAAGCGCTCTGCCAGCATGAAGACCAGCGCCGCGTCGATATTGTCGATGCTTTCGCGGTAGCGCCTGAGCGTTTCGTCCATTCCGGGTCGTCTCCCTGAGCTTCTGGGGCATTGTTCCTGTGGCCTGATCTCGCTGGGGCGAACCAGGCTGATGAGGGGCCGGGCAGCGCCCGCAACGGCGCATCACTTGCCGCTCCGGGCGCACAAGGCAAGCCAATTTGCTTGCCAAAGCGCGGCCATCTGGTCAGAGCACCGCGCATGAGCGCCACAATCCACCACCTGCCCCGCCAGGGCGCGCCATCCCTCCAGCCGATGCTGAGCCTCGTTGCGGAGGATATGAACCGCGTCAACGAAGTCATCCTCGCGCGAATGCAATCGCGCATTCCGCTGATCCCGGAGCTGGCCGGGCACCTCATCGCCGGCGGTGGCAAGCGGCTGCGCCCCATGCTCACGCTCGCCTGCGCCCGGCTGCTCGATTATGCCGGCACTCGGCACCACAAACTGGCGGCGACGGTGGAGTTCATTCACACCGCCACGCTGCTGCACGATGATGTGGTGGATGGCAGCGCCATGCGCCGCGGCAAGCAGACCGCGAACATGATCTGGGGCAACAATGCCTCGGTTCTGGTCGGTGATTTCCTGTTCAGCCGGTCCTTCGAGTTGATGGTCGAGGATGGCAGCCTCAAGGTTCTCAAGATCCTCTCCAACGCATCTGCGGTGATCGCCGAGGGGGAGGTCAATCAGCTGACCGCCCAGCGTCGTGTGGAGACCGACGAGGACCAGTATCTCGACATCATCGGTGCCAAGACCGCAGCCCTGTTCGCTGCGGCCTGCCGCATCGCCGCCGTGGTTGCGGAGCGCCCGGAGGCGGAGGAGCTGGCGCTGGATGCCTATGGTCGTAATCTCGGCATTGCCTTCCAGCTCGTCGACGATGCGATCGACTATGTCTCGGACGGCGCGACGATGGGCAAGGATACCGGCGATGACTTCCGCGATGGCAAGATCACGCTGCCGGTAATCCTGGCTTATGCGCGCGGCGGCGAGGCGGATCGCAAATTCTGGAAAGAGGCGATGTCCGGCCTCCATGGCGATAATGCCGATCTCGCCCATGCCCAGCATTTGCTGCGCGAAACCGGCGCGATCGACGACACTATGGCGCGGGCGCGCCATTATGGCCAGCGCGCCATCGACGCCATCGGCATGTACGGCAAGGGTGCCGCCAAGTCTGCGCTGGTGGAGGCTGTCGAGTTCGCCATCGCGCGGGCATACTGATCCGGCTTTTCAGCGGGCGCCAGCGCCTCCCACGTTGCACCGACACCCATAGCGAGATGACGCGCCGCGCTGCCCGATTGGGTGGGGCGGCCGCCTCGCCTAGCCGGTCTCGAATCGGGGCTTGTCGGTGCGGCAGGCCGCCACTTCCCCTATTCTCGCCAGTCCCTTCCCGTCCATTTTCGGGACACGGGGTATATCGGCCACGACCCAAATAATTTTGCACTGCATGGGAACGATGGTGCGTTGCGATGAAGCGACCGCACTGCCCGCCATAGCGTGGTAAATCTGCGGTTAACGGTTGGGAACTTTGGGAACCCGCCCAATTGATTGGTCAGATTAAGTATCTGAAATACAGCAATAAAATATGAGGATTTCGTTGATAATCCGTTAACCGACCAGTATTTCTCTGCTCGAGCGGTCGCCTCATTATCTACTCGGAATGTTCGCCTTTCAGGCGGTGTGGGAGAAGCATGATGAGCCAGCTCAAAAACCGAACAAACAAAGGAGCTATCCATGAGGAAACTGGTATCTTTGGCCGCGCTGGCCACTGCGGCAGCATTTGCGCCGGGTGCGGCCAACGCCGCTACCTGCGTTGCCATGAACTGCACGTTCACGCCTGGCGATGACGAGTTCACCACGTCTGGCGACACCATCCCCCCCATCACCGAAGCCGTTTCGGCCACCATCGGCCGCACCGACATTGGTTCGGGCATCTTCACCGACATTTACCGCTTCATCGTTGACGTTGATGGCGTCGGCAGCGGCGGCATCATCACGACGCTGTCGGGCCTGTCGACCAACATCGACCTGCTGACGGTCACGATCAACGGCAAGGACGTCCCGATCTTCGGTCAGGGCACCGATGTTGAATCGGCTGGCATTTCGGGCTTCCCGATCATGGCCGGCATGCTGAACGAGTTGGTGATCAGCGGCACGTCCGCCGGTCTGGGCTCCTATGGCGGCAACCTCACCTTCACGCCGTCGCCGGTGAGCGCGCCGGTTCCGGAGCCGGCCACCTGGGCACTGATGCTGCTCGGCTTCGGCAGCCTTGGCTACACGATGCGCCGCGCACGTCGCACGAGCGCACGGGTCCAGTTCGCCTGATGATCCTGACCGTCTCCCACGGGACGGCCTCGATAAAGAATGGGGATCAACGGGTGCAGCCGTTGATCCCCATTTTCATGCCATGACAGCGAATGATCCCATTCAGGCGGCGCTGCGCCAGAAGGTGCCGCTCATGCCATTGCGGCTGCGCGGTTCTGCGCAACCCGCATCCCTGTCCCACAAGCGCGCGACGCGCCGTGCGACGTCCTGCTCCTCATCGCGCGAGAAGAAATAGGGGTAGAGCGAGCGGCCGATCTTGTCGGCGCGGCCGGCAAAGCGATTGATCTGGTCGGCGACATCGCAGACCTTGAGGCGCATCAGCTGTACCGGTGTATCTTTGGGCCACCAGGAGACGGACTCATCCATCTTCGGCGGGCCAAGCCGGTCGAAACCGAGCATGGCCTCATAATAGCGCACATGGCGTGGATGCACCTCGATCACCAGATCCGTGCAATCGAAGCGCTGCATACCGTAAATGAAGATGACATGAAAAAGCCCCGCAAGGACGGAGGGGGACTTGGTCATCGGGTCGACCGCGAACTTGGTGAGTTCGCAAAGGCGGGCACCGGGCGCCTCGCGCAAGGCATCCAGTTCCATGCGGAACGTCTGATCGGTCGAAAGGCCGGCTGGTGAGTCCACCGTCAAGGTG
Organism: Sphingobium sp. B2D3C; assembly: GCF_025961835.1. Lineage (NCBI taxonomy): Bacteria > Pseudomonadati > Pseudomonadota > Alphaproteobacteria > Sphingomonadales > Sphingobiaceae > Sphingobium > Sphingobium sp. B2D3C. The sequence goes on along the minus strand of NZ_JAOQOK010000001.1, from coordinate 1,586,531 downwards.
AGCGTGGCGATTACGGCATCTTCCAGCGCTGCCGTGAAGACGGCCTGGTGATCGCCATTGTCGGGGAGCAGATGCGCCATGCCATAACCGCGCGATCCATACATGCGGTTCAGGAGATCATGCGCCTGCTCGCGCAGGTCCGGCCGATCGGCCAGCCGGACATCGATGGTGCGCAGCCGCTGGCCGCAGGCAGACGGGATACGGCGCACGGACAGCAACCCGCCGTGCGGTTCCGCCAAAGAGGCGGACACAATATGATCATGCACTTGGACGACCCCCAAAAGGCCCAACCGGGCCAGACGAGCTTTCTATTTTTACGAAGCCTTGCGCCTCAGCGAGACCATGGATGGGTTCGAACGGTTAACAGAGCAATACCTCTTCGCGGCAAAGAGGCGGAGCGTTCGGGCGTTGCGGCAAAAGGTAGATAGTTCCGTGACTTAAGTGAACAAGTGCACGGAACTCGAGCCGTGCGGGTGCAATCGCAGGAGCAGATTGCATCCATGGCGGTGGTTAAGCATTAACCATGTTCTCCATCCTCGGATGACGCTGCGGCGGTCAGGCTTTGCTCCTATCCCTTTACGCCGCCAACCTTGGCATTGGCGGCGACGCCGCATAAGCGGATGACGTGACCGCTGCGCACCCCATCCATGAGGTCCTGCCCGACCTGCTCGCCGCCTTGCGCGCAGGACCGAACGCCGTGCTCGTGGCGCCGCCGGGGGCGGGCAAGACGACGAGCGTTGCGCCCGCTCTGCTGGGCGAGCCGTGGGTGGCGGGCGGGCAGATCTGGCTGCTCTCGCCGCGCCGGCTTGCCGCGCGCGCCGCTGCCGAGCGCATGGCCGATCTGGCCGGTGAAAAGCCCGGCGATACCATCGGCTATGCCACTCGGCTGGAGAGCCGCCAATCCGCCCGCACCCGCATCCTCGTCGTGACCGAAGGGATTTTCCGGCGCCGCACTCAGGCCGATCCGGAATTGACCGGCGTCGCCGCCGTGCTGTTCGATGAGGTTCATGAGCGCAGCCTGGAAGGCGATTTCGGGCTGGCCCTCGCGCTCGATGCGCAATCCGGCCTGCGCGAGGATTTGCGCCTGCTCGCCATGTCCGCCACGCTGGATGGTGCGCGCTTTGCCACGCTCATGGCGGTGGGGGGCAAGCCTGCGCCGGTCATCGAGAGCGCGGGCCGGTCTTTCCCCATCGATCTGCGGCATATCGGCCGGGCGGCGGAGCAGCGCATCGAGGATGGCATGGCGGCGGCGATCCGTCGCGCGCTGGCCGAAGAGCCGCAGGGCGATGTTCTGGCCTTCCTCCCCGGTGTCGGCGAGATCGAGCGCACGGCCGAGCGGCTGACGGGCCTCGCTGACAGTATCGTCCTCCATCGCCTGCATGGCTCGCTCGACCCGGCAGCGCAGCGCGCAGCCCTGCGGCCGGCAGCGGCAGGGACGCGCAAGCTGATATTGGCGACCAGCATCGCCGAGACCAGCCTCACCATCGACGGCGTGCGCATCGTGGTCGATTCAGGGCTCGCCCGTCGGCCCCGGCACGATCTTGCCGCCGGCGTCACGCGCCTGGTGACGGAGCGCGCCAGTCAGGCCGCCGTAACCCAGCGTGCCGGCCGCGCGGGTCGCCAGGCGCCGGGCGTGGCCTACCGCTTGTGGGAAGCAGCGGCGACCGCCGGTCTGCCGCCGTTCGATCCGCCCGAAATTCTGGAAAGCGACCTGACCGGCCTGCTCCTCGATTGCGCGGTGTGGGGCGTGACCGACCCGACCACGCTGCGCTGGCTCGATCCGCCACCGGCGGCTGCTTTGGCCGAAGCCGGACGCCGGCTCGAGGCGCTCGGAGCGCTGGATGGGGAGGGGCGGGCGACGCCGCATGGCCGCGCGGTCGCCGATCTGCCGCTGGAGCCGCGCCTCGCGCATATGCTCATTGCCTCGGCTGAGGTGGGGGAGGGCGCTGCGGCGGCTGACGTGGCGGTGCTGCTCACCGAGCGCGGGCTGGGCGGACCATCGGCGGACCTCGCCCGGCGTCATGCGCTCTGGCAGCGCGAGCGGGGGCAGCGGGCCGAAGCGGCGCGTGGCCTTGCCCGCCGCTGGTTGGGGTTGGTCGCGTCTGGCTCGTCGCGAGGCATTATCGACGATGCCGCGCTTGCCCGCTGCCTGATGCGGGCCTTCCCGGACCGCATCGCCCGGCGACGGGATGCCAGCGGCGAACATTGGATCAGCGCGGGCGGGCGCGGCTTCCGGCTCGATCCCGCCGATCCGCTGGCGCGTGCAGACTGGCTGGCGGTGGGCGATATTCAGGGCAGCGCGGCCGGCGCGCGCATCCTCTCCGCACTGGCCGTGCAGGAGGAGGATGTGATGATCGCTGCCGGGCATCGCGTCATGGATCGCCGCACGGTGCGCTGGCGCAAGGATCTGGCTGGTGTGGAGGCACTGCGCGAGCGGCATCTGGGCGCCATCCGCCTCAGCAGTGGGCCGGATGATGCGCCCGAACGGGCCGCCATCATTGCCGCACTGGCGCAGGCGCTGCGCAGCGAGGGACTGGGGATGCTGCCCTGGGGCAAGGCGGCGCAGGCGTTGCGGACACGGGCTGCCTTTGCGGGCGTGGGCGATGAGATCGGCGATGCGGCGCTGCTTGCCGATGCCGAGGAGTGGCTGGAGATGCTGCTCCCGGCCAATGCCCGGCGCTTTTCCGCGATCGACGGTGGCGCGCTGCATGGCCTGCTGAGTCAGCGCCTGGGATGGGATGCCACGCAGCGCATCGAGGCGCTGGCGCCGGCCGAGTTCCGGAGCCCGGCCGGCAGCACCCACGCCATCGACTATGAGGCGCCGGCCGGCCCGACCGTCGAATTGCGGGTGCAGGCGCTCTTTGGCCTGTCGGAACATCCGGTCATCGGGCGCGAGCGCATCCCGCTCGTCTTGTCCCTGACATCGCCGGCGGGTCGCCCCATCCAGACGACGCGGGATCTGCCGGCCTTCTGGAAAGGCAGCTGGGCGGACGTCGCGAAGGAGATGCGCGGGCGCTACCCGCGGCATCCGTGGCCGGATGATCCCGCCGCGGCCAGCGCGACGCTGCGGACCAAGAAGGCTGATGCCCGTCGGTGATCCTGTTCCGGATGACCTTCCGTTCGTGTCGCCACAGTCCCCCAATCATCTTGACAGGGCCCCCCGCTTTGCGCGACGGCGAAAGCGCTCACATGTTGGGCATTTGCACGATGGGGAAAGCACCGATGTCCGCCCGGATCTACCAGATACCCAAGAACGCCATGCAGTCCGGTCGGGCGCGCACCGGCACCTGGATGCTGGAGTTCGCCCCGGCAGAGGCCAAGAAGCCCGATCCGCTGATGGGCTGGGCTGGCTCTGGCGACACGCAGGAGCAGGTCAAGCTGAGCTTCCCCGACGAGGACGCCGCCCGTGCTTATGCCGAGCGCTATGGCATCGCCTATCACGTCGTGAGAACGCCACCCAAGACGTTGAAGATTCAGGCTTACGCCGACAATTTCCGCTAAGGTCTCGGGCCGTCCCGACCGAGGGGACGGCTAGCGCACTTCAATCGTGAGATGCGCGAGCGTGCAGCGTCCGGCCATGCGGCCGCGAATCGTGTCGCTGCTGACCTCCGGTTGCGCGATGACGCTGACGATCGCGGCATGTGCCTGCGGACCAACGCGCCAGACGTGGAGATCGACCACACGCACATCTCCTTGCTCCTCGACCACCGCGCGGACCTTGCCGGCCAGCACCTCGTCGCTGCGGTCGAGCAGCATGGCCGAGGTGTCCCGCATCAGCCCCCAGGCCCAGCGGGCGATGACCAGCGCGCCGACGATGCCCATCAGCGGGTCCATCCATACCCAATCGAGATAGCGCCCGGCCAGCAGGGCGCCGATGGCGAGGACTGAGGTCAGCGCATCCGCCAGCACGTGGAAATAGGCTGAGCGCAGATTATTGTCATGGCCGTGGCTATGCCCATGCTCATGGCCATCATGGTCATGCGCGTCATGGTCATGGCCGGCGTGATGATGATGCACATGGGCATGATCATGTCCATGGCCATGATCATGCCCATGTGCACCGCCCATCAGCACCAGCGCGCTGGCGATGTTCACCAGCAGGCCGATCACCGCCACGAAGGTCGCCTCGCCGAAAGCGACTCTCGTCGGTTCAAACAGGCGCACCGCCGACTCGCTGGCAATCGCCAGCGCGACGAGACCCAGCGCCATGGCGGAGGCGAAGCCTGCCAGATCGCCGACCTTGCCGGTCCCGAAGCTGTAGGCGGGGTCCTGCGCATGTTTGCGCGCATAGCCATAAGCGAATGCGGCGATGGACAGCGCGCCGGCGTGGGTCGCCATGTGGAAGCCATCCGCTAGCAGCGCCATTGATCCGGTCCAGTAGCCAGCGATGATCTCGCCGACCATCGTCACGACGGTCAGCAGAATGACCCAATGGGTGCGCCGGGCATTCTGGTCGTGCGAGGCGCCGAGGAAGTCGTGGCTCGGCGTCTGGCCTTCAATATCGAGTGTCCGCATCACGGGGTCCTACTTCGCGTAGCGGCGGATGACCGCCAGCAGTTCGTCCGCCCCTATCTGGCGTTCGGCATCGCTCAGGCCAGGCCGCGCGACATGCGCCTCCAGATGCTCGGCAATGATTTCATCGAGCAGCCCGTTCACCGCGCCACGCACGGCTGCCACAAGATGCAGGATGTCCGTGCAGCTTTTGTCAGATTCCAGTGCTCGCTCGATGGCATTGACTTGCCCGCCGATGCGCCGAACGCGGGCAAGAAGCTGCGGGTTGATTTCCAACATGTGCGACATAGGAATACCCCCTATGCCTATGTGTCGATACGGTCAAGATGTCCGGGAGCGTGCGCCGGATCTCTTGCGACAAAAACAAACCCCGGCCTCCAAGGAAGCCGGGGTTCGGAGTTTCATAGCGATGGATCAGGCGAAAGCCATCCTGCGGCTGCGCCGTGCGCGCAGGCCGATGAGGCCGAAGCCCGCGATCATCATCGCCCAGGTGGCCGGCTCGGGCACTGCGGCCGTCTGAGTTGCGAAGCGGCCGGGATTGGCGAGGTCGGACTGCGCGCCCGAGGCGTAGGCCGAGCCAAAAGCATCGCCGGTAGCCGAATAGACGAACTGGCTGTTGGTCGCGGTGCCGGTCAGGCTCGCGGGGCGATTGCGCGAGACGCCGGCCGTCGTGCCGGCGGGATAGGTCACGCTGTCAACAAGCGTGGCGAGCGACTGGCTCGCGGAATTATAGATGTTGATCGTGTCGCCATTGCCGAGGTTGGAATTGCCGCCAATCGAGAAGATGCGCACGCTGCTGTCCAGGTTCCAGTAGCTGCGGAAGGCGTCGGCCGTCATCTCGGTGAGGATGATCGATTCGTTGGCGCCCAGCAGGCCGAAGGCATTGCCGAACGTGACTGGATTGTTCGTGTTATCGTCATTGTAGGACCAGCCGGTGATGTCGATGCCGGCACTGCCAATGTTGGTCAGTTCGATGAACTCGCGATTGCCGTCGCTGGCGCCTTTGTACATGAATTCCGTGATCCGAACCTCGGCGTGCGCCGTCACGGGAGCGATGACCGCAGCAGCGGCCAGCAGGATGGTCGAAATCGAAAAGCGCGTCATAAAAATCTCCCCACATGGTTAACGCAGCAGCGCCTATGGGAAGAATTTGACGCCGTGATTGCCGGATCATGAAGGTTTTGCGTCGGTGGTTGGTTAACGCCGCCGATAGTCCCGCTATGACCCACAAGGCCTGATCTGCCGGTGAGACGAAGGTCGGCGACATCGGATTGGATGGCGAACGGGACAGCGCCCTAACTCTCGGGGCCTAGAAGCTGTCCGCGACGGTCATTAGCGAGACGAGGCGCCGTGGAGCCACGGCCCGCCAGCTCTTTTCGAGCCAGCCGCGCACATGCTCCCAGTCCACGCCCGGGCGGTCGAGGCGGATCGCGATCCAGCCGCTCGCGCCATAATAAGCCGGGCGGTAGTAGATGTCGGGGTCGGCCTCGATCAGCGCGGCCATCTCGTCGGCGCCGGAGGTCTTGACCAGCAGCGCCACCGCATCCTCGCCATGGTGGCGCACCGAGACATAAGCGAAGAACTTGCCCGCAGCTTCGCTGCCCACACGCCAGCCTGCCGCGCCATGCGACTCGCGGGCGTGCGTTTCCGGCAAGGCGAGCGCCAGTTGGCCGACGCGGTCGATGAGCCAGTCCGGGTCCATCTCGCGCCCCACATAGCTGGCCAGCATCCGGGGGTAGAGTTGATATTCGGCATAGAGCACGCGCTGGGCGAGCGTGTCGGCAGTATCTTCGGGCAGGATCGCGACCGGGATCTGCCCCAATACCGGGCCGTCGTCCAGCGCCGGCGTGACGAGGTGGACGGTACAGCCGCCATGGCTGTCGCCAGCATCGATGGCCCGCTGATGCGTATCGAGCCCCTTGAACTTGGGTAGCAGAGACGGATGGGTGTTGAGCATCCGCCCGGCCCATTGGCCCACGAAATCGGCGGTGAGGATGCGCATATAGCCGCACAGCGCCACATAGTCGGCGCCGGATGCCCGCAGCGCGTCGAGCATGATCGCCTCATGGGCCTCGCGGCTCATGCCCTTGTGGCTGTGGGCAAAGGTGGCCACGCCCTCGGCCGCCGCGACGGTCAGCCCGCGCGCTCCCGGCTTGTTGGAGGCGACGAGCACGATCTCATAGGGGCAGTCCGGCAGGCGCGAGGCATAGAGGAGCGACGTCATCGTCGTCCCCGTGCCGGAGAGCATCACCGCGATTTTGGCCTTGGACACGTCAGTTCCCCCAATCCGTTCGGGCGTCTTACCCCAGATGGACCGCGTTCCAGTCTGCCATGGCGCACCACGTCTCTTGCGAGCCGCGCACGGTGCAGCCCTTCTCGCCGGCGCGAATCTCGCCGATGCGGTGGACGGTCTCGCCCGCCTCGCGCAACGCCGCGCTCACCGCGTCGACATCGTCTGGTGCCACGACCACGGCCATGCCGATGCCGCAATTGAACGTGCGCGCCATCTCGCCCGGCTCGATATTGCCCTGCGCCTGCAGGAACGCCATCAGCCGCGGCTGCGCCCAAAGGTCCGCATCGATATGCGCGTGCAGGCCGGCGGGCAGAATCCGCGGGATGTTCTCCAGCAGGCCGCCACCTGTGATATGCGCCATCGCATGGACGAGGCCCTTGCGGACCAGTGGCAGCAGCGGCTTCACATAGATCCGGGTCGGGGCCATCAGCGCATCGATGAGCAGCACTTCCTGATCGAACAGGGCAGGGCGATCCAGCTTCCAGCCCTTGTCCGCCGCCAGGCGCCGCACCAGCGAATAGCCGTTGGAGTGGACGCCCGAGGAGGCGAGGCCCAGAATCACGTCGCCCTCGGCCACCTTGTCGGCGGTCAGCACTTCGTTGCGCTCGACCGCGCCGACGCAGAAGCCGGCGAGATCATAATCGCCATCAGCGTACATGCCGGGCATTTCCGCCGTCTCGCCGCCGATCAGTGCGCACCCGGCCTGCTTGCATCCCTCCGCGATTCCCGCGATCACACGCTCCGCAACGCCGTTGTCGAGGCGCCCCGTGGCAAAATAATCGAGGAAGAAGAGCGGCTCTGCGCCCTGCACGATGAGGTCGTTGGCGCACATCGCCACCAGATCGATGCCCACCGTGTCATGCTTGCCGCTATCGATGGCGAGCTTCAACTTGGTGCCGACGCCGTCATTCGCCGCAACGAGCAGCGGATCGGTAAAGCCCGCGGCCTTCAGGTCGAAGAAGCCGCCGAATCCACCCAGATCGGCATCCGCCCCCGGTCGCCGCGTCGCGCGGGCGAGCGGAGCAATGGCGCGAACGAGCGCATTTCCGGCGGCAATGTCCACGCCGGCCTGCGCATAGGTGTAGCCCTCGGGCTGGTTGTGCTTGGAGTCCATGCGTGGCCCTTACCAAATCGGGCTTGGTTTTCCAGAACAATGCCGCCAAAAGGGCGCCGTGACGCTCTCTCTGCCATCCTTGCGCCCCATTCACTTCGTGTTCGCGCTGGTTCTGGCGGCCTTTGCGGCTGTGCTGGTCGCGCAGATCGAGGGTGAGCGGGGCATTGCGCCGCTGGCCTCTCAGGGCGATTTCGAGGTGAAGGATATCCGCGTCGATGTCGCCGGGCCGAATGCCGATGCGGCGCGGGCGACCGGTTGGCGGCTTGCTCAGCGCCTCGCCTGGCAATCGCTGTGGAAGCGTACGCATGGCGGCAACGGCCCTGCGCTTGGCGACGGTGTGCTGGACGGGCTGGTGTCCGGCATCGAGGTGCAGCAGGAGCAGATCGGCCCCAATCGTTATATCGCCACGCTCTCGGTGATGTTCGATCGAGCTAGGGCCGGGCAGGCGCTTGGCGTTTCCGGGCAGATTCGCCGCTCGCCGCCGCTGCTGGTGATCCCGGTTCTCTGGGATTCCGGCACGCCGATGACGTTCGAGCGGGTGACGCCCTGGCAGAAGGCATGGGCGGAATTCCGCATTTCCGACAGCCCGATCGATTATGTGCGCACCGCCGGCGATGGCCCCGATTCCCTGCTGCTCAATCCCGGTCAGATCGGCCGGCGCGGGCGCAACTGGTGGCGTATCCTCCTCGATCTTTATGGCGCGGCGGATGTGATCATGCCGATCGCGCGGATCGAGCGCAGCTTTCCCGGCGGGCCGATCACCGGCCATTTCAGCGCGCGCTATGGGCCGGACAATAATTTCATCGGGGATTTCACCCTGCGCGCCGCCACGCCTGCCGATCTGCCCAAGATGATGAGCGACGCCGTCGCGCGCATCGACCAGCTTTACGCGGGCGCCCTGGCGGACGGCACGTTGCGGCTCGACCCCTCGCTGGTCATCGAGGAGCCGGTCAACGCGGTCGAGATCGAGAATGCGGTTGGGCTGGAGGCGATCCTCGGTGTCCTGCCGGCTGATACGCCCGGTGCCGCCTCGTTCAGCGTTCAGATCGAGACGCCTACCACGGCCTCAGTCGGGGAAGCGCAGGCGATGCTGCGGGGTATTCCGGGGGTCAGCGCGGCCTCGACCTCAAGCCTGGCACTCGGCGGCACGTCGGTCATGCAGGTCGGCTTCAGCGGCACGATCGAGCAATTGCGCGCGCAGCTTGAAGGACGGGGATATTCGGTCGCCGTATCTGGCAACACGCTGCGGATCGCCCGTCGGAGCGCAAGTCCACCAGCCGGCGGAGGCGGGGGCGGGCAATGACCCAGTTGCCGCTGCCCATCGGCTGGTCGCGGCATGGCGGAGCGGAAAGTCTGCTGGTCCACGATGCCAATGCCGACGCGCTCGCGTTGATACGCGACTGGCAGCGCTGGCCCTCGCCCTGCACATTGCTCGTCGGCCCATCCCGGTCCGGCCGTTCGCTCATTGCCGAGGTGTTTCTGCGCGAAAGCGGTGGCGTGCTGGTCGATGATGCCGACCGCGCCGATGAGACCCACCTGTTCCACCTCTGGAACGAGGCCCGCGATTCGGGCCGGCCGCTGTTGATGGTCGCCAGAGAGGCGCCGCCGACATGGACGATTGCGCTGCCCGATCTGCGCACGCGCCTCGCCACCGCCGCCGTCGCGCGTATCCTCCCGCCGGATGAAGCCGTTACCGCGGCGCTGATCGCCCATGGACTGGAGCGGGCCGGCTCTGCCTTCGCCCCGGACCTCCCGGATTTTCTCGCCCGCCGCACCGCACGCTGTTATGCCGCGATCGATGGCGTCGTGGCCGAGCTGAACGCGCTGTCGCTGGCGCGTGGGCAGAAACTCTCGGTTGCGCTGGCGCGGCAAGCGCTCCGTAACAATGCGCTGCTAGACGGGGCGGATGAGACCGCACCGCATGAGGGAACCCACTGACCGTGTCTGAAGCCGATCCCACTTCTTCGATCACGGGCGCGGGCGCCGCAAACGGGGCGCGCTACTTCAACCGGGAGCTGTCCTGGCTCAATTTCAATCAGCGCGTACTGGAGGAAGCCTGCAATCCGGCGCATCCGCTGCTGGAGCGGCTGCGCTTTCTCTCCATCTCCGGCAGCAACCTCGATGAGTTTTTCATGGTCCGGGTGGCCGGCCTCAAGGGCCAGCAGCTCCAGGGCGTCGAAATGCGCTCGGTCGATGGGCTGACCCCGGCCCAGCAGTTGGAGGCGATCGGCGACCGGGCCGAGGCGCTCATGTCCGCCCAGCAGGTCGTCTGGCATGATCTTCATGCCGCGCTGCGCAGCGCGCATATCAGCGTGATCGGCCCCGAGCCGGTGGATGCGCGCGCGGATAGCTGGATGCGCCAGCATTTCCTCGAGCAGATCTTCCCCATCCTCACGCCCCAGGCGCTCGATCCCGCCCACCCGTTCCCGTTCATCCCCAATAAGGGCCTCAGCCTGTTCTTCGACCTTCTGCGCGAATCGGACAAGGAAGTGGTGCAGGAGCTGGTGATTTTGCCGGCCACGCTGCCGCGCTTCATTCGCGTGCCGGGCAAGAACGCGCGCTACATCGCCATTGAGGCGCTGGTGCGGCGCTATTCGGCCTTGCTCTTCCCCGGCTTCATCGTGCGAGACAGCGGCCTGTTCCGCATCCTGCGCGATAGCGACATCGAGATCGAGGAAGAGGCCGAGGATCTCGTCCGCTATTATCGAAGCGCCATCAAGCAGCGCCGGCGCGGCCGGATCATCCGCGTGGAAATCGAAAGCGGCGTGGCCGAGCCGGTCGAGACCAAGCTGCAGACGATGATGCAGGGCCATGAGGCCATGGTCGTGGATATCGATGGCTTCATGGGCATTGCCGATCTGGCCGAGGTGGTCGAGGAAGACCGGCCGGACCTCAAATTCCCGGCTTACGCCCCGCGCTTCCCCGAGCGCATCCGCGAATATGGCGGCGATTGCTTCGCTGCGATTCGTGCCAAGGACATCGTCGTCCACCACCCTTATGAGAGTTTCGATGTCGTCATCGCCTTCCTCAAACAGGCGGCGGACGATCCCGATGTGGTGGCGATCAAGCAGACGCTCTACCGTGCCGGCAAGCAGAGCGCGATCATCCGCGCGCTGATCGACGCGGCGGAGGCAGGCAAGTCCGTCACCGCCGTCGTCGAGCTGAAGGCGCGGTTCGATGAGGAGCAGAACCTGCTCTGGGCCGCGCAACTGGAGCGCGCCGGCGTGCAGGTCGTCTATGGCTTTATCGACTGGAAGACCCACGCCAAGATTTCCATGGTCGTGCGGCGCGAGGGCAACGGCTTTCGCACCTACTGCCATTTCGGTACCGGCAATTATCACCCGATCACCGCGCGCATCTACACGGACCTGTCCTTCTTCACGGCCGATCCCCGGGCCGGGCGCGATGCCGCCGCCGTGTTCAATTACATCACCGGCTATGTCGAGCCGCAGCATATGGAGATGATCACGCTCTCGCCGCTGCACATGCGCGACAAGCTCGCGGCGCTGATCGAGGCGGAAATCGAGCATGCTCGCGCCGGCCGTCCCGCGACCATCTGGGCGAAGATGAACAGCCTGGTGGACCCCGCGATCATCGAGCAGCTTTATGCCGCCAGCAATGCGGGCGTGAAGGTGGAACTGATCGTGCGCGGCATCTGTTGCCTGCGGCCCGGCGTACCGGGCATGTCAGAGAATATCTCGGTCAAGTCGGTGATTGGGCGGTTCCTGGAACACAGCCGCATTTGGGCCTTTGGCAATGGCAAGTCCCTGCCCAACAATAGCGCCAGGCTGTTCATCAGCTCGGCGGACTGGATGCCACGCAATTTCGACCGGCGGGTTGAGTATATGCTGCCGATCGAGAACCCGACCGTCCATGATCAGGTGCTCGATCAGGTGCTGGTGGCCAATCTGCTCGATGATGAGCAGAGCTGGGCGCTGGGCAGCGATGGCAGCTACACACGCCTCAAGCCGGGGAAGAAGCCGTTCAACCTGCATCATTATTTCATGACCAATCCGTCCCTCTCCGGTCGCGGTGCCTCGCGGCGCTCCGCCCGCGCGGTGCCAAAGCTCTCGCTCTCCGAGCGTGGCTGAGGGGAGGGGTTAGGCCATGACCCTGCTGGATCGCACGACGCGCCGCTCGATGAAGGCGACGCTCAACGGGCCGCATTTCCGCCGCACGGCGATTATCGACATCGGCTCCAACAGCGTCCGCCTCGTCGTTTATGACGGGCCACGGCGCATTCCCTTCGTGCTGTTCAACGAGAAGGTGCTGGCGGGCCTGGGCGCGGAGATCGGCACATCCGGGCGGATCGGCGCGGCGGCGATGGAGCGCGGGCTGGTGGCGCTGGAGCGCTTTGCCCGGCTGTGCGTGGAGATGGAGGTGGACCAGATCACCTGCGTCGCCACCGCCGCCGTGCGCGATGCGTCCAACCGCGATACATTCATCGAACGCGCGGCGGAGATCGGCCTCGAGGTCCGCGTGCTGAGCGGTCAGGAGGAGGGGCTGGCCTCTGCGCACGGGCTGCTCTCCGGCATGCCGCGTGCGGACGGGATCATGGGCGATCTGGGCGGCGGCAGTCTCGAACTGGTGCGCGTGCGGCCCGAGGGCGTGGAGATGCCCGTTTCCCTGCCGCTCGGCATTTTTCGGATCGGTGACGTCCGCGCGCGGGGACGCAAGGGGCTGGTCCAGCATCTCGATGGGCTGCTCAAGGCGCAAGGCCTCGGCGACATCGAGCAGGGCCTGCCCTTCTATCTGATCGGCGGAAGCTGGCGCGCGCTGGCGCGGCTGGACATGCACCTCACCAATTATTCGCTGCCGATCCTGCATCATTACGAAATGACGCCGGATCGCCCGGCCGAACTGCTCAAATGGCTGGAAAACGCGCAGAAGGCGGACCTCAAGGCGGTCGGCGTCTCCAGCGCGCGTTTTCCCACGCTGCCGGATGCCGCGCATCTGCTGTGCGCGGTGGTGGAACGGCTGCGCTCGGCCCATCTCACCGTCTCGGCTTTCGGGCTGCGGGAAGGGCTGCTCTACGAGAGCTTGCCGACCGACATGGCGAATCAGGACCCGCTCCTGATCGCCGCCCGCATCGAGGGTGAGGCGCAGGGGCGCTTTGTGGGCCATGGCGACACGATCAGTGGCTGGATCGCGCCGTTGTTCCACGATGATCCGCCGGAATGGGCGCGCATCCGCTTTGCGGCCTGTCTGCTGGCGGATGTCGGCTGGCGTGCCAATCCGGAGTTTCGCGCCGAACGCGGCATGGAATTCGCCCTGCAGGGTAATTGGGTCGGCGTGGATGCCGCCGAGCGCGCCGCGCTGGGGCAGGCGCTTCATGCGAATTTCGGTGGCGGCACCAACATTCCCGCGCTGCTCGCGGGCCTTGCCCCCGAGCCGCTGCTGCGCCGCGCGATCCAGTGGGGCCTTGCCATCCGCCTGTGCCAGCGCCTGTCCGGCGGCGCGGAAGGCCCGCTGGACGGCTCCTCGCTCGACGTGCGCGACGGCACGGTCATCCTGCGCCTCGACCCGGAACATGCGGCACTCGCCGGCGAATCCATCGACCGCCGCCTGCGCCAGCTCGGCCAGGCCATGGGCATGGGCTATCTGCTCGACGCGTGATGGGCGGCAGTCCAGCCTGTGGGCAGACGTAAGGACGACCGAATTGGTGGTTCCAGGCGATTTCTGGAGGATTTAATTGGCGAGCTCGGCGGGGGAGCGGAAGTCAATCTGTGATGCCAAATGGCGCGATTTTTTCAATCGCGAGGAGATATTCTGTTTGATCGAACGTGAACGGGCCGAACCCTGAATAGTCTCGATTAGGTCGGTGAGGTTGCCTGAAACAATCCCAAAGCACGCGCTCGCCTTCTATGCGGACGTGCGCCATTAGGGGCCAGCAACCGGGCTCACCACAATCGCAGAACAACGCATAGATTTCGCCCGGCTGATCGCCTTCGAATGTTTCCCGCCACCCATAAAAATAGTCCGGGAGAGGGCCGAGGTCGAAATATGCGGGCACTATCCCGCCATAGCCACCTGCGGGATCGTTGAAGTCGTTCGCCCGTTCGAACTCAGCCACAAGGTCGGCGAGGCGGATACCATCAATACAGGGCATAAGTGCAAGTGTTTGCCCATTCACATACTCGCATTCGAAAGTAAGGGTGTGGGGCATGGTCAGCACGTGAGCAGTTCGCTTATCGGCTGTCAATGTTCGCAATGTTGCAGTTTCCAGTCAGAGCGGTCATGGCTGTTATCGGGCCTGGATGTGAAAGCGGACTGAAGCGCTGACGAAAGAGGTGAGCAGCAAGTTCGGGATGGGGAGCGGCCGTCTTCCGAACCCTCTCCCCTCGAGGGAGAGGGATGCGCAGGCTTGGCAGCTTGCTGCCTAGCCGAAGCTGGGAGAGGGGTGTCGATCCGCAGGATCGAGCGGATCAGAGATCCGCACCCCTCATCCAACTGCGCCTAGCCGCCTCACGGCGACAAGGCTCCGTATCCTTCTCCCTCAAGGGGAGAAGAAGGGCTCGCATGACGTCGCGTCCGGACAGTCCGCCATCAGCACGGCTCTACAATGTCGCGCCCGCGAATTTCCCACTCGGCCCAACCGCCCGTCACCCGCAGTTCACCCGCTCGATCATCATCGCGTCATCGTAACTGATGTTCAGCCGGTCCTCGCGATAGTCCATCGTCATGGCGGAGCGCGGCGGGCCCCAGCGTAGGGTGCGGGCGCCGGATTTGGCGAGGAGGTCGGCGCCCAGAGTCGCGGTTGCGCGCTGGCCGATGGCGCTTTGCAGGCCTTCCGCCGAACAGGCGCCGTTGCCGGCCATTGGCGGTTCGCCCACGCTGGTCGTGGCGGTAGCGCAGGCTGTCAGCGGGGCAAGAGCAAGAAGGGGGGCGATCATCCGCATGGGCCGGGCCTTTCATCAAAAGGCCAGCCTAGCATGCGGGCGTCCACCGGTCATCCGGCAGGCGATCAGTCGTTGGGCTCGGCCAGCTTTTCCGTGCGGGTCATCAGCAGCTTGCCATCGCGCACCGCGAAGGCCATGCGGCCTTCCACCAGATCCAGCGCGTCGCGGCCGAACTGCTCGAACCGCCAACCTTCCAGGATCGGCAGGTTGGTCCGCACACCGGCCGCCAGCATCTCCAGATCGTCGGCGCGAGCGAGCAGCCGCGAGGCGACGTTGATCTCCCGCGAGCGGATCTTGAGCAGTAGCTTGAGCAGATCGGCGACCAGCGCGCCTTCCTTGCCGAGACCGGGCCGACCCGGATCGCGCTCGGGCATTTCCTCGCGGGGCAGGGGCGCGGCATTGTCCAGCGCAGCCATCAGCCGTGCGCCGATGTCATTGCCTTTCCAGCTTGCCGAAAGCCCGCGCACCTTGCCCAGATCCTCCTGCTTGCGCGGCGGATGGGAGGCGATGTCGGCCAGCGTCTCGTCCTTGACGATGCGCCCGCGCGGCAGGTTCTTGTCCTTCGCCTCGGTCTCGCGCCAGCCGGCCAGCGCCTTCAGACGCCCAAGCACATCGGCCTTGCGGCTGGAAATGCGCACACGCTTCCACGCCTCGGCGGGATTGACCTCATAATTACCGGGATCGGCGAGCCGCTCCATTTCCTGATTGAGCCACACGCCGCGCCCCGTCTTGCGTAGTTCTTCCAGCATCATCGGGAAGATCGCGGCGAGATGGGTAACATCGCCGATCGCATAATCGATCTGCCGCTTGTCCAAGGGGCGCCGCGCCCAGTCGGTGAACCGCGCGCCCTTGTCCAGGTGAATGCCCAGCCAGCTGTCGACCAAATTGCTGTAGCCGATCTGCTCGCCCTGGCTCAGCGCCATGCTGGCAATCTGCGTGTCGAACAGCGGGTGCGGCGTCTTGCCGGTGAGGTTGAAGACGATCTCGATGTCCTGCCCGCCGGCGTGGAAGACCTTGAGCACATCCTCATTGTTCACCAGCAGGTCGAGCAGCGGGCCCATGTCCAGCCCGGGTGCCTTGGGGTCGATTGCCGCGGCTTCCTTCCCATCGGAGATCTGGAACAGGCACAGTTCCGGCCAATAGGTGTTCTCGCGCATGAATTCGGTATCCACGGCGACAAAGTCGGCCTTGGACAACCGCTCGCACAGCGCGGCGAGGGAAGAGCTGTCAGTGATCAATGGATGGATTTGCATATGGCAGGTGATCTTATTATTGGCCGGTCCTCGGATTGGGGGCCGGCGGCACGCTTGAGCGTATCACCATATCCCCCACAAGTCGTCTTTGTCATCCAATTGGCGCCCTCGCAATGAGGCGCGTGAAAATAAAAGGCCGTTAGACCATGCACGCCTATCGCACGCACACCTGCGGGGAGCTCCGCGCCGCCAATGCCGGCGAGACTGTTCGGCTGTCCGGCTGGGTCCACCGCAAGCGCGATCATGGCGATCTGGTGTTCATCGACCTGCGCGATCATTACGGCATGGTGCAGATCGTCACCGAAGTCAGCGGCCCGGTGTTCGATGTGATCGAGAGTCTGAAGGCCGAGAGCGTCGTTACCATCACTGGCACGGTCGTGGCGCGCGCCAAGGAAGCCGTGAACCCGAACTTGCCGACCGGCGAGGTCGAGGTGCGGGCGGCAGAGGCCGTCGTGCTCTCCGCCGCGCAGGAGCTGCCGCTCCCGGTCGCGGGCGAGCAGGAATATCCCGAGGATATCCGCCTGCGCTATCGCTTCCTCGATCTGCGCCGCGAGACGTTGCATGCGAACATCGTCAAGCGCACCAAGATTATTTCGGACATGCGCCGCCGGATGGAAGGCGCGGGCTTTACCGAATATTCGACGCCCATCCTCACCGCCTCCTCGCCGGAGGGCGCGCGCGACTTCCTCGTGCCCAGCCGCATTCATGCCGGCAAGTTCTACGCGCTGCCGCAGGCGCCGCAGCAGTATAAGCAGTTGCTGATGGTCGCGGGCTTCGATCGCTATTTCCAGATTGCGCCCTGCTTCCGCGATGAAGACCCGCGCGCCGACCGCCTGCCGGGCGAGTTCTACCAGCTCGATCTGGAAATGAGCTTCGTCACGCAGGAAGATGTGTGGAACACTATGGAGCCGGTGATCGCCCAGGTCTTCGAGACCTTTGCCGATGGCAAGCCAGTGACGCCGGCCGGCAGCTTCCCGCGCATTCCTTATGCCGAAGCCATGCTGAAATATGGCAGCGACAAGCCGGACCTGCGCAACCCGATCATCATCACCGATGTGACCGATCATTTCGTCGGCTCGGGCTTTGGCATCTTCGCGAGCATCGTCGAGAGCGGCGGCGTCATCCGCGCCATTCCCGCGCCGGGCGCCGGCGCGGGCAGCCGCAAGTTCTTCGATGAGATGAACAATTGGTCGCGCTCGGAAGGCTTTTCGGGCCTTGGCTATATCAATATCAAGGATGGCGAGCCGGGCGGCCCCATCGCCAAGAATCACGGGCCGGAGGCGACCGCCAAGCTGATCGAAACGCTCGGCCTTGGTCCCAATGATGGCGTGTTCTTCGCCGCCGGCAAGGAGACGCAGGCCGCCAAGCTCGCCGGTCTTGCCCGCATCCGCGTCGGCGAGCAGCTCGACCTGATCGACAAGGACCGCTTCGACCTGTGCTGGATCGTGGACTTTCCGTTCTACGAATATGACGAGGACTCCAAGAGCCTGGACTTCGCGCACAACCCCTTCTCCATGCCGCAGGGCGGGATGGAGGCGCTGGACGGGCCCGATCCGCTTTCGATCAAGGCCTTCCAGTACGACATGGTCTGCAACGGCTTCGAGATCGCGTCCGGCTCGATCCGCAACCAGTCGCCCGAGCTGATGGTTAAGGCCTTCGAGAAGGTTGGCCTGAGCAAGCAGGATGTGGAAGATCGCTTCGGCGGCCTCTACCGCGCTTTCCAATATGGCGCGCCGCCGCACGGTGGCATGGCCGCCGGCGTGGACCGCATCGTGATGCTGCTCTGTGGCGCTGTGAACCTGCGCGAGATCACGCTGTTCCCGATGAACCAGCGCGCCGAGGATCTGCTGATGGGCGCGCCCTCCAACGCGGAGCTCAAGCAGCTGCGCGAACTGCACATCCGCGTCGTCGAGCCGCAAAAGAGCTGAACTCTCGACAATGGCTGGCCGCACGATAGGGTGCGGCCATGACCATCAAGCTCTCCGATTATGAGAAGGGCGCCGATTTCGACGGCGACTTCGACAAGGCGCTGCTCAAGCTCCAGAAGCGGCTGGAGAAGATCCAGGTCGCCCACATCATCCACAAGCGCCGCAGCGTGGTGATGCTGGAAGGGTGGGATGCCGCCGGCAAGGGCGGCATCATCAAACGAATGACGTCGCTGCTCGATCCGCGCTATTTCCGGGTCTGGCCCATCGGCGCGCCGACAGCGGAGGAGCTGGGGCGCCACTTCCTCTGGCGCTTCTGGACGAAACTGCCGGAAGACAGGCACATCGCGATCTTCGACCGGAGCTGGTACGGGCGCGTGCTGGTCGAGCGGGTGGAGGGCTTCTGCACAAAAGCCGAGTGGAAGCGCGGCTATGACGAGATCAATGCGTTCGAGGCCCAGCAGATCGACAGCGGCACCGCGATCGTGAAGCTGTTCGTCCACATCACGCAGAAGGAGCAGGACAAGCAGCTTGCCCAGCGGCTGGACGATCCCTTCAAGCGCTGGAAGACGGGCACGGAGGATTATCGCAATCGCGACAAGCGGGCGGATTATCTCGATGCCATCAAGGACATGTTCGCCAAGACCGACACCAAGCAGGCGCCCTGGCACGTGATCGATGGCAATGATCGCAAGGCTGCGCGGATCGCGGCGCTCACGTGCATCGCCGACCGGCTGGAAAAGCATGTCTCGATGGAGATGCCGGACGTCGATCCCGCCGTCGTGAAACTGGCGCATGAGGCGTTCGGCTATCAGCCGGAGGAGTGAGCGGCTCAGGCCTGATCCATGAGGCTGCGGTACATCACGAGCGCATCGACATAACCGTGAACCGGATGGTGGAACGCGCCGGGAAGCGCCCCGACCACGCTAAATCCCATATGCTGCCATAGGCGCACGGCGCGGATGTTCGTGGAAATCACCAGGTTAAACTGCATTGCGCGGAACCCCTGCGCGCGGGCCGTCTGCAGCGAGTGGCGGCACAGCGCCTGCGCGATGCCTTTCCCACGCTGGTCGGCCTGGACGATATATCCGGCATTGGCGACATGGGCGGCCGGGCCGGTCGAATTTGCGCGCAAGGTGTAGCTGCCGACGATGCCGGTGTCGGATGTCGCGACGAACACCTGCTTGTCCGGCGCGGTCCAGTAGGCGTGGGCACCCGCCTCATCCAGATCGCGGGCGAGGGGAAAGGTCGCGCCCTCGCGGATGACCGGCTCGAAAACGGTCCAGATGCCCCGCCAGTCGGCGGCCGAGGCGGGGCGGATGTCCATCATGGCGAGGCGCTCAGTCCCGCGCGGCTGGGGCGTAGCGCATCGTGCCGTCGCGCCAGTGGAGAACCAGCTTGTCGTCTTCGCGAGTCACCAACGTATCGCGGAAAGCGGCAACGCCCATGTCATTGGGGGTGAGGATGATGTGGACGCGAAGATGCTCCTGCGCGGGCAGAGGGATCACCTCGGATTTGGTGCCGAAAAACACTTCTGAGACCTGAATCGAGCGCGGACGGCGCTCGCCCAGATCGCGGGTCCAGCCGTCGCTCTGGGTATAGTCGGCGATGGTGTCGCCATCCTCGAGGGTGAGCTCAAAGTCGACGGCGGGTACGCCCGCGCCATTGGGCCAGGTGACCAGCAGGGTGAACGGCTCGTTCCCGTCGGTGGCTACATGGGCGAGCGAGAACGCTGCCGGCTTGGGGGTCGGCTCGGTGGTGAGGCGCAGGGTGCCGTCATCCGCGCATTCCCAGCGGCCGGCGGCCGATTCATCGACAGCGCCTGCGGTGAACATGTAGCGGAAGCGACCATTCGGGCCGATTTCCAGTGCCGAGGCTGCATCCGGCCCGGCATCGGCCATGAACAGTCCCGTCGGGCAATCTGCAGCCCATGCCCCCGACCCCGTCCTGGCCAGCAGCGCAATCCCGAGCAAGGCCGTCCGCGCGATCATTGCGGATAGCTGATGGCAAGGATTTCCCATTCCTTGCTGCCGCCCGGCAGGTCGACGCGGCGCAGGTCGCCCACGGCAGCTCCTCTCAGGGCACGCGCCAGCGGCGTGTCCCAGCCGATCCGTGCGGCGCCGGCATCCGCCTCGTCATTGCCGACGATGGTGACGCTGCGCTGATTGTCCTCCTCATCGGCGAGCGTGACCGTGGCGCCGAAGAAGATGCGGCTCTTGTCCGGTTGCTGCGCGGGTTCCACGATCTTGGCGAGCTTCATACGCTGCGCCAGCCATTTCAGGCGTCGGTCGATTTCCCGCATCCGCTTGCGCCCGTAAAGATAGTCGCCATTCTCGCTGCGGTCGCCATTGCCGGCCGCCCAGCTGACGATCTCCACGATCTTGGGCCGTTCTTCCCCGAGAAGCTGGTCATATTCGGCGCGCAGCGCGGCAAAACCGCCCGGCGTGATATAGTTCGGCCGAGGCAGCGCGCTCATTTGCCCCGGCGTTTCGGCCGCTTGCTGGCATACATCAGGGCTGCGGCGAGCGCTGCTGATCCGATGCCGACGCCGGCCCAGAAGGCCTTGGTCCCGCGCTTTTCGTCGGTCTCGGCGGCGTCGGCAGGCCCGGCGATGGGCGTCGATGCGGGCGCGGAACTCGTCTCTCTTTCAGTCATGATCTCTATTCTGTTCTGGGTCGAAAGGTCGGATTAGCTGGATGCGGACGGTCCTCAGCCGGGCAGGGACTTGCCCAGGAACCGGCTGAGCGGCGCCAAGTCGGCGGTGCTCTGCACGGGGCTCAGCATGTCATAGATCACCGCATTCTCCAGCACACGCTGCACATAATTGCGCGTTTCGAAAATGGGAATGTCCTCGATCCACTGGACCATGTCCACGCCGGGCAGACGCGGGTCGCCATTGGATTGCAGCCAGCGGTTCACCCGGCCCATGCCGCCATTATAGGCGGCGATGGCGAGCGGGTAGCTGCCGTTGTAATAGCGCAGCAGCTGCTGGAAATAGGCACTGCCAAGCTGCACGTTATAGTTGGGATCGTAGAGCGAGCTCTGGTTGAAGCTCATGCCGATCTTGCCCGCGACTTCGCGCGCGGTGGAGGGCAGCAGCTGCATCAGTCCATGCGCATTGGCGTGGGACACGATGGCCCGGTCGAACTGGCTTTCCTGCCGGGTGATCGCGTGAATCATCGTCCAATTGGAGCGGTCGCTCAGCGGCACATTCATGCGGGGGAAGCTGTAGTCCGGCGCGGCACTCAGACCATTGCGGCCGGCGCTGCGTGCGGCCATGACGCCAAGATCCGGGCGGCCGAGGACTTGCGCCAGTTCGCCGGCGAGGGCCAACTCCGTATCCGTCTGCGCATTGTCGGCAATGGCGCGGATGAATAGCGACTGGTCGCGGGTCTGCCCGTTGCGCCCGAGCAGGCTGGCAGCGCGCACTACCGGTCGCGCCATGAATGCGGCGCGCTCACTGGCGCTGGGGCGCACGGCACTGGCGAGCGCACCGGGATTAACGCGGCGTTTGAGACGCTCGAGCGCGAGCTGGCCATAATATTGATCGGGATAGCTGCCGGCCTTCTCGAAATGCGCAGTTGCCTGCGCCTGACGACCAGCGGCCAACGCAGCGCGTCCGGCCCAATAGTGGCCCTTGGAGCTGGTCTGGCCCGATTTGGCGCCATTGGCATAGCGATCGAACATCGCTTCGGCGTCGGCGGGGCGGTTCAGCTTGTTGAGCGCGATCATGCCCGCCAGCCATGTGAGGCTGGTATAATCATCGCGTACGCCCAGCGACTGCGCACTGATGTCCGTCCCGCGGGGGAAGGCATCGTCGACCTTGGAAGCGATAGCAAAGGCGGTGCTGAACTGATTGTCATTGTTCGCCGCGCGGGCCTGCGCCAGCAGCACCTCATACCATTTTTCCGGGTCGGTCGGGCGTTGCATCAGCGCCGTGCGGTTGCCGAGCAGGCTGCGCGCCGCAGCAAGGTCGCCATTGTCGGTCAGCCAGCGCGCCTTGTCGGCCAGATAGCCGGCGTCCAGCATCCCGACCGGATCGGCCGGACCCATGAGGGCCGCAGCATTGGGCGATTTGCGCTGGAAGGCGATCCGCGCGGCGACAACCGCCTGGCGGGTCACCGGCACGGAGGCGAGTAGGCGTTCGGCGATCTCCGGGCGGCGTTGCCACAAAGCTGAATCCGCGCGCCGCAAATGATCTTCCGGCGTGAGGGCGGATGCGAACTGCATCCGCAGCCGGTCCTCCCATTTAGCGTCCATGGCGCCAGACGCCCAAGCGTCCCGCGCCATTTTCTGCGCCTCGCTTTGCTTGCCCATCCGCGCCAGCGTCAGCGCGTGAATGGCCTTGGCCTGGGCGGAGCGTGCCGGATATTTCGCGAAGAAGGCGAGAATGACCGACGGCTCGTTGACGTCCGCATCCACCCGACGCTCGGCATAGGAGCGCAGCTTGGATTCCTCGGGCCAGCCGGGATTGGCGAGCAGGAAGTTGGCGTAGACCGAGAAATCGTGGCTGTCGCTGGAGGCAATGCGGCGCCAGTTCTCAATCGCATCGCGGGTGCGCGCTTCGTCATTGGCGCCAGCGGCGAGGCGCTCCTGAACGGCCTGCCAAGTGACGGTCGGCGTGCTCTGCGAGGACGAAGCGGTCGTCGCTGCCGAGGCCATGGCCGCAACAAGAACGACAGCAGATAAGCGAAGGTCTTTTCCCATGGGAAGCATTATGGCAGAGCCTCGATGATCGAACGGTGAACGGGCGCGTGCATTTGCCCCACTATGCCTGTCCGAGCGCGCGCTTTGAAGGAGTTTTTTCATATGTTTTCCGGCTCGATTCCGGCACTGATCACCCCGTTTCGCAATGATCGGCTGGATGAGGACGCATTCCGCAGCTTCGTGGACTGGCAAATCGAGGAGGGATCGAGCGCCCTCGTGCCGTGCGGAACGACCGGCGAGAGCGCCACGATGACCATCGAGGAGCATAATCGCGTCGTGCGGATCTGCGTCGAGCAGGCGGCCGGGCGCGTGCCGGTGATCGCCGGGGCCGGCTCCAACGATACCCGGATTGCGCTGGAACATATGTTCGCCGCGCAGGCCGCCGGCGCCGATGCCGCGCTTGTCGTCGCGCCCTATTATAATAAGCCGAGCCAGGAGGGGCTTTACCAGCATTTCGCCTATCTGGCCTCGCGCTGCGATCTGCCCATCGTGCTCTACAATATTCCGGGCCGTTCCATCGTGGATATCGGCGTGCCGGTGTTGCACCGGCTGGTCGAGGAATTTCCGAGCATCGTGGGCCTTAAGGATGCGACCGGGAATATCGGCCGCGTGACCGCCCAGCGCCTCGCCTGCGGGGCGGACTGGTGCCAGCTGTCCGGCAATGACGAGACGGCGCTGGCGTTCAACGCCATGGGTGGCCGGGGCTGCATCTCGGTCACGGCTAATGTCGCGCCGCGCCTGTGCGCCGATTTCCAGAATGCTTGCCTTGAGGATCGCTGGAAGGACGCGCTGGCGCTGCAGGACCGGCTCTATCCGCTTCACGATGCGCTCTTCACCGATTCTTCACCGGGGCCCATCAAATATGCGCTCTCGCGGGTGCGACCGGAGATGCCGTGCGAGTTGCGGCTACCGATAACGTGGCCATCAGGTGCCTCGCGTGCGACGGTAGACCGCGCTCTTGAGATCGCGGGGCTGGTTTAGGCCGGTCACATCGCCTAAATCTGGCTCTCATTACAGAAAGATTCCAATGGCTCGCCCGCGCCCTGCGACATTCAACAAGGTCAAGACCGTGGCCGAGAACCGGCGCGCCCGTTTCGATTACGCGATTGAGGACGTTTACGAAGCGGGCATCATGCTGCGCGGGACCGAGGTGAAATCGCTGCGCTTTGGCGATGGCTCGATCACCGAGAGCTATGCCGAGGTGAAGGACGACGAGATCTGGCTGATCAACAGCAACATCCCCGAGTTCAGCCACGGCAACCGCTTCAATCATGAGCCCAAGCGCCCCCGCAAGCTGCTGCTGCGCGAGCGGGAGATCGCCAAGCTGCACGGCGCCGTCGCCCGGCAGGGCATGACGCTGGTGCCGTTGAGCGTCTATTTCAACGAGCGCGGCAAGGCCAAGGTCGAGCTGGCGCTGGCCAAGGGCAAGAACGTCCGCGACAAGCGCGAGACCGCCAAGGAGCGCGACTGGAAGCGCGAGCAGGGCCGCATCATGCGGGAGCGGGGCTGATGCCCAAGCGCCGGCTGATCAAGGCCTTCCGCGCGTCCATGCCCAGCCGGGAGAGCCTGGCGGAAAACCGGTTCGTCAAGCCGGTGGCGCATCGCGTGCTGGCCCCCGAGCTGTGGCGCTTCACCCGCAGGTCCGTGCCGCGCGGCGTGGCGTTGGGCTTGCTCGTCGGCATCTTCCTGCTGATCCCCGGGCTGCAGATTGCCGGCGCGGCGCTGCTGGCGCTGCCGTTCCGGGCGAATGTGCCGCTGGCCGCTGCGATGACCTTCCTGTCCAATCCCGCGACGACGCCCTTCATCCTCGCCGCATCCTATTATGTCGGCGCGACCATGTTGGGGCGGTCCGGCGATGTCAGCCAGGTGATGGCGCTCATTCATCACGAGGCGGGGCTGGCGGAATGGACGGCCTGGCTGCTGTCATCGACAGCACCGGTGCTGCTGTTCGGCCTGCTCGTCGTGTCGGTCGTCTCGGCCGCTATCGGCTATTTTGTTTCCTCCTGGCTGTGGAAGAGCCGCATCGGGCGGAAATGGCGCGGGCGTCAGGCGGGGCGCTCGGAAAGCGCTGAGACCGGAGGCGACGGAATTTTGCCGCTGGGAGGGCAGACTTCGTGAGCGATGGGGGAGCGAATGCGCGCAATGGCGATTTGCTCAATCTGACGGCAAATCAACCGCGCTTCCCCATGCTGCTGCTCGTCGCGCTGGTCGCGCTGCTGGCGGGCGCGCCGCTGTTATGGCTGTTCGCCGATCCTGCCGTGGGCGCCGTGTTCGGGGCGTCCGTGCTTGCGGTGTCCGCGCTGCTCTGGGTGACGCAGCGCAGCCTCGCGCCGGTCGTGCCGGCTACGCCTGCAGACCCGGACTGGACGCTGATCCGCGCGGCGGCAAATGCAGCCGGTTGCGCCATCGCCCTGACCGACCGGACGGGCCGCATGGTGTGCGCCAATGATCATTATGGCGACTGGTTCGGTGGCTATCCCGCGCCTGCCGAGATCGACATTTCCCCGAGCGATCTGAACCGCGTGGCGCAAGCCGGGCAGGCGGCCTGGCGCGAGGGCGAAATCACCGTGCGCGGCATATTGCGCGGCAGTCTCCATCTCGATCTGCAGGTGACGCGCACCGGACGGGCGGATGACTATCTGCTCTGGCGTTTCGAGAGCGTCCAGCAGGCCAGCATCGTCGATGATTTCGGTCGCATCATGGCCGGCGAGGCGGGCGAGCGCCTGTCCGATTCCGGCGTGATGTGCGTGATGATCGGTGGGGAGGGGCGCATCCGCGCTGCCAATCCCGCCTTCATCCTGCGCGCTACCGGCCGCGCGGACAGCATCATCCAGGGTCGCGACTTCGCCGGCTATATGCGCGTCGACGCCGAGGGCCGCATCTTCTTCGCGCAGGAAGAAAAGCAGGCGGTGCCCATCCGCATGATCCAGGTGCCGCTGCGCCCGGATGACCCCTCCGGCCAGATCGTGCTGGTCATGGTGGATGAGAGCGTGTCGGCGGTGGAGGGCATTTCCAGCCTCGCTTATGTCGAAGCCCTGCTCTCGCTGCTGCCCTTCGGCCTTGGCATGGCCGACCGGGAAGGGCGGCTGCTGTTCTTCAACAAGGCCTTTGGTCGCGCTGCCGGCATCCCGCCGGGTGAGAAGCCGAGCTATCCGGGCGATATCGTCGTGGTGGAGGATCGCGCCGCCGTGGCCGACACTATCCGCCGCTTTGCCAATGGCCCGCAAATGTCCGGCGACATGCAAGTCGGCCTGCTCGGTGCGCCGGACGAGCCGGTGTCCCTGAGCCTTGCAGGGGTGAGGGGGCTGGGCGAGGCCGCCGTGCTGCTGAGCCTCAAGGACAATAGCGAGGAATCGCGCCTCAAGCGTCAGGTCGCCCAGCAGACGAAGATGCAAGCGGTCGGGCAGCTTGCCGGCGGCGTGGCGCACGACTTCAACAATATTCTGACCGCGATCATCGGCCATTGCGATCTGATGCTGATGCGCCACACGCCCGGCGATAGCGACTATGACGACATCCAGCAGGTCAAGGCCAACTCCAACCGCGCAGCCTCGCTCACGCGGCAGCTTCTCGCCTTCTCGCGCCAGCAGACCTTGCGTCCGCAGGTGCTGCAATTGCCCGATGTCGTGTCCGAGGTCTCCAGCCTGCTCAAGCGGCTGCTCGGCGAGAACATCCGGCTGGAGGTCTTCCACGGCCGCAATCTCGGCCATGTCCGCGCCGATCCCGGCCAGCTTGAGCAGGTGATCGTCAATCTGGTGGTGAACGCGCGCGATGCGATGCCCGAAGGCGGCACGGTGACCGTCCGCACCTTCCCGGTCTCCGCCGCCGATGTGCGCGAGATGAAGAACGAGATCATGCCGATCGGCGATTATACCGGCCTCAGCATCTCGGACACCGGCACCGGCATTCCGCCGGAGGTGCTGGGCAAGATCTTCGAACCCTTCTTCACCACGAAGTCGGTCGGCAAGGGCACCGGGCTCGGGCTCTCGACCGTCTACGGCATCGTCAAGCAGTCCAATGGGTTCATCTTCTCCGATTCGACCGTGGGGCAGGGCACCACATTCAACATCTATCTGCCGGTGCACGCGGTCGCTTCGGAAGGCATGTCTTCCCCCGTGGCCCCGCGCAAGGCGGCGGTCAGCGAGACGTGGGGCACCGGCACCATCCTGCTGGTCGAGGATGAGGACATGGTGCGCAACGTCGCCGAGCGTGCGCTCGCCCGGCAGGGTTACACCGTCGTCACCGCCTCGGATGGCGAGCAGGGACTGGCGCGGCTTGCCGAAGCCGAGCGGATCGATCTGCTGATTTCCGACGTGGTGATGCCGGGGATGGATGGCCCGACGATGGTCCGCCATGTCCGGGAGAGCCATCCCGCTATCCCGGTGCTGTTCATGTCCGGCTATGCCGAGGAGCAGCTTCGCAAGTCCATCGACATCGAGAATGTGGCCTTCCTGCCCAAGCCTTTCTCGGTCTCCCAACTTGCCGAGGCCGCGCGCGATGTGCTGGCGAGCGCCCGCCAGGGCGATCTGCAGGATGATGCGACCGCCCGCGCATAACACGGCCCAGCCGTGCTTCGGCTAACGATATCGTAACCACGCCACTGCTAGTCCCGCTCGGTGGGCGCCGGGCAGACGCCCGGTATCTTTCAGGGGTGGTGGTATTCATGAGTCGCGTTGAAACGATCCTGCGGGCGCGCAGCACGCGCATTGCGCTGGCGGTAGCCTTGCTGAGCACGGGCGCCATTGGCTTTGCGCCTTATGTGTTCAACGATGTGTCGACGCAGGCGGCGGTGAACGCGCCGATCATCCGCCTGACCGCTGCGGCGGACGGGACGGTGGCGGCGCTGCCCGCCGATGGCCAGTATTTCATGAAGCCGACGCCCGTGCATCTGCTCGATCTCTCGCAGGACACCGGCGAGGTCGCGGAACTCAAGGCCCGGGCCGAAATCGCCCTCGCGCAGATCGATCTCGCCAAGCGCCAGCTCGGCGAGCTGACCGCGCAGGAGGTCCGGCTGGGGCGCCGTGCCACGGTGTTCTCCAACGCCACGACGGCGCGCCTCTCCGAGGATCAATCTGCCGCTGGCGCTGCCTTGTCCGGTTGCCAGGCCGAGCGGACGGAGCTTCGCGCAAGCCTAGCCCGAGCGCGCCAGCTCTCCGAGCAGGGCTTCATGTCTGCCTCCGGCGTGGAGAAGGCCAGCGCCTTGCTTGCCGCTAAGGACAGCGAGTGCAGCGGCCTTGGGGCCAAGATCCAGTCCATCGGCATTGCCCGCAACGCCGCGCGCGCCGGGGTGTTTCTGGGCGACAGCTATAATGATGCGCCTTATGCCGTGCAGCAGGCAGATCGCGTGGTGCTCCAGCGCCAGACCATTGAAAAGATGCTCACCGACGCCAATGCCGAATATACCCAGACGCAGCTCCGGTTGAAGGATGCGCAGGCCCGCGCCAATTATGTGGCGCCAGCCGGCACGCTGGTCTGGGCGACCACCGCCAGTTCCGGTACCTCCATTCGTGCCGGCGAGCCGGTTGTCGATCTGGTCGATTGCCGCCGTCGCTTCGTGCAGGTGGCCTTGCCCGAGCGCAAGGCGGAGGTGATCCACGCTGGCTCGCCCGCGAACATCCGGATGATCGGCGCGAGCGAGTGGATGAAGGGCCGGGTCATCGCGATCACCGGCGCTGCCGGTCGCCGACAGGAAGGCCTGCTCGCCGCCTCGACCTATTCCCTGCCGGAAGCGCGCGAGATCATCGTGGATGTCGCGCTGCCCGAGCAGGTGCCGGCCAAGGCCGATGCCGCGCGCAAATGCGATGTGGGGCGTCTGGCCGAGGTGCGGTTCAGCCGCAGCCTCTAAGCCCTATGACCGACGTCGCTTTCACGGCGCCCTGGGCCTCGCTGGCGCTGGTGCTGGGCGCCTTCGTCATATTCGGCGGGCTATGGCCGTCGCGCGTTGGCATCGTGGCGACGATTGCGGCCGCCATCGTCAATTATCTGCACTGGCGGATTGTCTATACGATTCCTTGGGGCGGCAGCTTCAGCGAGCTCTGGTGGCCGGTTTCCTGCCTGATCGTGGAGGTGCTGGCGCTGTTCGATGCCGGCATTCTTCTGGCGATTCTCTCGCGCCCGACGGACCGCTCGGCTGAAGCCGATGCGGGGGAAGCCCGCCTGCGGGCTTTATGGGCGGAGAACGCCGATCTTCTGCCCCCCGTGGACGTCTTCATCGCGACCTATAATGAACCGCGCGAGGTGCTAGAGAAGACGATTCTCGGCTGCCTCGCGATGGATTGGCCGGAGGCGCGCGTCTGGGTGCTGGATGACGGGCGGCGTCCCTGGGTGCAGGATATGTGCCTCGCCAAGGGCGCCGGGTACATCACCCGGCCTGACAACAAGGGCGCCAAGGCTGGCAATATCAACCATGGCCTCACCCAGACGAATGCGCCGTTCGTCGCCGTGTTCGATGCCGACTTCGTGCCTCAGCGCGATTTCCTCATCCGTACCATGGGCTTTTTCGAGAATGAGAAGATCGGAATCGTCCAGATTCCGCACAGCTTCTACAATCACGATCCCATGCAGACCAATCTTGGCCTGCAGCAGGCTATGCCGGATGATCAACGCTTCTTCTTCGAGGCGATCATGCCGGGCCGCGATGGCTGGGATGCCTCCTTCTGCTGCGGCTCCAACTCGGTGACGCGCCGGGCGATCTTCGACGAGATCGGCGGCGGCCTGCCCGAGGGCTCGATCACCGAGGATATGCTGCTGACCCTCGCCAGCCTGCGCAAGGGGTACATCACGCGCTATCTCAACGAGCCGCTGGCTTATGGCCTCGCGCCGGAGAGCACCGCTGCCTTCTTCGTCCAGCGCCAGCGCTGGGCGCAGGGCGCGATCCAGATTCTCTATCTCAACCATGGCCCGCTGGGGGGCACGCTGAAGCTCCGCTATCGGCTGCTGTTCCTTCCCTCCGCGTGGGTGACGCAGGGCCTGCAATCGGTCTTCACAATCCTCGCGCCGATTCTGTTCGCGCTGTTCAATCTGGCGCCGATGGTCGGAGTCGATTTGCCGGGCATTATCTTCTTCCTTCTGCCGATGATCGTCGCGCTGCTCGGTGGCATCAGCATGCTGGCCCCGGGCCGCTATTATCCGCTCGCGGCGCAGATCCTGTCCGTTTTCCAGACCTTCCGCATCCTGCCTGCCGCGCTCAAGACGCTGATCGCGCCGAAGGGGCTGACCTTCAAGGTGACGCCCAAGGGCTCCGGCTCCAAGGGCGGCAAGCGCGGGCCGGGCGATTATGTGCTGTTCGCGTCGCTCACCCTCATGGCGGCGAGTCTGGCCAGCCTCGCCATCAACATGCTGCCCGATTATCGCATCGTCACGCAGGATGGGCTGCTGCCGGTCGTGGCCTTCTGGCTGGCGTTCAACATGGTGATGCTGCTGCTGGTGGCGATGATGTGCCTCGAAAAGCCGCGTGTGCGCGGCGAGGAGCGCTTCGACCTGCGCCAGACGGTGACGCTGATCGGCGACAACGGGCAGATGCTCAGCGCCTCAAGGGGGGATATCTCCATCTCGGGCATCGGCCTGCATCTCGATGCGCCGAGCGGTTTCGCGGTGGGTGAAAGGGTGCAGATCGTGCTGCCGGATGTCGGAATATTGCGCGGCGAGGTGCGCTATTCGGCGCGCCGGATCGGCATCCTGTTCGATTTTCATTCCGAGGAAATCCGCGACCGGCTGATCGTCTCGCTGTTCACCAACGGTATGAACGTGAATGCGCAACGTCCCTCGGCGCTGGCCGTGGCCGGCGCGATCGTTCGGCGGCTCTGGTCGGCAGACCTCAGCATCCGCGCCCAGGTCGCATCCGCGCCGGAAGCTCCGGAGGTGCCGGTCGAGAAACTCAGCGCCGCCACGCGCTGCATCGTGCCCGGCAAGCGGCCGGATTTGCGCGGTCCGGTACTGCTGACGGCGGAGGAGGGGGCTTCCCTCGCCGCTGCCAAGATTGCGGTCGTGCCGGTCCCGGCGGAAGGTCCGCGCCGGGTCGCCTGACCTGCGTTCTTAAATTTCGTTCCCCTCTTGTTCCATAAGAACAAATAGGATACATGGCTCTTGTGACTTTCGGTTCACGAGGATTTGACTTCCATGGGGAGCAGGCACATGACGGCGAGCTTGAAGCTTATCGACGGCGAGAAGAACGTGGGAACCATGGAACGGCAGAAAGCACTCGAAGCAGCACTGGCGCAGATCGATCGCGCCTTCGGCAAGGGCTCGGCGATGAAGCTGGGCTCCAAGGAGGCGATGCAGGTCGAGGCGATTTCCACCGGCAGCCTGGGCCTTGATATCGCGCTCGGCGTCGGCGGCCTGCCGCGCGGTCGCGTGATCGAGGTCTATGGCCCGGAAAGCTCGGGCAAGACCACGCTGGCGCTCCATGTGATCGCCGAGGCACAGAAGACGGGCGGCACGGCAGCGTTTATCGACGCCGAGCATGCACTCGATCCGGTCTATGCCCGCAAGCTGGGCGTGAACATCGATGAGTTGATCGTCTCGCAGCCGGATACCGGCGAGCAGGCCCTGGAGATCACCGATACGCTGGTGCGCTCCAACGCCATCGACGTGCTGGTGGTCGATTCGGTCGCGGCGCTGGTGCCTCGCGCCGAGATCGAGGGTGAGATGGGCGATAGCCATGTCGGCCTGCAGGCGCGGCTCATGTCCCAATCGCTGCGCAAGCTGACCGGCTCGATCAGCCGCTCGCGCTGCATGGTGATCTTCATCAACCAGCTGCGCATGAAGATCGGCGTGATGTACGGCAATCCGGAGACGACCACGGGCGGTAATGCCTTGAAATTCTACGCCTCTGTCCGCCTCGACATTCGCCGGACCGGTCAGATCAAGGATCGTGACGATATCGTCGGCAACGCCACGCGCGTGAAGGTGGTCAAGAACAAGGTCGCGCCGCCGTTCAAGCAGGTCGAGTTCGACATCATGTATGGCGAAGGCATTTCCAAGGTCGGCGAGATTTTGGACCTTGGCGTCAAGGCCGGCGTGGTCGAGAAGTCGGGCGCGTGGTTCTCCTATGATTCCGTCCGGATCGGGCAGGGACGTGAGAACGCCAAGAACTTCCTGCGTGAAAATCCCGAGATGATGGACAAGCTGGAGCGCACCATCCGCGCGCGCACTGAGGCTGTGGCCGAGGGCATGATGACCGGGCCGGACAGTGACGAGGCAAGCGAGGATTGATCTTTTTGGGAACCTGATCGTGCACAAACGCGGTCAGGTCGTCGTCTGCGGTGGCGTCGCATGAGGGACGCGCTGTGCAGTTCGAGCGATCGTGAAGCTGCGCTTGCGACTGGCGATCGGATTTTGGTCGCGATTTTCCGTTCACTCACCGCTTGTCGGCGGCTGCGGCTTCCCCTAATCGCTCGTCCATGACGTCGACCAACGATATCCGCCGCGCGTTCCTCGATTATTTCGGGGCCAATGGTCATGAGATCGTGCCTTCCGCGCCGCTCGTGCCCAATAACGATCCCACGCTCATGTTCGTGAACGCCGGCATGGTGCCGTTCAAGAATGTGTTCACGGGACTTGAGAGCCGCCCCTACAAGACGGCGACCTCGTCTCAGAAATGCGTGCGGGCGGGCGGCAAGCACAACGATCTCGATAATGTCGGCTACACCGCGCGGCACCTCACCTTCTTCGAGATGCTCGGCAATTTCTCGTTCGGCGATTATTTCAAGGAACGCGCCATCGAGTTGGCGTGGACGTTCGTCACGCGCGAACTCGGCCTGCCCAAGGACCGGCTGCTGGTCACGGTCTATCACACCGATGACGAGGCTTTTGGTTACTGGAAGAAGATCGGCCTGCCGGACGAGCGCATCATCCGCATCGCGACCAAAGACAATTTCTGGTCGATGGGCGATGATGGCCCATGCGGCCCCTGTTCCGAAATCTTCTACGATCATGGTCCGGACGTGCCCGGTGGGCCTCCGGGTTCGCCCGATGAAGATGGCGATCGGTTCGTCGAGATCTGGAATCTCGTCTTCATGCAGTTCGAGCAGCTGGGCGGCGAAATCGTCGGCGATCTGCCGCGTCCCTCCATCGACACCGGCATGGGTCTCGAACGCGCGGCCACGGTCATTCAGGGTGTCCACAGCGTCTTCGATACCGACCAGTTCCGGGCACTGATCGATCTGTCCGCCGCGCTGACCAAGACGTCGGCAAAAGGCGAGCAGGCCGCCAGCCACCGCGTCATCGCCGACCATCTGCGTTCGGCGGGCTTCCTGATTGCCGATGGCGTGCTGCCGGCCAATGAGGGGCGCGGCTATGTGCTGCGGCGGATCATGCGCCGCGCCATGCGTCATGCGCATCTGCTCGGTGCCGCCGAACCGCTGATGCACCGCCTCGTTGGCGGTCTCAGCGCGGAAATGGGCGCGGCCTTCCCGGAATTGATCCGCGCCCAGCCACTGATCGAGGAAACGCTGCTGCGCGAGGAAACCCGCTTCCGGCAGACGCTCGACAAGGGTCTCAAGCTGCTGGACGAAGCCGTGGCCGGTCTGCCGACGGGCGCGACGCTGCCCGGTGACACCGCGTTCAAGCTCTACGACACCTACGGCTTCCCTTACGATCTGACCGAAGACGCGCTGCGCGCCCAGGGCCTCACCGTCGACCGCTCCGGCTTCGACGCGGCCATGGCAGCCCAGAAGGCCGCCGCGCGCGCCGCTTGGAAGGGATCGGGCCAGAAGGCATCGGAAGACGTCTGGTTCGATATCGCCGAGAGCGAGGGATCGACCGAGTTTACCGGCTATCTGAGCGAAGCCGGTGAGGGTCGTGTCGTCGCGTTGGTCAAGGATGGTACCCGCGTCGAACAGGCGCAGCCCGGCGAGAGCGTGACCATCGTCACCAATCAGACGCCCTTTTATGGTGAGAGTGGGGGTCAGGCAGGGGATACCGGTCGGATCAGCAAGTCGGATGGGCTCTCGGCGACTGTCTCTGACACCGCCAAGCCCTTGGGCCGTCTTCACGCCCATCAGGCGACCATCGAGGCCGGGCGAATCGCGATTGGCGATATCGTCCACATGGA
The DNA here is from genome assembly GCF_025961835.1 of Sphingobium sp. B2D3C. Lineage (NCBI taxonomy): Bacteria > Pseudomonadati > Pseudomonadota > Alphaproteobacteria > Sphingomonadales > Sphingobiaceae > Sphingobium > Sphingobium sp. B2D3C. The sequence goes on along the minus strand of NZ_JAOQOK010000001.1, from coordinate 1,552,775 downwards.
GGTCGATGCCGCCCGCCGCGCGCGCGTGCGCGCCAATCACAGCGCCACGCACCTGCTGCACGCCGCACTCCGCAAGACGCTCGGCCCGCATGTGACCCAGAAGGGCAGCCTCGTCGCGGAAGACCGGCTGCGCTTCGACTTCTCGCATCCCGAGGCGCTCACGCCGGCGCAGATCGCGCGGGTCGAGGCCGATGTGAACGCGCAGATTCGCGGCAATGCCGAGGTCAGCACGCGCCTCATGTCGCCGGACGACGCGATTGCTGCCGGCGCCATGGCTCTGTTCGGTGAGAAATATGGCGACGAAGTGCGCGTGCTCTCCATGGGCACGGGCGACGAGGGCACCTATTCGGTCGAGCTGTGCGGCGGCACTCACGTGCGCGCGCTGGGCGACATCGCGCTCTTCAAGATCGTCGGCGAAAGCGCGGTTGCCAGTGGTGTTCGCCGGATCGAGGCGCTGACCGGGGAGGCCGCGCGCCTGTGGCTCACGCAGCGCGACGAACAATTGCGCGCCATCGCCACGACCTTGCGGACGACGCCCGAGGACGCAACGGCCCGCGTGGCCGCGCTTGCCGAACAGAGCCGCAAGCTGGAGCGCGAGTTGGCGGAGGCCAAGAAGGCGCTCGCGCTGGCCGGCGCATCGGGCGGCGGCGCTTCGGCTGAGGCTGCGCCCGAGATCGTCAATGGCTACAAGGTGCTCGCCCAGCAGTTCGACGGGCTCGACCCCAAGGGACTGCGCGGTCTGGTGGATGACGCCAAGGGCCGGCTTGCCAGCGGCATCGCCGTTGTCATCGCGGTGAATGACGGGCGCGCGAGCATCGCGGCCGGCGTGACCGACGATCTGACCGGCACGTTCAGCGCTGTCGATCTGGTTCGTCTCGGCGTGGCTGCGCTGGGCGGGCAGGGTGGCGGCGGTCGCCCGGATATGGCGCAAGGTGGCGGTCCGGACGGTGCGGCTGCACCGGCGGCGATCGAGGCGATCAAGGCGCGCATTGCGCAGGGCTGAAACGGGGCGCTGAACGGGGGAGGGCAGACCTGTCGGTCCGGCCGGCTCCTGTGTGGGAGACGATCCATGACGCCGAAGTCGCTCAGTACCTATCCCATCCACCTCGCGCGGGGCGGTAAGGCCGTGGCACAGCCGGCCATGACCTCCGATCCGGCATGGTATGCCGCCTATGATGCCCGCCATGGCGGAGATGGCGCAGATGGCCGCTTGGTCAGCGCCTATCGTTTCAGCAGCAATTGGTCGATGTGGGAGCGGCATCCGCTCGGCGACGAAATCGTCTATTGCATCGCCGGCGCCGTGACGCTGCGGCAGCGCGGCGAGGATGGGACGGAAACCCATGTTGCGCTCTCCGCCGGTGACTATGCGATCAACCCCGCCAATGTCTGGCACACGGCGGATGCGGCCGGAGAGGTGGAACTGCTGTTCATCACCCCGGGGAGCGGAACCGAGCACGAGCCGCGCTAGCGGCGACTTGCGCTCAGGCGGGGCCGTTCGCTTCCCCCAGCCGCCGACTCCGCAGCCGCGGCGCGACGTCGAGTTCCGCCGCCGCCTTGATCTCATTCTGCAGGTCTTCGCGCTTTTGGTGCACGGACGCGATCACGGGCCCCATGGGCAGGCCGAGGTCCACCAGCGCGGTCTCGGCCAGGTGCAGTGAGCTTTCCAGCGTCTCGGGCACCGCGTCGCTTGCGCCGGCCCGATAGAGTTGGGCGGCGTGGGTGGTGTCCCGCGCCCGCACGATGATTGGCAGATCGTCCAGCCAGCCCCGCACGCGATTGGTGACGCGCATCGCCAGCACCGGGTCGTCCATGGTGATGATGAGCGCCTGCGCGCGCCCGAGTCTCAGTCGATCGAGCGTGTCCGGGCGCGACACATCGCCGAACTGGACGGTGTAGCCCTCTGCCCGGGCCTGCGCGACGATATCGATATCGTTCTCCACCGCCACATAGGGCACCTCATGCACCCGCAGGAGATCGGCGACGGTGCGGCCGACGCGGCCGAAGCCGAGGATGATGGCGGCGCGCGCATTGTCGTCGGTCTCGTTGGTGTCCGGCTCCAGCGCATCCCGTTCGACCCGCCGGGCCATGCGATGCCCGAATTTGGCGAGGATGGGTGTGAGGGTGAGGCCGATGGCGGTGGCCATTTGCCAGAAAGCGGCCGTGCCGGGGCTGATGAGATTGGCCGTCACGGCGCTCGCCAGCACGATGAGCGTCGTTTCCGAGGGGCTGCCCATCAGGATGCCGGTTTCCAGCGCCACCCCGCGCCGCGCGCCCGCAAGCCGCAGCAGCAGGCTGGTCACCGCCACCTTGGCGAGAACCACGCCGGTGATCGCGAGCAGCAACCCATCCCATTGCGCGACCAGAGCCACGGGATCGATCGCCATGCCCACGGTGATCAGGAAGACGCCCAGCGCCAGGCCCTTGAACGGCTCGGTCATGCCCTCGACCTGGCCGTGATAGTCGGTTTCGGCGATGAGAATGCCCGCGACCAGCGCGCCGACGATGGGCGAGAGGCCCGCAGCGGTGGTGAGCAGGCTGGAGACCATCACGACGAGCAGGCTTGCCGCCAGAAACACCTCGGGCCGCTTGGCCCGCGCCGCCTGTGCGAAGAGGCGGGGGAGCATGAAGCGCCCGCCGATCAGCAAGGCGAGGACGGCGAGACCGCCGGTCAGCAGGACGGTGGCAAGATTTTCCCAGCCATCGTCTGCGACATTGGGCGCCATGGCACCAAGCGCGAAGACGATCGGCACAAGCGCCAAATCCTCGAAGAGCAACATGCCGAACGCGGATTTGCCGACCGCCGAATGGGTGCCGGCAATCGGCATGACGAGCGCCGTTGACGAGAGGGAGAGGGCAAGACCCAGGCCGATGGCGGCATACAGGCTGCTACCGAGCAGCAGCATCCCACCACCGATCAGCGTGGCGCTGCCGAGCAGTTCCGCCGCACCGATGCCGAAGACGAATTTGCGCATCGACCACAGGCGTTTGAACGACAGTTCCAGGCCGATAGAGAAAAGCAGCATGACGATGCCGAGTTCGGCAAAGGCGGTGATCGCCGATTCCCGCGAAATCGTCACATGGGCGAGCGCCGGATAGGCGCTGACGAACCGGCCGAGACCAAAGGGGCCGACCAGCAGTCCGACGAGGATGAAGCCGATGATCGGGCTGATGCGGAAGCGTGCGAAGGCAGGGATCACGAGGCCCGCCGCGCCGAGAATGACCAGCGCCTCGTTGAAGGTCTGGCTGCCGAACGTGCCGTGGATCATCGGATCAGTCCGCTCGGGCGAGTGGGCGGGAGGCCAGGGTGCGGGCGTACCGCAGGGAGGGAGGAGGGCGCTTCGAGCGTGGTTGACCCCATCGAAGCGCCCCCTTCAGGTCTTTAGGACCAGTTGCTCATTTCAGCTTCGAGGTTCCGGCGGATCGCCTCGAAGAACTGCTCGGTGGTCATCCAGGCCTGATTCGGCCCGATGAGGATCGCGAGGTCCTTGGTCATTTCGCCATTTTCCACCGTCTGCACGCAGACGCGCTCCAGCGTCTCGGCAAAGCGGACGACGTCCGGCGTCTCGTCGAACTTGCCACGGAACTTGAGGCCACCGGTCCAGGCGAAGATGGAAGCGATCGGGTTGGTCGAGGTCGCCTTGCCCTGCTGGTGCTGGCGATAGTGACGGGTCACGGTGCCGTGCGCGGCTTCGGCCTCGACCGTCTTGCCGTCGGGCGACATGAGGACGGAGGTCATCAGGCCGAGCGAGCCGAAGCCCTGCGCCACGGTGTCCGACTGAACGTCGCCGTCATAGTTCTTGCACGCCCACACGAACTTGCCGCTCCACTTGAGTGCGGCCGCGACCATGTCGTCGATCAGGCGGTGCTGATATTCGATGCCAGCAGCCGCGTACTTGTCCTTGAATTCACGGTCGAAAACGTCCTGGAACAGATCCTTGAAGCGACCGTCATAGGCCTTGATGATCGTGTTCTTGGTGGAGAGGTACAGCGGCCACTTGCGGTCGAGCGCATAGTTCATGGATGCGCGGGCGAAATCGATGATCGACTGGTCGAGATTGTACATCGACATGGCTACGCCCGAGCCGGGGAACTGGAAGACTTCGCGGTCAATCACCTTGCCATCGTCGCCTTCGAACACCAGACGCAGCTTGCCGGGGCCGGGCACGAGGAAGTCGGTGGCGCGATACTGATCGCCAAAGGCATGACGGCCGATCACGATCGGGTCGGTCCAGCCCGGCACCAGGCGGGGCACGTTCTTGATGACGATTGGCTCGCGGAACACGACGCCGCCCAGAATGTTGCGGATCGTGCCGTTCGGCGACTTCCACATCTGCTTGAGGTTGAACTCCTCGACGCGCGCCTCATCCGGCGTGATCGTGGCGCACTTCACGCCGACGCCGTACTTCTTGATTGCCTCGGCGGAATCGATGGTGATCTGGTCGTTGGTGCGGTCACGCTCTTCGACGCTCAGATCATAATAGTGAAGGTCGACGTCGACATAAGGCTTGATGAGCCGCTCGCGGATCCATTCCCAGATGATCCGGGTCATCTCATCGCCGTCGATCTCGACGATCGGATTTTTCACCTTGATCTTGCTCATGCGTGCCATGTTCCCTGTTCGATGTCGCTGGGGCCGCCGCGACCGCACGCGGCAGGGCCTTTCAGCATGCCTCTAGGGAAGGTCGCGGCGATGATCAACTGCCCTGGCCATGCATGAGAGGCTGATGTCGGGCGATTTATGCCGCGTGGCAGGCCTGTTTGGGCCGGCGGGGATTGTGCCGGGCGGCGGCTCACCCTAAACAGAGCCCATGACAACAGAATTTTCGGGCACGCAGCCGGTCGCGCCTTCACGGACAAGCGTCAAGTGGAGTTTCCCATCGGTTCACCCGGAGGGGCGGCGCTTTGGGGCGATTGCCGCTGCGATTACCCTCATTTTTGCCTTGATGGGCTGGTCGATCCTGGCCTGGCTGATGGTTGGCGTGACGCTCTGGGTGTTCGCGTTCTTCCGTGATCCCATCCGCGCCGTGCCGCAGGACGAGCGCGCAATCATCGCACCGGCGGATGGGCTGGTGACCCTGATCCAGGTGGTTCCGCCCCCGCCGGAGATGCTCGGACCAGACAAGCTTGGAACCGAACCCATGACACGGGTTTCTATCTTCATGAGCGTGTTCGACGTCCACATCAATCGCACCCCGATCAGCGGCACCATCAAGGATGTCGTCTATATCAGCGGCAAGTTCGTCAATGCGGACCTGGACAAGGCCAGCGAAGACAATGAGCGCCAGCACATTCTGGTCGAGCGCAGCGATGGCGTGCGGGTGGGCTTCACGCAGATCGCTGGGCTGGTCGCGCGGCGGATCGTTCCTTTCGTCAAGCGCGGCGATATCGTCGCGGCAGGCCAGCGCGTCGGGTTGATCCGCTTCGGCAGCCGCGTGGACGTGTATCTCCCTGCCGGCACGGCGCCGCAGGTCGCGCTGGGCACGCATACGGTGGCCGGCGAAACGATCCTGGCGCATCTGGGCGAGAATCAGTCCGCTACGGCTGTGCTGCAATGAGGCCTCGCTCGGTTGGCGCGCCCATTGGTGGACCCGCGCCTGTTTCGGATCTGATATGATGGCGCGACCGCGTCCCATCGCCCGGATGAGCCGCGGCATCACGCTGCGTCAGGTCGCACCGAACGCCATTACGGCGATGGCGCTCTGCTTTGGTCTCACCGCCATTCGCTATGGTATTTCCGGTGAATGGCAGCTTGCCGTCGCGGCGATCATCTTTGCCGGCGTGCTCGATGGCGTGGACGGACGTGTCGCGCGCCTCCTGCGGGCGGACAGCCGCTTCGGCGCGGAACTCGATTCGCTCTCGGACGCGATTGCCTTTGGCGTCTCGCCGGCGCTTCTTGTCTATCTCTGGTCCTTGCAATCCATGCCGCGCTTTGGCTGGATCGTCGCGCTGGTGCTGGCGCTCAGTTGCGCGCTGCGCCTCGCGCGCTTCAATGCCAGCCTTGATGTGATCGATCAGCCGCGCAAGGCTGCGGGTTTTCTCACTGGCGTGCCTGCCCCGGCCGGCGCCGGCATTGCTTTGCTGCCGCTCTATGCCTGGTTCATCACCGGATTGGACGTGTTCCGCGACTGGCGGCTTGTCGCCCCGTGGATCGTCATTTCGGCCTTCCTGATGATCTCCAGCCTGCCGACGCTGGGCTGGAAGGGGCTGCGCGTGCCGCCGGCCTGGCGCCTGTTCGCCATTCTGCTGGCCGGCATCTTCGCCGCGAGCCTGATGGTTGCGCCGTGGCACGCTTTGCTTCTGCTGTCGCTGGCATACATCGCGCTGCTGCCGGTCGGGCTGGTCAGCTACGCTCGAGTCAAGCGGCGGCTCGTGGCGGCATCGCTATCGCAAGGCTGAGGCCCGTCGCGGCGACGGGCTGTGCCGTGTGCCGCTGGCCGGCCCGCTCGGGCGTCCAACCTTCCAGATCCAGCGTCCGCAGGGCGCGCATCATCGCGCCATGGCGCAGGCGCAGTTCATGGACCATGATCGTCGCCGCCAAAGTCGCCGCAACCGCAAACAAGGCACATCCCAGAATATAGAACATCGTCGTCCCTTTCCTGTGTCCACAGCATCGCCATGGCTTGATGTTCACTATTTGTTCTTGTTCTCGCCGCCTGTCAAGCGTGATGTGCAGACTTGTGCTCCTGTCGGGCTTGGTCTAAGGGCGCGCGTCTAACCCACATGGGATTCGCCACATACCGGTGCCGCTTCGCGGTCACTGAATCCCAGAGGCTCAACCGGAAGGAGATATATTATGGCGGCACCCGTCGTCACCCTGCACCAATTGATCGAGGCCGGCGCGCACTTCGGCCACCAGACGCACCGCTGGAATCCCCGCATGAAGCCGTACATCTTCGGCGAGCGGAACGGCATCCACATTCTCGATCTCTCGCAGACAGTTCCGCTCTTCGCCCGCGCGCTGGACTTCGTGTCCGCGACGGTCGCCGCTGGCGGCAAGGTGCTGTTCGTCGGCACCAAGCGCCAGGCGCAGGAGCCGATTGCCGAGGCCGCCCGTCGTTCGGGTCAGCACTTCGTCAATCACCGCTGGCTTGGCGGCATGCTCACCAACTGGAAGACCATTTCCGGCTCGATCAAGCGGCTCAAGACGCTTGAGGAGAAGCTGTCGGGTGACACCCACGGCCTCACCAAGAAGGAAGTGCTCCAGATGACGCGCGAGCGCGACAAGCTCGAGCTGTCACTCGGCGGCATCCGCGACATGGGCGGCATTCCGGACGTGATGTTCGTCATCGACGTCAACAAGGAAGAGCTGGCGATCAAGGAAGCCAACACGCTGGGTATTCCGGTGGTCGCGGTTCTCGACTCGAACGTCGATCCGTCGGGCATCGCCTTCCCGGTTCCGGCCAATGACGACGCCAGCCGTGCCATCCGTCTCTACTGCGAGGCTCTGGCCCAGGCTGCCACGCGCGGCAACCAGAACGCCGCAGCGGCATCCGGCATGGACCTTGGCGCCATGGACGAGCCGCCGGCTGAGGAAGCGCTCGCGCAGGCCTGATCGGCGCCGTCAAACGCACGCAACAATGTGCGGGCAGGGCGCCGGATCGGGAACGATCCTGGCGCCCGCCTGACATCTGGCAATATTGAATTCGAGATTTGAGGAACAAGAGACATGGCAGAGATTACCGCAGCCGCCGTCAAGGAACTGCGCGAGCGCTCGGGCGCTGGCATGATGGACTGCAAGAAGGCGCTTGCTGAAACCAATGGTGACGTGGAAGCCGCAGTCGACTGGCTGCGCGCCAAGGGCCTTGCCGCCGCGCAGAAGAAGTCGAGCCGCACCGCAGCCGAGGGCCTCGTGGTCGTGGCTGTCGATGGCACGAGCGGCGTTGCCGTCGAAGTGAACAGCGAGACGGACTTCGTCGCCAAGAACGATCAGTTCCAGGGCTTCGTCCGCACGGCCGGCGACGTGGCGCTCAAGAACGCCATCGGCGATGCCGAGGCTCTGCTGGCCGCGCCGCACCCGGCCGGTGGCACGATCAACGATGCGCTGGTGACCAATGTCGCCACCATTGGCGAGAACCAGCAGCTCCGTCGCGTGAAGGCTGTTTCGGTCGATCAGGGTCTGGTCATCGATTACATGCACAACGCTGTGGCGCCCTCGCTCGGCAAGATCGGCGTGCTCGTCGCGCTGGAAAGCCCGGCCGGTGCCGACGTGCTCGCCCCGCTCGGCAAGCAGATCGCCATGCACATCGCGGCGGCCTTCCCGGTCGCGCTCAAGGCTGAGGACATTCCGTCCGAGATCCTCGACCGCGAGCGCAAGATCGCGGCTGAGAAGGCTGCCGAGTCGGGCAAGCCCGCCGACATCGTCGCCAAGATGGTCGACGGCGCCGTGGCGAAGTTCGCCAAGGAGCAGGCGCTGCTCTCGCAGATCTTCGTGATGGACAACAAGACGCCGATCGCGGACGTCGTGGCCAAGGCCGCGAAGGATGCCGGCACGACCATCGTCCTCAAGGACTATGTGCGCTTCCAGCTCGGCGAAGGCATCGAGAAGGAAGAGAAGGATTTCGCGGCGGAAGTCGCGGCCGCCGTCGGCGCCTGATCCTTTCCTTCATTTATTACGCACCGGGCGCGCTCGGTGCTTGGCATGGCGGCGCGGGCTTACTAAGGTCCGCGCCGCTCCCGTCTCTGGAATTTGTTAGGCATTCATGACCACGACCGCCCCCAAGCGCATTCTCATCAAGCTCTCGGGCGAGGCCGCGATGGGGGCTCAGAGCTTCGGTATCGATCCGGGTACTGTCGCGCGCGTGGCTGGGGAAGTGAAGGAAGCCAAGGAGTTCGGCTTCGAGATCTGTCTGGTGATCGGCGGCGGCAACATCTTCCGCGGCATGGCCGGCGCAGCGCAGGGCATGGACCGCGCCAATGCCGATTATATGGGCATGCTGGCGACCGTCATGAACGCCCTCGCCATGCAGGATGCGCTGGAGCATCTGGGCGTCGCGACGCGGGTGCAGTCCGCCATTCCCATGGCCAGCGTTTGCGAACCCTATATCCGTCGTCGCGCCCAGCGGCATCTGGAGAAGGGCCGGGTGGTGATCTTCGCCGCCGGCACGGGCAATCCCTATTTCACGACGGACAGCGGCGCGGCGCTACGGGCGGCTGAAATGAGCTGCGATGCGCTCTACAAGGGCACGTCGGTCGATGGCGTTTATGATGCCGATCCCAAGCTCGTCGATTCCGCAAAGCGTTTCGATCGCGTGAGTTACGATCAAGTGCTCACACAAAATCTCAAGGTGATGGATGCCAGCGCCGTGGCGCTGTGCCGCGATAACGCCATTCCCATCATCGTGTTCAACATTCGCGAGCAGGGCAACCTTGCCCGCGTGCTGCGCGGCGAGGGTGTCTCCACCCTGGTCGACAGCGGTCGCTAGGTTCATCGGAGAGGCAAGATGGCGAAATATGACAAGGCTGATCTGGAGCGCCGCATGGCAGGCGCCGTCGACGCGCTCCAGCACGATCTGAACGGACTGCGCACGGGCCGGGCCAATGTGGGCCTGCTCGATCCCATCACCGTAGAGGTGTACGGCGCCAAGATGCCGCTTAACCAGGTCGCGACCGTTTCTGCGCCGGAGCCGCGCCTGCTCTCCGTGCAGGTGTGGGACAAGTCCAATGTCGGCCCGGTCGACAAGGCGATCCGCTCGGCGGGCCTCGGCCTCAATCCGATTGTCGATGGGCAGAACGTCCGTCTGCCGATTCCCGACCTGACCGAAGAGCGCCGCAAGGAACTCGCCAAGCTGGCGGGCCAATATGCCGAGAAGGCGCGCGTCGCCGCCCGCAACGTCCGCCGCGACGGCATGGACAATCTGAAGACCGACGAGAAGAAGGGCGAGATCAGCGAGGACGAGCGCAAGCGCGCCGAAGCCGACGTGCAGAAGCTCACCGATTCGACCATAGCGGATATCGATGCGGCAGCGCAGGCGAAGGAAAAGGAAATCCTTGGCAAATAATCCGTCCTTCGACTGCCGAGGGAGAGGCCAGGGCCATTTATGAGCCTTTTGAGGTCCAGGATGACGCGCAAGGCCGCGCCGACCCCCGCCCAGACCGGCGGGGAAGGGGCGGTGCCGCGCCATGTCGCGATCATCATGGATGGTAATGGTCGTTGGGCGAAGGCGCGCCGGCTGCCACGCGTCGCCGGTCATCGCGCCGGCGCCGAGGCCGTGCGCCGCACCCTGCGCGCTGCGTCCAAGCTCGGTATCGAATGCGTGACGCTCTATGCCTTTTCGTCTGAGAACTGGAAGCGGCCCGAGGATGAGATTGCCGACCTGACCGGCCTGATGAAGCAGTTTCTCCGCTCGGAAGTGGACGATCTGCACGAGGCTGGCATCCGGCTGAAGATCATCGGCAATCACCATGCCTTCGAGCCGGAAGCGGCAGCGATGGTCGATGCCGCCGTGGCGCGCACCGCCGCCAACACCGCGTCCACGCTGGTGGTCGCGCTCAATTACGGGTCGCAGGACGAACTGGCCCGCGCCATGCGCACGCTTGCCCAACAGGTGCAGGCCGGCACGCTGGCGCCAGAGGCGATCACGCCCGCGGTCATCGCGGCCCAACTCGATACTGCTGACCTGCCGCCGCTCGATCTGTTGATCCGCACCTCGGGCGAAGTGCGCCTTTCCAACTTCCTGCTCTGGCAGGCGGCCTATGCCGAGCTGTATTTCACCGAGACGCTCTGGCCGGACTTCGACGAGGCGGCGCTGGCAGCGGCGGTGGAAAGCTACGCCTGCCGCGAACGCCGGTACGGAGGCCGATGATGGCGGAACGCGCGCCTCGCTCCGATCTGGCGGTTCGCACCGGCTCGGCGATCGTGCTGCTGGTCGGCGCCGGGCTCGCGCTATGGGCCGATGGCGCGGTGCTGATCCTGCTGGTGGCGCTGGTGAGCGCCCTCGTTTTCTGGGAATGGCGCGGCCTCGTCCGGCGCTTTCCCGATGGCACGCTCGCCCGGATGCTCTGGCTGCTCTTCGGGCTGATCTATATCGGCGGTGCGGCGCTAGCGCTGCTGTCTCTGGGCGCGGCGACGCGCTGGCTGCTGATCGGCATCGTCATCGCGACGGATGTGGGCGCCTATTTCGCCGGGCGGACGATTGGCGGGCCGAAGATCGCACCGGCGATCAGTCCGTCCAAGACCTGGGCGGGTCTTGGCGGCGGCATGACCGCCTCGGGGCTGCTGGTGGCGGTTGTCGCCAGTGTGAGCCTGCAGCCCGGCTTCGTGCTGGTCAGCGCGCTACTCGGCGCAGCCATCGCTGTGGTGGCCCAGGTGGGCGACTTCTTCGAAAGCTGGATGAAGCGGCGGGCGGGCGTGAAGGATAGCGGCAATCTCATCCCCGGCCATGGCGGCATGTTCGACCGGGTGGACGGCCTGCTGCTGGCCGCCATTCTGGCTGCTCTGGCCAGCGCAGGAGGAATGCTGGGATGATCGTGCCGCGCACCGTTTCCGTCTTCGGCGCGACCGGGTCGGTTGGCACCTCCACGCTCGATCTCATTGCGCGCGAGCCGGAGGCGTTCGAGGTTCTGGCCGTGACCGCCGGGGACGATGTCGACAAGCTCGCCGCGATCGCCATCACGCACCGCGCCCGCCGCGCGGTCATCGCCAATGAGAGCCGTTATGGCGCGCTCAAGGCTGCGCTGGCCGGTAGCGGCATCGAGGCCGCCGCCGGCGGCGAGGCACTGATCGAGGCGGCCCAAATGGGCGCGGACTGGACCATGGCCGCCATTGTCGGCTGCGCGGGACTGGCTCCCACGCTTGCTGCGGTCGCCGGGGGCAAGACCGTGGCGCTGGCCAACAAGGAGGCCTTGGTTTCGGCCGGTGACGTCATGATGGCGGCGGTCGCCCGCAGTGGCGCCGCGCTGCTGCCGGTCGACAGTGAGCACAACGCAATCTTCCAGTGCCTCGCAAGCGGCGGCCTCGACGCCGTGCGCAAGATCACGCTCACCGCCAGCGGCGGCCCGTTCCGCACGCTCAGCCGCGAGGCCATGCGCACGGTGACGCCGACGCAGGCGGTCAAGCATCCCAACTGGTCGATGGGCCGCAAGATCAGCATCGACAGCGCGACGATGATGAACAAGGGGCTGGAGCTAATCGAGGCTTATCACCTCTTCCCCATCGGCCTTGAGCGCTTTTCGATCCTCGTTCACCCGCAATCGGTTATCCACTCGATGGTCGAGTATCGCGATCGGTCGACCATTGCGCAGCTGGGTTGCCCGGATATGCGCATCCCCATCGCCAGCGCGCTGGCCTGGCCGCAGCGCATGGAGACGCCCTGCGAGCCGCTCGATCTGGCCACGCTCGGCCGGCTGGATTTCGAGGCGCCCGATGAGGAGCGCTTCCCCGCGCTGCGCCTTGCGCGCGAGGCGATCCAGGCCGGCGGCGGCGCACCGGCTATTCTCAATGCCGCCAACGAGATCGCCGTTGGCGCGTTCCTCGATGGGCGGATCGGCTTTCTTGATATTGGCCGGATCGTCGAAGACGTGCTAGCCCGCAGCGACGCCGGCCGCATCGCTACGCTCGAGGATGTTCAGGCCATCGACAGGTCGGCGCGTGCAATGGCCGAGCGGCTGACGGCGGAGCTCATCAATTGACCGATAACCCCGGTTTCTTCTTCACGATCCTCGCGTTCCTGCTGGTCATCGGCCCGCTCGTGTTCGTTCATGAGCTGGGACATTATCTCGTCGGCCGCTGGTTCGGCGTTCATGCCGAGACCTTTTCCATCGGCTTCGGCAAGGAAGTCTTCGCCTGGCATGACAAGCGCGGCACGCGCTGGCGCGTCGCTGCGCTGCCGCTCGGCGGCTACGTCAAGTTCGCCGGAGACATGAACGCGGCCAGCCAGTCCGACCCGAGCTGGCTGCAACTGCCGCCGGATGAGCGCAACCGCACGTTCCAGTCCAAGTCGGTCGGCAAGCGGGCGCTCATCGTGCTGGCCGGGCCGCTTATCAACCTGCTGTTCGCCGCGATCATTCTGGGCGGCTTCGCTTATGCCTATGGCGAGAATGTCACCCCGGCGGACGTGACGGCGGTGGAAGCCAATTCCGCGGCGGACCGCGCCGGCATCCTGCCCGGGGACAAGATTCGCGGCGTGGATGGCAAGCCGGTGGAGCTGTTTGGCGAGCTGCGCCAGATCATAGTGACCAAGCTGCCCGGCGAGGAGGTGACCCTCACTGTCCAGCGTGGCGGGGCAGCGCGCCAGATCCCGGTGAAGATCGGCGAGGTCGTGCAGGTCGATCGATTCGGCAATGAGTTCCGTTATGGCGCGCTGGGCGTGCGCAGCCTTGAATCGGTTTCGCGCACTGTCGGGTTGCTTGAGGCACCCTGGGTCGGCGTGCGCCGCACGGGCGAGCTGATCGGCATGATGGCAAGCGGCCTCGCCGACATCGTCACCGGGCGACGCTCTGTCGATGAACTGGGCGGACCGCTCAAGATCGCGCAGATTTCCGGCGAGCAGGCGGCATTGGGTCCGGAGGCGCTGATTGCCTTCGTGGCGCTGGTCTCCATTAACTTGGGGTTCATCAATCTCTTGCCAATTCCCATGCTCGACGGGGGTCATTTGTTCTTCTACGGAATAGAAGCTATTCAGCGCAGGCCAGTCAGTCCACGCTTTCAGGAAATGGCGTTTCGGTCGGGCCTCGCGCTTTTGCTGGGGCTGATGATCTTCGTGACTTTGAACGATCTGGCGTCGTTTGGCGTCTGGCGAGGGCTGAGCGGCTTGATTGGCTGATCGGGTTGGGGCAGGGGAGGCAGCGCGGATGCGGCTTCCCAAGATGAAGTGCATTCAGGACATGTCGAGGAATCTGAGTTTGAGCGAAGCAGCACGCATTTCATCGACACAGGGCCGCCTCGCGCCGTTGCTCCTGTGTGGCACCATCCTGGCGGGCTTTGGCTCCGTGCCGGCGATGGCACAGGCCACCGGGAGCGCTGCGGCGCAGCCGGCCCCCGCGCTGCCTTCCGCGCCTGCGGTTCAGCCGGTGACCGCCGAAGAGCGCACCATCTCCGCCATCACGGTGGAAGGTGCCCAGCGCCTCGAGGCGGACACGGTCCTCTCGTACACCAAATTGCGGATCGGCAACAAATACACCCGCGAGACGCTTGATGAGGCGCTGCGCGAGCTTTACGCTAGTGAGCTGTTCTCGGACGTGCAGATCCGCGACAATCAGGGCGCGCTCACCATTCAGGTGACCGAGAACCCGGTCATCAATCGCATCGTGCTGGAGGGTAACAAGCGCCTCAAGGACGACAAGATCCTCCCCGAAATCCGCATGGCGCCGCGGCAGATCTACACGCGCTCCAAGGTGCGCGCGGACGTCGCCCGGATCATCGAGCTGTATCGTCGCCAGGGTCGGTTTGCAGCGGTTGTCGATCCCAAGCTGGTGCAGCTCGATCAGAACCGCGTCGACATCGTCTACGAGATCACGGAAGGGCCGAAATCCAAGGTCCGCCAGATCAACATCATCGGCAACGACAAATTCTCCGATGGGCAGCTGCGCAGCGAGATGGCGACCAAGCAGTCGCGCTGGTTCCGCGTCTTCTCGTCCGGCACCACCTACGATCCCGACCGGCTGGCCTATGACCAGCAGAAAGTCCGTCAGTTTTACCTGACGCAGGGCTATGCCGATTTCCGCGTCGTGTCCGCGGTGGCGGAGCTGACGTCGAACAAGCAGGACTTCATCATTACTTATGTGGTGGAGGAAGGCGACCGCTACAAATTCGGCGACGTGACCGTGCAAAGCGATATTCGCGACCTCAGTTCCGAGGGCCTGTCCCGCTCGCTGCGGATGAAGAAGGGCGACTGGTACAACGCCAAGGCCGTGGAAGACACGGTCGAGCAGCTCAACCAGACCGCCGGTCTGTTCGGCTATGCTTTCGCCGACGTGCAGCCCGAGTTCAATCGCAGCCGCGAAGACCTCACCATGGGCATCACCTTCCGCATCGCCAACGCGCCGCGCGTTTATGTCGAGCGGATCGATATCAACGGCAACACGCTGACGCAGGACAAGGTGATCCGCCGCGAGTTCCGTCTGCACGAGGGCGATGCGTTCAACACTTTCCAGGTCCGCCGTTCGCAGGACCGGATCAACTCGCTGGGCTTCTTCCAGGAACGTCTGGAGATCGACCAGAAGCCCGGGTCCGCGCCCGATCGCATCGTGCTGGAAACCAATGTCGAGGAAAAGGCGACCGGCGAGCTTCAGCTCTCCGCCGGCTTCTCGAGCCTTGAGCGCTTCATCCTCTCGGCGTCGGTCACGCAGCGCAACTTCCGCGGCATGGGCCAGGAACTGCGCACTTCGGTCAATTATTCGAGCTACTCAAAGTCCGTGAACGTCGGCTTCACCGAGCCCTACTTCCTGGACAAGAACATCGCGCTGGGCGGCGATATCTTCCGGCAGGATACGAACTCGTTCAACTACCTGTCCGGTAATGACCGCAACACGCTGTACAGCCAGGTCCGCACCGGCTTCCAGCTGCGTGCCGGTTTGCCGATTACCGAATATCTCTCGCTGGCGTTGCGCTATGGCCTCTCGTTCGAGGACGTGACGCTGGACAAGGCCAACTATTATTCCGACCGTGAGCAAGCCGGCAACTTCCAGTGCGACCCTCTGCGCGCAAGCCAGTATCTGTGCGATGCCATCGGCAAGCGCACCACGTCGTCGATCGGCTATTCGCTAATTTATGACATGCGGGACAACCGCATCCGTCCGACGCGCGGGCACAGCATTACGTTCAGTCAGGACTTTGCCGGTCTGGGCGGTAACGTCCGTTACCTGCGCAACCGTCTCTCTGCCGATAAATATTGGCCGCTCGGCGGCGGCTTCATCTTCTCGGTGAAGGGCGAGGCTGGCTACATCCATTCGTTCGAAGATGGCGCGGGGCCGAATTCCGACCCCGTCCGCCTCGTCGATCGCTTCTTCCTGGGTGAGCCGCAGTTGCGCGGTTTCGATATTCGCGGCGTCGGGCCGCGCATCGTGCGCAAGCCTTATCTGTACGACGAGAATAATAACGTCATCGGACTGAGTGAAAATCGTGACCAGTGGTCCGATGACGCTCTGGGCGGCCGCGCTTACTATCTCACGCACTTTGAGATCGAGATTCCTCTCGGTGCCGGCGCGCGCGACATGGGCCTGCGTCCGTCAGTGTTCATCGATGCCGGTGCCGTCTTCGGCGTCCGTCGTCCGAACTTGATCGACCTGCCCCAAAACATCGATTTCCCCATCCGGGATGCCAGCGGCTTGAGGCAGTGCATCACGCCTGCGACCGACACGACCGCCAGTTCGCTTTCGTCCATTCCCGATGGCGCTAGCTGTCCTTCCGGTACGACGCCTTACGTAACGTCGATTGGTGGCTTCAAGGAAGTCTTCCTCGGCGACAGCCCCAAACCGCGCGTTTCGGTCGGTTTCGGCGTGAACTGGAATTCGCCCTTCGGTCCGTTCCGGATCGATATCGCCAAGGCCCTGGTGAAGGTCGACGGCGATGATACCAAGCTTGTAACCTTCAACATAGGGACACAATTCTGATGCGTAACTCCATCTTTTCCGCTGTTGCGCTCGCAACGGCATCGGTCGCGGCCCTCAGCGTTTCCGCGCCGGTTTCCGCACAGGTCAAGCAGGCGATTGCCGTCGTCAACATCGACGAGGCGATCGGCCAGTCCAGCGCGGCTACCACGGCCAGCCAGCAGATGCAGGTGACCTACAAGTCGAATATCGACCAGATCAACACACGTCGCACCGCGCTGCAGACCGAGATCCAGCAGAAGCAGACGGCGCTGCAGACCGCGGCTCAGGCCGCTGGCCAGAACCCGCCCGCTGCCACGCAGACCACCCTGCAGAACCAGTATAACGAGCTACAGCGTCGCGCGCAGGAAGCGCAGGCCGAACTGCAGCGTCTCGAGCAGCCGCTCCAGCTCGCCCGTGCCTATGTGCTCGAGCAGATCGGCGCCAAGCTGCCCGAGGCCATGCGCAACGTGATGACCAAGAACAAGATCGACTTGCTGGTGAAGGCGGAAGCCGCAGAAGCCTTCCAGCCCACGGCGGACGTCACCCGTCTGCTCGTGCAGGAGATTAATGCACTGGTCCCGTCCGTCAGCATCACGCCGCCGCAGGGTTGGCAGCCCGGTGGTCAGCAGCAGCAGCCTGCCGCTGCAGCGCCGGCTGCGCGCACGCCGACGGCTGGCGAAGGGCGCTAATCACCGATGAGCGAAGCGGAAAGCGCAGGGGCTGAACAGAGCGGCGGACTCGATATCCGTGGCGTGCTGGCAGCCTTGCCGCATCGTTACCCGTTGCTGCTGGTCGACCGTGTGGTTTCGATGGTTCCCAAGACCTCGATCCACGCGGTCAAGGCGGTGTCGATGAACGAGCAGTTCTTCCAGGGGCATTTCCCCGGGCGTCCGATCATGCCGGGCGTGCTCATCGTCGAGGCGATTGCCCAGGCTGCCGGTATCCTCGCCGTCGAGTCCCTCGGGCTCGCCGGCACGGGCAAGCTTGTTTATTTCATGACCATTGAGGGCGCGAAGTTCCGTGCGCCTGTCGAGCCGGGGCATCTGCTGGACCTCCATGTCGAGTTCACGCAGCTGCGCGGTTCGGTCTGCAAATTCTCCGGCAAGGCCAGCATCGACGGCAAATTGTGCGCAGAAACAAACTGCGTCGCGATGATCGCCGATCCGCCGAAGGACTGAGCGGGACGCAAAGCCCGCAGCGCCTTGCCAAGCCGGCCCTTTCCCGCTAAGGGCCGCGCTTCCCTAACGCCCCGGACCGGTCGGAAACCGGTCATTTCAGGAGCCGACACATGAAAAAAGACACGCATCCCGAATATCATCTCATCACCGTGCAGATGACGGACGGGACCAGCTTCCAGACCCGCTCGACCTGGGGCAAGGAAGGCGACACGATGACGCTGGAAATCGATCCGACGTCGCACCCGGCATGGACCGGCGGTCAGCGCCAGCTCGATCAGGGCGGCCGTGTTGCCCAGTTCAACAAGCGCTTCGGTGGCCTCACGCTCAAGAAGAACTGAGCGGTTCCACCCAACGTTTGAGAGGAAGGCTCCGATTTTCGGGGCCTTTTTCTTTGTCAGGAGCGCCGACGGAGGCCTGGCCGCGCCCGCATAATGCTGACCCTCAGCGCGCTGTATCCATCGGGACCGGCTCGGGCTGGAAAGCTTCCCTAGGCGTCCCATCGACAGCGTAAAGGCGCTCGGTCGGCAATTTGATGATCACGCCGGATTTGGGCAACGCATGATCGTAGATCGCGCCTAGGAGCCCCGCCATCCTGCTGCCTTGCACGCGCGCGCCTATGGCATGCAGGCCTATCGCCAGGCCTTCGCCCATGCTCCCCGTCCAGCGCGAGACCCGCACGAGGACCGGGCCGGCATGATGCTTCCCAGCCAGTGGTAGCACCTGCTCGATCCACTGCCGCGCAATGCCGGTCTCGCGCTCTTCGACGGGCAGGTTGTGAATTTGATAGGCGGTGGGCTGGGTGACGAACCAGCCCATGACCGCCCGCGCCACCGTGGTATTGCCGCCGCTGGCCGTGTCTGTCAGGTCGAGGATGATCGGCTTGCCCGGCGTCAGCGCTGCCATGGCCGTATCGAAGGCGGGGATCGTGTCATCGCGACCGAGGGAATCGTGGAAACGGATGATCGCCGCGCCGCTGGCGTCCTCGGCAACCGAGAGCGGCGGCATATCCGGATGATTGAGGGCGTACAGATTGGGCAGTTCGACCGTGCGCGGTGACCTGCCGCGGGCCTTCACGGTCAGCTGTCGCGGACGGTCGCGACGGCCCGCGGCGAGCACGCGCGCGGCATAGCCGGCATCGCCTTCGCCCGACGCGACGCCGAGGTCGGTCCAGAACGCGTCGACCGCTGCCTGTACAGGCGTTCCGGCAATGGCGATCAGCTCGTCGCCGGCTTGCACACCGGCCTGTTCCGCCGGGCTGCCGGCCCGGACCTGCTCGATACGATAGCCAGCGCCGCGCCGCTCGATCCACAGGTCGCCATAGCTTGGGAAAACCGCCCAGCTGTTGGAGAAGGAGGCCCCCGTGATTGCATGATGGTCGGCGAGAATCATGAGGGCGCGTTCTGCAAGGCGGATGAGGCCATCCTCATCGCGCACCGCCTCGGCTTCCGCCTGGAGCCGGGAGGGCAGGCGATATTCGCCGCCTGCAAGGCGCTCGGGATAGGCATAGGCTTCCGCGATGATGCCCGGAAGTGCACGGGCATCCTCCTGATAGGGATTGGTCTGTCCCAGCGCGCCACTGGCAGAGAGGGCCAGGGCGCCCAAGGTTAGGGCAAGGCGGCAGAGCCTCAGTTTCAGCATCATGTGTCCTGCGGCCAGGGGAGTCGATGCCACAGGATATCGCGTCGGACATCCAAGCAAAAGGCCCGCCGGATCGCTCCGGCGGGCCTCTCTATTCTGTCCCGAAAGGACCTGATGCTTAGTTCATGTCCTCGGTGGTGAAGTCCTCACCCTGCACCTTGCCGAGCGGATCGTCGCCGATGGCGGCTTCCACGGGCTGGCGCAGTTCGGCCTCATGCTCTTCTGCGGCGGTCTGCGGTGCCACGAGGTGAACCTCGTTGGCGACCCGCATGGCAGCACGCAGTGCCGCGTCGCGGCTGTTCGCGGCGATCCGCATCCGGTTCATCGAGGAGCCGGTGCCGGCCGGGATCAGGCGCCCGACGATCACATTCTCCTTGAGGCCGATCAGCGTGTCCTTCTTGCCCTGAACGGCCGCCTCGGTGAGGACGCGGGTCGTTTCCTGGAAGGAAGCAGCCGAGATGAAGCTGCGGGTCTGCAGCGACGCCTTGGTGATGCCGAGGAGCACGGGCTTACCGAACGCCGGTTGCTGGCCGGGCGCGAGGCGGGCGTTCACTTCGTCCATTTCCTCGCGATCGACCTGCTCGCCTGCCAGCAGCGTGGTGTCGCCGCCGTCGGTGATCTCGACCTTCTGCAGCATCTGGCGAACGATCACCTCGATGTGCTTGTCGTTGATCTTCACGCCCTGCAGTCGATAGACCTCCTGGATCTCCGCGACCATATATTCCGAAAGCGGCTCGATGCCGAGCACTTCGAGAATGTCGTGGGGATCGGGCGAACCGCCGATCAGGTTGTCGCCACGCTTCACGTAGTCGCCTTCCTGAACGTCGATCACCTTGCTCTTGGGGATCAGATACTCGACCGGCTCGCCGCCATCCTCGGGGAGGATCGCGATCTTGCGCTTGGCCTTGTAGTCCTTGAGGAACTGAACGCGGCCCGAGACCCGTGCGATGATCGCATTGTCCTTGGGCTTGCGCGCCTCGAACAGCTCCGCCACGCGCGGCAGACCGCCCGTGATGTCGCGGGTCTTGGCAGCCTCGCGGGAGACACGGGCCAGCACGTCACCGGCCTGCACCTGCGCACCATCCTCGACCGAGAGCGTCGCGCCCGGTGCCAGAAGGTAACGCGCTGCCTCGCCAGAGGCATCGTCCAGCAGCGTCAGGCGCGGACGCAGATCGTCCTTGGAACGGGACGGGGCACGATATTCGGTCACCACGCGCTGCGTGATGCCGGTGGCCTCGTCCGCCTGTTCGGTCAGCGTCTTGCCGTCGATCAGGTCCTGATACTTCACGATACCCGGCTTCTCGGTGATCACCGGCTGCGTGAACGGATCCCACTCGGCGATGCGGTCGCCCTGCTTCACCTTGGCGCCATGCTTGAACAGGATGGCGGCACCATAAGGCAGGCGATGGACCGCACGCTCGCGGCCTTCATCGTCGATGATCGCCAGTTCGCCATTGCGGGCCAGCGACAGGTTACGGCCGTGCTTGTCCGTGATGGTCGGCATGTCGCGCAGTTCGATGGAACCGTCGGAAACGGCCTCGAGGTTGGACTGCTCGTTGAGCTGGGCGGCACCGCCGATGTGGAAGGTCCGCATCGTCAGCTGCGTGCCCGGCTCACCGATCGACTGGGCGGCGATCACGCCGACAGCCTCACCGATGTTCACCGGCGTACCGCGGGCGAGGTCACGCCCGTAGCACTTGGCGCACACGCCCATCTTGGATTCGCAGATCAGCGGCGAACGGATCTTGACCGCCTGAACGCCGATGGCCTCGATCTTGGCGACCATCGCCTCGTCCAGCAGCTCGCCCTCGGGGACGATGACCGAGCCATCCTTGCTGTCCACAATGTCTTCGGCCGTGGTGCGACCGAGCACGCGCTCGCCAAGCGATGCGATCACGCTGCCGCCCTGGATGATGGCCTTCATCTCCAGCGCCTTCTGCGTGCCGCAATCCACCTCGACGATGGTGCAGTCCTGGCTCACGTCGACCAGGCGGCGGGTCAGGTAACCCGAGTTTGCCGTCTTGAGCGCCGTGTCGGCCAGACCCTTACGGGCGCCGTGCGTCGAGTTGAAATATTCAAGAACGGTCAGGCCTTCCTTGAAGTTCGAGATGATCGGCGTCTCGATGATCTCGCCCGACGGCTTGGCCATCAGGCCGCGCATACCGGCCAGCTGCTTCATCTGCGCCGGGGAACCACGGGCACCCGAGTGGCTCATCATGTAGATCGAGTTGATCGGCTTCAGGCGGCCCGTATCCGGGTCCTGCGGCATCGAGCGAATCTCGTCCATCATGGCGTTGGCCACACGGTCACCGCAGCCCGACCAGGCGTCGATCACCTTGTTGTACTTTTCCTGCTGGGTGATCAGGCCGTCCTGATACTGCTGCTCGTAGTCGGCCACCAGCGCCTTGGTCTCATCGACCAGAGCCACCTTGCTGTCCGGAATGATCATGTCGTCCTTGCCGAACGAGATGCCGGCCTGGAACGCGTGGCGGAAGCCCAGCGCCATGATGGCGTCGGCAAACAGCACCGTGTCCTTCTGGCCAGTGTGACGATAGACCTCGTCGATAACGTCGCCCACGTCCTTCTTGGTGAGCAGGCGGTTGACGGCGTCGAACGGCACCTTGTGGCTCTTGGGGAGGCACTCGCCGATCAGCATACGGCCCGGCGTGGTTTCCACGCGGCGCATGTAGGTCTCGCCATTCTCGTCCGTCTGCGGCACGCGGCTGATGATCTTGCTGTGCAGCGTCACCGCCTTGGCGAAGAGGGCCTGGTGGACCTCCTGCATGTCGGCGAGGATCATGCCTTCGCCCGGCTCGCCGGCCAGCTCCATCGACAGATAATAGATACCCAGCACCATGTCCTGCGAGGGCACGATGATCGGCTTGCCGTTGGCGGGCGAGAGGATGTTGTTGGTGGACATCATCAGCACGCGCGCTTCCAGCTGGGCCTCAAGGCTCAGCGGAACGTGAACGGCCATCTGGTCACCGTCGAAGTCGGCGTTGAACGCGGCGCAGACTAGCGGGTGGAGCTGGATGGCCTTGCCCTCGATCAGCACGGGCTCGAACGCCTGGATGCCGAGGCGGTGGAGCGTCGGGGCGCGGTTCAACAGCACGGGGTGCTCGCGGATCACCTCATCGAGGATGTCCCAGACTTCCTTGCGCTCCTTCTCCACCCACTTCTTCGCCTGCTTGAGGGTCATCGATAGACCCTTGGCATCGAGACGGGCGTAGATGAACGGCTTGAACAGCTCGAGCGCCATCTTCTTGGGCAGGCCGCACTGGTGCAGCTTGAGCTCCGGACCGGTCACGATGACCGAACGGCCGGAATAGTCGACGCGCTTGCCGAGCAGGTTCTGACGGAAGCGGCCCTGCTTGCCCTTGAGCATGTCGGAGAGCGACTTGAGCGGACGCTTGTTGGCACCGGTGATGACGCGGCCACGACGGCCGTTGTCGAACAGGGCGTCAACGGCTTCCTGCAGCATGCGCTTTTCGTTGCGGACGATGATGTCCGGCGCGCGCAGCTCCATCAGGCGCTTCAAGCGGTTGTTGCGGTTGATGACGCGACGATAGAGATCGTTGAGATCCGACGTCGCGAAGCGGCCGCCGTCCAGCGGCACCAGCGGGCGCAGTTCCGGCGGAATGACCGGCACCACGTCGAGGATCATCCATTCCGGGCGGTTGCCGGAATCGATGAAGCTTTCCACAACCTTGAGGCGCTTGATGATCTTCTTGGGCTTGAGCTCCGACTTGGTCGTCGCCAGCTCTTCCATCAGTGCCTTCTGCTCGCCCTCGAGATCGAGGTCCATGAGCATCTGCTTGACCGCCTCGGCGCCGATACCGGCGGAGAAGGCATCCTCGCCATATTCGTCCTGCGCTTCGACCAGCTCGTCCTCGTTGAGCAGCTGATACTTCTCCAGCGGGGTGAGGCCCGGCTCGATGACGATGTAGCTCTCGAAGTAGAGAACGCGCTCAAGCTGCTTGAGCTGCATGTCGAGCAGCAGGCCGATGCGCGAAGGCAGCGACTTGAGGAACCAGATGTGGGCAACCGGCGCGGCCAGCTCGATATGACCCATGCGCTCGCGGCGGACCTTGGAAACGGTCACTTCCACGCCGCACTTTTCGCAGACGATGCCCTTGTACTTCATGCGCTTGTACTTGCCGCACAGGCACTCATAGTCCTTGATCGGGCCGAAGATGCGCGCGCAGAACAGGCCGTCACGCTCGGGCTTGAACGTGCGATAGTTGATCGTCTCCGGCTTCTTGATCTCGCCGAAGGACCAGCTGCGGATGCGCTCGGGCGACGCAATGCCGATCTGGATCTGGTCGAAGGTTTCCGGCTTGGCCATCGGATTGGCGAAGGTGGTCAGTTCGTTCATGTCTCAATTCCCTGCAGAGGGCTGAAGTTCGTAAAGGGGCGAAGGGGAGGGGCGCCGCGCGAGCAGCGCCCCTTTTCCCATTATTCCGCCGCCTCGGGCAGTTCGTCGTCGCCATCGCTGTCGGAGAGGTCTTCCAGCGCCGCCAGCTCAACATTGAGGCCGAGCGAGCGCATTTCCTTCACGAGCACGTTGAAGCTTTCCGGAATGCCGGCCTCGAAGGTGTCGTCACCCTTGACGATCGCCTCATAGACCTTGGTACGGCCGACCACGTCGTCGGACTTGACCGTGAGCATTTCCTGCAGCGTGTAGGCTGCACCATAAGCCTGCAGTGCCCAGACCTCCATCTCACCGAAGCGCTGACCACCGAACTGGGCCTTACCGCCCAGCGGCTGCTGGGTGACGAGGCTGTAGGGGCCGATGGAACGGGCGTGGATCTTGTCGTCCACAAGGTGGTGCAGCTTGAGCATGTAGATGATGCCCACCGTCACCTTGCGGTCGAACGCGTCACCGGTCCGGCCGTCATAGAGCGTGGACTGGCCCGACGTATCGAGCCCTGCCAGCTGCAGCATGGCCGAAACGTCGGCTTCACGCGCACCGTCGAACACCGGTGTCGCGATCGGAACGCCGGTCACCAGGTTGGAGGCAAGCTCGATGACCTGCTCAGCCGAGCGGGACTTGATCTCGTCCGCATAATCCTCGCCATAGACGGTCAGCAGACGCTCCTTCACCGCTTCCGGCATTTCACCGCCGGCCGCGTTCGGGTTGGCCTCGCGCCAGTCGCGCAGGGCATGCTTGATCTGCTGGCCGAGACCGCGGGCGGCCCAACCAAGGTGCGTCTCGAAGATTTGCCCGACGTTCATGCGCGACGGCACGCCCAGCGGGTTGAGCACGATGTCGACCGGGGTGCCATCCTCCAGGAACGGCATGTCCTCGACCGGCAGGATGCGCGAGATGACGCCCTTGTTGCCGTGACGGCCGGCCATCTTGTCGCCCGGCTGCAGCTTGCGCTTCACCGCAACGAAGACCTTGACCATCTTGAGCACGCCCGGGGGCAGCTCGTCGCCGCGCTGCAGCTTCTCGACGCGGTCCTCGAACTTCTCGACGATAACCTTCACGGCCTCGTCATACTGCGTCTTGACCGCTTCGAGCTGAGACTGGCGGGCATCGTCCGCAACCGCGAACTTCCACCACTCGTGACGCTCAACCTCGGAAAGCAGCTCCTCGGTGATGTCGACGCCCTTCTTGACGCCCTTGGGCGCTGCCGTGGCCGTCTGGCCGATCAACATCTCGCGCAGGCGGTTGAAGGTTGCGCGATTGAGGATCGCGCGCTCGTCCTCGCGGTCCTTGGCGAGACGGTCGATTTCCTCGCGCTCGATGGCCATCGCACGCTCGTCCTTGTCGATGCCGTGCCGGTTGAACACGCGCACTTCGACGATCGTGCCGGCAACGCCCGGGGGCAGACGGAGCGAGGTGTCGCGCACGTCGCTGGCCTTCTCACCGAAGATGGCGCGGAGGAGCTTCTCTTCCGGCGTCATCGGGCTTTCACCCTTGGGCGTGATCTTGCCGACGAGAATATCGCCAGGCTCCACCTCGGCGCCGATGTAGACAATGCCCGCCTCGTCGAGGTTGCGCAGGGCTTCCTCGCCGACGTTGGGGATGTCGCGGGTGATGTCTTCCGGCCCGAGCTTGGTGTCGCGGGCCATCACCTCGAACTCCTCGATGTGGATCGAGGTGAAGACGTCGTCCTTCACGATCCGCTCGGAGATCAGGATGGAGTCCTCGTAGTTGTAGCCATTCCAGGGCATGAACGCGACGAGGCTGTTGCGGCCCAGGGCCAGTTCGCCCAGCTCGGTCGAGGGACCGTCGGCGATCACGTCGCCGGCCTTCACATGCTCGCCCACCTTCACCAGCGGACGCTGGTTGATGCAGGTATCCTGGTTGGAGCGCTGGAACTTCATCAGCGTGTAGATGTCGACGCCCGACTTGCCGGCCTCGATCTCTTCGGTGGCGCGGATCACGATGCGGGTGGCGTCCACCTGATCGACGATGCCCGAGCGCTTGGCCGCGATGGCGGCGCCGGAGTCACGCGCAACCGTCTCTTCCATACCGGTGCCGACGAACGGCGCCTCGGCCTGCACGAGCGGCACGGCCTGACGCTGCATGTTCGATCCCATGAGCGCGCGGTTGGCGTCATCGTTTTCCAGGAAGGGAATGAGCGATGCGGCAACCGAAACAAGCTGCTTGGGGCTGACGTCCATCAGCGTGATGTGGTCGCGCGGCGCCATCAGGAACTCGCCGGCCTCACGGGCGGAGATGAGATCCTCGGCGAAGGTGCCGTCCGGGTTCACTTCGGCGTTGGCCTGCGCGATCGTGTGCTTGGCCTCTTCCATGGCGGAGAGATACACGACCTCGTCCGTCACCTTATTGTCGATGACCTTGCGATAGGGCGTCTCGATGAAGCCGTACTTGTTGACGCGCGAGAAGCTCGCCAGCGAGTTGATCAGGCCGATGTTCGGGCCTTCCGGCGTCTCAATCGGGCAGATGCGGCCATAATGGGTCGGGTGAACGTCGCGGACCTCGAAGCCGGCGCGCTCACGGGTGAGACCACCCGGGCCCAAGGCCGAAACGCGACGCTTGTGCGTGATTTCGGAGAGCGGGTTGGTCTGGTCCATGAACTGCGAGAGCTGCGAGGAGCCGAAGAACTCGCGCACCGCCGCCACAGCGGGCTTGGCGTTGATGAGGTCGTTCGGCATCACCGTCGAGACGTCGACGCTGGACATGCGCTCCTTCACGGCGCGCTCCATGCGGAGCAGGCCG
This sequence comes from Sphingobium sp. B2D3C, assembly GCF_025961835.1. Taxonomy (NCBI): domain Bacteria; kingdom Pseudomonadati; phylum Pseudomonadota; class Alphaproteobacteria; order Sphingomonadales; family Sphingobiaceae; genus Sphingobium; species Sphingobium sp. B2D3C. Next base: position 1,526,240 of record NZ_JAOQOK010000001.1, on the reverse strand, counting down.
ACGCGATACTGGTTCTCCAGCAGCTCACCTACCGAACGCACGCGGCGGTTGCCGAGATTGTCGATGTCGTCGATCTCGCCCTTGCCGTCCTTGAGGTTCACCAGCTCCTTGACCACGGCGAGGATGTCCTCGCGGCGCAGCGTCGTGATGGTGTCCTCGGCGTCGAGGCCAAGGCGCATGTTCAGCTTCACGCGGCCCACGGCCGAGAGGTCATAGCGCTCGCCGTCGAAGAACAGGCCTTCGAACAGGGCTTCGGCGGTCTCGCGCGTCGGCGGCTCGCCGGGGCGCATGACGCGGTAGATGTCGGAAAGCGCGTGGTCGCGGTCTTCGGCCTTGTCGACCTTGAGCGTGTTGCGGATCCACGGACCTGTGTTCACATGGTCGATGTCGAGCAGTTCGAGGCGGTCGATACCGGCCGCATCCAGCTTGGCGAGGTTCTCGGGCGAGACCTCGTCGCCGGCTTCGATGTAGATCTCGCCGGTGCTCTCGTTGATCAGGTCATAGGCGCTGTAGCGGCCATAGACTTCCTCGGTCGGAATCACGAGCGCTTCCAGGCCGTCCTTCGCGGCCTTGAGCGCCGCACGCGGGCTGATCTTCTGCCCGGCTGCGAACACCACTTCGCCGGTCTTGGCGTCGATGATGTCGAAGGTGGGCTTGAGGCCGCGCCAGGCGTCCGCCGTATAGGGGATCTGCCAGCCATTCTCGCCGCGTACATAGGTGACCTTGTTGTAGAACTCGCCGAGGATTTCCTCGCTGTTCAGGCCAAGCGCGAAGAGCAGGGCAGTGACCGGCAGCTTGCGCTTGCGGTCGATACGCACGTTCACGATGTCCTTGGCGTCGAACTCGAAGTCCAGCCAGGAACCGCGATACGGGATCACGCGAGCGGCGAAGAGATACTTGCCGGAGGAGTGGGTCTTGCCACGGTCATGGTCGAACAGGACGCCCGGCGAGCGGTGCATCTGGGACACGATGACGCGCTCTGTACCATTGACGATGAAGGTGCCGTTGCCGGTCATGAGCGGCATGTCGCCCATGTAGACATCCTGCTCCTTGATATCGAGAACCGAGCGGGTCTCGGTGTCCTGATCGACTTCGAAGACGATCAGGCGGAGCGTGACGCGCATCGGCGCGGCATAGGTGATGCCGCGCTGACGGCATTCCTCGGTGTCGTACTTGGGATCTTCCAGCTCATAGTGGACGAAGTCCAGCTCGGCCGTGCCGGCAAAGTCACGGATCGGGAAGACGCTGCGCAGCGTCTTCTCAAGGCCGGACACATAGCCGATTGCGGGATTGGACCGCAGGAACTGCTCATAGCTTTCGCGCTGAACCTCGATGAGGTTCGGCATTTCCACGACCTCGTGGATGTTGCCGAATACCTTGCGGATGCGCTTGGTGGCGCTTTCGCCGGGCTTGATGGGGAGAGCCTTGGTTGCCATGCCAGAGATACCTGACCTTCCTGCGTGTTGTGGTCCCGATAATATTTTTCGCATTGCAGCGAAAATTCAGCCTCTTGCTGCGGCTGCGCACCTCGATTCGAGGGCTGCGAGCACGCAAAAAAGTGCGGGCCGGGGCTGTCCGATCCGCACTTGAGCGTCATATGAACCTCGCCGTCACCCCATATGTGATGCATGTCGTGCGCAACGCGTCATGCTTGCCCGGGTAGCGGAAGGCGACTGGCGGGCAGATGCCCGACCAATCTGAATGACCAGCGATATAAGGCCATCGCGCGGCATTGCAAGGGGCTTGCGGCCCGCTGCAATGCCTTTGCGGCGCTGATCGGAGACGGACCCGGATCTGCGATCAGGATTCCTTGCGGTAGAACACGCCGCACATCACCCGGCCGCCACTATTGCCCGTGGGGTCGGTGCGCATGTCGTCGGCGTCTGCGTGGATCACCAGCGCCGCGCCATCGTCGTCCAGCAGGGTCGCCATGTTGGTGTGCGCCATGAACGTTACCTTGGCAGCGCCGCGCGCGTCAGCGGTCACCATGGGCAGGTCCCCGGCATGGGGGCCTTGCGGGTTCTCGGTGCCGTGCTGCTTGCTTTCGGGGTTGAGGTGGCCGCCGGCCGATACGAAATCGGGCAGGGTGCATTTGCCGATGGCGTGAATGTGCATCCCGTGCGCGCCCGGCGTCAGCCCGCGCGTCACCTCGACGCTGCCGCGCATATGGCCGTCTTCCGGCACCAGCGTCGCGACACCGGTGCGGTTGCCCTGGCCATCATACAGGATCGCCTCGGCGAAAGGTTCGGGCGTGGGCATCGGCCCCGCCGGGGCCTTGGCGCCGCAGCCCTGCAAGGCCAGGCAGAGGCCGGTGGCGGCGAGGAGGAGGGGGGAAGCAGCAAAATGAGCCATCATGTCTCTCTGTGTTGGGGCGATGCAGTGGGTGCAATCTAGCGTGTTGTCCGGCGAGGTCAAAGCAGGTCGAGCACCCGTTCCATGGCAAGCGCGGCCCGGCGGGAGGCGGCGCGGAGGTTGGCGTGGAAATCCCCGGCACTGTCGGGATTGGCATCGTCCGTCGCCGCCTTGATGCCGCCCCAGGGGAGGCCGCACTGGGCGGCATATTGGGCGAGCGCGCCGGTTTCCATGTCGACGATGTCGGCATCCAGCGCAGCAACGAGGTGGGCCGCATAGGCGCCATCCTCGATGAACGCGTCACCGCTGGCGATGCAAGCATGGGGCAGGGCGCTGCCGGGATCGGGCATGGCCGCATAAGGCGTGACATTTGCCGGCCCCATCGGCCAGGCGCCAGCGGGATAGTGCACGAAGGCATCCGGGCGACGCGCGCCATAATCATGCTGGACGGCGCGGGCGAGCCAGAAGCAATCGCCGGCGAGGGCGCTCAGCTTGCCGGCCGTCCCGAAGATCATCAGCATATCCGCTGCGTGAATCGCATGCAGCCGCGCGGCGGCCGCGGCGATGTTGACCTTGCCGATCCCGGTCGTCGCGATGTGCACCAGATGGCGCCCGGTGTCGACGCGGCGCACCAGCGGCCAGTCGCCGTCCAGCCTGTCCCCCGCATCCGGCAGGAAGGCATCGGCCTCTTCGGGCAGGGCGGCGAGCATCAGGATGCGCATGCGTCTCAATGCCCTTCAAAGGTGATGAGGGAGAGGGGCGTGATGCCCACGTCCCTGAGGCGTTCCGCGCCGCCCAGCTCGGGCAGGTCGATGACGAACGCCGCCTGATCGACAATGGCACCTTCGCCCCGCAGCAGGGCAGCGCCGGCGAGCGCGGTCCCGCCGGTCGCCAGCAGGTCGTCCACCAGCAGCACCCGTTGCCCTGGCCGCACGGCGCCCTGATGCATCTCGATCCGGTCGGTGCCATATTCGAGCGCATAATCGATGCCGACCGTCGCGCCGGGCAGCTTGCCGGACTTGCGCAGCATCAGCTTGCCCTTGCCGAGCTTGTAGGAAAGCCCGGCCGCGACGATGAACCCGCGCGCCTCGATGCCGGCGATGAGGTCGACCTGGGCCGGATCGACCATTGCCGCGATCCGGTCGATCGTCGCCCGAAAGCCCTCGCCATCCAGCAACAGGGTCGAAACGTCGCGAAACTGGATGCCGGGAATCGGATAATCCGGGATGGTCCGCACCAGCGCTTTGAGATCGTCATTGTTCGTCGTGGTCAGAGAAGATGTCTCGGCCATGATGATGTGTCCCTTCGATAATCGGCTGGCGCAGGCCGCACGTGTCGGCGCAAGGATCGGGCGGCACAGGGCGCCTTGTGTCCCTCACGCTTTACATTGGCGCGACGATATGCTGATCGCGGTCTGTCCCGAAATGGGTCGGTGGGGTCATAATGAGATTGCCTGTTGTCTTTCCAGGGATGGCGTCGATCGCCTGCCTTCTCGCCGTGAGTCCGGCGGCAGGGCAAGCGGAAACTGCGTTTGCCCGGGCAAGCTCCAGCCTTCTCGATCTCCAGAAGCTCACCAGCCTGCTGCTCCCGCCTGCCTTCGGGCAGGATAATCAGGTGCGGGCGCCGATGCTGATCGCCAATGAGGCGCGGCCCGAGAGCCGGGACCGTCTGGCCCAACCCTCCGCGCGGCCGGAGTCGCGCGACCGCCTCGCGCGGCCGGTGAGCGAATTGCCGGCCTATCGCCCGGAGAGCCGCGATCCCTTGGCGCGCTCCTATGAGGATGTCCGCAAGGCGCGCCCGGAGTTGCTGGACTCTGGTTCAAAGCCGGTGGCTCTGGCGCAGGATGTCGCGCTGGCCGATGAGGGCGCTGCCACGGCGCCTTCCATGAATAGCGCGGATGGGCCACCCGTGCCGATCGCGCTGTCAGCAGTGCCGATGGGCGCCGGGCCGGCCGGACCCACCTTGCAGCGCACGCAGGGCAAGGCCGAGGGCCTCGGTCTGGCGCAATATCTTTCCGCGCCGTGGCAGCAGATCGGCTTCATCGCCGGCCTGGTGCTGCTCGCCAGTCTGCTCTTCTGGCGGCTCGGGATGCGCGGGCGGCAGGGGCCATTGGCCCTGACCGACTATGGACGGGCCGAGCGCTCCGCTGCCCGAGAGGAAGGCGACCGGGCGCGCTACCCGACGCTGCGCGAAGCCATCGAGGCGATGAAGGCCGAGGCTGCCACACGCCGTTGATCGGCCTCCGAGCGCCCATCGATCACACCTGATCCACGCGACGATCCCTCAAACGAAAAAAAGAAGCGCGCCCGGATCGCTCCGGACGCGCTTCTTTTGTCGGGCGGGAACGGCTGGGCCGCTCCCCTCCCATCAAGCTTACTTGATCTCGACGGTCGCGCCGGCTTCCTCGAGCTTCTTCTTCAGCTCTTCGGACTCCGCCTTGTTCACGCCTTCCTTCACAGCCTTCGGCGCGCCTTCGACGAGCGCCTTGGCTTCCGTCAGGCCGAGACCGGTGATGGCGCGGACTTCCTTGATGACGTTGATCTTCTTGCCACCGTCGTTGACGAGGATCACGTCGAACTCGGTCTTCTCTTCAGCAGCGGGGGCATCGCCACCGGCGCCACCGGCGGGCGCAGCAACTGCGACTGCGGCAGCAGCGGAAACGCCCCACTTCTCTTCGAGAGCCTTCGACAGCTCAGCAGCTTCGAGAACGGTCAGCGCGGAGAGCTGGTCGACGAGCGAGTTGATATCAGCCATGTAATTCACTCCATTTTCTAGCGGGGCCGGGTCTGGCCCAAGTCAATTGATTGCAACTGTCTGCCGGGGAGGCAGCCTGAAGATCAGGCAGCGTCCTTGGTGGCATAAGCGTTGAAGACGCGCGCGAGCTGCGCGGCCGGTTCCTTGGTGACGACTGCGAGCTTGGTCGCCGGGGCCTGAATGAGGCCGATCAGCGTTGCGCGCATCTGGTCGAGCGACGGCATCGAAGCCAGCGCCTTGATGCCATTGGCGTCCAGGAGCGTAGTGCCCATGGCGCCGCCGACGATCTCCAGCTTGTCGTTCGTCTTGGCGAAATCGATCGCGACCTTTGCAGCCGCAACCGGATCGGAAGACGTCGCCAGGCCCACCGGTCCAACCAGCATCTCTTCGATGCTGGCATAATCGGTGTCCTTGATGGCGATCTTGGCAAGGCGGTTCTTCGTTACCTTGTAGGTCGCACCGGCATCCCGCATCTTCTGACGGAGCTGGGTCGACTGGGCCACGCTGAGGCCCAGATTGCGGGTCACGACGACCACGCCCATTTCCTTCAGAGATTCGTGAAGCGCGGAAACGACCTCGGTCTTTTCATTGCGATCCATGCCATTCTCCTCTGCGGCAAGGCCCGGAAGGCCCGGCCGCGTTCACACATGTGCCGCGCACGACCCGAGAGGGGCCGCAAGCGGCGAAGCAGTCCGAGGGGAAGGGTTGACTGGTCCGGCACGAGAGTGCGGACAGACCCGGATTGAGCTGCGCATCGAAGCGGAGCGCCGTCCGGCAAGAACTTTTCCCCGTCTCGGCTGGGCATTAAGATGGGCAGATCCCATCACCAGCTGTCTCGGACGGTGCACCGGGACGGGCCCGGTGAGCGAAGGCCCGATAGGCGGGACGGCCGTGAAAAGCAAGCCGTTTCCAATTCCGGCCACGGCGAGGGGCCGGGGAGGGCGGTGGGCACTCAATTTGTGACCCTTTGGCAACGTCCTTAGGCCATCTGCGCAAAGGTGGTTAAGGCGTGGGAAAAGAAGGTTAAAGCGCTTTAATTCTTTCCGCCGCAGGTTTAGCACGGGTTCATGGAAAGCTTATCGACAGACTCGCTCCGTTGGGCGCGCCGTGAAATTGAACGGCACCGGGCTTTGATCGGTCTGGCCGTGGTGGCCAGCGCCTTGATCGCAGCCGCGCCGCACAATGAGCGCCGGATGTTCACCATCCCCGAGTTCGCCTCGGCGTTCGTCGCCGTGCCCGCGCCGGAAGAGACGTCGCTGCGCTCCGCGATCATGGGCTATCTTCGCGATGGCTGCGCGCCTGAGTTCGTCAATTCCAAGGGTGACCTGACCCAGTTGGTCAATCGCGCCGATTGCGGTCCTGGCCGTTCGCGCAACCAAGGCAGCAGCCCATTCGCGCAGAAGCCGACCGCGACGCCGAACAAGTCGCCGGTTGCGCCGACCGCCTTCTTCGCCGAGCCGGAAGCTGCCGATTTCGTATCGAACCTCAACAGCCCGCTGATCGTGACGCAGCCGACGCTGGAGCCCTCCATGGCCTCCTTCACGCCGCCGACAGGTGGTACGGGCGGTGGCGGCGGGTTCATCCCTGGCATTCCCATTCCCTTGCCCGATTTTGTGCCGCCGGTGTTCGGTTCGGTTCCCGAGCCGTCGACCTGGGCGCTGATGATCGCGGGCTTCGGTCTGGCCGGCACGATGATGCGCCGCCGCAATCCGGTGAAGGTTACCTTCGCCGCCAGCTGATGGCCGGCTTTACACGCGTTTCCCGCTGAAAAGGCCAGTCCGGGGGGACTGGCCTTTTCTTTGCCGATTGCGCGGCGGGATCGGTCTGGCTGGGAAGCCCGGTTCAGTGGATCGTCAAGGTGTCGCCGCTCAGGGTGACGGTGCCGAGTTGCTGGAGCGCATTCTGGCCCATCAGCGAAACCGGCAGGGCGCCATCGACCACGGCGGCGCTGATCTGCTCGATGCGCTTGCCGGCCATTTCCATCCGCTCGATCTTCGCCCAGCGCATCGCGGACGATCCGTTGACGGTGCGCATCTGCGCGCGACCGGGCAGGCTCTCATAAGTCAGGCCGAGCTTGGCCGCGTCGGCGCGATTGAGCACGACGACCGTCGCGCCGGTATCCACCACGAAGCGGATCGAGTGGCCGTTGGCCTTCGCCTCGACATAGAAGAGGCCGTCGGCATGGCGCTGCACGGTATTGGCAGGCAGGTGGATGGCCGAGGCGTCCAGGACTGCGGCCTCCGGCACGGCGATGTTTGCGGCGGCTTCCTTCTGGATGTTCTGGTGATCCGTGAACGGGTTGCTCAGGGCGACGGCAATGGATGCCATTGCCGCCATGATGCTACCGAATTCGAGATGGATGCCGATCATGCCGCATCATCACCCCGACTCACCCAAGAAGCGGTTTCGAGATTGAGTTAGCGCGGCATTAAGAAAGGGCGGTCAGGCGGGCGCCTGTGCCGTGCGGGAGGCCTCGATTTCGTCCTCCATCCGCTGCTTCACCTGGCGGCGGCGGCGGCCGAAGATGAAGGCGGCAAGGCCGGAGATCAGGGCTGAAATTCCGAATTCGGCGGCAAGGACGTTGTAGCGCCAGGTCAGCTTGTCGAGCCCACTGAACAGTACGAAGTTATCATCCTCGACGTCATAGCCTGCATGGCGATACAGGTTGACGATCTCGCCTGGCAGGGCCTCGCGCCGCAGAACGCCGTCGAGATAGGGCGTGAAGACGAGGTGCGAGAGGCGGAACCGCCAGACGCGCACCAAATCCTCATCCTTGGGGAAGGTGATGGGATGATAGCCTTCCGGCACATCGTTGCGCCGCACCTCGACGAAGTAGCGCAGCGGCGAGCGGTCGTCCGGCCCGGAGCGAACCGGCGCGAAATAGAGCGAGCGCTTGACCAGCAGCAGATCCTCATTGAACTGCGCCGTCTCGCGCAGATCGATGCTGCCGGTGATGACGGCGCGGCCTTCCACCGGCGCGATCGCATCGGGCGACCCGACGACGATGCTGCGCGGGGTGCCTTCATCGGACGGCAACTGCAGCCGCAGGATCAGCACAATGACCGCCGCAAGCAGGCTGCCGACGCAAACGCCGGCGAAAAAGCCCTGGAGGCGGGCGAGGCGGCCCTTCACGATGCGCAGATCGTCCTGCCGGGCAGGGCCGAAGGATTCGGTGCGGCGCTGCCGCGTGCGCAGCAGCCACACCGCAGCGATCAGCGGCGCGGAGAACAATGCGGTCACCGCGACGAAGGTCAGGGTGGGCCAGTAACGATCGAAATGAAGAAACTGCCATTCGGCCAGTCGCGCGATCAACCCGCGATAATCGAGCGCCTGAAAGAGGAAGAACAGGCTGACAAGAGCGATCCAGAAGCCGAGAAGGCGAACCGCCAGATTGAGCTGTTTCGACACCCGGTCATAGGCATCCTGTCCAGCAGTTGGATGTCGCTTCTTCACCCCAATTTCCCTGTTTTTCATCTGAGTTCTATCGTCGCGTGCCTCGCCAAGCAATGCCATCGCAGGGTTAACAGGCGCTTTACGAACAAACGCCTAATCACACCGCCAATTCAGATCATAACATCGGGCAATAAAAAAGCCCCGCCGCGGTGGATACCGGGCGGGGCGTTTTTAGAATTGGGTGAGATCAGGCCGAGGCGACCTGAGCCACGTCCACCTTTACGCCCGGGCCCATCGAGGACGACAGAGCGATCTTGCGGACATACTTGCCCTTCGAGCCCGAGGGCTTGGCCTTCACAATGGCATCGACGAAGGCGTCGAAGTTCTTGCGCAGGTCGGCTTCGGTGAAGCTGGCCTTGCCGAGACCGGCGTGGATGATACCGGCCTTCTCGACGCGGAACTCGATCTGGCCGCCCTTAGCCGCCTTCACGGCTTCAGCGACGTTCGGCGTGACGGTGCCGAGCTTCGGGTTCGGCATCAGGCCCTTGGGACCCAGCACCTTACCGAGGCGACCGACCAGACCCATCATGTCGGGCGTCGCGATCACGCGGTCGAAGTCGAAATTGCCGTTCTGGATGTGCTCGAGCAGATCCTCGGCACCCACGATCTCGGCGCCGGCTGCCTTGGCGGCATCAGCCTTGTCGGCGCGGGCGAAGACGGCAACGCGCACATCCTTGCCGGTGCCGGCGGGCAGGGTGACGACGCCACGGACCATCTGGTCGGCGTGACGCGGGTCGACGCCCAGGTTCATCGCGACTTCGACGGTCTCGTCGAACTTGGCGGTGGCGTTCTTCTTGATGAGCGCGATGGCTTCATCGACGCCGTGCAGCTTGTTCGCATCGACTGCGGCGGCCATTGCCTTGGCCTTCTTGGTCAGCTTTGCCATGTTCTTAGCCCTCCACCACGGTCAGGCCCATCGCGCGGGCGCTGCCTTCGATGATCTTCGTCGCGGCCTCGATGTCGTTGGCATTGAGGTCGACCATCTTCGCTTCGGCGATCTCGGCGAGCTGGGCACGCGTGATCTTGCCGGCGGAGACCTTGCCTGGCTCCTTGGAGCCGGACTTGAGGTTCACGGCCTGCTTGATGAGATAGGTTGCCGGCGGCTTCTTGGTGACGAAGGAGAAGCTGCGGTCAGCGTAGACGGTGATGATCGTGGGCAGGGGCGTACCCTTCTGCTCCTTCTCGGTCGCCGCGTTGAACGCCTTGCAGAATTCCATGATGTTCACGCCGCGCTGACCCAGGGCAGGGCCGATCGGCGGCGAGGGGTTAGCGGCTCCAGCGGGCACCTGGAGCTTGATATAGCCCGTGATTTTCTTGGCCATTACACTCACTCTGTAGAAGGCGGGGCCAATGGCGCCGCCCGGTTCAAGCTTAGCGGTCAAACGGCTGACCCTGAGGGGTCGTCCTCCCGCAATGGGCTTCCATCAGGCCTGCAAGACCGTCCGGAAGCCGGCGCCTATAGCGGTGACCGGTGCAAAAGGAAAGAGCGGTCTTCTCGATTCACTTTTGCCCGGTGGTGCGCCGCGCCAGCGCATGAAGCTCCGCCTGGGAGAGCAGCAGGGCGAGATCGTCCCGGCTGATGTCGAAACTCTCGTCCATATCCTCCAGCGCCTTGTCGATATCCTCGCTGTGCAGCCCTGATGCCTCTCGCATCTGCGCGCTCTGGATTGCGGGCGCAGCCGGCTGATGCGGATAGCTGTGACCGGTCATGCGATGGAAGAACATGGCAAGTGACACCAGCGCGATGGAATTGAGCCCAACGGGCGCAAAGGCGAAGGCATAGCCGGCATCGTGAATGCCTTGGCTGCCGATCACGGCGGTCAGCGCCGCCGCCCCGCCGGGCGGGTGCAGGCAGCGGCAGAGCGACATCACGAGGATCGCGCCGCCGACAGCCACGCCGGCGGCCAGCGCCATGGGCGGAATCCAGCGGGCCGCCGCCACGCCCACCAGTGCCGAGAGGATGTTCCCGCCCACCACGGACCAGGGCTGGGCGAGCGGACTGGTCGGCACGGCAAAGACCAGAACTGCCGAAGCGCCAATGGGCGCGACAATGATCGGCAGATCGGCGTAAGCGATCGGGAATTGCAGGCAGAGCACGATCGTCAGCCCGATCCCCGCCGTCGCGCCGATCACCGCCAGCAGGCGCGGCATCAGCCGGGCGCCGGCAAGGATCGGTTTGAAGAGGCGCTCTGTGGTCATGGGTTTCGTCGCACCGGCTTGGGAGAGAGGCGCGCTATTGGCGCGGCTTCACCCAGAAAACCAGCGAGCATTTCCCCTTGCCGATCAAGCCTGACTTTTAGGTCGTCGCGCCCCCGCTCATTCGGCCGGCGCGGGCTGTGCCGTGTTCAGCACGTCCGCCGGTGCTTTGCGGCGCTTCACGATCATGCCGATGCCGAGCGCGCACAGTGCCAGAACGGCAGGGCACAGCGCCAGAATGGCAAAGCTGCGAACGATCGGCAGGCCGCTCGCCAGCACGAACGCGCCGATGATCGGCCCTGCAATGCCGCCGATCTTGGCTACGGATGTTGCCCAGCCGGCGCCGTTCGCCCGGATTGCGGAGGGATAGAAGACGCCGGCAATCGACAGAATGCCGAAATGCGCGCCGCCCACGAAGCTGGTCGCGGCGACCGAGACGATCAGGAAGAGCGTCGGCTCCATCGGCACCAGGCCGACAAGCAGCAGCAGCGGGAAGGCGACGGCCGGATAGACCGCGACCGCAAGGGGCCCCTTGCCATCGGTAAAGCGCATCAGCAGCAGGCCTAGCACCGCGCCGGCGATGCCGCCGATGGACGAGACATAGGCCGCCGTCTCGCGCGAGAATTTGAGATCCTCATAGACGATAGGGCCCCAATTGGCCTTGAAATAGACGGCCAGCGTACTGGCGATATAGGCCAGCCAGAGCAGCGGCGTCAGCCATTTGAGGTCGCCCTTGAACAGCTTGGCGGCGGTGAAATTGCTGGTATCCTGCTTCTCGTCGCTGAGCTCGAAGCGGTCCTGCGCGGTCGCGCCGAGCGTGGGATCGACCTTGTTCAACGTCTTGGCGATCAGGTCCGGCTTGAGGTTCTTGCTGGCGAGGAAGCGTACCGATTCCGGCAACCAGAACAACAGGGCAAAGGCGCAGACGATCGTGCCGAGGCCGCCGAAAACGAACACGCCCTCCCAGCCATAGGTGGGGGCAAGCCACACGGTCACCGGCCCGGCCAGCGAGGAGCCGAGGCTGTAGCCGACCATGATCACCGTCACCACGGTCGAGCGGTATTTGGTGGGCACATATTCGATGTTGAGCGCCCAGGCGAGCGGCAGCATGCCACCAATGGCAAAGCCATCGAGGAAGCGCAGGATGAGAAGGGCTTCATAGCTCTGCGCCAGCGCGGTGGCGGTGGTCAAAATGCCGAATGCGAAGGCGGCGCCGATGATCGTCTGTCGCCGGCCGATCCGATCGCCAATGTATGCGAAGGCAAAACCGCCGACCATCATGCCGAACAGACCGGCAGAAAACACATTGCCCAGCTGGTGGGTGGAAAGGCTCAACTCATCGCGCATCCAGGGCGCGGTGAAGCTGATCAGCATCATGTCGAACCCGTCGAACACCGTGATCAACCAAGAGAGAACGATCAGCCGGAAATTGAACGGGCCGAGCTTCCGCTCATTGATGAACGTGGCGATATCGATCGAGCGGGGCGCGCTGGCCATGCTGGCTGTCCTCTCCGGCTGTGCCTCGAATCGTTCGTAAGGCAACTATTCTTTTAATGGTTAGCAATCTATCGGGCGGCGGCAAGCGATACCTGCTGCGCCGCCCGGTTCAGATATCGGTCGAGAGCACGAAGCCACGCAAGGCGCGGGCGTCGTGAAGGGCATTATGCGGCACCTGGCTGTTGCGCGCGCTGCTGAACCCGGCGGCATTGACCAGCTCGAAGCGGAGGCCGCGCACGTCGATCATCTCGCCGGGGCCGGTCATCAGCAGCGTCGCGAAATGGGCGATGTCCTCGGGCCAGTCTGCGACGATCATCGGCTCATTGTCGCCGGCGAGATAGGTGGCGACCAGCTCGGACGCATTGGCCCGCTCCACGGCATAATCCAGCCCGGTCGGCACATGGCGCAGATAGGGGATCACATTGTGCTCGACCCAGGGGTGGAGCGGTTCTGGAAGCGGCAGAAGCGAGAGATACAGCTCCTGATCGCCATATTCGGGCACCAGGGCCAGGCTGATCAGGGCGCCGCCAAAACCATTATATTCGGTATCGAGAAAGTAACGCATGAAGCTCCGGGGATTGGATTGGGGGGAGAGTCGCGCGGAGGCATACAGTGCCGGGACCGTTTGCGCGATGCCTCCGGGTCTGCCAGAGGGACGGCTCGGTTGAAAGGAACGATATGAAGCCCCGCGAACATCTCGGCACGGCAAAGGTGCCCGGCGGCGAGGATCTGCGCCTGTTCCGGCGCGGCGACGATTTCATGATCGTGCTGGACCGCAACGAACTGATGAACAGCCGGATGAGCGGATCGGAAAAGGCGCTGGCGCTGATGACGCTGGAGCGGCTGCCGTCCCGCGCGGGGCGGCATCTGCTGATCGGTGGCTATGGCATGGGCTTCACGCTGCGCGCGGCGCTGGGCGCGCTCGATGCGCAGGCGAAGGTCACGGTGGCCGAGCTGGTGCCGGAGATCATCGAATGGGCGCGGGGGCCGATGGCCGAATTGGCCGCCGGCTGTCTCGATGATCCGCGCGTGGATCTCGTCCACAGCGACGTCGCCGAGCTGATCGAGGAAGGGCAGGGGCGCTACGATGCCATCTTGCTCGACGTCGATAATGGTCCCGACGGCCTCACCGTGCCGGCCAATGACCGGCTCTATGCCGCGCGCGGCCTCTCCCAGGCGATGCGGGCGCTCAAGCCGGGCGGCATTCTCGCCGTCTGGTCCGCCGGCTCGGACGAAGCCTTCACCCGCCGGCTGAAGAGCGCCGGGTTCATCGTCGACGAGGTGGCGGTGAAGGCGCGGGAGAACGGCAAGGGGCCGCGCCACGTCATCTGGTTCGCCCAGCGGCGCGGCTAGGCCGCACGAACTAGCCCCTCATTGCCGCACGGCATCGTCCTGCCAATCCTCATTGCCGCGCGCGATGAGGTAGGCGTGGATCGCCTCCGCCTGTGTCTTGTCCAGCACGCCCTTGAAGCTGGCCATGCCCAGATCGGCCTTGGTGCCCTCCAGCACGATATCGAGGAAGTGCGCGCGCGTGTCGGGCGTCATGTAGCGCAGGTCCTTGAGGCCACCGCGCGCATTCTCGCCATGGCAGCGGGCGCAGGTCTCGCCATAAAGTTGCGCGCCCAGCCGCACCTGCGCTTCGGTGGCGCGGAGGAAGGGCGGGCGGGGCAGGGCCGTCGGCGGCGGTAGGGGCGGCAGCGTCACGCCTTTGGCATCCAGCCTGAACACCAGCAACCGCGCCGGTGACACCCGGAAGCCGCCGGGAATCTTGCTCAGCCCCGCGACGATCGATCCGCCCCAGCCGACATTCACTGCGACATATTGCACGCCGTCGATGGCGTAAGTCACGGGCCCGCCGATGGCGACATTGTCGACATTCATGTCCCAGAGCTTCTGCCCGGTGTCGGCCCGGTACGCCGCGAAGGTCTTCTCGATCGTGCCCTGAAAGACGAGATTGCCCGCCGTCGCCAGCGTGCCACCCGAGCCGGGGAGTGAATAGGGCACGCGCCACACTTCTTTCTGCGTCACCGGGTTCCAGGCGAGCAGATAGCCTTTCTCCATGGCATCCGCCTCTGCCTGCAAGGCCTTGCGCTGCGCGGCCCATTCCGGCGTGGCGCCGGCATAATCGAAGCCGGCATTGTTGCGGAACGGCACGAAGGTAAAATCCTCGTCCCGCTGCCGGGCATAGACGATGGATTGTTCCATGGCCGGGAAATAGACCAGCCCGGTCTTCGGGCTGAACGACATGGGGTGCCAGCTATGCGCGGCGAGCAGGCTCGGCGTGATGCGCTGGGGCGTCGTTGTCAGATGCACGCCCGGATACAGCACCGGCCGCCCGGTCTTCATGTCGATATGGCTGGCCCAGTTGCTCGGCACGAATTTCTCGGCCGAGAGCAATTCCCCGGTCTTGCGGTCGAGCACGTAGAAAAAGCCGTTCTTGGGCGCCTGCATGATGACCGGGCGGGTCTTGCCCTTGATCTTCAGGTCCGCGAGCATCATCGGCTGGGTGCAGGTAAAGTCCCAGTCTTCCTCCGGCACCGCCTGATAATGCCAGCGATAGGCGCCAGTGTCGGCATCCACCGCCACGATGGAGCACAGGAACAGATTGTCACCCTTGCCCGCGCTGCGGAAATGCCAGCTGATCGGCGATCCGTTGCCGGTGCCGATATAGACGAGGTTGAGCGCCGGATCGTAGACGAAGCTGTCCCACGCAGTCCCGCCACCGCCATATTTCCACCACTCCCCGTGCCAGGTCGGCAGCGCGATCTTCATCGCCGCGTCCGAGGCTTCGCCGTCGGGGCCATCGGCGGGGTCGCCGGGCACGGTGTAGAACTTCCATAGCTGTTTTCCGGTCTCCGCATCCCAGGCGCTGACGAAACCGCGCACGCCATAGTCGGCGCCGCCATGGCCGATCACCACCTTGCCATCGAACACGCGCGGCGCGCCGGTGATGGAATAGGGATGCGCGCGGTCGAAGGTCTGCACCGTCCAGACCGCCTTGCCGGTCTGCGCATCCACGGCGATCAGCCGGCCGTCGAGCGCGGCGACGTAGATCTTGCCGTTCCACGCCGCAATGCCACGGGTCGAGGGGCCGCAACAGGCCAGCCGCGCCCATTGCCGCTCGACCTGCGGATCATAGGTCCACAGCTTGCGGCCGGTCCGTCCATCATAGGCGGTCACGATGTTGAAGGCGGAGGCGTTGTAGATCACGCCATCGACCACCAGCGGTGTCGCCTGCACGCCGCGGTAGGTGTTCAAATCATCGTACCAGGCCAGTCCAAGCCGCTGGACGGTCTTGTCGTTTATCTGGGTGAGCGGCGAATAACGCTGCTCGTCATAGCTGCGCCCATAGGCCATCCAGCTGCCGGCGCTGGCGGGTGCGTCCGGCGCCCGCATCCGCTCGCTGGTGACATGGGCTGGCTGCATGCCGCCTGATCGGGCGTCCTGTCCCGCGAGGAGCAGCGGCGCCGTCATCAGCGCCATGCCTGCGATCCACGATCTCCTGCTCCCTGCCACGTCTAATCTCTCCTGATGCGGCACCGTTGCGGTGCTTGCGCAATCAAGGGATTATTCGCCGCGCCAACGCAATCGCCCTGCGCGATGGTCAGGTTGGATGAGGTGGAAGAACGGCTGAGACCGGCGCGGCGCGTTTGTGCCTTTTCGGCGTTTCCTGCCCGTCATTCCCGCGTTCGACACAAGAAAAGAGCCGCCGATCAGGGACCGGCGGCTCGAAAAATTGGCTGTCGAAGGCCTTATTTGGAAAGCTCGACTTCCTCGAAGTCCAGTTCCACCGGCGTCGCGCGGCCGAAGATCGAAACCGAGACCTTCACGCGGCTCTTCTCGAAATCCAGTTCCTCGACGGTGCCGATGAAGCTGGCGAACGGGCCGCTCATCACCTTCACGCTGTCGCCGATCTCGTAATCGACATTGACCTTGTGACGCGGCTGGGCGGCGGCTTCCTCGCGCGCGCCGAAGAAGCGGGCGGCTTCCGCCTCGCTGATCGGCTGCGGCTTGCCGGAATTGCCGAGGAAGCCGGTGACCTTGGGCGTGTTCTTGATGAGGTGGTAGATATCATCGTTCATGCTGAGCTTGGCGAGCACATAGCCCGGCATGTTCTTGCGCTCGACCTGAACCTTCTTGCCGCGCTTCACTTCGGTCACGGTCTCGGTCGGCACCTCGACCTGCTCGATGAGCTGGGCCAGACCCATGCGCTCGGCTTCGGACAGGATGGACTCGCGGACCTTGTTCTCGAAGCCCGAATAAGCGTGGATGATGTACCAGCGCGCCATAATTTTATCGTTTCCTCAATTCGTCTTGGTCGGGAGAGCGGCGATCAGCTCTGGCCCGCGGCCAAACCCAGCAGCGTGCGAACGATCCAGCCAAAGAACGTGTCGATGCCAAAGAAGAAAAGTCCGAGCACCGTGGTCAGGATCACCACCATGATCGTGGTCATCACCGTCTCGCGCGAGGTCGGCCAGGTGACCTTGTTCCACTCGGCCTTGACCTGGTTCACGAATTCGATGGGGGAGGTTTTCGCCACGCTCAGCCTGCTCTTTCAGATGAAACCAGAACTCTTTGAAACACAAGAAAGCGGACCGCACCCGGAGCTTTCTCCGGCCGGCCCGCCGCCTGCATTTCGCAACCGTCCTTGCCTCTACGCGCTCGGGCGCCTCGGGGCAAGTTTTGGCAGGGGCGATAGGATTCGAACCTACGACATTCGGTTTTGGAGACCGACGCTCTACCAGCTGAGCTACACCCCTGTGCCGGTGAAGGCGCTGCCCTTAACGCGACCCGAAGGCGGGCGCAAGCGGTCAACAGCGCTTTCCGCAACTTGTCGTCATTCGTCCTTCGCCGCGTCCTCGAGGAGGATGCGAGTGATGCCGGGGAGATCGTCGTCCCACATCATGTGGCTGGTGGGGAGTTCGTGGACGTCCCAGGCCGGGTCTGCGGTGCAGCGCGCGCGGAACGGCGCGAACGAGCCGAGCGGGCTGGCGGACGCAAAGACGTACGTCCGCCGCGCAACCGCGTCCTCCTCGCCACCAAGCTTGACCGGTTCGAGCAGGGTGAGGAGCGGGTGGCCCGAGACGCGCCCGGCCCGCCCCGGCGGGATCGGGAAGATCGGCTGGACGAGGCCCGGCGTCTGCCGCTGATTCTCGATATACATCGCCCGCGTCCCGTCATCGACGATGTCCCAGAGCATTTCGCCGTCCTTCGGCAGGAAGGCGTCGAGATAGATGAGGCTGCGGATGCGGCTGCCGCGCAGGGCAGAGACACCGGTGATGACCATGCCGCCATAGCTATGGCCGACGAGGATGATGTCGCGCAGGCCCTCGCAATCGATGAGGCCGACAACATCGGCGATATGATCGCTGAGCGTGATGCCGCCATGCGCCAGATGAGCACGCTCCCCAAGGCCGGTGAGCGAGGGCACATGAACCTCATGGCCGGCGGACCGCAGTTCGCGGGCGAGGGGGCCATAACCCCAGCTGCCGCCCCAGGCGCCATGAACCAGCACGAAAATTGCCACAGGCTTGCTCCTCTCCAGACTGTGCCGGATCGCTATCGCCTCCCGGTGGCGCCTGCCAGCCCTTTTTGCCCCAAGGGACGGGCGCGACAAACGCCGGTGGGGATGCTAAAGGCCGGGAATGGCGATCGATTTACCGATCCTGTTGCGCGCTTATGCGGTCGGGCTGTTCCCCATGGCCGACGACCGTGCCGCCAATTCGGTCTTTTGGGTGGAGCCTGAGCGGCGGGCGATCTTGCCGCTCGATGGCTTTCACCTCTCCAAATCCTTGCGCAAGACCGTACGCGCCAACCGGTTCGAGGTCACGGCGGATACCGCGTTCGAGGAGGTCATCGCACTATGCGCGCAGAGCGCCAGCGATCGCCCGACGACGTGGATCAATCGGGACATTGAGGAAGCCTTTGTGCGCTTGCACCACGGCAAGCTGGCGCACAGCGTGGAAGTGTGGAGCCACGAGGATGGCGAGCGCCATCTCGTCGGCGGGCTCTATGGTCTGGCGCTGGGGCGGGCCTTCTTTGGCGAGAGCATGTTCAGTCGGCGGCGCGATGCCTCAAAGGTGGCGATAGCCTGGCTGGTCGCCCGGCTGCGGGTCGGCGGGTTTACGCTGCTCGATTGTCAGTTCATGACCCCGCATCTTGCCTCCCTGGGCGCGGTGGAGATTGACGCGCAGGCCTATTCGGGATTGCTAGGCGCAGCGCTTTCGGCCGGGGCGGATGGCGTTGCGGGTGCTTCTGCCGCGTTCGATGCGCTCGATTCGTTGCCGGATGCGCCGGCCGACCGTGCGCTGCGATCCGCCACGCGCACCGTGTCTGGCCCGGTCTCCGGCCAGCTCATCGCGCAGCTGATCACCCAGACGTCGTAGATCGGGTGCAGCACTACATTACGGTCAGGCCGTTCCTTGAACAGCCAGCCGGAGAAGGTGCGGTGCCATTTGTTGTCGCGGCTTTCGAGCACGTCGAGCTGCACGAATGCGCCGGTTTCCTTGTCCATTTCCCACGGCGCGGTGGTTTCGCAGGCGCGCAGGCGGATGATGGCATTGCCCGAGCGCAACGCCACGCCCGGCTTCATCGTGAATTTCTGGGTGATCCCGTTGCGCTTGTTGAGCAGGCCGATCTCCGCGACGCGCTCTGCCATCGGCGTTCCGGGCAAGCCGGTCTCGACCTTCACGGGGCGCTCGTCCTGCGTGCGCTCTTCCGGCACAACCGCGACATTGCGGGCAGCCTCGGGGTCTCCGCAGGCCGTCAGCGGTCCAATGATGCCGAGCGCGAGCAACCATCGGCCCGGCCGCGCGGACCGGAGAATCGTCACGTATTCGGCGTCCAGGCTTCGTAATCGCCCGTCGCCATCTGGCGGCGACCGCCGGCAGCGATGGCGCCGGAAGGCAGATGGGCCTGCGGCGTGCCGGTCTGGTTGGGCGTGAATTCGGTTTCCCAGATGCGGGGCGGCGGCAAATGGCTCTCAGGCGTGCCGTCGATGCTGTGATGCAGCCAGCCATGCCATTCTGCAGGCACGCGGCTGGCATCATTGGCGCCCTTATAGATCACCCAGCGGCGCGTGAGGCCATTCGGGTCCGTGCCGCCTTCATAATAGACATTGCCCTGATGGTCCTCGCCCACTTTCGTGCCTTTGCGCGAAGTGAACAGCGAGGTGCCGATGGTGGCGCCGTCCCACCAGGTGAAGATCTTGCCGAGCAGTCCCATGGCCAGAGCGCTTAGCCGCACTCACGGGGGATTGGCAACGTGGAATCGAATGAAGACGGCTCAGCGCTGCGACGAGGGGCAGAAGCGATCCGCTCGCCACACGGGCGCGCGACCGGCACCGGCGCCTGCATCCGTGGTACAATCGCCCCATTCGATCCGGTCACCCTTGGCGATGCCGAGCGCCTCTGCACGTCCCTGCCGGATTTCCAGCACCGCCGTCACCGGCTCATTGGCCGCGAGCGGGCGCAGGCTGTTCGGCTCGCCCTGCAGGATGTCGGCAATCGTACCGTCGGTGCGGATGAATAACAGGTCCAACGGCACGCGCGTGTCCTTCATCCAGAAGGATGCCATGTTAGGATAGGCGAACGGAAAGATCATGCCGGCATCGGCGGCCAGCGTCTCGCGGCCCATCAGGCCGTGCTGCTGCGCGTCCTTGTCCACCGCCATTTCCGCGACGAAGCGATGGGTCTGGCCGCTGGACGTGCGAATGCGAACTTCGGTGCTGCCAGCGGGCAGGGCCGCGCTATTGGCAACCGCTGAGGTGTTAGCGCTGTCCTCCGGCGCCGCATGGCAGGCGGAAAGCACGAGCGCTGCCGCCAGCGCGCCGATGTCCAGGCTACGCCCGATCCGCCACCTCTTCGTCATTCCCAATCCTCTGCTGACAGGGTCTCCGGTCGCTCGGGCAACTCGCCCGGTGCGCTTTCGATCCAGTTGCGGGCGGTCTGCATGCTGTGGCCGGCCCGTAAAAAGGTCGCGATCTGTTTTTCCCGCAGCGGCCGGTCGGCCGGCTCGGCGGCGAAGGGCCCGATTCGCTTGCGGCGGGCCAGTCGTTCGGCCGCATCCCATTGGGCGGCAGCATCGGGCGCGGCCTGCTCGGATGTTGTCTCGTCGATCCCGTCCTGCCTCAGCGTTTGCGCGATGCGGCGTTGCCCGAGGCCCCGCCGCTGCATCGCCCCTGATTTCATCTCGGCATAAGCCCGGTCGTCCACATAGCCGAGATCGACCAGCTTCTGCGTGATCCGCTCGGTCGGGGGCGGGGCATCGCCAGCCCAGCCACGCTCGCGCAGCTTGCGCGCGAGATAGGCCGTGAGCTTGCCCCGGCTGGTCGCAAAGCGCCCGACATAGTGGAGAGCCAGCGCCTCAAGGCTCGCTTCGACAAGCGGTTTTGGCGGCGATTTTTGCGGGCGCGGCGTCATACGCCATTTTTGTGCCACACTCCCTGTCTTAAAGTAAACGCGCCTAACTCGCGCAAGAACGAGGTAGGGCCGGGCATAGAATGCGGCTTTTCGGTTCAGACAAGCGCAAGCCAGCCAGGCGTAGACGCAAGAGAACTGCCGCCGTGCCCTGAGCTAAGGGGATGATTTCTGGCGGAAAAAGAAGGGTCATTTGTGATGCAGCCAACACCGACGGAAGATCGGCTTGAGCGGCGCTTTGCCGATTTCGATACTTTGGGCGCCGCGCTCGATTATGCGGCCCAAGGTGTTCGTGGAGTTAACTTTCACGATGCGCGCGGCAATCTTGCGCGTCCTTATCCCTTTTCGGAAATGCGCGGCGATGCACTGGCCTGCGCCTATCGGTTGATCGCGCGGGGTGTTCAGCCCCAGCAGCGGATCGCCCTGATCGCCGAGACCGGCCCGGAGTTCGCCCAATTGTTCTTCGGCATCGTCTATGCCGGTGCCTGGCCCGTGCCGCTGCCCTTGCCGACCAGCTTTGGCGGTAAGGAAAGCTATATCGACCAGCTTTGCGTCCAGCTCGACAGCTGTGACCCGATCATGCTGCTCTTCCCCGCCGAACTGAGCGAAATGGCCGGTGAGGCCGCGCGCCGCAAGGGTGTGGAGCCGCTCAGCTTCGATGACTTCCTTGCGGCCCCGGTGAAGCCTTGTGTGCTGCCGCAGGCGAGCGCGGATGACATCTGCTATTTGCAGTATTCCAGCGGATCGACGCGGTTTCCGCATGGCGTGGCGGTGACGCACAAGGCACTGCTCAGCAATCTCGCGGCGCATAGCCACGGCATGGAGCTGATCGATAGCGACCGCTGCATCAGTTGGCTGCCCTGGTATCATGACATGGGTCTGGTCGGCTGCTTCCTGTCGGTCGTCGCCAATCAGGTTTCCACCGATTACCTCAAGACCGAGGATTTCGCGCGCCGTCCGCTGGCGTGGCTGGACATGATCTCGCGCCATCAGGGCACCGCGATCAGCTATTCACCCACCTTCGGCTACGATATCTGTTCGCGCCGCATGTCGAGCCAGACCCGGGCCTCGGAACGCTTCGACCTGTCGCGCTGGCGGCTGGCTGGCAATGGCGCGGACATGATCCGCCCGGATGTGATGCAGCAGTTCGTTGATGCTTTTGCGGAAGCCGGCTTCTCGCCCAAGGCCTTCCTGCCGAGCTATGGCCTGGCTGAAGCGACGCTGGCCGTGACCATCATGCCGCCGGGTGAAGGCATCATGGTGGAGCTGGTCGAGGAAACCGAACTGTCCGGCGGTCATGCCGTGGAGGATCGCCCGCAGCGCTTCCGCGCGATCGTCAATTGCGGCAAGCCCGTGATGGGCATGACTGTCGAAATCCGCGACGAATTCGGCGGCCCGCTGGCCGAGCGGACCATCGGCAAGGTGTGGACGACCGGTCCCTCGCTCATGGTCGGCTATTTCCGCGATCAGGAATCGACCGATGCCTGCATGGCCGATGGCTGGCTGGACACCGGCGACATGGGCTATCTCTCGGATGGCTATCTGTACATCGTCGGCCGCGCCAAGGACATGATCATCATCAACGGCAAGAATCACTGGCCGCAGGATATCGAGTGGGCGGTAGAGCAGCTTCCGGGCTTTAAGCAGGGAGACATTGCCGCCTTCGCCATCACCACCGCTGGAGGCGAGGAAGCGCCCGCCGTCCTGGTGCATTGCCGCGTATCCGACAATGTCGAGCGCGCACGGCTGCGGGAAGAGATTCGCGAGCGCGTCCGTTCGATCACCGGTATGAACTGCGTGGTGGAACTGGTGCCGCCGCGCTCGCTGCCGCGCACCAGCTCGGGCAAACTCAGCCGCTCGAAGGCGCGGACCCTGTATCTGACCGGGGAAATCGTGCCCTATGACATCGCAGCCTGATCGGGGGCGGTTGACGCGGTAAAAGACTGCGAGCGCTTGCTTACGGGTTGATAACCTGCGCGCGATACGACCGCGCCGTGACCAAGCGTTCAACCGTCCCAGACCAGCGCGCAGCGCCCGCCACGGAAGTCGTTTCGCTCGGCTTGTTGTGCGGATTCCGCCCGCTTCCCGGGGCGCAGGGGCGCCTTGTATGCGGGAGCCAGTTGCGCTCCGCAGACCGGATGCTGGGGCTCTTCACTACGATCACGGCCATCTCGGCCATGCTCGTGGGCGCGCGGTTTTACAACCATATCAATATCTGGATGTTCGTTGTCTGGATGTTGGTGCTCGGTATTTCACAAGCGCAGTTGCTGCGGTTGCGCCGGGTCAATGTGGCGTCGGATTATGCCGATGCGACGCGGGCCGCATTGTTGCGACATGGCGCGATCTGCTGGCTGCAGGGCGCCATATGGGTCGCCGCAATGGTGCTCTTCACCGGCGAAGCCAGGCCGGAAGAAGTGGTCACATTTTGGACCATCGCCTGCTGCCTGATGGCTTCGGTGGCCATTTCTTTCCAGTCCACCGCATTGTCCGCCAGTGGCTTCATCCTGTCGATCGGCGCGGGCACCGTCTGGATGATGCTGCGACATGCCGATCCCTTTCTGGCGGGTGTCGTGGCGATCTATGCTCTGCTCGCTTTGGCGACAAGCCTCTGGCAGGCGCACCAGTTCGGCGTGCAGGTCTCGACCAGCAAGGCGCTGGCCGAAAAGCGCGAGGTTGTCAGTCTCCTGCTGCGCGAGCATGATCGCGACGGGGCCGATGTGCTGTGGCAGACCGACACCGCCCGTCGCCTGACCGGGGTTTCCCCGGCCTTTGCGCGGATGCTCGGCAAGACGGTGGAGGAGGTGGACGGGCAATCCATCCTCCAAGTGCTGGCAGGATCGACCTGGACGAACGGGGATTTCGACCCGGCCCTTCATGTGCTGGCGGAGAAGCTCAAGGACCGGGTGTCCTTTTCCGACCTGTGCCTGTCCGGCACGGTCGACGGTGCGCGTCGCTGGTGGTCATTGTCCGCATCTCCCCGGCTGGATGAGGCCGGCAATTTCCTGGGATTTCGCGGCGTCGGCTCTGATATCACGGTGCAGAAGGAGACGAACGAGCGCATTTCGCAACTCGCCCGGCTGGATACGCTCACCAATCTTCCCAACCGCCTCAATCTGGGCGAGGAACTGGCCAAATCCGTCGAAGACACGCAGACGTGGCAGACGCGGTGCGCCTTCATGATGATCGATCTCGATCGGTTCAAGTCGGTGAACGATACGTTGGGTCACCATGTCGGCGACCAGCTTCTGGCTCAAGTTGCCGAACGTTTGCGCGGCGTCTGCTCGCTCAACGAAGTCTGCGGTCGGCTCGGCGGCGATGAGTTTGCCGTAGTCGTGCGCGAGGTGGCCGATCCCATCTATGTCGACCGGCTGGCGAGCGCGATCATCGAGGTCGTGTCCAGACCCTATGTGCTCGATGGGCAGACGCTGTTCATCGGCGCCAGCATCGGCTCGGCCATGGCACCGCAGGACGGCACGGATGCGGACATGCTGATGCGCAGTGCGGATCTGGCCATGTATCGCGCCAAGGAGGCAGGGCGGGGCAAGCATCTGCGCTTTACGGCATCGATGCACGCCGATGCAGAGGAGCGCCGCAATCTCGAACTGGCGTTGCGCAATGCGATCGAGGCCGGTGAATTCCATCTGGTCTACCAGCCCATCGTCAATGCGCGCTCCCGCCATGTCATCGGCTTCGAGGCATTGTGCCGGTGGACGCACCCCCAGCTTGGGCCGATTCCGCCCAGCCGCTTCATTCCTATCGCCGAGGATACAAGGCTGATCTCCCGCCTTGGCGCTTGGGTGCTGGAGACGGCATGCAAGACCGCCTGTCACTGGCCTGACGCGGTGAGCCTCTCGGTCAATGTGTCGGCCCAGCAGCTGTGCGATCCCGAGATCGTCCCGCAGATCAGCGCAGCTCTGGCGCAGTCCGGACTTCCCGCTAGCCGGTTGGAGCTGGAGGTGACCGAGAGCGTGTTCATGCAGGAGGAGACGGGCGCGTCCCAGGCGCTCGATCGGTTGGCGAAAATGGGCATCCGGCTTTCGCTGGACGATTTCGGGACCGGCTACTCGTCGCTCGGCTACCTTTCCCGCGCACGGTTCGACACCATCAAGGTCGATCAAAGCTTCATTCACGGCGCCGCTCGCGGCCAGCGTGAGAGCCTCGCCATCATCAACGCGGTGGTGGCGATGGCCACCAGCCTTGGGTTGGAGACCACCGCCGAGGGCGTGGAGACCGAAGGGGAATATGACATCATCCGGGCGCTGGGATGCTCGAAGATCCAGGGCTATTATTTCGGCCGGCCCATGTCGCGAGACGAGAGCATCGGCCTGTTCGGCCGCTCAGCGACGCAGGTCGCCTGATCCCTTCGCCTCACCCTTTGGCGAGACGGCGCTCGATGGCTTGCCAGATCGTAGCGAATTGCTCGGCCGGCTGGCTCTGAGCTGCAAAGGTGGCCAATGGCGCGCGCCGGGCGCCCATCTGCTCGACAAGGCTGGAATAGCTGACGATTGGCCAGTCGGGATGGGCTCCGAGCGCCTCGGCATGGAGCTTGCGCCGCCGGTCCACCATAGAGAACACCGGCAGGATCGGGGGATGCCATCCGCCGCGCCGGATCAGGATGCCGGCCAGATCATCGAGCGATTTGCGCGCGAGCGGTGAGGGGATCACCGGCGCCACGACAAGATCTGCGCCCCGCAGCACCTGCTCGGCTGTCTCGGTGAGCCCGGGCGGGCAATCCAGGATGACGCGGTCGTAACGTTGTGCAAGCCCGGCGAGCAGTTTCGCCAACCGGCGCTTTTTACCCAGATCGAAGAGCAGCCGCTCCAGACCGTGAAGGGACATGTCTGCGGCCAAGAGATCGAGGCCGGGGATGGCGGTGGGCTGGCAGATGTCTTCCGGTTCCAGCTGCCGCGCAAAGACCGCGCGGGCGGCGTCGCGCGTTTCTGTTTGCGCGGCCAGGAGCCAGGTCGCTGCGCCCTGCGGGTCGAGATCCCACAGCAATGTTCGCCGCGCAGAGAGGCTTGCCGAGGCCCATGCCAGATTAACGGCAAAGGTGGATTTGCCGACGCCTCCCTTGAGGCTGAACACCGCGATTGTCTTCATCTCGGGTTGCGCTGCCATGATCCTGTGATGGATCGATGACAGAAATGTTGCAAATTAAAGTCATGCGATGGGCCTGTCCGCGCCATCCGCCGGGCGCTCGCACGCGATCCCCGCTTGCAAGATCGCCCGCCGCTGCGCAAAGGTCACCAGCGAAACAGGAGCAGAATTCCCATGCAATGGCAGTTGCCGGCCCTTGTCGCGCTT
Source organism: Sphingobium sp. B2D3C (assembly GCF_025961835.1). Taxonomy (NCBI): domain Bacteria; kingdom Pseudomonadati; phylum Pseudomonadota; class Alphaproteobacteria; order Sphingomonadales; family Sphingobiaceae; genus Sphingobium; species Sphingobium sp. B2D3C. The sequence goes on along the minus strand of NZ_JAOQOK010000001.1, from coordinate 1,500,267 downwards.
GTCGGCTATCTTCTGGGGTCCATCCCCTTCGGCATCATCCTTACGCGGCTGGCTGGGGCAGGGGACCTGCGCGCGATCGGCTCCGGTAATATCGGCGCGACCAATGTGCTGCGCACCGGACGCAAAGGCCTCGCGGCTGCGACGCTCCTGCTGGATGGCGCGAAAGGTGCCGTGGCGGCGATGGTCGGCGCATGGCTGATGCCGGTCGGTGATATGGCCCTCAGCGGCGCCACTATTGGCGGCGTCATGGCCTTTGGGGGGCATTGTTATCCGGTCTGGCTGCGGTTTCGCGGCGGCAAGGGCGTGGCGACGATGCTGGGCGTATGTCTTGCACTGTCCTGGATCGCCGGACTGGTCTTTGCGGCGGTCTGGCTGGCCGCGCTTGCCCTGTTTCGGATCAGTTCGGTGGGCGGCATGAGCGCGGCCATCAGCGCGCCGGTGGCAGCGTTGCTGATTGGCCGGCCCGATCTGGCGGCGCCCATCGCCGGCATGGCGCTCGTGGTGCTGTGGCGGCATCGGTTGAACATCGCGCGCCTGCTGCGCGGGGAAGAACCGCGCGTGGGAAGCTCCCGCGCCGCATGACGACGCTCAACGCAGATCGGTACGATCGCCTGCGGCTCATCCGGACGCCGAATATCGGCCCGGTCGCCTATCGGCAACTGCTAGCCCGCTTCGGCACGGCGGGACGCGCTCTGGAGGCGCTGCCCGATCTCGCCTCGCGCGGCGGAAACCGGCGCTTCAAGCCCTGTGATCGCCACAGCGTCGATGCCGAAATCGCGCAGGTCGAGCGGCTGGGCGCGCATTATCTGTTTCTGGGCGAGGCGGATTACCCGGCTCTGCTCGGCCAGGCCGAAGGTGCCCCGCCGGTGCTCATCGCCCGGGGCAACGCGGGGCTGGGCGTTGAGCGCTGTGTCGCCATCGTCGGTGCGCGCAATGCCTCCGCCGCAGCCTGCCGATTTGCGCGAGAACTGGCCCATGCCCTGCAAGAGGCCGGCATCGTCGTGGTCTCCGGTCTCGCGCGCGGCATCGACACCGCCGCGCATCAGGGGGCCGGGATCGCGCGGACCGTTGCGGTGATCGGGTCCGGCATCGACGTCAATTTCCCGCCGGAAAATGCCGATCTGCAGGAGCGGGTTGCGCGCGAGGGCTTGCTGCTCACCGAACTGCCGCCCGGCGCTGAGCCGCTTGCCCGCCACTTTCCCGCCCGCAACCGGATCATCGCCTGGATGAGCCTGGGTACGGTGGTGGTGGAGGCTGCGCCGCGCTCGGGCTCGCTGCTGACTGCGCGGCTGGCGGGCGAGGAGGGGCGGGAGGTGATGGCCGTGCCCGGCTTTCCGGCCGATCCGCGCGCCCATGGCTGTAATGCCCTCATTCGCGACGGCGCCACGCTGGTGCAAAGCGCGCAGGATGTCGTGGAGGCGATCGCGTCGCTCGATCCGCGCGCGCTGCGCTCGGGGCAGCGCGACTTCCTGTCGCAGCCGCCATCTGACGATCTGGGGGAGGCGGAACGGCAGCGCGTGACGGGCTTGCTCAGCCTCAGCCCGGTGGCGGTTGACGAACTGATCCGGCAGAGCGGCTTAGCACCGGCGAGCGTGCAGACGGCGCTGCTGGAGCTTGAGATTGCCGGTCGTCTGCAGCGCCATGCCGGGGGACGGGTGAGCTTTGCCTGAGGTGGCATCGCCTGACACGCCGCCCGCCTGGCAGGGGCGAGGACTGCCCGGCGCGATGATGCGCCGGCTGCTATCCTTGTTGCTCCTTGCGCTCATCGCGGTGCAGGCATGGCCCGACGGTGCCGCGACATTCCAGCCGCGCAACGGCTCGGCTTTCAGCGCTTCGACGGTGGAAGTTGCGCTGGTCCCGCCGGGGCGGAGCGAGTTTACCAAGGCGGAGTTGCATCAGGCGCTGCCGCCGCTCCCCTATGCGCCCGATGTCGTGGCGGCAGGGCACACAGAGGCGGTCCTCCAATTCTTGCCGCGGCTGGACCGCACTGACCCAACCCACGATCAGGCGGCGCGCCGCAACCAAGGCCCACGCCCGCCTCCCTCTGTCTGAAGCTCGGTAATCGCGCCTTCTCGGCGCCCTATCTCACCCGAACTTCGGACAATTATCATGAAACAACTGACGACCCCCGACTCCGGGGCTGTCGCTGCGCAGGCGCGCATCGACGCCTTGATCGCCGCATATCCTGACCTGAACGAGGACGATTTGCGCCGCCTTCTCCACTGGTATCGCAAGGAGGCCTCCTCCTATGATGTCGCGATGCTGTCCGCTCGCGATGACCTGCGGCCCGGCTATGAGCGCTTCTACAAGGATCATATCGAGCGGATTTCGCCCTTCGGCTATACGGCGATATCGATAATTGTTCTGCTCTGCGCCATCGGCGTTTATGCGATCATCAACTATTTGCGCTGATGGGTGTTGAGGCAGGGCGGGTCTGCGTGTTGCAGATCCGCCCGTCTCCTAACGCTAACGCGCGCTGGACTGGAGTTTTCAATGCAGGATTGGGTGTTTGATATCGTGGAGAGCACCGGCCTGTTCGGCGTGTTCCTGCTCATGCTTCTGGAGACCGTGTTCCCCCCAATCCCATCGGAAGTGATCATGCCGGTCGCGGGCGTGCTCGCCGCGCGGGGTGGCATGGGGCTGGGCGGCGTGATCCTGGCCGGTACTGCGGGCGCGATGGCCGGCAATCTGTTCTGGTATGCGCTGGCGCGGATGATCGGCCTGCATCGATTCCGCCCCCTCATCGAGCGATACGGCCGCTGGCTGACGCTCGACTGGCCTGAAGTCGAGCGCGCGCAGGGCCTGTTTCGGCGCTTCGGCGGGCCGATCGTGATGATCGGCCGAGTCCTCCCGACCATTCGCTCGGTCATTTCCATTCCCGCCGGCGTTCTGCGGATGCGGCTGGTCCGCTTTTTCGTGTGGTCGACAGTCGGCACTGCGGCATGGAGCTCCGGCCTGGCGATTGCCGGCTGGGTGCTCGGGCGGCGGTTCAGCAATATTGAGCAGTTCCTCGGGCCGCTGTCGACGGGCATCATCCTGTTGATCGTGCTGATCTATATCTGGCGGCAGGCGACGTGGCACCGCCGGCATGTGGCAGCCGACAAGCCCGATGTCGGCGAGTAAGCATTTCGCTTGACGTTGCGGCCGAGCCGTTTCCAGACTCGCGCGTACACGTAAGGATCGTTAGCGGAACTCTATGCAACTCGTCATCGTCGAATCACCGGCCAAGGCCAAGACCATCGAAAAATATCTGGGAGGCGACTTCCGGGTGTTGGCGTCCTACGGCCATGTTCGAGATTTGCCGGCCAAGGACGGCTCGGTCGATCCGGACGATGGCTTCTCGATGGCCTGGGAGAATTATGGCGACAAGGCGCGCCAGCTCAAGGCGATCACCGACGAGGCCAAGAAGGCCGACCGTCTGATCCTCGCGACTGACCCTGATCGCGAAGGCGAGGCGATCAGCTGGCATGTGCAGGAAGTGCTGCGCAACAAGAAGGCGCTGCCCAAGCTGGTCGATCGCGTGACGTTCAACGCCATCACCAAGGCCGCCGTGACCGAGGCCATGAAGGCGCCGCGCGCGCTCGATGAAGATTTGATCGATGCCTATCGCGCCCGTCGCGCGCTGGATTATCTGGTCGGCTTCACGCTCTCGCCGGTGCTGTGGCGCAAGCTGCCCGGCGCCAAGTCCGCCGGGCGCGTCCAGTCGGTTGCGTTGCGCATCATCGTCGAGCGCGAGCGCGAGATCGAGGCATTCACGCCGCAGGAATATTGGTCCGTCACCGCCGATCTGGAGCAGGCCGGGCAGAGCTTCGAGGCGCGGCTGGTCCGCTGGCGTGGCGAGAAGATAGACCGGCTGACCATCGGCAAAGAAGGCGATGCCAAGGCCGCCAAGGCTGATGTGGAAGCCGGGCGCTTCACCGTCGCCTCGGTCGAGACCAAGCCGGCCACCCGCAATCCGCCGCCGCCCTTCACCACCTCGACGCTGCAGCAGGAGGCCGCGCGCAAGCTCGGTCTTTCAGCCAACGAAACCATGCGCGTCGCCCAACAGCTCTACGAAGACGGCGCGATCACCTATATGCGGACCGACGGCGTACAGATGGATGGCAGCGCCATCTCCGCCGCGCGCAAGGCCATCGCGGACCGCTATGACGGTGGCTATCTGCCGGACAAGCCGCGCATGTACCAGACCAAGGCCAAGAACGCGCAGGAAGCGCACGAGGCGATCCGCCCGACCGAGTTCACGCGCGAGAGCGTGGGTTCGGGCGTTCATGCCAAGCTCTATGATCTGATCTTCAAGCGCGCGCTGGCGAGCCAGATGGCCTCGGCGCGGCTGGAGCGCACGGCGGTCGAGTTCACCGACGGCACCGGCCAGCACGCGTTGCGGGCGACCGGGCAGGTCGTGCTGTTCCCCGGCTTCCTGGCCCTGTACGAGGAAGGCCGCGACGATGTGGCGGATGAGGACGGCAAGCTGCTGCCTGCCATGTCCGCAGGCGACCAGCCGGCCAAGCGCGATGTGCGCGCCGAGCAGCACTTCACCCAGCCGCCGCCGCGCTACAGCGAGGCGAGCCTGGTCAAGCGCCTGGAGGAACTGGGCATCGGGCGCCCGTCCACTTACGCCTCGACGATCCAGACGCTCAAGGATCGCGATTATGTCCGTGTCGAGAAGAACCGGTTTTTTGCCGAGGAGAGCGGGCGGCTGCTGACGGCCTTCCTCGAGCGCTTCTTCGAGCGCTACGTGGCCTATGAGTTCACCGCCGGTCTTGAAGATGAGCTGGACGAGATTTCCGGCGGCCGGGCCCAGTGGCAGGCGGTGCTGGAAGCCTTCTGGCGAGACTTCAAGCCCAAGACGGTCGAGATCATGGATCGCAAGCCGTCCGAGATCACCGCGGAGCTGGACGAATTTCTCGCGCCGATGCTCTTCCCGGAGAGGGCCGACGGCAGCGATCCGCGTGCCTGTCCGCTGTGCGCGGACGGGCGCCTGTCGCTACGCGGCGGGCGCTTCGGCGCATTCATCGCCTGCTCCAATTATCCCGAGTGCAAGTTCACCCGCAAATTCGGCCAGCCTGGGGGCAGCGGCGAGGCAGACACCGGGCCCGAAGAGCTTGGCAAGCATCCCGAGACCGGTGAGCCGATCCTGCGCAAGTCGGGTCGCTTCGGGCCTTATGTCGAAATGGGCGATGGCAAGGAAGCCAAGCGCGCCTCGATCCCCAAGGATCTGCCGGATGGCGAACTGACGCTCGACTGGGCGGTCAAGCTGCTCTCGCTGCCGCGGACGATCGGCGACCATCCCGAGACCGGCAAGCCGATCGTCGCCAGCCTCGGCCGCTATGGTCCCTATCTGGCGCATGAGGGTAAATATGCGCGGCTCGGCTCTACCGTGGAGATTTTCGAGACGGGCATGAATGCCGCCGTCGCGAAGCTGGCGGATGCCGCCAATCGCGGCGGCGCCCGCAAGGCCGCCGAGCCGCTCAAGGTTCTGGGCGCACATCCCCGCACCGAGGCCGAGATCAAGCTGATGGAAGGCCGCTATGGCCCCTATGTCACCGATGGCACCACCAATGCGACTCTGCCCAAGAGCGTGGCGCCGGACGCGCTGACGCTGGAGGAAGCGGCTCAGCTTATCGATGCGCGCGCGGCCGCCGCGCCGGCCAAGAAGAAGGGCAAGAAGGCACCGGCCAAGAAGAAGGCCGCGACCGCCAAGGCGCCTGCCAAAAAGGCCGCCGCCAAGAAGCCTGCCGCGAAGAAAGCGCCGGCAAAGAAGAAGGCGGCAGAAGAGGCTTAAGGGCCCGCTTCTCACGGGGCAGTCGCAAACTCAGGCGCGACTGCCCAAGCCAAACTGTGGCGGATCGTAGGAAAAGCTTGCTGCACCGCCTCTGGTGCTGGGCTAGCAGCGTGGCCAGATTAATCGGCCAAGATTAATCGACATGCCACCGGCCCATCCAGTCCAGGACTTTCCATGACCCGTACGCTCACGCATCTCGAACGCCTCGAAGCCGAGAGCATCCACATCATGCGTGAGGTGGCGGCCGAGGCGGAAAAGCCGGTGATGCTCTACTCGGTGGGCAAGGACAGCGCGGTGATGCTGCATCTGGCGCGCAAGGCCTTCTATCCCTCACCGCCGCCCTTTCCGCTACTCCATGTCGATACGACCTGGAAGTTCAAGGCGATGTACGAGCTGCGCAACCGCATGGCGGAAGAAAGCGGGATGGAACTGCTCGTATACCAGAATCCCGAGGCCAAGGAGCGGGGCATCAACCCGTTCGATCATGGCCCGCTGCACACGGACATGTGGAAGACCGAGGGCCTCAAGCAGGCGCTCAATCTCTACGGCTTCGACGTCGCCTTCGGCGGCGCGCGTCGCGATGAGGAAAAGAGCCGCGCCAAGGAGCGCATCTTCTCCTTCCGCACCGCCAGCCATGGCTGGGACCCCAAGAACCAGCGCCCGGAGTTGTGGAACCTCTACAATGCGAAGAAGGCCAAGGGCGAGAGTATCCGCGTCTTCCCGATCAGCAACTGGACCGAGCTGGACATCTGGCAATATATCCAACTCAATCGCATCCCCATCGTGCCGCTCTACTTTGCGCAGCCGCGCCCGACCGTGGAGCGGGACGGGATGCTGCTGATGGTCGATGACGAGCGCTTCCCGCTGCTTCCCGGCGAGGAACCGGTGATGCGCTCGATCCGCTTCCGCACATTGGGCTGCTATCCGCTCACCGGCGCGGTCGAGAGCGAGGCGAGCACGCTGTCCGAGGTTATTCAGGAAATGCTGCTCACCACCACCAGCGAGCGGCAGGGCCGCATCATCGACAAGGATGGCGGTGCCGCGAGCATGGAGAAGAAGAAGCAGGAGGGCTATTTCTGATGGCTGACGCCACCCTCGAGACGCCGGTCTACCAGACCGATGCCCTCATCGCGCAGGATATCGATGCCTATCTGGAGCAGCATCAGCACAAGTCGCTGCTGCGCTTCATCACCTGCGGCAGCGTGGACGACGGCAAGTCGACCCTGATCGGGCGGCTGCTCTACGACAGCAAGATGATCTTCGAGGATCAGCTTGCCGCGCTGGAGGCCGACAGCAAGCGCGTCGGCACGCAGGGGCAGGAGATCGACTTCGCGCTGCTGGTGGATGGTCTCGCCGCCGAGCGCGAGCAGGGCATCACCATCGATGTCGCCTACCGCTTCTTCACGACGGAAAAGCGCAAGTTCATCGTCGCCGACACGCCGGGCCATGAGCAATATACCCGCAACATGGTGACGGGTGCTTCCACGGCCGACCTCGCCGTGATCCTCATCGACGCGCGCAAGGGCGTGCTGACCCAGACGCGGCGGCATAGCTATCTCGCGCAGCTTGTCGGCATCCGCCACATCGTGCTTGCCGTGAACAAAATGGATCTGGTCGGTTACGACCGCGCCGTGTTCGACAAGATCGTCGCGGATTATGGTGCTTTCGCCAAGGAAATCGGCATCGAGCAGTTCGTGCCCATGCCGATCTCCGGCTTCAAGGGCGACAACATCACGACCCTCTCGGCCAACACGCCCTGGTATCAGGGGCCGACGCTGGTCGATTATCTGGAAACGGTCGAGGTTGATAACAGCGCCGATCAGGCCCGTCCGTTCCGCATGCCGGTGCAATGGGTCAATCGGCCGAACCTGGATTTCCGCGGTTTCTCGGGCCTGGTCGCCAGCGGCGCGATCAAGCCGGGTGATGCCATCCGCGTGCTCCCCTCGGGCAAGACCAGCACGGTCACGCGCATCGTCACGCTGGATGGCGATCTGGACGAAGCCGTTGCCGGCCAGTCGGTGACGCTCTGCTTTGCCGATGAGGTCGACTGCTCGCGGGGCGACGTGATCGCGTCCGCCGAAAATCCGCCGCAGGCCGCCGATCAGTTCGAATCCACCGTCGTGTGGATGTCCGACGATGCCCTGATTCCGGGCCGGGCCTATTGGCTGAAGATCGGCACGCAGACCGTCTCCGCAACGGTCCAGCCGCCCAAATATGTCGTCAACGTCAACACCATGGAGCATCTCGCGGCCAAGACGCTGGAGCTGAATGCCATCGGCGTTGCCGAGCTGACGACCGACAAGGCTATCGTGTTCGAGCCTTATGCCGAGAACCGCACGCTGGGCGGCTTCATCCTCATCGACAAGATCACCAATTCCACCGTTGCGGCGGGAATGTTGAACTTCTCACTGCGGCGGGCGCAGAATGTCCACTGGCAGGCGATGGATGTCAGCCGCGAGGCCCATGCGGCGCAGAAGGGCCAGCAGCCTGCGGTGCTGTGGTTCACCGGCCTGTCCGGCTCGGGCAAGTCGACCATCGCCAACATCGTCGAGAAGAAGCTGTTCGCGCTGGGCCGCCACAGCTTCCTGCTCGATGGCGACAATGTCCGCCATGGCCTAAACAAGGATCTGGGCTTTACCGAGGCCGACCGGATCGAGAATATCCGCCGCGTCGGTGAGGTCACCAAGCTGATGGCCGATGCCGGTCTGATCGTGATCACCGCCTTCATCTCGCCCTTCCGCGCCGAGCGGGACATGGTCCGCGCGATGTTGCCGGCGGGCGAGTTCATCGAGGTGTTCGTGGACACCCCGCTGGCCGAGGCGGAGCGCCGGGACGTCAAGGGCCTCTACAAGAAGGCCCGTGCCGGCGAGCTCAAGAACTTCACCGGGATCGACAGTCCCTATGAAGCGCCCGAGAAGCCGGAAATCCGCATCGACACCCAGGCCCTCACGCCCGAGCAGGCGGCGGACCTCATCGTCGAGCGCATCGTGGGCGTGTGGAGCCCGGATCTGTGACGGACGCAGAGCTGGCCGCGCACCTCGCGGAGGAAGCGGGCCGGCGGCTGCTCGCCTTGCGGGATGAAGCGCGCTTCGACGGAAAGGCGCTCGGCGATGAGGGCGATGCCCTCGCCAATGCCTATCTGTGCGAGGCGCTCCGGTGCGAGCGACCGGACGACGGCCTGCTCTCCGAAGAGAGCCGTGACACAAAGGATCGGCTCGCCAAGTCCCGCGTCTGGATCGTCGATCCGGTCGATGGCACGCGCGAATATGGCGAGGCGCGGGCGGACTGGGCGGTCCATGTCGCGCTCGCCGTAGATGGCGTGGCCACCCTTGGCGCCGTCGCCCTGCCGGATGTGGGACTGGTGATGCGCTCGGACCGGCCGATCGATGTGCCGCCATCGCCTCCGACACCGCGCATGGTCGTCAGCCGCACTCGCCCGGCGCCCGAGGCGCTGTCGGTCGCGCAGGCGCTGGGTGCCGAGCTGGTCCCGATGGGCTCGGCCGGCGCCAAGGCCATGGCGGTCGTGCGCGGCGCGGCGGATATCTACCTGCACAGCGGCGGCCAATACGAGTGGGACAGTTGCGCACCGGTCGCCGTCGCGCTGGCCCATGGTTTGCATTGCTCGCGCATCGACGGGACGCCGCTGCGCTACAATCAGGCCGATGTCTACATGCCCGATCTGCTGATCTGCCGCCCGGACTATGCCGACCGTGTGCTGGCCCTGGTCGGCACGAAGCCGGGGTGACGGGCGGGCTTACCGCTTGATGATCAGCGATTCCGGGCGCTTGCGGGGCACCCATTCGCCCTTGCCGGGGAAGTTCTTCAACACTTCGCCATCCCAAAGGCGCACGGTGCGGCGATGGAACAGCCAGCCCCCGTCCGCGCCCTTCACGGCATGGTCGTCATACCAGCCGGCGAAGCGCAGCAGATAGGGCGGCTCGCCCTCGCATTCGGTCACGAAGGCGAAGGAACGCATCTTTACCGATCCGTCCGGCTGCGGCAAGAACTGCGTCTGGGTGACATGATGCTGCCGGCCCGGAAAGCCCGGCGCATTGCGATAATGCTCGGCAATGCCGCGAATGCCCTCATGGCCCTCCCAGATGTCGGGATCTTCGAAGACTTCTTCCACCATGCGCGCATCGGGTGTGAAGCAGGCGACCAGCCCATCGACATCGCCGGTATCCAGCGCCCAGCTATAGTTGGCGATAAGATCCTGCAGGCCGAGCCTGTCTTCGATCGGCAAAGTCATTGCGCGCCTCTCCTCATATGCTGTGCCATCCCCGCTACGGGCAGGGTGACATTTTAGTACAAATTGCAGGATTGAAGGCGGCGGCGGCATTTTGCAATGCGGTCTTGGCGGACAGGCCAGAAATGAACCCGTTTCGCTGTTTGCCACCCCCATCCGGTCGAGCCTCGGCTCTCCCTCGTTCTGAAGGTTTCTATGCCCGCCAACCGACGCACTGCCGCCGCTCTGTTCCTGGCGACCTCGTCCTTTGCCCTGATGCCCGTAGCGGGAGCGCAAGAAGCGGATACCCACCTCGATGAGGGCGTGGGGACGGATATCGAGGAGATCGTGGTCAGCGGTCAGCGCGAGCGGGGCGCGGTCATCGGCAATGCCACCCCTGAGTTGCAGCTGCGCCCAGCGGACATCCGGGCCCTGGGCGTCAGCACGATCAGCGACCTGCTGACCGAACTCGGTCCTGAGCTGCAGAGCGCGAGCGGAAAGCCGCCGGTGACATTGCTCGAAGGGCACCGCATTTCCGGCTTCCGCGAGATCGCCCGCCTGCCGGCCGAAGCCATCGCGCGGATCGACATCCTGCCGGAAGAGGTTGGCCTTCGCTATGGTTACGGCGCCGACCAGAAGGTGATGAACATCGTCTTGCGCCAGCGCTTCCGCGCGGTCACGGCTGAGGTCGACGGCCGGGTGCCGACCGCGGGCGATGGCGCTTCGCTGGAGCTGGAGGGCGGGCTCTTCCTGATCCGCAACAGCCAGCGGGTGAACATCAGTGCCGAGCATGAGAGCATCGATCCGATTCTGGAGAGCGATCGCGGGCTGGACCGTGCAGAGAGCCCGGCGCGCAGTCTCCAGGCCGCGCAGGAGACGCTGACGCTCAATGCCAGCTATAGCCGCCCTCTGGGCGAACGCACCAAGGCGACACTGAGCGGCGAGCTGGTCACCAATCGGCGGGACAGCCTCGTTGGCCTTACCCTGCCGGGCGTGACGATTCCCGCCGGAACGCCTTACGCGCCGGGCGCGGACGATGTGCTGTTCTACCCGCAACTGGCGGGTGCCAGCGCTCTGGGGCGCGCCTCCAAGAGCCAGACCGGCACGGTCGGCCTCACCGTCAATGCCGAGCGCAGCACGGGGCAATGGACGCTGACCGCCAATTATGCGCGTGCCGAGAGCCGCGTCATCACGGGCCGCCCGTTCGATCTCACAGATTATGCCGACGCGCTGGCGGCAGGCGATGCGGCGGCCGACCCTAGCCTGCCGATCGATGCCGCCTTTCTCAACGCGCGCGCTGCGGACCTCACACGCAGCACCTCGGACACGGCGGACATCACCTTCATCCATAACCGGCCGCTGTTCAGGTTGCCGGCCGGCGAGGTCATGGCCACGATGAAGCTGGGCGGCGCGCTCACGCGGATCGAGAATATGCGTGAGCGCGATCTGGTCCCCTCGGTTCGCGACCTTGGACGGGACAGTGCGACCGGGTCGCTCACCGTGGATATTCCCCTCGTGCCCGCCTCGTCGGGCATCGGGCGCATGTCCGCCAATGCCACGCTCGGGCTCGATCATTATTCGGATGCCGGCACGTTGCGGAACTTCGGGCTGGGTCTCAACTGGTCGCCTCTCGGCTTCCTGTCCCTCTCGGCCGGTTACAGCGATGAAGACTCCGCCGCGACGGTGGCTCAGATCGGCGATGCGCAGACCTTTACGCCCTTCGTGCCGATCTTCGATTTCGCGCGCGGCGAATCCGTGCTGGTGACGACGATCACGGGCGGCAATCCCGATCTCGACAAGGCGCGGGTGAAGACATTCCGGCTCGGAGCCGAAATCTCGGTTCTGCGCGAGCCGCGCCTGCGGTTCGACATATCCTACAATCACCGCGCGACCCAGGGTGGGGTGTCGGCCTTTCCGGGCGTGACGGCGGACACGATCGGCGCTTTCCCGGAGCGGTTCCTGCGCGATGAAAGCGGCCGCCTCACACAGGTGGACCTGCGCCCGATCAACATTGCCGAGCAGACGCGGGAAGTGCTCCGTTGGGGTTTCAGCTTCAGCAAGCGCCTTGCCACCCCGCAGAGCCAGATCGATGCCATGCGGGCTGCCTTCCAGCGGCGGCAGGCCGAGCGGGCCGCGCGCGGGGAGACGGGTGGTACGGATCGGCCGGGCAGAGACGGACAGGCCGGAGCCGAGACGCCACCTGGCGCGGATGGACCCCCTCCGGGCGCTGGACCCGGTCCCCGGCCGGGCGGCTTTGGTCCCGGTGGCCCCGGTGGACGGGGCGGCGCAGGCGGCGGCGGACGTGTCGATTTCTCCATCCATCACGAATGGGCGCTGACCAACACCACGCAATTGGCCCCGAGCCTGCCCGTGCTTGATCTGCTGGACGGCGATACGCTGGGCGACACCAGCGGGCCGTCGCGGCATCTGATCGAGCTGCGCACCGGGATCTCGCAGAGCGGCTACGGTCTGCGGCTGACCGGCAGCTGGCGCAGCCCCTCGCGCGTCAATGGCACCGCAGGGCTGCCGGCCAGCCAGCTGCGCTTCGGTGCGCTGGCCAAGGTGGACGTGCGGGCGTTCGTGAACTTCAATCAGATGCCCGGCCTGATCGAGAAAGCCTCGTTCCTGCGCGGCGCGCGGCTCCAGCTGGGGGTCGAGAATGTCTTCGATGCACGCCAGCGCGTCACGGATGGCAATGGCGCGGTGCCCTTCGCCTATCAGCCCGCCTTCATCGATCCGCTGGGCCGCACCGTCCGGCTGAGCTTCCGCAAGCTGTTCTAGGCGCTACAGGTTGCGGGACCAGAACTGCATCGGGTGGCTGGTCTCGTCCGTCTGGTCGATGTCTTTCCAGCGATATTCCGCTATGACGCCCTCCAGCGGCTGATAGCCCCGCTTGCGCCAAAATGGGCCAAGGTCGCGGGCCTCAGCGGGGCGGAGCGGATGATCGGCAGGGCGAATGACGCCGCAAAAGCAGGTCGCCATCGCGCCAGCCTCGCGTGCGGCCGCTTCGCGCGCATCGAAAAAGGCGTGGCCGAGCCCATGCCCACGATAGGCACCGAGCAGCACGGACTCGCCGAAGTAGAAGAGCCGATCCACCTCGATGCCCTGCGCGCGGAATGGCGCCTGCAGCGGTTCGTCCTGCCCGCTCAGGGGCGAGGCGGTGGCGGCGCCGATGATGGCGCTGCCATCCCGTGCGATGACCAACGCCGCATCGGCGCCGTCGAGAAACGCGCTCAGATAGCGCTGCTCGTAATCGACCGAGCCGTCATAGAGATAGGGCCATTCGCGAAAGACGGTGATGCGCAGGCGGGCGAGATCGTCGATGGCGGCATGGCGTGCCTCGCGGTCCCGTAGCGTCTCGACGGTCAGGTTGCTCACGCTGGCGCGTCTTCCCGGCTGACCTGCGCGATCCAGTCGGCGAGATTATAGTAGACGGTGACACGGCGGATCAGCTCGTCCCGCACCTCGAAAAAGGCCGCGGCCGGCAGCACATAGCTTTGGCCATGCGCGGGAGGCAGGCCGTCCTCGCCGACGAGATACTCACCATGGACGACGAATTCCGCCGCGGCGCGACTGCCATCCTCATTCACCATCAGCGCGATGTCGGCGAGGCGCTCGCGATAGGCGCGGTCCATCCGGCCCAGAAAGGCGCGGAAGGCGTCCTTACCGGATTCCCGTTCGCCCTGATTGATATCATGCACCACATCGTCGGCGAGGCAGGCCAGCATGGTCTCGGCATCGCCGGCATTGAAGGCGTCATAATAGCGCGCGAGGAGGGCGCGGGTCTGGCTTGCTGAGATCATCGCAGGTCTTTCGTGATCCATGGGAGGCGGATCGCAAACCTATTCACGGTTCAACAATCGAGCGCAAGACATGGGCGAACTGGGTGCGCCTTGGCGTCAGTGGCAATAAGTCTGCTTGAGGGTCACGCCATCGATCATCAGGCCGCCCACGATCATCACCGCGCCGCAACAGCTGGCGTAGAGCAGATAGCCCGGAAAGCCGGGGTAAACCTCAAGATAATGGGCGCCGCGTGCGGTCGCGCCCATGGCGACGCCGAAGATCGCCAGATAGGCCTCGAACTTGGTGCGGATGGTGAAGAGGCGGGCGATCTTGCGCATCTCTGGTCCTGTGCATCGCGAGTCCGACGGGCGAGATGCAAAGGTAAGGATCGCGTTAACCATGCGCAATCGCAGGCGGCGGGCGCGTGCTGCAGTTGTTTCAGGATGGGACGGTGCGGGCGTGCCTGCCGGCCCCGATTTTTAGAGCAGGTGCGCAAATTCCTGCACGACGGCGCGATAGACAGGGCGCTTGAACGGCACGATCAGATCCACCAGTCGGTCGGACGTGACCCACTGCCACGCCATGAATTCCTGATGCTCGGTGGCAATGTCGATATCGCTATCCTCGCCCTTGAAGCGCAGCAGGAACCAGCGTTGCGTCTGGCCGCGATATTTGCCGCCCCACAGCCGGCCCATCAGCTCTTCGGGCAGATCGTAAAGATGCTCTTCGGTCGAGCGGGCGATGATGTCGACGAGATCGGCCGCAATGCCGGTTTCCTCGCCCAGTTCGCGCAGCAGCGCCTGCTCAGCCGTCTCGCCCTTGTCGATGCCGCCCTGCGGCATCTGCCAGGCATCGCCCTCCTTGGAATCGAGTCGCTGGCCCACGAACACCTCGCCCTGACGGTTCGCCAGCATGATGCCGACGCAGGGGCGGTAGGGGAGAGAGGCGGGGTCGATCTTGGTCATGACGAGGTCGCGATTTCATCCGTTAAAAGAAGTTCACGGCCGCGATGGCAAGCCGGAGAGAAAAAGGCAATGCTCTGTCGCGCGCAGCTTTTCTACTTTGCTCGGCTGGGCTCGACGGACTAGGGGCGATGCAACCACTGCATTACTAGAGTCTGAGCATGGCATCTGCCGCACCCACATCGACCATAACTCACAGCAGCGAAGAGGCTGCGCCCGAAGCCGTTGTCGTCCGTTTTGCGGGAGACAGTGGCGATGGCATGCAGCTCACCGGCGGGCAGTTTACCCTGTCCACCGCACTGGCAGGCAATGACCTTGCGACCTTCCCCGATTTTCCGGCGGAAATCCGGGCGCCGCAAGGCACGCTGTTCGGCGTTTCGGCGTTCCAGATCAATTTCGGCTCGTCCGAGATCACGACGGCGGGCGATGCGCCCGATATCCTGATCGCGATGAACCCGGCCGCGCTCAAGACCAATGTCGTGGATTTGAAGCCCGGCGGCCTCATCATCGCCGACACCGGCGAGTTCAACGAGCGCAATCTTGCCAAGGCGAAATATGAGAGCAATCCCCTGGAGGATGGCTCGCTGGCGCGCTGGCAGGTGCTCGCGTTCGATATCTCCGCGCTGACCCTGGAAAGCGTGAAGCCCTTCGGCCTTGGCAACAAGGAAGCGCTGCGCTCCAAGAACATGTGGACGCTGGGCCTGGCGCTGTGGATGTTCGATCGCAGCCGCCAGCCGATCATCGACTGGCTGAAGGCCAAGTTCGCCAAGGCGCCGGAAATTGCCGATGCCAACATCGCCGCGCTCAATGCCGGCCATGCCTATGGCGAGACCGCCGAGCTGGCCGCGCCGCTCAAGCAGCTCCATGTCGCCCCAGCGCCGGCACCCGAGGGTCTCTATCGCACGGTGACGGGCGCCGAGGCGATCTCGCTCGGCCTCGTGGCCGGTGCGCAGCTGGCCAGCCTGCCGATGTTCTTCGGCGGCTACCCGATCACCCCGGCCAGCTCGATCCTGCATCATCTCTCGCGCCTCAAGGAATATGGCGTGACGACGTTCCAGGCCGAGGACGAGATCGCCGCCATCGCCAGCGCGATTGGCGCGAGCTATGCCGGTTCGCTGGGCGTCACCAGCTCGTCCGGCCCCGGCATCGCGCTCAAGGGCGAGGCGATGGGCCTTGCGATCATGACCGAGCTGCCGCTGGTGATCGTGAACTCACAGCGTGGCGGTCCGTCCACGGGCCTGCCGACCAAGACCGAGCAATCCGACCTCTATCAGGCCGTCTACGGCCGCAATGGCGACGCGCCGATGCCGGTCATTGCCGCGCGCTCGCCCGCCGATGCGTTCGATTGCGCCATCGAGGCCTGCCGGATCGCCATCGAATATATGACGCCGGTGATGCTGCTGACCGACGGCTATATCGCCAATGCCGCCGAGCCGTGGAAGGTGCCGGATATGAGCGGCTACACGCCGTTCCCGGTGAAGTTTCAGGATGCGGTGCCGGAAGGCGGCCTCAAGCCTTATGCCCGCAATGAGAAGCTGGCGCGGCCGTGGATCAAGCCGGGCACGCCCGATCTCATGCACCGCATCGGCGGCATCGAGAAGGAAGTGAACACCGGCCACATCAATTATGCGCCGGCCAACCACCAGGCGATGACCGAACTGCGCCGCGGCAAGGTGCTGGGCATCGCCAAGGGCGTGCGGCAGGAGGTGTCGCTGGGCGAGGAGAGCGGCAAGCTCGTCGTCGTCGGCTGGGGCTCCACCTACGGCCCGATCCATCAGGCGGTCCGGCGCGCCCGGCGCAAGGGGCTGGATGTCTCGCACATCCACATCCGCCATATCTGGCCGCTGCCGGAAAATCTGGGTGAGCTGCTCGCTGGCTACGAGAAGATCCTCGTGCCGGAGATGAACACCGGTCAGCTCAAGACCGTGCTGCGCGACCAGTATCTGCTGGATGCCCGCCCGCTCAACAAGATCTCGGGTCAGCCCTTCCGCATCGCGGAAATCGAGGCGGCCATCGAGGGGATGCTCGCATGAACGACATGACCACATTGACCAAGCCGCGCGTCGAGACCAGCCTCAAGGACTGGGAGACCGATCAGGAGGTGCGCTGGTGCCCCGGTTGCGGTGACTATGCCATCCTCAAGGCCGTGCAGCGCACGTTGCCGCAATTGGGCGCGGACCCCAAGAACACCGTGTTCGTCTCGGGCATCGGCTGCTCATCGCGCTTCCCTTATTATGTCGAGAGCTATGGCTTCCACACCATCCACGGCCGCGCGCCCGCGGTGGCGACGGGCGTGAAGCTGGCCAATCCCGAGCTGGACGTGTGGATCGTCACCGGCGACGGCGACGGCCTCTCCATCGGCGGCAACCACACGATGCACATCCTGCGTCGCAACCTCGATTGCCAGATCCTGCTGTTCAACAACGAGATCTACGGCCTCACCAAGGGGCAATATTCGCCGACCAGCCGGGAGGGGACCAAGAGCCCGTCCACGCCCTTCGGTTCGGTCGACCATCCGGCCCGGCCCTGCGCCTTCGCGCTCGGCTCGGGTGCCCGGTTCATCGCGCGGGCCTATGACGTGTCCAAGCAGCTGCCGGACGTGCTCAAGGCCGCCTATGAGCACAAGGGTGCGGCGTTCGTGGAAATTTTCCAGAACTGCATCGTGTACAACAAGGATGTGTTCGCCGACTTCACCGAGAAGAAGAATGCCGATGTCGGCCAGCTCTGGGTGGAGCATGGCAAGCCGTTGCTTTTCGATAAGGGCGCTAAGGGCATCGCGCTCGACCGCGAGGCGCTGACGCTCAAGGTCGTGGATGTGGTCGACGGCGACTGGCAGGCAGCCGGCGTGATTGTCCATGACGTCACCAACCGCGCCGTTGCGCACATGCTGGTGGAAATGCCCTTCGGCCTGTTCCCGATGGCGCTGGGCGTGCTCTACGATGCCCCCAAGGCGAGCTTCGAGCAGGCGGTGGTGGAGCAGAACGCGCTACTGGCCAAGGGTAAGACGCCGGACCTGCAGAAGCTGGTGAGCCAGGGCCAGACCTGGACGGTGACGAAGGACGGCCCGGCGCTCTGAGGGCGCCGGTTCCGTTTCTTGCCGGCCAACGCCAAAGAAGGCGCAAGCCGACCTTGTCTCAGGGTGGATTGGCCCGTAATCCATTCCCGTGATTGCCAATGTCCCGTTCTTTCCGCTGATCGTGGGTGCCGTGCTGGCCGTGTGGCTGGTGCTGGCGGTCTGGGCGCTGTTCACCGGCCTCTCGATGCGGCGCAAGGCGGCGCTGGCGCGCACGCACGCCGGGCAACTGGTCGATCTGCTGAATTCCGCGCCCGCCGTGCCCCTGCTCGTTCGGCCCGATGGCAAGCTGGATGCGCCGGACAGGCTCGCCGTATGGCTCGGCCGTGAGGCAGCGCCCACCGATCTCGGTGCGCTGCTGGATGCAGATGGCGGCCTGGAGCCGGATCATGCCCGCGCGCTCGCGGCGGAGATCGCAGCGGCGCAGCAGGGCGGCCGACCCTTCACGCTGCCGGTGCGGGTCAACGGGTCGGACCGGATGCTGCTGGTGCGCGGCGGCCCTGTCGGCACGCGGCTCGGCAAGGCCGGCACGGTGGTGCTCTGGGTCTTCGACGCGACCGACAGCTTCGCGCAAATCCAGGAGTTGCGCGGGCAGGTCGGGCAATATCGCCAGGCGCTCGACGCGCTCTCGGGCGTGATCGAGGCCGCGCCCATGCCGGTCTGGCATCGCGGCGCCGATCATCAGATCAGCCTGGTCAACAGCGCCTATGTGAAGGCGGTGGACGGAAAATCCGCGCAGGATGTGATCGAGCAAGGCATTGAGCTTGTCGAAGCAGTCGATGGCATTTCCCCGCGCGCATCCGCCGCCAATGCCGCCGCGCGCAAGGCTCCGACCGCCCGGATGCTGCCGGTCACCATCGATGGCAAGCGCCGGTTGATGAAGGTCGTCGATGTCCCGCTTGGCCCCTCGGGCGTTGCAGGTTACGCCATCGACATGCAGGAGCTGGAGGAGGTGCGGGCAGAACTGCGCCACCTCTCGCAGGCGAACCGGGACATGCTGGACAGGCTGTCGGCCGGCGTCGTCCAGTTCGGCGCCAATCAACTGCTGCAGTTCTGCAATCAGCCCTTCCTCAGCCTGTTCGGCCTGACGCCGGAGACAGCGGCGTTCGATACCCATTTTGACCGCGTGCTGGATGCCATGCGGGACAGCGGGCAGGTGCCCGACACGCCGGATTTCCGCGCATGGCGGCAGGAGCGCCGCAACTGGTTCCTCTCGCCCTCCGCCCATGAGGAGCAGTGGCGCCTGCGTGATGGCGTGCATCTGCGTGTTTACGCCCAGCCGCTGCCCGATGGCGGCCTGCTGGTCATCTTCGAGGACCGCACGGAGCATGTCCAGCTGGCCTCCGCGCGCGATACGCTGCTGCGGGTGCGCACGGCCACGCTCGACAATCTGTTCGAGGCGATTGCCGTGTTTGCCTCCGACGGTCGTCTGCATCTATGGAACAGCCGCTTCACCAAGATCTGGTCGGTGCCCGACACGACCATGGCGGCGCATCCGCGCGTCGATGAACTCATGTCGGCGCTGGCGGATCGCCTGGCGCGACCCGAACAGGCAGGTCTTGTCCACCAGCTCATTCGGGCCGCGACGATGGAGCGCCGCCAGCGCGGCGGGCGCATCGCCTTTGCCGACGGGCGCTTCTTCGAATTTGCGGCCATCCCGCTGCCGGACGGCAACGCGCTGTTCACCATGCTCGACACCACCGACAGCCGCCACATCGAGCAGGCCCTGCGGGATCGCAATGAGGCGCTGGAGGACGCCGACCGGGTGAAGACCGCGTTTGTCTCCAACATGAGCTATGAATTGCGCACGCCGCTCACCTCCATCGTCGGCTTCGCCGAGATGATGGAGGCCGGCTATGCGGGCGAATTGAGCGCCCAGTCGCGTGACTACGTGAATGCCATCATGACGGCGACGACGCGACTGACGCGACTGATCGACAATGTGCTGGATCTGACGCAGGGCGCAGCGGGCGGCCTGCCCATCGATAGGCGCGATATAGATGTGGCCGCGATGGTGCGGCAGGTGGTCGAGGGCCTGAGCGACAAGGCGGACTCGCGCGACGTGACGGTCGACATGTCGTTCGAGCAGGAGCCGGGCACCGTGTCGGGCGACGAGCGGCGGCTGCGGCAGGCCCTCGCCCATGTGGTGGATAATGGAGTGAGTTTCGTGAGCCGGGGCGGGCGGGTGCTTGTGCACGTACAGCCCGCGCCGGACGTGGTGCGGATCATCGTGTCCGATGACGGCCCGGGCATCGATGCCAAGACACAGGCGCATCTGTTCGACGTTTTCGTGCGGTTCGGGCGCCATGGCGATGGTGCCAATCAAGGGCTCGGATTGCCCTTGGTGCGCCAGTTCGTGGAAGCGCATGGCGGCAGCGTCGATCTCGTCTCCGAGCCGGGGCAGGGGACCAGCGTTACCCTCACTCTGCCGCGGGGAGAATGATGGCGTGTCCGGTCATACCCTTGCCTTCTCCTCGGCAGACGCGCTTGCCAATTTCGGCGCAGCCTTGGGCGCAAAGCTCCGGCCCGGCGATGTGATCACGCTCACCGGCGGGCTGGGCGCCGGCAAGACGACGCTCGCGCGCGGCCTGCTCAGGGGCCTTGGGCATGAAGGCGATGTGCCAAGCCCGACCTTCGCTATCCTGCAGGGCTATGAGCCGCCGGAGACGCGTCTGCCGGTCGGCCATGTCGATCTCTATCGTATCGAGGACACGGGCGATCTCGGCGAACTCGGGCTGGACGAATGGCTCGAAGGTGGTGCGCTGGCGATCGAATGGCCCGACCGTCTGGTCGGGCGCTACGATGCCATTGCCCTTGCCTTGCAGATCGACATTTTGGCGGACGGCACGCGCCGCTTGACAGCGCGGGTGCCGCGCGTTTGGGAGAGCCGATGGCCAGTCACATGATCCCACCGCTAAGCGCGCGCCCGTTTCTCGATCAAGCCGGATGGGCAGGGGCGGAAATCCTGCCGCTTGCCGGTGACGCCTCGTTCCGGCGCTATTTCCGCGTGGTCGAGGGTGACCGCCGCGCCATTTTGATGGATGCCCCGCCGCCGCATGAAGATCCGCGCCCGTTCATCAGCGTGGGCGAGTGGCTGTGTGAAAACGGATTCGCGGCGCCCGCCATATTGGCGCGGGATCTGACGCAGGGCCTCGTTCTGCTCGAGGATTTCGGCGATGCGCGGGTGCGCGAGCATCTGGATGCCGCGCCGGCCGAGGAAATGGCGATCTACACCCGCGCCGTGGACCTTCTCGTCGATCTTCATGAGCAGCCGGCCCAGAGTGGCCTCGCGCCTTATGACCGCGCCGTCTACCAGCGCGAGGCAGCGCTGTTGACCGAATGGTTCGCTCCGGCGGCAGGGCTTGCGGTCGATGCGGCGGGCTACACCGCAGCGTGGGACAAGGTGCTCCCGATCGCCGAGCAGGATGTCGCGCCAGTGGTGACAGTGCTGCGCGATTATCATGCCGAGAACATCATGCTGCTGCGGGACCATGCGCGCTCGCGCGGGCTTGGTCTGCTGGACTTTCAGGACGCGCTGGCCGGCCACCCGGCCTATGACCTCGTCTCGCTCCTGCAGGATGCCCGGCGCGATGTGAGCCCGGCCGTGGAGCAGGCGATGCTGGCGCATTATCAGGCGCGCGCGAAGGTTTCGCCGGAATTCGAGGCGGCTTATGCCGTGCTGGGTGCCCAGCGCAATGCCAAGATCATCGGCATTTTCACGCGCCTGTGGAAGCGCGATGGCAAGCCGCGCTATCTCGATTTCCTGCCGCGCATGTGGGGGCTGCTGGAGCGCGATCTTGCTCATCCCGCGCTCGCGCCGGTGGCCGACTGGTTCGCGGAGAATGTGCCGGCCTCGGCGCGGGGCCAACTGGCTGCGGGGCAATCCGCGCAATGAGCACCACGCTTGAGACGGCGATGCTGATGGCCGCTGGCCTCGGCAAGCGGATGCGTCCGCTCACGGCCACACGACCCAAGCCGCTGATCCGCGTCGCCGGCCAGCCGCTCATGGATCATGCGCTGGACCGCATCGAGGATGCCGGCATCCGTCGCACGGTGGTCAACGTCCATTATCTCGCCGCGCCCATCGAGGCGCATCTGGACTCGCGCGCCCGGCGGACGGGTGCGACCTATCCGGTCTCCGACGAGCGCGCCCGGTTGCTGGAAACCGGCGGCGGCCTCGTCAAGGCGCTGCCGCTGCTTGGCGACAAACCTTTCCTCTGCGCCAATAGCGACAATCTGTGGATCAACGGGCCGTTCGATTCCATCCGTGCGCTGGCCGACCGCTGGGATGATGATGCGATGGATGCGTTGCTGCTGCTCGTCCCGCACGCCCGTGCTACCGGTCATCGTGGCCTTGGCGATTTCCACATGGAGGCCAATGGTCGCCTGAGCCGCCGCAAGCCCGGCCGCGTGGCGCCGTTCGTCTTCACCGGCGTGCAAATCCTCTCGCCGCGGCTGGTGCGCGATCCGCCGGGCGAGGTCTTCTCGACCAATATTTTCTGGGATCGCGCGATCGAACAGGGCCGCGCCTTTGGCCTCAGCCATGGCGGCCAATGGTTCGATGTCGGTACCCCGCAGGCGATTCCGCTGGTCGAGGCAGGATTGGCCGATGGCTGAGCGCCGCGCGCCGGCCCTCTTTACCATCCCCGCTCACCGGGCATTTTCGGATGCGCTCGCCGCCGGGCTTCTCGCCCAGCATGGCCGGCGCGATGGCGGGCTGGCGCTCGCACGCGGGATCATATTGCTGCCGAACAATCGTGCGGTGCGGGCGGTGCGCGATGCGTTCGTGCGCGCCTCCGGCAACGGGTTGCTGCTGCCGAGGCTGGTGCCCATCGGTGATATCGATTTGGACGAAGCGCTGGGCAGCGCGCTCAGCCCGATCGGGGCGGAAGCGGATATTCCGCAAGCCATCGCGCCGGCCGAGCGGCTGATGATCCTGACCCGGCTGGTGATCGATCAGCGCGCGCGTCGCGGCGAGCGGCTGGAAACGGGCGAGGGCTGGCGGCTGGCGACGGCGCTGGCGGCCGCTTTCGATCAGCTCACCGTCGAGCGCAAGGCGCTGGCCGATCTCAAGGCGCTGCAGCCCGATGACCTCTCGCACCACTGGCAAGCCGCGTTCAGCGATTTCGATGCATTGGCGGCCCAGTGGCAGCAGGAACTGGCCGCGCGCGGGCTGATCGACATGGCCGAGCGGCGCAATCGCCTGCTCGATCATGTTGCGGCCCGCTGGCGCGAGATGCCGCCGGAGCGCTTCGTGGTTGCCGCGGGTATCGTCACCAATGCGCCAGCCGTGGCGGGACTGCTCAAGACGGTCGCCGGCCTGCCGCGTGGTGCGGTGGTGCTGCCCGATCTCGACCAGAATCTCTCGGATGAGCAATGGGATGCGATCGGCCCCGTCGCGCGGCCCGAGCCGGGGCGCGATCTGCCGCCACCCGCCAATGAGTCGCACCCGCAATTCGCGCTCAAGCTTTTGCTGGAGCGGATGGATGCCCACCGGGCCGAGGTGGCGCTCTGGCGCTGGGGCAGCGAGCATGATGCCCGCGCCGCGCGCGGCAAGGCGATCAGCAACGCGCTGCTCCCGGCTTTGCTGACCGGCGGCTGGCCGGATGTGCCGACGGCGCAGCGCTCGCTCAAGGATGTACGGGCCATCGAGGCGGCGAACCCGGCCGAGGAGGCGCAGGCCATCGCCATCGCCCTGCGCGAGGCGGTGGAGACGGAAGGGCGCACGGCCGCGCTCGTGACGCCGGATCGTGCGCTGGCGACGCGGGTGTCCGCGCATCTGCGCCGCTGGGGGATCGAGGCCGACGACAGCGCCGGCCGGCCGCTGTCCCAGCTGCCGCCGGGCACGCTGCTGCTGGCGCTCGTGCAGGCCGGTGCGGAACAGTTCGCGCCGGTGCCGCTGCTGGCCTTGCTCAAGCATCCGCTGGTGATGGCTGGTGACGAGCGGCTGGCGTGGCTCGAATCCGTGCGCCGCCTCGATCTGGTGCTGCGTGGTCCCCGACCGGCAGCGGGATTGGCCGGTGTCACCGCCTTGCTCGCGGAGAAGGGCGGCCGGCAGCAGGTGATGAGGGAATCGCTGCGGCCGTGGTGGGTGCAGGTCGTGGCTCTGCTGGCGCCTCTCGAGGCCGCCTTTTCTGGAGAGCAGAGCCTGCCCGCCCTGTTCGCCGCCGTCCGCGAGGCGGCCTCGGCCCTGACGGAGGAGCGCGTCTGGGCCGGCCATCAGGGCCATGCCGCCGCGCAATGCCTGGGCGATGCGGAAGCCGCCGCGTCGCAAGGGCCGGCGCGCGCGGATGGTGCCGGCTTCGTAGGGATGCTCGCGCAGATCCTCGGCGGGCAGGCCGTGCGCCCGCCGCAGGGCGGCCACCCGCGCCTGCAGATTCTGGGGTTGCTGGAGGCGCGGCTGCAACAGGCCGATCTGATGATCCTCGCCGGCCTCAATGAAGGCGTCTGGCCCGGCCTGCCATCGCCCGACCCTTGGCTCGCCCCGCGCATCCGCCGCGCGCTCAGCCTGCCGGGGCTGGATTATCGCATCGGTCTCTCCGCACATGATTTCGCCAACGGGCTAGGCGCGCCGCAGGTGATCCTCTCCCGCGCGCGGCGGGATGCCTCCGCGCCCACCGTCGCCTCGCGCTTCTGGCTGCGGCTCAAGGCCATGACCGGCGCGCGCTGGGTCGAAGATGACAGGCTGATCGCGCTCGCGCGGGCCATCGACCGGCCCGATGCTCCGGCACCGGCCTATCGCGCGCCGGCGCCTCGCCCACGCGCCGACCTGCGCCCGCGCGAGATCGCCGTCACCGATGTCGATCGCTTGCGGGCCGATCCCTATGCCTTCTACGCCGCGCGCATTCTGCGTCTGGCGCCGCTGGACGTCGTGGATGCCGACCCCGGCCCGGCCTGGCGCGGCACCCGCGCGCATGATGTCCTCCAGCGCTGGATGGAAGAAGGCGGGCACGATCCCGCGCGGCTCTCCGCGCTGGCGCAAGAGATGATCGCGCAGGCGCAAGCCCATCCGCTGCTCAAGACGCTCTGGCAGCCGCGTTTGCTGGCCGCGCTGGACTGGGTGGCGAACGCCGTGCGCGATCAGGCCGGGCAGGGACGCGACGTGCTGTTCGGCGAAAAATGGGGCCGCATCGAGCGGGCAGGCGTGACCCTGCGCGGCAAGCCCGACCGGATCGACCGGTTCGCGGACGGCACGCTCGCCATTGTCGATTACAAGAGCGGCGCGACCGCCTCGGTCAAGCAGGTCAAGGCCGGCTTCTCGCTCCAGCTCGGTTTGCTGGGGCTGATCGCGCAGGCAGGCGGGTTTGCGAAGGAAGCGGGTCTTACCGCCGGATCGGATGTGAGCGCCTTTGAATATTGGAAGCTCGGCAAGGGCACGGATGGCAATTTCGGCTTCAAGCGTCCGTTGACCGACCCCAAGGGCAGCTACAAGCGGATCGTGACGGCAGACTTCCTCGCGATGGTCGCCGGCTTCTTCGATGATGCCGTGGCGCGCTGGCTGACTGGGAACGAACCATTCGCCGCACGCCCGCACAGCGATGCACCCGTGTTCACCGACTATGACCAGCTCATGCGACTGGATGAGTGGTTCGCGCGGGATCGGCGGGCCGAGCCGCTGCCGGAGGTGGGCGATGGCTGAGGCGGGCGAACTCAACCGGCTGACGCACGAGCAGGCCAGCGCCTCGGACCCCGCCGCTCATCGCTGGGTGCGTGCCTCTGCCGGCACCGGCAAGACCGCCGTGCTGTCGGCCCGCGTGCTGCGGCTGCTGCTGAGCGGTGTCGCGCCCGAGCACATCTTGTGCCTGACCTTCACCAAGGCTGGCGCGGCGGAAATGGCCGAGCGCGTCCACAGCCGGCTTGCCCGCTGGGTGCAGGGGCGATCGGTCGATGTGGCGCGCGATCTCGTGGCGCTCGGCGAGGATCCGGGGCCGGAGGCGATCGCCCGCGCCCGCCTGCTGTTCGCGCGCGTGCTGGATGCGACCGGCGGCGGGCTGCGCATCCAGACCATCCACAGCTTCTGTCAGGCGCTGCTCGCCGCCTTCCCGCTGGAGGCCGGGCTGGTCCCCGGGTTCCGCCCGCTCGACGAGCGCGGGCAGGGCGAGCTGGCCCGCCGCGCGTTGATCGCGATGATCGAGGAGGCCGGGCAGGCGCAGGACGATCCGGTGCTGGCGGCGCTGGAGATGCTCGCCTTACGGCTTGGCGAGGAAGGCACGCAGGCCTATCTCGCGCGCTGCGTACCCGCGGCGCAACTGCTGGAGATGTTGCCGGAAGATCTGGCGGGATTCCTCCTTGCCTTCCTCGACCTGCCGGATGGCGACATCGATGCGCATCTGGCGGATCGCTGCGCCGAGGGCGTGTTTCCGGTGGCCGCGTTGCAGGCCGTCGCTAGGGCCAATGGTGCATGGGGTGCCAAATCCGGCCTTGCCTGCGCCGACATAATCGCGGCTTGGCTGAGCGGCTCGGAGGCCCAGCGCCCCGAGGGGCTGGCGGACCTGCTCGGCGTGCTGCTCACCAAGGACGGCGAGGTCAAGAACCGCGCCAACAAGAACCTGCTTGAGGCGGAGCCGGATTATGTCGATCTCGCCAGCGCGTGCGGCGCGGCGATCAAGGCCCTGCTCGATCTGCGCAAGCAAGCCGCCTTCGCGCGCACGGCGGCGCAGGGACTGACGGCGGGCCGTGCTTATGCGCGGGCCTATGCCAAGGCCAAGCGACAGGCTGGCGCTGTCGATTTCGATGATCTGATCGGCCGCGCGAGTGCGTTGCTCACCCAGCCGGGCATGGCGGACTGGATCCGCTACAAGCTCGATCAGCAGGTCGACCATATCCTCGTGGACGAGGCGCAGGATACCAACGACGCGCAGTGGGACATCGTCTGGTCCATCGTCGAGGAATTCCTTGAGGTCGAGCCCGACGAGCAGGCGCGGCTGCGCACCCTGTTCGTGGTGGGGGATACCAAGCAGGCGATCTTCGGCTTTCAGGGCACCAGCCCAGAGGCCTTTTCCAGCGCCCTGCAGCGTTTCCGCGAGGCGACGGAGCGAGTGGGCCACCCGTTCGCCGAATTGCCCTTGGCCCGCAGCTTCCGCTCCATGCCGGCGGTGCTCGATGTCGTCGATGCCGTGCTGGACGCGGTGGGGCATGATCGCCTCGGGCTGGAGACGTCTTCCGCGCCGCATCAGGCCGCCCGCCAGCACCCGGGCGAGGTACTGCTCCTCCCGCCGACATCATTGCTGCCAAGCGAGAGCGACGAGGAGGGCGAGGCCGACGAGACTGCCGGCGAGGGGGAGGAAGACTGGCTAGCCGACCATCAGCGCCGCCATGCCGAGAAGATCGCGCGGCTGGTGAAGGGCATGATCGGCACGCCGCTGGCTACCCAAGGCCGCCCGGCGCGTGCTGGCGACGTGCTGATCCTGCTCCGCAGTCGCAGTGCACTCTCCCGCCTCATCGTCGCGCGGCTGTATGAGGCGGGCGTGCCGGTGGCCGGGGTGGACCGGCTGCGGCTTCAGGCCCCGCTCGCTGTGCGCGATCTGCTAGCGGCCCTGCGCTTTGCGGTGCAGCCCGAGGACGATCTCAACCTCGCCAATCTGCTGGTCTCGCCGCTCATCGGCTGGACGCAAGATGAATTGCTGGCGCGCGCCGTCCCGCGCGAGGGCTCGCTATGGAGGCACCTGCGCGCGACATTGGCGCCGGAGCTTCAGGCCCCGTTGCGCACACTGCTGGGGCAGGCCGATTTCACGACGCCCTATCGCTATCTCGAGGCCATCCTCTCCGGCGCCATGGACGGACGGCGCAAGCTGATCGCCCGGCTGGGCGAGGAGGCGCGCGATGCCATTGACGAATTGCTCAATGCCGCTTTGGGCTTCGAGGCCGACGATCATCCATCGCTGCAGCGGTTCATCGACTGGTTCGATCGCGGCGATGCCGACATCAAGCGCGAACTGGGCGAGGGCGGTGACATGGTGCGGGTGATGACCGTGCATGGCGCCAAGGGGCTGGAGGCGCCCGTCGTCATTCTCGCCGATGCCGCCTTCGATCCCGGCCAGCGCCCGCGCGCCGACGCCGTGAGCCTGCCGGTGACCGAGGCCGCCCGCTTGCCGCTCATCCGCCCCGCCAAGGGCGAAGCCGCGCCGGCGATCGAACAAGCCATGCAGTCCGCCGAGCGGCTCGACATGGAGGAGCATTGGCGCTTGCTCTATGTCGGCCTCACGCGTGCAGAAGAGCGGCTGATCGTCACCGGATCGCTCGGCAGCCGCGCCAGGGGTGAGCCGCCCAAGGAAAGCTGGTATCAGGCCGTCGATCTGGCGATGCGGACGCTCGGGGCTGCCGATGCGGAGGTGCCCGACTGGGGCAAGGCCCTGCGCTGGTCCGGCCCGGCGGGTCTTGCCCCAGCCAAGCCCAAGAAGGTACGCGAGTCAGACGCCAGCAGCGCAGAGCCCGCGCTGCCCGCCTGGCTGCGCGCACCGGCGCCGCAGGAAGCACGGCCGCCGCGTCCGCTGTCTCCTTCCGCGCTGGTCGAGGATGATGTGCCCAATCCGCCGCCGGATGGCGCCATGCGTGCGGCTGCAGAGCGGGGCCGGCAGCTCCACGCGCTGTTCGAGCGTTTGCCGGATCTGCCCGCCGCCGAGCGCTCTGCCGCCGCCTCGCGCTGGCTGGAGCGGGCCGGCGTGGCCGACGCCGGGATGCGCACCGACCTGCTCGCGCATGTCAGCGCCGTGCTGGACGATCCCGACCATGCTGCACTGTTCGGCCCGGATGCGCTGGCAGAAGCGCCCATCGCGGCCGTCGTAGCCGGGCAGGTGATCGCGGGAACGGTGGACCGGCTGCTGGTGACGGATGACCTCGTTCATATTGTTGATTTCAAGACCGGGCGGCATGTCCCTGACAATGCAGTGGATTTGCCCGTAACCCATGTCCGCCAGATGGCGGCCTATGCCGCTGCGCTGGCCGAGATTTTTTCGGGTCGTCCGCAACGGGTCAGCCTGCTCTACACGGCCGCGCCCCGGCTCATCGATCTGCCGCCAGCCCTGCTTGCCGCGCACAAGCCCGGCTTGCTGGCACAGGAGCACAAGTTGGGCAGCACCGACCTTGAGGCCGACGCTTCGGCAACCTAGATAGACGTTCGATAGAAGGAGTTTCGACGATGGCTACCAAGGCAATTTCCGACGCCAGCTTCCATGAGGACGTGATTGCGTCCGACAAGCCCGTTCTGGTCGATTTCTGGGCGGAATGGTGCGGCCCGTGCAAGATGATCGGACCCGCTCTGGAGGAAATCAGCGAGGAATTGGGCGAGAAGGTGACCATCGCCAAGCTCAATATCGACGATCATCCCGACGCGCCGACTCGCTATGGCGTGCGCGGCATCCCCACGATGATCCTATTCAAGAATGGCGCGCCGGCCGCGACCAAGGTTGGTGCCGCCCCCAAGAGCGCGCTTAAGGGCTGGATCGAAGGCGAGCTGTAAGGCAATCGCCCACCATTGGCGGTGAGCCAAAGAAAGGGCGCCAAATGGCGCCCTTTTTCTTTCATTTATCGTTATAAAACAGCACGTTATATCGGTTATTGATTAACCGTACAGAACCGCTGCCGCACGATCCCACAGAGCCGGAGACGCCGCCGCAAGCAGGCCGCGGCCCGGATCGGCCGCCAGCCGATAGGGTGAGCCATCGGGGCGCGCGACACGGCCACCCGCTTCGTTGACGAACAGCGCCCCGGGGGCGTGGTCCCAAGGCAAGGTGCGCTCGAACGCAGCGAGATCATGCACGCCCAGCACGATGCGGGGATATTGTTCCCCGGCGCAGCGCGGAATGTCGGCAATGGCGAACTGGCCTTCGACGCGGTCGATCATCGCCTGCCGGTCGGCGGGGTTCAGGAACAGCACGGACAGTCCGGCAACCGGGATATCCGCACCGCTCTCCCTGGCCTCGACCCGTTCGCCATCGATCCACGCCCCCTGTCCGAGCGAGGCCTCGCACAGGCGCCCGGTCAGCGGATCGAGGATCCAGCCCGCCTGGATCACGCCGGCATCGGCCAGCGCGACCATGATGGCAAAGGGCGGCTTTCCGGAAGCGAAATTCGCTGTCCCATCAATGGGATCGATCACCCAGTTGAGACCGGTTTCGAGCTTTGCCGTGAGGCCGGGATCGGCCGCGCAGGCTTCTTCGCCGACCAGGCCCGCCTCGGGCAGGATGCGGCTCAGCCCTTCATTGAGGCGCAACTCGGCTTCGCGGTCGGCAATGGTCACCAGCTCGCCGACCGTCTTTTCCTCCACCTCGTGATTGGCGAGGTTCTGGTAGCGCTGCAGGACGACGTCGCGCGCGACATCGCGCAGGAGCGCGCTCACGGCGCTGCTGAGGCTGTTCATGAGGCTTAGCTCCGGTAATCGGCGTTGATCGAGATGTAGCCATGGGTGAGATCGCAGGTCCACACGGTCGCACTACCCGTTCCCAGCCCCAGATCGACGCCGATGCGGACATCCTGCCCCTTGAGATGCGCTGCCACCGGGGCTTCGTCATAACTGTCCACGGCAAGCCCATCCTGCGCCACCCATTTGTCGGCGAAGCGGATTGCCAGCTTGTCGCGATCCGCCGGCTCGCCGGCCTTGCCGACCGCCATGACCACGCGGCCCCAATTGGCATCTTCTCCGGCGATTGCCGTCTTCACCAGCGGGGAATTGGCGATGGAGAGTCCGATGCGCCGGGCGCTCTCGTCGCTGACGGCACCGGTCACCTCCACCTCGATGAACTTTTGCGCCCCTTCGCCATCACGCACCACCAGCTGCGCGAGCTGGGTGCAGATGTCATTGAGCGCTGCCTGAAACGCGTCGGCGCCGGCATCGTCCATGCTCGTGAGGGGGGCGTTGCCGGCCTTGCCGGTCGCGAAGAGCAGCACGGTGTCGCTGGTGGAGGTGTCGCCATCCACGGTGATGCACGAGAAGCTGCGCCGGTTGGCGGCGCTCAGCATCTGCTGGAGCAAATCGGGCGCGATGGCGGCATCGGTGAAGATATAGCCCAGCATCGTCGCCATATCAGGCGCGATCATGCCCGAGCCCTTGATGATGCCGGAGAGGCGGACGGTCTGGTCGCCGATCACCGCGCTTGTCGTCGCACCTTTCGCAAAAGTGTCGGTGGTGCCGATGGTCTCGGCCGCCTGCTCCCAGGTGCAGGGCGTAGCGGCCAGTGCCGCCTCGACGCCAGCGCGGGCCTTGTCGCGGGGCAGGGGCACGCCGATCACCCCGGTCGAGCTCACAAACACGTCGCTGGCGGCGCAACCCAGGTGCCCGCCGACCTGATCGCGAATCTGGTCCACGGCTTCGCGCCCCCGAAAACCGGTGAAGGCGTTGCTGTTTCCGGCATTGACGATCAATGCGCGCGCCTTGCCCTGCGCGGCGCTTTCGCGGCCAAGCTCGACCTCGGTCGAGCAGCAGACATTCCGGGTGAAGACGCCGGCCACAGCCGTGCCTTCCGCCAGTTCCACATAAGTGAGGTCGTAGCGATCCCACTGCTTGTACCGGGCACGGGCGACGCGCGGGGTCACACCGGCAATATCCGGGAGGGCGGGGAAGGGGCGAGCGAGAGGCGATTGATCAGTCATGCCGCGCGATTAGCGCAAGATGGGGCAGGGGCCAATGCTTCTGGTGCGGCTATCGATGAAGCGTACCCGGCCTGTTGCGTTGTGACGCACCGCCCGGGCATGATGCTGGAACGGAGATGGGGGCATGAACCGCAAATCGCAGGATTTTATATTGGCGCTCGTCGGTGTGACCGGCCTTGGGGCCTTGCTGCTATGGGCTGGGAAAACCGTGCAGATCGACGTTGATTATGCAGGGCATTTCGAGCGAGCCGAGGCGGCGTTCGGCGCCTTGGCGGAAGCTGTGGTCCTCGGCGTGCCCGAAACGATCGAGGACGACTTTGCGCATGTCGAGGTTCCGCCGCCTTATGATCCGGCAAAAGATGCCCTGAAAGCGCCAGCAACGCGGGCGAGGCTGCAGGGAGCCGTGCCAGCCGTCGACTATCCTCTCCTCGCCCGCCGTAACGGCTGGGAAGGCGCGACCATCATCCATTTCACCGTCGATGAGACCGGCCAGCCTTTCGATTGCAGGCTGGTGGAAAGCAGCGGTCATGATGTGCTGGACAAGGCCTCATGCAAGATGATCACGACGCGTGCCCGGTACACGCCGGCGCGCGATGCGCTGGGTCAGCCCGTGATGAGCGGCTTTAATCAGCGTATCCTCTGGCGGCTTGAGGAATGATGCGGCGCGAGGGGCGGCCAAAAAAAGCGCCCGGGTCTCCCCGGGCGCTCATCTCTCCGACTGGTGAGAGAGGGTTGAAACGGATCAGGCGGCGTTCTTGTCGCTTGAGAGGTCGATGACCTCGCCCTTGCCGTTAATGGCGATCTTGCGCGGCTTCATCGCGTCCGGCACCTCGCGGACCAGCTCTACGATGAGCAGGCCGTCGGCGAGGTCGGCGCGCTCGACGCGCACGAAGTCGGCCAGCTCGAACCGGCGCTCGAAGCTGCGGTTCGCGATGCCGAGGTGAAGATAATTGGCGCGCTCGCTCTCCGCGACCTCAGCCTTGCGGCCAGTGATCTGGAGCAGGTTCTGCTGCGCCGTGATGTCGATTTCCTCCGCCTTGAAACCGGCGACGGCGACCGTCACGCGATAGCGATCCTCATCGAGGCGCTCGATGTTATAGGGCGGATAATTGTCCGTCTGCTGCAGGCGCGCGCTGTTCTCGATAAGGTCGAACAGGCGATCGAAGCCGACAGTGGAGCGGCGATAGGGAGTCAAATCAAAGCCACGCATAATCAAATCCTCCATTGGAGCGTGTTTGAACTGCGATGCCAGGCCCGAAGTCGGCGCCCGGTGCATCAGCCGATCCCCATCATGGGCGACCGGACAGGGCAGAGATATGCGCGCGCCATGCCCTTTCAAGAGGGGCAGGTGAGGCGACTGATCATGATTTTTGCACAGCCAAGCGGTGCCGCTCGCGCTGACATCATCCGGCAACAATCCGGTGCTAGGCGTGCAGGGAAGATCGCCACAAAGACTAAGCGCCCAGATCGTTGCCGATCCGGGCGCCCGTGGACGATTAATCGTCTCCCCCTTTGGCGTCGCTTCCGCTCACCTGTCCGGCCCCCTCAAGCGAGTCAGGCGGGATGCGACATCCCTGAACCACGGCCTGCTATGATTGCCTGTGTTTCGCCGCTGACGCTAGGATGACGCACGGCGGCTGTCATCAGGCAAGTTGCGACGCTACGAAATTGTTAAGCACCCTGTGCCATATCCGCAACAGGCGCGCCATGCCCCCGGTCAGGCCGCAGGGCCTTGCCACTCCCTCCCCCGCACCATAGAGGTGCGCAGACTGTCCCCCCGCGAGGCTTCTGCCCCTGCCATGATCCTCAATCGTTACGAACGCATGATCGCCCGGCGCTACCTGCTGCCTGGCAAGGGCGAGGGATTCATCTTCCTCGTCGCCTCCATCAGCCTCGTCGCGGTGATGCTGGGCGTGGGCGCGCTGATCGTGGTGATGAGCGTGATGAACGGCTTCCGCGCCGAGCTGTTCGACAAGATCGTGGGTTTGAACGGCCATGCGGTGGTTCAGGGCTATGGCGGGCGGCTGGACAATTGGGAGGAGATCGCGCGGCAGTCGCGAGCCACGCCTGGTGTGACCAGCGCGACGCCGCTGATCGAGCAGCCGCTGCTGGCGACGTTCAACGGCCGGGTTGAAGCGGCCCTGATTCGCGGCATGACGGAAGCCGATATTCACGACAATGCGTCGCTCTCCGGCAAGGTGCTGGCAGGCTCGCTCAAGGATGTGCGTGCCGGCAGCGGCAAGGTGGCGATCGGCTCCCGCCTGGCCGAGGCGCTTGGCGTGGGCGTTGGCCAGTCAATCAGCGTCATCAATCCGGCCGGGCGCTCGACGCCCTTCGGCACGGTGCCGCGCCAGCTCCCCTATGAGATCGGCGCCATCTTCGAAATCGGCATCTATGATTATGACAAGGCGTTCGTGATCATGCCGATGCAGGATGCGCAGACGCTGCTGCTGATGGGCGGCAAGGTCGGCATGGTCGAGCTGCAGACGGAAGATCCGGACCGCGTCGGCGAGATCCTGGCGCCGCTGACCAAGCAGGTGGCAACCCAGGGCCAGGTGATCGACTGGCGACAGATGAATGCCAGCCTGTTCGAGGCACTGCAGGTGGACCGCGTGGTCTCCTTCGTCATCCTCTCGCTGATCATTCTGGTCGCGGTGTTCAACATTCTCTCCTCCCTGATCATGCTGGTCCGCGCCAAGACGCGGGACATCGCGATCCTGCGCACGATGGGCGCGACGCGCGCCAGCCTGTTGCGGATTTTCGTGACGGTGGGCGTGACCATCGGCACTCTCGGCACTGGCGCGGGGCTTGTCCTCGGCTCGGTGATCCTGTTCTTCCGCCAGGGCATTGTCGATGGCGTGCAGATGCTCACCGGCCAGCAGCTCTGGGACCCGTCGATCCGCTTCCTGACCTCGCTGCCGTCCAAGCCCGATCCGGTCGAGATCGGCGCGATCTGCATTATGGCGGTGGGCTTCAGCTTCCTCGCCACGCTTTACCCGGCCTTCAAGGCTGCTAATACCGACCCCGTACAGGTGCTGCGCTATGAGTGAGGTGCTCTCCGTTCACAGCCTGTCGCGCAGCTTCACGCAGGGCGGCGCCAAGATCGACGTGCTGCGCGGCGTGGACCTGAACGTTCAGGCCGGCGAGATCGTAGCGCTGCTCGGCCCGTCCGGCTCCGGCAAGTCGACCATGCTGCAGGCGATCGGGCTGCTGGAGGGCGGCTTTGGCGGCTCGATCCGCCTCTGCGGCGTCGAAGTTGCAAGCGAAGGTAATGATGGCCGCACGACGCTGCGGCGGGAGAAGCTCGGCTTCGTCTATCAGTTCCATCATCTGCTGCCCGATTTCAGCGCGGTCGAGAATGTCATCCTGCCGCAATTGATCCTGGGCAAGAGAAAGGCTGAGGCGCGGGCCCGGGCGGAAAGCCTGCTCACCAGCCTCGGTCTCGGGCATCGGCTGGAGCATAAGCCGAGCCAGCTTTCCGGCGGCGAGCAGCAGCGCGTCGCGGTGGCGCGTGCGCTCGCCAATCGACCGGCGCTGGTGCTGGCCGATGAGCCGACCGGCAATCTGGATGAGCGTACGGCCGATGTGGTGCTGGACGAATTCATCCGTCTGGTCCGCGAGCAGGGCTCAGCCGCGCTCATCGCAACGCATAATGAGCGGCTGGCGGCGCGGATGGACCGGATCGTTCGGCTGCATGACGGGTTTCTCGATTAGCGATTTGTGCCGGCGCGCCATGGTGGCCGGCGGCACGCGACAGGAGACGACTCATGGCAACCATCGTGATCGCCGGCGCCAATCGGGGCATCGGCCTGGAACTGGCGCGGCAATATGCGCAGGACGGGCATGATGTGATCCGCGCCATGCGCGGCGAAGACCGGGCCGACCCCATCTTCGGCACCACCATGGCGCTGGATGTGGCGGATGCCCAATCGGTCAGCAAGTTCGCTGCGGCGCTCGATGGCAGGCCGGTCGACCTGCTGCTTGCCAATGCCGGAGTGATCGGCCCCGAGCGTCAGAGCAGCACGGACATGGACTTCGATGGCTTCCTGCACACGCTCGATGTGAACGTGCTCGGGCCGTTGCGGGTGATCCAGGCACTGCTGCCCAATTTGCGCAAAGCGGCTCATCCGCGCGTGGCGGTGACCTCCAGCCGCATGGGGTCGATGGCCGCGCCGCAGTCGGGCCATCTCGCCTATCGTGCCTCCAAGGCGGCGGTCAACAAGGTCGTCCAGTGCCTCGCCGCCGATCTGGCAGGCGAGGGGATTGCGGTGGCCTCGCTCCACCCGGGCTGGGTGCGCACCGATATGGGCGGCCCCGGCGCGGACATCGACGTCGAGATCAGCGCTGCCGGATTGCGGCAGGTGCTCGATGGCCTGAGCATGGCGAACACGGGCCGCTTCTGGGCCTATGATGGCGAAGTGCTGGACTGGTAAATCGCCGCCGCTTCCAGCCCCGCGCCTGATCCGCTCATGCGCGGGCTATTTTTGAACGGATCGGCGCTCTATTAGCGCCCTAGGCCTTTCAGCTTGGCCATGTCGATGGCGGCAACGGCCGCCTTCAGTTCGTCGATGCTGCCCGCGTCGCCCTCTGCCTCGACCATGAAGCGCTTGTCGACCGTGGTTGCGAACGATCCATTGCCGGCGCCACGGTCCCACCGCTCGATGACCATATTGTCGTCCACCGTCGTGGTGCGCTCGTAGCTATCGCCATCCTCACGGTTGGATTCAACGCCCATGGCGCTCGCCATGCCGGCAATCGCGCCCATCGCCGCCATATCGGAGACCTTGAGGGTGAAGCGCTTGCCACCTGCCTCATAGCTTGCCTCGGCCTGGCTGGTGGGGCCGGCCTTGATGCTGCTGATCGCCGTGCGCTGATAGGCGCCGATGCTGGCGGGCAGGAGCGCCTGCAATTGCGCCGGAGCGACGGCTTCACGGGTCTGCGCGGCTTCCATGTCGCGCGCTGCCTGCTCGATCTTGCCGGTATCGATGTTGCCGACTCCGGGCAGGGCGATCGTCGCGCCATCCTCCGTCGTCACCGTGCCGCCGCCCAGGCTGCCCGAGGGCGAGAAGCCGAAGGTGCGGCCCACCGTGGCGGTGATCGCGCCGATGACGATATAGATCACCAGCACGCACAGCACCGTCACGATCGTGTAGGTCAGCGCCTTCTCGGGCGGCACTTTCATCAGCGGGGCCGCGCCGACATAGAAGAGATAGAAAGAATAGAGGCCGAGAATTCCAAGGAAGCTGAGCGACGGCACGATACTGAAGATGCCGGCTAGCCAACTGGCCGTCATCGAATAGGCGACGAGCTTGAAGGCGTTGCGAAAACTGCCGACACCGCCGAATTTGGGCGCGAGCTTGCTGGTGATGAAGCTGATGAGGAACAGGCTGACCAGCGCCAGAATGAAGCTCGTCATCGCCATGGAGAGGCCGCCCATCAGCGACGGGCGATAGCTGAAGCCGAACGCGCCGAAGCCGAAGAGCTGGCCGCCGACGAAGGCCGCGATCGGGCTGATCGCCGCCAGTGGCAGGGCGTAGTTGGTGAAGATGTCACCGCTCGGCGTCGTCTCCGCCGCAATCACCGGCCATTCCGCCTTGGGCTTGAGAATGATCGCCTTCGCGCGGTCCATGAGCGATGGCGCCGTGCCACCCGTCGGTTCGATGTCCATAATCCCGTCCCCTGTGTCTGCGACTCATTGAACCATCTTGGGTCCGGCGCGCAAGTCCTTGCAAGATCGGGCGTTCAGGGGGATTGCGGGGATGACCCAGTGCCGGCGGTCTCAGTGGTGCAAAGCCTGTGGGTAACTTGCGCGCGGCCCTTTCCAGATGGACGCCAAAGCCCCATAACAGCGGTCATGCCGCACCAGCCCTATGTTCCGCTCCGAAACCTGTCGGCCTACACCCTGCTGGAAGGCGCGATTGCGCCCAAGCAGCTTGCCGCGCGGGCCAAGGAACTGGGCTTCCCGGCCGCCGCGCTGACCGATCGGAACGGCCTTTATGCGGCCATGGCCTTCTCCGACGCGGCCGCCAAGGCCGGCGTGCAGCCGATCATCGGCACGACGCTCGCGGTGGCGCGCCCCGGCCGGCCGGACAATGCGCCGGTGCAGATCGACTGGCTTGTCCTGCTGGCGCAGGATGATGTCGGCTATAGCAATCTCTGCGCGCTGGCGAGCCGCGCCCATGTCGAGCGGCCGGAAATGGAGGAGGCGCATGTCTCCTTCGAGGCGCTGGAGCGCCATGCCGACGGCCTCATCTGCCTGACGGCCAGCGGCGAAGGTGCACTCGCCCGGTTGCTGGCGGAAGGCCTTCCGGAGGAAGCCGGTCGCTATCTTGGCCGTCTCTCCGCGCTGTTCGGCGATCGTCTCTATATCGAGCTGTCCCGCACGGACGATGCGATCATGGCGGCGGCGGAAGACGCGCTGATCGACCTCGCTTATGCGCGCAACCTGCCGCTCGTCGCCACCAATCCCGCCTGTTATGCCGATGCCGGCTTCCATCCGGCCCATGACGTGCTGCTCTGCATCGCCAACAGCAGCTATGTCGAGAGCGACGACCGCCCGAAAAGCTCGCCGCAAAGCTGGATGAAGCCGGCCGATGCGATGCAGCAATTGTTCGCCGATCTGCCCGAAGCCATCGCCAACACCCTCGTCGTGGCGCAGCGCTGCGCGGTGATGGCGCCCAAGCGCAAGCCGATCCTGCCCAGCCTTGCCGGCGACCGCGACGGTGAGGAGGCGCAGTTGCGCGTCGATGCGACGGCGGGTCTGGTCGGGCGCCTGCGCAAGATCCACCAGCAGACGCATGGCGAGGCCGCGGCCGAGCTTGACGAAGCTGCGCTGCGGGAGAGCTATCCGGACTATTTCACCCGGCTCGATTTCGAGCTGGATATCATCATCCAGATGGGCTTCCCCGGCTACTTCCTCATCGTGGCCGACTTCATCAAATGGGCCAAGGCGCAGGATATTCCGGTGGGGCCGGGGCGTGGTTCGGGCGCTGGCTCGGTCGTCGCCTGGGCGCTGACGATCACCGATCTCGATCCGCTGGCGCTGGGCCTGCTGTTCGAGCGCTTCCTCAATCCAGAGCGCGTCTCGATGCCGGACTTCGACATCGACTTCTGCGAAACCCGGCGTGGCGAAGTCATTCGCTATGTGCAGGGCAAATATGGCCACGATCAGGTCGCTCAGATCATCACCTTCGGTACGCTGAAGGCGCGCGCGGCGCTCAAGGATACCGGCCGGGTGCTGCAGATGGGCTATAATCAGGTCGACCGGCTGGCCAAGCTGGTCCCCAACCACCCCACCGACCCATGGACGCTGGAGCGGACGATGAACGGCTCCGCCGAGTTCGTCGCCGAGTATAAGGCGGACGGGCAGATCAAGCGGCTGGTCGATCAGGCGATGATGCTGGAAGGCCTGCCGCGCAACAGCTCCACCCACGCCGCCGGCGTGGTGATCGGCGACCGGCCGTTGTCGGAGCTGATCCCGCTCTACCGCGATCCCAAGTCCGACATGCCGGTGACCCAGTTCGACATGAAATATGTCGAGAGCGCGGGACTCGTGAAGTTCGACTTTCTCGGCCTCAAGACCCTCTCGGTGCTCCAGCGCGCGGTCAAGCTGCTCGCCAAGCGCGGTGTTAGCGTCGATCTGGAAGGGCTGAGCTGGGACGACGCGAAGGTCTACGATCTGCTCAAGCGCGGCGACA
This sequence comes from Sphingobium sp. B2D3C, assembly GCF_025961835.1. Taxonomy (NCBI): domain Bacteria; kingdom Pseudomonadati; phylum Pseudomonadota; class Alphaproteobacteria; order Sphingomonadales; family Sphingobiaceae; genus Sphingobium; species Sphingobium sp. B2D3C. Next base: position 1,461,158 of record NZ_JAOQOK010000001.1, on the reverse strand, counting down.
CGGTCGGCGTATTCCAGCTGGAATCCGAGGGCATGCGCAAGACGCTCGCCGCGGTGAAACCGACCAATTTCGGCGACATCATCGCGCTCGTCTCGCTCTACCGGCCCGGCCCGATGGACAATATCCCGCTCTTCGGACGCCGTAAGAATGGCGAGGAGGCGATTGAATATCCGCACGATCTGCTCGAGCCGATCCTGAACGAGACCTACGGCATCTTCGTCTATCAGGAACAGGTGATGCAGGCCGCGCAGATCCTCGCCGGCTACTCGCTCGGCGGCGCCGATCTGCTGCGCCGCGCCATGGGCAAGAAGGTGAAGGCGGAGATGGACGCCCAGCGCGCCACCTTCGTCGAAGGCTGCAAGGCGCACAACCAGATCGACAAGAAGAAGGCCAATGAGCTGTTCGACTTGATCGACAAGTTCGCCGGCTATGGCTTCAACAAGAGCCACGCGGCCGCTTACGCGCTGCTCGCCTATCAGACCGCGTGGCTCAAGGCGCATTATCCGGCCGAATTCTACGCCGCCTCCATGGCCTTCGATATCCACCAGACGGACAAGCTGACCGTCTTCGTGGATGACATGCGCCGCATGGGGCTGACCTGCCTGCCGCCCGACATCAACGTGAGCGAAGCCGATTTCTCGGTGGAACCGGACCCGGAGGACGCCAGCCGCCACGCCGTGCGTTATGCGCTCGGCGGCCTCAAGGGCGTAGGCGAGAAGGCGATGGAGACGCTGGTCGAGGAGCGGGTCCGGGGCGGCGCGTTTCGCGATCTTGATGATTTGGCCGGGCGGATCGAGCCGCGCCTGCTCAATCGCCGGCAGCTTGAGAGTCTCGCAGCGGCCGGCGCCTTCGACAGCCTGGGGCTGGACCGGGCAGTGGTCCATGCCGCTGCCGAGGCGCTGCTGGCAGTGGCCGCGAAAGCTGCCGAGCAGCGCGAGAGCGGGCAGGGTGGTCTGTTCGGCGGGGAGGATGTTTCCCATGCGGATGTGCCGCTGCCGGATGTGAAATGGGCGGCCGTCGAGCGGATGGCGCAGGAGAAGGAGGCGTTCGGCTTTTATTTCTCGGCGCACCCAGTCGACCGCTACCGCATCCTCGCACGCGGCAAGGGCGTGCGCAGCTATGCGGAACTGTGCGGCCAAGCGGATGGCATTGGCGGCGGCGACCGCACCGGCGCGATGATGGCTGGGCTGATCGAGGATATACGCTGGCGCGAGACCAAGCGCGGCGCCCGCTATGCTTCGGCGACCTTCTCGGATTCGAGCGGGCAGTTCCAGGCCAGTTGCTTCGATGAGGAAAGCTGCAAGCTGCTCGCAACCCTGCACGAGAGCAACGAGTGCGCCCTGCTGACCGTGGAGCTGGATCGCCAGCCCGGTGAGGAGACCCCGCGCGTCACCGTGCGCAACGTTCAGTCTTTCGCGCGCCTCGCGGGCACGGCGCGAATGCGGATGGTCATTTCCGTCGAGGAGCCCGGCGCTATTCCTTCGCTTCGGCAGATGCTTGGCGAACGGCGCGGCGCGCGCTCGACGGTGGAGCTGGACGCGGCGCTGCCCGATGGCGGGCGGGCGCGGGTCATCCTCGGCGAGGATTTTCAGCTCGATGCAGAGCTTGGCGAGCGCGTGGAAACGGTGCGCGGTGTGACCAAGGTGGTGCTCGCTCAGCACGGCCCACAGCTGGCGTTGGTCGCCTCCCGCTAAACCGTGCCTGACGTTGCACTGCACAGCGCGGGAGCGCGAACCAACGCGGCTTTCCTCGCCTCGTGAGCACAATTGAACGCAGCGCTATTGTGCGTTTGCGAAATGTTAACCATCGCAACGGCGGGGGTGCCATCCCGTTCCATCGGGTGGCGCCGGGGGTGACTCTTAGGATTTGGGAGTTACCGATGAAAACTATGTACAAACTGCCACTTGTCACAGCGGCGCTCATGGCCGGAGCCGCCTTGGCGGCACCATCACAGGCCGCAATCATCAGCTTCGATGGTCTCTCCGGATCGGGTGATCCGTTCACCAGCTACACGCAGGATGGGTTTACCTTCGCCAATGTGCTGGGGTCTTCCGTGGTCGATACCGGCTTGGGCAATAGCGCGCCCAGCGTCGGCTTTGGCGGCGGGACGGCGCTCAGCCTGTTCGATCTGACGGCGGGCGGCGCGAGCTTCACGCTGGACAGCTTCGATCTGGCGACCGTGGACAGCAACCTGCTCTACAGCGTGACCGGCTTTGCGGGTCAGGTGCCGGTGTTCAGCCTGCTCTCGACCTTCTCCGGGGATTTCTCCACCATCGCCGGCGCCAGTAATCTGGTTGACCGGGTCGTCTTCGGCTTCGTCGTCGGTGGCGCTTCGGCGAACATCGACAATATTGCCGTAAACGGAACCAACGCTCCGCCGGTGCCCGAGCCGGCTGTCTGGGCCATGCTGGTCATCGGCTTCGGCGCGGTTGGCTACACGTTGAGGGGGCGCAAGGCGACGATGCGCGTGTCCTTCAACTGATCTGACATAGCCGAAGGGCGGTCTGTTCATCGCAGCATGCTGAACAGATCGCCCTGATCGGATGGCGGCACGAACAGGTCATGCCGCAGCGCAAGGCGGCCCTTGCCAAGGCCATGGCGTGCCTGAGCAACGCGGAAGCGGGTGCCGATCAGCTCCGCATAAGCCCCGGACCCGCGCATGCGCGTGCCGAAATTGGGATCATTGTCGCGCCCGCCCCGCATCGACTGAATGAGGCTCATCACCTTGGCGGCCCGGTCCGGATAATGCGCATCGAGCCAATCCCGGAACAGCGGCGCGACCTCGAAGGGCAGCCGCACCGGAATGAACGAGACCGATTGCGCGCCCGCCTCTGCGGCCGCCGCGACAAGCGCCTCGATCTCATGATCGTTGATCGCCGGGATCATCGGTGACAGGCTGGCATGGGCCGGCACCCCCGCCTGTGAGAGCCCGCGGATCGCCGCGAGCCGACTGGCAGGCGAGGGCGCGCGCGGCTCCAGCTTGCGGTGCAGCCCGGCATCCAGCGTGGTCAGCGAAATCGCCACCGCGACCAGCCCCTGCGCCGCCATCGGCGCCAGCAGATCGAGATCCCGCAACACCCGGTTGGATTTGGTGGTGATCATCAGCGGATGGCGGCAGTCCGCCAGCACCTCGATGCACGCCCGCGTGATGCAATACCGCGCTTCGATGGGCTGATAGGGGTCGGTGTTCGTCCCCATCGCGATGGTCTTCACCAGATAAGCACGCTTGGCGAGTTCCTGCCGCAGCAGCCTGGCCGCGTCCGGCTTGGCGAACAACCGGCTCTCGAAGTCCAGCCCCGGCGAGAGATCGAACCGGGCATGGCTCGGCCGCGCAAAGCAATAAATGCACCCATGTTCGCAGCCCCGATAGGCATTCACCGATTGCTCAAACCCAATGTCGGGGGAATTGTTGCGGGTGATGATCGTGCGCGCCTGCTCCAGCGTCACGGTGGTGCGCAGGGGGGGCGGCTGATCCTCCTCGTCCGCCAGTCGCGCATCCAGCCAGTCGCCATCCACCTCGCGCGCGGGCAGGTGGAAGCGGCTCGATACCTCGTTGGCCGGGGCGCCGCGCCCCTTGATCGCAGTCATACGCAAATAGAAGATATGGGGAACATATCTGCAATAGGCTTTGTGGTGTGGCGATGTCTGCTTCATCGCGATAAGGCCGTGGCGGTAACGAGAAATGGGGACGACGATGAAGACGACCGCTTGGATTTCGGCTGCAGCATGTGCGCTTGTGATGATGACGGCGCCCGCTCATGCGGCCGATGAGGAACCGTGCGGCAAGGGGCTTGTCTGCGCGAATGCGCCCGAGACGGTGGTGAAGGCGATCCAGGACGCGGGTTATAAGGCCAGCCTGAGCAAGAGTGGGTCCACCGGCAACCCGATGATCACCAGCGCGGCAAGCGGCTACAACTTCAACATCTATTTCTACGAATGCGAGGATGGCAAGGACTGCGCCTCACTCCACTTCTCGACCAGCTTCGTGGATGACGGCAAGAACACGCCAGAGCTCGCCAATTTGTGGAACCGCAAGAACCGGTTCAGCCAGATGGCGGTTGACGAGGATGGCTCGCTCGACCTGACCTATGACGTGACAACCTATGGTGGCCTGACCCAGCGCAATTTCGCCGATGTCGTCGACTGGTGGCAGACGATGCTCGGCGCCCTCAACAGCTTCTTCCGCGAGCAGGGCCATATCGAGTGACGGGCTTGCGCTTGTGGGGCAGGGGCGATAGGTTCTTATTTCGTTCCTGTTTTGCCGCGAGTTGCCGTGACCGTTGAAAGCCTCGTTCTTAGTCTGCTTCTTCTGCTGGTCGGGCTTGTCGCTGGCTGGCTGATGCGCGCCCGCATGGCTGCGCCGGTTGAGGCCGAGCGCAAGACTCTCGCCGACAGACTCGGTACCCTTGAGGACATGCGCAACGCCGCTCTGCGCGACCTCGCAGTGGCGGCGAGCCGGGCGGAAGAAACGGACCTCTTGCGCGGGAAATTGGATGAGACCGATCGCGCGCGGGACGAGGCCGAACGGATGCTCGCGGCGGTGCAGGCCGATCATAAGGCGCGGATGGAGGGCTTCGAGGCCCAAATTCGCGCGCTGGGTGAGGCGCGCGAGCAATTGTCTGCGCAGTTCAGTGAGACCGCCGGCAAGTTGCTGAACGAGGCGCAGCGCATGCTCATCGAGCGAGCCGACCAGCGCTTCCATCAGGCCCATGAGAAGAGCGAGGCGAGCCTCAAGGCGCTGTTGCAGCCCGTCGAGACGACGCTCAAGCGCTATGAGGAGGGCCTCGGCAAGGTCGAGAAGGAGCGGGTGGATAGCTATGCCGCGCTGCGCGAGGCCGTCGAGCAGGTGCGGTTGGGCAGTGCAGAGGCGCGGGTCGAGACGGCGCGACTGGTGAATGCGCTGCGCTCCAGCCCCAAGGCGCGCGGGCGCTGGGGCGAACAGCAATTGCGTAACGTCCTGGAAATGGCGGGGCTGAGCCAGTTCGCCGATTTCCGCTCAGAAGTTTCGGTGGATACTGCTGACGGGCGCTTGCGCCCGGACGTGATCGTGCGTCTGCCCGGGGGGCGGCAACTCATCATCGACGCCAAATGCTCGCTCAACGCCTATCTGGAAGCGGTCGACGCCGTGGACGAGGTGGTGCGGGCCGGGCATCTCAAGGCCCATGCCGGTGCGATCCGCAACCACGCGCAGCAGCTTGGCGCGAAGGATTACTGGACGCGCTTCGGCGATGCGGCGGACTATGTCGTCATGTTCATCCCCGGCGAGCACTTCCTCGCGGCGGCGCTGGAGCAGGATGACGGCCTGTGGGAATGGGCCTTCGAGAAGCGCGTGCTGCTGGCCACGCCGACCAATCTAGTCGCCATCGCGCGGACCGTTGCGAGTGTCTGGCGGCAGGAGAAAATGGCCGAACAGACCCAGCAGATCGCGGCGCTCGGCAAGGAGATGTACGAGCGGCTGGCGGTGGCCGCCGGACATCTTTCTTCGCTCGGCCGCAGCCTCAATGGCTCGGTCTCCAGCTACAACAAATTCGTCTCCAGCTTCGAGAACCGCGTGCTGGTGACCGGCCGTCGCTTCAAGGATCTGAGCGTCGAAACCGGATCGCGGGAGATCGACGCGATCGAACCGGTCGAGGCGCTTGGGCGGTTACCTGCACCGGCACCGGGCGAGAGTGCTCCTCAGGAGGCCGATGCGATGGCCGAAGAGCGAGTCACAGGGCGCGCGGACTAGCGTCGTTCGACCAGGTGGCCCTCCGAAAGCGACGCCAGCACGATGTCGCGCACGGCATGCAGATCCTCGACGATGTGGGCGCATAGGCCCTGCATTTCTGATGTGGGCGCCATCAGATCCGGCACCATCACCGTCATCATGCCTGCCGCGGCTGCCGAGCGCACGCCATTGTGTGAATCCTCAAGGGCAAGGCAATCGGCCGGCGAGACGCGCAGCCGCTCTGCGGCGAGGAGATAGGGATCGGGCGCCGGTTTTCCCGCCTGATAATCGCCAAACGCCACGACATGCATGAACCGATCCGCCAAACCATGATGCGCCAGATGATGCCGGACCTGCTCATGGCCGGAGGATGTCGCGATCGCGCGGGGCAACCCCGCCGCATCGAGCACATCGAGCAGCGCTTCCACGCCGGGCTTGAGCGGCAAGTCTCGCGTCACGAACTGGTCAAAGTGCGCTCGCACGCGATTCCTAAAATCATCCGCCGGGAAATCGCCGCCGAAATGGTCGAGCAAGTGCTGGCGCGCCGTCGGCCATGGGCACCCCAATGTGGCATTGAACAGCGCCTCTGTGATCGCGTGACCGCCCTCATCGCCGGCGGAAAACATCGCCGCGCGATAGAGCGTCTCGGTGTCGAACAGCACGCCGTCCATATCGAACACCACGGCTTTTGGGGGGCGGTCCAGCTTCATGCCCGCCTCATAGGCCGAGACCAGGCGCCTTGGAAGCGCTTCCGCTCGCTGCCCTTCCAAGGCGCGCAAAAGCGCCTATGATCGTGGCCATCACGGGGCAAAAGGAACGTCCATGTCTTTCAACGAAGCGTCGAACGAAGCCACTGCGGCCTCCCACATAGATGCGACCATCGATGCGGCGCTTCCCGAACTGCTGGAGATCTATCGCGACCTGCACGCCAATCCGGAACTGAGCTTCCAAGAAGTGCGCACTGCGGCGACGCTGGCGGCGCGGGTGCGAGCGCTTGGCTTTGCCGTCACCGAGCAGGTCGGGCAAACGGGCGTGGTGGCTGTGCTGGAGAACGGCCCCGGCCCGGTGGTGATGATCCGGGCCGACATGGATGCGCTTCCGCTCGAGGAAAAGACCGGTCTGCCCTACGCCTCAACGGTCCGGGCGACGACACGCGACGGCATCGAAAGCCCGGTGATGCACGCCTGCGGCCACGATACGCACATGACGGCCTGGACCGGCGCGGCGCAGGCGCTGATGGCGCTGCGGGCGCGATGGTCGGGGACGCTGGTGATGATCCTGCAGCCGGCCGAGGAGATCGGTCTGGGTGCCAAGGCAATGCTGGACGATGGGCTGTTCACGCGCTTCCCTAAGCCAAGCCATGTCCTTGCCTTCCATGACAGCGCGGAGCTTGCGGCCGGCACCATCGGCTACACGCCGGGCTGGATATTGGCGAATGTGGACAGTGTGGACCTCACCGTGCGCGGTCAGGGCGGTCACGGTGCCTATCCGCACAAGACCATCGACCCGATCGTGATCGCTGCGCGCATCGTCACCAGCCTGCAAACGCTGGTCAGCCGCGAATGCGATCCGCAGGAGGCGGCCGTGGTCACGGTCGGCAGCTTCGTCGCCGGGGCCAAGCACAATGTCATTCCCGATGAGGCAAAGCTGCTGATCACGGTGCGCAGCTATTCCGATGAGACGCGCGCCCGCTTGCTGGGCGGCATCGAGCGGATCGCGCGGGGCGAGGCGATGGCGGCCGGTGTGCCTGAGGACCGGATGCCGATCATGGCGGTGGAGCAGGATTACACGCCGGCCACCTACAACACGCCGCAGTTCAGCGACCATGTCGCGGGCGTGCTGCGCGCCCATTTCGGTGCCGATCGGGTCCGCCAGGTGCCCTCCGTGATGGGCGGCGAAGATTTCGGCCAATATCACCGCGCCGATAACAGCATCGAGAGCATGATCTTCTGGGTCGGCGGGGTGGACCCTGACAAGGTGGCCGCGGCGCGGCGCGGAGAGATCAGCCTGCCGTCGCTCCACAGCCCGCTCTGGGCGCCCGATCCCCATGCGGTGATCGGCACGGCCGCAAAGGCGCTGACGGTGGCGGCGCTGGATATTTTTGGGAAGTCGTAGGTCGGGTGGGCGCATTCACTGATTGGCCGTTATCTTGTATTTATCTTCGAAGGCGCCATTCCGGACACGCCGCCGTTGTGGGCATCGTTGGCATGAGGCAACTGGGCGAGCATGAGGCGGCGGAACCTAAAACTATCGGATTATGGCGTTCACATATTCGGAGCGCTTTTCACTTTCGCATTCCTAACTTTCGCGAGAGAACGAGGTTGGTCTTGGTCGTTATCCATCATCGTGCTGATTGTGGTTTCGATCCCGATAGGTTTGGGACTCGCATGGCTGAGTCTACGATTTAGATCGCGGCGAAGAAGGCGCCCCTAACCAAGCGTTTCGGTTCCAGATCGAGCAAGTCTGCGCTGCTCCGTCGCGGACGTCCAAGAGATATGAATTCTCTACGGGGCGTGGACTGATTGCTGCAAGATCACGCGCGCATCAATAATGCGGTTTGCCATCGTCGCCGCCAAAACCGGACTGCGGCGAGAAGTTTTCCGCGTGGGCCGGGGGCGCCGGTGCGGGGACATCCTCGGCGACCGGCTCGGGAAGCGAGACGCGGGCGGACTCCACGTCCAGCGTCGGGTTGGCATCGAAGAGGGGATCGGTCGATCCGGGCGCCTGTTCCACCATCGGCGGGGGCGGCGCCTCCGTGTCCGGTTCGGACTGAGTCTCGTTCATCGACGGGTCTGGGCCCTGCCCGCCGTTCGCCGCCATCTCTGCCGCCGGGTCCGAAGGGAGGACATCGCTGATGCCCATCACAAGCACCGGGCCGCCGATGATGAAGGCGAGGGCGATTAGCAGATAGATGCGGTTGGGCATGAACGGCTCCGGCTCGTCCGGTCTTCGCGGACGCGGGCATGATAAGCAAACAGGCTTAGCATCCGGTAAAAATCGGCATCGCGCGCCGGCAGTCTGCGGCGTTCAGCATATTTTTGCTATTTCACCGTAAGTCGGCCGGGTGTCGGATCATCTTACACTGAGCTGTAAAGCGGGATGGCGGGGCTACGGCGTGGGCGGTGTGCTCGTCACGGCCGCGCGGTCGCTTAGCCGGGGGAGATGCGCATGACTGTCTGGCTGATTGCCGGCCATCTGGGTCACGCCCTCGCGGCGATCCTGTTCGCCACGCTCGCGATCCTGATTTCGCGGCAGCCCCACCGCATCGCCGCGCCGCAGTTCGTCATCGTCGCGCTGGCGCTGACGGCGCTGTGGTCGCTGCGGCACGCCTTTGTCGGCTTCAGCCCGCTCGGCCAATTGAGCGATGGCGTCACCGAGACCATGCGCAACGCGGCCTGGCTGGCAGCACTGGCCAGCCTTTCGCGGGTCTGGCGACCGGGCGGGCGGGCCGGCCCCAAGGTCGTGGTGCTGGCTCTGGCGCTTGTGCTCGCTGTTCAGCTGATTTTCGATCTGCAGATGGGTGAGGGCATTCGGTTTGATCGCCGCATCCTCGTCTATTTCGAGATGACATGGATGTTGCGCGCCGCCTTTGCTCTGGGCGCGCTGCTGCTGCTCTTCCGCTGGAACACCGGGCGCGGTGACCCGGAATCCGCCCGCCGTGAGGGCTGGTTGGCTGCCGCACTGGCCTGCATGTGGGCCTATGATTTCAATCATTATCTGCTGGTCTGGTTCGCCGAAGGGAGCATGACCCCGCTCGCGCCGATGCGCGGGTTCGTGATGGCGGTACTGGCGATCATGCTCGCATTGGGCCTGCGCAGCGATGGCACGCGCGCGTTCGCGCTCTCGCGCACACTGACGACCCGCCTCGTCTCGGCCGGTCTCGCGCTGTTCTACATTTGCGTCATCCTGCTGCTCGTCGGCTTGCTGAGCGGCATGAGCGCTCCCATGGCGCGCATCGTCCAGTTCGCGCTGCTGTTCACTCTCGCCGTCGCGGTGCTGGCCTTTCTGCCGTCGGCATCGATGCGCTCCTGGCTGCGGGGTGAAATCTCCAAGCATGTGTTCGCGCATCGATATGACTATCGCAGCCTCTGGCTCCGCTTCTCCGCCACGATGGATGGCGGAGATACGGATGATACCAGCCTCGATTGCCGCATCGCGCGGGCGATTGCCCAGGCGGTCGATGCGCCGGCCGGTGCGCTGTATCTGAGGCAGGATGAGCGTCTGGTCCGCGTCTGCGCCTATGCGTGGCCAGAGGCTAGCGCTGCGCCGCTGACCCTGCCCATCGCCGTCACCGACCGAATGGTCCCGGCCGGAAAGATCCTCGACATCGCGCGTGAGGGGCATGATCTGGGCGACCTTCTACCGGCCTCGATGCTGGAGAGCCGTATCGCTTGGGCACTTGCGCCGCTCATCTGCCGCGATGAGATCATCGGCGTGATGCTGCTCGCGGCACCGCCACGTTCTCGCGCGCTCGACTGGGAGGATTTTGACGTTCTGCGCGTCGTCTGCGGTGAAGCTGCCGCTCGCGTCGCGGAGGAGCGCCATCGCGAGGCTTTGGCTGAAGCGCAGCGGTTCGAAGAGTTCAACCGCCGCTTCGCCTTCATCCTGCACGATCTCAAGAATCTCGTGAGCCAGATGACGCTGCTGGCCGGCAACGCCCGCCGCCACGCAGACAATCCGGCGTTCCGGGAGGATATGATCCTGACGCTGGAAGAAACCTCGTCGCGGATGAACGACCTCATCCAGCGCCTTGGGCGTGGCGGGCAGGCGCGCCCGCCCGAGCGCGAGGAGCTGCTGCTGGGGCCATGGCTCGGCGATCTCGCCCGCGCCTGGGCCGGCGGCACGCGCAATGTCGTCGTGGAGGGTGCGCTCGACCAGCAGGTGATCGTCGACGCCGATAATCTGCAGCGCGCGCTGACTCATCTGGTGCGCAATGCCATCGAAGCCAGCCCGGACGGAGCCCTGGTGCGGATCGTCGTCGAGCAAGGCGATGCCTGGCTCGATCTTCACGTGATCGATCGGGGCAAGGGGATGAGCACCGCCTTCATGCGCGACCGTCTGTTCCGCCCGTTCAGCTCCACCAAAGCCAATGGATTTGGCCTTGGCGCGCATGAGACGCGCGCGCTGGTCGAGGCGATGGGCGGCCGGCTTCTTGTCCAGAGTGTCGAGGGGGAAGGCAGCCAGTTCACGATCCGGCTGCCAGTCACCAGCCCAAGTGAGAACGCAACAGACATGCCGATGCGGAGTGCGATGTAATGGGGGATAGCCGCCCGAAATTGCTGGTCGTCGAAGATGATCCAGGTCTGCAGCGCCAGTTGCGCTGGTCCTATGACGGTTATCACATCCTGATCGCCGGGGATCGGGAGGAGGCGATGGACATTCTGCGCGCAGAAGCGCCGCCGGTGGTTACGCTCGACCTGGGGCTACCGCCCGACCCGGATGGAATCACCGAAGGCATGGCCGCACTGGCGCAGATCCTCGCCGAAGCTCCGGCGACCAAGGTGATTGTAGCGTCCGGTCAGGGCGACCGCGCCAGTGCCCGGCGTGCAATTGCGCAGGGGGCGTGGGATTTCTACCAGAAGCCGCTCGACATCGATTCGCTGGGCCACATCGTCTCGCGCGCCTTCCACGTCCACACGCTGGAGCAGGAGAACCGGCGGCTTGCCGAGGCGGTCCCCGCCGATGCGCGGGTGCTCGGGCATATGATCACGGCATCGCCCGAAATGCTCAAGGTCGCGCGCATGATCGAACGGGTGGCGAGCGCCAGCGTGTCCGTGATGCTGCTTGGCGCCAGCGGCACTGGCAAGGAGTTGCTCGCGCGCGGCCTGCACGAAAAGAGCGACCGCGCCGCCGGGCCGTTCGTCGCGATCAACTGCGCGGCGATCCCTGAGACGCTGCTGGAAAGCGAACTGTTCGGGCACGAGAAGGGTGCATTCACCGGTGCAGTCAAAACCACGCCCGGCAAGATCGAGCAGGCGCAGGGCGGCACGCTGTTCCTCGATGAAGTGGGCGACATTCCGCTGGCCCTGCAGGTGAAGCTGCTGCGCTTCTTGCAGGAGCGGACCATCGAGCGGATCGGCGGACGCCAGCAGATCGCGGTCGATTGCCGGATCGTTTGCGCGACCCACCAGAATCTGGAGGAGATGATCGCCCAGAGCCGCTTCCGCGAGGATCTCTATTATCGTCTGGCGGAGATCATCGTGCGCATCCCGGCTCTTGCGGAGCGAACCGGCGATGCCGTGCTGCTGGCGCGCCATTTCGTCGCTCGCTTCGCCCCGGAGCTGAATGCGCAGGTGCGCGGCCTGGCAGGCGATGCCATCGCCGCCATCGATGCCTGGCACTGGCCGGGCAATGTGCGGGAGATGGAAAACCGCGTCAAACGTGCGGTCATCCTGGCCGAGGGCAAGATGGTCACCGCCGGCGATCTCGATCTGGATGGAGCGGCCGGCGAGGATGGCCCGGTGGTCAATTTGCGCGCGGTGCGCGAGGCGGCCGATCAGGCGGCGATCCGGAGGGCCATCGCCCGGTCCGAGGGCAATATCTCAGGCGCGGCACGAATGCTGGGGGTGAGCCGGCCGACGCTCTACGATCTCATGAAAAGTTATAATCTTCAGAGTTGAGCTGTCCGTGCCGGAGCGACCTTGTGGCCACTCCGGCACGTCCAAACTCAAGCGGCGATCAGCGGCAGCGCGCGCCGCTTCGCTCGATTTCCCGACCGAGCAAGGCGCCACCAGCGGCACCGAGGACGGTGCCGAGCGTGCGGTCGCCGCGCGTGTCGATGGTCCGGCCGAGCAGTGCGCCACCGGCCGCGCCGATGATCAGGCCCGTCGTGCCGTTGGCGCGCTTGCAATAATAGCGGCCATCATCGCCGCGCCATGTGCGCGTGTCGCGGGTGATCGGGCGGGGCTCGCGGTAATAGCCGCGCTCGTCATACATGCGGCTGGCGCCGTGCCCATGCCGATGCTTGCTCTTATGGGCTTCCGCAGGGGCTGCGCTCATCATCACGCCGACGGCGGCGAGGGTAGCAAGGGCGGTCTTGATCATGTCTTGTCTCCGTTCAACCTGATGCGACAAGTCTGGCGAGGCCAACCGCAACGGCAGATGAACGAGAGATCAGACGCGATAGATCGATGGGTTAGGGCGACGGGCCGTGATCAGCCGGTGGTCACGCGATCTCGCTCGATCAGCTCTTCCAGCGTAATTCCAATGCGATGCATCTGCTCGGAGACGCCCGGCCAGACCGCGCTGAAGAAGCGTTCGCGCTCCATCGCCCGCAAGCGCCGCGATGCGCCCGGCGCGACAAACATGCCAACGCCGCGGCGGACCTGCACCAGCCCTTCATCCTGAAAGCTCTGATAGGCTTTGGCGACGGTCAGGGGATTCGCGCCTTGCTGGGCCGCAAAGGCCCGCACCGATGGCAAGACATCGCCATCGGCAAAGCGTCCATCCAGAATGGCAGCGGCGATTTGGTCGCGCAGGCGCAGATAGACAGGCCGGCTCTCATCGATCATGCTGCATCAGTGACATAATACAGTGGATCGGTCAAGGCGCCGGCCAGGAAGCGTGCGGTCAGCCGCCCGACCAGATCGACAACACGTCGTCCAGCTCCGGCCGGGGGCGCTCGTCCAGATCCCGCGAGGGCGTGCCGATGAACACGAAGCCAGCGATCCGCTCCTCGCTCGTGGCAAACGCATCGCGCACGGCCTCGTTGTAGGACGGCCAGCCGGTCAGCCATCCTCCCGCAAAACCCATCGCATGGGCGGCGTGCAGCAGGTTCATGGTTGCCGCACCGACGGAGAGCTCCTGCTCCCACACCGGAATCTTGGAAGGCTTGGGCGAGGACAGCACGACGATCAGCGCCGGCGCCTGATGCGCGAACTGATGCATCGCCTCGATTTCCAGCCGACCGGCGTCGGGCTTTTCGGCCAAATAGGCGCGCTCGAGCAGGGCCGCCAGCGCCGCGCGCTGGTCGTCGGCCACGATCACGAACCGCCAGGGGGCGAGCTTGCCATGATCGGGGGTCCGCGTCGCGATCCGCACCATCTCGCGTTGCTCATCGAGCGAGGGGCCAGGCGCCGCGAGGTCGCGCGGTTTGCCGGACCGGCGGGATGCGAGATAGGCGGGGAGGGAAGAGCGGTCGTTGAACATGCCGCATCGCTAGACAAATCCGGTCGATCCGCCAAGCGCCTTTGCGAATTGATCGCAATGTCGGTGCGGTAGCGGCGGTTTTCGCTACGGCAGGGCCGATGGAGCGGCTCCCATCGAGGCCGGCGGAAAAAAGCGCTTTTCTCAAATGTCAGACTCTCTAAGTCTCGTGGGCATATTGTCGCGGCCGGCGTCTCGCCGTTGCCCGGACCAGGAGACTTTATGGCGACCATTCCAGCCATCGCCCTCATCGCGCTCGTCGTGCTTCTTGCCGGCGGCGCGGTCGGGCTTGTGAGCAAGAAGCAGGAGTTTATCGGCCATCCCAAGGGCCTCTACATCCTGTTCTTTGCCGAGATGTGGGAGCGCTTTTCCTATTATGGCATGCGCGCCCTGCTGATTTTCTACCTCACCAAGCATTGGCTGTTCAGCGATGGGCAGGCGAACCTCGTCTACGGGGCCTATACCAGCCTCGTCTACGTCACCCCGGTGCTGGGCGGCTATCTCGCCGACCGTTATCTGGGCCAGCGCAAGGCAGTGCTGTTCGGCGCGCTGATCCTCACCGCCGGCCACTGCCTGATGGCATTCGAGGGATCGGGCGGACAGGATGATCCCACGATCAACATCTTCTGGCTGGCGCTGAGTTGCATCGTTGTCGGCTCCGGCTTCCTCAAGGCCAATATCTCCGTGATCGTCGGTCAGCTTTACGGTCTTACCGATCCCCGCCGCGACGGCGCCTACACGATCTTCTATGTCGGCGTGAATGTGGGCGCGGCCATCGGCACCATCATGGCCGGTTGGCTCGGCGAGACCTACGGCTGGAAATACGGCTTCGGCGCAGCGGGCGTTGGCATGTTGCTGGGCGCGGCGGTGTTCGTCATCGGCAAGCCGTTCCTGATGGGCAAGGGGGAGCCGCCCAAGCCGCTCACCCTGCGCACGGAATGGTTGCTGTATGCCATCGGCGTCGCCTCCATCGGCGTGATCTGGTTCCTCGTCCAGTATCAGGACATCATCGAGACGCTGCTTATCGTCGCGGGCGTCGCCCTGCTCGGCTATGTGCTCTACGCCGCGATGAAGCTGCAACCCGATGCCCGCGATCGCATCTTCGCGATCGTTTTCCTCGTCGCCCTCAACCCAGTCTTCTGGGGCCTTTTCGAGCAGGCGGGCGGCAGCCTCAATCTGTACACGGATCGCTATGTCGACCGTGGCGGTTTCCAGACCACCTTCTTCCAGTCGCTCAACCCCATCTACATCGTGCTGCTCGGGCCGGTCTTCGCCTGGCTTTGGTTGTGGCTCGGCAAGCGCGGCTGGGAGCCGTCCGCACCGGCCAAATTCGGTCTGGCGCTGGCGCAGGTCGGCTTCTCCTTCCTCATCTTCGTGTGGGGCGCCCAGTCCGCGGGCATGGCCGCGCTGACGCCGGTGCTGTTCGTGTTCCTGGTGTATCTGTTCCAGACCACCGGTGAGCTGTGCCTCTCGCCTGTCGGGCTCTCCGCGATGAACCGCCTGGCCCCTAAGCATCTCGCCAGCCTCATCATGGGCGCGTGGTTCTACATGTCGGCGGTGGGCAATTTCGTCGCCGGCAAGATCGGCGAGGCGACCGGCGGTCATGATGGCGAGATGACCAAGGAAGCAACGCTCTCGGTCTACAACACCATCGGCTGGTGGACGATCGGCATTGCCGTCGCGGTGCTGGCGGTCTCCCCGCTGGTCAAGCGCCTGATGCATCTCGACACGCTGAAGGAAGAGGATGAACCGGTCGATGACCGCCCGGAGGAAGGCCTGCGGGACCAGACGGCGCCTGTGCGGTGAGCCTTCAAGGGGGCTGGCGCTGCCGGCCCCCGATCCGCTAAGCACCGGCGATGACCAGACGCTTCTTCGGCACGGATGGCATCCGTGGCCGCACCAACCAGTCCACGATGACGGCCGAAATGGCCATGCGAGTGGGCATGGCCGCCGGCCGGCACTTCATGCGCGGCAGCCATCGCCACCGCGTGGTGATCGGCAAGGATACCCGGCTTTCGGGCTACATGATCGAGAACGCGCTGGTCGCGGGCTTTACCAGCGTCGGCATGGACGTGGTGCAATTCGGCCCGATCCCCACGCCCGCTGTGGCGATGCTGGCGGCGTCCATGCGCGCCGATCTCGGCGTGATGATCTCGGCCAGTCACAATCCTTATTATGACAATGGCATCAAGCTGTTCGGGCCGGATGGCTACAAGCTCTCCGACGCCGACGAGCTGAAGATCGAGGCGCTGATCGAGGGCGGCGAGATACCGCTGGCTCCGTCCGAAGGCATCGGGCGCGCGCGGCGGGTCGAGGATGGGCGCGGGCGCTACATTCACTTCGTCAAATCGACCTTCCCGCAGCATCTGCGGCTCGACGGCCTCAAGGTCGCGCTCGATTGCGCCAATGGCGCCGCCTACAACACCGCGCCCTACACCTTCTGGGAGCTGGGCGCTGAGCTGGTCCAGATCGGTGTGACCCCCAACGGCACCAACATCAACGATGGCTGCGGCTCGACCGCGCCGCTGCTGCTGCAGGAGACGGTCGTGGCATCCGGCGCCGACATCGGCATTGCGCTCGATGGCGATGCCGACCGCCTGATCGTGGTGGATGAGACCGGCACCATCGTGGATGGCGACCAGATCATGGCGCTGATCGGCACGAGCTGGGCGCGGCAGGGCATGCTCAAGGGCGAGGGGGTCGTCGCCACGGTGATGTCCAACCTTGGGCTGGAGCGAAAGCTCGCTAGCGAGGGCATTCCCCTCATCCGCACCAAGGTCGGTGACCGTTATGTGCTGGAGGAGATGAAGGCGCGTGGCTGCAATGTCGGCGGCGAGCAGTCCGGCCACATGATCCTCTCCGATTATGCGACGACAGGCGACGGCACCATTGCCGCGCTCCAGGTGCTCGCCGCGCTCGTGCAGAGCGGCAAGCCCGCGAGCGCCTTGCTGCGCCAGTTCGAGCCGGTCCCGCAATTGCTCAAGAATGTCCGTTTCGCCGGCGGCAAGCCGCTGGAGGCGCAGAGCGTCCAGGCCGTGATCGCGCAGGCGGAAGCGGAGCTGGAAGGGGTGGGGCGTCTCGTCATTCGCCCATCCGGCACCGAGCCGGTGATCCGCGTGATGGCCGAAGGGGACGATGGCGATCAGGTCGTCCGCGTGGTGGACCGCATCTGCGATGCCGTGGCAAGCGCGGCGGCCGCCCGTGCTTGAGATGCGCCCGGATTGTGAGCGCTGCGGCGCCGATCTCCCCGCCGATGCGGGTGGTGCCTTCATCTGCTCGTTCGAATGCACCTTCTGCGCCGAGTGCGCCGAGGATCTGGACGATCGCTGCCCCAATTGCGGGGGCGAGTTGCTGGACCGGCCCAGCCGGACGGGCGACGCGCTCCAGCGGAACCCGGCTTCGACGGAGCGCCGCTTCAAGGGCTGAGCGCGCGCGACCTGTTTGATCTGGCGCATGGTTTGGCGCGCATCACCGCCTAGACTGGCATCGAGCAGTCGGGCGGAGAGGTGTGACCATGGATATGATGGACGCAAAAGCACGGCTTCTGGCCATGCGCGATGATCTGAAAGCCCGGCAAAAGCGGCTTGCGGTCGATCTGGACGAACCGCTGAATGCCGATTCAGCTGAACAGGCAAGCGAAGTGCAGGATGATCGCGCACTGGAGCAGCAGTCCGCGCTGGTGGCGCGCGAGATCGGTTCGGTCAATCGTGCGCTCGCGCGGATCGAGGCCGGCGCTTACGGCGCCTGCGTGCTGTGCGGCGAGCCCATCGCACCGGCGCGTCTGGCGGCCCGGCCCGAGGCATCGCTGTGCATCGCCTGCGCCCGCAAGGAACAGTGAGGCGCAGCGCCAGCGGCTCGACTTCCGCGCCGGCAAGGGGCAAAAGCGCCTCATGAGCTATCCTCGAATCCTGATCATCGCCGGCTCGGACTCCGGCGGCGGCGCCGGCATCCAGGCGGACATCAAGACCGTCACCATGCTCGGCGGCCACGCCATGACCGCGATCACCGCGATCACCGCGCAGAATACGCTGGGTGTTCAGGCCGTACATCCCGTGCCGACCGAGATGGTCTTGGCACAGATCGACAGCGTGGTCAGCGACATCGGCGTGGACGCCGTGAAGATCGGCATGATCGGCTCTGCGGAGACGGCGCTGGCAGTCGCCGACCGGCTTGAGAGCATCGGCGCGCCGGTGGTGCTCGATCCGGTGATGGTCGCGACGAGCGGCGGCCTGCTGGCGGACGCCGCCACCATCGAGAGCTTGCACGAGCTGATGGGCTGGGCGTTCGTCACGACGCCGAATCTCCCCGAACTGGAGGCGCTTGGCGGCGAGGCGGACCTGACTGCGCGGGGCGAGATGCTGCTCATTAAGGGCGGCCACGCCCCCGGCGAGATCATCACCGACCGGTTGGTTGGATCGGAAGGCGAAATAGCCCGTTGGGAAGGGGCACGCATCCATACCGAGGATACCCATGGCACCGGCTGCACCCTGGCCAGCGCCATCGCGGCCGGGCTGGGGCAGGGGCTGGACCTGCCGGAAGCGATCGCTCGGGCGCGGCTGTTCGTGCGGCTGGCTCTGCGCACTGCGCCCGGCCTCGGTCGCGGGCATGGCCCGATGGCGCATGGCGCGGTGCGGCTCGATATGGGGGCGAGCGGCCGCCTCAACCAGATTGCCGTGCCGGTCAGCGATTATGCCGCCTCGCGGGATTTCTACGAGGATCTGGGCCTCACCCTGATCGTGGACAGTCCGGACCAGCCCTATGCCCGGTTCGAGGCGCCGGGCGGCGCGACGCTGTCTCTCCATGGCCAGCAGCATGGCGTCTATCTGGAATGCGACGATCTCGATGCCCGGGTGACCGCGTTGATCTCGGCCGGGCTCGTCTTCGATAATGAGCCGGTGGATCAGGCATGGGGCTGGCGCGAGGCCTGGCTGGTCGATCCGGCCGGTAACCGCGTCTGCCTTTATTCGGCGGGCGAGGACCGGCGCTATCCGCCCTGGCGGATCGGCTGATGATCGCCGGTGTCGATGAGGCCGGGCGCGGGCCGCTGGCCGGGCCAGTCGTCGCGGCGGCGGTCGTGCTCTGCAAGCCGCGTCCCTCCGGCCTCGATGACAGCAAGAAGCTGAGCGCCGCCAAGCGCGCGGGTCTGGAAGCGACGATCAAGCGCCGCTGCCACTGGGCGGTCGGCGTGGTCGACGTCGCCGAGATTGATCGGCTCAACATTTTTGGCGCGACGATGCTGGCGATGACGCTCGCGGTCGAGGGACTGTGCGCCCGCCTGGGGTGCGATCCGCGCGAGGTGCTGGTGGACGGCAATCTCACGCCCCATGGCCGGCGCCCCGAGTGGCGCTGGTCGGCGCGGGCGATCGTCGGGGGGGACGCATTGGAGCCCTGCATTTCCGCCGCGTCGATCATCGCCAAGGAGCATCGCGACGCGCTGATGCGGGAAGCTGCGCGGGATCATCCGCATTATGGCTGGGAGCGGAACAAGGGCTATGGCACTGCCGATCACCTTGCCGCCCTGCGCCAGCATGGTCCGAGCCCGCTTCACCGCCGCAGCTTCGCACCGGTCGCGCAACTGGCCTTTCTGTAGGGCGCCGGTTGACGGGAGACGGCCGAGCGCCTAAGGCGCTGGGGTCATCTGGGGAGTAGCCAGCTGCCGGTTTCCGGCAGGCCTGCCCGTCAACATACTCGGTCGAGAGGCCGTGGCGGTAGGGAATCCAAGCATTCCGGCGAGACCAATGACATCGAGCTTCCGTCCAGGCCGGGCGGGAGGCGCGGTGTCATTGTTTGTCTTGTTGCCCGGCTGAGGATTTTTCATGGAAGCCCTGTTTACCTCAACCGCCGTCGTCGCGCTCGCCGAAATCGGCGACAAGACGCAGTTGCTGGCCATCCTGCTCGCCACCCGGTTCAAGAAGCCGGTGCCGATCATCCTCGGCATTCTCGCGGCGACGCTGGCCAACCACTTTCTGGCAGCCCTGCTCGGCGCGAGTGTGGCGTCCATCTTCCAGCAGAACTGGTTCCACTATCTGGTCGCAGCCGGCTTCCTCGCCATGGCGATCTGGACCCTGATCCCCGACAAAATCGACGATCTGGAGGACAAGCCCGCCCGCTTTGGCGCGTTCGTCACCACCACGATCGCCTTCTTCCTGGTGGAGATGGGCGACAAGACGCAGATCGCGACCGTCGCGCTGGGCGCCCAGTTCCATCAGGTCGGTCTGGTGACGATGGGGACGACCCTCGGGATGCTGATCGCCAATGTCCCGGCGGTGTTTCTCGGGCACGAACTGCTCCGCCGCGTGCCGCTCAAGGTGGTGCGCATCGTGGCGGCCAGCCTGTTCGCGGTCATCGGCCTGTGGTTGCTGATCCAGGGACCGGGCAGCCTCTGAAAATCGATAACGCCGGAGGCTCGGTTAAAATATTTTTTGGCCCATCGCGGCGCTGAGTCTTCGGCGCAACACCACAACATGTTGAGTCCTGCCTGAATAGCAGGACTCCATCCCTCGTGTGGGACTCGTTTCGTTCTCATTTCCGGCGCGGATTCTTCGCGTGACTCCAGTCCGTTACCGCTCTTGACGGTGGACTCGTCGTGACTCACACCGGGCGCACAAACGGGGGTGAGACGACATGAGCGTGATGGAAAAACTGACGAAGCGACCGGTGCGCGCAAAGGTCCTGCCGGCCAACACGCCGCCGGTCCTGCCGCTCGACACGCTGCTGCAGGGCGACTGCATCGCCATCATGCGCACGCTGCCGACGGCAAGCGTAGACATGATCTTCGCCGATCCGCCGTACAATCTCCAGCTCGGCGGCGATCTGTTCCGGCCCGAGGGCGGACGCGTGGACGCCGTCGACGACGCCTGGGACCAGTTCGACAGCTACGCTGCCTATGACTCCTTTTGCCGCGAGTGGCTGGCCGAGGCGCGCCGCATCCTCAAGCCGGATGGCACGATCTGGGTGATCGGCAGCTATCACAATATCTTCCGCGTCGGCGCACTGATGCAGGATCACGGCTTCTGGATCCTCAACGATATCGTCTGGCGCAAGGCCAACCCCATGCCCAATTTCAAGGGCACGCGCTTCACTAATGCCCATGAGACAATGATCTGGGCGAGCCAGGGCGAAAAGGCGAAATATACCTTCAATTATCGCGCCATGAAGACGTTGAATGACGAGCTGCAGATGCGCTCGGACTGGGTGCTGCCGATCTGCGCCGGGCAGGAACGCCTCAAGCGCGGCGGCACCAAGGCGCATCCCACCCAGAAGCCGGAGGCGCTGCTCTACCGCGTGCTGCTCTCCTGCACCAACAAGGGCGATGTCGTGCTCGATCCCTTCTTCGGCACCGGCACCACCGGCGCCGTGGCCCGCCGCCTCGGGCGCCGCTGGATCGGCATCGAGCGGGAAGACAGTTATTGCGAGGTCGCGCGGGAGCGTATTGCTGCAGCGCTCCCGCTCGATGAGAGCGCGCTGACCATCATGCAATCCCCCAAGAGCCAGCCGCGCGTGGCGTTCGGCACGCTGGTCGAGACCGGCATGATCGCACCCGGCACTGTGCTCACCGCCAGCAAGGGGCGCTTCAAGGCGCATGTCCGCGCCGATGGCTCGCTGGAGTGCAAGGGCCAGACCGGCTCGATCCACAAGATGGGCGCCACGCTGCAGGGCGCGCCAAGCTGCAATGGCTGGACCTTCTGGCAGATCGAGCACGAAGGCGCCGTGAAGCCGCTCGATGCCATGCGCCAGCTTTACCTGCTCGCGACGGAGCCATAAGGCACCGTCGTTGGGGCCCGGACGGCGCGCTCCCACCGCGGGTCCGGGCTCCTGCTTCCGCTTTTGTGCCGGGCAAGCTAAGGCGCGCGGGATGCACAAGGATATCGCCCGATGATGATGGAAATCCCGCCGCCGGACGCCCGCCTCTATCTGCGCCCGATCTGGTTCATCGACACGCCTGTCGGGCTGGAGACGCATGAATTCCGCAGGCTTGCCGGGGGACTGATCTGGTTTCAGGGCCTCGAGGTTCGTTGGGCGGGCGCGGAAGGCACCGCCGACAAGGCCAGCGTTCCCGTCTCCATGTTTGAGGACTGGCAAAGCCGCCTGAGCGATGCGCAGGCTGAGCGGATCGCAGCGCAAATGCAGGGGCTGACGGCGCCTCGCGCACCGTTGACGCTGGGCGAGCGCGTCATTCGCTTCGATACGCCACAGGTCATGGGCATCCTCAACATGACGCCGGACAGTTTCTCGGATGGCGGCAAGCTCATCGGCGATGCCGAGCGCGCCGCCGATGCCGGCTTTGCGATGCAGCTGGCCGGCGCCTCGATCATCGATGTCGGTGGTGAGTCCACCCGGCCGGGCGCCGCCACCGTGTGGGAAGGCGACGAGATCGCCCGGACCGTACCGGTGATCGAGCGACTGGCGAAGAGCGGCATCGTCGTCTCCATCGATACACGCAAGGCGGCGGTGATGGAGGCCGCGCTCGCGGCCGGCGCCGGCATCGTTAATGATGTGACCGGCCTCACCCACGATCCGCGCGGACTTGAGGTGGTGGCGAAGGCGGGGTGCCCCGTCATCCTGATGCACAGCCCGTCCGCGGGCGACGATCCGCACGGCGGCGCGGTCAAGTACAAGGCCGGTGCCGTTGCCGGCCCGACGGTGGACATGGCCGTGTTCGACTGGCTGGAGGCGCGGGTCGCTGCCTGCCTCAATGCCGGCATCGCGCGGAGCAGCATCATCCTCGATCCCGGTGTCGGCTTCGGCAAGGCGTTGCAGGACGACACGCGAATTATCAACAATCTGGCCATGTATCAGGCGCTCGGCGTGCCGCTGCTGTTCGGCGCCAGCCGCAAGCGCATTGTCGGCGCGCTGACCGACGGTGCGCCGGTCGAGGAGCGGCTCGGCGGCTCGGTCGCCCTGGCGCAGGTCGCGATCGGGCAGGGTGCGCAGATCGTACGGGTGCATGATGTGCAGGAGAGCGTGCAGGCCGCCCGCGTGTGGCGCGGCTTGCGCGACGCCGCCTTGGTCGCTGCCTGATCGCTGGGGAAAGCGTTCCGATGCAGAAACGCCTGTCATGTTGAACATGGCCATGATTGGCGGAGGCGGGCTTCTGTCCATCGGCCAGACCCACCGCATCGCGGCGGAGGCGACCGGACAGATCAGGCTGGTTGCGGGCGTGTTTTCCTCCGACCCGGCGCGATCCCGGCAGGCGGGGCTTGCATATGGCATCGATCCCGCCCGTGCCTATGCCGATGTGCCCGCTCTGCTGGCGGGCGAGCGGGACCGGGTGGATGGCGCCGATTTCGTGACCATCGTCACGCCCAATCATCTCCATTACCCGGCTGCCGCGGCCTCCCTTGAGGCTGGCCTTGCCGTGATGAGCGACAAGCCCATGACCGCGCGGTTCGATGAAGCCCGCAGGCTCGCCGCGCTTGTGAACGAGACGGGCCGCCCCTTTGCGGTCAGCTATCCTTATGGTGGCTTTGCCGCCGTGCGCGCCGCCCGCGCGATGATCGCCGAGGGAGAGCTGGGCGCGGTCCGCAAGGTCAGCGCAACCTATGCGCAGGGCTGGCTGGCGAGCGCATCCGGCGATGCGCAGGCGGCCTGGCGTGTAGACCCCGTGCGCTCCGGGGTAGGCGGCTGCATCGCGGACATCGGCGTCCACGCCTTCCATCTCACCGAGTTCGTCTCCGGCCTGCATGTAAGCCGGATCATGGCGGACCTTGGCAGCGTGGTGCCGGGGCGCACGCTGGACGACGACTGCGCCGTGCTCCTGCGGTTCGAGAACGACGCACGCGGGACAATTCTGGCCTCGCAGATCGAGGCGGGGGAGGGCAACCGGCTCCGCCTGCGCTGCGATGGGGAGGCCGCCAGTCTGGTCTGGACGCTTGCTGATCCCCATGCCCTTACGCTGCATCCGATCGACGGTGCCAGTTTTCGGCTCTCATTCGAAGAGGCCGCGCCTGCGATCGCCTGCCCGCCGGGCGTCCACCATGCCGAAGGTTATATGGCGGCCTTCGCCGCCCTCTATCGCGATTTCGCCGCGGTTCTTCAGGGCAATGCGGCGCCTTTGCTCCCCGGCGTGCAGGAGGGGTTGCGCGGCATGGCCTTCATAGCGACAGCCGTTGCCGCCTCACGGGCCCAAAGTGGCTGGGTCGACCTGGCGCTCTAGACCCGCGCTATCGCCTCAGCTGCTGCAGGTCGAAGCGGTGACGCCTTCATTATTGTAGACGCCCGTGCCGCCATTGCCATTATAGTCGCGGTCGTCGCGCACAGTCATAGCGGCAGTGTCCACAAT
Organism: Sphingobium sp. B2D3C; assembly: GCF_025961835.1. NCBI lineage: Bacteria > Pseudomonadati > Pseudomonadota > Alphaproteobacteria > Sphingomonadales > Sphingobiaceae > Sphingobium > Sphingobium sp. B2D3C. Next base: position 1,437,024 of record NZ_JAOQOK010000001.1, on the reverse strand, counting down.
GACGGTCGTCGGCACGATGCTCGCCGAAATGAGCGGCGTATAATCATAGGCCACTTCAACGAAAATGACCGCGCCGCCATCGGGCGCCGTCACCTGCTTGCCGGTTTCGCCCATCGCCGGCAGATCGGTGTCGCCCTGCACGCCATGGGTGGAGGCCCAGCTTTTGGCGCCGAAGCAACGCTGCCAGTGGATGCGGAATTTTTTGGGTTCGGGATTGGGATTGGCGACCGGCTCAAGGCTGGAAATGATGATCCGCCCATTGGTGGCAAGATCGAGCGCGCCGGACTGCATATTGGCGCCGATCAGCAAATCGTTGATCTGCGCCTCGCTGATCTGCGGCGCGGTGAGCAGGCTGTTCGTGCCGATACGGGAGGCATTATCGGCGACATGCAGGGCGATCTGGCTCACCTGCATCCGCGTGATCGCGAAATTGGTGAGTTCCGCGCCCGCGAGGAACATCCCAAGGATCAGCGGAGCCGTGAGTGCGAATTCCACGGCGGCCACACCACTCTGGGCGCGCGCGAGACGCGAGACGTTGCCAAGCCGCATACGGCAGAGTGCGCCTTTGCGCTTGAGGAGCCTCACCGCACTCATGAGCAATACCGCACAGTTGGCGTGCCATCGGTGCCTTGGTCGCCATAGGGCTGGTTTGAGAGCACGGTTCTGGCCACGACATGCGTGGTCCCATGCCCGCCGATCAGTCTGTCGATCGGAAACAGGCGCGGATAGGAGACCGTCACCGTGAACACGACATTGTCACGCGCGCCCGCGGCGTTGATGGCATTGCCCCCGTCGGCATCCCAAACGCCGTTGTTATTGTTGTCCACAAACGGCTCGCCGCCGTCGCAAACCCCATTCTTGTTGGGGCCGCTGGCACTGTCCGTAAAGGGCTCGGCCTGAGCAGCAGCGGCTTGCGAGAAGCTGCGATAAAAGCGCCGCTGGACCGAAACCTCCGCGTCATTATGCAATTGCTTGATCTGGCTTTCCACGACTGCGTCGATCGCATCGCGCGAGGTCGCGTTGGTGCCCGCGGATGTCTCCAGCGTGCCGTCCCGCGCGGCCTTCTGCACGGCGCCCTGCACCACGCTCTGCATGTAGAGCGTGTGCCCAACATCCAGCGCGCCCAGCAGCATGATGAGGAAGCCCGGCAGAATGAGCGCAAACTCGATGATCGTCACGCCGTCCTGCGCCCGCGCGAAACGGCGCAGGACAGGCAAGGCGCGTGCGCCGAACAGATGAGGCGCGCGCCTCATCTCAGTTGGTCAGCCTCAGATCGGCGATTTCGGACGCGATCTGCTTGAAATTGCTGATCAGCGTTGGCGTATCATCGGCTTTGAAATATTTGCCGGGCGTCGCGCAATTCTCCAGGCGCGTTTCGGTCTCGGTGTCGACACCGCCGCCATAGGACACCACCCACAATGTGATGTTGCGGTTGCGGATCGCGGTACACAGCGCGACGAGCCTGCTGTTGAGGATGTTGGTGAGCTGCGTGTCGTTGGGCGCATAGGTGGTCTGGCGCCGGTCCCACCAGGGAATGCCATAGGCCGTATAATTTGTGTTGTCTGTCATCGTGGCGCCGTCGGTCATGAAGATAATGTGCCGCTGGATGGCGCCGCCAGTGGGGGTCTCTCTGTTTTCGTCAGCAAAGATACCGGTCGGCGAAATGAACCGGGCGCCCCAGATCATCCCGATGTCGTGGTACGTGTTACCGATGGCGCGCAAGGAGTTGACATAGGTTTCAAATCCCCCTGGTGTGTACCAGGTCTGGAGCTTCTTCGCTTCGGTCGAGCAATAATAACTGAATCGGTCCTTGCGGGGATGATAAGGATTCGGATCCGAAGTCACTACAGGAGGATCTACGGTCCAATTGTAGTTATAATTGGTACCCGTGTAGCGCGCCCAGACTACACCAGGCAGCATAGGTTTCCACTGCGTGTCCGGGTTGGAGGGATCGGGCACCGCATCGATGTTCATATCGCGCGCGCCAGTCGGAATGGAATTCCATTCATCGCTCGCATCGCCGTCGCTGTTTAGAACGGTCTTGCGCTCCTCAATACACCCATCCCAAGTGACCTCGGCATTCGCGGCAATATAGAGCGTCGTGTCCGCGTTGGAGCCGGATAGTTTGACCGCTGGAACGGTCGATGTCGCTACCGGCAGTGCGACGCTATTATTCCAGTTTGTACCACCAGCTTTCAAAGCGGAAACGTCGAACGACATTTGTTTATATGTCCAGCCGGTTACGCGTTGCCGGTGTGTAGTCCAAGTGATGGAGCGTGTGCCAGTCGCCGTCTTTGAGCGCGTGTATGTGCGCGCGTTGCTGCTCTGAAGACGGCAACTGCTGTTTGACCATGAGTATTTGTATGCGACGACGACATGGTTGTCGTCCTGCCGATGGGTCCGAACTTGTGGATCTTCCGGATACACCGGAGCTACGTCGGTGGGGTCCTGTAGGCTGCCAGTATCCGTGTAAGTAAGTACCGTCCCGTTCGAGTTGAGGTTGGAGCAGTTTGAAGAGTTCCTGTCGGTGCGCCGATTGCTGTATGATGTACCGTTGATAGTAGTTGAACTGTTGTTGTTGCTGTTCGTAATATTAGACCAGCCGGAATAGGTGCTGGCATTATTCAGATTCGTCGGAGAACCTGACCAGTTTGTCCACGGGGTCATTGTTTCGGTGCCCGCTTGCCATGAGTAAACTGTTTCAGTTTTTGGCTCGCGCGACTGGTAGATCGCTGTGCTAGCCATCCAGTCATTGTTCAGAAGCTTGCCGACGTTCACGTTTACCGAATAGGGCATGAACCCTAAGCGGATTTGCGCCGTGCCGGCATAAGTGGTGGCTGCAGGGTCGTTGCCGCAGGTCTCCGCGGTGTTAACCCGCAGCAGAGCTTCGTAAAAGCATTTGACGGCGCTCTTCAACCCAACAAGGCGGGCATTACTTGCCGGGCTATTGTTATTGTTGCCGCCCGGGCAGTAGCTGCCATCGGCCGGGCAATTCATCGATCCCGTCACGTCCAGCACGAACATCACGTCGGTATTCGGGATTTCCATCTTGGCGGTGCAGGTTACGTGCATGGTCCGCTCGGTGATGCCGAAGATGCGCATGATGGTCATGGGCACGGAGACGTCCGCAAAGCCGGTGACCTCGCCGTCATCCTCCGAGAAATCGTGGTCGAGCAAGGTCGTGCCGTAGGCGCCATCCGTGAAATTGGCGTTGAACAGTTCGAGCGCGCGGCTGCGGGTGCTGGTGCTGCCCTCTTCGGTCCAGCTCCCCGATCCCATCGCGCGCCGGCCGGCCAGCACGCCGGCGTCACAAGCCTGTTGCAGTCGCGTCTTTGTGAGGTAGAGACGGCTCATGTCCACGCCGCCGCCAATCAGCCCCGCCAGCGGAATGAGGGCCGCTGCCGAAATGGCGATGACGTTGCCGCGCACGTCGCGGCCAAGCCTGGTCATGAAGCTTGCGCCTGCCCGGTTGCGCATTCCTGTCCTCACTGCCCTTGAAGCCACCCATCCGGCGAACGATTGCACCGCCACCGGCCCGATCCTCGCCTTATTCAGAAGTGGTGGACAAATGCCTAATTCGGTTGGTTGATCGTTGGTGAATGCGCCGCCTACCGCGCTCGGTGCCGATCACGAGCACGCCCCGTTGCAGCGCCTGTTGCTCGCGCACACGCCTGCGGGGGAGCGCTCATGGCATGCGCTGTGCTGGCAATTGGACGCCCGGTTGGCCGAACTGATCCGTCGGCGGGCCGATCCGACGATCGCCGCCATTCGCCTCGCCTGGTGGGATGCCGTGTTGGTGGAACGGGATGACGCCAAGGGGCGCGGCGAGCCTCTGGTCGATGCTTGGCGCCAGCAAGCGGACACCGGCGCCAGCGTGGCGGCAGAACGGCTGATCGACGGATGGCGCGTGCTTGCCTCGCCCGATCCGCTCAGCGACGAGGATTTGCGGGACTATGCACTTGCTCGGGGCGGGGGGCTGTTTGCGCTTCTGGCTGGAGGAGAGAGCGAGGCGGCCGATCGGCTGGGCGCGCTCTGGGCTTTGTGGGATCTGGCCGGTCACGCCAGCGAGGAGGCTCTTGCGCGTCGGAGCCTCGCACTTGCCTCGGATTTTCTGCCTCGGGATGCGCGATCGCCTCGTAGCCTGCCGCGCCCCCTGCGTCTGCTCGCCGCTGTCGCAATGCCGGACGTCCGCGCCGCGCGGCTGCCATCGCGCGGCTTCACGCCCCGCCAGTACAGCCGCTTGCTGATCGCCGCCCTGCGCGGTTAATCTCCCCGCAGGGGGCCTGCGATGGGGCGATTCTTTGCCGGTGTACTTTCCGCGCTGCTGTTCGTCGCGGCGGGGCTGTTCTGGTGGCAGTCCGCCGTGGATGCGGACATGCCGCCGCGCGTCGCCAATGGTGGCCTGCGCGCAGAAGCGCCGCCCTTGCCCGGGCCGGGCGATCCCAATGCACGCGGGGCGCCGCTGCCCGACGTCCCGGAAGCCACAGAGCGCACCCGCGAGCAGAAGCGCTTCGACCGCTATGATCGCAATCGCGATGGCGTGGTGACGCGCCTGGAGATGATGGCAAGCCGAACGAGCGCGTTCCGCAAGCTGGATAAGGACGGCAACAACCTCCTCTCGTTCGAGGAGTGGGCCGTGGCGACATCGACCCGTTTTGCCGGAGCGGATGCAAACCGCGATGGCCGTCTGGTCCCGGTCGAATTCGCGACGACCGCACCCCGGCCCAGCGCGACGCGCGCCGGGCCGGTCTGCAAGTGCGAAGAGGATTGAGCGAGCGGGGGCGGGAAGGGGGCCGTAGCCCCCTTGGCCTTACTTGGCGGTGTCAGTCTGCTCGACCAGATCGAGCAGCCCATTGACGATGCCGCTTTCCGCGCAGCCGGGCTTCAGGCGCGAGGACACCACCTCAAAGGTATATTGGCCGAAAGCCGCATCGTTCGGGATGTAGCCCGATGGGCCAAAGCCGTTCGTCAGCGTCGCCATCATCGTGCGGCGCGAGGGCGCCTGCGCCTTGAAGCTGGTCGCAATGGGGTTGAACACCTCGCCATTCACCCCGCCGATGAAGACATCGCCGATCTTCAGCATGCTGAGGTGAATGGGGATGTCGGCCGCATCGACATAGGTGCCGGCATAGCCTGCGCGGCCCTTGTCGGTGCGCTCGCGGCCGGGGCATACCAACGTCTTGCTGGCACCGGCGATGCCGTTCACCTTCTCGGGCCGTTCCAGGCGCAAGCGGATGGTCTGCAGCACTTCCTCACCGAGCATCTGGCCCATGGACTGGGCCATCTGCTTTTGCTGCTCCATCAGCTTGGCGACCTGCGGGTTCTTGCGGTCCATGCCGACACCGCCGGGTGGCATGGCATTGCTGATGTCCTCACCGCGCTTGGCATAATCAGCGATGCGGATCGCGCGCAGATCGTAGGTCTGCTGGAAGAAGATGGGGTTCTGGTCACCCGCGGCACCCTCGGACCACACCGCCACCACATCATCGCCCATCGCATTTTCGATATAGCGGGAGGCGGCGCCGGGCAGATCGCCGCTCACCAGATCGAGATTGCCGGTCAGCACGGCATGGACCGCATAGTTATAGTAGACGGCGACCGGCTTGCCGGCCGCATTCTCAAAGCGCAGCACAGCCACGGTCTTGTCGGACGGGCCATCGACATTGGGGCCTTCCCACCAACGGCGGTTGTCCGGGTCGATGATGTTGCGGTTCACGTTGATGTAGGACTTACCTTCGCCGAAGGCGACCTTGCCCGGCTGCATCTTGCCGACCGCTTCGCGCACGGCCTGGACGATCTGGTCCTCCAGCTTGGGGTGCGGACCCCAGGGCACGCTGTGGGTGTGGGTCGCGGTGAGCATGACGCGCTCCGGCGCGATGCCGAGATCGCTGCTCAGGCGAGCGGTGACGCCGCTCCACAGGTCCGTCGGGATTGCACCCACATCCACCGTCACGAGCGCAGCGCGCTCGCCATTGCTCTCCAGCGCGATCGCGCGCACGTAAATGGAGTCGAGAACGCCGGTATAGGGTTCTTTCAGACTCTTGGCGGCCGGGGTCCAGTCGACCTTGGCGGCGCCGACTTTCAGTTCTGCCTGAGCGGGCGCAGCGAGCGCCGTGCCCATGGCCAGCATGGCGGCGCCGGCGATTAAAAATCTCTTCATTTCAAAGCCTCCTCATCCTCGTGCGGCTGCGGCGAGTCTCGCATCCAGCGGGTCGATGGGTGGGAGGGGTAGCGAAGCGAGGCGGGCAGGGCCAGTAAAAATGCAATCGATTGCCGTGGGAGTGTCGGCTCAACCGGATTGTGGCGGCGCGATGCCCAGGATCAGGTCGGCGGCCTTTTCCGCGATCATGATCACCGGCGCATTGGTATTGCCGCCGACGATGCGCGGCATGACAGAGGCGTCGGCCACGCGCAGGCCCTCAATGCCCCGGACCCGCAAGGCCGGGTCGACCACAGCCTGCTCATCGGCGCCCATCGCGCAGGTCGAGGAGGCATGATGGGCGAGCACGCTGCTGCGGCGATTATAGGCGTCGATCTCCGCATCGCTCTGCACGCGATCGCCGGGCATGATCTCGCCTCCGGCAAGATCGCGCAGCGGCGCGGTGGCAAAGAACTCCCGCAACATGCGCACCGCCCGGCGCATCGTCACCAGATCCCGTTCGTCCTCATACATGTTGATCCGGATCTCGGGCGCGTCCCCCGGGTTGCGCGAGCGCAGGCGCACGCTGCCCCGGCTTTCAGGCCTCAGCAACACGGCGAACGCGCTCATGGCATGGCCGGCGCCCTTGCGGATACCGGGAAACCAGACGCGGGCATCGAGCCGGGTGGGGTAGATATTGGCCTTGATATCCGGCCGCGCTAGGCCGGGCTTGGTCGGCATGAAGCCAAAGGCGGTGACCGGCAATTGCGTCGCCCGGTTCCCCAGGCCGAGGAAAAAGCGTCCCACGTTCAACAGCAGCCGGTCGAAGCGCAAATTGCTCTCGAAGCCGATGGGCTCGGTCAGCGTGTAGCCAATGCCGGTGAGGGGATGCTCCTGAAGATTGCGGCCAACCCCGGGCAAGTCGGCCACGACATCGATGCTGAGCGCGCGTAAGTCGTCCGCCGGGCCGATCCCCGAGAGCATCAGCAATTGCGGCGAGTTGTAGGTGCCCGCGCACAATATGACCTCGCGGCGCGCGCGCAGCAAAGTCGGCCGGCCTTTGTCGATGATCTCGACGCCCACCGCGCGCCCGGCCTGGATGACGATCCGGGTGACCGTGCAGCCGGTCCGAATGGCCAGATTGGGCCGGTGCGCGACGGGGTGCAGGAACTGCCGCGAACTGCTGGCGCGGCGGCCTTTGTCCACCGTTACCTCGGGCGGTGCAAAGCCGTGCCCGCTATTTGGCCCATGCTGATCGTCGAGAATTGGATGGCCAAGGGCGCGCGCGGTCTGCATCACCGCATCATGCAAAGGCCCAGTCGTCTCGACCGGGCTGACCGTCAGCTGCCCGTCGACGCCATGATCTGCGCTGTCGCCGCGCCAGCTCCGTTCGGAGCGCCGGAAATAGGGGAGCAGCTCGTCCCAACTCCAGCCGGGGGCGCCGAGTGCCGACCATTCATCATAGTCTGCTGGATGGCCGCGCGCGTAGACCATGCCGTTGATCGAGGAGGTGCCACCCAACACCTTGCCGCGCGGCAGCCACAGGCGCCGGCCATCCAGCCCCGGCTCCGGCTCGCTCCAATAGGGCCAGGTCAGGGACGGCATGAACTGCAGCTTCATGAAAGCGAAGGGCATGCGGATCAGCGGGTGGCGATCGTGCCCGCCCGCCTCCAGCAGAAGAACCCGGTTTTCCGGCGCGGCCGACAGGCGGTTGGCGAGGACGCATCCCGCCGACCCCGCGCCGATGATGATATAATCTGCGCTTTCCGATTGCGGCACCGGCGCCTCTCTGAAATAGTATATTCTCGTGCTATACAATCCTCACGCCAAGGTGTCACGACTTTGAATGCTCCGCTGTATCAGGATCGTCTCTTCATCGGCGGCGCATGGGTCGAACCGCACGGCCGGGACATCGTCGAGGTTCGGTCTCCGGCGGATGGAACGCTGCTCGGGCGCGCGGCGCTCGGCGATGCGGTCGACGCAGATCGAGCCGTCGCAGCAGCCCGGCAAGCGTTCGCCTCATGGTCGCAGAGCAGCATCGCGGAAAGGCTGGACGTGCTCGCCCGGATGCGCGGCGCCTTCGATGTGCTGGCACCCGCGTTTGAGGATCACCTCATGCGGGAGATCGGCCTGACGCGCATGGTCGCGCAGGGGCAGAGCATGATGTGCCGGGCGCATTTCGATAGCATGACCGAGATTCTCGCGCGCTATCCCTTCGCCCGGACGATGCCCGGCGGCTTCGAGATCGTGCGGGAACCGATTGGCGTGGTGGTGGCAATCACCAGCTGGAATGCGCCGGTCAACCAGATGCTGTGCAAGGCCGTGCCGGCGATCGCTGCGGGATGCACGGTGATTGTCAAGCCGAGCGAACATGCGCCATTGTGCGGCGGCCTGCTCGCGGAGGCGATGGCACAGGCGGACCTGCCGCCCGGCCTGTTCAATCTCGTCAACGGTCGCGGCGCGGATTGCGGGCAGCGCCTCGCCGCGCATCCCGATGTAGACATGATCTCGGTCACCGGATCGGTGGCGGGCGGCGCGGCGGTCGCGGCGGCGGCCGCACCGACGATCAAGCGGGTGCATCAGGAACTGGGCGGGAAGGGCGCCAATATCCTGCTGCCGGATGCCGATTTTGCGGCCGCCGTCCCACGCAGCGTGGCGGCGTGCATGATGGTCGCAGGGCAAGTCTGCGCCGCGCCGACCCGGCTGATCGTCCCGGCCGACCGGTTCGAGGAGGTTGCCGCGCTTGCCGTGGCGGCAGGGGAGGGCCTTGTTGTGGGGCCGCCCGATGATCCCGCAACAAGCTTCGGCCCGCTGATGAACGCGGCGCAGTTCGATCGGGTGCAGGGCCTGATCCGGCAGGCGATCGATGAAGGCCAGCCGCTATTGACCGGCGGTCTCGGACGACCCGACCATCTTCCGACCGGCTATTACGCCAGACCGACGATCTTCGGTCCGGTCGCGCCGGATGCCGCCATCGCCACGCAGGAAATCTTCGGCCCGGTCCTGTGCATCCTCACCTATCGCAATGTTGACGAGGCCATCGAAATCGCCAATGCCACCGACTTCGGCCTCGCCGCCTATGTGCAGTCGGCCGATCCCGCATCGGCGCGGGCCGTCGCTGCCCGCGTGCGGGCAGGCTATGTGTCGATCAACTTTCCGCCATGGACGGCGGCGGCGCCGTTCGGAGGATACAGAAGGTCCGGCAATGGCCGGCAATATGGTGTCTGGGGACTGGAAGAGTTTCTAGAGACCAAGACAATCATCGCAAGCTGAGAGGGCAGGAGCAATCATGGGTGTGGTCGTACAGAATATCGAACGTGCTGATCCTGAGGTGATTGACGGTTTGGCGGCGTGCGGTGTTGCGACGGTTCATGAGGCGCAGGGACGCACGGGTTTGCTGGCCAGCTATATGCGGCCCATCTATGCCGGCGCGCGGATCGCGGGCAGTGCAGTGACGATCAGCGCGCCTCCGGGCGATAACTGGATGGTGCATGTCGCCATCGAGCAGTTGAAGGCGGGCGACATCCTACTGCTGGCCCCGACCAGCCCGTGCGAGGATGGCTATTTCGGCGATCTGCTGGCCACCTCGGCGCAGGCGCGCGGTTGCCGTGGCCTGATCATCGATGCCGGCGTGCGCGATGTGCGCGACCTCACCGAGATGAACTTCCCGGTCTGGTCCAAGGCCGTCTATGCGCAGGGCACGGTCAAGAACACCCTGGGCAGCGTGAACATCCCGGTGGTCTGCGCCAACGCGCTGGTCAATCCCGGGGATGTGATTGTCGCTGATGATGACGGCGTGTGCGTCGTCCCCCGCGCCAACGCCGCCAAGGTGCTGGAAGCATCGCGGGCCCGTGAGGCGAACGAGGCTGGCAAGCGTACGCGCCTTGCAGCCGGAGAGTTCAGTCTCGACGTATTCGATCTGCGCCAGCGGATCATGGACGCCGGGGTGCGCTACGTCTGAGCCAAAGATTCGCTCGGATCGCCCTGCATCCAATATTGGCCTTGCGCGTTAGGCTATCGGGTTCCCGATCAAGCGTGGAGGCAATTGTGGCCGATCTCAGCAACGTCAAAGAGCATATGTCCATCATCGGCGCCGATGGCGTGCATATCGGCACGGTCGACCATGTCGAGGGTGACCGCATCAAGATGACGCGCGCGGACAGCGGCTCGCATGGCAAGCACCACCATTATCTGTCGGGCGGGCTCGTCGCAGAGGTGGAAGGCGACAAGGTGCGCTTGTCCGCAACCGGAGCAGCGGCCCTGCTGTTCGAAGAGGAGCAGGACGGGAAGCCGATTGCGGACATGAATCCCTGAGATGGCGAGCCGCGCGCAGGTCGCCGAGGCATGTTCTGCAGACCTGGCTGACCGCTTCCAATCTGTCCGCTCGCTTTCTGTCGATCTGGCGGCGCCGCTGAGCGACGCCGACGCGACGGTGCAGTCGATGCCCGATGCGTCGCCCGCCAAGTGGCACCTCGCTCATACGACCTGGTTTTTCGAAACCTTCCTGCTGCGCGACCATGTGCCGGGCTATGTCGCGCATGACGATCGCTGGGCCTATCTCTTCAACAGCTATTATGAAGCGGAGGGGCCGCGACACCCGCGTCCACACCGTGGCCTGCTCACCCGCCCGACACTCGCGGAGGTCCGCGACTATCGGGGGCGGGTCGATGAGGCGGTCCTGAATGCGATGCCTCGGCTTGCGGAGGCGTGCCCGGACTTGCTCACCCTCGGCCTCCATCATGAGCAACAGCATCAGGAACTGATGCTGACCGATCTCAAGCATCTGTTTTCCTGCAACCCGCTCGATGTCGCCCTGTGGCCTGCACAACCGCGAGGACATAGCGAGACCCCGGCCGTGCGCTGGATCGAGCGGCCGAGCGGCCTTGTCGAGGTCGGTCATGCAGATGGCGCTGGCACCTTCGCCTTCGACAATGAGCAGCCGCGTCACCCCCATTATCTTGCCCCCCATGTGCTCGCCAACCGGCCGGTCAGCAATGGCGAGTGGCGGGCGTTCATCAAGGATGGCGGCTATCGCACGGCATCCCTGTGGCTGTCAGACGGCTGGGATTGGTGCAATCGCGAGGGGATCGGCCGTCCACTCTACTGGCGGGAATCGGGTGGCGTCTGGGAGCAGTTCAGTCTTTCGGGCTGGCAGGCCTTGGATGATGCCGATCCGGTCACGCATATCAGCTTCTACGAGGCCGATGCCTTTGCGAGCTGGTCCGGCGCGCGCTTGCCCACCGAGCAGGAACTGGAAGTGGCGGCACAGGGTGCCGATCCTCACGGCGGCATCCAGCTTGACGGGCCGGGACCGGTCGCGCCGCGATGCCCGGAAGATGCGCCCGGCCTTCTCTCGCTGTTCGGCAATGTCTGGGAATGGACCGGTTCGGCCTATCGGCCCTATCCCGGCTTTCGCACCGCCGAGGGCGCGGTCGGCGAATATAATGGCAAGTTCATGAGCAGCCAGTTCGTGCTGAAGGGCGGGAGTTGCGCCACGCCGCGCGGCCATATGCGCGCCTCGTACCGGAATTTCTTTCACCCCCATCATCGCTGGCAGTTCACCGGACTGCGGCTCGCAAAGGACTGCTGACCATGGCGACGATGCCCAAACTCGATCTGCTGGACCGCTGCGCACCGGATGAAGGCACCAGTGCATTTTGCGAGGACGTCCTGTCGGGGCTTTCGCAACGGCAAAAGGCCATCCCGGCGCGCTGGTTTTACGATCTTGTCGGCTCGGAACTGTTCGAGGATATCACGCGGCTGCCCGAATATTACCCGACCCGCACGGAAGTCGGCTTGCTCAAGGCCCATTGCGGCGATGTCGCAGACGTGATCGGTGAGGGGCGGGTCGTTGTGGAGTTCGGCTCCGGGAGTTCGCTCAAGACCCCCCATCTGCTGCGGCAGGTCAGCCCTTCCGCTTATGTGCCGATCGATATTTCGGGGGAATTTCTCCTCCAGTCCAACGCCGATCTCGCGCAATTGCTGCCGGACCTGCCAATCTATCCGGTCGAAGCCGACTTCACCAAGACCGTGGCGCTGCCCTCCGCGCTGCGGGGCAGAGCGATGCTCGGCTTCTTTCCGGGCTCCACCATCGGCAATCTCGCGCCCTTCGCCGCGACAGACCTCTTGCGCTCGATGCGCGACACGCTCGGCCATGGCTCGTGGCTGCTCATCGGCATCGACCGGGTGAAGCCAATAGATCGCCTGATCGCGGCTTATGACGACGCGCAAGGCGTGACCGCTCAATTCAACCTCAACCTTCTGCACCGGATCAACCGGGAGTTGGGCGCCGACATTCCGGTCGACGATTTCCACCATGTCGCCCGTTGGAACCCCTCCGCGAGCCGGATCGAAATGCATCTGGAGGCGCAGCGGGACGTCGCGTTTCAGATTGAGGACCGCCTGTTCTTCATGCGCGATGGTGAAACCATCCATACAGAGAACAGCCACAAATATACCGAACAATCTGCCCGCGCCCTGCTTTCAGCCGGTGGCTGGACCCCCCAACAGGTTTGGACCGACGTCCGGGAGGACTTTCTCCTGATCCTCGCCGAGGCTGAGACTATTCCCCTCGCTCCCTGACCTCTCTGGGGGTTTTGGTGCTCAGAAACCCCCATCCGAGTGGACTTTTTCAACGCAAAGCGCCGGTTTTGTGACGGATATGTCACACCTCGCCAATGAGGCAGTTAACTCGCGCTAAAGGTGTTGAGGGATCAATTCTCCCTTGATAGTCCGTCATCGTTGTTTTTCCAGCATGTCGAACGGGGGCGGGCATTGTCTTTGCGCGCGCGTCGTTCGGCAATGCTTGTGCCTAGTGCCTGATCAGGAGAGGAGATTGTCCATGTCCCTATTCATTACCCGTTCGCGCGTTTTGAGGGCCGGTGCCGGTGCCAGCCTGAGCGCTCTCGCGCTCGGCATGGCTTTTGTCGCCACGCCCGCTTTCGCTCAGGACGCCGCGCAGCCGCAGGATGATGAGGCTGGTGAGGCGATCATCGTCACCGGCTCCCGCATCGCGCGCACCGGCTTCGATCAGCCCACGCCCGTCTCCGTCGTCGGCGGTGAGCAGATCGCGCGCCAAGCCGCCGTCAACGTCGCGCAGGTGCTGAACGAGCTGCCGTCCTTCCGTCCGCAGGCGACGCCGAGTACCAACGCGATCTTCGCCAACAACATCGGCGCCTCCACCGCCGACTTGCGCGGCCTCGGCGCCAACCGCACGCTCGTGCTCATCAATGGCCGCCGCGTGGTGGCTTCGACCGTGCAGGGCAGTTCCTTCGCCAATGCCGGCGCGGTTGACCTCAACATCATCCCGACCTCGCTGGTTGAGCGCGTCGACGTGGTGACCGGCGGTGCCTCGGCCGCTTACGGCTCGGATGCCGTCGCGGGCGTCGTCAACGTCATTCTCGACACCAACCTGACCGGCCTCAAGGGCTCGGCGCAGTACGGCATCAACGATGCAGGCGATGGCAAGGAATATCAGTTCGCGCTCGCCGGCGGCATGGGCTTTGCCGGTGGCCGTGGTCACATCGTCGCGGGCGTCGAATATTCCGATAATAAGGGCACGGGCGATTGCTACACCCGCGACTGGTGCGCGCTGGGCTACAACACGGTTGCCAATCCCTATCGTGTCGCGACCAATCCCTCGCTAGGCCGGGTGGCGCCGGGTCTGCCGGCAACATTGATCCTGCCGAACACGACCACCGGTTCTTCATCCTATAATGGTTTGATCCCGCTGGTTCCCAACACGCCGGCAAACGCTGCGCTGATTGCCTCGGGACTTCCGGGTCTGGAGTTCCGGTCCAATGGCACGACGGGTCGTCACGACTTTGGAACCTACTACGGCTCCGGCCTCTTTCAGAGCGGCGGCGGCGACGGGCGTCAGCCTTTTTACGATAACTTCCCCATCGCCGCGCCTGTCGAGCGTCTGAACGCCTTTGCTCATGCAAAGTTCGAGGTCGCAGACGGCATCGAGCTGTTCACCGAAGGCTCGTACAGCCGGGTGAACGGTTCCACCATCGGCGCTCAGCGCCGTGACCTCGGCAATCTGACGATCCGTCAGGACAATGCCTATCTCCCTGATTCCGTCGCGAATACCATGGCAACGTTCGGCCTCGCATCCATTCCCTTCGGGCGCGTGTGGGAGGATCTTGGACCGCAGCGTTCGACGGTGAAGCGTGACACCTACCGCGCGGTCGTGGGTATCAATGCTGAAATGTGGGGCGACTGGAAATTCGATGCTTATTACCAGTTCGGTCGCACCGATTACTGGCAGCGTGGTTACAACACCTCGATCACGCCGCGCATTCAGCTGGCGATCGATGCCGTCGATCAAGGTGAATTCACCACCGGCGTTGCGAATGGCAACATTGTCTGCCGCGGCACCCTACAGGGCGTTGCCGCTGCTGCAGGCTGTGTGCCTCTGAACCCGTTCGGCGAGGGTAATGTCTCGGCTGCGGCCAAGGCTTGGACGCACGGCACGGTTGAACAGGACACCCGCCTGACCCAGAACGTTGTGGCAGCCTCGATGAACGGTACGCTCTTCCAAGGTTGGGCTGGCCCGATCAAGGCGGCGACTGGCGTGGAATTGCGCCAGGACATCGCACGCGGCCGTGCCGACGCGATTTCCCGCGCGCTCCAGTTCTACACCGGTCCGGGTGCGCCGATCGATGGTAAGGTCGACATTTTCGAAGCATTCGGCGAGCTCGATGTGCCGCTCGCGCCAGGTGTGTTCTTTAACGGTGCCGTTCGCTACACCGATTATTCCACCAGCGGCGATGTGATTACCTGGAAGGCCGGCCTGGAAGCCGCGCCGCTCGACTGGCTGCGCTTGCGCGGTACGCGGTCGCGCGACATTCGTGCGCCCAATCTGTTCGAGCTGTTCGGCCCGACGCAGACTAGCTTCCAGAGCGTCAACCCGGCAGCCGGTGGCCAGGTGCTCGCCTCGGTACTGCTGGGCGGCAATCCCAATCTCGTCCCTGAAGAAGCGGATACCCTGACCTTTGGCGTGGTGCTCCAGCCCGACCTCGGCAGTGCTGGGCGCCTTCGGTTCTCGGTTGACTACTTCGACATCAAACTCAAGAACGCCGTTTCTCAACTTGGGGCGCAGGTGATCGTCACGGGCTGCGAAGTGAGCAAGATCGACACGCTGTGCGACCTCATCACACGCGCTCCGCTGCAGTCCGGTCAGACGCTGGGTACGATCCAGTCGATCACCAACCGCAACATCAATCTGGGTAGCCTCATCACGCGGGGCTGGGATATTGAGGCGGCCTACACGTTGCCGATCAACGTGTTGGGCGGTAGCGTTTCGTTGCGCGGCATGGCCACGATCATCGACGATCTGATCACCGACTCGGCAAGTGGCGTCATCGACCGTGCGGGCATGAATGGCTCGCCCGTGTCGCAGCCCTCGGGCATGCCGCGTTACATCATCAATGGCTATGTGACGTTCAACGCTGATCCTGCGACCCTGCAGGTTCAGGTGCGGCACATCTCCGGCGGTACCTATAACAATGCGCTCGTGGGGCCGGGCCAGTACGGCTACGACCCGAACCGTACGGACAGCATCAACGACAACTACATCGCGCCCTGGACCTATGTGAACCTGAACGGCAGCGTCGCGGTCTGGAACCGTGGCGACCAGAAGATGGAGATCTTCGGCGCGATCAACAATCTGTTCGACAAGGATCCGCCGGTGGACGCACCGTCCAGCTTCGGTCCGACCAACAACGTGCTGTATGACGTGGTTGGCCGTTCCTACCGCATCGGTGCCCGGTTCAAGTTCTGATCCATTAATGATGTGCCCGGCGGTCCAACCGATCGCCGGGCATTTTTAATTTCCAGACGAGAGGATAGTCGATGAGCGATACGGCCGGCTTCACGCTGATCATGCAGGATAGCATTGATCCCACGACAGCACCGGGCAAGCCGCCTCTGCCGCCCATCGCCCATGAGCAGTGGGAAGAGGACGGCCTCCTCATCGATCGCAATATCCAGGTGACGCTGCGCGACGGCGTTCACATCTATGTCGATCTCTATCGTCCCGCCGATGCCGCCGACGGCCCGCTGCCCGTGCTGCTGGGGTGGAGCCCTTATGGCAAGCATGGCCTGTCCGATAAGCTCTTCCCGCCTCATTCGGGCGTGGAGGCGGGCTGGATGTCCCGCTTCACCGCCTTTGAGGCGCCCGATCCGGCCTTTTGGTGCGCGCACGGCTATGCCGTCTGCAATGCGGACTCGCGCGGCATGTGGCAGTCCGAAGGCGAGGTGCGCCACAACGGCCTTGGCGAGGGGGAAGATTGCTACGACCTCATCGAATGGCTCGGCGTGCAGGATTGGAGCAATGGCAAGGTCGGCATGACCGGCGTCTCCTATCTCGCGGCGATCCAGTATCTCGTCGGTCAGCTCAAGCCGCCGCATCTGGCCGCCATCAATCCGTGGGAAGGCTTCTCGGACTGGTATCGCGAGTTTGCCTATCATGGCGGCATTCGCGAGACGGGCTTCCTGCCGCGCGGCAGCAGCAATCTGCGCTTTGGCCATCAGCGCTACGAGGATACCAACGCCAATGTGCAAGCGCACCCCTTGTACGATGCCTATTGGGCCAGCAAGGAAGTCGACCTGTCGGCCATCGACATTCCGGCGCTGGTGGTGGGCAGTTGGGCCGATCAGGCGCTGCATACCCGTGGCACCTTCGAGGCCTTCCGGCAATTCTCTTCGCCGGACAAATGGCTGATCGGCCATGGCCGCAAGAAATGGGCGCACTACTACATGCCCGAGAGCAAGGAACTGGCCCGCATCTTCTTCGATCGCTATCTCAAAGGCGTCGAGAGCGGCCTTGCCGACTGGCCCAAGGTGCTGCTCGAAGTCCGCGAAAGCGCGCAGACATGGACCATGCGCGGCGAGCAGGAATGGCCGCTGGCACGCACGGTCTACACGCCGCTCTATCTCGATGCCGCGACCGGCACGATGCAGGGCGAGCCCGTGGGCAATGCAGCCAGCGCCTCCTATGATCCGCTCGACGAAGCCGGCGAGGCCCGCTTCGATATCCGCTTCGACACGGATACCGAGCTGACCGGCTATATGAAGTTGCGCCTGTGGGTGGAAGCGCAGGGCGCGGACGACATGGATCTGTTCGTCGCGCTGCAGAAGCTCGATGCCGATGGCAATGCGGTGGGCATGACCTTCTACGCCTTTTTCGAAAATGGTCCGGTAGCATTGGGTTGGCTGCGCGCCAGCCATCGCGCCCTGGATGAAGCACGCTCGACGCCGTTCCAACCGGTCCACAGCCATCTCGTTGAGGAGCCGCTGGAGCCGGGCGTTCCGGTGCCGGTCGATATCGAGATCTGGCCGTCCTCCACGCTGTTCCGGGCGGGCGAGCAATTGCGCGTCGTCGTGAAGGGCATGGATATCTATCGCGAGGGCCTGCCGATGCTGCCCTTCGCGCGCCACGAAGAACTGCGCAACGCCGGCACGCATATCATCCGCACCGGTGGTCAGTATGACAGCCACCTGCTGGTGCCGGTCATCCCCAAGGCTTGAGTGCGAACGCCCGCGACGCGGAAATTCTGCGTCGCGGGCGCGCTTGCGCAGTCTCACTGCTGGTGGAACTGAGAGGGTAGGCGGCCCCGCGTTGTTCAGGCGTTTGCTCCCTGATTGGCGGCGCGTAGCGTTTGAATAGCGGGCTGCTTCAGAGGTAGCGTTCCGACCAATTAAATGCCTCCATGCCTTGAAAGACATGATATACCATATCATAATGGTGGCATGGAATTGAATCACGCAGCCGCCGCATCTCCCCTCACGCAAACCCGGAGCAGAAACGACTGGCTGGATGGCTTTGCCGTCTGCGCCTCCGTCGCCTGCATGATCCACTGTCTGGGACTGCCGCTGCTGCTGGCAGCCCTCCCGGCCTTCGCCGATCAGATCGATCCGGGCGAGAGCTTCCACGCGATCGTCCTCGCGCTCGCGGTGCCGACCAGCGCCTTGGCGCTGGTGAGTGGTTGGCGCAGGCATCGTGCGTCCGTGCCCTTGGCGATCGGCACGGTCGGCCTGGCGCTGATGGCGGTCGGCATCCTGTTCGCCAGCCGGGAGATTCTGGAAACGGCGATCACGGTCTCCGGCAGTTTGCTGCTCGCGGGCGCACACATCGCCAACTGGAGGCTGCGCGCGCGGAACCGGTGATGTCCTTCACGACACTGGCAGTGGCTCCCGCCCGACATGCGCGAGGTCGAACGCGGTGGTTTGATAGGCCTCGTTGATCCAGTTGGCGAACAGCAGATGGGCGTGGCTCCGCCAGCTGTTCAGCGGCGGACGCGTTGGGTCATTCTGCGGGAAATAGTCGACAGGCAAACAGGCCCCGCCATCGCGGGCATATTCCCGCGCGAGCGTCTCCGTATCATATTCCAGATGGTTGAACATGTGGAGCATGTGCCGGGGCTCGTCATAAACCAGACCCGCGCCTGTTCCGGGCGCATCGGCCAGGACCTGCAGATGCGGCGCCGTCTCCAGCTCCATCCGCGGCACCTCGGTCCAGCGCGACACCGGCACGTCGAACACGTCGGACATGCCCCGCAGATATGGCGAGGTCGGCAGGCGATTGCGATGCGGGAAGATCCCGAACGCCTTCTGCTCCAAGGTGCGCTTGCGTAGGCGATGGAAGTGATAAAGCGCCGCCTGCGCCGCCCAGCAGATTGTCAAGCTGCGGTGGACATGCGTCTGCGTCCAGTCGAAGATGTGGGTCAGCTCCGGCCAGTAGCGTACATCCTCATAATCGAGCCGCTCCACTGGCGCCCCGGTGATGATGAAGCCATCGAACCGCTCATGGCGTACCGCGCTCCACGGGCGATAAAAGGCAGCCATATGATCGGCGGAGGTATTGCGGGTGGCATGATCCGTAATCCGCACCAGCGTCAGCTCGATCTGGAGCGGCGTGGCGCCGAGCAGCCGGGCAATTTGCGTCTCGGTGCTGATCTTGTCCGGCATTAGGTTCAGCAGGCCGATCCGTAGTGGCCGGATGTCCTGCCGCGTGGCGGTGCCTTCGTCCATCACGAGGACGCCTTCCGCTTCCAGGGTACGGCGGGCGGGGAGGTGGTCTGGTATCTTGATCGGCACGGTGCGTCGGTCCTTGTCCGGGTCGACGCTGAGTGGCTTGATCCGCATAATTGCCGTTCGGCCACATCCTCCTTGCGGAGTGCCACCTTGCCCGGATTGGCAGGTTGGCGTTGGGCGTCGCCCCAACTCTTGATGTACGGATACTGCTAGACGCTCGCGCGGGCTTTGGCAACCGCACCTGCTATCAGTCTGTGAGATCGATGCCGAAAAAGGCCTCGCCTTCCACCTGCTTGCCATCGACGAACCGCATCGTCTCCAGCGCGCGCCGGGATCGGCCGTTCCGCTGCGCGAGATAATGCACGTCCAGCACCTGTGCCTCGATGTCGCACACCGCCGCGATCAGGGTGAAGTGCATGTCCGTCGTGGCCGCAAGCGCATCGGACCAATAAGCGCGCAACGCTGCCTTGCCCTCGATAATGGGCGAGCCGGCAATCTCCCTGGCCAAGGGACTGATGAAGTGCGCGTCCTCGGCGAAGTGCGAAAGCACCGCCTCCAGATCGCGCGCGTTCCAGTTGGCGATCCACTGGGTCGCAAAGCGCATCATTTCGTCGCGTGTCACGCGTCCAGCTCCCTAGATCAGAAACAGCAGAGCGGTGAGCGCCGTCATGATAGCCATGGTCCGCACGAACATGGTCATGGCCTTGCGACTCTCGAGCAGTTCACGCGCGCCGGCGCCCATGGCCGCCCAGCCCGCGATGGAGGGCAGGCCGACCAGCGAGAAAGCCGCGACGATCACCGCAAGCTGCAGGCCCAGCGGCCGATCCGGCACGGTAAAGGTGGCGATGGCCGGCACCGTGATCGCCCATGCCTTGGGATTGATAAACTGGAAGGCCGCCGCCTGCCAGAAAGTCATCGGATGCGCGCCTTCACGCCGGGCCATGCCTTCGGACTGCCAGAGTTTCACTGCAAGCCAGGCCAGATAGGCTGCGCCCACGATGCGCAGCACCCAGCGCAGGATCGGCCAGGCTTCGAAGATCGCGCCAAGGCCCAGCCCGCTCAAGGCCAGCATCGCCGCACAACCGAAATTGATGCCGAAGATATGGGGCAGCGTCCGCCGGAATCCGAACACCAGCCCGGATGAGGCGAGCATGATGTTATTGGGGCCAGGCGTGGCCGTGCAGACGAAACTGTAGAGCGCCAAAGGCGCGAGCAGGCTGGTATCCATGATGATCTCCCGCTTCCGGAAATGATCGCGATTGATCCATGTGTCAAATGTGATATTGCACCGGTTCAATCGAGCGAGGATGATGAATGAAGGACTGGCGGCCGCAGGTGTCGGGCGACGATGCACCGATGTACGAGCGTCTTGTGGCAGCGCTGGAGCGCGATGTGCGCGAGGGGCGGCTCGTCCCGGGGGATCGCCTTCCGCCGCAGCGCGACCTTGCCCATCGCTTGGCGCTGAGTGTCGGGACGGTCAGCCGCGCTTATGTCGAGGCGGAACGGCGGGGCTTTATCTCCAGCCATGTCGGGCGCGGTTCCTTCGTTGCGGACCGGGCGCGGCCGCAGTCGCCGGCCGAGGCGGGCGGGCCATTGGACATGGCGCGGAACATTCCGCCGCTCGCGCCTGCCGAGCGCTGGATCGGCGAAGGGTTGAGCCGTGTGCGACAGCGCGCGGATCTGGCGACAGCCGTCAATTATGCCCCGCCCGAGGGGCTTGAATCCATCCGGGAGGCCGGAGCCTCCTGGCTCCACCGTCGCCATGGCGTTCAGCGCGCCACGCGGGATCGCGTGATTCAGTGCAATGGCGGGCAACACGGCCTTGCGCTTGCCTTCGCAGCGCTGGCGCGGCCCGGCGATACGATCTTGTGCGAGGCGGCTACCTATCCCGGCATCCGGACGCTGGCCGATCATGCCGGCTATCGCCTGCGCGGTGTCGCCATGGATCAACGCGGGCTCGAGCCCGAGGCACTGGCCCGCGCCGCCCGCGAGACCGGTGCGCGGGTGGTGGTGTTGATCCCGACCCTGCAGAACCCTACCACCATCACGCTCGATGCCGCGCGACGCGCAGAGATCATCGAGGTGGCGCGCGCGCGGGATCTGATGATCGTCGAGGACGATGCCTATCGCGTGTTCGCGGATCGCGATGCCCCGGAGAGTTTCGCCGATCTGGCGCCCGAGCGCACGCTGATGGTCGCCGCCGTGTCCAAGGCCGTCGCGCCCGGCCTTCGCCTCGGCTTTCTGCTGCCGCCGGCGGATGCCGAGATTCGCGATCGATTGCTGCTCGGTGTCCGCGCCTTTGGTTATACGCCGCCGTCCTTGGGCGGTCTGGTGTTCAGCCAGTGGGAGCAGGATGGCACGGCCGATCGCATCGCCGACGAGCTGGTCGCCGAGACGGAGGTGCGGGCGCAGCTTGCCCGCGACATTCTCGGCAAGACCATGGCCGTTCCCGGCGCGTCGCGCAGCTTGCATGTGTGGATGCCGATGCCGATGCTCGATGCCGAGCGCCTGAGCGCCCGCGCCCTGCGTGCCGGCATTGCGCTCACCCCGCCCGATGCGCCGGCCGTCGATCCCTGTGCGCCCTCGGGCGTGCGGCTGTGCCTCGGCGCAATCCCGTCACGGGATCGTCTGGAACAGGCGCTTCACGAGGTGGTGGAGATGCTGACGCCGGCGGGCGACAGCGCCGCGCGAGGGCTGGTGTAAAGCGCGGTCGTCGGTCAGGCTGAGGCGTTGGCGCTGATCCTGCGCAGCACGAAATCCGCGCGCTCGTCCGGAGTCGTAAACGGTAGCGGCACGAGATTATATCCAAGGTCGGAATAAACCCGGGCCATGACCTCATGGGTTGCCAAGGCTTCCGACCAGTCCTGTTTGCGCTCGGCATCCTGCGCATAAATGTCCGCCCAGGGCGGGGCGATGAAGACGTCGTTATTGTAGCGGTGCGCGCTGGCGGTCCGCTCCAGATCGTGCGGAATGGAAAGACCGCACAGAGTACGATAACCGATGACATCCGGGATGCCCCGGTCGAAGAGGATCGGGCCGAATTGTCCCTTTGCGGTCTCATAGGACGTCACGTCGAAGGCCAGCATCTTCTCCGCAAACGCCTCCCGGTCGGCCCAGGGCAGGGCGCTGCCGCCTGCGGCCATCTGTTGCTGGATGATCGCGCGCCCGGCCTCGGCCATGGTCGCGATGCCGTGCCGCGCCAGCCCATCGAGCAGTGTGGTCTTGCCCGATCCGGGGCCGCCGGTGACGATGAAGAAGCGATCCACGCCGGCCGTTCAGCGCCCCGCGGCGTTCGCGAAGGTCAGGACCAGCGTATCCCGCCAGGCCGGCAGATCCCCGGCTTCCGATTGGATCGGCGTGGTTCCGTGGCGCACCTGTCCGTCATCGAGGAGCAGCGCCTCGCCGGCGTGCGCGAGCCGGTGTTCGAGCAGGCATGCGCCCGAAACAGTTTCGACGCGGGTCGTGCCGCCGGAATAATTGCTGCCGCCGACCAGCAGGATCAACACCCAGTCGCGTCCATCCTGATGCATCCCCTCCGGCGTCGGAAGGCCGGGGAGGTCGGGCAGGGCCTCGATGCGAAACTGATGGGCTTCGACCATCCATGCGTGCTCTTCGCAACCGCTGGCCTGCGAAATGCGCGCCGCAGTATTCCGCATCAGATCGCGCAATAGCGCGCTCTCGGCCTGTTCGTCCGCCACTGGTGCAAACCAGCGTTCGACGCCGCCATTCAAGGGATTGTGATCGCGATCCTGATAATGGGCGCGATGCGGCAGGCGCGCGCAGGCGTCGCCATCGATCTCAAAGGCAGCGTAGCGGCGGCGGCGATAGGTTCCGCCATCGGCCATCCACATGTCGCAGGGCAGCTCATCCCAACTTTGCGCGAACGAGCGCCATTCGGGCCGAGTAGGGAGCGCCAAGTCGCCGGGCTGCAGCAGCAGGGCTGTGGGACGAGTCAGGGTCTCGATGCGTGGCCTCATAGCGTGAGGCCAGCTATACGGTGAATGCGCATGATTGAACCAATGCATTAGTTCGTTTGGTCGGCGGACCTGCTGATACAATGACGCCGGCCTGTGGGCAACCCTGCCGCGCTCGTTCATCGGTCGCGCAGTCAGTTGAGCCTATCAAACGGCCTTGTCATCATCTTCCTGCTTGGCCGGCCCATCGTCCTTCTTCGCGATGAAGCTCATTTTGCCATTGGGTTCGAGGATGGCCCAGGCGACCTCGGATATGTTGGCGATACCCGCCAGCCGCATCTCGATTTCAACCTCGGCCCGGGTCACCCGATCACGGCGCATATTGGGGGTAATCAGTTCCCCATCCTTGATCAGCACGCGCGGCACGCCTTCCAGCAGCCGCTCGGCGCGGGGGGAAAGATAGATGATCCAGCTCAGCGCCAGCGCCCAGAAGGCAATGGTGCCAATGGCGAGCGCGGCGCCGGTCATGCTGAGATCATTGTGGGTGATGCCCTGCTGGACGAGATCGCCCATCACCACCAGCAGCACCAGTTCGAACGGCGTGACCTGGCTGAGCTCGCGTTTGCCCAGCAGCCGGAGCAGCATGTACATGATGAAGAACATCACGCTGGCGCGCAGAATGATATCCATCAGGGCAAGACCTTGATGTGGACGGGCAGGGCAGCGAGTTCGCGCTCCCCGTCGAGGGCGGCGATCTTGCCGCGCGTGCCGGCGAACAGCGGCGGGTTGATCTGCCCGTCGATCTTAAAGCGGAAGGTCTCGCCGGGCTTCGCCGCGCCGAACGAGAAATGCCGAGAGCCGTCCTTATAATGCTCCTCGCTTGCGGCCGGAATCATCGTGTTGATCGTCATCTCCCGCCAGAGGTCATCCGACACGGCAATCACCAGATCCCCGATCGGTTTGCGCGGCGTCACTTCGACGATGGTCTCGAAAACCATGCCGTTGCGCAGCGTTTCCGGCGTTTGCACGACGAAGGTGATGCGGTCGTTCGAGCTTTTGCGCACGACAGGGGCCTGCCCCGCAAACAGGCCGGTCAGGCCGGCGCCCAAGATCACCGTGAGCAGGACCAGCGGCCAGGGATTTGCCCGCCGGCTGTTGCTCTCATGCTCTTGCGTGATGCCATCGGGTGCCGGTGTCGCCATGGGCGGCCTCACGCGGCCCGCTGCGGATCGGTGGCCACCTCGGCGAGCATCTCGCTCAACATGGTGAGCGCAACGCGCAGGCATTCGATCCTGATCGCGCCGCGTCCGATGTCGCCGAAATGATGGACGCTGTGGCGCGTCTCCGCCCCATGCGCGGCGCAGGCGAAATGGACCAGCCCCGGCTCATCGTCGGAGGCGCCGGGGCCGGCAAAGCCGGTGATCGCAATCGCCAGTCGCGCTTTGGAGCGGCGCAAGGCCCCTTCAGCCATCGCGCGCGCGACGGGTTCGCTCACCGCGCCGTAATCCTCGACAAGCTTATGGCTGAGCCCGAGCAGATCGCATTTGGCATCCTTGCTGTAGACGACGAAGCCCCGGTCAAAGGCATTACTGGTCCCCTCGATATCGGTCAGCAGCGATGCGAGCAGGCCCCCGGTGCAACTTTCTGCGGTGGCGATCCCGATCTCCGCCTGACTGGCGGTTTCGAGCACGGCCATGGCTGCCGCAATGATGCCATCGGGTAATGCTGGGGACAGGGTCTCGGCATCCGAATCTTCTGAGGGTTTCTCCTGCGGAAACATCATCTTTCGACCTGTTGTCCTTATCGCTGGAGAGAAACTTCCATCCGGTCGACATCGTTCCCGGCGCCGGGATCTCCGCGAGAAGCCAAACAGGCGCTCGGCGCGGCCCGTGGCCGTCCCAGTCCAAGCTTGCGTGGCATCTGAGATCGCGCAGTTATTTGGTCTTCTGATGCCTTTGCGCTTCCTCGCCGGCTTCGATCAGTCTCTCGCCCGTGGCAACGGCTGCGTCCGCCGTCATGGTGACAGCGATCCCACCCGGACCCTCGAGGATGACATGATCCTCCTCGGCCGTGGCGACGCCGGGTTCGGCATAAGGCTCGATTGGGGAGTGGACAGTCATGCTGGTCCTCCTTGCTGGATATCTGCGCAGGGGGCGAGATACAGATAATCTGATGAAAAATTGCCCCGGCGGGCCAGACCGGCATAGTCGTTGATCTGGACCAGTGAGGCGTGCCTCTCGCACAGTCCGGCTTCTCTTAATTGGCGGAGCACCCGATTGGTGTGAACGGTAGTCAGGCCGCAAATCTCGGCAATGTCGCCCTGCGTGAGGGTCAGCACGAAGCGATGGCCGTCCGATAATCCCACTGCATAGAGGCGGGCATTCATCTCGCACAGGAAATGCGCCACGCGCCCGACCGCGTCGAGCCTCCCGACCCGGAACAACCAGGCACGATGAAGGGCGGCATCGATGAGCGTCGAGAACCACAACTTGCGCGCCAGATCGGGCCGGGGGTCGAGTACTTCCCTCAAGGCTTTGTGCGGCACGATGGCGATGCTCGCGGTCGTGAGCGTGCCGATGGCATGGTCCAGCTCCCGCATGGGATAAGCATGGAGATCAACGAATTCGCCAGGCACATGGATGGCGACGAGTTGCCGCAAGCCTTTGCGATCATCGATATAGCGCGACATGATCCCTTCGACCAGGAAGCTGCTGACATCCACAATCTGACCCGCGTCGACAATCGTCGTGCGGGGTTCAAAGGTGCGAACCTCGAGAATCGTGTCTTCGAGCGCGGCTCGTTCTTCCGGCGTCAGGGCAACGCCGCGGCGGTTTGCAAGGAGGCGATCCATCAACATCGAGTGGCTAACGGATAAGCCGCGCTGGCGATCCAGCCCCGATCGGCTTTCACTATGATCAATGTTAATTCCTAGCCTTAACAGGCAACTGTCATCCGGACGGCGTGTTGGTGAAGCACGAGACGAACTCGTTCACATCCCAGCAATGACAAGGAACCGCGATGGCGAAACAGGCAACGCGTGCGGCGAAAGGCCGTGCGCCGATGAAATCCGATCAGCAGCGGTCATCGGCAAACAGCCCTTCTGCAGATGCCGCCTTTGAGGACATGCCTGTTTTTGAAGGACCGATGGGCGAGGGTGGCGAGACGCGGCAGACCGCTGGCGGTGATGTCGCGACGCTGACGACCGCGCAGGGCGTTCCCGTTTCCGATGACCAGAACAGCCTCAAGCAGGGCGCGCGCGGCCCCGCGCTGCTGGAAGACTTCCATTTTCGCGAGAAGATGTTCCACTTCGATCATGAGCGTATCCCGGAGCGCGTGGTTCATGCGCGCGGTTATGGCGCCCATGGCTTTTTCGAGCTGACAGACAGCCTGTCCGACATCACCCGTGCCGATCTCTTCCAGCGGGTAGGCGAGCGGACCGAGGCCTTCGTTCGCTTCTCGACCGTGGCCGGGTCCAAGGGCTCGTTCGATCTCGCGCGCGATGTGCGCGGCTTTGCGGTGAAGCTCTACACCAAGGAGGGGAATTGGGACCTCGTTGGCAACAATATCCCGGTCTTCTTCATCCAGGACGCGATGAAGTTTCCCGACCTGATCCATGCCGCCAAGCCCGAGCCGGATCGCGCCTTTCCGCAGGCCCAGACGGCGCACGACAATTTCTGGGACTTCATCAGCCTGACGCCGGAATCGATGCACATGGTCATGTGGATCATGTCTGACCGGACCATCCCGCGCTCCTTCCGCTTCATGGAAGGCTTTGGCGTCCACACCTTCCGGCTGGTCGATGCAGACGGAAAGTCGACGTTCGTCAAGTTCCACTGGAAGCCCAAGCTGGGCCTTCAGTCGGTGGCCTGGAACGAAGCGGTCAAGATCAACGGCGCCGACCCCGACTTCCACCGGCGCGACCTCTGGGCCGCCATTGAAGCCGGCGATTTTCCCGAATGGGAACTGGGCCTCCAGCTCTTCGATCAGGAATTCGCTGACAGCTTCGATTTCGATGTGCTCGATGCCACCAAGATCATCCCCGAGGAACTGGTGCCGATCCGCGTCGTGGGTCGTCTGGTGCTCGATCGTCTGGTCGATAACTTCTTCGCCGAGACCGAGCAGGTCGCCTTCTGCACCCAGAATGTCGTGCCCGGCATCGACTTCAGCAACGACCCGCTGCTGCAGGGGCGCAATTTCTCCTATCTGGATACCCAGCTCAAGCGCCTCGGCTCGCCCAATTTCACGCATCTGCCGATTAATGCACCGCGCTGCCCGTTCGCGCATTTCCAGCAGGATGGACATATGGCGATGCGCAATCCCATCGGTCGCGCCAATTATGAGCCCAATAGCTGGGGCGCGGAAATCGGCGGTCCGCGTGAGGACCCGCAGCGCGGCTTCAAGAGCTATGCGGAGCCGGCCGACGGCGACAAGCTGCGCATTCGCCCGGAAAGCTTTGCCGATCATTATAGCCAGGCCACGCAGTTCTATGCGAGCCAGACGTTGATCGAGCAAAAGCATATCGGCGATGCGCTGGTGTTTGAGCTCTCGCGCGTTGAGCGCCCGGACATCCGCTCACGGATGGTTTCGCATCTGCTGAACATCGATGCGGACCTCGCGGCAACCGTCGCAGACGGGCTGGGGCTTGCCATGCCGCAGGCGGCGACCGCAGCGGTCCAGCCGCGGACCGACCTGGCCCCATCCGACGCGTTGAGCATCATCAAGCGCGGGCCGCAGAGCTTTGCCGGCCGAAAGCTGGGCCTGCTGGTGACGGACGGCGCCGACGCGACGCTCGTCCAGGCGATCATCAATGCGGTCGATGAAGCCGGTGCGATGATCGAGTTCATTGCCCCCAAGATCGGCGGGGTCACCTTGTCGGACGGTAAGATCCTTGGCGCCCACTACAAGGTGGATGGCGGGCCTTCGGTCCTGTTCGATGCCGTCGCAGTCGTCGCCTCGGCCGAGGGCGGGCAGTTGCTCGCGCTCGATGCCACGGCGAAGGACTTCGTGACGGACGCTTTTGCCCACTGCAAGTTCATGGGCCTGAGCAAGGAAGCAGAGCCGCTGCTGACCAAGGCCGGTCTGATGCCCGACCTCGATGAAGGCTGCTTCGCCCTCAAGAGCAAATCCGATGCGACGGCATTCGTCGCGGCGCTGGCGCCGCTGCGGTTCTGGGCACGCGAGCCGCTCGTCGATCTCGATGCCGTTGCCTGAGTTCCTTCCAAAAGGAGATTAATCATGTCCATCATCGATAAGGTCATCGCCGCTGTCGACCCGCCCGAAAGCGAGGAGGCGCGGGCCGAGGCCCGGGCCAAGGCCGAGGAGCTTGCGACGCGCGGCAGCTGGCTCGCGCATATTCTCGATCATCATCGGCAGATCGAGGCTCTGTTCGCAGCCGTGAAGGCCGCAACCACGGCCGAGACGCGTCGCGATGCGCAGGAGCGGCTGGCGCTGCTCCTCACGGGCCATTCCATCGCGGAGGAAGCGGCGATCTATCCCGCGCTGGCCGCGGACAAGCAGGTCGGCCATGCCGAGCTTGCCTATCAGGAACAATCCGCCGCCAAGATGGAGATGGGTCTGCTGGAACGGCTGGACCCGATGAGCCAGGATTATCTCGACAAGCTCGAGCATATCCGCGGCGCGGTCGCCCATCACATCTATTCCGAGGAGGGAACCTGGTTCCCCAAGCTGATGGAGGACGTCTCGTCCAGCGAGCAGGCGATGATCACCCGCCGCTATTCTGAGGAGTTCGTCCGATATGTGGGCAACGGTCCCAGCTGAGACGCGTTGACTAATCATACGCTCACTGAGCCAACCCGCGACAGGAGAAGTAGAATGCCCGATGCGCGCGACGACGCACCGCTGACGACCTCCAAAGATGGCCACGCGGTCGATGAGGCCGCGGCGACCCTGGTCGAACCCAAAGGCGACAGTCTGGTCGGCCGCTCCGTGACGATCAATCGCTCCCGTGCGGAGCTGTACGCTTACTGGCGCGACTTCACTCGGCTGCCGACCTTCATGGACAATGTCGTGCGGGTCGACATGATCGACGATGTGACCAGCCATTGGGTGGTGAAGGCGCCCGGCGGCCGGACCGTCGAGTGGGATGCAGTCATCACCGAAGAGCAGCCCGACGCGTTCATCGCATGGGCCTCGACGGATGGCGCCGACGTGCCGAATAGCGGTCGCATCGATTTCCGCGATGCAGGCGCGCGCGGCACCGTGGTCACGGCGACGATCCTCTACGATCCGCCCGCAGGGTTCATCGGCAAGGTCATCGCCAAGATGTTCCAGCGCGAGCCGGCCATTCAGGCCCGGCGCGACCTGCGGCGCTTCAAGCAACTCATGGAAACCGGCGAGATCGCCACGTCGGCGTGGACGCACAAGCAACTGGAAGAGGAGACGGCCTGATGCGCGCGCTCACCTGGCACGGCAAGCATGACGTCCGCGTGGACACCGTGGACGATCCCGAAATCATCAATCCGCGCGATGCGATCATCAAAGTCACATCCACCGCAATCTGCGGCTCGGACCTGCACCTCTACGATGGCTACATTCCCACGATGAAGTCCGGCGACATTCTCGGCCATGAGTTCATGGGCGAGGTGGTCGAGACCGGACCCGGCTCGACGCTCCAAAAAGGGCAGCGGGTGGTCGTGCCGTTCACCGTTGCCTGCGGGAGCTGCTACCATTGCGGCAAGCACCAATATTCCGCCTGCGACAATTCCAACCCGGCCGACAATCAGGACATCGCACAGACGCTCTACGGTCAGCCGATGAGCGGGCTGTTCGGCTATAGCCACATGACAGGCGGCTATGCCGGCGGGCAGGCGGAATATGTCCGCGTGCCATTCAGCGACGTTGGCCCGATCGTCATTCCCGATGGGATCGACGACGACAAGGTGCTGTTCCTGTCCGACATTCTGCCGACAGGCTGGCAGGCCGCGGAGTTCGCGCAGATCGAGCCCGGCGATACGGTCGCTGTCTGGGGATGCGGGCCGGTCGGACTATTCTGCGTGCAGGCGGCTTTCCTGATGGGCGCCGAGCGGGTGATCGCAATCGATCATTTCCCCCGCCGCCTTGAGCTGGTGGCAAAGTTTGGCGCAGAAACCATCAACTTCGAGGAGAGCAAGACCTACGAGGCGCTGATGGAGATGACCGGCGGCATTGGCCCCGACGCCTGTATCGACGCGGTCGGCCTGGAGGCGCACGGTCTTTTCGCCGACAATGTCTGGGACCAGATCAAGGTCTCCACCTTTACAGGCACCGACCGCACCCATTCGATCCGCCAGGCGATCATTGCCTGCCGCAAGGGTGGCCGCGTGTCGATGCCGGCGGTCTATGGCGGCTTCGTCGACAAGTTTCCGCTCGGCGCCTTCATGGAGAAGGGGCTGACGCTCAAAACCGGTCAGACCCATGTGCAGCATTATCTGCCGGGCCTGTTGAATGCGATCATGGAGGGGAAGATCGATACCACCTTCCTCATCAGCCACCGCATGCCGCTGAGCGAAGCCCCGCAGGGCTATAAGATGTTCCACGATCAACAGAACGAAGTGACCAAGGTGGTGCTGAAACCGGGGCTCGACCGGGTCGCCGCATGACTCATGCAAGGAGACGGATGATGAAACTCTATTATGCGATACCGTTGGCGGCCTGTGTATTGGCTGGGTGCAGCCAGGGCGGCGCACCGGCGAATGATACAGCCATGACCAACAACGACATGGCCATGACGGGCAATGCCACGAACATGTCCGTGGGCGCGCCGCCGCCGGGCGAGATGTCCGCCACGCCGACCGACGCGACGGGCTATCTGGCCAAGGCAGGCGCCGGCGACCTGTTCGAGATCGAATCGTCCCGCGCCATCCTCGCGAAAAATCCGGACAAGCCGGTTGCCGATTTCGCAAACATGATGGTCGATGCGCATGGGCAATCCACCGCCAAGCTCAAGGCAGCGGCTGAAAAGGCTGGCCTGACCGTCACGCCGCCGGCGCTCGACGCCAACCAGCAAGCCAAGCTGGATGCCATCAAGGCTGCAGAGGGCACTGCCGCCACCACGGCTTATCTGACGGCCCAACGCGAAGCCCATGCAGCGGCGCTTGCGCTCCATCAGGGTTACGCCGCCAACGGCGACACGCCGGCGCTCAAGGCTGCTGCGGGCGAGATCGCTCCGGTCGTCCAGAAGCATATCGACATGCTGGCAAAGATGCCGGGCGCATAAGGAGGCATGGGATGGGCGAGAAATTCGCAATCGTCACGGGCGCGTCTACCGGCATCGGTTTCGAACTCGCCCATCTCATCGCGCAGGATGGCTATGACCTGCTCGTCGTCGCTGACGAGCCGCTGATCGACGCGGCCGCGCAGGACTTCAGGCGCCATGGCGGCGACGTGCGATCGCTGGAGGCCGATCTCTCAACGCTGGAAGGGGTGGACCGGCTTCTGGCCGCAGCGGAAGGCCGGAGGATCGACGTGCTTTGCGCCAATGCCGGGGTCGGCACGGGCGGACCCTTTCTGGAGCAGGATGTCGCCATGTGGCGACGGTCTGTCGACACCAATGTCACCGGCACCGTCTATCTTCTGCAGAAGGTGCTGGCCGACATGGTCGCGCGCAATGACGGCAAGATTCTCGTCACCGGCTCCATCGCGGGCTACATCCCGGGCACCTTCAATGCCGTGTACAACGCGACCAAGGCGTTCATCGACAATTTCACCGAAGCGCTGCGCAACGAGATCAAGGAGGCCGAGGGCGTTACCCTCACCACATTGATGCCCGGCCCCACGGACACCGAGTTCTTCGAGCGCGCCGGTCTGCTGGATACGCAGGTCGGCCAGCAGGACAAGGCCGATCCCGCCAAAGTCGCACGCGATGGCTGGAAGGCGCTGCTGGATGGCAAGGGGCATATCGTCTCGGGCCTCTCCAACAAGCTGCAGGTCGCCGCCGCGGGCGTCGTCCCGCAGGCCATTCTTGCCGAACAGCATCGCAAGCTGGCTGAGCCCGGCAGCGGAAAGGACTGAGCCATGGCCGACAAGAAATGGTCTCAGGATGTGACCGAACATTCGGACGCGCTCGATCTGGATGAGGGCGTCTTCAAGCAGGACGATCCGGCGAAGATCGCAGCCTCGCTCAAGCGCTCGGCGGAGCATAGCAAGCGGCGCAAGGGCACCGCGCTCCAGTCTGCGATGAGCATGCTCACCTTTTACATCAACCGCGCCGGCGACAATCTCGGCAAGGAGCAACGCCAGATCCTTGAGAAAGCCAAGGATGAGCTGCGCGAGGCTTTTGGCAAGGAGCCAAAGACTGCTGGAAAGGAGAAGGCTCATGGATAAGGATCGCGAGGCGAAGGCCAATCCTCCCAAGGACAAGGGCGAGAAGGGCAATCCAACCGAGATGCCCCATGGCCCCATGGGCGACGCCCGGCCGGACGCTGCCGAGAATGACAATCGCACCGGCGGTGGTCAGTCCCAGGAGAAGGTGGAAGACCGCCCGATGGTCGGCTCGGTCAAGCCAGAGGATTATCCCGAGCAGCAATAGTCTGTTGCGGGAGGGCGAATACATCGCCTCACTTGGTATTCTGAAGCATTTGCGTCATCATCGCGGGATGAAGATAGCACCGTGTACCATCTGCATCGTGCTTCCGCGTCATTGACGTGAGAAGCTGAAGGCGGGCGATCCAGTGATTGCCCGAGCGCGTTGTCTTGCGCCAGCGGCCGTCTCAGGCCCTCGAAGCTGGCGATCAAATCTTCAGGCCAGACCAACCATGCAAAATATATTTGAAAGCCCCTTCAAGGGCATCACGCTCGATCGTCTTGTTGCGCATCCGAACATCCGCGCGGGACGCTACAGCTATTATTCCGGCTATTATCATGGCCATGGTTTCCACGATTGCGCCCGCTTCCTGTTGCCCGATGAAGGCGCGGACAAGCTCATCATCGGCTCGTTCTGCTCCATCGGATCAGGCGCGTCCTTCATCATGGCGGGCAATCAGGGCCATCGCAGCGACTGGATCAGCAGCTTCCCCTTCTTCTGGATGCCGGACGTGCCGGCATTTGCCGGTGCGGACAATGGCTATCGGCCGGCAGGCGATACGGTCATCGGTCATGACGTGTGGATCGGGTCGGAAGCGGTGATCCTGCCCGGCATCACCATCGGGCATGGCGCGATCATCGGCACGCGCAGCGTCGTGACGAAGGACGTCGCCCCCTATGCCATCGTTGGCGGCAACCCCGCCAAGCTGATCCGGCAGCGCTTCGCCGATGCGGAGGTCGCCCGCCTGCTTGAGCTGTGCTGGTGGGACTGGAGCGATGACGACTTGCAACGCGCCATGCCCATCCTGACCAGCGGCGATATCCCGGCTCTCTCCGAACATTGGCGCACCAACATCGCTGCCGACAGATAAGGGCGGAGCCTCGAGCCGGCGCTGGCGTCAGGGACGGCGGCAGGCTAGATCACAGCTTGTCGGCGCACTGGCGCCGCGCGGTCCGCTCGGATGATGGGGGAAGGAACATGGCGGGGCTTTTTGCGGCATCCGATGGCGTGGCCCGTTGTGGCTGGTGCGCGGCATCGGAAGATTACATCGCCTATCATGACGATGAATGGGGCTATCCCGTGTCCGACGATCGGCGGCTGTTCGAGAAGCTGAGCCTTGAAGGCTTCCAGTCGGGGCTGAGCTGGCGCACGATCCTGACCAAGCGCGAGAATTTTCGGGCCGCGTTTCACGGCTTCGATTTTCATCGCGTCGCGGCCTTTGATGAGACGGATGTCGAGCGCCTGCTGCAGGATGCCGGCATCGTCCGCCACCGCGGCAAGATCGACGCGGTGATCAATAACGCGCAGCGCGTGCAGGATCTCGTGCGCGAAAGCGGCTCCTTCGCAGCCTATGTCTGGAGCTTCGAACACCGAGACGAGGTTCCACATCTCGCCTCGACGTCCCCCGCATCCATCGCCATGTCCAAGGACCTCAAGAAGCGCGGCTGGAAATTCGTTGGCCCGACCACGGTCCATGCCTTCATGCAGGCCATGGGGCTGATCAACGACCATGCCGAAGGCTGCGCGATCCGGGCGCGGGTTGCCAAGGCTCGCGCCGGGTTCCAACCCCCGCAGGGCTGACGGGCCGTGCGGGGCCGGGGCGATCAGTCCGGCGCGCGCCTGTTGGCCTCGATCGCCGAGACCTCCGGGCCATATTCGTTGATCGTCGCGCGGCGCATGTCACGCTTGTAGCGATAGCGCTCGAATGACGTCGCGCTGTGCATCGTGCAGCGATTGTCCCATACAACCATGTCGCCCGGCCGCCATTTATGCGCGTAGACATAGCGCTCCTGCGTGGCGAAGCGGTAGAGCTCGTCCAGGAAGGTGCGGGCCTCGTCTTCCGGCCACCCTTCGATGCCCACGCCGTGCCAGCCCATGTACAACGCCTTGCGGCCATTGGCCGAGGTGCGGACCAGTGGATGAGCCATGCGCGGATAATTTTTGCGCATCTCCTCATCCTCGAATTTGACGCCGTTTAGCTGCAGCGCGCGGAAGAGGTCGTGGTCGACCTTAAGGTCGGCGACCTTTGCCTTCATGTCCGCCGGCAGATCGTCATAGACGGCGCGGGTGTCGATGAACTCCGTATCGGCACCCTCCGGCGGCGTCACATAGGCCAGCAACATCGACCATTTCGTGGGCCAGGAATTGAACGGGCTGTCGGTATGGAACAGCTCGAAATCGGCCGGTTGGGCGCCATCCGGCTTGGGCTGGATGATCTCGCCCTCGGCGGTAAGATTGCTGATGTCGTAAAGCTCCGGCGCGATCCGCTTGCGCCCGGGCGGTGCCAGTTCCAGCGGCCCGAAGGACCGGGCGAAGGCGATATGATCCTCGTCCGACAGGCTGGCATTGCGGATCACGCAGACGGCATATTCCGCCATCGCTGCCTCGAAGAATTCGACGGTTTCGGGCGGGAGGGGGCCGGAGGTATCCAGATCGGTGATCTCGGCCACGAACCGGGGGTGCAGTTGGTTGATCTTCATCGCTCCGCTCAATCCTCATCCCACTCTTTTCTCAGCCCGGCGCGTGCAGGTGCTGCCTGCGCACGAAGCCATTCTTCCTCGATCTGACATGAGCGCTGGCCCTCAAAATAGTGTGTTCTTTTGCGGGACCGCTTCATGCCTGTCGTCAGGCTGCTTTCATGATGCTTTGGGACCGCAACCAATTCACAGCACTATTTTCGTCCCGCGTGCTTCGCCCAAAGGCAGGTGGACAAGAGAGGATGTCATCGACCGGACCTCGTCTGCGACACGCGAGCAATGCGGCGCAGTACCCGATCGTGCATCCCGAAACAGCCGCAAGGCCGGGAGGGTGAACATGACTGCAGGCCATCGTCTTTCATTCACGTCGCGCGCGCAATTCGCGCTTCTGCTGCTCAGCAGCGCCTCGATGCTGGGGCTGGCCCAGCCGGCCAGCGCGCAAGCTGGCTCAGCGAGCGCGGATGTCGGCGCTCAGGATAGCAATGGCGATAATGAGCGCGCAATCATCGTCACCGGCACCCGCATCGGCGGCGAAGCACCGGTCGGCACGGCGCTCGTCCAGCTGGGCAAAGAGGAGATCAGGGCAACAGGCCTCTCCAGCACTGCCGACATTCTGGGCACGGTGCCCTCCATCCTGCGTCTGGGCGGCGGCGACAATTATGCGGGTGGGCAGGCGCAGCAGGCGAACACGATCAACTCCTTCAACTTCAACAAGTCGCCCAATGTCCGCGGCCTTGGCGTTGGCGCGACGCTCAGCCTCGTGAACGGGCACCGCGTGCCGTATGAAGGCGGCAACATGAACTCGTTCGACGGGGATAATTACCCCGCGCAGATGATCCAGCGGATCGACGTGGTGCAGGACGGCGGCTCGGCCCTCTACGGCGCGGACGCGATCGCGGGGACGGTCAACTATATCCTGCGACGGCCGGAGGACACGCTTGAAGTCCACGGCGGCTATCGCAAGAATGACGGTCAGGATGGCTGGTATGTGACCGGCATCGGCGGGGTGCGCTGGGGCGAGGGCAGCGTGGGTGAGGGCGGCATTATCCTCTCCTACCAGCACTCCTATCAGACCGCCTTCGCGGCCTCGGCACGCCCGGATCTCTATAATGACGATCTCTCGCCTTATGGCGGGGCGCCCTCATCGCTTTACTCGGCGCCGGGCAATGTCGTCATCAACGGCATCTATTACGGCATCCCGGCGGGTCAGGACGGGTCGAAGCTGACTCTCGCAGATCTCAAATCCACGCCCAACTATTTCAATACCTGGAGTGGCATCGAGGTTATTCCGCAGGTTGAGGCAGACCGCTTTGCGATGAACTTCGAGCAGAATGTTACCGATTGGCTCCGTGTGTTCGCGGACGCGCTCTATGTACGGCGCGACTTCACCATTAACGGTCCCAACTCGTCGACCAGCAACCGCGTCACCAATCTTGGCCAGTTGCCGCGCATTCCCAACAGCAATCCGTTCAGCCCGTGCAACCCCAGCCATTATGCGGGCGGCGTCGTCACCGGTCCCGCCAACCTCCTCGCCGCCTGCGCGACGGGCGCGCTCTCCGTGGCCTACAGCACCGTCTACGACATCGGGTCGCCACGCCGCTTCGGCAAAACCGAAACCTGGACCTATGGCGGCGGTGTCGACATCAAGCTGCCCTATGACTGGTCGGTAACCCTGTCGGCCTTCGCCGGCACGCATGATGCGCCCTCGACCACCACGCAGACGGGCGGCGCGCCGGCGCCGGTCTTCGCGACGTTCAACTTCTTCTGCGATCCCACCGCCTTCCAGTGCACCGATCAGGCGACGGCCGATTCCATCAACGCGCGCGGCACCTCGCTCATCAACCGGACCAAATATGACATGCAGGTCTATTCGGCGACCGCGGACGGCCCGCTCTTCTCTCTCCCGGCCGGACAGGTGAAGCTGGCCGTGGGTGTCGAGCGCTATGAAGGCTCGCTGCTCAACGAGAATAATTTCGGCGGCAACAACTTCAATCCGCGCAGCGTCTCTTCGGTG
This sequence comes from Sphingobium sp. B2D3C, assembly GCF_025961835.1. Lineage (NCBI taxonomy): Bacteria > Pseudomonadati > Pseudomonadota > Alphaproteobacteria > Sphingomonadales > Sphingobiaceae > Sphingobium > Sphingobium sp. B2D3C. Next base: position 1,399,922 of record NZ_JAOQOK010000001.1, on the reverse strand, counting down.
TTCGGCGAATTGTTCGTGCCGGTCGTGAGCCCGGATGCGGGGAGCGGCCTCATCTACAAGCTCGAGCTCAATGGCTCGATCCGCTACGATGATTATAGCGACGCCGGCACCACGACCAATCCGCGTCTGGGCTTCAACTTCTGGCCGACGCGCGGCCTCAAGATTTTCGGCAGCTGGGGCACGTCCTTCCGTGCACCGGGCCTTGCCGATAATGATCCCTTCTCGCAGACCGGCGTTATCCCGCTGGTGACGGCGGGCAACCAGCTCTCGCCGGCGATCTGCGCAGCGTGCCAGGGCGTGCCGATGGGCGCGATCTATCAGTCGATCGGCGGCGCCAATCGCGATCTCGCGCCCGAGACCTCCGAGACCTATGCCATCGGCGTCGACTGGACACCGCCCTCGCTGCCGGGCCTCACCATGTCCGCCAAATATTGGTGGCTGAGCTATGAGGGCCAGATCACCACGCCGGCCTTCAACGTCGGCAGCGTGCCGGCGATCAACCAGCAGATCTACAACTCGCAGATCATCTACAACCCGGCCTATTTCCCGACACTGGCCGCGAACAACCCGACTGCCTTCTTTGGCGATTTCCCGACCATCAATCAGGCAAACCCTTCCTGCGCCGCAGCCTTCGGGAAGAATGTGACCACGCAGGCGGTCTACGATGCGATGATCAGCTGCTACAACACAGGCGGGGAGCGGGGCGGTCTGTTCGGTCCGCCGACGGCGCCGGGCAATGTGTTCGCGCTGGTGAGCGGCCGCCGGATCAACGCGGGCAAGACGGTCGGCCGGGGCATCGATTTCAACATCGATTACGCCTTCGATAGCAGCATGGGCCGGTTCAACCTCGGTGCGGTTGCCTCATACACGATGAGCTGGAAAGTGTCCCCGCTGCCCGGCGCTGAGCTCGTGCAGGAAGTGAACCAGCTCGGCTTCCCGCTCACCTTCCAGGCGCGCGGCCAGCTTGGTTGGCGGCGCGATATCGGGATGGGCGATCTGTTCGCCAGCACCTTCGTCAACTTCCGCAATTCCTATGAGATCGATCAGGCACAACTACCAGTCGGCGTCGACCCGTCCTATGCCAAGATTGGCTCCTACACGACGTTCGACCTGACCATCGGCTTCGACACCGGCGACCGGGGCGGCTCATGGCTGACGGACAATTTCAGCATCGTCCTCAGCATGCAGAACGTCTTCGACAAGGATCCGCCACTGGTCGTCAATCAGGCAGGCCTTGCCGGCAGCGCGATCCGCTTCGACCCGACTTATGGCAGCGCGCTGGGCCGTGTGATGCAGATCCAGGTCGGCAAACGCTTTTGACGCGGGGTTCGCTGGGCGGGGTGGCGGCCTGCATGCTGCTTGCGGCATGCACGGCCTCGTCGGGCGACGGGTCGCCGTCGTTCGCACCGCCCGTGGCTGCCGCGAGGGAGGGAAGCGTCGTGCCGGTCATGGGCCACCCTGCGCCACTGTCTCTGCTGGAAGACAAGGACCCGCGCCTGGCCCGGAACAAGCGCCTGGCGTTCGACATGTGGCGCAGCATCGTCAATGCCGGCCATGTCGAGCGGGCTGACGATCTGCTGACGGAAGGCTATATCCAGCACAGCCCGGTGCTGCCGAGCGGGCGCGCGGCCTTCAAGCAGATCTTCTCGGCCGTGCCCCGCCGCGACATCCCGGCACTGGTTTCGCCGCCGCTCGTCACGATGGTTGCAGAAGGCGATCTGGTGGTGATGGCGTTGCGGGAGGAGCTGCGCGAACCGGTCGGGTCCGGGCGCTATACCAGCACGCACTTTAACCTGTTCCGGGTGGAAGGGGATCGTCTGGCCGAGCATTGGCACTCGGTCGAGGCCCCGCCCGGACCAGATCTGCCGTCTCCAGACAAGGGCGGGCCGCAACCGGTGACGGGGGCGACCGGGCCAGCCCAGCAAGCGCTGCTCCAATCGGACGATCCGGCGCTGGCAGCCAACAAGCGGCTCGTGTTCGATGCCTGGCGCCACCTGATCGACGCGGGCGACGTGGCAACCGCCGCGCGCTATCTGCCCGACGACTTCATCGAGCATGATCCACGCGCGACGGACGGCACACCGGCGATCCTCGCTGCAGCCAAGGGTCGCACTGCGGTACCGCTTGCTCAGGCTATGCAGGCTACACTCGTCGCCATGGTCGCGAAGGGCGATCTCGTGGTCGTGGTGTCCGGCCATGAGCATCCGCACCCAAGCCGGGCAGGGGCCAGCTACATGACAACCCAGTTCAACATGTTCCGCATCGAGAAGGGGCGCCTTGCGGAGCATTGGACCGGCGCGATGAAGCCGGGAACCGTGCCCGGCCCCTATACCGATTGATGACATGCTGCGTGGAGAGACAATTTGACTGACATCGCCGCCGCGCAGCCCGATCCGGATCGCGCCGCCAGCCCCGTTTATCGCCCCCATTATTCGGACGAAGCCTGGCCCGCCGCGCGTCAGGCCTATCATGTCGCTTGGGTGCTGGCAGCCGTGCAGATGTGCGCCCAGCTCAATAACGGCGTCATGACGCTGCTGGTTGAGCCCATCAAGCGCGACCTGCAATTGACCGATATGGAGATGAGCTATCTGCTCGGCTTCTCGGTCAGCCTCTTCTACGTGCTGATCGGCATTCCTGCCGCTCGACTGGTGGACCGGCATAATCGCAAGCATCTGCTCGCCGCATCGGTCTTCCTGTGGAGCCTTGCCAGCGCAGCGTGTGGCCTTGCCCAGAATTTCTGGCAGTTCTTCGCGGCGCGCTTTGGCATCGGCGCCGGTGAATCGATCAGCGGCCCGCTCTCCTATTCGTTGATGGCCGACTATTTCCCCCCGGAAAAGCTGCCGCGCGCCATCGCGATCTACAATGTCGGCTTTCAGGGTGGCACGGCGCTCTCGCTGCTGCTTGGCGCGGTGATGATCCACCTGCTCTCCGGGATGCCGGCCATCCACCTGCCCCTGCTCGGTGCCGTGCGCGAGTGGCAGGTGGTGTGGGTGGTGACCGGCCTTGTTGGCATCCCGATCCTGCTGCTGGTCGCCACGATCGTCGAGCCCAAAAGGCGCGGGTTCAGTGCGGCGGCGGTCGTGGGGATGCAACCGCGCAAGGTCGGCCTGCGCGAGACCTTGCGCTATCTGCTTGCCCATTGGCGGCTCTACGGGCCGATGTTCCTGGGCCTCTGCTTCACCGCCATGCACATGTTCGGCACGGCGGCATGGAGCGCGGCCTTTTACGCGCGGACCTATGGATGGGCGCCGGCAAGCACGGGCCTCTACACCGGGCTTCTCAGCCTAATCCTGGCGGTTCCGGCCCTGTTCGGCGCGGTCTGGCTCAACGATCATTTCCGCAATCGCGGCCATGCCGATGCGAACATGCGGGTGCTGGCCATCGGCTTCACCGCATCGGCCCCGTTCATGATCGCAGCGCCACTCATGCCCAGCCCGTGGTTGGCGCTCGGAATGGGCGGCATCGGCACGGCCTTGATGCTGATGGCGGCGCCATCGCTCAACTCGGCCTTGCAGGTGGTGACGCCCAACGAGATTCGCGGGCAGATCACCGCGCTCTATCTGTTCACCATGACGGCGGTGGGCGGCGGGCTCGGACCGACCTACTTCGCCTTCCTCACCCAATATGTGTGGGGGGACGAGGCGCTGTTGCGCTATGCCATCGCTACCTCTGCGGCGATTTCCTTCCCGCTGGCGGCGATCACCTATTGGGCAGGGGTGAAGCCCTATCGCCGGCGCATCCTGGAGATGCGGGCCGATGGCGCGCCGCTCTGAACCGCCCACCGCATCTGCCTATTGTCGCCACTATTTTCGCGCCCGGCGCAGCGGCACTCGCTGGGGAAATCAATGGCATGCCTCTTCGGAGAGGCCGCGCCGGCCAAGCTGACACATATCAAGGGAGAGAATGATGGCGGACAAGCGTGGAACGATCGTGATCGTGCATGGCGCGTGGGTTGGCGGGTGGCGCTGGCGCAAGGTAGCCGATCTGCTGCGCGATCGCGGCCATTATGTGTTCACGCCCACGCTGACCGGGCTGGGTGAGCGCGCCCACCTCACCAGTCGCGACGTCAATCTGGCCATGCACGCGCAGGATATCGCCAATGTCATCCGCTATGAGGAGCTGGAGAATGTGCTGCTTGTCGGCCATTCCTATGGCGGCATGCCGATCTCGCAGGCGACCGAGCTGATCCCCGAGGGGGTGATCCAGTCGATCCTCTATATGGACGCTTTCATGCCCGAGAACGGCCAGTCGCTGAACGATCTGGTGCCCGGCGAACCGCACCTCCCGCCCGAGGAGGGGGATTATCTCGTGCCGCCGCCCCGGCTGCTGCTGCAGGGCTTCAATGCGCATATGGACCCTGCGTCCCGCGCGTCTTACGAGGATCGGCGCACGCCGCAGTCCGTCTACTGTTTCTCGCAAAAGGCGGAGCTGACCGGTGCCCGCGACCGCATCCCGCAAAAGACCTATGTGATCGCCACCGGCTACAAGAACGATACGTTCGCCCCCGTGGCCGAACGGTTGCGCACTCAGCCGGAATGGCGCGTGGAGGAAATGCCCTTCACCCATGATCTCCAGCACGTTGCCGTGACCGAATCTGCCGACATGATCGAATCCGCGCTGCCCTGAGGCCACTCGGCTCGGTTCAGCCTTGCAATGTAGGCACTATTTTCAAGCCGGCCGGTCCGCACACTGGCTCGAATTGAACGAAAGGCGGCCCCAGAGGCATCGCCAGATCGGTCGGATAGCCCGTCGACTGCGATACCCCGGCCGCCATGAGGAGAGAGAATCGTGAAGAATCAGGCTGCCGCAGTCGCCTCGCGCCCGACCTCGGTCGAGAGCTTCATTCGCTATTCGGAGCGCGCGGCCGATGGGGGCTGGATAGAGAAGAACGGCTCCTATTCCTTCTCGATGGAAGATCATGACGTGACCGTGCACAACGCCCGGCTTGCGGACACCTCATTCGATGCGCAGGGCTTCACCCTGGTGAAGCACGCCACGGATGTCGATTTTACGGACAAGGATGATTTCGAGCGCCGCTATTATCCCGAGGTCGCGCGGCTCGTGAAAGAGTTGACCGGCGCCAGCGAAGTGTTCGCCTTCATGGGGATTTTACGGGGCGGGGAGGATGCCAAGGGCGGCGGCCCGGCGCTGAGTGCCCATGTGGATTTCAACGGGCCCGCGCTGCAGCAGTGGATCGCGAGGCTCGCGCCCGATCGGGCCGAGGAACTGGCGGCCAAGCGCCTCGTCAACATCAATGTCTGGCGTGGCACCAAACCGGTCGAGAATTATCCGCTGGCAGTCTGCGACAGCCGCAGCGTCGAGAAGCGCGACTTCTTGAGCGTATCGCTGGGCAAGCCAGAAGGCGGCTTCCGCCAGGGCATGCCGGCCGGCCTCAACATGGCCTACAATCCCCGGCATCATTGGTATTATTATCCGGATATGCAGCCCGATGAGGCGCTGATCTTCCGCCTGTACGATACCGGTAATCCCGATTGGCAGATGACCGGCCATACCGCCTTCGAGGATCCGACCAGCCTGCCGGGTTCCCCGCGCCGGGAGAGCTTCGAGGTCAGGACCATCGCGGTGTTCGACGCATGATGGCGCAGCGCTCTCCTGTCCGCTCCGCCATCCTGCGCGTCGGATCAGCCCGAGGCTGCGCCGGCCGGGGCGCCGATGCGGAAATGGCCTTCCTCCAGCCGGGTCAGCTTCGCCTGTCCGCTCTGCTGCCAGGGGTCCTTCGCCAGTCGATCGAGCACTTCTTCGCGGCTGTCCGCCAGAAACACGAACAGCACATCCTCGGACTCGGCCAGCAGGCCCGCCATGGCGATGAAGCCCTCCTTTTCGAGCGCGCCCATATAGCCGGCGTGGTCCGCAAAGCCGGGCTGCTCATGCGCTTCCTTGCTGGGGTCCCAAAGGTCTGTTCGCTCGACCAGAGCGACGAAGGTCTTTTTCATAAGAACGCCTTTCAAGATTTTCAGACTGCATCAGTATAAGTTCAGTCTAACAATATATTCAAGCGTTACGTTGGAGAATAAATCATGAAGGTCTTTGTATTCGACTGGACCGCTTATCAAGAGAATGTTGATAAGTATCGCGAGGATGGTGTTCTTCCGCGCTTGGGTGCAAGTCATTTTGATCCACAGGCCGCCGCAAAGACTTATAAGAACCATCTCGAAGCATGGGCGGAGATGGACAAACAGGGTTTTGATGGCATTGCGATCAACGAGCATCATGGCACGCCATTCGGTCTGGGCAATTCGCCCAATCTGATGGCGGCGGCGCTGTCTCAGGTGACTGAGCGCCTGAAGATCCTCGTTTACGCCAATCTCCTGCCCATCCACGAGCCGCTGCGTCTGGCCGAAGAGATCGCCATGCTCGATTGCATGAGCAACGGACGGCTGATCTGTGGCGTGGGTCGTGGCGCACCCCGCGAATACAGGATTTTCAACGTGCCCATGGGTGAATCACGCGGTCGCTTCAATGAGGGCTTCGAGGTGATGCGGCGCGCCTGGACGCAGGACAGCTTCTCCTTCGACGGGGAGTTCTACAAGTTCGAGGACGTCTCGCTGTGGCCGCGCACCTTCCAGCAACCCCACCCGCCCATCTGGGTGCCGCTCACCGGGTCGAAGGAGTCCATCGAATGGGCTGCCGAGCATGATGCGACCATCACGCCGGGCATCTTCCGCGGGTCCATGCGCGAGGATACCATCCGCTATTTCGCCGAATGTCAGGCCCGCCATGGACGCGAGGTCCAGTCGGACAAGATCAGCATCATGGTCGACTGCTACGTGGCCGATTCCAAGGAGCAGGCCATCGAGGAATATGGCAGCCATCTGATGTATCTGTTCAACACCCTGCTGCGCTACGATCAGGTCTGGCAGTCGGATGTGCGCAAGACGAAATACTATAGCTCCACGGCGTTCGAACATCTGCGCGAGGGCGCGAAAGGCACGCTGGCCGAGGATGACACGGTGTTCAACGAGTGGACGATGGACACGGTCCGTGGCGCAGCCCAGCACATGCCGATCGGCACCGCCGACGAGATCGTCGCGCGCATCATTGACGAGTGCAACGATGCCGGCGCCAACAATGTGCTGCTGGTATGCAACCGCGGCGACATGCCCCACGACATGTACATGAATCAGGTGCGCCGTATCGGCAAGGAGGTCTTGCCCCGCCTGCAGGCGCACAATGTCACCTTCGTTCCCCATGCCGAGCGGCAGCAGGCAGCGGAATAGCAGTCGGTCAAAAAAGCAGTAGAACCGACGGACGGAATGGGGGGTGACGATGGCGACGACGACACAGCATAATCCGGCAGAGCCGGTCGCAGACGAAACGCATCCGCTGTTGCGGCCCGGCTACAAGAAATGGGCCGTGTTCGTGCTGCTGCTCGTCAGCATCTTCAACTTCGCCGATCGCGCGATCCTCGCGGTGCTCGCCCAGCCGATCAAGGAAGACCTCGGGCTCACCGATACCGACCTTGGCATTTTGCAGGGACTGGGCTTTGCGATCATGTATTCTGTGCTGGGGGTGCCGCTCGGCATGTTGGCCGAGCGCGTCAACCGGACGCGGCTGATCGCCATCTGCGTCGCCGCCTGGTCTGCCATGACGGCGGTCTGTGGCCTCGCGACGGGTTTCACGACCTTGCTTTTGGGGCGGATCGGCGTGGGCATCGGCGAAGCGGGGGTGCAACCGCCGACATCATCGCTCCTGTCCGATCATTACCAGGCTAATCGCCGCGCCTCGGTGCTGGCCGTCATCTCGCTTGGCTCGCCGTTCGGCTTTCTGCTCGGCCAGTCGCTGGGTGGTTGGGTGGCGACGCAATGGGACTGGCGCACGGCCTTTTTCGTCATGGCCGCACCGGGAATCATGGTCTCCCTGCTGGTCTGGTTCACCCTGCGAGAGCCGCCGCGTGGATTGGCGGATGGCCGCATCACCCGCGCACCCGTGCCCTCACTGGGGACAGTGCTGCGCTTCCTGTTGGCCAAGAAGACGTACATTCACTTGCTGGCGGGAGTAACCATTGCTGGTTTCACCCTCAACGCCATCGCCAACTTCGTGCTGCCCTTTTATCTGCGCAGCTTTGAGATCAATCTGGCGACGCTCGGGGTGATCTTCGGCATCGTCACCTTCACCTCCAACGGCATTGGCATGCTGCTGGGCGGGTTCGGCTTCGACTGGCTGTCGCGTCGGGATATGCGCTGGGTGCTTTGGGGCCCGGCCCTGTGCATGTCGCTGTGCGTGCCTATCTATTTCGGCGCCTTCATGAGCCGTGAGCTGTACGTCTCGCTCGCCTGCATCTTCTTCGGCAATATGGCGCTGATCACCTTCATGGCCCCCACGATGGGCACGATGCAGAACCTTGCTGGGCCGCAGATGCGCGCCATGACCGCCGCGATCACTGCGTTGGTCGGCGGCCTGCTGGGTGCCGGCCTCGGACCGACTGTCACCGGGGTGCTCAGTGACTTCTACGCTAGGCGCGCTTATGGCGCGGCTGATTTCGCGACATCTTGTCCGGGGGGCAGGGGGCCAGATGGCATCGGAACGGCTCTCGATGCCGCCTGCCTCACGGCGTCATCGACCGGTTTGCGGTACGCGCTGGTCACTGTGCTGGTGCTGTTTTTCTGGGCCGCGCTGCACTACGTCCTAGCCGCGCGGGATCTGCGCAAGGATGTCTACCGTCCGGAAGACGAGGCAGGGGTGGCGTAACGCCCGCCCGCTGCACCCGCTCAGATCGGGCGCGTCGAGCTCATGGACAGCATGACGCGAGAGGCCTCCGCCTTCGCCCAGCCCAATTGCGCATCGCTCCCCATCGGCAACCGGTCAAGGAGCATGCGCAGCAGCGCGAAATATTCGGCCTGCTTGTGCGCCGGCAGGCGCTCCAGCAGGAAGGGATGGAACCGCGCCTCATAAGCCGCGAGGCAGCGCGAGAAGAGATCGATGATCGGGCTTCTGGCCAACTTGGAGACATATTGGACCAGCGCCAGCAGATCATAGCGATCGATGGGGTCGCTGCGCTGTGCGCGGTCGAGAAGTTCCCGCAGCCGTGCTCGCTCCGCCGCACTGGCGCGGCTCACGGCCAGCGCGGGCACGAAACGGTTCAACTGGAACAGCGTCGTGCCAGCGGTCTGGGGATCGACCTGCCGGCTGATGAGGAAGGCAAGGACAAGCCGAATACTGCCGGTGCCGCGCAGATCCCGCACGATCAGGCCATTGCCCCGACCCCGGCGGCACTCGACGAGCCCGCTATCCTGCAACTGGCGGATCGCCTGACGCAGCGTGACGCGGCTGACGCTGAAGCGCTCGCACAAGTCCCATTCGGAGCCCAGCCGCTGGCCCGCATTGCCGCTCGGCAGGATTTCGGCCGCCAGCCGGCGGGCGACGAGGAGAGCAAGAGTCCGGTCGGCATCCTGACGGGACGCCTCGATGGTCGGCGGTGAAAGCGGCGCATCGCGCGCGGCCAGCCAGTCGCCGAGGCGCCGGTGAAGCCTGTCGGCCTCTTGCTGTACGGCCGCCACGTCACGGTTGGCGACGGCCTGATTGATCGCTTCGGTCTGCCGCTTGGCTTGCCCAAGCCAATCGCCGTCATGCGATTCGACGCCGGCAAACAGCATCGTCAGTTCGTTGAGGCATTGCACGAACAGCGGCAGCACGGGGTCTCCACTCATCGCCGCCAGATCGGACCGCACCCGCAAATGCCAGGCAAGGCCGCCCTCGCGTTCGTCCGGCGCGTCCAGTCGCATCCCATGGTCTGAACGATCGGCTGTGGCCGCAAGCGTTGCGAGCAGCGGGTCGACAGCTTCGCGCGCATCCAGCACCTGCTCGCACGTCACGCCGGCCAGCTGGAAGTAATTGGCGAGCTCGAGCCCGATCCGGCCCACGTCGGGCTGCGCGACCATGAAGCCGCCGCTCGGTCCGGGACGGAGCCGGCCCAGTCCGCGGCGCTCGAGCAGGGCAACCGCTTCGCGCATGGCTGCGCGTCCCACCGCATAATGCTCGCACAGCCCCCGCAGCGACCCCATCACACCACCGACAGGCAAGGGGCTGGAGGCGATATCGTCCTCGATCCTGCGGGCCAGCCGCTCAGCCAGGCGGGCGGTGCCGGCATCCTCGCTGGTGGACGCGCTATATATCTTTTCCGCTGTGTTCATGCGATCCTCTACGGACCGATTGAAACTGTCTGATCGTTGTTATGCAAGCGAAATTCAGCCAGCGACAACTATATTTTCGCTCGGAATTGTTGCCACTATTTTAGTCTGCCCAAGTCCGCCAAGCTCTGGCACACTCGTATCTGTCATACGCATGATGGAACTCAGGAAGATATCTTGAAAAGGCAGCTGCTCGGCGACCTAAGCGCCAAGGTCGTGATCTCTCCATTTCGTCGCAAGCTGCCCCCGCTGCCAGTGATGACGGTCCAAGGTCGCCTCGCGTGACCATTTCCATGCCGGTCCCCGACCCGCATATTCTGGATCGTCGCGCGGACATCGTGCGGGCGATGCAGGCGATCGTGCCGGGGGAGGGCGTCGTCTCCCATCCCGATGGCCTGCGCCCGTTCGAGACCGATGCGCTCACTGCTTATCGGCAGATGCCGCTGGCCGCGGTGCTCCCTGAGACGGTCGCGCAAGTCTCGCAGATACTGGCCTGGTGCCACGCCCATGATGTGAAAGTCGTCCCGCGTGGGGCAGGGACGTCGCTTTCGGGCGGCGCGCTGCCACTGGCCGATGGCATCCTGCTCGGCCTCTCCCGCATGAACCGCATCATCGAGATCGATTATGCCAACCGGGTCGCCGTCGTGCAGCCCGGCGTCACCAACCTTGCGATCACCAAGGCGGTAGAAGCGCAGGGCTTCTATTATGCACCGGACCCCTCCAGCCAGATCGCCTGCTCCATCGGGGGCAATGTCGCCGAGAATAGCGGCGGCGTGCACTGCCTCAAATATGGGCTGACGACCAACAATGTGCTCGGCGTCGAGATGGTGCTGATGACCGGCGAGATCATCCGCCTCGGCGGGCGCCATCTCGATGCGGCGGACCTGGATCTGCTGGGTGTGGTGACCGGATCGGAAGGGCTGCTCGGTGTTGTGACGGAAGTCACCGTCCGCATTCTCCCCAAGCCGCTGCGGGCACGGGCGATGCTGGTCGGCTTTCCGAGCATCGAGACGGCGGGGCGCTGCGTGGCGGATGTAATCGGCGCCGGCATCATTCCGGCCGGCATGGAGATGATGGACCGCGCCGCCGTCGGCGCTGCCGAAGCCTTCGTGAAGGTCGGCTATCCGCTCGATGTCGAGGCCTTGCTGATCGTCGAGATCGATGGCGTCGATGCTGAATGCGATCATCTCGCGGCGGAGATCAGCGCCATTGCGACGGCGAATTGCGCCGTGAGCCTTCAGGTCTCGCAGGATGAGACGCAGCGCCTCGCCTTCTGGGCGGGGCGCAAGGCCGCTTTTCCCGCCGTGGGCCGCCTCGCGCCGGACTATTATTGCATGGACGGCACCATTCCCCGCCGCCACCTGCCGCATGTGCTGCGACGCATCTCCGAGCTGGCCGCAGCGCATGGCCTTGCCGTCGCCAATGTCTTTCATGCCGGCGATGGCAATCTCCATCCGTTGATCCTCTACGATGCCAACCAGCCCGGCGAGCTCGACGGCGCGGAAAAGCTCGGCAATGAGATCCTTCGCCTGTGCGTCGAGGTGGGCGGCGTGCTCACAGGCGAACATGGCGTCGGAATCGAGAAGCGTGATCTGATGCCGGAGATGTTCAGCGAGACCGATCTCGCGCATCAACAGCGGGTGAAATGCGCGTTCGATCCGGCCTTGCGCCTCAACCCCGGAAAGGTCTTCCCCACCTTGCATCGCTGCGCCGAGCTGGGCCGCATGCATGTGCACAAGGGGCAGGTGCCTTTCCCCGAGCTGCCGAGATTTTGATGACCACCAATATGGTCACGCCGACCGACATCGCTGAGCTCTGCGCGATCATTCGCGATGCGGGTCGCGACGGCATGCCTGCGGAACTGCGCGGCGGCGGGACAAAGGCGGATATCGGCCAGCCGGACCGGCAGGCGTTGATCGTGGATATGTCCGCTTTTGCAGGGATCATCGATTATGATCCCGCCGAACTTGTGCTCACGGTAGGGGCTGGCACCCGCTTGTCCGAGATCGAGCTACTTCTGGCGGAGCAGGGCCAGATGCTGGCGTTCGACCCGTTCGATTACGGCCCGGTCTTCGCGCGCTCATCCGGCGCCTCGACCATCGGGGGTATCATCGCGGCCGGCGTCTCAGGCTCGCGCCGCCTCTCGGCCGGGGCGGCGCGCGATCACATGCTGGGCTTCGAGGCCGTCTCGGGGCGGGGCGAGGCCTTTATCGGCGGCGGCAAGGTGATGAAGAACGTCACTGGCTACGACCTGCCCAAGCTGATGACTGGCAACTGGGGCAGGCTGGCCGCGCTCACCAGCCTCACTGTGAAGGTCATGCCCCGCCCGCAGACATGCGCGACGCTGCTGTTGCGCGGACTGGACGACGAAGCGGCCATCGCCGCAATGGCCCGCGCCATGGGCTCCCCGGCCGAGGTCGCCTGCGCCGCGCATCTGCCCGAAGCGGGGATCACGCTGATGCGCGTCGAAGGCTTTGCGCCATCGGTGGCAGCGCGCAGCGACATGTTGCGGGCGCTGCTCGGGCAGGCGGATCTGCTCGCTGACGGTGCCGACGAGCCTTTGTGGGCAACGGTGAGGGGTGGAGGCGCCCTGCAGGGCGAGGCCGTGTTGTGGCGGATCAGCACCGCGCCGTCCCGTGGGCCGGAGGTCTTCCGGGCGCTCCAGCATCTGGGTGCGCGACGCTGCTATGACTGGGCGGGCGGCCTCGTCTGGCTGAGTTTGCCGCAAGATGCCGATCAGCACCGCGTGCGCCAGGTCATCGCGCAGACGGGCGGGCACGCGACGCTGATCCGCGCGCCAGCCGCGCTGCGCACCAGCATGTCGGCCCTCCATGTCGAAGAGCCCGGCGTCGCCGCACTCTCGGCGCGGGTGCGGGCGGCGTTTGATCCGCTGGGCATCCTGTCACCCGATCGCTTTGGAGCCGCCCATGCGCACTGATTTCACGGCCGAGCAACTGGCCGATCCGGCGATGGCAAGCAGTGAGCGCGCGATCCGCAAATGCGTCCATTGCGGCTTCTGCACCGCGACATGCCCGACCTATGTGCTGCTCGGCGATGAGCGGGATTCGCCGCGCGGGCGCATCTACATGATGCAGGATATGCTCCAGAACGAGCGCGTGCCCTCCGGCGAGACCGTGCGCCATATCGATCGCTGCCTGTCCTGCCTCTCCTGCATGACGACCTGCCCCTCGGGCGTGAACTACATGCACCTTGTCGATCATGCGCGCAGCTGGATCGCGACGCATTACAGGCGCCCCTGGCACGAGCGGCTGATGCGGCGGCTGCTGGGCGCGGTCTTGCCGCACCCGCGCCGCCTTGCCCTGGCCCTGCGCCTCGCACCGTTCGGTCGCCCCTTCGCACCGCTGCTGGCGCGCTGGCCCGTGACGCGCCCGCTGGCTGCCATGTTGCGACTGGCGCCGTCCGAACGCCCAACGGCTGCTGGGGTGCCGCCACCCGCCATCGGCAATCTGGGCCGCGTCATTCTCCTGCAAGGCTGTGCAGAGCCGGTCCTGAAGCCCAACATCCGCGCTGCCACGCACCGACTGCTATCGCGCGCCGGCTATGATGTCCTGTTCGCCAAAGGCGAGGTTTGCTGCGGCGCGCTGGTCCGGCACATGGGGCAGGACGCCGAGAGCCTGAACGCCGCGCGTCGGAATGTCGATGCCTGGACTCCTCATATGGACGCCGGCCTGAAAGCCATCATCATCACCGCCTCGGGCTGCGGCACGACGATCAAGGATTATGGCTTCATGCTGCGCGACGACCCGCTTTATGCGGAGAGGGCCGCCCGCCTATCGGCGCTGGCCTGCGATATCAGCGAGTTTCTCGCGAAAATCACGCTTCCGCGGGGACGTCCGCAGGGCATCCGCGTCGCCTATCAATCGGCCTGTTCGCTCCTGCACGGGCAGTCGGTCGACCATGAGCCGCGCGCGCTGCTGGAGCGTGCTGGTTATGAGGTCGCGACCCCCGCCGAGCCCCATTTGTGCTGCGGCTCTGCCGGGACCTACAATATCCTGCAGCCGGAAATCTCCGCACAACTGCGCGATCGCAAGGTCGCGAATCTGCGAGCCTTGCGGCCCGATGTCATCGCCACGGGCAATATCGGCTGCGCGATGCAGATCGGCAGCGCCACGAACATTCCCGTTCTGCACGTCGTTGAACTGCTGGATCGGGCGTGGGGCGGAGTGGACGCCCGCTAGAGTCCCAGACGCCCAAGCCCTTCATTCGCCGCAGCTTCGATCAGTGCGGCGCAAGCCCCATTTCTACGCCGGTTTTGTCGTGCAACGCGAAGCGGTCGACAATGTCGGCGCTGGCGCGGTTGTAGCCCACGACCTCGACCTCGCGTCCATCGCGGCGGAGTCGCGCGACGATCTTGTCGAGCGCCCCGACAGCCGAGATGTCCCAGAAATGCGCGCCGGTCACGTCGATGACGACGCGCGTCGCTGTGCCTTCCGATTGGAACGCGCGGGTGAAGCGGTCGACCGACGCGAAGAAAATCTCGCCAGTCACGCGGTAGATGGCCTGCGCGCCGTCCGCAGTTTCGTCACGCTCGACGGCGAACATGCGCTGGACCTTACCGGCGAAGAAGATGCCGGAGAGCAGCACGCCCGCCAGCACGCCAAGCGAGAGGTCATGCGTGGCGACGACCACGATGACCGTGGTCAGCATCACCACTGACGAGGTTGCAGGATGGCGGCGCAGATTGGGGATGGAGTTCCAGCTGAACGTACCAATCGAGACCATGATCATCACCGCGACCAGCGCCGGCATCGGCACCCGGCCTACGAACGGCCCGAGCACGGCCAGAAGGAAGAGGAGGAAGGCACCGGCGACGAAGGTCGAGAGGCGTCCACGGCCGCCCGACGTGACGTTGATCACCGACTGGCCGATCATCGCGCACCCGCCCATGCCGCCAAACAGCGCGGCGACGATGTTGGAGCCGCCCTGGCCGGCGCATTCGACCCGCTTGTTACTGTCCGTATCGGTCATGTCGTCGACGATCTGCGCGGTAAGCAGGGATTCCAGCAGGCCGACCGCAGCCATCGTCAGGGAATAGGGTAGGATGATCCGCAGGGTATCGAGGGTCAAGGGCACGTTGGGCAGCGCCAGGCTGGGCAGTCCCTCGGGCAGCTTGCCCATATCGCCTACCGTGTTGACCGGCAGGCCCATGCCGATGCTGATTGCGCTGAGCACGAGGATGGCGACGAGCGGCGAGGGGATGGCCTTCGTGATGCGCGGGAAGCCATAGATGATGACCAGGCCGCCGGCGACCATGGCATATGTCTGCCACCCGACATTGGTCAGCTGGGGCAACTGAGCCAGGAAGATGAGGACCGCCAGCGCGTTGACGAAGCCCGTGATGACCGAGCGGGACACGAACTGCATCACCAGATCGAGGCGCAGCAGACCCGCGATCATCTGGATAAGGCCCATCAGGATGGTGGCCGCGAAGAGATAGTCGACCCCATGCTCGCGGACGAGCGGCACGACGAGGACGGCGACAGCCGCCGTGGCCGCAGAGATCATGCCCGGGCGGCCGCCGATCAGGGCGATGGTCATGGCAATCGCGACGGACGCATAAAGGCCAACGCGCGGATCGACGCCGGCGATGATCGAAAAGCCGATCGCCTCCGGAATGAGGGCGAGAGCGACGACGACGCCCGCCAAGATGTCGCGACGGGCGGTCGGTCCGTCAGTGAACCACTGGCGGCGGTAAGATGTCAGATGAGAGGTCATGCGGATTCCACAACAAGGCACATGGCGCACATTGGGCGCGGGGGGAGTTGCATGTGTGATGTTGTCCGGCGGATCGGCGGCCGGAATAGCCACCCGGGGTTTCACCGGGTCCTTGCGATTGCCCGCCTGCTACACGGCAGAACGCGGTCGGGCAAGGGACTGTTGGGTATCAGCAAGAACCACCGCTTGGCATCGCCTTGGGGTCGGCCGCATAGTCCTGACCGCCCTATCGGCGCTCATCGCCCATCGGTCAGCGCCGCCGCCGCGCGGTCCGCGGAAGGATCCACGCTGACACCCCGCGCTTTCCGTTCGGAATAGCGGTCGACCAGTTGCGCCGCATGCGGCCGCATGAGCACGGTGATCCGCACCAGCTCCTCCATCACATCGACGATGCGGTCATAATAGCTGGAGGGCTTCATGCGGCCGGCCTCATCGAACTCCTTATAGGCCATGGCCACCGACGACTGGTTGGGGATGGTGAACATCCGCATCCAGCGGCCCAGCAGGCGGAGCGTGTTGACCGCGTTGAAGGACTGCGATCCGCCCGACACCTGCATGACCGCGAGCGTCCGGCCCTGTGTCGGGCGCAGGCCTTTCATCTCCAGCGGCAGATGATCGATCTGCGCTTTCATGATGCCGGTGATCTGCCCATGCCGCTCCGGGCTGCACCAGACCTGTCCCTCCGACCACAGCGACAGCGCGCGCAGCTCATGCACGGCCGGGTGATCGTCGCCGGGCACCTGATCGGGCAGCGGCAGGTCCGAGGGATCGAAGATGCGGGGCTCCGCGCCGAAGAACCGCAGCAGGCGCGCGGCTTCCTCGACCGCAAGGCGCGAGAAGGACCGCTCCCGGAGCGACCCGTAGAGCAGCAGGATGCGGGGCGGCGGCTGATCCTCGCCAATCCCGAGGGCGGGCCTGGGTATCGCATAGGAACGGTCCAGCGCCGGAAGATGATCAGGATCGGGCAGGATGCGCACACGGCTCACGAAACGAGGTTCCTTTCATACCAGGGCCGGCTGCGCTTCACGATTGCGACAACGGAGAGCATCACCCGCACTTCGACCAGCACGATCATCAGCCAGATCAGGGCGGCGACGATGAGGTTCACTTGCGCCACTTCGGCCGATGCGATCGCGGCGAAGACACCGGGCACGGCCTGCCCAAGCAGAATGCCGACGACGATGCACAGGGCCACCCAGAGCGAGAGATAGCGCTCGAACGTGCCCATCAGCTCACCCGCTGCCCGGCGGCATCGACGACCGGCTCGCCATCCTCCTTGGTGAAGGCGCCGCGCTGCGCATCGGGCAGGATATCGAGGACAAGCTCGGACGGGCGACAAAGCCGCACGCCCAGCGGCGTGACCACCAGCGGGCGATTGATGAGGATCGGGTGCGCCATCATGACATCAAGCAGCGCGTCATCGCTCAGGCTCTCATCATCCAGTCCGAGTTCGGCAAACGGCGTGCCCTTTTCCCGCAGCAGTGCGCGCGGCGTCAGCCCGGCCCGCGCGATCATCTCGGCAAGCAGCGCTCGCGTCGGCGGGCATTTCAGATATTCGACGACATGCGGCTCGACCCCGGAATTGCGGATGAGCGCCAGCGTGTTGCGCGAGGTTCCGCAACCGGGATTATGATAGATGACGATGGTGGTCATGATCCCGTCCTTCAGCAGCAGGAGAGTTCAGCAAGCAGCGGCTCGCAAAAATCTGCGCGGCCCTGGCAGCAATCCTTGGCGAGGAAGAGCATCAGATCGCGCAAAGGCGCCATATTGGCGCGCTGGATCTGCTGACGTCCCCGCTTTTCCGAGATCACCAGCCCTGCCTTCGCCATGACCGCCAGATGGGTCGAAAAGGTGCTCTGCGTCAGGCTGCTCGCCTCGACAAGTTGCCCCGTCGAAAGGCCCTCCGGCTCATGCCGTACGAGCAACTGGAAGGTTGCCAGGCGGGTCGGGTGCGACAGAGCCGCCAGAATGCCGAGCGCGTTATCGGTTTCCATTCATCGGGAATATCCGATAGGACGGGCGCGCGTCAATATCGAACGGGAAAACCCGATGCTACTTTCCAGATGACGAACGGCGGCTGCCGCTGGACGCCTGGAACCTAAAGCGGAAGCAATGTCTCGCTTCGCTCTAGAGATTGAAATTTAGGAGAAAAATGGTGGACGCACTTGGGCTCGAACCAAGGACCCGCTGATTAAGAGTCAGCTGCTCTACCAACTGAGCTATGCGTCCACTTCGGCGGCTCGTTGATCGTTTGATCAACATCCCGTCGGGAGGTGGGCCGTTAACATGGTGTTTTGAGGATGCCAACAAAAAATCCGAGGCGTGGCGAAAAAAGATGCTGCTTTGCGAGAAAACCGCGTGCGGCTCAGTCGGTGTCGCCGGTGCCGGGGCCGACGGGGGCATCGATGTCGCCATCCTCGCTTGCATTGGTGCCGTCTTCGCTCCCGGTCTGCGCCGGGGTGGCGGGAGTCGGGGCGGCCGGGGAGGCCGCATTGCCGGGCTCGGGCATGAGGGGCGCAGACTCAAGGCCGCGCGCAATGCGGAAGGCGTTGAGCTGGCGCTCCATGCGCATCTGCGGCGTGCCGCCCCAGGTCGCTTCGAAGCGCTGCAGCTTCTCCATCGCCTTGGCGGGATCGTAGAGATAGGTGATGCAATCGCCCGAGATCATCGGCGCGTCCTGCACCCGGTCCATGTGGCCGCCATGTTCGATGATCGTGGCGATGGCGTAGCGCGGATTGTCATGCGGCGCGAAGCCCTGGAACAGGGCGTGATCGCGAAGGCGGAAGGGCTGGCTTGCCGCGCGCTGCCCGCGGGTGCTGATCGCGCCGACCTGCGCCGTGCCGGTCTTGGCGGCGAGCATTACGCCGGGAACGTCCAGCCGCGCTGCACGGCCGGTGCCGCCGCCGTTGACCACATCCTTCATGGCATTGCGGATGACCGTAAGATGCTCGAGCGACACGCCCAGCGGCTCGCCCTGATGGCGCTTGCCGTCGACGATGAAATGCGGATCGAGATCGAGCCCGGTGGCGAGGCGCGCGGCCATCACGCACATCTGCGTCGGGTTCACCAGCATATAGCCCTGGCCGATGGTCGCGTTGACCGTGTCATAGGTCTGCCAGGGCTGGTTGTATTTCTTCATCTTCCAGGCCGGGTCCGGCACGGTGCCGTAGCTCTGGTTGGGGAAGGGCAGGTCGAAGCGCTGGCCGAGGCCCAGCCGCCGCGCCATCATGGCAATGGCGTCCATGCCGATCTTCTGGGCGAAGTAGTAGAAATAGATGTTGCAGCTCTGCTCGATGGCGCGGTGCATGTTCACCGTGCCGTGGCCGCGACGCGCATGGCAGTGAAACAGGCGATTGCCCACCCGCAGCGCCCCGGTGCAGTTCACCGTCGCCTCGGCCGGCAGCCCGGCTTCGAGGAAGGAGAGGGCGATCATCGGCTTGACGGTCGATCCGGGCGGATACAGCCCGCCCAGCGTCTTATTGCGCAGGGGCACATGGTCGTCTTGCGAGAGCATCTGCCATTCGTGATGCGAAATGCCCTCGGAGAAGCTGTTGGGGTCGAAGCTCGGCATCGAGGTGGAGCAGAGAATGTCCCCGGTGTGGCAATCCATGATCACCACGGCGCCGCTTTGCGTGCCCAGCCGCCGGCCGGCGAATTCCTGCAGGCCGGCATCGATGGTCAGCTTGATGGAGCGGCCCGGCGTATCGGGTTGGGTTTCGAGGTCGCGCACCATCGCCCCGCGCGCCGTCACTTCCACGCGGCGGGCACCGGGCTTGCCGGTAAGAATTGAATTGAGCGACTTCTCCAGCCCCTGCTTGCCGAGCTTGAAGCCGGGCGTGATCAGCAAGGGGTCACGCGACGCATTATATTCTTTGGCTGACGGTGTGCCGACATAACCGAGTAGATGGCCGACCGGCGGCCCGGCAGGATAATAACGTGAAAAGCCCTGCGAGGGCACGACGCCGGGAAAATCGGGCAGGCGGACGGAGAGCGCCGCATATTGCTCATAGCTCAGATCATCGGCCACCTGCACGGGCTGATAGCCCGCCGCGCGGTCGAGATGCTCGTTGATGCGGTCCACATCATTGGGCGTCAGGGCCAGCAGCGTAGCCAGCTCGCGCACCACCCGCTCCCGGTCCCGCAAGCGATCCGGGATGATGTCGACGCGGAAATTGGTACGGTTCGAGGCCAGCGCCTGCCCCCGCCGATCCAGAATCCAGCCCCGCCGGGGCGGGGTGATCGTCAGGTTGATGCGGTTGCTGTCGGAGAGGAGCTGGTACTTCTCATTTTCCGCAATCGCGATCCACCCCATGCGTCCCACCAGCAGGCCGCCCACCGCCAGTTGCGCCCCACCGAGCACGAAGGTGCGGCGGTTGAAGCTGTAGGCCTGGCTGGCGGGGGTGACGACTTTGTTGGGGAACAGGATCTTGCGGAAGGAAATCACGGAAGCCGCCATTTGTCCAACGCGGCACAAATGCGCACGATGAAGGGGAACAAGGCGACACTATAGAGGAACTGCGGGAGGATTTGAATGATTTCCCCGCCATGGCCGGAGAGATGCACGGCAAGCCAGCCACCAGCCAGCGCAAAGCCGATCGCCAGCGAGCCGAGCAGCCAGCCATGCCAGTAGTCGCGCCACAGGTTCCGCTGCCCCTCAAAGTCGAAGGCGAGCAGCAGGATCGTCCATAGAAATACGGCGCTGCCGACCGGCTGCCCGTTCATTAGATCATCCACCAGCCCCAGCGGCACGCCGATCCACAGCGGCCAGATGTCCGGACGCAGCACGCGCCAGGCGATCAGCATCATCAGGCCGAACGGCGGGAGCAGGGGGGTCTGCGCGATGACCGGCATGAGCGGCGCCAGCATCGAGCCCAGAAGGACGGACGCGACCGGCACGCCGCGCAAGTGCAGCCAGGTCCGCTTGCGGCCGATCCGGTTGCTGTAGCGGCTGTTCATGGCACGGCGGGCGGCTGCGCGGCATTGCCGGCACGCTCGGCTTCTTCCGGGCGGAAGGGGGCCTGCACGACGACCAACTCCACGCGCGAGGGGTTGGCGAGTGGAATGGCGATGGCCTTCTCGCCTTCGCGCCGCGCGACGATGGCCACAGGGATATTGGAGCGATACAGACCGCCAATGCCGGATGTGACCAGCACGTCGCCGGGCTTGAAGGGATTGCGCTCGGCATTGAGCGCGCGGATCTCGACCGTGCCGTCACCCCGGCCGGAGCTGATGCCCGGAATATTGTCGCTCGTGCGACGCACCGGCACGATATTGCCTTCATCGATAAGCAGTAGGACGTCGGCTGTGTTCGGTCCGGCACGCAGCACGCGACCGACCAGGCCTTCCGGCGCGCGCACCGGCATGCCCGCGCTCACGCCCTCGCTGCGGCCCATGTCGAGGCGCGCCAGGCGGGCGGCGCTGGCCGGCGTGGAGGAAATCAGATGGCCCGCAGCAACGACGCCCTGGTCGGTTTCGGTCAGCTTGAGGAGATCGCGCAGCCGGATATTCTCCTGGCGGATCGCTTCGGCCTCGATGAGGCGCGTGCGGTTCGCTTCCACCTGCCGGCGCAGGGCGGCGTTCTGCGAGCCGGCGTTGATATAGGCGGCAAACTCTTCCTCGATATTGCCGACGCCGACGACGACCGAGCGCAGGTTGCTGGAGATCGGGCGCGTCACTTCCGCCACCGCCGAACGCAAGCCGGCAAAGCCAGCGGGATCGGCAATTGAGAGGATCAGCATCAGCAGGCCAGCGACCGCGCCGAGCAGCGCGATCACATAGCTGGCGAACAGTCCATATTGCGCTTTCCGGTTGAAGCCGGGGCGCCTGTTGCCGGGTGGCGCCATGCGAACAACCTCGGGCTTAGGCGGTCTGGAGCACGCCGCGGAAGACCGGGTCCTCCATCGCGCGCCCCGTGCCGATGGCGACGCAGGTCAGCGGGTCTTCCGCAACGGTCACGGGAAGCCCGGTCTCGTCGCGCAGTTCCTCGTCCAGCCCCTTGAGCAGGGCGCCGCCGCCGGTGAGGACGATGCCCTGATCGACGATGTCGGCGGCCAGCTCCGGCGCGGTGTTCTCGAGCGCGATGCGCACGCCTTCCACGATGGTGCCAATGGGCTCGGCCAGCGCATCGGCGATCTGGCCCTGATTGATCGCGATTTCCTTCGGCACGCCGTTCACGAGGTCGCGGCCCTTGATGTGGATCGTCGCGCCCACGCCGTCGGCCGGCTTCTGGGCGATGCCATATTCCTTCTTGATCCGCTCGGCCGTGGCCTCGCCGATCAGCAGATTGTGGTGGCGACGGACATAGGAGACGATGGCTTCATCCATCTTGTCACCGCCCACGCGCACGCTGGTGGTGTAGGCCAGGCCGCGCAGCGAGAGCACGGCGACCTCGGTCGTGCCGCCGCCAATGTCGACGACCATCGAGCCGATCGGTTCGGTGACCGGCATGTCGGCACCGATCGCAGCGGCCATCGGCTCTTCGATCAGGAAGACCTGGCTCGCGCCGGCGTTGCTGGCGGCATCACGGATCGCGCGGCGCTCGACGCTGGTCGAGCCGGACGGCACGCAGATCACGATCTCGGGAAAGCGGGGGAAGCGGCGATGGCCATGGACCTTGCTGATGAACCATTTGATCATCTGCTCGGCAATGTCGATGTCGGCGATCACGCCGTCGCGCAGCGGGCGGATGGCCTCGATGGATTCCGGGGTCTTGCCCATCATCAGCTTGGCGTCTTCGCCGACGGCCTTGACGCGCTTCACGCCGTTGATCGTCTCCACCGCAACCACGGATGGTTCATTGAGGACAATGCCGTGACCGCGCACATAGACCACTGTGTTGGCCGTGCCGAGGTCGATCGCCATGTCCCTGGAAGTGAACTTGAACCAATTGGAGAAGAACGCCATTGACTGTCCTGTTCATGCCGGTCGCGCCGGTGAGGACGCGGCTTTCAGATGCTCCGGGGAATGCCCGCCCTGCCGACTCCAGCCACCGGAAAAACGGGTGGCTTTCGCTCGCGTAGGAGGCTCGCTTGGTCTAGTCGCAATCCAATGTCAATACGCCGCCTCCCCGAGTCCCTTGTTAATCGAATTGCCGCCGGAGAGGTGGTCGAGCGCCCTGCGAGCGCGCTCAAGGAGTTGCTGGAAAACGCGCTGGATGCGCAGGCCCGCTCCGTTGCGATCTCGCTGCAGCAGGGCGGCCTCGGCGGCCTGAGCGTCACCGATGATGGCCATGGCATGAGCCGCGACGATCTGCCGCTTGCGCTGGAGCGCCACGCGACATCCAAGCTGCCTGACGAGGCCATCGAGGCGGTCAGGACGCTCGGTTTTCGGGGTGAGGCGCTGCCCTCGATCGGCAGCGTCTCGCGCCTCAGCATCGCCAGCCGTCAGCGCGATGCGGATGGATGGCGCCTGGTGTGCGACAATGGCGTGCTGGCCACCGCCGCCCCCTGCGCGATGGCGCCCGGCACGCGCGTGGAGATGGATGGGCTGTTCGAGCGCGTTCCGGCGCGCCGCAAGTTCCTGCGCTCGGCGCGGTCGGAATATGCCGCCTGCCTCGACATCGTCCGCCGCCTCGCCATGGCGCGCAACGATGTCGCATTCGTGCTGGAGCATGACGGGCGCCGGGTGTTCTCGCTACCGGGCGGGCAGACCAGAGAGGACCGCGTGGCCCAGCTCATCGATCGCGAGCTAGCCGACAATCACGTCATTGTCTCGCTGGAACGGGAGGCGGTGACGATCAGCGGCGTCGCCTCGCTGCCGACCTATCATCGCGGCTCGGCCGATCATCAATATCTCTTCGTCAACGGCCGCCCGGTGCGCGACCGCCTGCTGGTGGGCGCTGTGCGCGGCGCCTATGCCGATTTCATTGCGCGGGACCGGCATCCGGTGCTGGCCTTGTTCCTGAATGTGCCGATGCCGGACGTGGACGTGAACGTGCACCCTGCCAAGACAGAAGTACGCTTCCGCGATCCCGCCTTCATGCGCGGGATGATCGTCAGTGGCCTCCGCCGGGCGCTCGATGATGCCGGAATG
Source organism: Sphingobium sp. B2D3C (assembly GCF_025961835.1). Classification (NCBI taxonomy): domain Bacteria; kingdom Pseudomonadati; phylum Pseudomonadota; class Alphaproteobacteria; order Sphingomonadales; family Sphingobiaceae; genus Sphingobium; species Sphingobium sp. B2D3C. Next base: position 1,376,007 of record NZ_JAOQOK010000001.1, on the reverse strand, counting down.
CGGGTCGCCAATCGGCCCGAGGCCAGCGCCGCCGATCTGTGGCAGCGCGAAGGGGCGCAGGCACCCGAGGCTCCCACAACTTGGCGGGCGCCGTCATCCGGCGGTGCTTATGGCGGCGTGCCGCTGTTTGGAGACCGACAGGCCCGTTTCACCGGCTTTGCGCCGTCAGGCCGGGCGGAAGCGCCGGTCGCGCAGCCGCAGGCCGAGCACCGTGAGTTTCCATTGGGCGTGGCGCGCGGGCAGGTGGCGCGGACCTATATAGTCGCCGAGGCGGAGGACGGGCTGGTGCTGGTCGATCAGCATGCCGCGCACGAACGCCTCGTGCTGGAGCGGATGCGGCGGGCTCTCGTAGAGGGCGCGGTGGCGCGGCAGGCGCTGCTGTTGCCGGAAGTGGTCGAGCTGGATGAGCCGGCCTGCGACCGGATCGAGGCGCGCGCCGCCGAGTTGGCCGAACTCGGGCTGGAGGTCGAGCGCTTCGGCCCGGCGGCGATCCTCGTCCGCGCCGCACCGGCCCTGCTGGGCACCAGCGACGTGCCCGGCCTCGTTCGCGATCTCGCCGACGATCTGGCCGCGCTGGGCGATGCCGCCTCGCTCAAGGCCCGGCTCGATCTTGTTGCGGCGACCATGGCCTGCCACGGCTCGGTGCGGGCAGGGCGGGTGCTCTCCGTGGCGGAAATGAACGCGCTGCTTCGCGAGATGGAGGTCACGCCGCATAGCGGGCAATGCAACCATGGCCGGCCGACATGGATCAAGCTGGCGCATGGCGACATCGAGAAGCTGTTCGGCCGGCATTGAGCCGGCGCGGCTTGTTCGCGCTGCTTATTCGCTCTTGCCGGCCGGGATGAACTCCCGCCGGAACACCGCCGAGCGGATGTTGGTGAAGACGTCGCCGACATATTCATACAGCGCGAAGCTGTTGATGTGGATGCGGTCGCCTTTCTTGAGCGGGCCGGAGGTGAAATCGGGCGCATCAACCGTGGCCAGAAACTCCGATTCCAGCTCGGCGACCAGCCGCTTGCCATCGGTGAAGACATTGCGAACCTGAATGATGCGCCGCGTCTGCTGGTTCACCTTCTTGTAGAAGGCGACGATGGCATCGTGCCCGATCAGCTCGGTGCCATTGCCGATGACGAGATGCACATCAGGCGCATAATTCTTCACCAGTGCGGGCCAGTCCTGCGCATTGAACGAGGCGATATAGGCCCGGAAGCGATCTTCCTGCGTCATGCGCTGCGCCCCTTCTGCGGACTGAACCGGGCCGAGCGGACCCGCGTGAACCGGCCATCCTTGATGTCGTACATGACGAAGTTGACGCTCGAGCGCGTGTCGCCCGCCTTGAGCGCGCCGGTCGGCATGTCCGGCCAGTCGGTGTGCGCCACCAGCGTCGTGCGGAGCACCGCGAGGATATGCGCGCCGGACGGATCGCCCACATAGGTCAGCAGATCCACCTTCTCATGCAGATGCTTGCGCACGCCGCGATAGAAATCGATCACCGCCTGCCGGCCGGTCACCTGCGCGGCCTGGCCGAAGAACTGCACGTCATCGGCATAATAAGCGCTGAACACCGCTTCGTCGGCGCGGTTGAACGCGGCCAGATACGCCTCGAACCAGGGCTGCGACGGCACGGTGCCCTCCTGCGTTGCGGCCCTTGCAAGCGCGCTGGTGCTGCCAATGCCGAGCGCAGCCGCCCCGGCGATGAACGTGCGCCGCGAGGGTGCGAGCGCTACCGGCACAGCCTTGTCATCCTTCATGATCCTCTCCTTGCCGCCCCCATGGCCGACGCGCGCAGGGTGCAGCAAGGATGTTGAGAGATCAATACATCTTGTGCAGCATTTGTCGCATCAGGCCTGCGGGCGGCGACGATGGAGCACGACGGAGACAAGGCTGAGCACTTCCTGATCGTCCTGATTGAGCAGGCGGGTGCGCCATTTGAGGATGCCCGTCTCCGGCCGGCTGCGCGATTCCAGCTTCTCGACCAGTTCGCTCGATCCGCGCAGCACGTCGCCCGGGAAGACCGGGCGGCGCCAGCGCAGTTCGTCCAGACCCATCGCACCCAGGGCATTGGCCTGCCACCCGCCGCTATTCTGCCGCGCCCGCACCATGGCGCCCATCATCATCGCGCAGGTCTGCCAGCCGCTCGCCGCGAGCCGACCGAAATGGGTCTTTGCGGCCGCTTCTTCATCGAGGTGGAAGGGCTGCGGATCATAGCGCTCGGCAAAGGCGATCACTTCCTCGCGATCCACTTCGAACGGGCCGAAATGCTCGGTGAGGCCGAGTTCCAGGTCTTCCCAATAATAGTCCATGTCTGTGCCTTCGGTTCAGGGATCGGATGGCCGTTTGCCTAAGCGGCGAGGGCAAGAAGGGCAAGCTGCGCTCATAGGGCTTGAATAGGACGCGAATATGTAACATGATATGTTGCATGAGTCGCAACAGCAGCAAATTGTCCGGCGTCCTCCACGTCCTCCTCCACATGGCGGAGCAGCAGCGTCCGGTTACATCGGAGATGCTGGCCAGAATCATGCAGACCAATCCGGTGGTGATCCGCCGGGTCATGGCCGGCTTGCGGGACTCCGGTTATGTCCGCTCGGAAAAGGGCCCTGGCGGGGGCTGGTCGATTGCCTGCGATCCGGCGGCCGTCACGCTGCTGGATATCTATCGGGCCATCGGGGCGCCGCCGCTCTTCGCCATCGGCAATCGCAGCGACAACCCCGGCTGCGCGGTCGAGCGGGCCGTCAACGCTGCGCTCGATGCACCGCTGCGGCAGGCCGAGGCATTGTTGCTCGACTCCTACGCCACCGTCACGCTCGCCAGTCTCAGTGCCGGCTTCCACCGTCTCTTGCCGTCCGATTACGGCGCCCAACACAGGATCGAAAATCCATGACCACGCACGACACCGCACCGGATGAGACGGTGGACCCGGACATGTTCATCAAAGCCTTCGACGATCCGGCAGCCACGGCCCGCTACTGGGATGGCCCGCGCCGCTTCGTGCCGGGGCTGGATGCGCTGCACCGGATGACCGGACTGCTGCTTGCCGAGCGCGCCCCACCGGACGGGCGGGTGCTCGTGCTCGGTGCGGGCGGGGGCATGGAATTGAAGGCGCTCGCTGAGGCGCAACCAAGTTGGCGCTTCGTGGGCGTGGACCCGGCCGGCGAAATGCTGAAACTGGCCGAACGCCAACTCGGGCCGCTGATGGAGCGCGTCGAGTTGGTGCACGGGCTGATCGACGATGCGCCGGACGGGCCATTCGATGCGGCAGTCTGCCTCCTGACCCTGCATTTTCTCGACCCCACCGAGCGGACGCGCACCGTGCAGCAAATCCACCGCCGCCTGCGCCCAGGCGCACCCTTCGTCGCTGCCCATAGCAGCTTCCCGCAGGATGCGGAGACCCGCAATGTCTGGCTGGACCGCTATGCCGCTTATCCCAAGGCTATGGGCGCGGACCCGGCCGACACCGCCAAGGCCCGCGCCGCCGTCGCCGCCAGCCTCCACTGCCTCTCGCCTGAAGAAGACGAAGCCATTTTGAGAGCCGGCGGCTTTGCGGACATGGCGCTGTTCTACGCTGCTTTCACGTGGCGGGGCTGGGTCGGCCACGCCTGACAGCTCAATTAGCCCCTCCTGTTGAGCTTCGCTCGCCTGCGGCTCAGAGGAGGGGTTGGGGTGGTGCTGCAACCGCGCAGTCATTCACCGAACCTGCGATGCTCGCGCATCGCCACCACCCCCGGCCCCTCCTCTGAAGAGAGGGGAGTCATTGTCTGGACGTATCAGCGCCCCAAGGAAAGGCGCGCGAACAGCGTGTAGCCCCAGGGATTATCCCCATAGACCGCATCCAGCGCCGCCGGCTTGGCGTAGAGATTGACGCTACCGCCAAGCGCAAGGTGGACCGGGCCGTCACCGATCGGGGTGTTCCACGCATAGCCAGCCTGCATCTTGGTGATGCGGAACGGCACGTCGTGGAGCGGATCGTCATGATCGGGGATCAGCTCATCATTGGCGACATTCTCGACCCGGCCGAACAGGCTGTGTCGCGGCGTCAGATCGTAATTGATCTCGCCGAGCCAGGCGGTCAGCGTATCGCCGGGGTCGCGGTTCTTGGCGGAGAAGGCCGCGGTCGCCGAGAGGGCGCCGTCCGCATAATGCACGCTGGCCGTGGTACGATGCTCGTTCTGGTCGCCATGAAGCGTCTCGGGATTTTTGAGGAAGCCATGGCTGACCTGCGCGGCCCAGTTGGGCGTCGGCGTCCAGCTCAGCCGCACCGACCAGCTATCGAGCTTGGGCGTCTCGATGCCCCAGCGCTCCTCATCCGGCTCACGCCCCCGAAAGGCCGAGCCCTCGAGCTGCCATTGCGGCAAGGCGACGCCCGCAGTCACCACGCCATAAGTGATATGGGTGGAATCGAACCAGTGGTGGGTGATCGGCGGCTCGGGATTATAATGCGCGCTCGCCCGGTGCATGAAGGCCGAGGGGCCCAGCGCCGGCTCGCCGACCGGTCCGCCATAGAGGAAGACGCTTGCGCCGGGCGCGATGTCCACGTCCAGCCGCGCGGCCAGCTCCATGAAGAGATCGTGCGGATGCTGGCGGTCGACCAGCGCAGCGCCACCCGCCGTCTCGCCCGTGGCAAAGAGATTGGGGTAGCCCCGCGCCGACATGGTCGGTTCAAGGCTGAGCATCGAGCGGAGCGCGAGCCGCGCACCGCCCAGATCCCGCTCCGCCGCCAGCATCAGCATCGAGGTGGCGTAGACCAGATCGTCACCGCGCGGCCCCTTATGATCGGTGTAATTGAGCTGGACATTGCCGTGCGCCATCAACATCCAGTCGCCGCTCATCGCATGAAGGCCGCTCATCGGGCCTTGTGCTGCCGGGAGCCGCGCCGTGCCGGAGCCATCGACATAAGGTTGGGCGGTGTCGGTGGGGTGGACGTGGTTCGGTGCCGAGGCGGGTGTTTCGCCATTGTGCTGGGCGTGATCCATTCCAGAATGATCCATGCCAGAATGGTTCATGCCGGCATGATCCATCGCGCCATGATCCATCGCGCCATGATCCATGGTCGAATGGTCCATCGTCTCGCCGGCATTTTCGGCGGGCGGTGTCAGCGGGCTGGCGCTCTGGTGTCCGGCATGGTCATGCCCGGCCGTCGGCGCCTGCGCGAAGAGGGCAACGGGCGAGGCTGCCGCGAGCAGGCTCGCAGCCACGTTCAATCGAAAACTCATGATATAAAAGTCCTGTCTGAAGCTGTTTGGGAAAAGCGTTCAGAGGACCTGTCGGGGAGGAGGGGTATCGGGCGATCCCAGCCAGTCGGTCAGGCGGGCAGGGTTGGGAGACCAGTTCGCCTTGCCGGGCAGCAAGGACAGTCGATCGACCGGGCGGTAGCTCCGGCTGTCGATCGGCGCGACGCAGCCGATGCAATCATGATGCGCCACCGCCGGCTTGGAGCCATCCGGGATGGACGGAGCATGGCCGCTATGGGCAGCGTGATCGCCATGCGGCGCGGCAGTCTGGGCGCTCGCATGGTGCGCGACGCCCGTCCCCTCGCTCCCCGGCGCACACGCGCTGGCCTGCATGGCCGGCAGAGCCAGCAGCAGCGTCAGCAGCGCGCAGAGTAGTCGGCGGGGCAACGGCATGATGGCGAGGTTATCGCACCGATCTAGCTGTGAAGGAAGTGCATCACGTCGCCGTCCTGCACCACATAGGCTTTGCCTTCGGCGCGCAGCTTGCCGGCCTCGCGCGCCTTCGCCTCGCCGCCAAGCGAGATGAAATCGTCGAAGGCGACGGTTTCGGCGCGGATGAAGCCCTTCTGGAAATCGCTGTGGATTTCGCCCGCTGCTTCCGGCGCGCTGGCGCCGCGATGGACCGTCCAGGCACGCGCTTCCTTGGGGCCGACGGTGAAGAAGGTGATGAGGTGCAGCAGATCGTAGCCGGCGCGGATCACGCGGGCGAGCCCCGCTTCCTCCAGGCCCATGGCCTCCAGAAACTCGGCGCGATCCTCGATCGGCATCGTGACGAGATCGGCCTCGATCGCGGCTGATACGACCACCGCCTGCGCGCCCTCGGCCTTGGCCTTCTCGAACACGCGGGCGCTGAAGGCATTGCCTTCCGCTGCGCTCTCTTCCTCGACATTGCACACATAGAGCACGGGCTTGGAGGTCAGCAGCTGCGCCTGCTGGAAGATGCGCGCTTCCTCCTCGTCATTGATCTCGACGAGCCTCGCGGGCTTGCCCTCGCGCAGCAGATCGAGCGCGCGGCCGAGCACGGCGGCGGCAATCTTGGCTTCCTTGTCGCCGCCGGTCGCCTTCTTGGCAAAGGCGGGCACGCGCTTTTCCAAGCTTTCAAGGTCGGAGAGCATTAGCTCGGTCTCGACCGTCTCGGCATCGGCAATGGGATCGACGCGATTGTCGACATGCTGGATGTCGTCATTCTCGAAGCAGCGCAGCACATGCACGATGGCGTCCACTTCGCGGATGTTGCCGAGGAACTGGTTGCCCAGGCCCTCGCCCTTGGAGGCGCCGCGCACCAGGCCCGCGATATCCACAAAGGCCAGCTGGGTCGGGATGATCTTCTGGCTGCCGGCAATGGCCGCGAGCTCGTCGAGCCGCGCATCCGGCACCGAGACCTGGCCGACATTCGGCTCGATGGTGCAGAAGGGATAGTTGGCAGCCTGCGCTGCCTGCGTCTCGGTCAGCGCATTGAAGAGAGTCGACTTGCCGACATTGGGCAGGCCGACGATCCCGCATTTGAAACCCATGGAAATCTGTCCGTTCGATCTGGAAGCACGTGATGTGGCCCCTTAGCGCCCTGTCGCTGCCATGGCCAGCCGTCTCAACCGCAGCGCCCAACAAGAAACCGCCGCGCCGGGGTGGGCGCGGCGGCGATGCAGTGTCGGATCGTGAACCGGTCAGGCGCCGACGGGCTTGCCGTCCGTCCGGGTGATGACGACGGTCGAGGAGCGGGGCTGCTCGCCGGCGATCGGCCAGTTGCCGGTCGGGTGCTGGATGTTCACGAAGAAGGTCTTGAGGTCCGGCGTATAGGCAAGGCCGGTGATCTCGCAGCCGGTCGGGCCGACAAGGAAGCGTTTGCTCTTCTTGCTGGTCTGGTCGATGTAGAACATCGCATTGTGCCCGACGACCTGCTCGATGGTGACGCCGCTCGCGCCCGATGTGCCCGGCACGCTATGGTCGGTCTGCACCCACAGGCGCCCCTGCGGATCGATGCGGATGCCATCGGGGCTGGAGAAGGTATCGCCATTGATGTTGCCGACCAGATTGTTGCCGCCTGCGGCATAACCGGGGTCGCCGGCCAGCAGGAACAGCTCCCAGGTGAAGCCGGTCGCCAGCGGAGAATCGCCGCTCTCGCGGAATTTGAGGATGTGGCCGTGGCGGTTGGTGACGCGCGGGTTCGCCGCATCGGTCACCTTACGGCCGCTGTTGTTGGTCAGCGTCACGAAGATCGTCTTGCCGTCCGGCGAAACCGTGATCCACTCCGGCCGATCCATCACGGTGCCACCCGCAACCCGCGCGGCCGAGGCGCAATTGATCAGCACGTCGGCCTGGCTGTTGAAGCTCACCGGCGTCGGCGCAGGGGCCGTCGTGAATTGGCTGACATCGCCCGGATCGGACGCATTGGCGACAAGACCGTTCTGGCCCTGCACCAGCGCTTTCCACTCGCCCGAGCCGTCCGCATTGAACTTGGCGACATAGAGTGTGCCATAGTCGAGCAGGTTGCTGTTCGCCGCCCGGTTGGTCGTGCTGTAGGCCTGATCCGGCACGAACTTGTAGATGCAGCCCGGCGTCGAATCGTCGCCCATGTAGAAGGCCACGCGGCGATCGCTGTTGGTGAGGTGCGCGACATTCTCGTGGCTGAACCGGCCCATGGCGGTCCGCTTAGTCGCCGGAGCCAGCTCCTGCAGCGGGTCGATCTCGACCACCCAGCCATAATCCCGCTCGGGGCGCGTGGGGTCGAGATAATTGTCCGTCGTTTCCTCGCAGGTGAGGTAGGTGCCCCACGGCGTGCGGCCGCTCGAACAATTGTTGAGCATGCCCTTGATCGTGCCGGAGAGCAGCCCGGCGGCCGGCCCACCCGCGCGGTAATTGGAGTTGCCGGTATAGCGCTTGTTATATTGCGAGCCGGCCTTCACCGCCCAGTTGCCATCGCTGCCCTTGGCGACTTCCACCACGCCAATGCCTACGGCCGAGAGCGCAAGCGCCTTCTGGTCCGTGGTGGCGGTGGCGGCATCGTAATTGCCGTTCATCAGAATGTTGAAATCGGGATATTCGAAATTGATCGCCAGCAGGCCGCCCTTGTTGGGGTCGACGCCCGACAGCTCGAAATATTCCATGCCGTCATGATTGCCGCCGGCCCATTTCTCCGCCGTCGCAGGCGTCGGGAAGCTGCCGGCATAGCCGGTGACGCCGGTCTCGATGGCATCGCCCGCCTTCAGCAGGACTTTCACGTCATAGCCGGCCGGCACGGTGACCTTGTCGTCCTGGTTGGCGGCCACCGACGTGAACTCGATGGCGTAGCTGACCGCCGGCGTGGGCGTGGGGGTCGGCGTCGGGCTGGGTGTCGGCGTGGGATTGGGAATGGTCACCATCCCATCCTTGTCCTCCCCGCAGGCCGAGAGCATCGCCGCGACCGGGAAGATCGACAGGCCGAACAGGCCGTTCTTGATGATCGTGCGGCGCGAAGGATTGGCCTCGACAATCGCTTCCAGACTGTTGGGATTGGCCTCGTTAGACATCGCGGTCCGGTAGGGCGCGCGGGCTTCGTCGGTAAGATGTGACATGATTTCCCCTGAATTGGTTCCGCCACGGCTCGCGGAAGGTGCATTTGCCGCTCAGGCGGGGCCTGATCGCAGAGGTGCATGACATGATGATTGCGAGGCGATGGCACGGGGATGAAGATTGCAAGTCAGTTCCGTGACTTAGGTGAGGTGAGGGATGGGGCTGACCGGGAAGTCGATAGCTCGGGGGCACAAAACGCCGTCATTCCCGCGCACGCGGGAATCCAGATCGACGCTTACATTCGGGACCAACGCTCCAGCTGGATTCCCGCGCGCGCGGGAATAACGAAGGGTGAGCGGCTTGGATAAAATTCAGGGGCATGCGACGTCCGATTTCAGACACAGCCCAGGAGGTCTGTACGGCTGACTTGGCGTAGAAAGCGGCCGTTGCAACAAGCGCCAACTCCTGTAGTCTGTAGGCGTGGAAATGGACGAGCTACGCAGCCGCTTAGCGGCCATTCTGGCTGTCGAACAACGAGAGCCAACAGATTGGCTTGAGGTGGATCGGCTAGCAAGCGAGCTTCAGGAGGAACTGCCAATCGACGCGACGCCGGAGGCCGTTCACCACTATCTTAATGATGCTGACATTCGATCCCGCGACGGCGCATACGGGGCGCGTCAAAGGCAAGCGGTGCAACGGTATGTCGACTTGGGAGATTATGACGATGGCACCCTCATCCCGTGGTGGGGATGCGGTCTGGTCCTCTTGGCTGGCGCGTGCGTCGTGAAGTGGCTGCTGCTATAGTGAGCGAATTTCGGCAATGTTGTCGTGTCGGGAATATCTGCATCGCGACGACAATGCAGGATAGCCGACATTACCGGAAGCAGCCAGCTTGTGCCCGCACCCTAGCTGACGACTCATCTCTTCACCGTGGCGGCGCAGTGGGTTAGGGGTAAGCCGATGCTTGCGATCCGCTCTTCCATGCCGCGCGCCTTGCCGGGGCGCTCTTTCTGGCTCGCTTTGCTTGTCGTGCCGGCCCTCGCCGGGTGCGCCGGCAGCACCAAGTTCCGTCCGGTCAGCGATACGCCGGTGCGCATCGGCCCGCCTTATGTGGTGCGCGGCGTCACCTACACGCCCACCGATGATCGCACGCTGGACATGCTGGGCGATGCGAGCTGGTACGGCGGCGAGTCCGGCAATCAGACCGCCAATGGCGAGCGCTTTGTAAAGCACGGCATTTCCGCCGCGCACTCCACCTTGCCGCTGCCCAGCTATGTCGAGGTGACGGCGCTGGACACGGGCCGGACGATCCTGGTGCGCGTCAACGATCGCGGGCCGTTCGCCCGCAACCGGATCATCGACCTGTCGCAAGGGGCAGCGGAACTGCTCGGGATCAGGCAGCAGGGCACGGTGCAGGTGCGGGTGCGACGGGTCGAGCCGCCCGAGGCCGATCGGGCGCGGCTGCGGGCGGGAAAACCGGCCATGGCCCGGCCGGACGTGCCGCAACAGACGCTGGCGCCTTGGCGTGCCCGTCTCGCGGCCTATCGCGCCGCGCAGGCGCAGAATGGCGGCAGCCGGTAACGGCGCCCGCGCCCGCTGTCAGTCCTGCAGGCGGCGCGCGACCTCGTTCATGAAGCGCAGATCGTCGCCCGCAGCCAGCCATTCCGCCTCGCGCGACATGGCGCCGAGCAGGTCGGCCAGCGGATCGATCTCGATCTTGGCATAATTGCCGAGCACATGGCCGGTCACGCGGTCCTTGTCGCCGGGATGGCCGATGCCGATGCGCACGCGGCGAAACTCCTTGCCCAGATGCGCGTCAGTGGAGCGCAGGCCGTTATGGCCGGCAGTGCCGCCGCCGCGCTTCACCTTCATCTTCATCGGCGCAAGATCGAGCTCGTCGTGGAAGACGGTGACGTCCTCGACACCGAGCTTGTAGAAATCACAGGCGGCACGAATGGCGCGCCCGCTCTGGTTCATGAATGTCTGGGGTTTGAACAGCAGCACCTTGTGCGGGCCGATGCGGCCTTCGGAAACGAGGCCCTGAAACTGCTTCTTCCACGGCGAAAAGCCGTAGTCTGCGGCGATGACGTCCAGCGCCATGAAGCCGACATTGTGGCGGTGGAGCGCATATTGCGATCCGGGATTGCCGAGGCCAACCCAGAGTTGCACAGATGCGCTCCCCCCGCGCGGAGAGGCTTACGCCTCGCCGGCCTCTTCGCCGTCCTTCGTCGTGTCGCCTTCGCTCGACTTGAGCGCGGACGGAGCAACGATGGTGGCAATGGTGAAATCGCGATCGGTGATCGCCGGCTCGGCGCCCTTGGGCAGCTTCACCGCGCTGATGTGGATCGAATCGCCGACGTCGAAGCCGGTGAGGTCAACCGTGATGCTGTCCGGAATCTCGGCGGCATCCACGATCATTTCCAGCTCGTGACGGACGACGTTGAGCACGCCACCGCGCTTGAGACCGGGAGCGGCCTCTTCGTTCTCGAACACCACGGGCACATTCACATGCACCTGGGCGTGTTCGGAAACACGCAGGAAGTCGGCATGGAGCGGACGATCCGTCACCGGATGGAACGCCACGTCCTTGGGGAGCGTGCGGACCTTCTTGCCGCCCACTTCGACCATGACGACCGAATTGAAGAAATGGCCCGTGCCGAGCAGCTTGTTGAGGATCTTTTCCTCAACGTGAATCGACTGCGGCTCTTCATTATTGCCATAAATGACGGCGGGAACGCGGCCCTCACGGCGGAGAGCGCGGGAGGCTCCCTTGCCTGCCCGATCGCGTGCCTCGGCCGACAGCGTAAGCGTATCGCTCATGTGCGTGTCTCCAGAAGCTTAGTGCTAGAATCTCCGCCACGCCTCCAGGGATGACCATGACGGAAGCCGGGGCGATTAGCGGCAAATTGCGGGGAAAGCAAGCGAAGCGACCGAGCGCGCGTTCATTGCACCCGATCGATGCGCCATCCGCGCGCGGCAAGGCGGGACTGCAGGCTGGCATCGCCAACCAGATGCCCGGCGCCGACCGCGACGAAAGCGGTGCCGGGTTGGGCCGTCATGGCCGCATCGAGATGCCGCGCCCAGCGCTCATTGCGCCCGTCGATCAGTCTTGCGCGCAGAGCCGGCGCGCGCGCGAACGGGGCGATGAACTCGCGCTCCAGCCGGGCCACGTCGCCGCTCGCCCAGGCGGTGAACAGGCTGCGGTAGAGGGCAGGGGCCTGCGCCGCATCCGTGAGGGACTGGCTGAGCAGTAGCCGTTGCTCGCTCTCCGGCATCCTGTCGAACAGGCCCAACTGCTGGTCGATGGTCTCCAGCCCGAGAACCGGCCGCGAGGCCTTGTTGAAGCGTTGCTCCAGCACCGCTTCGCCCGCCTCTGCGGCGGTGAGCGAGAGTCCGGAGGCAGCCGCAGCGTTGAGGAGCAGGGCGGCGGCCCAGCTCTCATAGCCGTCCAGCTGATCGAGCGCGGCGCCGTGGTTCGCCTGCAGCGCCCGATAGCGCTCGGCATCCTCAGGCGAGAGGCGCGCGGCGATGGGCGGCAGGCCGGCGCGCCGCCCCAGCCGCTCGAACACCGCCCGGCTCTCGCGCTCGCCTTCAAGGCCGGTGACCTCAAGATACAAGCGGTCGCTTTCGTCCGCCGCCTTGGCGATGGCCGGAGAAAGCCAGGCCTCGCCGCGCGGCACGGCATGGATGGTGCCGAACAGCCAGAGCCGCGCCTCACCTTTGCTGGCCTGCCACAGCGCCGGGCGCGCCGTGACGGTGGCGGGATCGGGCTGCGTCGGCGCGCCGATCCGCCAGCCCAGCCACAGGAGGGCCGCCAGCGAGGCCAAGGCGATCAGCAGCAGCGGCGCAAGGCGGCGCTTGTTCAAGGCTGGGTGCGGCCCGCTCATCGATGAGCCCTTATTCTACCCCGTCCATCACCGGGGCCATTTCACCCGCTTGGCGGACAGCCCGTGCTTTTCGAGCATCGCCTGCACGCTCTTGTCTCCCGACAGATGACCCGCGCCCACCGCCATGAAGACCGTGCCGGGCTGCTTCATCCGCGCGGCGATCCATTCGGCCCAGCGGGCATTGCGGTCGGTCAGCAGGATGCGCTCGATCTCTTCGCTGCTCTCGGTCGTCTCGTTCATCAGCGCCGCGAGCCGCTCTTCGTCGCCAGCGCTCCACGCGGCGACCATGCCGTCGATGGTTTCGGCGAGCGTCGGCAGCTCCGCCAGCGTCTCCTTGAGCAGGGTCAGTTGCACGCCCTCGGGCATCTGGTCGAAAAAGCCGATCTGCTCGCTGGAGGTCTCCAGCCCGACCAGCGACTTGCCCGCGCTGGCCGCCGCAGCCTTAACCGCCTTGTCGACGCCGCTTTCGGGCGAATAGCCGAGGGCATCCAGCGGCAGCACGGTCAGGGTCGTGGCCGCGAACCAAGGCTTCACATGGTCGAACAGCAGGGTCGAGACGCCATATTTCTCCAGCGCGGCGAAATAAGCGGTGCGGGTCGCCTCATCGAGCTTGTTGGAGAGCGGCAGGCCCGGGGCCACCGCCCGCTGCATGATTGCCTCCCGCGTGGCGCCCTGATCCTGATCGATGACCTCCAGCACGACGGTATCCGCCTTGTCGAACGCTTTGCGCACCGGCCCCTCGAACCAGCTGATGCCCGGCTTGAGCAGATGAATGGTGCCGAAGAGGTAGATCGTCGTGTCCCTGTCCCGCACCACCCACAGGGCGGGGCGCGCGTGAATGGTGGGCGCCTCCGCAGCGGCTGCCGGTGTGGCCGGCGCCTTGGGTTGCTGGGCGAGCGCGGGGCCGGTGAGGGCCGGGGGCAGCAGCAGCGCCCAACCGAGGATCAATGTTTTCCAGTTCATGCACGCGCTCCTCAAATCACCGCCTGCATTGGGCAAGTTGGCGCGCGGACGCAACCCCGCCCGGCCCGGCGCCACCGCGCGGCTTGACCGCGTTAGCCCCATGGGCCAAAGCGCGCGCGTTCCGACAGGCGGCGCACAGCCGCTCAAGCTTAGACGTGAAACGGTTGAACCATGCAGGATAAGGCCTCCAAACCGCTGAGCTTTCAGCAACTCATCCTGACGCTGCATGACTATTGGGCAGCGCAGGGGTGCGTGATCCTCCAGCCCTTCGACATGCGGGTCGGGGCGGGCACCTTCCACCCCGCGACCACGCTGCGCAGCCTGGGGCCGAACCCGTGGAACTGCGCCTATGTGCAGCCCTCGCGCCGGCCGACGGACGGGCGCTATGGCGAGAACCCCAACCGGCTGCAGCATTATTACCAATATCAGGTGATCATGAAGCCGAGCCCGCCGGATCTGCAGGATCTCTATCTCGGCTCGCTCAATGCCATCGGCATCGATCCGCTGCTGCACGACATCCGCTTCGTCGAGGACGATTGGGAGAGCCCGACGCTCGGCGCCTGGGGGCTGGGCTGGGAAGTCTGGTGCGATGGCATGGAGGTGACGCAGTTCACCTATTTCCAGCAGATGGGCGGGTTCGACTGCAAGCCGGTGGCGGGCGAGCTCACCTACGGGCTGGAGCGCCTCGCCATGTATATCCAGGGCGTCGACAGCGTGTACGATCTAGTCTTCAATGAGGCAGTAGGGGATCGGCCCGCCGTCACTTATGGCGATGTGTTCCTCGAAAATGAGCGCCAGCTCTCCAAGTGGAACTTCGAGGTGGCGGACACGGACAAGCTGTTCCGCTGGTTCAAGGATTGCGAGGAAGAGTGCAAGGCGAGCATCGCGGCCGGCGTTCCCCTCGCGGCCTATGAGCAGGCCATCGAGGCGAGCCATGTCTTCAATTTGCTGCAGGCGCGCGGCGTGATCAGCGTGCAGGAGCGCGCCAGCTACATGGGCCGCGTGCGCGATCTCGCGAAGGGGAGCTGCGAGGCCTGGATGACGCATAACGGGTGGGCGGAATGATGACGATCAGCACTTCATTCCCGTTCGTGTCGAGCGAAGTCGAGACACGTTCAGCATGGGCTCAGAGGTTCTCGACTTCGCTCGAACCGAACGGAGAGCATCAATGAGCGCTGACTTCCTTCTCGAGCTGCGGTGCGAGGAAATCCCGGCGCGCATGCAGGCCAAGGCCAGCGAGGATTTCGCCCGGCTATTCAGCGAAGCGCTGGCGCAGGCCGGCCTCAAGCCCGAGGGGCTGACCGTCCATGTGACGCCCCGCCGCCTCGCCCTGATCGCGCGCGCGCTGCCGCTTTCGACGCAAGCCGTCAGCGAGGAATTCAAAGGCCCGCGCACCTCGGCCCCGCCGCAGGCGCTGGAGGGCTTTCTGCGCAAGACCGGCCTGACGCAGGACCAGCTTGAGGATCGCGATGGTGTGTGGTTCGCGACGGTCGAGAAGCCTGGCCGCGCGACGGCCGATGTGCTGGCCGAGGCGATCCCGCAGGTGGTGCGCGCCTTCCCCTGGCCCAAGTCGATGCGCTGGGGCGATGCCAGCCTCTCCACCGAGAGCCTGCGCTGGGTGCGTCCGCTGCAGGGCATCATCGCGCTGCTCGGCAATGATGTGGTGCCCTTCGCCATCGAGGGGATCGCAACCGGGCGGACGACGCGCGGTCACCGCTTCCATTCGAGCGGCGAGATCAGCATCGAGAGCGCCGCGACCTATGCCGATCAACTGCGCGCGGCCTATGTCATCGTCGATCAGGAGAAGCGCAAGGCGATCATCGATCGGCGCGCCAACGAACTGGCGACGCAGGCCGGTCTGGAACTGATCCCCGATGCCGGCCTCGTCGCCGAGAATGCCGGGCTGACAGAATGGCCGGTGCCGCTGCTCGGCCGCTTCGATGCCGCGTTTCTGGAGGTGCCGCCCGAGGTCATCCAGCTTACGCTGCGCATCAACCAGAAATATTTCGTGCTGCGGGATAGTGCTGGCAAGCTGGCCAATGCCTTCATCTGCACGGCGAACATCGAGGCCAGCGATGGTGGCACCGCAATTGTCGAGGGCAATGGTAAGGTGCTCGCCGCACGTCTTTCCGATGCCCGCTTCTTCTGGGAGCAGGACAAGAAGACGAAGCTGGAAGACCATGCGCGCAAGCTCTCGCGCATCACCTTCCATGAGAAGCTGGGCACCGTCGCGGACAAGGTGGACCGCGTGGCGAAGCTCGCCCGCTGGCTGGTGGAAGAAGGCATTGTCGGCGGCGATAACCAACCCCGTGTTCCTGCGAAGGCAGGAACCCAGAGCGATGTCGCCCAAGCTGGCCCTGGGCTCCTGCCTTCGCAGGAGCACAGCCAAGCGCAACTGGCCGACCTCGCCGAACAGGCCGCCCGCCTGTGCAAGGCCGATCTCGTCACCGAAATGGTCGGCGAGTTCCCCGAACTGCAGGGCCTGATGGGCGGCTATTACGCCCGCGCCGAAGGTCTGCCGGATGCGGTGGCCGATGCGATCCGCGATCATTACAAGCCGGTCGGGCAGGGGGATGAGGTTCCGACTGCGCCGGTGACGGTGGCGGTGTCGCTCGCGGATAAGCTGGATACGCTTGCTGGCTTCTTCGGGATTGAAGAGCGGCCGACAGGTTCTAAAGATCCGTTCGCCCTTCGCCGGGCAAGCCTCGCTATAGGGTCTCTTGCTTTCAGAGGCGAACTACGCTTCTCGTTGCTGGAGGTGATCAAGAACCAACCCATTCTGTCGCCATCGACAGACTCATTCCCGATCTTTGAGCGCATTTATGGACAAGGGTTTGGTGACGGCGTTGAAAGCCGCTCGGCCAGCATGGCTAGTGAGGCAAAGCTTGAAGAGCTTGCCAGCGAGATAATTGGCTTCATAGTCGACCGCCTCAAGGTTCAGCAGCGCGAGGCGGGCGTCCGCCACGACCTCATCGACGCCGTGTTCGCGCTCGGTGGCGAGGACGATCTCGTTCGCTTGCTCGCCCGCGTCCATGCGCTGCAATCCTTTGTCAGCACCGAGGACGGCAAGAACCTCCTCGCGGGCTACAAGCGTGCAGCTAATATCCTCAAGAAGGAGCAGCCCGAGGGGGGGAAGCCGCAGAGCCAGCTTGGCGAGGAAGACCCCGGCGAAGCGCTGACCGATCCGGAAATGGCCGACGCCATGCGCGCGCATGAGGCGCAGTTCGCGGCTGAGCCCGGCTACGCGCAGGAGCCCGCCGAGGCGGCACTGGTGAGCGCGCTCGATGAGGCCGAGCCGCGCGCGCAGGCGGCGATCAAGGCGGAGGATTTCGAGAGCGCGATGGCCGCGCTGGCCACGCTTCGCGCGCCGATCGATGCGTTCTTCGAGACGGTGACGGTGAACGATGCCGATCCGGTCAAGCGCCAATCACGGTTAAGTCTGTTGACCCGTATTCGCGCTGCGGTGCACAAAGTTGCCGACTTCTCGAAAATCGAAGGTTAGGTTCGCGAGCAATAATCGCGCGTCGGCGGCGAGACCATAACGGCTGCTTGCGCGCGCATTCCAATGCAGGTGGAGTGTCTGAATGACGAAGTATGTGTACCGTTTCGGTGGTGGCGTCGATGATGGCGGCAAGGGCGACAAGAACCTGCTTGGCGGCAAGGGCGCCAATCTGGATGGCATGGCCGCCATCGGCCTGCCGGTGCCGCCGGGCTTCACCATCACCACCGAGATGTGCACGCGCTATTATGAGGATGGCGAGACCTATCCCGAGAGCCTGAATGCGGAAGTCGCGGGCGGCATCGCGCATATCGAGGGCGTGACCGGCAAGCGCTTTGGCGACAAGGCCGATCCGCTGCTCGTCTCCGTCCGCTCCGGTGCCCGCGTCTCGATGCCGGGCATGATGGACACCGTGCTCAACCTCGGCCTCAACGATGAAACTGTGGAAGGTCTCGCCACCGTATCCGGCGACGCGCGCTTCGCGTGGGATAGCTATCGCCGCTTCATCCAGATGTATTCGGATGTGGTGCTCGGCCTCGATCACGGAAAGTTCGAGGAAGCGCTGGAGATCGCCAAGGAGGACAAGGGCGCCTTCCTGGATACCGAGTTGAGCGCCGAGGACTGGCAGGCGCTGGTCGCTGAATATAAGGCGCTGGTGCAGCAGCTCTGGGGCAAGCCGTTCCCGCAGGATGTGCATGAGCAGCTCTGGGGTGCCGTCGGCGCCGTGTTCGGCAGCTGGCAGGCGGATCGCGCCAAGGTCTATCGCCGCCTCAACAATATTCCGGGCGACTGGGGCACGGCGGTCAACGTGCAGGCCATGGTGTTCGGCAATATGGGCGAAACGTCCGCCACCGGTGTCGCCTTCACGCGCGATCCCGCGACCGGCGAGAACGCTTATTATGGCGAATATCTCATCAATGCGCAGGGTGAGGATGTCGTCGCCGGCATCCGTACGCCGCAATATCTGACCAAAGCCGCGCGCGAGCGGGCCGGGGCCAAGCCGCTCAGCATGGAGGAGTCCATGCCGGAGACCTATGCCGAGCTGGCCAAGGTCTTCCAGATTCTCGAGACGCATTATCGCGACATGCAGGACATCGAGTTCACCGTGCAGCAGGGCAAGCTGTGGATGCTGCAGACCCGCTCGGGCAAGCGCACCGCCAAGGCCGCGCTCAAGATCGCGGTCGACATGGCCCATGAAGGCCTGATCAGCAATGAGGAAGCCGTGGCGCGCGTCGATGCCGCCGCGCTCGACCAGCTGCTGCACCCGACGCTCGATCCGCAGGCGCCGCGCGATGTGCTGACCAAGGGGCTGCCGGCCTCGCCGGGCGCGGCATCCGGCCAGGTGGTGTTCGATGCCGAGACCGCCGAGCGGCTCAACGAGCTGGGCGAGGCGGTCATCCTCGTGCGCATCGAGACCAGCCCCGAGGATATTCACGGGATGCATGCCGCCAAGGGCATCCTCACCGCGCGCGGTGGCATGACCAGCCACGCCGCCGTGGTGGCGCGCGGCATGGGGCGCCCCTGCGTCTCCGGCGCGGGCAGCATCTCCATCGATACCGCCGGCAAGCTGATGCGGATCGGTGACCGTCTGCTCAAGGAGCGGGAGATCATCACCATCGACGGCGCGACAGGCGAAGTGATGGCCGGCGAAGTGCCGACCGTGCAGCCCGAGCTGGCCGGCGATTTCGGCACGCTGATGGAGTGGGCCGATCAGGTACGCCGCCTCAAGGTGCGCGCCAATGCCGAGACGCCGCAAGATTGCCGCACCGCCCGCGAGTTCGGCGCGGAGGGCGTGGGCCTGTGCCGCACCGAGCATATGTTCTTCGATGCCGCGCGGATCACCGCCGTGCGTCAGATGATCCTCGCCGAGACCGAGGCGGGCCGTCGCGAGGCGCTGGCCAAGCTGCTCCCCGAGCAGCGCGCCGACTTCACGGAGATTTTCACCGAGATGGCCGGCCTGCCGGTCACGATTCGCCTGCTCGATCCGCCGCTGCACGAGTTCCTGCCGCATGAGGATGTCGATTTCGCCGACGTGGCCGAGGCTGCCGGAGTGAGCGTCGATCTGCTCAAGCGTCGCGCGGCCGAACTGCACGAGTTCAACCCGATGCTCGGCCATCGCGGCTGTCGTCTGGGCGTCACCTATCCCGAGATCTACGAGATGCAGGCCCGCGCCATCTTCGAGGCGGCGCTGGATGTCGCCAAGGCCAGCGGTGACGCGCCGATCCCCGAGGTCATGATTCCCCTCGTCGCCACCAAGCGCGAGCTGGAGCTGATGAAGGACATCGTCGACAAGACCGCCAAGGCCGTGTTCGCCGAGCGCGGTACCTCGGTCGAATATCTCGTCGGCACCATGATCGAACTGCCGCGCGCCGCGCTCAAGGCCGGCGAGATCGCGGAGGCGGGCGAGTTCTTCTCCTTCGGCACCAACGATCTGACGCAGACGACCATCGGCATCAGCCGGGACGACGCCGGGCGCTTCCTCACCCAATATGTCGACAAGGGCATCTTCGCGCGCGATCCGTTCGTGAGCCTCGATGTCGAGGGCGTGGGTGAGCTGATCGAGATCGCCGTGGAGCGGGGCAGGGCGACGCGCCCGGCCATCAAGCTCGGCATTTGCGGCGAACATGGCGGCGATCCGGCCTCCATCGCCTTCTGCGAGAAGGCCGGTCTCGATTATGTCAGCGCCTCGCCCTACCGGGTGCCGATTGCCCGTCTGGCGGCCGCACAGGCGGCGCTCGCCGCGCGCGGTTGAAAGGACAAAAAGAATGCAAAAAAGGGGGTTGCCACGGACGGCGCCCCCGACTATCTGCGCCTCTCCCACGGCGGCCAAACGGCACCGTGAGATTGGCAAGCGCCCGTAGCTCAGCTGGATAGAGCATCAGACTACGAATCTGAGGGTCGGACGTTCGAATCGTTCCGGGCGCGCCATTTCTCCCCATCGCAAGCATGATGACCCGCACGGCCAGCGCCGGCGGATGGGGTTAGAAGGCGGTCCAGACCACATAGCCGCCGACGCCGATCACCAGCATCGCAAAGCTGCGTTCGAGCAGCTTCTTGTGCGCAGCAAGAGCCATCCCCGCGCGCATCCCCAGCACCGAGCCCGCAGCACCGCCGGCGATCAGCAGCGCCGTCAGCGGCCAGTCGACATAGCCGGACAGCGCATAGGATGTCGCAGTGGTTAGTCCCAATGCCGTCACCACCACCAACGAGGTACCGACGGCCGTGGCGAAGGGCATGGCCGTCGCCGTGATGAGCGCCGGGACGATCAGAAACCCGCCACCAATCCCGAAGAACCCCGCCGCCAGACCCACGCCGGCGCCCATGGGGATCAGCCGCGGCAGCAGCCGCCCGGCGGATTGGCGGGTGAGACGCACGTCGGGATTGTCAGCGCTCTTGCGCCTGCGCAGCATCGCGATACCGACGCCGATCATCAACAGGCCGAACAGCGCGAGCAGCCGCCGGCCGTCCACCGCCTTGCCGATCTCTGCCCCCAGCGCTGCCGCCACGATGCCCGACGCCGCGAACACCAACGCGCAGGGCCATTTGACCCGCCCGGCCCGCGCGTGACCCGCAAGCCCCGTCGCCGCATTGGCCGCGACTGCCACGGCTGCTGTTGCAATCGCGGCATGGGTCGATCCGACCCCGACGACATAGACGAGCAGCGGCACGGCAAGGATCGATCCTCCGCCGCCCACCATTCCGAGTACGATGCCGATGAGGCCGCCCGAGAGCAGCGCGAGGAGGATCTGCGCGGTCGTCATGGGGTCAGGCCGCCTTGCGACGGTTCCAGGGCATGCGCTGGAGCAGCGTCGCCATGCCGCACCAGCCTGTCGCCCCCGCGAACATCAAGCCCGCGCCGACAAAGGCGGAAAGGCCGAAGAACCCCGGCGCGACGAGGAAGCCGAGCAGCACGCCGATGAGCACCAGCCCGCCGGCGGTCAGTTGCACCTGCCGCATGATCTCGAGCGGCTGCCCGCTGTCGATGTGCACATCCAGCCCGGCCTTCCGCCACGCGTCGATGCCGCCTTCCAAAATGAAGCAAGGGGCATCGCTCGCCGCGGCCAGCTGGTCGGCATTGGCCTGTGTCCGCATGCCCGAGCGGCAGTGAAACACGATGGCATTATTGCCCGCGTCGACCGTGTCGATGCGCTCCAACGGCACGTTGACGGCACCCGGAATGCGCTCGCGGGCATGTTCGTCCGCCGCGCGGATATCGATGAGCTTGGCGCCGCCCTCAATGAGGCGCTTGGCGTCGGCGGGTGAGAGTGTCTGGATCGTCATGGGGTCAGTCCCCTGTGCAATAGAGTTGATAGAGCGTGGCGAGCAGGGTCTCGATCCGGGGATCGGCAATCCTGTACCAGATAGTCTGGCTCTCGCGGCGGGAGGTCACGAGGCCTTCCTCGCGGAGCCGGGCGAGATGTTGCGAGAGGGCCGATTGAGAGAGGCCGACATCATCCGCCAGATCGCCCACCATGCGCTCGCCATGTTCGACGAGCTTGCACAGCAGCATCAGGCGACGCCCGTTGCCCAACTCCTTCAGCACCTGCGCAACCTCTCCGGCGCGCGCCTCGAACGTGTCGAGATCCATGGCAGCTTTTAACATCAGTGTCCTCTAAATTAGATATTGCTAATGTAGAAGGCGCTTCTATATTGTCAAGCATCGAGTGGAGGCCCTTATGACCCAACCCATTATTGAGGCATTTTTTGACGAGCCCACCAACACGGTGAGCTATCTGGTGGTCGATCCGCAGACGCACATCGCGGCGGTGATTGATCCGGTGCTGGATTTCGATCCGGCCAGTGGCGAGGTCGACACCGGCTCAGCCGAGCGCATTCTTGCCCGCGCCCAGGCGCAGAACTGGACGATTGCCATGGTGCTGGAAACCCACGCCCATGCCGATCATCTTTCCGCCGCGCCCTTCTTCAAGGCGAAGACGGGCGCGAAGATCGGCATTGGCGAGCACATCCGGGACGTTCAAAAGATCTTCCGCCCGGTCTTCGCGCTGGACGATTTGCAGACCGACGGCTCGGATTTCGATTGCCTGTTCGCCGATGGCGAGCGGTTCTCGATCGGATCGCTGGAGGTCGAGGTGCTTCATCTTCCGGGTCACACCCCGGCGGACATCGCCTACCGTATCGGCGATGCCGTGTTCGTCGGCGATACGCTGTTCATGCCGGATTATGGCACCGCGCGGGCCGACTTCCCCGGCGGGGACGCACGCACTCTCTACCGGTCGATTCGCCGCCTGCTCAGCCTGCCGGACGAGACCCGCCTGTTCATGTGCCATGATTACAAGGCGCCGGGGCGGGATGATTATCGCTGGGAGACCACCGTCGGCCAGCAGCGGAAAACCAGCGTGCATGTGCGCGATGATGTCAGCGAGGAGGGCTTTGTGGCGATGCGCACCAAGCGCGACGCCGGATTGTCCGCGCCGCGCCTGTTGCTGCCCTCGATCCAGGTCAACATCCGCGCTGGGCGCTTCCCGAAGGCGGAGGCCAATGGCGTGCGCTATCTGCGCATTCCGGTGACGGTGAAGGGCGAAGCCGCGATAGGTTGATGCCCGGGAGGGGAGGGGCCGTAGCCCCGCTCAGCCCAACGCTTCCAGCGCGGCGAGCAGCGCCTTTTCCTCGATGGTCAGGCGTTTTTGGAACTTGCGATTGCTCGCCTTCACCCGCTTCATCGCTTCGCGCTGCAGGGCTTCCCCCTGCGGCGTGAGCGTCAGGCTCAGGGATCGCCCGTCAATGGGCGCATCGCTGATGAGATCGCGAGCTTTGAGCCGGCCGATGAGTGGCGTCAGGTTGGCGCGCTTGATCGCCAGCGCCCGCCCGACATCGCTCTGCCGGCAACCCGGATTATGGCCGACGAGAATCAGCAAGGAGGCCTCGCCGACGCTCAGGTCAATGGCGCGCAGTGCGGCGATGACATCGCCCATCATCGCCATGGAAGCGCGGCGCAGCCGATAGCCGAGCGTCCCGTCGAGCGGGCTCGCGAGCATGGTCGCGACCGGGGGTTCAGCCGGTGAATCCAGCGCCTTGTCGCGTCCCTGCCTCTGGTCCCTTGCCATCATGCCCCCGGATGAAAACCAGTCGCCAGCCCCTTGTGAGCCATGGTCGATAATGCTATGGCGCATAGCATAAATTGCCTTGAAGGGAAATCAAATGGCTGAGGAAAATACGTCCGTCGAGCGGGAAGAGGATACCGTTCGGGTCGAGATCGAGAATAATATCGCATGGGTCTATTATAACCGTCCTGCCAAGCGGAACGCGCAGAGCCCCAAGTTGAACCGCCAGATGCTCAAGGTTCTGACGGATCTCGAATTCCGGGACGATGTCGGCGTTGTGGTTCTGGGTGGCGAAGGCCCCGCCTGGTGCGCCGGCATGGACCTCAAGGAATATTTCCGCGAGACCGAGGCGCAGGGCCTAGCCGGCACGCGCAAGGCACAGCGTGAAGCCTATACCTGGTGGGAGCGTCTGCGCTGGTTCCAGAAGCCGACCATCGCCATGGTGCATGGCTGGTGCTTCGGCGGCGCTTATGGCCCGCTGTTCGCCTGCGATCTCGCCTTTGCGGCTGACGAAGCGCAGTTCGGCCTGTCGGAAGTCAACTGGGGCATCCTCCCCGGCGGTGGCGCCACCAAGGTGGCCGTGGACCTGATGCCGATGCGCGTCGCCATGTATCACGCCATGATGGGGGAGAACCTCTCCGGTCAGGAAGCAGCCCGCTACAATCTCGTCAACGAGTCGATGCCGGTCGACCAACTCAAGGCCCGCGTGAAGCAGGTAGCCGAGACGCTGATCGCCAAGAACTGGGCGACGGTGAAGTACACCAAGGACGCCGTCCGCCGGGTCAAGGAAATGACCTACGACAATGCAGAGGATTATCTGATCCGCTTGCAGGAAGGCCTCAACTGGTTCGACAAGTCGGATGGTCGCCATGTCGCGATGAAGCAGTTCCTCGACGACAAGACCTTCAAGCCGGGCCTGGGTCACTACGACAAGACCAAGACCGACGTCTGAGTTGCCGGAAGGGTGGCCCAAGCAGGGCCGCCCTTTCCTGCGTGTTATCCTTCGCCCCGGCAGCATCCGCCTCCGGGGCGAAAGGTTTGATTGCCACGAGCTGGTTTCGCGAAGGAGAGTTGAGTTATGACGGTTGAGGCCGGAGAGCGCCCGCAGGCGGGAACGCGTGACATCAATCGGTTGCTGCGTCCGCGGTCCATCGCGATCGTCGGGGCGTCCGAAACGCCGGGTTCGCTCGGTGCGAGCGTTCTGGCCAATCTCGTTCGGAACGGCTTTTCCGGTGACATCCATCTCGTCAATCCCAAGCGCGAAACGATCAGCGGTCGACCTGCGGTGCCCAGCGTCGAGGCGCTGCCCGAGGGCGTGGATTGCGCGATCCTCGCCATTCCCCGCGTCGCGGTGCTGGATACGATGCGTCAGCTTGCTGCGCGCAAGGCCGGTGCCGCCATCATCTTTGCGGCAGGCTTTGCGGAAGGCGGCGAGCAGGGCATGGCCGACCAGCAGGAAATCGGGCGCATTGCGCGCGAGGCCGGCATCGTGGTCGAGGGGCCGAATTGCCTGGGTTCGGTGAACTATCTGGACCGAATTCCGCTCACCTTCATCGATACCGATATTAAGGCCCCGAGCCCCGGTGGCGTCGGCATCGTCTCGCAGAGCGGCGCCATGGCGGCCGTGCTCGCGGTGATGCTGGAGAGCCGCACGCTCGACCTCACTTACTCGGTCTCCACCGGCAATGAGGCCGGCAGCGGCGTCGAGGATTATGTCGAGTTCATGATCGCCGACGAGAAGACGCGCATCATCGCGATGATCGTCGAGCAGTTCCGCGATCCCGCCCGCTTCCTGGCACTGATGGACAAGGCCCGTGCCGCCGGCAAGCTCGTTGCCTTGCTGCACCCGGGCAAGAGCAGCGCGGCGCGCGAGTCCGCTGCCACGCACACCGGCGCGATGGCTGGCGACTACAAGCTCATGCGCGCCAAGGTGGAGCGGGCAGGGGTCGTCGTCGCCGAGACGCTGGAAGAGCTGGGCGACATCACCGAGATCGCGGCGCGTTGCCCGGCGCTGCCGAGTGGCGGTACCGCCGTGCTTGGCGAATCCGGTGCGCTCAAGGCGCTGACGCTGGACCTCGCCGAAGAGCTGGAGCTGGCGCTGCCGACCCTCGATGACAACAATGCGCCTGCTTTGCGCGCGGCGCTGCCCGAGTTCGTCCCGGTTAGCAATCCGCTCGATCTGACCGCACAGGGGCTTGTCGATCCCGACATGTATTACCGCACCCTCGCGGCGCTGTTCGAGGATGATCGCGTCGGCACCATCTTCGCCGGGATCATCCAGACCAATCCGGCGACGATCGGCATCAAGCTGCCGCCGTTCCTCAAGGCCGTCCGTGAGCTCAAGGCGACCAAGCCGGTGATCTTCGGCGGCGTGGATGAGGGCGCGCATGTGCCGGCCGACTGGATCGAGCAGCTTCGCGCCGAGGGCATCCCCTATTTCCCGACCACCGAGCGGGCATTGCGCGCCATCAAGCGGCTCTCGGCCGCTGGTCAGCGCGATGCGACCAAGACGGACGCAGCGCCGGCAAGCGTGCCTGCGCTGGCCAGCGAGAAGGGCGTCGTGCCGGAATATAAGGCCAAGGCTCTGCTTGCGCCGCTCGGCATTCCCTTCCCCAAGGGTCAGTTTGCCGCGACCGTAGACGAAGCGATTGCTGCGGCCGACGCCATTGGCGGGCCAGTGGTCATGAAGGCGCAGGCTGCCGCGCTCAGCCACAAGAGCGATGCCGGCGGCGTGGCGCTCAATCTGGTCGGCGCCGATGCGATCCGCGCGGCGTGGGACAAGATGTTCGCGGACGTGAAGCGCTATGACGCATCCATCATTCTCGATGGCGTGCTGATCGAGGCAATGGGCGCGCGCGGTATGGAACTGATCGTCGGCGCCAAGAATGATCCGCAATGGGGTCCGGTGATCCTCGCCGGTTTCGGCGGCGTGACGGCGGAAATCCTGCAGGACGTGCGCCTGCTCTCGCCGGACATGACCAAGGCGGCGATTATGGCCGAACTCGGCAAGCTCAAGCAGGCCGCGTTGCTCAACGGCTATCGCGGTGCGCCCGCGCTGGACGTCGAGGCGGTGGCCGATCTTATCGGCGGCATCGGTCGTCTGCTGCGCGGCGAGCCGCGCATTCAGGAGCTCGATCTCAACCCGGTGGTCGTCTATCCCAACGGCCAGGGCGTGGTCGCACTCGACGCGCTGATGCTCGTCGACTGATACCAGCAGGTCCATTCGTCCCGCAAGGACACCGCCTTATAGTAGACCCTCCCGCGCCCGGCGTGGGAGGGTTGCTTGCATTGGGTGCCTGTGCATTCCTGACGTGCAGCAAAATTGCAGTCTGAACTTCGAATTGGTCTGGCCTTGCGCGGCGTTTTCGGGTAGATGAAGTTTTCGTATATACGAACGATTGGAAGCGATGAACGACTCGCCCTCTCTGGCTGTGCCGGTCTTATTGTTGCCGGGCCTCATCTGCGATGCGCGCATCTGGGCGCCGCAGGTCGCCGCCTTGGGGCAGATCATGCCAGTCGCAGCAGTGGATGGATATGGCGAGGCGGACAGCCTCACCGCCATGGCCGATCAGGTGATCGACTCAGCTCCCGCGCGCTTTGCGGTCATCGGCCATTCGATGGGCGGCCGGGTCGCGCTCGAAATCTTCCGCAAGGTGCCCGAGCGGCTTGCCGGCATCGGCCTCATCAGCACCGGCGTTCATCTGCCCAAGCCCAATGAGGCGGACGGGCGCTTCGCGCTGCTTAACCGCGGCGTGGAAGAGGGCATGGACGCCCTGATCGATTCTTGGCTCCCGCCGATGGTGTGGGAGCGCAACCGGCTCAAGCCCAAGCTCATGGACATGCTCTGGCAGATGTGCAGCGATGCCGGCATCGACATGTTCGAGCGGCAGATCCGTGCGCTGCTGGCACGCCCGGAAGTCGAGAGCCTGTTGCCGCAAATTCATTGCCCTGCCTTGGTCGCGACCGGCGCGCACGATGCCTGGGCGCCGCCGGTGCAGCATGAGCGGATTGCTGCAGCAATTGCGGGCGCGACCTATGCTGTGATCCCGGATTCAGGGCATATGCTCCCGGTCGAACAGCCCGATGCGATGTCCGCCCTGTTGCGCACCTGGCTCGACCGGGTGGCGCAGCAAGAGGCTGCGGCAACCGCGAACCCCTGACCAATTATAACTGCGTTTCCAACTTCAGTCCGAAGGAGAGTATCATGGCGAAGAATCTTCAAGACGTGCTGGATGGCGCCGGCAATGCCGTCGACTTCCTGCGCAACCAGCAGACCGGTCCCAACGTCTATCCGGGCGTGCCGGCGGAATATTCGAACTGGCGCAACGAGCAGCGCGCATGGGCCAAGACGGCCGTGCTGTTCAACCAGAGCTACCACATGGTCGAACTGATGGTCGAAGGCCCCGACGCTTTCGAGTTCCTCAACTATCTCGGCATCAACAGCTTCAAGAACTTCAAGCCCGGCAAGGCCAAGCAGTGGGTCCCGGTGACGCCTGAGGGTTATGTCATTGGCGACGTGATCCTGTTCTACCTCGCAGAGAACCAGTTCAACCTCGTCGGCCGCGCGCCGGCCATCGAGTGGGCCGAGTTCCACGCCTCCACCGGCAAGTGGAACGTCACGCTGACCCGCGACGAGCGCACCGCGCTGCGCACGGACGGCAAGCGTCGCCACTATCGCTTCCAGTTGCAGGGCCCCAACGCCATGGCGATCCTGACGGACGCGATGGGCCAGGCCGCGCCGGACCTCAAGTTCTTCAACATGGCGGACGTCCAGATCGCCGGCAAGACTGTTGGCGCCCTGCGTCACGGCATGGCCGGTCAGCCGGGCTATGAGCTTTATGGTCCCTGGGCCGACTACGAAGCCGTGCACAGCGCGCTCGTCGCCGCCGGCAAGAAGCACGACCTCGCCCTCGTCGGCGGCCGTGCTTACTCGTCGAACACGCTGGAGTCGGGCTGGATCCCGTCCCCGTTCCCGGGCTATCTGTTCGGCGAAGGCTCTGCGGACTTCCGCAAGTGGGCCGGCGAGAACAGCTATGGCGCCAAGTGCTCGGCGGGCGGTTCGTTCGTGCCCGAGACGCTTGAGGGCTACGGCCTGACGCCGTGGGATGTCGGCTATGGCATCATCGTCAAGTTCGACCATGACTTCATCGGCAAGGAAGCCCTTGAGAAGATGGCGAACGAGCCGCACCTCGAGAAGGTGACGCTGGCGCTCGACGACGAGGACATGCTGCGCGTGATGAGCAGCTACTTCGCCGAGTCCGGCCGCGCCAAATATTTCGAGTTCCCGAGCGCGGTCTACTCGATGCACCCCTATGACTCGGTGATGGTCGACGGCAAGCACATCGGCGTCTCCACCTGGGTGGGTTACTCGTCGAACGAGGGCAAGATGCTCACGCTCGCCATGATCGACCCAAAGTACGCCAAGCCTGGCACGGAAGTCTCCCTGCTGTGGGGCGAGCCCAATGGCGGCACCTCCAAGCCGACCGTCGAGCCGCATGAGCAGACCGAGATCAAGGCGATCGTGGCGCCGGTGCCTTACTCGGCTGTTGCCCGCACCGGCTATGCCGATAGCTGGCGCACCAAGAAGGCCTGATCGGTCTCAAGAGTTCAAGAGCGGGGCTGCCGAAAGGCGGCCCCGTTTTTTATGGGCTGGACGACGGCTCAGTGAATAGCGATGAGTTTTGCGCGAGCGCCGGCCGTGGAATGACGCGGCGGGCAGGGCAGGCAGGGCGCGCAAGGGGCAAAGATGGTCGAAGACGAGAAACTCCCGCCATTCGAGCAATCGCTGGCTGCGATCCTGTTGAGCGCCAAGGAAGCGGTGATCGCCCCGATGCGCACCAAGTTGCGCGACTTCGACATCACCGAGCCGCAGTGGCGCGTGCTGCGGGTGATCAACGACCGGGGCACCACCGATGCAACCGACCTGGCCGAAGTCGCGCTGCTCCACGCGCCGAGCGTGACGCGCATTTTGCGCGAACTGGAAGGGCGCGCGCTGATCGTTCGCACTGCCGATCCCGATGATCGCAGACGGTCCACCATCGCGCTCTCGCCGGCCGGCGCGCAGATCGTGACAGTCGTCTCCGCCCATGTCGCGGCCATGATGCGGGTCTATTCAGCCCGTTTCGGCGCGACGCGCCTCGATGGCCTCGCCGCTGAGTTGCGCGCATTGTGCGCAGCAATCGATGAGGAGTGAGCCCACGCGTCCCTCTTGCGGCAGTTGCGACGATATGCTTATCATGTTAAGTGATTTCGCATGATGCGCGCGATGGTCCTCCAGGGATCTTGTCGCGCGACCAGCATGATCCTTGGGAGATGAGTGTACGATGACCGGCTTTGCGCTTCGCGACCTGATCGACGACCGCCCGGAAGACGGCGTGTTCCGCGTCAACCGTGCCCTGTTCCGCGACCCCGATCTGTTCGATCTGGAGATGAAGCACATCTTCGAAGGCGGATGGGTGTTCATCGGGCTCGCCACGCAAGCCGAGAATCCTCACGATTATTTCACCAGCTTCATCGGCCGGGTGCCGATTATCGTCAGTCGTGATGGCGAAGGGGCGCTGCACTGTTTCGTCAATGCCTGTCCGCACAAGGGCGTGCGCCTCATCCAGAAGCTGTGCGGCAATGCGCGCCGGCATGTCTGCCCCTATCATAGCTGGACATTCGATAGCGCGGGCGCGAACAAGAACATCAAGTGGCAGAAGAGCGGCTGCTACGGTGCCGGGTTCGACCAGGAGAACCACAATCTGGCCCCCGTGGCGAAGTTCGGCGAGTATCGCGGCTTCCTGTTCGCCAGCCTGAATGCCGATGTGCCGAGCCTCGATGAGCATCTGGGTGAGGCCCGCAAATTGCTGGATCTGGTGGTCGACAAGAGCCCGGAAGGCGTGGAGCTGGTGCCCGGCCGCGTCACCTTCACTTATGCCGCGAACTGGAAGATGCAGCTCGAAAACTGCTCGGACCAGTATCACTTCACCTCCACCCATCCGAGCTACATCCGCATTCTCGATCAGCGCGCCAAGGAGCAGGCGGAGGATGTCGTGCAGTCCTCGCTGGGTGCCTCCGACTTCTGGCAGGAGGAAGCCAGCGGCACCAGCGGCGGCACGATGAGTTTCGATCATGGTCATGTGCTCAACTGGGGCATCATGCCCGTCTCCTCCGCAATCCCCGAGTTCGAGCGGGCCGAACAGCTCGCCCGCGATCATGGCGAGGCCAAGCGCAACTGGATGTTCAACATGCGCAACCTCACGATCTTCCCCAATCTGCAGATCGCCGAGAATGCGTCGAGCCAGATGCGGGTCATCCGCCCGTTGGCCGCCGGCCTCACCGAGATGCAGACCTGGTGCATCGCTCCGCGCGGCGAAAGCGCGCAGGCGCGGACATTCCGCATCCGGCAATATGAGGATTTCTTCAACCCGACCGGCATGGCCACGCCGGACGACACCGTCTGCTATGAGGAGGCCCAGCTGGGCATGGCCGAGCAGGACCGTCCCTGGCTGCAAGGCCACGCCCGCGGCCTGACCGCCTCGAAAGAGGGCGGGAACATGTATGCCGACATGATCGACCTCAAGCCCGCGCGCAACGTCGTCGCCGATGCGCAGCTGTGCGACGAGAGCCTGTTCGCGAGCTACTATCGCGCCTGGGCGCAGCGCATGGCGGAGGTGATCGCATGAGCCAGCTGAACCACGCCGACGCCGCGCAACTGCTTTATCGCGAGGCGCTGCTGCTCGACAGTCTCGATCTCGAGGCCTGGCTTGAGCTGTTCACCAAGGATTGCGTGTTCTGGATGCCCACCTGGCGCGACGACGGCACGCAGACCGAAGACCCTGAGGCTGAACTCTCGCTGATCTATTATCGCGGTCGCCGCAACCTGGCGGACCGGATCCAGCGCATCCGCTCCGGCTTTTCGGTGGCGTCTGCTGTCATGCCGCGCGTGTCGCACATGATCGGCAATGTCATCGCCGAGGCAGCGGGCGAGGGGCTGTCGCGCGTGAATTCGACCTTCATCGTGAATGTGCACGACGTGCGCAGCAACCGCTCGCACGCCTACTTCGGCCGATACGAGCATGAACTGCGCAACGAGGACGGCAGTTGGAAGATTGCCCGCAAGGTCATCCGCCTGCTGAACGACCGGGTGCCGACCATGCTGGACGTCTACGGCATCTGATCGTCCTGCAGACGCCCGCTTACATCGCCCGGTAGAAGCGGATGCGGACGGCGCTCACCTTGCCGTCCGCCATCACCGGCTCCAGCGTGCCGAGAAACGCGCTCTGCCCCAGCCACTCATATTTGCCGAGCGGTGCCTCGAACACCGGGTGGGTGCGCCCGGGCCGGGGCTTGCCGTCCTTGTCGGGCCCGCACAACGTGCCCTTGTTGACCACGTTGATGATCACGCCATCATCGGTGCGGATCATATAATCGGCCTTGATGTCCGTGCAGCCATCGCTGCGACGCAACTGCCAGTCCCATCCGCCGGGGATGATCGTGCCTTTGATGCCCGGTCCCTCAAACGTCCCGCCGGTGATCGGAATGATCAGCCGCTCGCCATAGGGCGTCTTCCCGGCCGGCATGGCCGGCGAGAGCGTGACCATCTCTTCAAAGGCGAACTCCAGGATGGGCTTGCTGGGGTCAGCGTCGGCGGCTTGAGCCGGGAGCGCCAACACGGATATCAGCGCGACTGCGCCGAGGCTGCGGCTCATGGCTTTTCCTCCACGTCAGGTTGGGTGCAGGTGAAGCTGCTGGCCTTGGCGGCATCGCCGCCGGTGTAGCGCGCGTAGCTGGGGAAGGGGCAGAGCGGGCGACTGGCCGATCCATCGCGCCGGCTCGCGGTCACGCCTTCCGGCACCTTGCCTTGCTCGACCCAGTCCACCACGGCGCCGAGCAGATCGAACTGATCGAAGGCATTGCCGCCACTGCAATGCGCCATGCCCGGGACCATGTAGAAGCGGCTTGCCGCGTCCCACGCCTCGCCATTGGTTTCGGACGCGCGCAGCCAGTAATCCCACGTATCCCAGGCCGAGAACCAGGGGTCGCTCACGCCGTGGAAGAAGAGGATCTTGCTGCCCTTGTCGAGGAAGGTGTTGAGGTTGGTCCAGTAGGATGTGTCGGTGAGCCGCTGCTGGGCGTTGTTGCGCACCTCGTTGATGCGCGCATCGAGATCGATCGTGAGGTCGCGCAGTGGCGGGCCGAACACGCCTGGCGCGCCGGTGGTGATGTAGCCGGATACCGGGCCGGAGGTATCGACGATGCCGGTATCAAAGGGCACCGGTGCATAGAGCGGATAACCGGACCTGTCGCGCGGCCCGGCAAAGGCGCGCTCAAGGGCCTCGACCTGCGCCTTGCTCAGGCACGAATCCGCCTTCGCGCCGGTGCATTGCAGCCGGGCAGGCTGGAAGCGGCATTGGCCGACATTCTCGATCATCCCGTCCTTGAGGCCATCGAGGCCGTCGCACTGGTTGAGCAGGCCCTTGAGGATGAGTTGGCGATCCGTCGGCGAGAAGGTCCGGTCGATCAGGGGCGTGCCCTTGTCATCCTTGGGCGCGGCCTGGTTGAACATCACCTGCGCATAGCTCATGCCGAGATTTGAGTTGCCGGTCCGCATGGCCGGCGCGCCGACCACGATTCCATCGAAAAGCTCCGGATAACGCTGTGCGGCGAGCATGCCCTCCCGACCGCCGGTCGAGCATCCGGTCATGTAGCTGCGCGTGGCCGATTTGCCGTAGAAGCCCTGTGCGATCGCCTTGCCGGCGAGCGTGACGGTGCGCACCGAACTCTCCGCAAAATCGAGCGTCGCGCGCTGATCGACCATGAAGGCGTTGTCGAACACCGCGCCTTTGTGGCCGCTGTCATGGCTGAGCACCGCAAAGCCGCGGGAGAGGGCAGGGCGGTTGCCGGCCGCGACCGGACCGATCGGTTCGCGAATGCTGCCATTCAGTCCGCCGCCGCCCATCAGAAGGAAGCGACCGCTCCAATCCTTCGGCAGCGCAAGGGCGAAGCCGATGCCATAGGTCTTGCCACCGGCGCCCGTGCGCTGGTTGATGACGCCATCCACGCGGCAATGTTCAGGAAGTACCAGCGTGGCGGGTGGCTCGCCCGGTGGCGGTGGCGCCTTGGAGGGGCCGGCCGGTACCAGCATGGCGCTGGTGATCTTCACCTCGGCGCCGAAATTCTGGCTGGTGAGGGCCGCACAGCGCTGGGCTGCGTCCTGTGCGGCTACGGGCGTCGGCGCAAGGGCGGCGCCGGCCAGCAAGGCGGCCAGAGAGGCGATGGATTTGCCGTTCATATATTCTCCCCTGTCTTTGCATCTTATTGGATCGTCGCCGTCGCGCACGCAAGGCGCTCCGCCCTAGTTAGGTGAGGTCGCTCAAACCGATCTTCGCGCCTTCCAGCGCGGCCTTGTTAGCGGCCCGGCGCATCCGCTCGACCTCAAGGCGCTCCGGCGGCGCGACTTCATCCGGCAGGGCGGCGAGGCTGGTTTCGTAGATGTCCTTGAAGTCTTCCGCAAATTCGGGGTGGGTGAAGATCAGGCCCCGGTTCTCGACCATTCCCGCAAAAATCTTCTCACCGGCCTCCAGCGGGTCCATGCCATTCTCGAAAGCGGTCGCGAACTGGCGGATTTCCGCCTCGTCCACCGGTGCGAAACCGCTGCCCGAAAATTCGGCCGGGCGCTTGAGCGCGGAGAGCGCCGCATCCGTCGCGACCAGCGCCGGGCAGACCAGCGAGACGCCAATGCCATAGGGCACCAGATTATAGCGCAGGCACTCCGTCAGGCCGCGCACCGCGAATTTGCTGGCGGTATAGATCCCGGCTTGCGGCCCGGAGAGATAGGCCGCCATGCTTGCGACGTTAACCACATGGCCGCCTTCGCCGCTCGCCTTGATCTTGGGCAGGAAGGACGTGATGCCGTTCACCACCCCGCCAA
This sequence comes from Sphingobium sp. B2D3C, assembly GCF_025961835.1. Taxonomy (NCBI): domain Bacteria; kingdom Pseudomonadati; phylum Pseudomonadota; class Alphaproteobacteria; order Sphingomonadales; family Sphingobiaceae; genus Sphingobium; species Sphingobium sp. B2D3C. The sequence goes on along the minus strand of NZ_JAOQOK010000001.1, from coordinate 1,341,964 downwards.
AGTTGACGCCCATGATCCAGTCATAATCGGCGAAGCTGGCTTCATCGGTGGGGCCGAAAACGGAAACGCCGGCATTGTTCACCAGCACATGGCAGGCGCCGAAATGATCGACGACTTGCTCTGCAGCCTGTTGGAACGCCGCCCGATCGGTCACGTCCAGCTTGATCCAGAGCGGCGCTTCCCGCCCGCGCTCCTCGAACCATTGGGTGCAGCGCGCCCGCTGCTCTTCATTGCGGTAGGAGAGGGCGAGGCGCATGCCGGCGTTGCTGAAAGCCCGCGCAATCCCGAAGCCGATTCCGGTGCCCGCGCCCGTTATGAACGCGACTTTTCCGGACCAATCCGTGCTGCTCATGATGACTCTTTCCTCTCGCCGGCTATTTGTGCTTTGTTAGCAAAACATACAGTCAAAGAGAGAGGAGTCGATAATGTCTGAGGTGGAATCGCGCCTGGCCAAGCTGGAAAAGAAGGTCCAGGAACTCGAAGATATCAACGCGATCCGTCGGCTCCAATGGGCCTATGGCTACTATATCGACTATAACCGCCCCGAGGAGGTTGCCGGTCTCTTTGCCAAGGAGGGTGTGGTTGTGTTCCTCTCCGGCGAATATGTCGGATATGAGGGTGTGATGCGCCTTTATGGAACATGGTTCCAGAACCTCTTCACCGGCGGGCGGCGCGGCCCGGTCCATGGCCTGTTGCTCGACCATTTCCAGCTGCAGGATGTGATCACGATTGGCGAGGACGGCCAGACCGCCAAGGGGCGCTTCCGCGGCATTCTTGCGGGTGGCTGGCATGACGACGCGCTGCACGAAAAGCCCGAAGGCGTGCCGCAGCAATTCTGGGAGTCCGGCATCTACGAGAATGACTATGTCAAGGAAGACGGCGTCTGGAAGATCAAGCGCCTCGACTATATGATGCAGTGGCAGGGCGACTATGAGAAGGGCTGGGCGCACACCACCGCGCACCTGCAGCCGGCGCAAAAGCCTTATCCGGAAGATCCCAACGGCCCCGACCGCATCCTGCCCGAGAAGGAAGTGCGGCAGACCTGGCCGCACCGCTACGAAGTGCCGATGAGTTTTGCGCATCCGGTGCTCGGACGGGCCTTCATTGTCGAGAATTTCACGCCGATGATGACCAAGCAGCCGCGGGGTAACTGACGGCCCGACACGTCGCCCGGCGGTTCACTCTGCCGGGGGATCCTGCGCGAAATGCACCGCCAGCCAGACGGTCGGCGGTGCTGCCTGCGTCCAGACGACGCGATGACGGACGTGAGCAGGGATAAGCAGCGCGTCGCCGGGCGAGAAAGCGCACTCGCCCCGATCCTCCAGCCAGAGCCGGGCGCCGCCGGCCAGCAGCATTACCCACTCGTCATACGGCTGATCGTAGGGGGCGGTATCGGGCGTCGTCTGCCCCTGCGACACGATCCGCTCGATCCGGGCGCCTGCCTTTTCGAGGATCAGGTCGAAGATTTCCTCGACGCTGGCATCGGGAAGTGGCGCGAGGAGGTTGATAACCCCCCGCGCTTTGCCTTCAGTCTCCGCCAAGCGCCTGGGCCGCCTGGGTGAGCAGGACGGCCGCGCGCTGCTCAAGCTCCGGCGTAGCCCGCGCGACCGGGATGGCGGCGCTGATCGCACCGACCAGGCTCCCGCCTACATGCACGGCATGGCCGATACCGATGATGCCGGGGGTAAACTCTTCGGCAGTGCGCGCAATACCGGTTTGCGCGATCTGTGCCAGTTCGCGGCGCAGCTCTGCCTCGGCAGTGCGTGTCTGCGGGGTGAACGCCGCGCGACTCGCCGCCGCGAAATAGGCGTCCAACTCCTGCGGATCGAGCGCGGCCAGAATGGCTTTGCCGGCGGCAAAGGCATGGAGCGGGACGAGGCGGCCAACCTCAATGGTATAGCGCAGCGCTTGCGGCGCCACTTCTCCTGCAATCGCCTCCATATTCTCGCCATGGCGGACGAAGAAGGAGACGGTCTCGTTGAGTTGCCGCGAGACCGATCGCAGCACCGGATAGACCCGGTCCTTGAGCGGGATGGCTTCCGGTGCCGGGTTGAGACGGGCGAGCGCCGGCCCGGGCGAATGGAGCCGGCCGCTGCGCAGCAGATAGCCCCGTTCGACCAGCGTCCCGAGCAGATAGGAGAGGCTGCTGACGGGAATCGCCAAGGAGAGCGCAATCTCGGCAGCACTGACCGGCCGGCCACTGCTGACGACATATTCCAGAATGTCGAGCGTCCGCGTGGCCGATTTGACCGACGAGGACTCCGCCTTCGCTTCCATGCCGCGATCCCCCAATAGCCGTCGGCGGGCCTGCCCTATTGTGCCCGCCTCACTGCTTAAGCCCGAGCATCTGCCGGGTCTCACCCGGCGTGGCAAGCTCACCGCCGATCTTCTCGAGAATCTCGACGCCCTGCCGCACCAGATCGGCATTGCTCTGCGCCAGCACGCCCTTGCGCAGGTAGATCGTATCCTCGAAGCCAACGCGCATGTGCCCGCCGAGCAGCACAGACTGCGCCGCCATGGGGAAGCTGTGGCGGGAAATGCCAAAGCCGGTGAAGGGCGCGCCGCGCGGGATCTGGTTCTTGGAATACATCATCGCCTCCGGCGTCGCGGGCAGACCATATTTGGTGCCGAGTACGAAGGTGAAGGGTGCATTTTTGGGAATTAGGCCCTTGGCCATCAGATCGTCCGCGAAGACGAAATCGCCGGCCTCGAAGCATTCGATCTCGGTCAGCACGCCGGCATCCTGCAACATGGTACCCATCTTGCCGACGATCATCTCCAGATTCATGGCAATGCCGCCCCACAGGTTCATGGTGCAGATATCGAGCGTGCACATGTCGGGCTTGAGGTCGAGGATGTGCTCGATGCGCCGCTCCGCGGTGAACATCAGGGTCTTTCCGAGGTCCGGCATCGCCGGCTCGTCGGCGCTCTTGGGGAACCACATGCAGCCCGGGCCGGTCGTGACGTTGAGGATCACGTCCGTGTTCTTTTCCCGGATGAGGCTCACCACCTTGCGATAGTCGTCCATCTCCTGGCTCGGCGTGCCATCTTCGCCATTACGGACATGGACATGGATGATCGACGCGCCGGCCTCGGCCGCGTCGAGCGCTTCCTGCGCCACATGCTCGGGGCGGAAGGGAAAGTTGGGATGCTTGGGCATCGGCGATGCGCCGGTGATCGCGCAGGTAATGAATGTCTTGCTCATCTTTTTCTCCTATCGGACACCGGCGCTCGCCGCTCATGCTGCGCGCAGCATGAGCCTCAGCGCGCCCGCTCCACCATGACTTCCAGCAAACGTGGGCCGCTGCCGGCAAACAGATCCCGGATCGCATCGTCCAGCGCTGCGGGGTCGGAAACGCGCGCGCCGGGCACGCCCATGCTCTCACCGAGCTTCACAAAATCGATACCCGGGAGCTTGCTGCCCACCACCTCGATGTCGAACAGCGCACCGAACTGATCGAGCGCGGCATAACCGCCATTGTTGACGATGAGGAAGCGCACGTCGAGCTTGAGGTCGCCCGCCGTCCAAAGGCCCTGGATCGAATACATGGACGACCCATCGCCCAGCAGGCAAAGCACCGTGCGGTTTGGCTGCGCAAGCGCTGCACCGACGGCTGCAGGCAGCGCAAAGCCCAGCCCGCCGCTGGCGGTGGCCATGAACTCATCCTCGAGCCGGATCGGGAAATGATCGTGCAGCGGTCCGCGCGTGCTCGGCGCTTCCTCGCTGATGATGATGCCCTTTGGACGCAGGGCATCGAGACGCTGCATCAGATAGGGCTCGAAAATGGCGGCGCCATCGGGGCTTTCGGCGGCATGGCTCGCGGGAGGTGCTGGCGCCTTCCGGGGTGCAGCATTGGATGCAGCATTAAGGCGCGCAATCGCATCCGCGACATTGCCGACGATAGCGGTGCCGACCGGCGTGCGGGCTGCCGTGGCGGGATCGTCCACAATCTGGATGATCTGCGCGCCCTCCGGCACATAAGGGCCAAAGCCCTCGACATGATAAGTGAAGACCGGCGCACCGAGCACCAGCACGAGATCATGGCCGTCCAGCGCGCCCACAATGGCTTCACGCGAAGCCGGGAGGAAGCCTGCGAACAGGGCGTCATCTTCCGGAAACACGGCGCGGGCAGCCATTGGCGCGACCCACACCGGTGCCTGATGCGCAGTCGCCAGGGCATGGAGCGCGGCGCGGGCATTTTCGCGACCCACGCCTGCGCCGGCAACGATTACCGGGGATTTCGCGGCGTTCAGTGCATCCGCGGCTGCACCGATAAGGGCAGGGGACGCCATCGATTCCTGAGAGACAGTCGAGGCGCTGATTGGCTGACAGGCCCGATCCCAATCGTCGATGGGCACCGAGACGAACACCGGACCGCGCGGCGCCTGCATCGCCATATGATAAGCGCGCAGGATCGCCAGTGGCACATCCTCGGCGCGCGCCGGCTCGCAGGTCCATTTGACGAAGGGTTGCGGAAACTCCGTGGCGCGCTCGGCATAGAGGAACGGGTCGTAGGGGAAGATGCTGCGGGCCTGCTGCCCTGCGGTGATCACCAGCGGCGTCTGGTTGCGGAACGCGGTGAAGATGTTGCCAAGCGCATGGCCCGTGCCGGCAGATGAATGGAGGTTCACAAAGGCGGCATTGCCGCTCATTTGCGCGAAGCCGTCCGCCATACCGACGACGACGCTTTCCTGCAGCCCCAGGACATATTGGAAATCCTGCGGCATGTCGCGGAACAACGGCAGCTCAGTCGAGCCGGGATTGCCGAACAATGTCGTCATGCCAAGATCGCGCAGCAGGCTCATCACGGCATCACGCACCGTTGGCCCTTCGACTGCCTTGGGCTTCTCGACTGCCAGACCCCGCGCCGTCATGCCGCCGCTTCCATCATGTTTGTTGCTGCCGTCATTGTCATTCTCTCTATATATGAAATTATCACATACGCGAACGCATAATCGCGCCTGCGGCCGGGCCGTCAGCCCACGCAAAGTAATTAACATGTTCAGCAAAAGATGGAAGCGGCAACGCTAGCTCGTCGCCGCGCAGGGCCGATCCAAGCCGCACCCGAAGGAGAACGGGCGCGGCTTGTCGAGGATCAGGCTACCGGTCAGGCGTCCATCACAAGGACGGGCTTCACCACCGCGCCGCTCTCGCCGGCATGGAAGGCTTCATCGATCTGCGCGAAGGGGAACGTCTTGATCAGCCGATCGTGCGGGAAACGACCCGCAAGATGATGGTCGATCAATTCGGGCAGAAAGCCGAACAGATCGGAATCGCCACCCAGGATGCCCATCAGCCGCTTGCCGCCGCCCATGAATGCCGACTCATTAAGCGTCAGATTGGCGGCGGGGTCGGATGCACCGACGATGCCGACGATACCCAGCGGTGCAATCAGTCCGGCGGCGCTCTCGATAATCGCCTTCAGGCCCGTCGTATCGAACGCGTAGCCCAGCCCCTGCGGGCAGAGTTTGCGGATTTCCTCCTCGGCATTGCTGGTCTTGCCGTTGATCGTGTGGGTCGCGCCCAGTTCGCGGGCCAGCGCCAGGCGGTTGTCGTGGATGTCGACGGCAATGATCGGATTCGCGCCAGCGATCTTGGCGGCCATGATCGCGCCGAGGCCGACAGCACCCGTCCCGAAGACGGCGATGGGCATGCCGGCGCGCACCTTCATGCTGCGCAGCACGGCACCGGCGCCGGTCATGAAACCGCAGCCGAGCGGCGCGAGGGTCGAGAGCGGTATATGCGCGGCGCTTTCGGGCACCTTCACGACGTTGCGAGCATGGCCGATGGCGTGGGTGGCGAAGGAAGACTGGCCAAAGAAATTCGCATTCACGCCCTCGCCATCGCGATGCAGCGTGTGGCTGCCGTCCGGCCTGGTGCCGATCCAGTTCTCGGGCACGAAATTGTAGCAATAAGTGGGCTTGTCGACCTCGCAGCTCGGGCAGGTGCCGCAGCTGTTGAAGCTCATCAGCACCCGGTCGCCCGGCTTCACATGCGTCACCTCGGACCCGACCTTCTCGACCACGCCGGCCCCTTCATGGCCCAGCACCATGGGGAGCGGGGTCGGGAGCTGCCCATCGCGTGCGGCCATATCGGTGTGGCAGATGCCGCAGGCGTGGATGCGCACCAACACCTCGTCAGCGCGGGGCTCGTCCAGCGTCACGGCTTCGATTGCGAAAGGCGCTTCGCCGCCCTTGCAGATGGCGGCCTGTGCGGATGTGGTCATGCGTGTCACTCCTGTTCTGGTCTTGGCTTGAGGGCAGCGCGATGTTGCTCAGCCGAGCCGGCCGAGCGACATGCCGCCATCGATCATCATTTGCGCCCCGGTTACATAGCTCGATGCATCGGAGGCAAGGAACAACGCCAGCGGTTTGATCTGATATGTCTCGGCAATCCGCCCCATAAGGGTCGCGTCGTCCCACGCCTTGCGGACCACGGGGTCCTTGAGCGATCCATCCGCGATGTTGGTGACGAAAGGTCCAGGCAAGATGGCGTTGACGCGGATCTGATAGGCCCCCAGCTCCAGCGCGAGGTGGCGGACCATGTGGCTGACCCCGGCCTTGGACGGCATATAGGGCATCGGCACAATCGGCTCGCAGATCACGGCGGCGTTGGATGACGTCGCGATGATCGAGCCGCCTTTGCCGCTCTTCTTCATCAGCCGCGCAGCATCGCGCATCGTATTGTAGGCGCCGGTCAGATTGATCGCGATGATCCGATCCCAGATGGCCGGATCGTAGGTGTCGATCTGGCCCTGCGGGTCGCGGCCGCCTTCTGGCTTCCAGAAGCCGGGGCCGATCCCAAGGCCGGCATTGGCAAAGGCGATGTCCAGTCCGCCATAAGCAGCCTCGTGCGCATCGAACACCTGGGTGGTGCGGGCGCGGTCGGAGACATCGAGTTGGTCGGCGCGCGCCTCATAGCCTTGCGCGCGCAGGCGTGCTGCTTCCCGCTCGGCGGCGGCACCATCGACGTCCGTCAGCGTGACCTGCGCTCCGGCTTCCGCCATCGCCTCCGCATAAGCGAGGCCGATGCCGGAGGCGGCGCCTGTCACGAGCGCGCTGCGCCCCGCGATGTCGAACTGCTCAAGTGCCTTGGGGGGCTGTCCCGTGCCAGCGTCGGTCATTCTGTGCGGTCCTCTCCAGTCAGGCGCGTTCAGGCCGGTTCTTCGTCGAACACATTCAGTTCGATCTGCACGCCCGTGGGATCGTGCAGGAAGACCTGTGTCATCTTGATCACCTCGACCCGATTCTCCCGCCAGGGCACGCCATGCGCCTCGAGCCGCTCGACTAGCGGTCCAAGGCCGACACACTGGAACGCAACATGATCGAGGCCGCCAGTCGTCCCAGTGATATTGTCGTAAACCCCATGTTCGGACAGCGCGCCGGGCGTGCTGATGTGGACGATCGGATCGTCCTTGTGATCGTACATCCACCGCACCATCGTCCGGTCCAGATTGGACGGCGGATCGCGCTCTTCCAGCAGCAGAATGTCGCGGTAAAACGCCACCACCGGCAGCAGGTCACGGGTGCGGATATTGACGTGGTCGAGCCGTTTGATGAGCATGTACGAGTCCTGTTCGTGGGAAGGCAGGCGGTCGGCTTATTGATAGTGTCCAAAGTATCTGCGGCGCAACCGCTTCCGACCTTTTTGTGCGGCGATTGTGCGCACAATAAGATCGGGAGAGGCGACGGCGCGCCACTCCCGATACATTGGCTTGACGAGGCGGTCAGAAACTGCGGCGCACGGAGACCGCCCAGGTCCGCAATGGCGCAGGTACGCCCGTCACGACGCCAAGCGACGCGCTGACATCGCTCTTGGTCAGGAAGTAATATTTGTTGAACATGTTCTGCACTTCCAGCGAGACGCGCCAGTCCTTGTCCGTCGTGGTGAAGGACAGGCGGCCGTTGGCGAGGAAGTTGCCCTCGACCCGGCTCCACTCAGAGTTGGATGTCTCGGTGAAGACATCGGACTGATAGGAGCCATCGAACCGCACGCTCACCGTGCCGGGCGTGATCTCATGATCATATTGCAGGCCGAAGCTGTAGGTCCATTCCGGCGTGTAAGGCGTCACCGCATCCAGTGAGATGCCGGACGTGCCGACTTCCTTATACTGGAAGTTGATGTAGCTAAGGCTCCCATCGACGGTGAATCCCGCGAACGGATGAATGGTCGTTTCCAGCTCGAAGCCCTTGACGTCCGCCTTGCCGACATTGGTCGGCTTGAGGCACGGCACGGATGGGCAGGCCGAGAGCGTGAGGATCATGTCATTATATTTGTTCAGGAACACCGCGCCGTTCAGCCGCACGCGCCGGTCGAACAGGTCGGACTTGAACCCCAGTTCATAGGTGGTGAGCGTTTCCGGGTTGAAACTGCCGAGCTGGTTGCAAGGCGCCGGAGCGACATAGCCCGGTGCCGTGCACGAACCCGCCGACGGCCCGAAGAACGGCCGAGGGTTGACGCCGCCACCTTTGAAGCCAGTAGCGACTGAGCCATAGACCAGCAATTCCGGTGAGAAACGGAAGTCGGTTGAAATCCGCCAGTCCCAGCGATCGCCCTTGAAGCTGTCGCTGACATTGTAGAGGCCGGAAAGCAGGCAGTTGGGCGTATTGCCGATGCCGGTCGGTCCTGCGGTCGGCGCGCCCTGGAAGAACTCGCAGATCGGCAGGGACGGCAATTGCGCCGGCGTCCAGTTGCCGAACGGAACCGTGCCGTCCGGGTTGCGGCGGAAGTAGGTGTAGGTCTTTTCATCCCGTGTGTAGCGCAGACCGCCAGAGATGCTCCATCCTTCCATCGGCCTGATCACGCCATTGGCAAACAGCGCTTTCGAGGTGGACGGCGTGGTGTCAGGACCATGCAGGAAATCGATGCCGGCATAGTTGAGGTCGACACGGGCGGAGTAGGTGCCTTTCTGATCGAAGTAGAAGCCGCCGAGGGTGAAGTCGGCGAACGTGCCGACCTTGCCATTCAGGCGGAGTTCCTGGCTCCAGGCATGATGGTTGAGCTGGTTATCCAGTTGCGCCACCGGAACCGGAGTCGCGTCCTGATCCTGCCCGAAGTTCGACTGATATTCTCGATAGGAGGAAATCCACACGACATTGAGGCTGTCGCTCAACGTCCACGTCACATTCCCGTGAATGCCCCAGCCCTTGAAGTCCTGGTTCTGCAAGGCCGTGTAGGGCTTGTAGGGGGATTGGGACGTGGGCAGCATTCCATCCACGAAATTGGCGTAGCTGATGAAGCGGCGGTCACCGCCATAGGCCGAGCTGGCCAGGGAATCGCAGCCATAGGCCCCATAAGGCACGAAGGCGCAGCCTACCGGCACGGGGCTGCCATTCTTGCCGGGCAGCCAGGCACCGCCATTGGCATTCGTGCCGGGGTTGGGGATGGCCGGGTTGAACGGATTGGGGTTGGTCGAGGTCGGCCCCGGCAGACCGGCCGCGATCAGCACGGTTGGCGCCGGCTCTGACTTATCCGACGTATAGTCCCCGGACAGGTTCACTTCGAGCGCATCGGACGGCAGCCAGCGCAGCGCGATCCGCCCGGCGACATAGGATTGGCCGCCCTGCGTCCCGACGACGGGGTCGGCGCCCCGGTTGTTGCTGGCCGGCACGTTGGAGCCGGGGTGGGTCGCGCCATAATCCAGAAGTTTGAGGTAGCCATCGCGGCTCTTCGCGGCGCCAGACAGGCGGACGAACAGATTGTCCGTCACAGCGAAGTCGGCCACGCCGCGCAGATCGAGACGGTTGTAGGAGCCGTAGGTGGCCTCGAGCGTGCCGCCGCCAGAACCATCGGGCTTGGCACTGAACAGCTTGATGGCGCCGCCGATCGAGTTCTTGCCCGCCAGCGTCCCCTGCGGGCCGCGAAGGATCTCCACCCGGTCCAGATCCATGAGGTCCAGCAGCGAGCTGGAGAGGGTCGGAATGTAGACATCATCAATATAAACGCCCACGCCGGGGTCGAGGGCATAGTTGAAGTCGGTCTGCCCCACGCCGCGGATGAAGGCGATGAGGCCGGCGCCGCCATTTTGCGGTTGTGGCCGCAAGGTCACGTTGGGTGACTGGTTGGCGATGTCGGCAATGCTGGTCTGCCCGCGCTGTTCCAGCAGGGCGGCGTTGACCGCCGTGATGGCGATCGGCGTATCCTGAAGCCGTGTCTCGCGAAACTGGGCAGTGACGATGATATCGCCGGTAACATCCGTATTCTGGGCACTTTGGGGCTGTTCGCCGCTCTGGGCATAAACCGGCGCGGCTAGCGCACAGGCCAGGGCATAGGACGCAACGGATCGCGCGCAAAATCTGCGCATGGGCAATCTCCTCTCCATGTTGCCGTTGCTGATTTTCATGTCTCGTAGCGGACAAGCAACGGCGTGGCGGCGGCATAACATGAGGGTTTGGGGCCAGCAATATGTGCAATAGTGTGAACAGCGGCGGGCCGGGCGGCTGCCCGGGTGATGCTGAGACATCATTGGATATTGTCAACAATGGCCGTCTCCGCAAATGGCGGTAACCCTTGCGTTTTTGGCCCGGCCTCTCTCGGGCTTGCCTGATTGCATCGGTCGTGCGAGGGGCGGCGGCATAGCGTTGAATTGAAGAAAGGGTTGAGTACTGTGATCGCAACGACACATGTCGGAAGTCTGCCGCGCGGGCCGGAACTTGTTCCCTTGCTGCTCGCGAAGGATCATGGCGAGCCTTATGACGCCGCGCAGTTCGAGACGGTTGTGCAGCAAGCCATCGACGATGCCGTCGCCAAGCAGGTCGAGGCCGGAGTCAGCGTCGTGTCCGATGGCGAACTCGGCAAGGTCGGTTACTCAACCTATATCATCGAGCGTCTGGAGGGCTTTGGTGGCCACACCGATCGCAAGCCGGCGCTCGACCTCGCGCCCTTGCCGGAGCTGCGCAAGAAGTTGGCCGCGATCATGGGCGATCAGGAGTTCACCCGCGCCTCATGCATCGCACCGGTGAAGCTCAAGAACCTGCAGCCCTGCCATGACGACATTCGCCGGTTCGATCAGGCGCTCAAGGCGCAGGGTAGGGGTGCGCGGGGCTTTATGAATGCCGCGTCACCGGGTCTGATCACGGCCTTCCAGCCCAACGCCTACTATCCCAGCCACGAGGCCTATCTCGCGGATCTGGTGACGGCCATGCGCCCTGAATATCAGGCGATCATCGATGCGGGCTTCGACCTGCAGCTTGATTGCCCCGACCTCGCCATGTCCCGCCACACCGGCTATCAGGATGTGAGCGACGCAGAGTTCGTGAAGATTGCCGAGGCCAATGTCGAGGCACTGAACGCGGCCACCGAAGGCCTCCCGCGCGACCGGCTGCGGATGCACATCTGCTGGGGCAATTATGAAGGCCCGCATGATTGCGACATCGATCTTGCTAAGGTGCTGCCGACGATCCTGCGGGCCCGCCCCGGCGTGGTGCTGTTTGAATCGGCCAATCCGCGCCACGAGCATGAGTGGACCGTGTGGCGGGATGCGAAGTTGCCCGACGATCTCGTCTTGGCGCCCGGCCTCATCGACAGCTGCTCGAACTATGTCGAGCATCCGGAACTGGTCGCCCAGCGGATCGAGCGCTTTGCGGGCATCGTCGGCGCTGAGCGCGTGATCGGCAGCACGGATTGCGGCTTCGGCACCTTTGCCGGCTATGGCAAGATCGATCCCGCCGTCACGTGGAAGAAGCTGCAGGCCCTGCGGGAAGGCGCCGATATTGCAGCCAAACGCCTCGCGAGCGTGCCGGCCTAATCGCAAGAACTACGATGCCGGGCCGCGCTTTCCAGATGCGTGGCCCGGCATCGGATTCTGTCAGGCCGCGACTGCCGTCCTTGCGCGTTGCGAGGGGGCGGTTTCGGTGAGGAACATCGCCACGATCCCGCCGAGGATCGCCAGCACCACCATGATCCACAAGGGCGCGGCAAGGCTGGTCGCGTCCGCCGCTACACCGGCCAGCGAAGGCGCGAAGACCCCGCCGAGGATTTCCGCTGATCCCATGGTGAGACCCAGCGCGGTCGCGGCTTGACGCGGATCGACGCTTTCCGACGGCACGGTGGCCATGAACAATGGGAAGATCCCGTTCAGGCCCCAACCAAAGAAGAAGATCGGGACCAGCCCCCAGATCGACCCGCTCCAGTAGAGCGCGCCCAGCGGCAGGATGATGCCGAGCAGAGGCATGGCGATCATGACGGGCCTCCGCCCGATCCAGTCCGACAGGCCCGAGATCGCGAAGCTGCCGATAGTCGCGGAAATCCCCAAGGTTGCGATCAGCCAGCTCATTTCCGTCGGCGTGTAGCTTCTGACGCTGGTGAGGTAGATCGGCAGGAAGGTCAGGCAGATGACGAAATAGCTGACCATCAGCACGCCCAGCAGCACGCAGACCAGCACATTGCGGGTGCGCAACACACTGAGGACACCTTGGGCTTGGCCATCCTGGACCTGTGGCCGTGCCGGCGCTGCGGGCTCCTCCAGCGTGAACCAGATCAGCAGGGCACAGATGATGCCGGGAATGGACGCGAGGAAAAAGGCGTTGCGCCATCCGAATTCCAGGCCGAACCACACCAGCAAGACCGGCGCGAGAAAAGACCCAAGCAGGTTGGACCCGAAATTCTGGGCGATGCCCTGCGCAAGGCCGCGACGGCGCGGATCGACTTCACTGGCGACCATGGCATGGCTGATCGGCATCACGCCGCCCTCCGCCGCGCCCATCAGCATCCGTGCGCACAGCATGAAGAGGAAGCTCGTCGCCATCCCGCTCAGGAAACAGCAGAGCGAGAAGCCCAAAGTCGCGCCGACGAGCAGCAGCTTGCGATTGCCGATCGTGTCCGACAGGCGCCCGATGGCGAAGGCGGCAATGGCCCAGGTAAAGGAGAGGCCGCCGGCGAGCAGACCGATCTGCGCATTGGACAACCCGAGCTCGGGCTGGACGAATGGCATCAGCACGTTAAGTGCCTGCCGATCGAAAAAGACGATGCCGAAATTCAGGCTGAGCAGTCCGACCAGCCATGCCTGATAGCCGCCGCTGCGCAGACGCGGCGTGCCCGCATCCCCCATCACCATAAGCCCCTCCATGAGTCCTCTTGTTATGAGGGCATCATGGCGCAGGCTTTGGCAAATGGATAGCCCTCTATCGAATGGCTGTGCGCCCTCGATAGGTCGGCGGCATCACGCTCAGGGCAGAGCGAACCGGGCCCGAATGTCATCGGGCACGCGCTCGGCGCGCATCCCGCCCGGGCGCTCGCTGTCCCGCACGGTCCAGACCCGCTTTTCCGTGCCGCTTACGCAGACATGGCCGTCCTTGAGCAGGCGATGGCGAATGGTGAAGCTGGAATTGCCGAAATGGGGCGCTTCCACCTCCAGCACCACATCGTCGCCATAGGCGGCGGGGCGCTGGAACTTGGCCGACACATCAACCATCGGAAAGCCGACTACGCCCTGGGTTTTCAGCATGTCCCGCTTGCGCACGCCAAGCGCCTTCTCGAACAGCATGATCGTGCTCTCGCCGAACATCTCGAGGAAGCGCGGCGCATAGACGATGCCCGCCGGGTCGCAATGTCCCCATTCAATGCGATAGGGTCGGGAGAGGAACGCCTGGAAGTCATCCGGCTGCGAAGCAGGGGCGCCGGTCATGCCGCGAAATCCAGACCGCCGCGCCGTTCTGCAAAGCGCCATCCCTCCGGTGTCTTGCGCAGGCGGTCCGCATAGGTACCGATCAGCGGCCCCTTGGGATCGCGCACGGGCAGCCCGCCGGTTTCGCTCGCGACGCCCTGATACAGCACGATGACCGACAGCGCCGTCGCTTCGATCTCGCTTACGACGTCCACGACCACGTTGGAAACCACATGGCGCGCCGCACGGGCCGGCCTGCTCTTGAAGGTCGCAAGAATGGCGTCACGTCCCTTGATGGGCTGATCCGGTGCGCTCGGCCGGGCCATCTGACCATCCTCGGTGTAGAGGGCCGCGACGGCGTCCCAGTCAGCCGCATCGTTGAGCAGCGTGTAGCGATTGATGAGCGTGGTGCAGTCCCACTCGATTGCCCGCCGCGTCGCGTCGTCCAGTGTCACGCTCATGCCGCGTCCGCCTCTTCGGGCAGCAATTCGGTATCGATCTGCTTCTGCACCGGTGCGGGATAACGCGCGCCGGCAACGGCGCCAGGCGCGAAAATCGCATCGACGGCCGCGACGGATTCGGGCGTAAGGGTGATGGAGGCCGCTTTCACATTCTCCTCGAGATGCGCGATGGACCGCGTGCCGGGGATCGCGATGATCTGCGGCGCCCGCGCCAGACCCCACGCGAGGCTGAGCTGTGCAGGTGTGATGCCGAGATCGGCCGCTACCGCATTGAACCGCTCGGCCAGCTTGAGGTTATGGCTGAAATTCGGCTCTTGAAAGCGCGGCATGGGGATGCGGATGTCGCCGGGCTTGAAGTCGATGCTGCTGATCGCCCCGGCAAGCATTCCGCGCGCGACCGGCGAAAAGGCGACGAAGGCGATATCGAGATCGCGGCAGGCGTCCAGCACAGCGACTTCCGGATTGCGCACCCAGGGCGAATATTCGGACTGAATGGCCGCAATGGGATGCACGGCATGCGCGCGGCGGATGCTCGCTGCGGACATTTCGGAAAGGCCGATGGCACCGATCTTCCCGGCTTCCTTCGCGCGTACCAAAGCGCCCATCGAGTCTTCGATCGGCACGTTCCGGTCGAGCCGGTGCATGTAATAGAGATCGATAAAATCGGTATCGAGCCGCTTGAGCGAGCGTTCCAGCGATCCCGTGATCGTCTCCGGCCGCCCGTCGAGCACACGCTCGCCGTCGATCAGATCGAGCACGCACTTGCTCGACAGCACGAAGTCCTTGCGGCGATGGCCGACAGCGCGGGCGATCAGGCCCTCATTCTTGCCACCGCCATACAGCGCTGCGCTGTCGAGATGCGTCACGCCGATGTCGAGCGCATGATTGAGCAGGCGCGCGCCTTCCTCCTCGCTCGGCGGGGCGTCATAAGCGTGAGAGAGGTTCATGCAGCCCAGACTGATGGCGGAGACGGCCATGTCCGCGATGCGGCGGGTGGGGAGGGGTGTCGATGGCGAAGTCATGGCCCGGCTTGTGTCGCCCCGGGCATTAAAAATCAATCCTCGCGGCGCTTTTGGCGAGGATTGCGTGCCTATCGCCGAAAGTCGAGGGCGGTTTCGATCCAGTCCCAGAAGTCCCGGGACGCATCCTTCACATGCTGGGACGCATCGCGATAGGCGATGGGATCGTCCCGGACACGGATGACCGGCCAGTCCGCCTGATTGATGGCATTGCGTGAGCGGAAAGCCGCCAGCAGGCGCATGGCTTGCGTCATTAGAGCTGGCGAGGCGAGCAGGATGGGTTCGCTCTGGAGTGCGGCATTCATCAATCCGAATTGCTCGACGAACTTCCGGCGAAGCTGGAGTAGTTCATGCATCCGCGCTGCTTGCGCGATCGTGCCCAACTGCACGATTTCAGTCTCGGTGGCAGAAAACGCGCGCAGCATGTCCGCGAGATCTGAACTTAACCCGGTCGCCACTGACATGCACCTCTCCCGCCGCCTATGGTCTGACGGTAGAGCGGCGCCTTAAATGGCAAAGCTTGAGAAATGCCTACGGGCATGACGCCGATGATTGAGCGTCGCCGGAAATGAGGCGGTGTGCAGCCGCGAACAGGCTACACACCGCCAGTCTTTATCAGCCGGCCTTGTTGAGCTGGACTTCCAGCTCGCCGAGCACGCGATAGCAATCGAGCACCTGTGCGACCGAGCTGTTCGGCTCGCGGCCCTCGCGGATCGCGGCAATGAACTCGCGGTCCTGCAGCTCGATGCCGTTGCTGGAGACCGCGACGCCGCTCAGGTCCACAGGCTCTTCCTTGCCGGTCACCAGGTCGTCATAGCGCGCGATCCAGGTGCCATTGTCGCAGATGTAGCGGAAGAAGGTGCCGAGCGGCCCATCATTGTTGAACGAGAGGGAGAGGGTGCAGATCGCGCCGCTCTCGCTCTTGAGCTGGATGGACATGTCCATCGCGATGCCCAGCTCCGGGTGCATCGGGCCTTGCACGGCATTGGCCTGCACGATCTTGCCGGCCTGATAGGCGAACAGGTCGACCGTGTGCGCGGCGTGGTGCCACAGCAGATGGTCCGTCCAAGAGCGGGCCTCGCCCTTGGCATTCATGTTCTTGCGGCGGAAGAAATAGGTCTGCACGTCCATCTGCTGGATCGCGAGTTCGCCGGCCGTAATCTTGTTATGGATATACTGGTGGCTCGGGTTGAAGCGGCGGGTGTGGCCGACCATGCAGACGAGGCCGGTTTCCTTCTGCGTGTCGATGACCGCCTGGGCGTCGGCCCAGCTGTCCGACAGCGGGATTTCCACCTGCACATGCTTGCCCGCCTTCATGCACGCAATGGCCTGCTGGGCGTGCATCTGCGTGGGCGTGCAGAGGATCACCGCGTCCACGTCATCACGTGCAAGCGCTTCGTCCAGTTCGGTGCCGCTGTGCTTCGCGCCATATTTGGCGGCGACTTCGGCGGCCTGCTCGGCACGGCGGCTGATGATCGATACGATCTCCACGCCATCGATGTTCTTGAGGCCGTCGAGATGCTTTTCGCCGAATGCGCCGGCGCCTGCGAGTGCGATTCTCATGAGGGGGAGTCCTTTCTCCAGCTAACCCCTCCCTTTCAAGGGAGGGGCAAGGGGTGGGTGAGAGGCGAGGGGGCTCAATGCCCCCGAAGTCACTCTAAATGGGGTGATGGCCAGCACCACTCCAACCCCTCCTCTGAAGAGGAGGGGTGTTTGCGCGTGTCAGGCCTTCGCCATGCTATGGCCGCTCATCACCTTGCGCGGTTCCAGCGGCGCTCCGGCCGTTTCTTCCGGTTGCAGGATCATCGCGCCGAGCGCAGTGTTGGAGGCCGGGATGTGGTAGAAGGTGTAGAGGTCACGCACCTTCTCCGGCAGCGCGCCGCGCATGATCAGCCACATGACCAGCTCGATGCCTTCCGATCCGCTTTCGCGCAGATACTGGATGTGCGGCATCTTGCTCAGCTCTGCGGGATCGCTGATCAGCTTGTCGATGAAGTTCAGGTCGAACTCCTTGTTGATCAGGCCGGCCCGCGGACCCTGAAGCTGGTGGCTCATGCCGCCTGTGCCCCAGACGTGGACATTGAGGTCTTCCGGGAAGCTCTCGACCGCGGCGCGGATGCTGTCGCCCAGGCTGAAGCAGCGCTTGCCCGACGGCGGCGGATAGGTGACCACGTTGACCGGGAAGGGAATGACCTTGCACGGCCATTCCTCAGGCTCGCCGAAGATCATCGAGAGCGGCACGGTGCAGCCATGGTCGACGTCCATCTGGTTCATGATGGTCATGTCGAATTCATCGAGG
The DNA here is from genome assembly GCF_025961835.1 of Sphingobium sp. B2D3C. Classification (NCBI taxonomy): domain Bacteria; kingdom Pseudomonadati; phylum Pseudomonadota; class Alphaproteobacteria; order Sphingomonadales; family Sphingobiaceae; genus Sphingobium; species Sphingobium sp. B2D3C. Next base: position 1,324,581 of record NZ_JAOQOK010000001.1, on the reverse strand, counting down.
ATCAAGCTCTGGGCGATGTGCCAGGCGAGGTCCGGATGGCCCTTCACGTCGGGCACGGGGCGCGGGCCCCAGCCTTCGTCCGCCGGCTTGAAGCTCTCCGCGCAGCCGATCGCGAAGGTCGGGATGATGTTCATGTCGAACGCCGAGGCGTGGTCGTTATAGACCAGGATCACAACGTCGGGGGTGTTGCCCGGCTGCTTGATCCACTCCCGGATCGGCTCATAGCCCTTGAAGACCGGACCCCAATAATCGTTGTCGCTCGTCTTGGTCTGCATCGCCGCGCCGAGCGCGGGAATGTGGCTGGACGTAATGCCCGTGGTAACGCGTGCCATGATCAAAATCCTCCCTTGATCGAGCGCACGCCCTCAGGCGAACGACCACCGTCGATCATCATCTGTGCATATTCTTCCTGCGTCATGCCGGTCATCGATCCGGCAGCGAACTGGAAGCTCTTGCCATCGGTCGAGAAGAGCTTGGAGAGGAAGTAAACATTCCCGCCCTCGTCGATCATGGCATTGTAGTCGCGGGCCAGCACGGCCGCCTTGGCGGCGGGCGTCAGGTTCCACTCGTCCAGATAGGCGCTCTCGTCCGCCTTGAACCGCTCGCGATTCTCGGCCTTCATCAGGCTCATCGCGAACTGATTGAGATTGTAGCCCCGGCGCGCGCGCTGGGCCGTGAACACGCGGGTGCCGGGAATGTCGTCAAACTCGGCAAGATAAGCGTGAACGTCGATTCTTTCTTTCTTCTCGGTCATGATATCCTCTCTTAGAGCCCGCGGGCGTTCAGCTTGGCGTCGAGACGCGGGAAGACGCGGCGGGTATTGCCCTCAAAAATCGCGTGACGCTCCTCGTCAGAAATGTCGAGCGCATCGATATAGCGCTTCGTATCGTCGAAATAATGACCGGTCGTCGGGTCGATCCCACGCACGGCACCGACCATCTCGCTGCCGAACAGGATGTTCTTATTATCGATCACGTCGGCCAGCAGGTTGATGCCGGGCTGGTGATAGACGCAGGTGTCGAAGAACACGTTGTTCATGAGCAGCGTATCAAGGCTGGGCTGCTTGAGCATGTCCGCGAGGCCCCGGAACCGGCCCCAGTGATAAGGCACCGCGCCGCCGCCATGCGGGATGATGAAGCGCAGCGTTGGGAAATCGGCGAACAGATTGCCCTGCAGCAGCTGCATGAAGGCGATCGTATCGGCCGCCAGATAATAGGCGCCCGTCGCGTGCATTGCGGGATTGCAGCTGCCCGAGACGTGGATCATCGCCGGGACGTCCAGCTCGACCATTTTCTCGTAGAAGGGATACCAGAATTTGTCAGTCAGCGGCGCCTGCTTGAAGTGGCCGCCGCTCGCATCCGGGTTCAGGTTGCAGCCGATGAAGCCCAGCTCATTGACGCAGCGGTCCAGCTCGGCGATCGAGCTGGTCATGTCCGCCTCTGGCGACTGCGGCAACATGCACACGCCAGCGAATGTCTCGGGGTAGAGATCGACGACGCGCGCAATGAGGTCGTTACAGGCCTGCGCCCACGGGACCGCGACCGACTGATCGCCAACATGGGGCGCCATGGCCGAGGCGCGAGGCGAGAAGATTGTCATGTCCGCGCCGCGCTCCTTGATGAGGCGCAGCTGGTTCTGCTCGATGGTCTCGCGAATGTCGTCGTCAGAAATCTCGGGATAGGGCGGGCAGGGCGTGCCATTTTTGAAGGCCGCCTTCTGCTGCTCGCGCCACTCGTCATGCGCCTTGGGCAGCACGGTATAGTGGCCATGGCAGTCGATGATCATCGTCATTCCGTCACCTTCCAGACTTTTCTGTTTCTGTAATTTTGGGCTGCGCAGCGGACACGGGCTTCGCGATCATTTCGGGATGCATGGCATCGAGAAAGGCCAGCTTTGCCTCAAGCCCCTGCGGCATCTCGACCGAACCGAGCAAGGCGCCCATCGCCCGCTGGCGTGTCACTGTCCCGCGTGTCATGGCCGGTTCAATGCCCAGCTCGGTAAGCGTCACGACCACCTCGTCCATCTCGGCAGCGCGGCGCGTGCCGTGGGCGAGCATGCGGTCGAGATTATAATCGATCTTTTCGGGCCAATCTCCGCCGAGTGAGGCCAGCACGTTCTCGGTCACGCCCGCACGACGGGCCGCGAGGATCATCTCCGCCGTCAGCGCCTCGATGCCCTTGATCATGACAGAACGGACCATCTTCGTCGCGCTGGCGGCGCCGACCTGATCGCCCGCAATTGCAACCTTGCTGAAGCCGATCGCGCGCAGCGCCGCTTCACCCTGCGCGGCGTGCGGGCCGCTGATCAGCAGAGGCACAGTCATCGCGGCGGGCTGCACGGGCGACATGACCGCTACATCGACGTAACGACCGCCAGCCCGCTCGATCGCTGCAGCATTGCGCTGCTTGGCGCCCGGCGACACGGAATTCATGTCGAAGAACAGCGCGCCGGGGGACAGGTGCCGCGCGGCTGCGGACGCTGCCGCCTCGGTCTGATCGGCGGTGACGAGGCTCAGGATTATTTCCGCGCCGGCTAGCGCGTCCGCCAGGGACTCGCGGCCCGTGACGCCCGTTTCAGTGTACGCGGCGCGGATCGGGCCGGCGGTCTGCGGTTCGATTGCCTTGAGGTCGAATGCGCGCGCGTCGCTGCGCCATCCGGCAGCACCGGCGAAGGTCCGTCCCGCTTCCCCGAAGCCGATAAGGGCAATTCTCCCGCTCATGATCGACGCTGTGCCGCCTATCGATCAGAATCGCAAATTTGTTCCCGCTCCGTGCCATAAGCAGAAGCGAATGGTTCCGTCGCGGCCCGGTCCAGCTCGGCGATGAAGGCTGCTTGTGCCGGGGCCGGCCGCCACTGTGCCCGGGTGGTGAGCGCGACCGCGCGGGAGAAGCCCCCGGGCGGGGCGCCAAGCGAGACGAGCCAGCCCGCCTCCTGCTCGACCGAGACCTGATCGGGCGAGAGCAGGGTCAGAAAGTCAGTCTGCATCAGGATTTCGCGGATCATCATCACCGACCCGCATTCGATCGGAACGGGCGGCGGGGCAAGTCCGGCCGTGCGGAACATCTCGTCGAAGCGCGTCCGCAGGGGCGCCCCGGGCGACGGCAAGATCCAGGCATAGCGCGCGAGATCGCTCAACGGGCGATCCCGTGCCGGACCGGCCTCAGGATGACCGGCCCGCGCGATGATAATCACCTCATCCTCGAACAGGGGGCGCTGCATGAGGTCCGGGCCGGGTGGCGGATCGCGCATGGCGCCGACCATCATGTCTATGCTGCCGTCGCGCAGGGATTCCGCCAGTTCGCCATGCGATCCTTCGACGATCACGATCTCTATGGCCGGAAATGCGGTGTTGAACCTTGCCAGCGCGCGCGGCAGCACCCGGGCGCGTGAGAGGGGCATCGCCCCGATGGTGATCCGCGCGGGCACGCCGCCGGATTGGCCCAGGGCTTCGTCGAGGCCTGCTTCCAGCTCTGTCCGGGCAAGACGGAAATTCCGGGCGGTGCGCCGGCCCGCATCGGTCAGCGCGATGCCCCGTCCGCGTCGCTCCACGAGCGAGCGCCGGAGGATCAGCGATAGATCGCCAATGGCGCGATGCAGGGTTGGCTGCGACAGGCCGCTCTGTGCTGCTGCCGCCGCATAGCTTCCGCTATCCGCGACGGCGAGGAAAGCCCGCAACTGCGCCATGGTCACCCGTCGCGAGCCGATCAGTTCGGCCGCTTGCTCAACGCGCTCAGCCAGCGCCATTGCAGGAGGGAGGGGCGTCATGCCGTCCGTGCGCCGCTCGAACAGCTGCACGTCCATGATGCTTTCCACGCGGGCAATGGCTTGGGTCACAGCAGGCTGGGTCAGATGGAGCGTGCTCGCAGCGGCCGACACACTCCCTTTATGCGTCACCGCGGCGACCGCCGCGAGGTGGCGCAGATTGAAGGAGAAGGGTGAGAGGTCGGATGCCATGAGGCTCAGACTTAGCAGATGCTTATGATCTGCGCAAAGTTCGGGGTGGATTGACCGGACGCCGTTCCCCTATTCTATACGGGAGCAAGGCTGTTGCCAGTTAATGTTGATCGAGAGGAGCAATCATGGGTGTGGTCGTACAGAATATCGAGCGTGCTGATCCTGAGGTGATTGACGGTTTGGCGGCGTGCGGTGTTGCGACGGTTCATGAAGCGCAGGGCCGCACGGGCTTGCTGGCAAGCTATATGCGGCCAATCTATGCCGGCGCGCGGATCGCGGGCAGTGCAGTGACGATCAGCGCGCCTCCGGGTGACAATTGGATGGTGCATGTCGCCATCGAGCAGTTGAAGGCGGGCGACATCCTGCTGCTGGCGCCGACCAGCCCCTGCGAGGATGGCTATTTCGGCGATCTGCTGGCGACCTCGGCGCAAGCCCGCGGCTGCCGCGGCCTGATCATCGATGCCGGCGTGCGCGATGTGCGCGACCTCACCGAGATGAACTTCCCGGTCTGGTCCAAGGCGGTCTACGCGCAGGGCACGGTCAAGAACACCCTGGGCAGCGTGAACATCCCGGTGGTCTGCGCCAATGCGCTGGTCAATCCGGGCGATGTGATCGTCGCTGATGATGACGGCGTGTGCGTCGTCCCCCGCGCCAACGCCGCCAAGGTGCTGGAAGCGGCCCGTGCGCGGGAAGCCAATGAAGGCGAGAAGCGCGAGAAGCTGGCCTCCGGCGTGCTGGGCCTCGACATGTACAAGATGCGCGAGCGCCTGGAGAAGGAAGGCCTGAAATATGTGTGAGGCACGTCGGCCTCGGAATGCATCTCCGTTCGCTTCGAACGGGAGGCTGTGATGGACGGCATTACCTGCATGTGGATGCGTGGCGGCACCTCCAAGGGCGGCTATTTCCTGGCAGACGATCTGCCCACGGATACCGCCGCCCGCGATGCCTTCCTCCTGCGCGTCATGGGCTCGCCAGACCCGCGCCAGATCGACGGCATGGGTGGCGCCGATCCGCTGACCAGCAAGGTTGGCGTGGTCAGGAAATCGAGCCGCGAAGGGGTCGATGTCGATTATCTCTTCCTGCAAGTGTTCGTCGATCAGGCGATTGTCACCGACGCGCAGAATTGCGGCAATATCCTCGCGGGCATCGGTCCGTTCGCCATTGAGCGCGGTCTCGTGCAGCCAACCGGCGATGAAACCCGCGTCGCCATCTTCATGGAGAATACCGGCCAGGTCGCCGTCGCCACGGTGCAGACGCCAGGCGGCCAGGTTCGCTATGATGGTGACGCCTCGATCAGTGGCGTGCCGGGTACATCGGCGCCCATTCCGCTGTTGTTCCGCGATACCGCTGGCTCATCCTGCGGCGCCCTGCTGCCGACGGGCAATGGCGTCGACGAGATCAATGGCATCAAGGTGACGATGATCGACAATGGGATGCCCTGCGTCGTCATGCTGGCCAGCGACGTCGGCGTGACCGGCTATGAGGATCGTGACACGCTTGACGCCAATAACGAGATGAAGGCGAAGGTCGAGGCCATCCGCCTCAAGGTCGGTGAGATGATGAACCTTGGCGACGTAACCGAAAAGTCCGTCCCCAAGATGATGCTGGTGGCGCCGCCGCGCGAGGGTGGGGCCGTTACCGTGCGTTCGCTCATCCCGCATCGTGTCCATGCCTCCATCGGGGTGTTGGGTGCGGTGAGCGTGGCGACGGCATGCCTTATCGAAGGCTCTCCCGCCGCCTCCGTCGCCAAGGTGCCCGAGGGTGCGACGAAGACGCTGGGGGTCGAGCATCCGACCGGCGTCACCGAATGCGTCGTGACCGTGGACGCTGACGGACAGCCGGTGGAAGCCGGCATGTTGCGCACCGCCCGCAAGCTGATGGACGGGGTGGTGTTCGGCTGAACATCCCCTGCGTCTATGGCAGGCTCCCTGCACCTCAGAACAAGTCCGTTCGCCCTGAACTTGTCAAAGGGCTGTTTCATCTGGAACAATCGAACGGAAAGTGAGAACCGGGCTTCGACAGGCCCAGCCCGAACGGAACCAATGAGATGACCGACCGCATCCTTTCCTGGCATAGCAACCCGAGCAAGCCCGCCTACACGCCGCCGCCGGGCGCCGTGGATGCGCATTGCCACGTGTTCGGGCCGATGGCGCAGTTCCCGTTCAGCGCGAAGGCCAAATATCTGCCGCAGGATGCAGGCCCGGACATGCTCTTTGCCCTGCGCGATCATCTGGGCTTTTCCCGCAACGTCATCGTCCAGGCGAGTTGCCACGGCACCGACAACGCCGCGACCCTGAACGGCATTGCCGTTTCTGAAGGGAAGGCGCGCGGTGTCGCCGTGGTCGATCCCGCGATCAGCGAGGCCGAGCTTGAGGCGCTGCACGCCGGCGGCATGCGCGGCATCCGCTTCAACTTCCTCAAGCGCCTGGTAGACGATGCTCCCAAGGACAAGTTTCTCGAGGTCGCCAGCCGGCTCCCGGAGGGCTGGCATGTTGTCATCTATTTCGAGGCGGACATTCTCGAAGAACTGCGCCCGTTCATGGATGCGATCCCGGTGCCGCTGGTCATCGACCATATGGGCCGGCCCGATGTGCGCCAGGGACCGGACGGTGCGGACATGAAGGCCTTTCGCAACCTGCTCGATAGTCGCGATGACATCTGGTTCAAGGCGACCTGCCCGGATCGGCTCGATCCCGCCGGTGCGCCTTGGGACGATTTCGCCAATGCCGTCGCGCCGCTGGTCGCCGATTATCAGGATCGGGTCATCTGGGGCACCGATTGGCCGCACCCCAACATGCAGGATGCCATCCCGGACGACGGCTTGCTCGTGGACATGATTCCGCGCATCGCGCCGACGGAGGCATTGCAACACAAGATGCTCGTGACCAACCCGATGCGTCTATACTGGCCTGAAGAACTTCGCGCTGGGTCATAGCCAGTTCGACAACGAGAGACCAAACAGGCCCGAAACCGCAAGCTGACTGGAGAGAAGAATGCCGTTTCCCGCAACGCCGGACTATATGGGCCTCAACACGCCAGTCCGTCAGGAAGTTTCGCTCAAGGGTCTTACCGCATCCGAGGGCACGATTCCGGCGGATGTGCGCGGCGCTTTCTTCCGGGCGGTGCCCGATCCGCAGTTTGAGCCTTTCTTTCAGCCCGATACGGCGCTCTCCGACGACGGCATGATCAGCCGCATCCTCTTTAATGAGGACGGGACGGTCGATTATGACATCAAATATGTCCAGACCCCGCGCTGGAAGGCCGAGAACGCCGCCGGCAAGCGCCTGTTCGGCCGCTATCGCAACCCCTTCACCAATGACGCGTCGGCCGAGGGCGTGGAGGGGACCGTCTCCAACACCACGCCGGTCTGGCATGCAGGCAAGCTCATCATGACCAAGGAGGATGGGCCGGGCCATCAGGTCGATCCGCACACGCTGGAGACCATCGGCGCCTATGATTTCGGTGGCGCGCTCAAGTCGCAGACGATGACGGCCCATGTCCGCATCGATCCCGAGACCAAGGAGATGTTCGTCTATGGCTATGAGGCGGATGGCCTCTGCTCAAAGACCATCGCTTATTGGTGGACCGACAAGGACGGCAAGCTCGTCAAGGAACAGTCGTTCGAGGCGCCGTTCTGCAGCCTTGTCCATGACTTCGTGATCACCGAAAATTACGCCATCTTTCCGCTGCAGCCTACCACCGCCGACCTGGAGCGCGTGAAAGCCAAGGGCGCGCACTGGGTTCACCAGCAAGATCTGGAATATCACATCGGGGTGATGCCGCGTTATGGCGATGTGTCCGAGATCCGCTGGTTCAAGGGACCGAAGGGCGCCTCCAGCTTCCACATGATGAACGCCTTTGAGACGCCGGACGGCAAGGTCCATATCGATCACCACATCACCGATACGATCGCCTTCCCGCATATCCGCGCGGACAGCGGCATCGACGTGCAGCCTTGGGAACTGGGCGGCGGTTTTCAGCGCTGGACCGTCGATATGAAGGGTGAGAGCGACGGTGTGGAGGTCACGCCGCTCGGGCCTCCGGGAGACATGCCGCGCATTGCCGATGCCGATCAGGGGCGCCCGTACAAGCGGGGCTGGTATTGCAGCATGAACCCGCAGCCGATGGGGCCGCCGCTGATGGGCGGCGTCGTCGGTGCCATGTTCACCGCGCTCCTGCGGAAGGATTTCGAGACCGACGCAATCATCGGCTATAATCTGCCGCCGGCGCATGGAATGAGCGAGACCGTGCATGTGCCATCGAGCGAGCCCGGTCATGAAGGCTGGCTGGTCGGCGTCGTCGATCATGAGACCGCGCCGGACCAGTTCGAGCACGCGGTGTGGATCTGGAACGCGGGGGATCTTCCGGCCGGGCCAGTCGCCAAGGTGCCCGTGCCCACCCGGATGCGGCCGCAGGTCCATGGCTGGTGGGTGCCGATGGCGGCCTATCAGGCGGCGAAAGCGGCCTGATCCTTTCGCACGCCCAAGGGCGCAGGTGTTAGAGCCTGCCCCCTTGGACGGCGGTGATGTTTCGTCATACCACCTTGGCGATCAAAGCGTGCTGATCATCCGCACAGTCTCGGCAAACCGTCCCTCGCGCTCCGCCGAGCGAAGGAAGCGGACATTCTCGACGAGAATTTCCTCGGGCGTGGGCACTTGCTGAAAGAGCGCCATCACTTCCGCAGCATAATCATCGAGCGGCATATAGTTTTCCCGGGTGGACTGGCCCGGGGTTAGCTCGGTGCGCACAGCTGGCGGGGCCAGCTCGATCACCTCCACCTTGCCGCGCAGCTGTTCCCGCAGGGAGACCGTCCAGCTATGCAGGGCCGCCTTGCTCGCGCTGTAGCTCGGCGTGCCGATCAGTGGCACGAAGGCGAGGCCGGAGGTCGTGTTGACGATCGCGGCGTCTTCCTGCGCCGTCAGATGCTCGATCAAGGCATTGGTGAGACGGATCGGCCCCAGCACATTGGTGATGAAGGTCTGCTCCGCCACAGTCGTGTCGCCACGTCGCGTCAGATCCTCGCGCTGCATGATGCCGGCATTGTTGAACAGGATGTTGATCGCCGGAAAGCGGGCGATCGCTTCGGCCGCGAATGCTTCGATGCTTCCCGGATCGCTCGCATCGACGGTGAGCATGTGCATGCCCGCGCGACCCTCGATGGTTTCAGCCAATGTCGCTGCGGTCCGCCCGGCGACGATCACCGTGTTGCCGAGCTCGTGGAAATGGCGCGCCAATGCGCGGCCAATACCCGAGCCGCCGCCAGTGATGAGAATGGTGTTGCCAGTGGTCTTCATGCCGTCTGCTCCAAATTCTGCTGGTGGACGACTGCTCATTTAAGTCCTAGCTTTCAGAACGAAAGAAGGCACCGGAAAGATTGATACTCACCGGAAAGAGAGTGTGAATGACAACTCAAGCGAAGCGCCCAAGCGTGCCAGCCAGCCCCGATCGCTACGATCAGATCGATCCCCGCGTGGAAGCGCTGGTCAATGGCCTTATCGGCCAAGTCGCGGACAAATGGACCATGCTGCTGATCGAGGTGTTGCATGACCATGGCGAGCAGCGCTTCACACGCATCTTCGAGAAGATGCCCGGCATCAGCCAAAAGATGCTGACGCAGACCCTGCGGCAGATGGAGCGCAACGGTCTGGTCCACCGCACGGTGCATCCGGTCGTGCCTCCCCATGTGGATTACCGGCTGACGGAGCTGGGGGCCAGTCTGGGCGAAGCATTTTGTGGCGTGTGGACCTGGGCGGAGGATCATCTGCAAGACATCGACGCCGCTCGCCTGAGATTTGATGAGGCACGCGCTCGCTAAGTGAGCCGGGCAGGGCGACCGCTAACTCGCCGCATTCTGTTTTAACGAACGCAGCGGCAACGATTCGCGCATTCAAGTTGGCACCTTAGCCGGCCTCCGCCTCCATCGCGGCGGCTGTTCGCCTTTGCCGTGCTTCAAAGATGCACAACGAGACATGTTTCTGCGCTCTTGAACAAGCGCCCTGATGCATAAGTCCCACGCCGGGACCAAAAGTTTGGCCGTCACGCTGCCGCCGTCTCCTTTAAGTTGATCCTGTCCGGAATTCCTGCCTATATCAACGAGCCTAAAAAAACGGCTCCTGTATGCTCTGCGAGAGGTCGCAAAGACCCGCGCAATGTCAGGCTGCATCGAGCCGCACAGGTGAGGAGAAGATGTGATGAACAGGAAGTCCAGAATCCGCCCATTGCTGTGCGCCGGTTCGGTTATGGTGATGGCAATCGCGGCGACGACGCCCGCTTTCGCCCAGCAAGATGCCGTCCCGCAGGCCGACAGCACCCCCGATATCATTGTTACTGCACAATTTCGGTCTCAGCGCCTGCAGGATACGCCCCTGGCGATCACGGCGGTGGATGCGGCGCTGCTCGAGGCGCGCAATCAGGATGACATCGCTGCGGTCGCCCGGCAGGCGCCCAGCGTGACCCTCACCCCCATGGGTGGCGCGTTCGGCGATTCCATGGGCGCCTCCATCCGCGGCATCGGGCAGTTCGATTTCAACCCGGCTTATGAGCCGGGCGTCGGGCTTTATGTTGATGATGTCTATTATCCGACCCTCACCGGTGCCAATTTCGACCTGCTCGACCTGGAGCGCGTGGAGGTGTTGCGCGGCCCGCAGGGAACGCTCACGGGTCGCAACTCGATTGGCGGCGCGATCAAACTGTTCTCGAAGAAGCCGGAGGCCGATCCGAGCGGTTTTGCCGAAGTGAGCTACGGTTCGCGCAACCGCGTGGAAGTTCGGGCGGGGGCGAATTTCCCGATTACGGATATGCTCTTCGCCCGCGTTTCCGGCGTCCACAAGAGCCAGCGCGGTTATGTCCAGCAGATCGACTATGGCTGCGCCAACCCCGGCAATCCCGAGGGCATCCTGCCGGCCGTGCCGACCAACACCGACTGCGTGGTCGAGGATCTGGGCGGCATCAACTATTCAGGCGTGCGGGGCGCGCTGCGTTATGCCGGCGAGAAGCTCGATATCCAGATCATCGGCGACTATCAGTATTCCGACCGACCGAGCGCCGCCGAAGTGCCGATCGTGGCGCAGGGCGATGCCTCCAACTTTCTGTGCGGACCGTGGTGCACCTATGCAAGCTGGGGGCTGCCGGCGGGCGGTCAGGCCGGCAACTGGAACACCGGCAATCGCAACAAATTCCGTGGCTGGGGCGTGTCTGGCCATATCGATTGGGATGTGACCGACAATCTCCAGGTCCAGTCGATCACGGCCTATCGCTCCTACAATAACCGCTGGGGCACGGACGATGATTTCACGCCGACGCTGACGCGGGCCGCCGGCGGCTTCAACGATCTTGATTTCTGGTTCGTAAGCCAGGAACTGCGGGTCAACGCCAAGCTTGGCGACATGGCCGATTTGACCGTGGGCGGATACTATTCCGACCAGCGTAGCACCTACTTCACCATTCAGGATATTCGCTACATCATCCCCGGCGTGCCGCTCCAGTTCCTCGGCAACGATCCGATCAATGCGGATAGCAAGGCCGTGTTCGGCACCGCGATCGTCCGTCCGGTTGATGGCATGACGATCACGGGCGGTATCCGCTACACTGAGGAGCATAAGGACTACACGTTCATCCGGCGGAACCTCGACAATACCGCGCCGCTCTTCCCCGATCCGTTCGGTCTCTCGGCTCTCAATAACCTGAAGGCCGTGTACGACGGCAGCCGGGTCGACTGGCGCTTGTCCGTCGATTACCGCTTCTCGCCGGAAGTGTTGCTCTATGGAACCGTGGGCACGGGCTTCAAGGGCGGCGGCGTCACCGCCCGCCCGTTCCTGCCGACGCACGCGACCCAAGGCACGTTCGGGCCGGAGACCGTCACAGCCTACGAGATCGGCCTGAAGACGGATCTGCTCGACCGTCGCCTGCGCGTGAACCTCGCGGGCTTCTACAACGACTATAAGGCGATCCAGCTGCCGCTCTCCGACTGTTCGGCTTATGGCGGCGGGCCCTGCGCGGTCATCGCCAATGCCGGCGACGGCAAGATGTGGGGCTTCGAAGCCGAGGTTTCGGCAACTCCGGTCGACAATCTGATGATCGACGCGTCGCTGAGCCTGATCGGCTCAGAGTACAAATCGATCTCGCCCGCCGTCGGCAGCACCATCACCGCCGGCAGCCCCATCGTTTCGCCCGAAACGCAGTGGAGCGCAGGCATTCAGTATGAGATCGACATGGGCGGGTCCGGCTCGATCACGCCAAGGCTGGACGTCGCCTATCGCGGCCGGCAGCTGGCCAGCAGAACGCTGAATGCGGTCAATCCGGACTTCGAATATTTTCCGTCCTACGTGCTCGGCAGCACCCGGCTGACCTGGCGCAATCAGGATCGCGACCTCGCCGTGTCGTTCGAAGTGACCAACCTCTTCGACGAATATTACTACACGTCGCGGTTTGACGCGGTCTACGGTTTCGCCGGCACGGCCTATGCCAATGTCGGCGCGCCGCGCGAATGGCGCGTGTCGATCAAAAAGGACTTCTGAGGCCCTAGGGCGAGATAAACTTGAGGAGGGCGGCCGCGTGGTCGCCCTCATTTCCTTTGACCGCCCCATGATCCCACAATAGCGATAGTCGCAAGAGCGAGAGGCCGCACAGGCCCGCAAGGAGAGGTGAGCGCATGAAGCTAGTTTTGCCGCCTGGAATGTCACCCCAACGCTTCGATGCCGCCGTCAAGGCGTTGCAGGCTGCGGTCGGTGCGGGCTGGGTGATGACCAGCGATGAAGATCGCGATGCCTATGCGGATATTTACGCGCCGGGGCCCGAGACGCTCTGGACCGCATCGGGCGCGGTAGCGCCAAGCACGGTCGAGGAAGTGCAGGCGGTGGTGCGCATCGCCAATGAGCACAAGCTCCCCCTGTGGACGGTCGCGCGCGGCAAGAACCTTGGTTATGGCACGGCAGCGCCGCGGATGCCGGGCTGTATGGTGCTGGATCTCGGGCGGATGAACCGCATTCTCGAGGTCGATCCGGAACTGGGCTATTGCGTCATCGAGCCGGGCGTCGGCTTCATCGATCTTTATGAGCATATCCAGCGCGAGAAGCTGCCGCTGATGATGTCCGTGCCCGGCAATGGCTGGGGCTCGGTGCTTGGCAACGCGCTCGATCATGGCATCGGCTACACGCCTTATGGCGTCCACGCGAGCAACCTGTGCGGCATGGAAGTCGTGCTCGCCAATGGCGATGTGGTGCGCACGGGCCTTGGCGCGATGGAGAACAACAAGGCCGCGCATCTTTTTCCGTTCAGCTACGGTCCGAGCTGGGACCAGATGTTCACCCAGTCCAACCTGGGCGTCGTGACCAAGGCCGGCATGTGGCTGATGCCGGAGCCGGAAACCTCCGTAGAGCTGAACCTTGAAATCCCGCAGGCGGAAGACATCGGCTGGGTGATCGATACCCTCACACCCTTGCGGCTGAACCGGATCATCGATCAGTCGATCTTCATTCCGAGTTGGCTTGGCAAGATGACGATCCTGGGACAGCGCAAGGACTTCTGGGACAAGCCCGGCGCCATTCCTGAATGGCGCGTGCAGGAACTGCTCAAGGAGCACAAGCTCAGCTACTGGAACATGCAGTTGCGCCTCTATGGCGAGGAATCGGTGACCAAGGCGAAGGCGGCTGTCGTGAAGGCCGCCTTCGCGCCGCACCTCAAGACGCCGATCGGCGAGCGCTGGTGGCGCAAGGGCGATGCGACCAATGTGATGGACCTGACGCTCGGCGTACCATCGGCCGTTCCGCTGCAGATGGGCGATTGGGTTGGCGGGCGCAGTGCCCATATGGGTTTCTCGCCGGTCGTCCCGGCCACCGGCAAGCATGTGCTCGATCAGATGCGCCGCAGCCGCAAGATCATCAACGATCATGATGTGGATTTCTACGCCAGCTTCACCATTGGCGGGCGGTTCTGCAACAATGTGAACATGCTCATGTACGACCGCGACAACGACAAGCAGGTCGAGACGATCAAGACGCTGTTCAACGCCCTGATCGCCGACGCTGCCGCCCATGGCTATGCCGAATATCGCACCCATCTCGGCTGGATGGACGCGATCTCCGATACCTTCGGGTTCAACAACCACGCCATGCGGCGGATGACCGAGCAGGTGAAAAACACGCTCGACCCGAACGGCATTCTCTCCCCCGGCAAGAACGGCATCTGGCCCAGCGCCTATGCCGACCAGCGTGGAAAGGCACTGGCATGAGGATAGGGCAGGTAACGAGCCTCATGACGCTGATGGCGGTCGGCGTGCTGATGACGACCTATGATCTGGGGACAAGGGATGCGCGGGCTGCCCAGCCCGGCGGTGCTCCGGCAGGCGGCCCGCCGCCACCCTCCGCTTACGGCATGCGGGCGCAGATGGCGCCAGGGGACCGGCAGCATAATGCCAATAGCGGTGAAGCCCTGTTCTCCAATCGGTGCGGCGCCTGCCATTTCGATTGGGGGATGGGCACAAATCTGATCACCAAGCAGCAGGTGATGATGGGCAACCCGCCCGCCATGGGCCTGATCGCCAACCGGGACGATCTGACCGCCGATTATGTGAAGGCGGTTGTGCGCATGGGCAAGGGCGCGATGCCCCGCCAGACGCGCGTGGACATCACCGATTCCGAGCTGGAAGCCGTGGCGGCCTATCTGGGGAAGGGCAAATGAGCGGCGTCTCGCGGCGGCAATTGCTGGGCGGCGCGGCGGTGGCAGGGGCTGTCGGCTTATTCGGCGCCCGGGCCGTCGCTGGGCCGGAGAAGGCCGCTCGCATCGTCGTCTATGACAGCCGCAGAGCCGCAAGCCGGTCCTTCGCCGGGCAGTTCTTCGGCGTGCAGCAGATCGATCTTGCCGGAGAGCACAGCCGCAACTGGGCCGGCGTCCGCGCGATCCGTCGCAGCGGTGCGATGTCTGGTCCGGTAGCGGGTCTGACCGGGTGGAATGACTATGTCGCCGCCCGGACCTGGCTTGAGGATCGCGGGCTGCGTCTGCGCTCTGAACGGCGCGACGCGACGCATGACCTCATCGCCTGGACGATGGCCTGAAATTGATCGAGAGGAGAGGGCAGCGGCCCGCGTTACGATGAGCAGCAGCAACGACGTCACTTTGTACCATTGGGAGCCCAACGCCAATTCGGGCAAGCCCATGCTTACTCTCATCGAGAAAGGCGTGGCGTTCAACAGCCATTATCTCGACCTGCTCTCGTTCGATCAGCACAAGCCGGACTATCTGGCGATCAACCCGATGGGGACGATCCCGGCGATGACCCATAGCGGCCGGCTGCTCAATGAATCGACCGCCATGATGGAATATGTGGAGGAGGCCTTTCCCGGCCCCTCGATGATGCCTGAAGACCCGGTCGATCGCTGGCGCGTGCGCTGGTGGATGAAATATCTCGACCAGTGGCTCTGCCCGTCGTTCAGCATGATCGGCTGGAGCATCTTCATCGGCCCGCAGGTCCGGGCGCGCGACCCTGAAGAACTCAAAGCGGCGATCGACCGCATTCCCTTGCCGGAGCGCCGCACTGCCTGGCGCAAGGCGATCTACGGCTTGTTCAGCGAGGCGGAACTGGCAGAGTCGACGCGGCGGGTGAAGCTGGGCATCACCAAGCTGGAGGAGGCGCTGGGGCAGCGCGAGTATCTCGGCTCGGATCAATACTCGCTGGCGGATATCAATTGCTTCAATTCGGCTTACGGGCTCCCCTCCATGCAGCCCGACGACGTGAACGACGCAAAAACCCCCAACATCATGCGCTGGCTGCGCGCCATTGCGCGGCGCCCGGCCGTGCGCGAAACCTGGGCCTATAGCCGCGTGCCCCGCTTTGCCGAGCGCATCATTCCCTTGATCGAGGAGGCAGCGTGATGGCGATGACCCTGTATCATGGCGAGCCGACCGGCCCGTCGCTCACTGTGCTCGCCGCGCTGTTCGAGAGCGGTTTGGACGCGGAGCTTCGCCCCATCGATCTTGGCATGGCCGAGCGCCATGGCGGGACCGTGCCGCGCGCTTTCGAGGTGGATTACAGCGTCGAAGGGGAGGGCCCGGTGCTCGTCGTCGACGGACAGGCGCTGTGCGACAGCGTGTTCATCGCCTGCTATCTGGATGACGCGGCGCCCGGTTGTGGCCTGCGCCCGACCGATCCCTATGCGCGGTGGGAAATGATGGCCTGGTGTCGCTGGATGATAGAGCGCGTCGCGCCCGGCGCGGCGGCCCTGGCCAACCTGGCGTGGACGACGCCGCGCTTGGCTGCGCTCGATGACGCGCGCTTCGATGCGCTGATCGCCCCCATTGCCTCGCAGGATCTGGCCGAGCGTTGGCGCGAGACGCGCAGCGGCCAGCTCTCGGCCGAGCATCGTGCTGCCAGCGAGGCGCGGGTCCGGGAGGCCACCCAGAAGATCGAGGGCCGCCTTGAGGCGCGCGACTGGCTCATGGGCAGCTTCTCCATCGCCGATCTGGAAAGCTACGCCTGGGTGGCGCCGATGCGTGATCTGGTCCCTGATGCCTTCACCGACAAGCCGCGCCTGGCGGCGTGGCTGGCGCGGGTTGAGGCGCGGCCCAGCGTGCAGCAGGCGCTCGCGCAGGCGGGCAGCCCGCAGCCGGCTCACGCCTTTGCCCCCGGCCCGGAAATCAATCGCTGGGGCTAGGACGGAACGTCCACCGCGCTCTCTCGTTGGATGATCGGCGGCGCCTCTCGCGCCGCTGCATCATCGGAGAGGAGCAGCATGAGCACCCAAGCCCGCGACCTGACCAGCTTGCTGACCGTCTGTCTGGAAGACCTCTATGCAGGACGGGTTCTTGCCGCCGAGGCTTTGCCCTCGATCGCTGCTGCCGTCGGCCTGCCGGTCTCCCAGCTTGTCGATGCCTTGGCGGGCAGCTGGAGGGATCAGGCGCGTGCGATCAACGCGCTCGAGCCGATCGATGATCCCGCTGAGAACCTCTGGATGGGCGGCATCGTCAAGGATGCCCACCGCGATACCGAGACGATCCCGCAGGGGTCGTTACGCGACATCGCCATCGTTGGCGCCGTGCGAAAAGCCGTGGCGGCCGATGCCGTCTCCCTGGAGACCGCCATCGCTATTGCGAACACGCTCTCCCATGAGCGCGCGCAGGAGGCTCTGAGCGCGATGCGCACGCATGCCCACGCCACCGACGAGCAGTTCCGCACGCTGCTGCTCGACGTGACGCGAGCCGCCGGCTGACCGTTCCTTTCATCTGACCAGCTAGCAGAGGCTAAACACGGCGATGGCGCGGGCCTAGGCGGGAGGCGTTTTGCCGGTCTTGCCATCGATGAGCACCGCCTGCTGCCATCGCCCGGGGGCCTTATCCGTCCGGTGAATGCACCCGGCCCAACAGCAGGGCCGCTTCTTGCCCTCGCGCAGTTCCTCGCAGGTTCGCTGGATCCGTCTTTCGCGGGTCTTCGCCTGCTTCGCGTCCTCCACCCAGCAGATGAACTCGTTCCGGCCGAGTGGTGTCAGCTTCTCCCAGAGAGCGAACAGGTCGGCATCTGCGGTCAGCGCGTGCTGAAGATCGTCTGCGGCCCGATGGACGGTGCCATGCGGAAATGCGTCTGCCGTCTTGCCTACCAAATTACCCATGGGCGCATGGTGCCCGCGATGACCGAACAATTCAATGGGGTGAGGGAAGCGCTGGCTACGTGGGCGGACCCGCATTTGCGCTGCCCCGGCGCGACCTCGCAATGCGTAGTTTGACGTATTCCCTCCGAGCCCCTGGCAGCGCTCAATCATGGCACTTTCCGGCCGGTTTCGGAGTGCCTTATGACCCAGACTTCTCCATCACGCCGCCAGTTTCTCGCTGCCGTCGGCAATCTGGCTAGCGCGGCCTGGGTGACCTTGAACTGGCCACAGATCGCATCCGCCGCAGAGCACGTCGGGCATGGTCATGGCGGCGCAGGAGCGGGCGAGGGGCATACGAGCTTTACGACGCTGAACCCTGCGGAAGCGGCCAATGTCGATGCGATCGCCAACCAGATCGTGCCGGGCGGCGCCATGCCGGGCGCGCGCGATGCGCATATCGTCTACTTCATCGACAATGCGATGGGCAGTTTCTTTGCTGAGCAATGGCCGTCCTTCAAGGCCGGCCTGACCGAGTTCAACGCTGGCTATGCCGCGAAATATGGAACGCAGGCGCCATTCTCCGCCGCGCCGGACGCCCAGCAGATCGCCTGGCTCAAGGAGGTCGACAAGACGCCCTTCTTCCTGGCGGTGCGTCGGCTCACGGTCCTCGGCCTCATCGCCATGCCCAAATATGGCGGCAATTTCGAGGGGGTTGGTACCAAGCTGATCGGCGTGGTCGACAGCCATTATTGGGAGCCGCCCTTCGGCTATTACGACAAGGATTATCCGGGGTTCGAGCCCTATCCCGGCACCAAGCCCTACATGGCCTGACGGAGGCGCCCCATGGATCGCAAGACATACAAGACCAGCGAAACAGTCGATTTCATCGTCGTCGGCTCGGGCGCTTCGGGCGGCATCATGGCGCGGGAACTGGCGCGTGCCGGCAACAGCGTCGTGGTGATGGAGCAGGGGCCTCGGCTGGAGGCCTATGAGTTCGAGCATGACGAGCTGAAGTACCGGCACCTGTCCGGCATCACCAACAGCCCGACGGCCAATCCGCAAACCTTCCGCAGCGACCCGAGCAAGGCGGCGCAGCGCATGGAGCGGAATGCGCTGACCTATGCCCGCGTGGTCGGCGGCAGCAGCGCGCATTTCAACGCCAATTTCTGGCGACTGCACGAGATCGATTTTATCGAAGGCAGCCGGTGGGGCTCCATTCCCGGCGCCGATCTGGTCGACTGGCCGATCACCTATGCCGAACTCGAACCTTATTATACGATGGTGGAATGGGAGGTCGGCGTGTCCGGCCTCGCGGGAGCTAGCCCGTTCGATCCACCGCGCAGCAAGCCTTATCCCATGCCGCCGCTGCCGGTGAAATCCTCCGGCGTGCTGTTCGAGCGCGGGGCGCGCAAGCTCGGCCTGCATCCGTTCCCGGCGCCGCTGGCGATCAATTCCGTGATCTACAAGGATCGGCCGCCTTGCGCGCAATGCGGTCTGTGCGGCGGCTTTGGCTGCGAGGTGATGGCCAAGTCCTCGTCGGTCTGGACGGTGATCCCCGAGGCCGAGGCGACAGGCAATTGCGAGATCCGCTCGGAGAGCTACGTGTTCCGCATCGGCATGAACGATGCCGGGCGCGCCACCGGCGTCCATTATTTCGACAAGGATCGCAAGGAGCAGTTCCAGAATGCCCGCGCCGTGGTCGTGTGCGCCAATGGTGCGGAGACGCCGCGGCTGCTGCTCAACTCCGCGACCAATGCCTTCCCGGATGGGCTGGCCAATTCCAGCGGCAAGGTCGGTCGCTATCTGATGTGCAACAAGGGCGGCGGGGCGATGGCCCGGTTCGAGCAGCCGCTCAACGAATATAAGGGTGCGAACGTCACCCGCATCTTGCACGATTTCTATGACGCCGACGAGAAGCGCGGTTTCTACGGTGGCGGCGGGTTCGACGCGCGCTCGGGCGGCCCTCTCACCTGGGGGCAGAGCGTCCCCAAGGGCACGCCGACATGGGGGCCGGGATTCAAGGAATATCTCGAATCCTACACCTATTGGATGAATTGCTCGGGCCACGGCACGTCGCTGGCGCAGGAGACCAACCGCGTCGACATCGATCCCGAACTCAAGGACGAGTGGGGCATTCCGGCGATCCGGGTGACGTACAAGGATCACCCTGACGACACCAAGCATGCGAACTGGCAGGCCGATCGGGCGGTGGAGATCATGGATGCCGCCGGCGCGACGCAGGTCGTCCGCAGTGAAGTGGGCGAAGGGCGCGGCGGCGTCCACCTGCTCGGCACCTGCCGCATGGGGAACAACCCGGAGACGTCGGTCATCGACAAATATCACCGGACCCATGACGTGCGGAACCTGTTCCTGTGCGATGGATCGAGCATGGTGACGTCCGGGCGCGGTCAGCCCACGCAGACGATCGAGGCCCTCGCCTTCCGCGCGGCCGAACATATCGCCCGGTTCGCGCGGACCAATCAGATCTGATCGCAGCCACAGGTGCCGTCTGACACAAATCGGACGGCCCCTGGGCAGGCCTATTGGACCCGTCCGCACTGCATGAATGGCGGCGATGACGGTTATCGCTACGCTCCCGCAATCACCCCATCGACTCTCATCATGACTTTGTCCTAAACCTGTCGTCGAGATCGATGATTTGGGTCATGCGCGCTCGTTCGCCGCCAAGAAGCGTCGGAGCGCGCTGGGCAGATGATATGCCCGGCACGCTGAGCCGGGTTCACAGAGGAGCTGGATGAATGAACCAGATGAGCAACGTGAAGCTCGAGCAATTCCCCTATTCGGAAGCGGCCAAGAAGGCGCTCGCCCGCAAGCCGCAGCTGTTCATTGACGGGCAATGGGTGGATTCCACCGGCGGTGAGACGCTGGGCGTGATCGATCCCAGCTCCGGCAAGGAAATCAGCCGCTTTGTCGATGCGAGCGATGCCGACGTCGATCGCGCCGTGGCGGCGGCCCGCCGCGCTTTCGACGATGGCCGCTGGTCCGACCTGCCGCCCATCGTTCGCGAGACGATGATGCGCAAGCTCGCCGATATCCTGGGCGCCCATGCCGATGAACTGGCCGAGCTGGAAGCCATCGACAATGGCAAGCCCAAGGGCATGGCCGGTGCCATCGACGTGCCCGGCGCCATTGGCATGATGCATTATATGGCGGGCTGGGCGACGAAGCTGGGCGGCGAGATGATCGAGCCCATGTCCGCACCGCGCGGTGCTTTCCACAGCTATGTCCGCCGCGAGCCGATTGGCGTCGCCGCGCAGATCGTGCCGTGGAACTTCCCGCTGCTGATGGCGGTGCTGAAGATCAGCCCGGCGCTGGCCGCCGGTTGCACGGTGGTGCTCAAGCCGGCCGAGCAGACCTCGCTCACCGCGCTGCGCCTGGCCGACTTCATCGCCGAGGCCGGCATTCCGGCCGGCGTGGTGAACATCATCACCGGCAACGGTCATACCGCCGGCGATCGGCTCGTGCGACACCCCGATGTCGACAAGGTGGCCTTCACCGGCTCGACGGAAGTGGGCAAGATCATCAACCGTACTGCGACAGACAGCCTCAAGCGCGTCACGCTGGAGCTGGGCGGCAAGTCGCCGGTGATCGTGCTGCCGGACGTCGACCCCAAGGTCGTCGGCCCCGGCACCGCGCAGGCGATCTTTTTCAATTCTGGCCAGGTTTGCGTGGCCGGCTCACGGCTTTATGCGCACAAGAGCGTATTTGACAGCGTGCTGGAGAACTTCGTGGAAGCCTCCGCATTCTGGCAGCCGCGCGCCAGCCTCGATCCCGATGCGCATATGGGGCCGCTGGTCAGCGACGAGCAGATGCAGCGCGTGATGGGCTATATCGAGGACGGCAAGAAGGCGGGCGCCTCTGTGGCCGTCGGCGGTGATGCGCCGGCGAGCGAGGGCGGCTATTATGTCAACCCGACCGTGCTCGTGGACGTGAAGCCGGACATGCGCGTGGTGCGCGAGGAGATCTTCGGCCCCGTCGTCGTGGCCCAGCGCTTCGATGATCTGGATGAAGTCGCGCGACAGGCGAACGATACGAGCTTCGGCCTTGCGGCGGGCATCTGGACCAAAGATCTCTCGGCCATGCACAAGCTGGCCGCGAAGCTGAAGGCCGGCACGATCTGGGGCAATTGCCACTCGATGATCGACCCCGCGCTGCCGTTCGGCGGTTATAAGGAAAGCGGCCTTGGCCGCGAGCAGGGCCGTCAGGGCGTCGAGGCCTATACCGAGCTGAAATCGGTCATCATCGCCCTTTGATCCACAAATGAGCGCCCCCTCCTCAGCCGGGGAGGGGCGAGATCGGTCGAGGGACATGGCGGACCCGGACGACATCCGGAACTTTCTGCGCGTCGATGCGCGGATCACGACGTCCGGGCGACTTCAGTCGGGCGATCCTGCGCGCCTTGCCGAGATTGGCGTGCGCCATGTCATCAATCTCGCGCTGGACAGTCACCCGGAGGCCCTGCCGGATGAAGCCGGAGAGATGGCCGGGGCAGGGCTGCGCTACACGCATATCCCCATCCCCTTCGATGCGCCGACCGAAGATCACTATCAGGCGTTCGTCGCGGCGCTGGAGGCCGATGACGCGCCGGTGCATATCCACTGCATCATGAACTGGCGCGTTTCGGCCTTCGTCTATCGCTACCGCCGGGATGTGCTCGGCGTCGCCTACGAACAAGCACGGGCGCTGATGACGCAGATATGGGATCCTGCCGACCTGGCGAAAGCCGGGAGCAGCCCGGACCTTGGGCCGTGGATCGAGATCATCGCGCCGCGCTAGACGGTGCGCAGGGAGAGGAGAGAGGCCATGACAGACTTTGCGGGGCGGCATGTGATCGTCACCGGCGCATCCAGTGGCATAGGACTGGCGACGGCGCGGATGCTCGCCGCCCGTGGCGCGAGGGTCTCCATGCTCGCGCGGCGCAAGGACGCGCTGGCCGATCAGGCGCGGGCCATCGGCGATCATGCCGCTGCCTTCGCCGCCGATGTCGGTGACAAAGCCGCGCTTGAATCCGCGCTGGCAGAGGCCGTGGGGCATTTCGGGCCGGCTTATGGGTTGTTCGCCAATGCCGGGCTCGCGGGCAACTTCGCGCCGGCGCTGGCCTATTCGCCCGAGCTGTTCGACGAGGTGATCCGCGTCAATCTGACCAGCGTCTTCTGGGCCATTCAGGCGCTCGCACCCGGGATGGTGGAAGCGGGGGAGGGCAGCATCCTCGTCACTGGATCCATGGCCAGCAAGCGCGGCATGGCGATGAACCCGGCTTATGTCGCGTCCAAACATGGCGTGCTTGGCCTCTCGCGCGCCATCGCCGTCGAACTGGCGCCGCAGGGCGTGCGGTGCAACTGTATCGTCCCCGGCTTCATCGAAACGCCGGCCTTCGATCTGATCCCGCCCGAGCAAGCCGCGCGCATCAATCAGCGCGTGCCCCAGCGCCGGATGGGCAGCGCCGATGAACTGGCGGAGGTCGCCTGCTTCCTCCTCTCGCCGGCTGCCAGTCATGTGACGGCGCAGAACTGGGCAGTCGATGGGGGCGTGCTCGATACGCTCGAAGTTTAAGGAACCCTCAGGATGACGCTCAAATATTACCACGCCGAGCCGCTGGCCAATTCGCTCAAGTCGATGATCCCCTTGAAGGAGAAGGCGCTTGCTTATGAATCGATCTATGTCGATCTCCACAAGTTCGAGCAGCATTCGGACTGGTTCAAGGCAATCAACCCGGAAGGGCAGGTGCCGGTGCTTGTCCATAATGGCGCCGTGATCACCCACACGACCGTCATCAACGAGTATCTGGAAGACGTCTTTCCCGAAGTCCCGCTGATGCCCTACGATCCGCTCGGCAAGACCAAGGTGCGCTACTGGAACAAGTTTGTCGACGAGCATGTCATGAACTATGTCTCCATGCATGGCTGGCACCGGCTCGTCGGCGTGATTGCCCGCAACATCGAGAATGGCGAGTTCGAGAAGTTGCTCGAGCATATTCCGCTCCCCGATCAGCGCAAGAAATGGGCGACCGCGCGCTCTGGCTTTTCCGAGACGGACCTCGCCAACGCGACCGACAAGATCATCTATGCGCTGCGCAAGATCGAGGCCCAGCTTGGTGAGACGCCCTGGCTGGCCGGCGATATGTACACGACGGCGGATATCAATTTCTTCAGCCATTGCGGCGCGATGGTGGAGCGGATGTTCCCGGAGCTGGATGTTACGACCAACTATCCGCGGATCGTCGATTGGCGCGAGCGGGTGAAGGCGCGCCCGGCCGTCGCCGAGGCGCTGGCCAGCGAAGACCGTACCGCGCCGGGCCTGCGGACTTGGTCTGGCGACCGCTAGGCGCTGTAGCCGGCGACACAGTGAATTGAGATGATTGAAGGAGTTTGACGATGCGTGCATGGCAACTGGCGGCGGGGGCCACCTCGATCGACGATCTTCATCTGGTCGAGCGCGATCAGCCCGCGCCCGGTCCCGGCCAGGTGGCGATCCGGGTTCATGCCTGTTCGCTCAACTATCGCGATCAGGCGGTGGTGCTCGGGCGCTATCTCGGCGGTCCGGTGCCCAACCCGACGATCCCGCTTTCCGACGGGGCGGGCGAAGTCATTGCCGTGGGTGCGGGTGTGACGCAGTTCAAGCCGGGCGACCGGGTGGCCGGCACCTTCTTCCAGAGCTGGGACGATGGCTCGCCCAATCCGGCTGCTGGCCTTGCGCTCGGTGCCGCGGGCGCCGACGGGATGCTCGCCGAAGTGGTCGTTCTGCCGGAGCAGGGCGTGGTTCCCGTTGCCAAGTCGCTTAGCTATGCCGAGGCGGCTTGCCTGCCCTGCGCCGGTGTGACGGCCTGGAACGCGCTGTTCGAAGGCCCACGGCCGGTCAAACCCGGCGAACGCGTGCTGCTGCTTGGCACCGGCGGGGTGTCGATCCTCGCCCTGCAACTCGCCAAGGCGGCGGGCTGCGAGGTCATCATTACCTCCTCCAGCGACGCCAAGCTGGAGCGCGCCAAGGCGCTGGGGGCCGATCATCTCATCAACTATCGCGAGATCGAGGACTGGGGTCAGCATGTCTCCACCACGATGGGCGGCGTCGACAAGGTGGTCGAGGTCGGCGGTGCCGGCACGGTGCAGCAAAGCATGGCCGCACTGCGCCACAATGGCGAAGTTGCACTGATCGGCGTGCTCAATCCCGTTGGCGGGCCTAACCCATCAGGCCTGATGTTCGTCGGCGGCACGCTGCGGGGTATTTTCGTCGGCTCGCGCGGCATGGCGCGACGACTGGCTGCGGCAATTGACGTCAACGGCATCAAGCCGGTCATCGGCGCCCGTTATACGTTCGAGGATGCCAAGGCGGCCTTTGCGCATGGCAGCGGTTCGGAACATTTCAGCAAGGTGGTGATCGACGTTCGCTGAGATCGCGTGGCCCGCTTCATGTTCATACCCGGGGCCTGGCATAGCGGGTCGTGCTTCGACCGCCTGCGCGCGCCCCTGGAGCGGGCCGGGCACAGCATGATCGCGCCGGACCTGCCGGGTGCCGGTGGCGACGCGCGCGCCATGGCGCAGGTCTCGCTGGAGGGCTGGGCGCAGTTTATCGTCGGGGAGGCCCGCCGCCAGGCTGAGCCGGTGATCCTGTGTGCCCATAGTCGCGGCGGCATTATCGCCAGTCAGGCCGCCGAACTGGCGCCGGAGGCGTTCGCGGCGCTGGTCTATATCAGCGGCGCGCTCATCCCCGACGGGCAAAGCCTTTATGACATGATCGGGCGCTCGATGGAGACGGGCCGCTTCGGCGCCGCGCTCAGCCCGGTCCATGCAGGCCTTGGCTTGCGGTTCGATCCATCCGCAGCGGCGGAATTCTTCTACCAGCTGTGCAGTCCTGAGGACCAGCGGCAGTCGGCCGTGCAGCTCATTGACGAACCGGTGAGGCCATTCGGGACCGCGCTGCGCCTCACTGCGGCTCGCTTTGGCCGCGTACCGCGCCATTACATCGAATGCGCGCAGGACCGGACCTTTTCATTGGACGTGCAACGCGCGATGCAGGCCGTGCTGCCTTGCCGCAGCGTGACCGCGCTCGAGAGCGATCACAGCCCGTTCATTTCCATGCCGGAAACCCTCGCGGGTGCTCTGGCGACCATCGCAGAACAAGAATGAAGAGGAGAGACGGATGACCAGGAAATTTGGCTTCGGCGGCGACATCGGTACCATCTGCCAGATGGCCTATGTGGTCCGCGACATCCATCAGGCGATCGACTGGTGGATCGAGCGGACGGGCGTCGGTCCCTGGTTCGTCCTGCCGAGCTTCGGGGGGCCGGATCATGTCTATCGCGGCGAGACCTGCAAGAGTAGCAGCGCCATCGCGATGAGCTTTGCCGGCTCGACCAATATCGAGCTGATCCAGCCTTTGGACGACCATCCGTCGGTCTACAAGGAGACGATCGATCGCGTGGGCTATGGCTTCCATCACTTTGGCGTCGCGCGCGAGGACATCGAGGACGAGGTGGCGCGCCGGATCGCGCGTGGGGAAACATTGGTCCAGCGGGCGCCGGTTCCGACTGGTGGCTCTGTCGCGTTCTTCGAGGGCGGGCCGGGCGCGCCGGGCTTCGTCGAGCTGATTCCGGCAACGGGGGGCATGGATGCCGGCTTCACCACCTTTTGGGAGCAGACGCAGGATTGGGATGGCCGCGACCCCATCCGGCCCTTCCTGTGAGCCGGTTTAGGCCCCGCGCGACCTCAATCATATTGCGCAGCAACATGGCTACACATGATACCCCGCGCCGTGGAAATGGCATGAACCGGCGATCCGTGGGAACCGGCTCCGATGAGGCCGGAAACTGGTTCGCTGGTGCAGCATGAACCTGTTTTTTTGACGCCATTGCGAGGTGATAAATCCCTATCAATTCGCTAATTTCTGCGCCGGAGGGTCTGGGCGGCCTTCCAATTTTTCGTTTGTGTAACATACAAAATTTCGTATGTTCCGCCCGTCCATCGATTCGACGTTCTCGTCGAACGCAGACCCTTGTTTCTCGCGATCCAAATGGAGAGGCTCTCTGATGTCCAACCCTACCAATCTTGAGCAAGTGCTCAACGCCGCCGGCAATCCGGTGGAAATGCTGCGCAACAGCCAGATCGGCGCCTATGTGTATCCGGTCGTTGCTCCGGAATTCTCCAACTGGCGCTCCGAGCAGTGGGCCTGGCGCAACGCTGCCGTGCTGTTCGA
The DNA here is from genome assembly GCF_025961835.1 of Sphingobium sp. B2D3C. Lineage (NCBI taxonomy): Bacteria > Pseudomonadati > Pseudomonadota > Alphaproteobacteria > Sphingomonadales > Sphingobiaceae > Sphingobium > Sphingobium sp. B2D3C. Next base: position 1,297,840 of record NZ_JAOQOK010000001.1, on the reverse strand, counting down.
TCAGTCGCACCACATGGTCAACCTGTTCATCAAGGGCAAGGACGCGCTCAAGCTCCTGACCGACACGATGATCAACTCGCCCAAGGGCTGGGAAGTCAACAAGGCCAAGCAGTATGTGCCCGTGACGCCTTATGGCCACGTCATCGGCGACGGCATCATCTTCTGGGAAGAGCCCGAAGTGTTCTGCTATGTCGGCCGTGCGCCGGCTGCCAACTGGCTGCAGTACCACGCCGAGACCGGCGGCTACGACGTCGAGATCGTCTATGACGACCGTTCGCCTTCGCGTCCGATGGGCAAGCCCGTCAACCGCAGCTACTGGCGCTTCCAGATCCAGGGCCCGAACGCCTGGGACGTGATCGAGAAGCTGCACGGCGGCAAGCTCGAGCAGCTCCGCTTCTTCAACATGTCCACCATGAACATCGCTGGCCGCTCGGTGCGCACGCTCCGTCACGGCATGGCCGGTGCACCGGGCCTCGAAATCTGGGGTCCGTACGAAGAGATGGAAGACATCCGCGGCGCCATCGTCGAGGCTGGCAAGGATCTCGGCCTGGTGCAGGTCGGTTCGCGCGCTTATCCCTCGAACACTCTGGAATCCGGCTGGATCCCGAGCCCGCTGCCGGCCATCTACACCGGCGAGAAGCTGAAGGCCTATCGTGAGTGGCTGCCGGCCAAGAGCTACGAAGCCACCGGCGCGATCGGCGGTTCGTTCGTCTCGAACAACATCGAGGATTACTACACCAATCCTTATGAGATCGGTTACGGTCCGTTCGTGAAGTTCGACCACGACTTCATCGGCCGCGAAGCGCTCGAAGCCCTCGACGCTTCGACGCAGCGCAAGAAGGTCACGCTGGCCTGGAACGGCGACGACATGGCGAAGATCTACGGTTCCCTGTTCGATGCCGACGCCGACTCGCACTACAAGTTCTTCGACCTGCCGCTGGCCAACTATGCCAACACCAATGCCGACGCCGTCCTCGACGCCGCTGGCAACACGGTCGGCATCTCGATGTTCACCGGCTACTCGTACAACGAGAAGCGCGCGCTTTCGCTCGCGACGATCGACCACGAGATCCCCGTCGGCACCGAGCTGACGGTCCTGTGGGGCGAGGAAAATGGCGGCACGCGCAAGTCCACCGTCGAGCCGCACAAGCAGATCGCTGTTCGTGCCGTCGTGAGCCCGGTCCCCTATTCGGTGACCGCGCGCGAGACGTACGAAGGCGGCTGGCGCAGCGCTCGCGTCGACGCCTGATCCTGATCCGTTGCGGGCGGCCATCCTCCGGGGTGGCCGCCCCGACGACCTTCTAAAAACACAGTAAGCCCTAATCGAGGCGAGGACTTTTCATGGCTACGGCAACCCTGGACAAGACCGCACTGGCGCGGCTGTTTGAAGACTACTCGCTCGAAATCACGCCCAAGGACGTGGAAGCGCTGCAGAATGCCGCGCACATGATCCCGCAGGGTACGCTCATTTCCTGCACCTTTTTGCCGGGTGCCGAGTTCGAGGATCGCGTCCGCGCGGCTCGGGCCATTCAGGACCTCGGTTTCAAGCCGGTCCCGCACATTTCCGCCCGGCGCCTTCTGGTGAAGGAAGACCTCAACCGTTTCCTCGACATGCTCGCCGCGCAGATCGACCTCAAGCATGTGTTCGTGATCGCTGGCGATCCCTCTGAACCGCTTGGGCCCTATGATGACGCGCTGGCCGTGATTTCCTCGGGCACGCTCAAGGAATATGGCATCCAGCATGTCGGCATCTCCGGCTATCCCGAAGGTCACCCGGACATCACCAACGAGAAGCTCGTCAAGGCGATGCATGACAAGGTCGCCTCGCTCAAGGAGCAGGGGATCGACTATTCGATCATGACCCAGTTCGGTTTCGATGCCGATCCGGTGCTCGATTGGCTCAAGCAGATCCGCGCCGAGGGCATTGATGGCCCCGTGCGCATCGGCCTGGCCGGCCCGGCCTCGATCAAGACGCTGCTCCGCTTTGCCGCGCGCTGCGGTGTCGGCACCTCCGCCAAGGTCGTCAAGAAGTACGGCCTCTCGATCACCAGCCTGATCGGCAGCGCCGGTCCCGATCCGGTGATCGCCGATCTCGTCCCCGCGCTGGGCGAGGAACATGGCAAGGTCCACCTGCATTTCTATCCGTTCGGCGGTCTGGTGAAGACCAATGAGTGGATCGTAAACTTCAAGGGCAAGCAGGGCATCTGACGCTCCGGCGTCCGCTGCCGCTCAATTAATTCCGGACAAAGACGGTCGGCCCGTTCCGGGCCGTATCATGGAAAGGCTAGGAGAATCATGGCTCAAGGCTCCGACATCGAAATCGCACGCGAAGCGAAGATGCAGAACATCGCCGAGGTCGGCGCAAAGGTCGGCATCCCGCAGGACGCGCTGCTGAACTACGGTCCGTACAAGGCGAAGCTGTCCTGGGACTTCATCAACAGCGTCCAGGGCAATCAGGATGGCAAGCTCATCCTCGTCACCGCGATCAACCCGACGCCGGCAGGCGAGGGCAAGACCACCACGACAGTCGGCCTTGCTGACGGCCTGAACGCCATCGGCAAGAAGACGGTCGCTGCGCTGCGTGAGCCGTCGCTCGGCCCGTGCTTCGGCGTCAAGGGCGGTGCTGCCGGCGGCGGTTATGCGCAGGTCGTGCCGATGGAGGACATCAACCTCCACTTCACCGGCGACTTCCATGCCATTACCTCGGCGAACAACCTGCTCGCCGCGCTGATCGACAACCACATCTACTGGGGCAACAAGCTCGGTCTCGATCCGCGTCGTATCGCATGGCGTCGCGTGCTGGACATGAACGACCGCGCGCTGCGTTCGATCGTCAACTCGCTCGGTGGCGTGTCCAACGGCTACCCCCGCGAGGACGGCTTCGACATCACCGTGGCGTCGGAAGTTATGGCGATCCTCTGCCTCGCTTCGGACCTCAAGGATCTGGAGCGTCGCCTCGGCAACATCCACGCCGGCTACACCCGGGACCGCAAGGCCGTGCTGGCGCGCGAGCTGAACGCCTCGGGCGCGATGACCGTCCTGCTCAAGGACGCGCTGCAGCCCAACATCGTGCAGACGCTCGAGAACAACCCCGTGCTGATCCACGGCGGGCCGTTCGCGAACATCGCGCATGGCTGCAACTCGGTGCTTGCCACCAAGACGGCGCTCAAGATCGCCGACTATGTGGTGACCGAAGCCGGCTTCGGCGCTGACCTTGGCGCCGAGAAGTTCTTCGATATCAAGTGCCGCAAGGCTGGCCTGAAGCCCTCCGCGGCCGTCATCGTCGCCACCATCCGCGCGCTCAAGATGCACGGCGGCGTCGACAAGGCCGATCTTGGCACGGCTAACCCGGACGCGGTGCGCAAGGGCGGCGTCAATCTCGCCCGCCACATCGAGAACGTCCGTCAGTTCGGCGTGCCCGTGGTCGTCGCGATCAACCAGTTCGTCACCGACACGGCCGAGGAAATGGCTGTCGTTCAGGAGATCGCGGAAGCCGCTGGCGCCGAAGCGGTCGAGTGCAGCCACTGGGCCAATGGCTCCAAGGGCACCGAAGAACTGGCCCGCAAGGTTGTCGCCCTGGCTGAGGGCGGTTCGTCCAACTTCGCGCCGATCTACGAGGACGGCCTCTCGCTGTTCGACAAGATCGACACGATCGCCAAGCGCATCTACCGCGCCAGCGAAGTGACCGCCGATAGCAGCGTGCGCAACAAGCTCAAGGGCTGGGAAGCCGATGGCTATGGCCATCTGCCGGTCTGCATGGCCAAGACGCAGTACAGCTTCTCGACCGATCCAAGCCTGCGCGGCGCGCCGACCAACCACGTCGTGCCGGTGCGCGACGTGATCCTGTCGGCAGGCGCCGAGTTCATCGTCGCGGTGTGCGGCGACATCATGCGCATGCCCGGCCTGCCCAAGACGCCGTCGGCGGACTTCATCCGTCTGGACGACAAGGGTCAGATCGAAGGTCTGTTCTGATCAATTAAGATTGAAGGAGGCTAGTGGCCTCCTGCTTTGAGAGATTGGCCCGTCGGCGTTGCTGGCGGGCCATTTTCTTTTCCGGTTAACAAATGTTTACCACGCATTAACCATCGGTTAGACAGGCCTTGTCTGTGGGGGGCAAGCGAACGATGGTGCGCTATAAAGTGATGCTGGTTTTCGGCACGAGGCCCGAAGCCATCAAGATGTTTCCTGTCTATGATGCGCTGAAATCTCTGCCGCAGATCGAGACGAAAGTCTGCGTTTCCGCACAGCATCGGGCGTTGCTCGACCAGGTTCTCGACCTTGCTGGGATTTTGCCGGACTTCGATCTCGACATCATGGCGCCGGACCAGACGCTCGACACGTTGACGGCGCGGCTCATCCTCGCCTTGGGCGCCGTGTTCGACGCCGAACGGCCCGACAGGGTGTTGGTCCACGGCGATACCAAGACGGCGATGATGGCCGCCCTTGCGGCTTATTACCGTCGCATTCCGGTCGGGCATGTCGAGGCCGGCTTGCGCAGCGGCGATATCTACAACCCATGGCCCGAAGAGGTGAATCGCCGCATCATCGCATGCGCGGCCAATCTGCATTTCGCCCCGACACGGGGGGCCGCGGCAGCGCTGGAAGCCGAGCATACGCAAGGGCGGATCATCGTGACGGGCAACACGGTGGTGGATGCCTTGCTCGCGATTCAGGGCAGGCTGCGGGAACAGCCTTTTTTGGCGGGCTCGATCGCCCCCGTGCTGCGGCACTTTTCAGGGCGCCGGATCGTTATCGTCACCAGCCACAGGCGGGAGAATCTGGGGCAGGGGCTCTCGAACATTGCCGCCGCCATCCGCGCCGTCGCCCAGCGCGACGATGTGGCCATCATCTGGCCGGTCCATCCCAATCCACAGGTCCGGGCCACGCTGGAGCCCGCGCTTTCCCACCTGGAGAATGTCGCGCTGATTGAACCGGTGGATTATCCAGGATTTGTGGGCCTGCTCGATGCAGCCTCCGTGGTGTTGACGGATAGTGGCGGCATCCAGGAGGAAGCGCCCAGCTTCGGTAAACCGGTGCTGGTTATGCGGGAGACGACCGAACGGCCAGAGGGCATCGAGGCAGGCACCGCCCGTCTCGTCGGCACCGTCCCTGATCGCATCGTCGCCGAAGTCGCGCGGTTGCTGGACGACCCGCAGGCCTACGCCGCCATGGCCCATGCCCATAGTCCTTTCGGGGATGGCCAAGCCGCCGCGCGCATCGCGGCAGTGCTGGCCGAAGAAGCCGCAGCGCGATGGGTGGTGGTGCCCAGCCTCGGAAACCTGCAATCGGTTTCCCACGTGCCCAGCGCGCCATAGAGCGCGGCTTGGCATCATGATCTCGCCTGCGACCGGGCAAAAACCCGGCGGAGTCTATGCGGTGCGAGTGATTGTCGAAGTCGGGCGACCGGCCTGAATCGCGTTTATCGGCGATTTCTACGGGCTTGCCAGAGCAAGGCTGATTAGAATCGCCGACATCTCCTTTCGACGCAGTTCGATTTTTTCTCCTTCGCTCAGTCATCAGGAAAGAGCGGATTACCCAACGATCGACCAGCAGAATCCGACCTAATCTAAAGCAGTTGCATTTGTCGGAGCAATCGATTGCAAAAATGTTTAGACAAAGTGTATTCATTTTCGTAAGTCGATATTGACGATCGACAGTAGGGCCGATCGCGCTGTCATATTGGGGAGGATCATGGCCGAAAATGGCTTCCGGCGCGCATCTGCGCTTGGCTTCGTGTCGTTTGCTGCGCTTGTTGCGTCGCAGGGTGTCAGCGCTCAGACGGGCACCGCACAGACCAATCAGTCCGAGGATGATGCCGCGAACACCGCTGACATTGTGGTGACCGGCACCCAGTTGCGCGGGGTTGCGCCGGTGGGTTCCTCGGTAATTGCAGTCGGTCAGCAGGAAATCCGCGACACGGGGCTGGCCACGACATCGGATATCCTCAAGACCATTCCGCAGGTGTCCGCCTTGGGGCCGGGCGAAGCCACGCTGGGCACTAACGTCAACAGCGCGACGCTCAACAGCACCCGCGCCAATGGCGTCAACCTGCGCGGCCTCGGCACGCAGGCGACGCTGACCTTGCTCGATGGACGCCGCGCGCCTCCGGGTGGCGTTGCTGGCCAACTCTTCGATGCCTCGGTGATCCCGGCCATCGCCCTCGAGCGGATCGACATCGTGGCGGACGGCGCTTCAGCCACTTACGGCTCGGACGCTGTCGCGGGCGTTGCCAACCTCATCCTGCGCCGCAACTTCGACGGGCTGGAGGCCAGCGCGCGTTACGGCTTCGCTGATGGCTATGACGAATGGCAGGGCAATGCCATTCTCGGCAAGAAGTGGGACACCGGATCAGTGATGATTGCCGGCGACTATTATTACCACAGCCGCCTGCGTCAGGAAGATCGCGCCGAACTGTTCCAGTGCGACCAGCGTGCTTTTGGGGGCTTGAACAACTGCGCCTTCACCAGCTCGCCGGGCAATGTGATCGATCCCGCGACGTTCACCCGCTATGGACTTCCGGGTGGCAGCGGTGAGAATTTGACCCCGGCGAATCTGTCTACGACGCCCAATTTTCAGCAAAGCTATGTGAACAATGATCTTCTGCCGCAGCTCAAACGCTGGAGCGTCATTGGCCGTCTCGATCAGGAACTGACGCCTGCGCTCAAGATGTGGGCCAGCGGCTTTTACTCCAAGCGGACCCTGAACCAGCGCGCGGGGTCTCTGACGCTGGGCGCCGCGACGCCCGTACCGAGCAGCAATCCCTATTTCATCGAGTTCGCGCCGGGGCAGACCTCGCAGATCGTCGAATATGCCTTTAACGAATATGGGCCGATCCAGGGCAACATCTACGAAAGCTCCTACCAGCTGGCGACCGGGTTCGATTATTCGCTGGATGGCAATTGGCAGCTTTCCATCTACGGCTCCCATGGCGCCACGGAAGGCGGCGCCAAGACGGACGGTTTCCTGAACACGGCTTTGCTCTCCGCCGCGCTGGCCGATTCCAACCCCGCGACGGCGCTGAACGTCTACGGGACCGGGCAGAACAGCCGCGATCAGATCGACCGCCTTGTCGCCTTCTTCGACGTGACCGGCCTCTACACGGTCGACCTCGTCAACGTGAAGACGGACGGTGCGCTGTTCAACATCGGCGGCGGCGCGGTGCGCATGGCGGTGGGCGGCGAGTTCCACCATGATTATTACCGCAACACCGCTGCCGAGAATATCAACGGACCGTCGCTCTCGCAGATCAACCTCTTTGGCGATACGGCCAGCTCTCGCGACGTCTGGTCGGCCTTTGCGGAGGTGAACGTGCCGCTGGTCGGTGCGGCCAATGCCATGCCGGGCATTGATCGGCTCGAACTCAACATTGCCGGCCGCTATGATCACTATAGCGACGTCGGCGGCACGACCAATCCGAAGTTCGGCATCCGCTACGATCCGGTGCCGGGCGTCTCGGCTCATGCCAGCTACGGCACCTCGTTCCGGGCGCCCACCCTGTCCGATACCAACCCTGCCAGCACAGCGACGGTGTTTTCCATCCCCAATTTCGGGCCGTTCGGCAATGTGATCGAATATGTCGGCGGCAATGCCGATCTCAAGCCGGAGAAGGCCACGACCTGGTCGGTTGGCGTCAAGTTCACCCCGCCGAGCAGCGGCTTCACGGCGTCACTGGATTACTTCAACATCGATTACAAGGACGTCATCGAGACCGCGCCGGTGTTCAGCGTGCAGGTCTTCACCGACCCGGCCTACGCGCCGTTCGTGACCTTCAACCCGACCGTTGCGCAGGTGAACGCGATCTACAATCTGCCCTGGGCGCCGCCGGCGATCATTGCAGCCTCGGATGTCGATGCCATTGTCGACGCCCGCCGCAACAATGTCGGCCGCATCAAGATGGATGGGTTGGATTTCCTGGCCAACTACGCGTTCGATCTGGGCGGTGGATCGGCCAATATCGGGGTCTCGGGCACCTATCTGCTCAGCTACGGGCGAGCGACCGGCCCGACCTCACCGACGGTCGACCGACTGAACCTGGCCAACTTCCCGCTGCGGTTCCGGGGCCGCGCCAATCTCGGGTGGCGGGGCGAGAATTTCGGCGCCACGATGTTCGTGAACTATACCAATGCCTACACCAACACGGTGGGCACCATCGCGCCATCGCAGTCGGTCGACTCCTACACGACGGTCGATCTGACGCTGACCTACGACGTGCCCAAGGCGGACGGCGTGCTGAGCGGCCTGTCCTTCTCGCTGAGTGCGCTCAACCTGTTCGATGCCGCGCCGCCCTTTGCGGCGATCGCCAACAATCAGGTCTATGACTCCACCGTGGCAAACCCGCTCGGCCGGTTTGTCTCGCTGACAGTCCGCAAAGCATTCTGACCCCGTGCCACCCGCGCCCTCCAGCAGGGCGCGGGTGGCCGGATTGCTCTCGACGGGCAGGGGCGAGCGCGCTACCCCGCCGACATGATCGACTGTCCCTCATCGCCGCTGGCCCTGCATCTGGATCGTGACGCGCTGATCGCCAATTGGCGCTGGCTGGCAGGGCAGAGTGGGGCGGCAGCCTGCGGGGCAGCCCTTAAGGCCAATGGCTATGGCCTGGGCGCGACCGAGGTTCTTCAGCATCTGCTGGCCGCCGGGTGCCGGGATTTTTTCGTCGCGACATGGCAGGAAGCGGCGGCTCTGCTGCCATTGCTGGAAGGCGCATCGCTCAGTGTGTTGCACGGGGTGCGCGCGGATGATTTGGCTTTTGCGCTGACAGCACCGGCAAGACCGGTGCTAAACAGCGCCGCGCAAGTCGCCCGATGGAAAGCTGCAGGCGGCGGCCCGTGCGATGTCATGATCGATACCGGCATGAATAGGCTGGGCCTACGCCCCGATGAACTTGGCGCTGGTGTGCTGGACGGGCTGCAGATCGAGACACTCTGCAGCCATCTCGCCTGCGCCGATGAAACGTCCGATCTGAACGCGGCGCAGCGCGCGCGCTTTGAGGCCGTGCGGCAGCAGGTGCCGGCGCGGCGCTACAGCCTGGCCAACAGCGCCGGCATTTTGCTTGGGAGCGATTACGCCTTCGATCTCACCCGGCCGGGGCTCGCGCTCTATGGCGGCCTGCCGACGCCAACTGCGACCGGCCATATCCGCCCGGTCGTGCGTCCCCATGCGCAGATCCTCCAGCGGCGCCGGGTCGAAGCTGGCGAAACAGTGGGCTATGGCGCGACCTTCACCGCGAAGGCGCCCGTCGAGACGGCGATCGTCAATCTTGGCTACGCAGACGGCTATCTGCGCGCTTTTGCCGGGGGAGGCGCGATGCTCCATGGCGGAGAGCGGCTGCCGCTGCTGGGGCGCGTCTCCATGGACCTGATCGCCGTCGATGTCAGCACGGCATCGGATTTGGAGGAAGGGGCGTGGCTGGAGGTGGCGTATGATCTGCCCAGCGCCTCAGCGCACACCGGTTTGTCGCAATATGAGTTGCTGACCGGGCTCGGCCAGCGGTTCGAGCGGCGCTGGGTTTAGTTATGAACCGCCCGCCAGCGCGCTCAAGGCAACGCTGACGGGCCTGTTCCTCATTCCGCGGTGTCGGAGGCCTCGCCCTCGGTCGCCGGCATGTCCGCCTCGACCTCGTCCGTGCTTTCCTCAATCCGAGCGGCACTCACGACATGCTCGTTCTGCGCAACGTCGAACAGGCGCACGCCTGCAGAACCACGGCCGATCACGCGCAGGCTGCTGAGCCCCATGCGGATGAGCTTGGCCTGATCGGTCACCAGCATGAGCTGATGCTCGCGGGTCGCCGGGAAGCTCGCCACGACCGGGCCGTTACGCTCGATATTGTCGATGTTGGTGATGCCCTGGCCACCACGCCCGGTGCGGCGATACTCGAAGGCCGAGGAGAGCTTGCCATAGCCATTGGCGCAGACGGTCAGGATGAACTGCTCGCGGGCGCGCAGGGCCTCGAAACGGTCGGCGGCCATTTTCGGCTCGCCCTCCTTCTCGCCCTTCCATGGAGCGAAGCGCAGATACTCCTCGCGCTCTTCCATGTCCTGGATGCCGGCACGCTGGAGCACGGAGAGCGAGATGACCTCGTCGCCTTCCTTCAGCGTCATACCCCGCACACCGGTGGAGTTGCGGCTCTGGAACTCGCGCACATCATCGCCGCGGAAGCGGATCGCCTTGCCCTGGCGGGAGGCCAGTAGCACGTCATCTTCTTCGCTGAGGAGCGCGACGCCGATCAGGCGGTCGTCGGCGTCCTCACCCTCAAACTTCATGGCGATCTTGCCGTTCGAGGGGATATTCGCGAACGCATCCATGCTGTTGCGGCGCACACTACCCTTGGCAGTGGCGAACATGACATGGAGCTGCGCCCATTCATTCTCGTCTTCCGGCAGCGGCAGCACCGTCTGGATGGTCTCGCCCTCCGCCAGAGGCAGCAGGTTGACCATCGGACGTCCGCGTGTGGCCGGCCCGCCTTCCGGCAAGCGCCAGACCTTGAGGCGGTAGACCTTGCCCAGCGTCGAGAAGAACAGCACCGGCGTGTGCGTGGAGGTCACGAACAGCTCGGTAACGACATCCTCTTCCTTGGTCGCCATGCCGGCGCGGCCCTTGCCGCCGCGGTTCTGGGCACGGAAGGTATCGAGCGGCGTACGCTTGATGTAACCGGACATGGTCACGGTCACGACCATGTCTTCGCGCTCGATCAAATCCTCATCCTCAATGCCGTCGGCAGCGGGGGCGAGGGTGGAGCGGCGCGGTGTCGCGAATTCGGCTTCGATCGCGTCGAACTCGGCGCGCATCACTTCGAACAGGCGAACGCGGCTGGCGAGAATCTCGAGATAGCCGGCAATCGCATCGGCCAGCCCCTTGAGCTCATTGCCGATCTCGTCGCGGCCAAGTGCCGTCAGCCGGTGCAGGCGGAGATCGAGAATGGCGCGAACCTGCGCGTCCGACAGATGATAGACGCTGCCCGAGGGCTCATCATCCGCGGCTTCGACCAGCTTGAGATAGGGCGCGATGTCCCCGATCGGCCAGGCGCGCGCCAGCAGCGCCTCGCGGGCCGCCGCCGGGCTGCTCGCCCCGCGGATCATGCGCACGACTTCATCGAGATTGCTGACTGCAATGACGAGGCCGAGCAAGATGTGCGCGCGGTCCCGTGCCTTCGCCAGCTCGAACTTGGTCCGGCGGGTGATCACTTCCTCACGGAAGCGCACGAAGGCCTCGATGATGTCGCGCAGCGTCAGCAACTCGGGCCGCCCGCCACGGATGGCGAGCATATTGGCGGGGAAGCTCGACTGGGCGGGCGTGTGTCGCCACAGCTGATTGAGCACCACATCCGCCGTGGCATCGCGCTTCAGCTCGATGACGACGCGAACGCCCTCGCGGTTGGATTCATCGCGAATGTCCGAGATGCCCTCGATCCGCTTGTCCTTGGCCGCCTCGGCGATCTTTTCGACGAGGCCGGCCTTGCCGACCTGGAACGGAATTTCGGTGAGGACGATCTGCTGACGGTCCCCGCGCAACGTCTCGATCACATGGCGCGAGCGCATGATGATCGATCCGCGCCCAGTCGTGTAAGCCGAGCGGGCACCGGACTGGCCGAGGATGAGCGCGCCGGTCGGGAAGTCCGGACCCGGCACGATTTCCATCAGCTCTTCAGCCGAGATCGCGCCATTATCCATGTACGCCTTGCAGGCGCGCAGCACTTCGCCGAGATTGTGCGGCGGGATATTGGTGGCCATGCCGACCGCGATGCCGCCCGCGCCGTTGACCAGCAAGTTCGGGAAGCGGGCAGGAAGCACCTGCGGCTCGCTCTCGCTGCCATCATAGTTCGGCAGGAAATCGACCGTGTTCTTGTCGAGATCGTCGAGCAGCGCATTGGCGACCTTGGCGAGGCGCGCCTCGGTGTAGCGCATGGCCGCCGGCGAATCCGGGTCCATCGAGCCGAAATTGCCCTGACCGTCGATGAGCGGCACGCGCATCGACCAATCCTGCGTCATACGCGCCAATGCGTCGTAGATCGAACTGTCACCGTGCGGGTGGTATTTACCCATCACGTCGCCGACGATGCGGGCCGATTTGCGGTAGGGCTTGTTATAAGTGAAGCCCATTTCGTGGGCGCCGAACAGGATGCGGCGATGCACGGGCTTCAGCCCGTCGCGCACATCCGGCAGCGCGCGGGACACGATCACCGACATGGCGTAGTCGAGATAGCTCGACTTCATCTCATCGACGATGTTGATCGGGCTGATATCCGAGGGTTCGGCGAGGATTGTCTCGTCGCTCAAGCGTTTTCTCTTATGATTACGTGGTGGGAACTCGAAGCGGTGTGACTAGCCCGCGACTGCAGAAAAGGCCAGAGAAAAGGGCAAAATTGCACGCTGTCTCGAACCGGTCGAAGCCGAATGGGGGCGGGAGCGCGACGGCTTGCGGATTTCCCATGCCAACCGGCGTCGCGCCCTCATGACAAGCTCCGGAACCGTGGTTATAGCGACATTCAATTCCCGTTCACGCGTGATCCTGCAGTGCAGGCTCATGAAGTCAGCGGGATCCGCGACTTGGGGGCCGAGATCTTAGTTCTGGAGGAATATTTGATGCGTCTGTTCAATACCACTGCTCTTACGATCACCCTGGCCGCGTTTGCGGTGGGCGCCTTCGCAACGGCTCCCGCATCGGCGCAGAGCCGGGATGGCAAGCAGGCCGAACAGAGTTCGGCACCCAAGATTTCGCTGAGCCGCGGCTTCCAGAAGGGAGCGGTCGAAGCCCAGGAGCTGGTGAAGAAGCAGGATTTTGCGGGCGCCAAGGCGAAACTGGACGAGATCCAGTCCACGGCGACGAAACCCGACGATCGCTACTTCTTCGGCAGCCTGCTGCTGCAGGTCGGCATCAACCAGAAGGATGAGGCCATCCAGCGCCAGGCTCTGGAAGCGATGATCGACTCCGGCATGACGCCGGCGACCGAAGTGGCGAAGTTCCACTATTTCGTCGGCCAGTTCGCCTTCAACGCCAAGCAATATGATCAGGCCCGCACCCACTTCCAGTCGGCCATCGACGGCGGTTACGGCGGCCCCACGCCCGACGTGCTGATCGCCAACACCTATTTCAACGAGGCGCAGGACCAGATCGTCAACAACCAGTTCACCGATGCCGGCAAGGCGAAGGTGGAGCAGGGCCTGCCGCACCTCAAGCGCGCGATCGAACTGCAGAAGGCATCTGGCCAGCCTGTCGATGCAAGCTGGTACAACAAGGGCCTGAGCATGGCGGTGTTCGCCAAGTCGCCCACGCTCTCCGACTGGACCAAGCTGGCACTGCCGGTCAGCGGCACGCCGGACAACTGGGCGCTGGTTCTGCGGATGTTGCAGGACGAATATCCCAATGCGACCCGCGACGAGAGCATCGACATCATGCGTCTGATGGCGGCCACCAAGTCGCTCAAGAGCGCCTATAACTACAATGAATATGCAGAGGCGGCCAATCGCCTCGGCCTGCCCGGCGAGGTCAAGGCAGTGATCGATCAAGGCCGCTCCAGCGGTGTTCTGAGCGGCACCACGCTGTCCGACCTCTATCAGGTCGCGACCAGCGGGATCACGCAGGATCGCGCATCGCTGGCAACCTCGGAGAAGAGCGCAGCGTCCGCCGCCACCGGCAAGCCTGCCGCCAACACCGCTAGCGCCTTCATGAGCTATGGCGACAATGCCAAGGCCGTCACCTTGTATCGCCTGGCGCTGCAGAAGGGCGGCGTGGATGCGGACGAGGTGAACACGCGCCTCGGGATCGCGCTGGCACGTTCGGGCGACAAGGCCGGCGCTCTCGAGGCATTCGGCAAGGTCAGCGGCACCGGCGTGCGCAAGCGTACGGCCGACCTCTGGACGGTTTGGCTGAACAGCTCCAACGCCTGAACCCCTGCGGTTCGATTGAAAAAAGTTAGAATGCCGGCGGCTCTGTCGCCGGCATTTTTGCTGGGCGTTGGACGGACTGCCTCAGCCCTCAGCCACGCCGGGGCTCAGCGGCCGACCGGAACGCCTGGCAGGTTCTTGGACGTGCGGATCGTTAGCGACGTCTTCACGCTGGCCACATTGGGCGCTTGCGTCAGCTGCGAGGTGAGGAATTGCTGGAAGCTGCGCAGATCCTGCGCCACCACCTTGAGGATGAAATCGATCTCGCCATTCAGCATGTGGCATTCGCGGACCTCCGGCAGCGCCGCGACATGGGCCTCGAACGCCTGCAAATCCTCTTCCGCCTGACTTTTCAAGCTGACCATGGCGAACACCGTCGTCGTGTAGCCCAGGGCAACCGGATCGAGATGGGCGTGGTAGGAGGCGATGAAGCCGCGATCCTCCAGGCTTTTCACCCGGCGCAGACAGGGCGGGGCGGTCAGGCCGACGCGCCGTGCCAGCTCGACATTGGTCAGGCGACCATCCTCCTGAAGCAGGTCGAGCAATTTGACGTCGGTCTCATCCAGCGAACTACCGGGCATAGAGGACATTTCCTTTCACGGTAGATGTTCTTGCAGACATATAATGTCGCTGCAACGTAATTGTCCCACAATGCAACGTCCCATTTTTTAACGCTAGGCGGGTCGGTTTACCATCAGTACACGCGGTTCCGTTACAGGGGCCAACTGAATGCGTTTCAACGATCTTCTGCGGACGGTGCTGGCCAATGGCGGCGAGGGCACAGGTGCCGCCGTGACGCGCTGGCGCCAGTGCATGGATCTGCTTGCCCAATATGATGTCTCCGGCGCGGAAACCCAGAAGCTTTCACTGGACGAGGCGCACACCATCCTGACCATCCTGCAGGAGGCACGCCCGAAGGTGAGCCTGGAAGGCCGCATCGCATCTGTCGTGGAGCTTGGGTCCAGACTCCGCTCCCCCACGCTGGTGCAGTGGCTGGCGGGCGACCATCCTTCGGTTGTCGTGGCGATGATGAAGTCGGTCCGGCTGACCGGCGAAGACTGGGCCGCGATCATACCGCATCTGGGTCCGCTGGCGCGCAGTGTTCTGCGTCGCCGTCCGGATCTGCCGGAAGCCGCAATGGCCGCGTTACGACGCTTCGGCGAAGTCGATCTGTCGCTGCCGGCGGCCGAGGTTCGGCAGGCGGAAGCGGGCACGCCGGGTGCGGACCGGATCGTTGCGACCGCAGAGCTTGATCGCTCGGGCAGCACGGACGAGGCAAGCCAGATCGGCCGTCTCGTTGCGCAAATCGAGCGGTTCAAGAAGGCGAACCCGTTCAAGGCGGCCGGCGCCGCTGACCCGGTGCCGGATGCGGTCCAGCCAGAGTCTCGGGTCCAGGACACGCCGGAGCCCGATGTCGACAGATTTCGGTTCGAGACCGATGCCTCGGGCCTCGTCCGCCTGACCGACGGTGCATTTCCGGAAGCGATCATTGGCCTCAGCATTGCGACGCCGGGCGTGGATGTCAGCCATGGAGTGGATGGCGCCACGCTTGGGGCATTTCGGCACCGCGCCGCATTCGAGAATAGCCGCCTGACCTTGCAGGACGGTGCGCTGGCGGGCGAATGGCGCATCTCCGGCGAACCGCATTTTGACCGACAGAGCGGTCGCTTCCGGGGCTATACCGGCATTGCCCGGCGTGAGCGGCGGTTCGAGGCGCCGGTTCGCCCCATCGACACGCAGCCGAGCGACGAGGGCGCGACGCTCTCTGCCACCAGCACGCGGCAACTGATCCATGAGTTGCGCACGCCGTTGAACGCCGTGCAGGGCTATGGCGAAATGATCGAGGCGCAGATCCTGGGCCCGGTCCCCGAGGTCTATCGCGACATCGCCCGGGCCATCCTGGCGGATGCACGGGCATTGCTGACGACCTTCGACGATCTCGACGCGGCAAGCCGACTGGAGCGGGGAGACCTCTCGGCCCAGCAGGATGATGTCGATCTGACCGCTGCCCTTCACAGGGTGGTGGACGCGGCCGGCTTTGGCCAGACCGTCAATCTCTCGGTCGAGAGCGGTTCCAGCCTTGTACATGGCGACCGCAACCAGATCGAACGCATGTTGAATCACCTGATCCGCATCGGCCATGCCGGCTTGGCTGCGGGGGAACAGCTTGTCCTGTGCGTCTGTCCGGCGCCGGAGCGCGCCTCCGTGAGCTTGACGATGAGTCGCCCGACGGCCTTGCGGGGCATTGAGGCGCGCGCCTTTCTCGAACAGGGTTATGTGGTCGAGCAGCGTCTCTATGGCGACACGCCGCCGCTCGGCCTTGCGTTCACTCTCAAACTGGTGCGGGGAATCGTCCGCCATCTCGGCGGGGAGTTCGCCATCACGGCACAGGCCTTCGGCATCGTGCTGCCGACCGCGCCCGAGGCCTATCGCGAGCAGGGCCATAACGGCTGATCCGACGCCTGTTCGCTCCGCTCGCCACCATGCATCAAGACTTGCCAAGCAGGATCGCCGCAAGCTAACGCGCCCAGAGCCGGCGCCATGCGCTGCGGTGGAGAATGGGGCCTGTAGCTCAATGGTTAGAGCTGGCCGCTCATAACGGCTAGGTTGCGGGTTCGAGTCCTGCCGGGCCCACCATCCATCGAAGAGCGGACGTTGCTGCGCCTTGCGCTTGCCGCAAAGGCAGAGCGACCGCCCGGCCCAATCATGGCCGCGCGGGTTATGATATTCAGAAAATAAGGGAAAAGTGGTCGGGGAGACAGGATTCGAACCTGCGACCCTCTGCTCCCAAAGCAGATGCGCTACCAGGCTGCGCTACTCCCCGATCCAGGGCGGGCCTTAGCTTTCGCTTTGCCCTTGATGCAAGCACAAAGGCCGCGCCGATGCCGGATGTACCCGGTGGCGAGGCGGCGATGATCGCAAGGAGATCACCGGTGCCTGTAACTGGCGGGCACGATCCAAACGGCATTGCCGGTGACCGTACCACCAAATGTAAAGGCGGCGCCGATGATCGACGCCGCCCTTGAACAATGCGCAGAAGCGCAGTCGCAGATTACTCTGCTGCGTTCGCCGCGTTGTTCGAGACGTTGGCGAGGTTGTCCATCGCGTTCGCAGCATTGTCAGCAGCGTTGGCAGCGGCGTCCAGCTCGTTCACAACCAGCTCGTTGGAGACGTTGTTGGTCTCAGCAGCCGGCTTCTCGCCGCACGCTGCAAGGCTCATGAGCGCGATCGCGGCGCCGGCCACAGCAAACTTCTTCATATTATTAGGCTCCCATAGCAAAGGTCGTGCACAGCAAAGGGCACGAGCGGCCCAATTAACGCATGCCGCGGGGAAATCAATAGCCTTATCAACCAAAGTGCTTGGCAATAAGGCACGGTTTTTCGCGTGGGACAGCGCTTTTACAGCGGGGAGGCGGAGAGTGGTGGAGCGGCACAAGCCGGGATTTGCCAATGGACCCGCCGTAAGCTAACCGGGCGCCAATTCAAAGACACTCCATTCCGCTCAAGAGGACCGTTTCCCGATGGCCGTCCAGTACAGCTTTGTCATGAAGGGTCTGACCAAGACCTTCCCCGGCGCAAACAAGCCGCTTTTCAATAACATCCACCTTCAGTTCCTGCCGGGAACGAAGATCGCGATCATCGGCGTCAACGGCGCCGGTAAATCGACGTTGATGAAGGTGATGGCCGGCATCGACAATGATTATACCGGCGAGGCCTGGGCCGCCGAGGGGATTCGCGTCGGCTATCTGCCGCAGGAGCCGCAGCTCGACCCCGACAAAACGGTGATCGAGAATGTGAAGGACGGCGTGCGGCCTGTCGCCGATCTGGTCGACCGGTTCAACGAGATCAGCGCGATCATGGGCGATCCGCCGGAAGATTGCGATTTCGACGCGCTGATGACCGAGATGGGCGAGCTTCAGGAGAAGATCGACGCGGTCGACGGCTGGACGCTCGACAACCAGCTTGAGATCGCCATGGAGGCGCTGCGCTGCCCGCCGGGCGACTGGAGCGTCGACAATCTCTCGGGCGGTGAGAAGCGCCGTATCGCTCTGTGCCGCCTGCTGCTGGAAAAGCCGGACATCCTGCTGCTCGACGAGCCGACCAACCACCTCGATGCCGAGAGCGTCCAGTGGCTGGAGCAGCACCTGATCAATTACACCGGCAACGTGATTCTCGTTACCCACGACCGCTACTTCCTGGACAACGTCGTCGGCTGGGTGCTGGAGCTGGACCGCGGTCGGGGCATCCCGTTCGAGGGCAATTATTCGAGCTGGCTGGACGCCAAGGCAAAGCGCATGGCGCAGGAAGAGCGCGAGGATGCCGGTCGGCAGAAGGCGATCAAGGAGGAGCTGGAGTGGATCCGGCAGTCGCCCAAGGCGCGCCAGACCAAGAGCAAGGCGCGTATCCGGGCGTTCGACGAGTTGGTCGAGAAGCAGGAGAATCGCGCGCCGGGCAAGGCCCAGATCGTCATCCAGACACCCGAGCGCCTTGGCGGCAAGGTGATCGAGGCCAAGAACCTCACCAAATCCTATGGCGACAAGCTGCTGTTCGATGATCTCTCCTTCACGCTGCCGCCGGGCGGCATCGTCGGTGTGATCGGCCCGAACGGCGCGGGTAAATCTACGCTCTTCCGGCTCATCACCGGGCAGGAACAGCCCGATTCGGGCAGCATCGAGGTCGGGCCGACCGTGCGCCTGGGCTATGTCGACCAGAGCCGCGATGCGCTCGATCCGAATCATAACGTCTGGGAAGAAATCTCCGGCGGCCATGATCTGATGACCATCGGCAAGCATGAGTTGCAGACGCGCGCCTATGTCGGCGCCTTCAACTTCAAGGGGCCGGACCAGCAGAAGAAGGTCGGCCAGCTATCGGGCGGTGAGCGCAACCGCGTCCACATGGCCAAGATGCTCAAGGAGGGTGGCAACGTCCTCCTGCTCGACGAACCGACCAACGATCTCGACGTCGAGACGCTGCGCGCGCTGGAAGACGCGCTCGAGAACTTCGCCGGCTGCGCTGTGGTCATCAGCCACGACCGCTTCTTCCTCGACCGCCTGGCGACTCACATCCTCGCTTTCGAGGGGAACAGCCATGTCGAATGGTTCGAAGGCAATTTCGAGGCCTATGAGGAAGACAAGCGCCGCCGCATGGGCGACGCGGCGGATCGCCCGACGCGACTCGCGTACAAGAAGCTGACCAGGTAACGAGGTTGCGGAGCAGGGCGGGGAGCTCGGTGAGTCAGAGACTCATCGCCGCTCCCGCCAGGCCGCTCGGCTGCCCCTTACTGCAGCATTGGAGCCGATCTGGTGTTGCGGCGGATGGCTTTGACGGACAAGGGGTCGTCACCGTGCTGGTGATTTGGACCAACAGCTCCACCAGCGTCCGCCGACTCGGCGCGGATCGACCCAATGTGGCTAGAGCGCTGGATGTCGGCGTGACGCCAGACTACGCGTTGCGCCACTGGCCGGTGGCGATCACCGGCAGGCCCTCAACACTGCGATTATACTCATAGGTCCAGACCCGGCGCCCACTATCCAGCAGGTCAACCTCGATGCGGCGATACTCTGACGCGCCGGGCTTATCGGGATCGTACAACTCGTAGACATCCATCTTCTCGAGCAGCAGTGGATCGCGGATGCCGATCAGTTCGCCATGCACCACGCCGGACTCGCCCGTTACCAGGCCGGGATAATCACCCAGATGATAGAGCCGGCCGACCACCCGGTCCGGCCCGAGGCGGCGAACGCCGCCCTCCATACCGAGCGCCGCGAAGCCCGGGCCACCTGTCATCAATAGTCCGTAGACGAAGAAGGCGACTTCTGTGTCCATTGCCTATTCGAACGGAGCGAAGTCGCCGCTCTGCTCATCGAGCACATGCAGGACGCCATCGGATATGGCGAAGAATGCGCCTCGCAGGGCCAGCGCACCGCTGGCTTCCTTTTCCGCGATCCACGGGAACGTGCGCAGATTAGCGAGGCTGACCTTGACGGCCGCCAGTTCCATCGCCCGGCCCGCCGCGCCGCCATGGTCGCTGCCATGCGTCGCGACGACCTCTGCCCGCGCATCATCGAGCAGGGATATCCAGTTCGCGATGAACCCGCCCTCGCCGGGCGCCGCATCGTGCATAGCCCGGGTGAGCGCCGCGTTGCAGCCGCCGCACATGCCGTGGCCCATCACAAGAATTTCCCCCACGCCAAGGAACTGCACGGCGAACTCGACGGCAGCGGAGACGCCGTGCCGCCCGGGATTGGTCTCGAACGGCGGGACCAGCGCCGCCACGTTGCGGACGACGAAGATTTCCCCGGGACTGGTGTCGAAAATCTGGGTCGGATCGACGCGGCTATCCGAGCAGGCGATCACCATCACGCGGGGGCTCTGGCCCTCGCTTAGTTCCGCCCAGCGCGTGCGCTGTTCAGACCAGTCCTGACCGCGAAACCGGCGATATCCTTCGAGCATGTCTGTGAACTGTACCATGGCAATTTCTTTGCCGATGATCGTGGGGGCTGGCAAGCGGGCTTTGCGGTCGCTATCTGGGCGGCATGAACGATCTCTCGTCCGATCCCGCAGGCTTCCGCCCGCGCAAGCCCGACTGGATCCGCGTCAAGGCGCCGGTCAGCGCCGGTTATGAAGCCACACGCAAGCTGATGCGGGACAAGGGGCTGGCGACGGTCTGCGAAGAGGCGGCCTGCCCGAATATCGGCGAGTGCTGGACCAAGAAGCACGCCACGGTGATGATCCTGGGCGACACCTGCACCCGGGCGTGCTCTTTCTGCAATGTGAAGACAGGGATGCCCCGGCCCGTCGATCCGCGGGAGCCGCAGAATCTGGCCGATGCCTGCGCCGAAATGGGTCTTGAGCACATCGTCGTGACGTCGGTGGACCGCGATGATCTGGCCGATGGCGGGGCGGGCCAGTTCGTGAAGGTGATAGAGGCGTTGCGCCGCACGACGCCGGAAACGACGATCGAAATTCTGACGCCGGATTTCCGCAACAAGCATGAGGCCGCCGTGGAGGCCATCGTCGCGGCGCGGCCGGATGTCTATAATCACAATCTGGAGACCGTGCCCCGGCTGTATCCCACGATCCGCCCGGGCGCGCGCTACTATGCCTCGCTGCGGCTGCTGGAGACGGTGAAGCGGCTCGATCCCTCCATTTTCACCAAGTCCGGCATCATGCTGGGCCTCGGCGAACAGCGCCTTGAGGTCCATCAGGTGATGGACGACATGCGCTCGGCGGATATCGATTTCCTGACCATGGGCCAGTATCTGCGCCCGACGCCCAAGCACGCCGCCGTGGCGGAGTTTGTGACCCCGCAAGCGTTCAAGGCTTATGCCGCTATCGCGCGGGCTAAGGGCTTCCTGCAGGTCGCTTCCAGCCCGCTCACCCGCTCAAGCTATCATGCCGGCGATGACTTCGCCCAGATGCGAGCCGCGCGCGAAACTGCGCTCGCCAAAGCCGCGATGAAAAGCAGCCTCTGAACGCTCATGCCCAAGCATAACGAAACACGCCACCTGCCTTACTCCCCCGAGCAGATGTTCGATCTGGTCGCAGACGTCGCCTCTTATCCGGAGTTCCTGCCCTGGGTCAGCGCCATGCGCGTCCGTTCGAACAGCGACACGGAGATGCTGGCGGACATGGTGGTCGGCTTCAAGGGGCTGCGGGAGACCTTCACCTCGCGCGTCGTGAAGGAGCGACCGCACCATGTGCATGTCGATTATGTCGACGGGCCGTTGCGCCATCTCTCCAACGACTGGCGCTTCCGGCCGGACGGGGAGGGCGGGGTGCTGATCGACTTCGAAGTCGATTTCGCGTTCAAGAGCCGCATGTTCGAGATGCTGGCCGGTCAGGTGTTCGACAGGGCGCTGCGTAAGATGATCGGCGCTTTCGAAGAGCGGGCGGCGGCCCTTTACGGCGCGGATGCCTCGGGCAGCAGCAGTTCGAGCGCACATAGCGCCGCCTGAAGCCGCACCTTCGCGCGGCCTTCATCCTCGAATTTCCGCAAGTCGGCGACGGCATCGGCATCCTGCATGCCCTTTTCAGCGCGGGCGAACACGACCGTGCCTACAGGCTTCAGCTCCGTTCCGCCATCTGGGCCGGCCACGCCGGTGATCGAGACGGCGACATCGGCGCCCGTCCGGTTGAGGGCGCCATGGGCCATCGCCCAGGCGGTGGCGATGGAGACCGCCCCGAAGGCATCGATCACATCTTCGCTCACACCGAGCAGCATGACCTTCTGCGCGTTGGAATAGGTCACGAAGCCTGCCTCGAAGACCGCCGACGAGCCCGGAATTTCGGTCAATGCAGCCGCGACGAGTCCCCCGGTGCAGCTCTCCGCCACCGCCACAGTGCGGCCAATGGCGCGGTTCTCTGCGATAACGCGGCGGGCCAAGGCAACGAGTTCGGGCGGTAGAACGCCATCGGCTTGGTTCAGGGTCGACTCACTCATGATCGTCCACGCATGATCGCATCGGGGTGAAAAGCCAACGCCAATAATGACGGCCTTGATGAGCGGGAACGGTGGTGGGCCGCATTTGGTTGCCTTGGGGCCGCGTCACGATGCCGCTTCAGCATCGTCGTCCGGCAGGCGCAGGGTGACGACCGCCTGCGCCGCGATGCCCTCGCCGCGGCCGGTCAGCCCCAGTCGCTCGGTCGTGGTGGCCTTCACGCTGATCCGGGCTTCCTGCAACATCATGATCTCCGCCAAGCGGGCGCGCATCGTCCCGCGATGCGGCCCGATCTTGGGCGCCTCGCAGATGATCGTCACGTCGACATGCTCGATCTGCCCGCCACGCGCCAAGACGCGATCGCAGGCGAAGGCCAGGAACCGATCCGAAGCCGCGCCCTTCCATTGCGGATCGCTGGGCGGGAAATGGCTACCGATATCCCCCTCGGCCAACGCGCCAAGCATCGCATCGACCAGCGCATGGATCGCCACGTCGGCATCGCTATGGCCGGAGAGGCCATGACTGTGGGGGATCTGCACGCCGCACAGCCAGAGGTCTTCACCTTCCACGAGGCGGTGCACATCGAAACCCATGCCAACGCGCGTGCTCATGCCGACCGTCAATAGTCGCTCCATCCGTTCATGATCGCCCGGTCCCGTGATCTTCTCAAGCGCGCTGTCGCCCGGCACCAATGCCACGTCGATGCCCGCGCGCCGTAGCATCTGGGCGTCGTCGGTCGGTTCTTCGGACCCCGCCCAATGCCGGTGGGCGGCCATGAGCGCGGCAAAATCGAAGCCCTGCGGCGTCTGCACGCGCGCGAGGGTCGACCGGTCGACCACCTGGCCGGCCTCATCGCCACCGGAGCGGACCAGTGTATCGACCACCGGGAGCACCGGAACCACGCACCGCGCGCCATCGGCGAGGGCGTCGAGCACTCGGTCGATGACGGCAACCGGAAGCAGAGGCCGGGCGCTGTCATGAACGAGCACATGGCCGATGCCCGGCTCGCTGCCGGCCAATGCCTCCAGGCCGGCGCGAACCGAGAGGCGCCGGCTGCTGCCACCTGCAACGATCGTCAGACCTTCCGCGCGGGGACCGAGCAGGCTGCGCATCGCATCCTCGCTGCCCGGCGGCACGACGAGCGCCACAGGGCCAACGCCGGGATGGGCGCGCAACGCATCCAGCGCATGGGCCACAACCGGCTTGCCGGCGAGCGTTCGCACCTGCTTGGGTGTCTCGTGACCGGTGCGCAAGCCGGCACCGGCAGCGAGCAAAATCGCGGCTGACAGGCCTGCGCGAGGGGCTTGATCGGGCATGGAGGGGCGCTTAGCGCACGGCTTGCTTGCCCGCCAGCGTCATTCGCGGTAAAGGCTGCCTGTTTTTTAGGCAATATTCCGGTCATGACGCTGCTCAAACCCATTCAGATCGGTCCCGTGCGGATCGAGACACCGGTCGTTCTTGCGCCCATGACGGGCGTGACCGACATGCCGTTTCGCACGCTCGTGCGGCGCTATGGATCGGGCCTTAACGTCACCGAAATGATCGCCTCGCCCGCGATGATCCGCGAGACGCGGCAATCGCTGCAGAAGGCCGCTTGGCACCCGGTCGAGGAACCGGTGTCGCTTCAGCTCGCCGGCTGCCAGCCCACTGAAATGGCTGAGGCAGCCAAGCTCAATGCCGATCGGGGCGCGGCCATCATCGACATCAACATGGGCTGCCCGGTGAAGAAGGTGGTGAATGGCGATGCCGGCTCGGCGCTGATGCGTGATCTGCCGCTCGCTGCCCGGCTGATCGAGGCGACCGTGAAGGCGGTTGACGTGCCGGTGACCGTCAAGATGCGGATGGGCTGGTGCCATGACAGCCTGAACGCGCCAGAGTTGGCGCACATCGCCGAGGATTTGGGCGCCAAGCTGATCACGGTTCACGGGCGGACCCGCAACCAGATGTACAAGGGCAGCGCGGACTGGGCGTTCGTGCGCCGCGTCAAGGATGCGGTGAAGTTGCCCGTCATTGTGAATGGCGACATCTGCTCGCTCGACGACGCGCGCACCGCGCTGGCGCAGAGCGGCGCCGATGGCGTGATGATCGGGCGCGGCGCCTATGGCAGGCCGTGGCTGCTCGGGCAGGTCATGCAGGGTCTGGTGAGCGGCCGGACCGTCGAGAACCCCAGTATTGCCGAGCAATATGCCGTGATTGTCGAGCATTATCGCGCGATGCTCGACCATTATGGCGAGACGACCGGCGTCAACATGGCCCGCAAGCATCTGGGCTGGTACACCAAGGGCCTGCCCGGCTCGGCCGAGTTCCGCAACATGGTCAATCAGGTGCCGGATGCGGCGACCGTGCTCGATATGCTGGAGCGCTTCTACGCCCCGTTCGTGACGCACCCTGAACGGCTCGATCAGGAACCGGAACAGGCCAGGAATGCAGCCTGAGGCCGATTTCAGGGCTGGGGCGGATGCGAGTGCGCCGGCCCGATCCCTGCCTGCCGCTGCCGAAATCGTCTCCGCGCATCCCGTCGCGACATTGATGATCGATCCGGACGGCCGGATCGTCTTGGCCAATGCCCGCGCAGAGAATCTGCTCAATATGGCCCGCTCGGCACTGGTCGGCAGCGCCATCGGGCGGGTGCTGCGCATTGCCGATCCACGCGTCGATGCGGCGATCTGGATGACGGACAAGCCGCTGTCTGCCTATGATATTCAGGTCCATGCCGGGCGGAATGAAGCGCTGGAGATGGATATTCTCATTCATCCGCTGCTGGAGGACGATCGCTGGCGGATCGTCGCCCTGCATGTCCATGGCCAGTCGCAGGCACTCGGCACGCGGCGCACATCCATGGGCGTGCGCTCGGCGACCGGCGCGGCCGCGATGCTCGCCCATGAGATCAAGAACCCGCTTTCGGGCATTCGCGGCGCGGCGCAATTGCTGGAGGGCGATGCCGGGGAGGCAACCCGTCCGCTCACCAAGCTGATCTGCGACGAGGTGGACAGGATCGCCGCCCTGATCGACCGGATGCAGCATTTCACCAGCAATCAGCCGCTCGAATGCCGACCGGAGAATATCTATCCGCTGCTCGACCGGGCCGTGGAACTGGCGTGCGCCGGGTTCGCCCGCAATTGCACGATCACCCGCACCTATGACCCGTCTCTCCCATTCGCACAGGTGAATGGCGACGCGCTGGTGCAGATCATGCTCAATCTGGTCAAGAATGCGGTGGAGGCCGTGGATGGCATGGCGGATGGCGCGGTTCAGGTCGCGACCGCTTATCGCCATGGCCTGTCGGTGATGGGCGCGCGCGGCAAGGGCGCCGCACCGCTGCAGATCGAGATTCAGGTGATCGACAATGGCCCCGGCGTGCCGGACAATATTCGCGATGTGCTGTTTAACCCCTTCATTTCCAACAAGCGCAGCGGACAGGGCCTTGGCCTAGCGCTGGTCGACAAGCTGGTGCGCGATATGAACGGCCTTGTGCAATATGAGCGCGACAAGGTGGCCGGGCGGTCGATCTTCCGGGTTCTCCTGCCCATGGGAGGGAGCCTATGACGCGCCTGACCGGCAAGGTTCTGGTGGTCGATGACGATCCGGCGATCTGCATGGTCGTCAGCGAGGCGCTCAAGCGGCAAGGCCACATCATCCGCACCGCCGGCTCGATAGCCGAGCGCCATGAGGCGCTGGCGAGCTTCACGCCCGATGTGCTGATTACCGACGTGATCCTGCCGGACGGCGATGGTCTCGATGATGTCGGCAATATTCTGGCTTCCGAGCCTGACCTCAAGGTCATCATCCTCTCGGCGCAGAACACGCTCAACACGGCCGTACGCGCCACGGGGCAGGGGGCATTTGAATATCTGCCCAAGCCGTTCGATCTGAATGAGCTTAGCCGCGCGGTAGCCGAAGCCCTCAGTGTTCGGGCCAAGGGCAAGCTGGCGGAACCGGCGGCTGGTGAGGGCACGGACGACGGCCTGCCCCTCATCGGGCGCTCGCCGCAGATGCAGGAGGTCTATCGCACGATCGCGCGGGTGGTGGGCAATGATCTCAACATTCTGGTTCTGGGCGAATCCGGCACCGGCAAGGAACTGGTGGCCGAGGCGATCCACAGCCTGGGGCCGCGCCGCAATGAACCCTTTGTGGCGATCAACATGGCCGCCATTCCCCGCGAACTAATCGAGGCCGAACTGTTCGGGTACGAAAAGGGCGCTTTTACGGGTGCCTTCGCCCGAACGGCGGGCCGGTTCGAGCAGGCCGAGCGCGGCACGCTGTTTCTCGACGAGATCGGCGACATGCCGATGGATGCGCAGACGCGGCTGCTGCGGGTGCTCCAGTCCGGCGAAATCACGACGGTGGGCGGGACAAGGCCGGTGCGGGTCAACGTGCGCATCATCGCCGCCACCAATCAGGATCTGCCGACGCTGATTAGCGAAGGCCGGTTCCGCGAAGACCTGTTCTACCGGCTCAACGTCGTGCCGATTCGCCTGCCAGCGCTGCGCGAGAGAACGGGTGATGTTGCAATCCTCGCACGGCATTTCCTCGATCAGGCGGTCTTCGAGGGGTTGCCGAGCAAGCTGCTCTCCGAGCAAGCCGCCGCGCTGCTCGAGCGCTATGATTGGCCCGGCAATGTGCGCGAACTCCAGAACCTGATGAAGCGCCTGACCGTGCTCACGCGCGATCAGGAAATTCAGGTCCAGCATGTCCGGCAGGTGCTGCGCGTGCAGGACAGCGTGGGCGACCCGGCGGACAGCAGTGCCGCCGATCTTGCGGACGCGGCGCGGCGCTGGGCGCGGGATCACCTCGCGGTCGGCGGTAATGCGAGCCCTTGCGAGCTTTACGACCGGCTGCTCGACGTCATCGAACCTGTGCTCCTGAGCGAAGTTCTCGCCGCGATGGATGGCAACCAAATCAGGGCAGCGGCCACACTGGGGCTCAATCGCAACACCTTGCGCAAGAAGCTCAACCATTATGATATCGACCCCACCATGCCGCTGCGCCATCGCTGATTGCGGTGCGATAGACCGGGGCCGGCCAGCGCCGTAACTTCCACCATCGCGCGTTAAGCGTGTTTGCTCCGCCACGCCGATGTTGTATCGGTGCCACGATGGATCAAAGATCGACCGTGCTGGACAATGTGAGCGATCCGTCGCGGCCGTTGCGCATCTGGCAGCGGCTCAGTCGTCTGGCTGTTCCGCTCACAGCGGGGGTCTTTGTCGCCACGGCGGGGTTCACCTGGTGGTTGCTCACCCGTCCGCAGGATGATGATACATTGCTCAGCGCCGCCGTGGTGGCGCTGCTGCTGGTCCTCAATCTTCTCCCCGCTATTCTGCTGCTCGTTCTGCTTGGGCAGAGGATAGCCCGTCGGCGCGCCAATCGCAGTCTCGTGGGCGGCAATGGGCGGCTGCACGTCCGCCTCGTCGCCCTGTTCTCGGTGATCGCGAGCCTTCCGCTCCTGCTCGTCGTGATCTTTGCCTCGCTGCTCTTCCAATATGGCGTGCAGTTCTGGTTCTCGGCCGACGCGCGCGGCATGCTCCAGAACGCCTCTGATCTGGCGCGCGGTTATTATCAGTCCAACCTCAAGGAGTTGAGCGACGAGACGGTGACGATGGCGGGAGACCTGCGCAATTATCTCTCCCAATCAAGCATTTCCAGCCCATCCTTCGCGGAGGGTTATATCTATCAGGTGGTCACGCGGAAACTGAACCGCTCAGCGATCATCGAGATCGGCAAGGATGGCGTCGCGCGGACGGCAGCGACGGTCGATCCGGAACGGCAGACGGCCACGGATATGCTGACGCCGGAGATCATCCGCGATCTGCGCAATGGCCAGCCCGTCGTGGTGCAGGCCAAGCCCAACCAGATCGAAGCCTTTGTGCTGCTCTATCCCGAGTCCAACACATTCCTCTACGCCACCCGCGATTCGGCCGTTTCCGCTTTCAGCGAGATGGAGCGCGCCCAGGCCGTGCTCGCTGATTATGACGAGTTTGCGGCGCGGTCCCGGCAGTTGCAGCTCCGGTTCAACATTGCGTTGTTCATCGGCACGTTGATGCTGGTCGGCACGGCAGTGTGGATCGCGTTGGCCGTGGCGGATCGACTCGTTCGACCGGTGGGAGAGCTGGTGGATGCCGCCCGGCGTGTGACGGCAGGCGATCTGTCGGCGCGGGTCACCGATTCCCATTCCCGCGACGAGTTGGGCACGCTGGCAAGCGCGTTCAACCGGATGACCCAGCGACTGGAGGCGCAGACAGGCGCGCTCGTTTCGGCCAACAACCAGCTCGCCGATCGCCGGGCGCTGATCGAAGCTGTGCTGTCGGGTGTCAGCGCGGGCGTGGTGTCTGTCGACCGTGATGGCACCATCCAGATCCTGAACAGCTCGGCAGCGGGTCTGCTCGTGCGCCCCGGCGAACAGGCAGTCGGCCAACGGCTTGCCGATGTGTCCGAGGAGCTGGCAGCGCTGATGGAGGCCGGCACCGGTGCCGACATCATCCAGATCCGCGCCCGGGGCGAGGTGCGCACGCTCGCCGTCCGCGTGGTCGTCGAGGATGGCAATCAGGTGCTGACTTTCGATGATATCACCGAGCAACTGCTCGACCAGCGCCGCGCCGCCTGGTCCGATGTCGCCCGCCGCATCGCCCATGAAATCAAGAATCCGCTGACCCCGATCCAGCTCGCCGCCGAGCGGTTACAGCGGCGCTACGGCAAGGAGATCGAGTCCGACCCCAGCACCTTCCGCCGCCTGACCGAGACGATCGTGCGGCAGGTCGGCGATCTGCGCCGTATTGTCGATGAGTTCACCTCCTTCGCACGCATGCCCAAGCCCGTCTTCCGGGAGGAAGCGGTGATCGACATCGCCCGCCATGCGATGTTCCTGCATGAGGTCGCGCACCCCGAGATTACTTTCACCTTCGATAGCGAGGAAGCCGATCCGGCCTTGGTCTGCGACCGCCGGCAGATCGGCCAGGCGCTGACCAATATCGTCAAGAACGCGGTCGAGGCCATCGAGCAGCGGCATCTTGCCGACACGCCGAAGGGGGAAGGCGATCAACCGCCCGCCAATGCCCCGCATGGCCATGTGACGATGCTCGTGCTGCGTGAGGAAGGGCAGCTCGCCATCTCCGTGACCGACGACGGCATCGGCCTGCCCGAGCAGCGCGAGCGGATCATCGAACCCTATATGACGACGCGCGCCAAGGGCACCGGCCTCGGGCTCGCGATCGTGAAGAAGATCGTCGAGGAACATTTCGGCTCCATCACCTTCGGCGATGCCGAAAGCGGAGGCACAGTCGTGACTCTCCGCTTCGACGTGGAACGGCTGTCGCGCCTCGCCGAGGGCGACGAGAGGGCCGAGACAATATGAAAGAGACGTTGAATGGCGCTTGATGTTCTGATCGTCGATGACGAAGCCGATATCCGGGAACTGGTCGCGGGTGTCCTCGAGGATGAGGGGTTCGAGACGCGCCTAGCCGCCAATAGTGACGAGACGTTGGAAGCGCTTGCCGCGCGGCGCCCATCGCTGGTGTTGCTGGACGTGTGGCTGCAGGGGTCAAAGCTGGATGGCCTCGAACTGCTCGACATCATCAAGGAGCGAGACCCCAGCATTCCGGTGCTGATGATCTCGGGCCATGGCAATATCGATACGGCCGTCGCGGCAATCCGGCGCGGGGCGGTCGATTTCATCGAGAAGCCGTTTGAATCCGACCAGCTTCTTCACATCGTCAACCGGGCGACGGAAACCGAGCGCCTGCGCCGGGAAAATCAGGTGCTGCGCGCGCGCTTCGGACAGGAAGAGGAACTGACCGGCACCAGCAATGCCATCAACACGGTGCGTGCGACGATCAAGAAGGTCGCCGGCACCGGCAGCCGGGTGCTGATTACCGGACCGGCCGGCGTCGGCAAGGAAGTGGCGGCGCGGATGCTCCACAACTGGTCGACGCGGGCGAGCGGTCCGTTCGTGATCGTCACGGCGGCGCGGATCGAGCCGGAGCGCGCCGAAGAAGCGCTGTTCGGCGTGGAGGGTTCAGACGGGGTGATCCGGCCGGGCCTGCTGGAGCAGGCCCATGGCGGCACCCTGTTCCTCGACGAAATCGCCGACATGCCGCTCACCACGCAGGGCAAAATCCTGCGCGTGCTGACCGACCAGAGCTTTACGCGCATCGGCGGCCAGCGGCAGGTGAAGGTCGACATCCGGGTCATCTCATCCACGGCGCGCGACCTCAAGGAAGAGATTGCCGAGCGGCGGTTCCGTGAAGATCTTTATTACCGGCTCAATGTCGTGCCGCTTACCCTACCACCGCTGGCAGAACGGCGGGATGACATTCCCGGGCTGGTCGAGCATTATCTGGCACGCTTTGCCGCTGAGCGCGGCATGGCTTCCCCGAACATGGCGCCCAATGCGATGGCCGCCCTGCAATCGGCCGATTGGCCGGGCAATGTCCGCCAGCTCCGCAATGTCGTGGAGCGCACCGTCATTCTGGCGCCGATGAATTCGGGCGGCGTCATCGAGCTGGAGATGCTGCCGGCGGAGGCCACTGGCGGCGGCGACGACAGTGCCATGTCCACCGCGATCATGGGGGCGCCGCTGCGGGAAGCGCGCGAGAATTTCGAGCGGGAGTATCTGCGCATCCAGATCAAGCGCTTTTCCGGCAACATTTCGCGGACCGCTGCGTTTATTGGCATGGAGCGGTCGGCCCTGCACCGCAAGCTGAAGTCGCTCGGCTTGGGAGATGAACGCGATAGTTGAACACTGAAAACCTTTGTGCAGCGCAACAAGCCGGGGCTGGATTTCTCCCTGGGAATCACATAGCGTGCACCAGTCACCCCACTCATGGGGCATATCGACGCTTTGACAGAGCGCGACGCGGACAGCGAGCCGCCAATAATGGAGTAGAAAATGGCCGAAAAACTCAATAACTTACAGGACATATTTCTCAACAGCCTTCGCAAGAGCAAGACCCCGGTGACCATGTTTCTGGTCAAGGGCGTCAAGCTTCAGGGCATCGTCACCTGGTTTGATAATTTCTCGGTCCTGCTTCGGCGCGACGGTCAAACCCAACTGGTCTACAAGCACGCCATTTCCACGGTCATGCCTGCGCATCCGATGGATCTCGCCAAGATTGAATCCGCCTTCTCATCAAATGAGCGCAAGCCGAAGCTTTTGCAGGAAATTTTCCTGTCGGCGGTGCATAAGTCCGGCGACCCGGTAACCATGTTTCTGGTCAACGGCGTGATGCTTCAGGGTGAGATCGCGGCTTATGACCTGTTCTGCATGTTGCTCCAGCGCGATGGTCTCGTGCAGCTCGTCTACAAGCACGCCATCTCGACCGTTCAGCCCACCCATCCGCTCGATCTCTCGGGCGAAAATGATGAAGATGAGGACTGAACAGATGGGGATGACCCATTAGTTTTCATCTCGATCAGGAAGAAGTGACGCGTGGGACGCGGGCCATCGTGGTCCACGCCGATCTCGGGCGACGCCAGCGGCGGGATGTGTCGGCCCGGCTGGAGGAAGCCAAAGGCCTCGCGCTCGCCATCGGGCTGGACGTGTGCGCGACCTCCGCGTTCCGCGTGCGGCAGTCCCGGCCAGCGACGCTGTTCGGCTCCGGACAGGTGGAAGAGATCGCCGCGCTTGCCGTGCGTGAGCAGGCCGAGCTTATCGTCGTCGATAATAATCTGACGCCCGTCCAGCAGAGCAATCTAGAGAAGAATTGCGCCGCCAAGGTCATCGACCGCACCGGCCTTATCCTGGAGATTTTCGGCGAGCGCGCCGCCACGGCCGAGGGGCGACTGCAGGTCGAGCTGGCGCATCTCGATTATCAGGCCGGCCGGCTCGTGCGCAGCTGGACCCACCTGGAGCGGCAGCGGGGCGGCTTTGGCTTTCTTGGCGGCCCCGGCGAAACACAGATCGAAGCCGACCGGCGGATGATCCGCGATCGCATGGCCCGCATCCGGCGCGAGCTTGAGCAGGTCACGAGAACCCGTGGGCTTCATCGTGCCCGGCGCCAGCGCGCGCCTTGGCCGGTGATCGCGCTCGCCGGCTATACCAATGCCGGCAAATCGACCCTGTTCAATCGCCTGACCGGATCGGCCGTGATTGCACAGGACATGCTGTTCGCTACGCTCGACCCCACAATGCGGCAAATCAGCTTGCCCGGCATCGACAAGGCTATTCTCTCGGATACGGTGGGCTTCGTGTCGGACCTGCCGCACCAGCTCGTTGCAGCGTTCCGCGCAACGCTGGAAGAGGTGCTCTCCGCCGATCTCATCCTCCATGTGCGTGATATCGCGCATCCCGACAGCGACGCACAGAAAGCCGATGTACTGGACGTGCTGGCCGATCTGGGGGCCGTCGCCGGTGAGGATGACGAGGCGCCTGCGGACAGCGCCGTGCCGGTGCTGGAAGTCTGGAACAAGGTCGATCTGATCGACGATCCCGACCATCAGGCCGCGATCCGCAACCGGGCCGAGCATGAGCCCGATGTCGCC
Organism: Sphingobium sp. B2D3C; assembly: GCF_025961835.1. Taxonomy (NCBI): domain Bacteria; kingdom Pseudomonadati; phylum Pseudomonadota; class Alphaproteobacteria; order Sphingomonadales; family Sphingobiaceae; genus Sphingobium; species Sphingobium sp. B2D3C. The sequence continues at coordinate 1,265,046 of NZ_JAOQOK010000001.1, read as the reverse complement.
CTTGTTTCCGCGCTGACGGGCGAGGGGATCGAGGCGCTACGTCGGCGCCTTTCCGATATCCTCGGCAAGAGCCACCGGCGCTACGAGTTCGATCTGAGCGGACGTGAAGGCGCGGCGCTTGCCTGGCTTCATGCCCATGGCGAAGTGCTGTCCGAAACGGCAGAGGCCGATGGGGGCGAAGTCACCATCCACGTCTCTGTGCGGATGGAGCCGGCCGATTATGATCGCTTCGTGCGCCTGCACGGCGATCAGGCCGGGCTGATCGCCTGAGGCTCGGCCTCAACGCTCGGCGCGCTTGACCTTCTGCCAGAGTGCTTCCTTAGCATCCAGAGACAAACCGGGAAATGTCTCGCCCGCATCGGCTTCCATGGCGCGGAACCGCCGCTCGAACTTCCCGCTCGCCCGGCGGAGCGCCGTCTCGGGATCGACATGATGATGCCGTGCGAGATTGACGACCGCAAACAACAGGTCGCCGATCTCGTCCTCAAGCTCGGCCTGATCGGTGGCCTGTTCGACCTCCTCCAGCTCTTCAAGCACCTTGGCGCGCACATCTGCGATGTCATCCCAATCAAACCCGACGCGCGCGGCACGGTTCTGGATTTTCTCCGCCCGCGAGAGGGCGGGCAGGGAGAGCGCAACGCCTGACAAGGCCGAGCGATCCTTCGAGGCCTTGCCGGCGCGCTCTAGAGCCTTGATCTCGTCCCAACCGGGCGAGACCGACCCGGGCGCTGCAAAAACATGCGGATGGCGCCGCAACATCTTCTCGCAAATCGCGGAGATGACATCGGAAAGATCGAAGGCCTGTTGCTCCGAAGCCATCTGGCTGTGAAACACGACTTGGAACAGCAGATCGCCCAGCTCATCCTTGAGCGCCGCCATATCGCCGGACTCGATGGCGTCGGCAACCTCATAGGCCTCCTCGATCGTGTAAGGCGCGATGGTGGCGAAGGTCTGGGCGACATCCCACGGGCAGCCATCATCCGGATTGCGAAGCCGCGCCATGATGTCCTGAAGCGGTGCGATGTCTGCAGGTGTCTTGCTCAATGAAGGTTCCGTCACGATAGGAAAGCTCGCAAGACGGTAGACAGGTCGATGTCCAAACTCCAGCACCGACCGGACGAAGCTCCCCATCGGGCTCGGAGTCACCCAAAAAGAGAAACTGAATTTTCTTTTTTTATGAATGCGCTGAGGAATTCCGGGTAACGACGCTCATAGAAAACAGAACAAATGGACCTCTCACGGAGATGGCATAGGTGCAGGATAAATCCGTGCCTGTTTTGGATGACGAACGCGTGTCGCTGCACCGGCGCGCTTTGCATCGCTATTTCAGCAAACGGGTGCCCATCGGCGAGGTCGAGGATCTCGTGCAGGAAGTCCTGGCCAATCTGCATAGCCGCCAGAAAAGCGCGGAAATCGAGAATGTGCAGGGCTATCTCTTCACCATCGCCTCCCATGTGCTGGCGCGGCGGCACCACAAAAATGCCCAGTTGCGCTATGCCGACGAAGAGGTGCCGGATCAGATCGATCCCTTCTCGCCAGAACGCATCCTGATCGGGCAGCAAAGCCTCACCGCTGCTCTGGAGGTGATCCGCACGCTGCCGCCCCGCACCCAGCAGGTGTTCGTTCTTCATCGCTTCGAGGAGATGACCTACGCCCGGATCGCAGCGCATCTGGGCATCTCGGCAAGCGCGGTCGAAAAGCACATCATGCAGGCTTTGAAAGCATTGCACGACAATGCCAGGGGGACGGAATGAAGTTTCTGCCTCACCTCGTTCGCGCCGCTGACCGGCCAACGCCCGTGGATGCCCCGGGATGGGTCGCCCGTGTGCGCTCAGGCACATTGCCTCCGCAAGAGGTTCGCCAGTTCGAGCGCTGGCTAGCCGAACGCGATGAGAACCGCCGCGACTATGACGCACTGGTCGCCCAGTTTCTCGAGCTCGACCGCCTCCGCTCCCATCCGGAAATCATGGCCCTGCGCGAAGAGGCACGCCAGGCACCGCGCGGCAAGCGCCGGCTCGCCATTGCCGCGGCTCTTGGCCTGCTGCTCACTGGTGCCGTGACAGCAGTCGTTGCGCTCGATCTGCTCCCCACCAGCAGCGAACAGCGAGCGTCCGTCGTCACAGCCTATTACGAAACGCCGGAGGGCAAGACGTCGGCGATCGTCCTGCCCGATGGCAGCAAGGTCTTCCTCGATGCGAGCAGCGCGCTCAAGGCGAGCATGGGCGAAACGACCCGGCGCATCGAACTGCTCAGCGGCCGCGCCAATTTCGCGGTGGCGAAAGATCGCGAGCGGCCCTTCGTGGTGATGGCCGGTGGTGAGCGGATCAAGGCGCTCGGCACCCAGTTCGACGTCAATCTCGTCGAGCGCAGTGTCGAGCTGACGCTCATGGAGGGCCATGTCGTCGTGCAGGGCCTCAAGACAAAGTCGGACACAGCGTCGACCGTCTTCATGCGCCCCGGCTACCGCCTCGTCGCAGGGGACGGCAATTGGACACTCGCCCCGGTCGATCTGCGCAACGTCTCGCGCTGGCGGGAGGGTGTCCTGATTTTCGACGAAGCCCGGCTCGGCGACATCGTGGCCGAGATGAATCGTTATCTCCCGGCCAAGATCCTCATTGGCACGCCCGCCATTGCCGAGCGGCGGATGAGTGCCGTTCTCCGCGCCGGCGACGTCTCGACATTTCTTTCAGCCATCGATGCCATGGGCGTGGCCCGGTGGACGCGGGTTTCCGACGGGGAATATCGCTTGCTGGACATCGCCCGCGAAAGAAATCTGAACGCACGACTGAGGTAAATCGCGCGAACCGCCTCATCAGGTAGAGAAGTCTAAAAACAGGTGAGGGGATTTTCATGTTCATGTCTGGTTTCAACACGCGCGGCGCCTTGATGCTCGGCGCGGCGGCGACCGCGCTGGTCGCTTCGGCGGCGCAGGCCAAGCCGGTCGATTTCGATATTCCATCGCAACCTCTGCCATCAGCCCTGCGGACGTTCGGGCTGCAGAGCGGCACGTCGATCGTCTTTTCCGCATCATCCACGGGCTATGGCCCGTCGGTGCCAATCAAGGGGCAGTATGAGCCCAAGGAAGCGCTGGCCCGGCTGCTAGGAAGCGCGCCACTGCAGCCGCTGGAGCGCGGCAGCGGCTTCACCGTCGTGCGCATGGAGCCGCGGCCTGCCGCTGCCATGGCCGCACCAGCGCCCGCCGCGCCTGCGCCGCAAGCCATGGCTCAGGCTGAGCCGGCGCCGGAGGCCGAGGAGGGCGATGCGATTGTCGTCACCGGCTCACGGATCGCCCGTTCCGGCTTTACCGCGCCGACGCCTGTCACGCAGCTCGGCAGCGAGCGTCTGGCGAATACCTCGGCGGCCAGCGTGGGTGAGGCGCTTGCCCAGCTTCCCGCCTTTCGCGCCACCACTTCGCCAACCACGTCCGGCGTGACCATCGGCGCCGGTGGCGCCCGCACGGTCGATCTTCGCGGTCTAGGCGCGCAGCGCTCGCTGGTTCTGGTCGACGGGCGCCGGTTCGTGCCCAGCACGATTGCCGGCGCTGTCGACACCAATCTCATTCCCGGCATCCTCATCAATCGCGTCGAGCTGGTGACGGGCGGCGCCTCGGCGGCCTATGGCTCGGATGCCGTCGCCGGCGTCGTGAACTTCATTCTCGACAAGAAGCTGCAGGGCTTCCGGGTCAATGTGCAGGCTGGCATATCCGAGCGGGGTGAGGATAGCGATCAGCTGATCGCCGCCGCAGCGGGCACCAGCTTTGCCGGTGGACGGGGCCACGTCATCATTGGCGGCGAGTATAACAACAATCGCGGCATGGGCGGCTGCTACAGCTACGATCTGTGTGCGCAGGAATGGCAGGTTCTGACCAACACCGCCTACCGGACCAACGGTCAAGCAGCGCGGATCATCAGCCCGAACGTCCATACGGCGACACAGACCTACGCCGGCAAGATCAACGCCCCGACCGCGCTCGCGACGATCCAGTTCGACGATGCAGGCAACCCCGTTCCATTCGTGCGCGGCCAGTATGCGACGCTGTTCATGCAGGGCGGGAGCGGGGAAGGGCAGAACGCCTTCCGGTCCGCTGGCGTTCTGAAAGTGCCTGTGGAGCGCTATGCCCTCTACGGACGCACCGAATATGAGCTGGGCGCGGTGACGCCGTTCATCGATGTGTCCTATGGCCGGGTGCGCGTCATCACGCCGGGCGCGCAGACCCGCGACACCAATCTGACCATCAATCGCGACAACCCCTATCTGCCGCGCTCGATCGTCAACCAGATGACCACGCTTGGCGCGCAGACGCTCACCTTCGGGCGCGTCGGGCAGGATCTTGGCGTGGCCGTTGGCGACAATGTCACCAAGACCTTTCGCATCGTCGGCGGTTTCGATGCCGATCTTGGCAATGGGTGGAAGGCGGACGCCTATTATCAATTCGGCCAGACCGACGCGAGCCAGATCGTCGAGAACAACCGCATCACCGCCAACTTCACGCGGGCGCTGGATGCCGTGGACGAAGGCCGGTTCCGCACCGGGGTGGACAATGGCAATATCGTATGCCGTGCGACCCTCAGCCCCAATGCTGCGGTCCGCGCCGCCGCGACGGGCTGTCAGCCGCTCAATCTGTTCGGGCAGTATCGCTTCTCGGAGGCGGCGCGCGCCTACAGCTTCGGCACCTCCGAGCAGCGCACGCGCTTTCAGCAACATGTGGTCGCCGCCAACCTGCGGGGCGATCTGTTCGACTTCGGCTCCGGCCCCGTCTCCATCGCGGTGGGCGGCGAGTATCGCAGCGAGCGTGTGAGCGGCACGGCAGACCCGATTTCGCTGACCAATGGCTTCTACATCGCCAACGCCTCGTCCTTCGGGCCGGAAACGATCAACATCGTGGAAGGCTATGCGGAAACCGTCGTGCCGCTGCTCCGCGACATGTCCGGCATAGAACTGCTCGAGTTCAACGGCGCGATCCGCCGCACGAATTACAGCACCAGCGGCTCTGTGACGACGTGGAAGCTCGGCGGCATATACGAGCCGGTCGAGGGCGTGCGCTTTCGTGGCACGCGGTCGCGCGACATCCGGGCGCCCAACGCCGCCGAACTCTACACGCCGCTGGTCGCCTCCCAAGGCTCCATCTTCGACATATCGAACAGCAGTCAGGTGCTTGCCCGCGTGTTCCGTGGCGGCAACCAAGCACTGCGGCCGGAAATTGCGGACACCACCACCGCCGGCGTCGTGCTTCAGCCGCGGATGATCCCGGGCCTGCGCTTCTCCGCGGATTATTACGATATCAAGATCCGCGACGCGATCGATCTCGTCGGCGCGCAGGTGATCACGGATCGCTGTAATGCGGGCGGGGCCAGCTATTGCGCGCTGATCACGCGCGACACCGGCCCGAGCGGCCTGATCACGGACGTGGTGGACCAGTATCTCAACGTCAACCAGATCAAGACTCGCGGCATCGACTTCGAGCTGGATTTCTCGAAGCGCTTCGGGGCCGATAACCGCGTCGCCATCAACCTGCTGGCGACCCGCGTGTTCGATCTGATCCAGGTCGATGCCACGGGCTCTCTGGACCGTGCCGGGCAGACCGGCCGTCAGGTCGGCGGCCCGATCGGCGTGCCGAAATATACGCTGGATGGCACGTTCACCTTCGAGAAGGGACCGTTCGGTGCCACGGTGCAGGGGCACTATATTCCCAAGGGCAGCTACGATGCGAGCCTGATCGGACCGGACGATCCCAATTACAGCAATACCCTGGCCAACAGCATCGACAATAATGTCGTGGACGACATGCTGACCTTCAATCTCTCGCTGCGCTACACGATCGGTGGGGCAGGGGATTCCACGATGCAGATCTATGCCGCGATCAATAATCTGTTCGATACGGACCCGCCCATCGCGCCGGGCAACTCGGTGACCAACCCTGTTTTCTTTGACCAGAGCGGCCGCAGCTACCGCGCCGGCGTGCGTCTGAAATTTTAAGAGGAGAGAAAGAGATGACCCTGGAACGCAGAGATATTCTGACCGGCGCGGCGGGCCTCGGCCTTGCTGCTATGGCCGGCAGTGCCGGCGCGCAGCGACGCGGCGGCGCGAAAGTGCCTGTCATCGACGTTCACACCCACAATTTCACCCCGCGCTGGGTGGAAATGCTGCGCAAGCACCCGGATGCGGACACGAGCCTCCTCCCGACCAAGCCGGACGAAACGATCTCCTATCGTGGCGCGCCGATTGTGCGATTGGCGCCGGATATGACCGATCTCGACATGCGCATCGCCGCCATGGACAAGGCCGGGGTCGATATCGCGATCATCAGCCTCACGGCGCCGAACGTGTTCTGGAGCACGCGCGAGGTTGCGATCCAGACCGCGCGCGAGGTGAATGACGACTTCGCGGCGGCGGAGAAGAAATATCCCGGCCGCATCAAATGGATGGCATCGCTGCCCTGGCAATATCCCGATGCCGCCATCGAGGAACTCTCCCGCGTGCGCGGCATGGGAGCCGCTGGCCTCTGCCTGCTCACCAACATGGTCGGCATGTTGCCGGACAATGAGCATTTCCATCCGGTCTGGAAGGCGGTGGAGGAATCCGGCCTGCCGGCGTTCATCCACCCGACGGTGCCGATGGTCGACATCAAGAAGTGGGGCGTGGAATCTTTCGGCCTCGCCAACACCATCGGCTTCACCAGCGACACCGCGCTGGTGTATGCGCGCTTCATCCTCACAGGCTTCATGGACAAGTTCGAAGGGTTGAAGCTGATCGCCTGCCACGGCGGCGGCACGCTGCCCTACCTCATCGCGCGGATGGACAAGATGTGGGAGAACACCACCAGCCGCCGGTTCGTCAACAAGCCGCCGAGCGCCTATTTCCGCAAATTCTGGTATGACGCGATCGTCTACGACCAGCCCACGCTCGAATTTCTTGTGAAGCAAGTGGGCGAGGACCGGGTGCTCTATGGCTCGGACTATCCCTTCTCCATCCAGGACATGGTCGGTGTGAAGGCAAGGGTCAGCGCGCTGCCGCCCGTGCAGCGGGACAAGATCCTGGGCACCAACGCGCAGCAGCTTTTCAAGATCTGAGCCACCGCGGCGAAAGCAAAAACAGGGCAGGCCGCACCACTGGGTTGGTGCGGCCTGTTTCTTTTGGCTGAGGCGGGCCGGCCTGGCGGCCCCATATCGGCAACCTTGCTGAGCTTGTTCGTTCTGCCGACATTATACACGCGCTACGGCGCACGGATGGCGTAGGCAGCGAATGCCCACAAGCTAGCGATGGAAGGAGTCCGACATGGCGCATGATCATCACGGTGGTGGGCACGCCCATGATCATACCGCCGGAGCCAGCGCCCGGATGCTGGTCCTGGCTCTCATCCTCACCTCGATCTATCTCGTCGCGGAGGTGGTGGGCGCGTTCGTCTTCAACAGCCTCGCCCTGCTGTCCGACGCAGCGCACATGTTGACGGACGTCGCAGCTCTGGGGATCGCGCTGTTAGCCATCCGCATCGGCCGCAGGCCCGCCGATGACAAGCGGACGTTCGGCTATCGAAGGTTCGAAATTCTGGCGGCCGCCTTCAACGCGGTTCTGCTCTTCATGATCGCAATCTATGTCTTCACCGAAGCGATCTCGCGCTTCAACGCGCCGCAGGAGACGCAGTCCCTGGGCATGATGATCGTGGCGGTGATCGGGCTGGTGGTGAACCTCGTCTCGATGCGGCTGCTCTCGGCCGGCAAGGACAAGAGCCTCAACGTGAAAGGGGCTTATCTGGAGGTCTGGGCCGACATGATCGGCTCGATCGGCGTGATCGGGGGTGCCATTGCCATTCGCCTCACCGGGGCGACATGGATTGACCCGGCCGTGGCGATCGCGATCGGCCTGTGGGTCTTGCCGCGGACCTGGGTCCTCCTGCGCGATACAACCAACATCCTACTGGAAGGCACGCCCCAGGGGCTCGATCTGGGCGAGGTCCGCCGCGTTATCGCTGATGTGCCCGGGGTTGCCGGTGTCCATGATCTCCATGTCTGGTCGATGTCGAACGATGACATCAGCTGTACCTGTCATGTCACCCTGAGCGGAGAGGGGCGGGCAGATGCCGTCCGCATGGCGGTGACAAACGCCATAGCATCGCGCTTCGCCATTCACCATGTGACGGTGCAGACCGAAGCGGCCGATCTCGCCTGTGCGGAAGAGCATCGGCACGGATGAGAAGGCGAAGCCCCGACCGACTTAGAACATCTCCTGATCAAAGACTTTCCTGATCGAGCTCAAAACTCTCTTTTGGATATCGTCCGAGCTTTTCTTGCTGCAGACGAACGTAATCCAGAAGGTCGTTTCGTCATGAGATAATTTCACGATGTCACCACTCTCAACGGCAGAGCGGGCGTGATGATCGAGCAGGAACGTCTTGGCGCCCCTCTCAATGGCTTCCGCAATAATCTGATCTGAAAAAACCTGAGATTGGATTATGTTGTGATTAAATTCACGGGATTGAATTTCCTTGATGCAAATCTCGTTGACCCCATGATTGGAGCTCGGAGTCACATAAGGCAAATCGTCGATGTTTATTTTTCCATCTACGCACATTTTATAAACGTTCGTAGGAACATAGACCGAGGCCAGAGACTTTTTGAGATAATGAAAATTCACTTGATCATTCTGCTGCACATATAATCTCGCGATGCAGAATGCACTGTGATTTGTGGAGAGACGGCTCACGATCTCCGATGTTGATTCAAGGATCGTCAACCGCAATTTACTCGGATAAACGGCTTCATTTATAATTTTTATTTTAGGCTTCACGAATGTTTCGAAGAAATATGGCCTCGTTATAAACTCCAAATCCTCTTCGATACCTGCGTTCAATTTTGGCGATTGTATTTGCTTTTTAAGCTGAAGGGTTTCGTTCGCGAGTTTCAGCGTGCGCTGACCGCCGCTGGTTAGTTCCGGCGATTTTCCAGCCGCGCGGTCGAAGAGGGCGGTGCCGCACGCGCGTTCCAGAGCTTTTATCTGCTTGCTGACAGAGGCTTCACTGATGTCGAGCTTATCCGCAGCCCGGCGGAATCCGCCTGCTTCCACCACCGCCAGAAAAATCTCGAGTTGCCTCGTCGTCGCCATACCCACACCATACCGATAACCAATTGGTTATCACGGTGATAGCCCGCCGGTACATTGCTTCTCAAGCGCTTTCCTCCGAACTGACGATCAACCGGCCCGCGAGAGGGGACGGATCAATGTTTATAAGGGGGAGGAATCGTGTCCAAGATTCGCACTTTACTCGTACGGGCCAGCGTCGTGGCCGTCGCATTATCTGCCGTCACGCCTGTTATGGCACAGGGACAAGCCACAACCGACAATAGCGCGCAGGAGGCCGATGGGGGCGTCGGCGATATTGTGGTGACCGCCCAGTTCCGCTCGCAGCGTCTTCAGGACACGCCGATCGCCATTACCGCGATGGACAGCGCGATGATGGAGTCGCGCAGCTATAACACCGTCACTGATCTTACGAACAGCGCGCCCAACGTCGTCTTGAAGCCGACGACCTCGGCCTTCGGCCCTGGCGCGGCGATCTATGTGCGCGGTGTCGGACAGGCGGATACCAACTTCGCTTATGAGCCCGGCGTCGGCCTGTATGTCGACGATGTCTATCATGGCACGGTCTTTGGTTCTCAGCTGGACCTGCTCGATCTCGAGCGCGTGGAGATCCTGCGCGGGCCGCAGGGAACGCTGGCGGGCAAGAACTCCATCGGCGGCGCCGTCAAGCTCTTCACCAAGAAACCCTCGGGCGAAGGCGGCTTCATCGAGGCCACGACGGGGAGCTTCGACCGCCTCGACTTGCGCGGTGCAGGCGATTTCGCGCTCGTGCCGGACCGGCTCTTCGTGCGTGTATCGGGCGCCACGCGCAGCAAGAAGGGTTATCTCGACCGACTGGATTTCGGCTGCGTCTACCCGACTAACGGCGTGTTCACGGCCTCTGCCGCGGTTGGCAAAGATTGCGTGATCGGACAGGAAGGCGGCACGAAGTACACCGCCGGGCGTGTCGCTATGCGCTGGATCGCCAGTGACGACATCGAGGTCAATGTGGCGGCCAGCCGTTTGGTGGACGATTCAGAGCCGAGCGCAACCAAGCTGCTCGCGATTACGGTGGCGCCGACGCTGACGCCCGGCATCACCAACCGCAACGTTTTCATCACCGGGCCGGAATCGTACACAAACTACGCCAATTACACGACTCCCGCATTCACCGATGCAGGCGGTAGCCACAATACGGTCGTGTGGCAGCCCAATACGCGTCTTCGCACCTGGGAAGTCTCTGGCTCGATCGACTGGAAGCTCGGCCCTGATCTGGCTCTGAAGTCGATCACCTCGTATCAAAGCATTTCCGGCCGTTATGGCACGGATTTTGACACGACGCCCTATGGCATCAACACCAACAACATCACCAACACCCACCACCAGTTCACCCAGGAACTGCGCCTCAATGGCACGAGCATTTCGGGGCTGCTGGATTGGACGCTGGGCGGCTATTATTACAAGGCCACCAGCTATATTGAAGGCGGCAGCATCATTGCGCCGGGGGCTGCGACCTCTTCCGTTTTCTATTCGGATGACACCATTCCGGCACGCAGCGTTTCCGGATTTGCCCATGTCACGGCGCATCTCACGGATCGTCTCAACCTGACCGGCGGCATTCGCTACACCGACGACAAGAAGGACTATAACTTCCGCCGCTTCAACCCGTTCAACACGAGCCAGGTGAGCTATACCGCACAGCGTCTCATCGACGGTGCGGTGGGCAGTTACAGCGGCAAGCGCTGGGATTATCGCGCCAATATCGACTACCGCCTGACCGACGATCTGATGGTGTTCGCGCAATATTCCACGGGCTTCCGCGGTGGTGGCGTCAATCCGCGGCCGTTCGTCATTCAGCAGGTGGTGCCGTTCAATCCCGAATCGCTGGAAGCCTATGAAATCGGCTTCAAGAGCGATCTGCTGAATCGCGCTGTTCGGTTGAATGCGTCTGCCTTCATCAACAATTACAAGGACATCATCTTCTCGAACACGGCGCCAACCGTTGTGAACGGGGTTGTCCTGACACCGCAAAACGCGACCCCCACCAATGCCGGCGACGCCCGGTTCAAGGGGTTCGAGGCGGAACTGACCGTCAATCCGCTCCGTGGCCTGTCGTTCGACGGCAGTGTCAGCTACCTCGATTTCCAGCTCACGAAGCTGGGCGCGGCGGGCGCCACGATTGCCGGAATCACGCTCAATTCGATCGCGCCTTTCGTGACCGAGTGGAAGGTCAGCGCTGGTGCGCAATATGAGATCCTCGTCGGGAACGCGGGCACGCTGACCCCGCGCCTCGATCTCGCCTATCAGTCGTCCTTCTACACCAATTCGGACAATAACCCGGCGTCCCTGGTGCCGGCCTATACGATGCTGAATGGTCGACTGACCTGGCAGTCCGCCGACGAGGATTGGAAGGTCTCGCTCGCCGTGACCAATCTCACCGACAAGTTCTACTACCAGAACAAGACACGCCTGCCGATCGGCCTCGTCATCGGGACGCCCGGCGCGCCGCGTGAATGGTCGCTCACCGTCAGGCGGGCGTTCTGATCCGTTCCTGCCGCCCGGACACGCGCCGGGCGGCAGGGCATGTGAGGTTTTCTCTGATGCAACTGATCGCAGGCGGAACATTCACAATGGGGTCTGACGATCACGATCCGGAAGAAGCGCCGGCCCGGAAAGTGAGAGTTCGCTGCGCGCGGGATGCGTGAGCCAGAATAAGAGGACTGCCCCAATGTCACCCCGCTCTGCCAAGCTCCGCCTCTCTCTCCTTGTCGCCTCATTGCCGGTCCTGACCATGCAACCGGTGCCGGCCGTCGCGGCCGATGAGCCGGTGCAGACTTGGCAGGCCTATCCCAAGGAGCCGGTCGCTCCCAAGGACGCACCCAATGTGCTGCTAATCATGACCGACGATGTCGGCTTCGGCGCAGCCTCGACCTTTGGCGGACCTGTCCCCACGCCGGCCTTCGATGCCCTGGCGCAGAGCGGACTGCGCTACAATGCCTTCCACACGACCGCGATGTGCTCCCCGACCCGCGCCGCACTCCTGACCGGGCGCAATCATCATGCGGTGGGGAGCGGATCGATTGCCGACGTATCGCTCGATGCGCCCGGCTACACGTCCGTCATTCCCAAGAGCGCGGCGACGATCGCCCAAGTGCTCAAGTTGAACGGGTATGACACCAGCTTCGTCGGCAAAAATCACAATACGCCGGTGTGGGAGAACACGCCGGTCGGGCCGTTCGACAACTGGCCCAACGGCATGGGCTTCGATTATTTCTACGGGTTCAACGCCCCCTATGCCGATCAGTTTAATCCCGCCCTGATCGAGAACCGCAACACGGTGCGGGCGCCAGAGGACCCCGATTATATTCTCGACCGGGATCTTGCCGACAAGCTGATCCACTGGATTGACGTGCAGCACAACCTGCGGCCGGAGCATCCCTTCTTCGCCTATTTCGCCTCTGGCTCGACGCATGCGCCGCACCAGGCACCGCCCGAGTGGATCGCGCGCTTCCGGGGCCAGTTCGATCAGGGATGGGATGTGCTGCGCCAGCAGACGTTCGGGCGGCAGAAACGGCAGGGCATCATTCCGGCCAACGCCCAGCTCTCTCCGCGCCCGGAGCAGATTCCGGCGTGGCATCAGGTCAGCCCCGAGGTTCAGCGCGCCTACGCGAAGCAGATGGAAGTAGCGGCCGCGCAGCTCGCTTTCTTCGATTTCCAGATCGGGCGCGTGCTCGATACGCTGCGACGGAACGGCCAACTCGACAACACCATGGTCGTCTACATCCAGGGCGACAACGGCGCGAGCGAGGAAGACCTGCGCGGCAGTGCGGACCTGCTCCGGGTCATCGCCGGCAATCCGACGACTGACCAAGACCTGATTGCCGCGATGGGCGACTATGGTGGCCCAAAATCCTTCGGCACTTATCCGGCCGGCTGGGCCTGGGCGACCAACGCGCCGTTCCAGTGGGGCAAGCGCGTCGCATCGCACCTGGGCGGCCTGCGGGATGGGATGGTGGTGAGTTGGCCGGCGGGGATCAAGAAGGGCGGTGCGATCCGCCAGCAATTCACCCACGTCATCGACGTCGCGCCGACCATTTTCGAGGCCGCGGGCGTCTCCGCGCCCGACGTCGTGAACGGCGTCCAGCAGCAGCCGATCGATGGGACCAGCTTTCTCTACACGTTCAAGGATGCGGCGGCGCCAGAGCGGCATCGCGAGCAATATTTCGAGATGCTGGGCAACCGGGCCTATTACAAGGATGGCTGGATGGCATCGACCCTGCCGGGCCGGGCCCCGTGGGATGGGGCAGCCAACACGCAGCCGGCCGATTTCAAATGGGCGCTCTACAACCTTCGGAGCGACTGGTCCCAGACGGAGGATGTCTCCTCCCAACATCCGGCGAAACTGGAAGAGCTCAAAGCGGATTTCGACGCCGCCGCGCGTCGATACGCGGTCTACCCCCTGAATGCCGACCTTCATACGCGGATGGCTCCGCAGTTCCGGCCGTCTTTGCTCGGGCAGAGGACCAGCTTTACTTACTATCCCGGCGATACGCGCTACACCAACTACGCCTTCCCGACGATCGCGGCCGGCTGGACCGTGACTGCCGACGTATCGACTGCGGGCCCAAGCTCCAGTGGGCCGATCTACGTGCAGGGGGACCATTTTGGCGGCATGGCGCTGGTGCTGAACGCAGGGCGCCCCACCTTCATCGTGAATCCCGGGAGTGCCGGGACGCCGGTGGAGATTTCTCCCCAAGATGCGCTGCCAGCGGGGCGTTACAAGATTGCGGTAGATTTCGAACCCGTCCCTGCAGGCGGTACTACCGTACGCCTCAGGGTCGACGGCGCCGAGGTCGCGTCCACGGCGGTAAGCCAGGCTCTCCGCGGCCGTGGCGATGCCTATATCGGGCGCGCCGGTACGGCGCCGCTCTCCTACACCCCGTCCGTGGCGCCAGGCGCAAGCCGCTGCACCTGCGACATCGCATCCGTCACGATCAGCAAGAACGCCCGGTAACCAGGAAAGACTGATCATGCCCATGAAATCCCGTATCGCCCGCATCGCAGGATCGACGGCGCTCTCGCTCCTGGTTCTGGCCCACGCCGGCACAGCGATGGCGAAAGAGCCGGCAGATCGCACGCAAGCGCCGGAATGGCGCTATTATCCGAAGGCACCGAGCGCCCCCATGGGCGCGCCGAATGTGCTGCTGATCATGACCGACGATGTAGGCTTCGGGTCCGCGAGCACCTTCGGCGGCCTGATCCCGACGCCCACATTCGACGCCCTTGCCAAGCGGGGCCTGCGGTACAATGAGTTCCACACGACCGCGATGTGCTCGCCCACCCGCGCGGCTCTCCTCACCGGCCGCAATGCCCATGCCGTCGCCTCGGGCTCGATCACCAACGTCGCCATCGATGAGCCGGGCTATACCTCTGTCATGCCCAAAAGCGCGGCGACCATCGCACGGGTGCTGCGTGACAATGGCTATGACACGGCGTTCTTCGGCAAGAACCACAATACGCCGGTCTGGGAAACCGGGCCGATGGGGCCCTTCGATCGCTGGCCCAATGGGATGGGCTTCGACTATTTCTACGGGTTCAATGCCGCCGCCAGCGACCAGTTCCGCCCCGAGCTGATCGAGAATCGCAACGCCATCGAGCCTCCCAAGGATGGCGATTACATTTTCGATAAGGACATGACCAACCATCTGGTGGACTGGTTGCGGGTGAAGTGGAGCCAGAAGCCCGACAATCCCTTCTTTGTCTATCTCTCCCCCGGGACCATGCACTCCCCGCATCAGGCGCCGGCAGAATGGATCGCGCGTTTCAAGGGGCGTTTCGACATGGGCTGGGATGTCATGCGCCAGCAGATCTTCGACCGGCAGAAGCAGTCAGGCACGATTCCGGCCAATGCGGTTCTGACGCCCCGGCCCGATGCGGTGCCGGCCTGGGATAGCCTCAGTCCGGAGGCCAAGCGGACCTATGCCCATCAGATGGAGGTGGCGGCCGCGCAGCTTGCCTATTTCGATGATCAGCTGGGCCGGGTGGTCCGAGAGATTGAGGCCAATGGCCAGCTCGACAACACCATGATCATCTATCTGCAGGGGGACAATGGCGCCAGCATGGATAGCCGGCGCGGCGCGGTGCAGGAGTTGCAGAGCCTCATCGGGATCGAGCCGACCGAAGCGGAACTGATCGAAACATCGGACCAGAACGGAACCCCGCATAGCTACTCGAACTACAATGCCGGCTGGGCATGGGCGCAGAACGCACCCTTTCCCTGGGGCAAGCAGATCGCCTCGCATCTCGGCGGGCTACGCGATGGGCTGGTCATCAGCTGGCCTCAGCGCATCAAGGCGACCGGGCAGGTCCGTAGCCAGTTCCACCATGTGATCGATATCGCGCCGACGATCTATGAGGCAGCCGGCGTCGTGCCGCCGGCGGAGGTCGATGGCGTGACGCAGCAGCCGATCGACGGCGTCAGCATGGTCTATAGCTTTGGCAACGCGACCGCGCCCTCCACGCGCCGCGCGCAATATTTCGAGATGCTGGGCAACCGCTCCTATTACAAGGATGGCTGGCTGGCCTCGACCACGCCGCCTCGCGCGCCTTTCGACCGCTCGACCACCCCGCTGGACCCGTCGACGTTCAAATGGGAGCTCTACAACCTCACGCAGGACTATTCGCAGTCGCGCGATCTGGCCGCTCAGCATCCCCAGAAGCTGGCCGAATTGCAGAAGGATTTCGAAGAGGCGGCACGGCGCTATCAGGTCAATCCGATCCAGGCCGACCTAATCGGGCGTGTGGGGGCAGGGAAGCGGCCCTCGCTGGTCGATGGCCGCAACCAGTTCACTTATTATCCGGGGCCAACCCGTTATCCGCAGGGGACGTTCCCGGCCCTCGGCATGGACTGGACCATGCGCGCCGCGATCACCACCGCGAGCACGAATGCGAAAGGGCCAATCGTGATCATCGGCGATGAGGCCGGGGGCGGGGGGCTGATCATGCAGGATGGTCGCCCCACCTATCTCTACAACCCGAGCGGGCGGGAAGCCGAACGCGTGCGGCTGGAGGGCGAGCCAGTCTCCGTTGGGCGGCATGATGTCAGCATCTCGGTCACGGCCGCGCCCAAGGTCGGCCCCCGCGCCGCGACGATCGCCATGATCGTAGATGGCAAGGTGGTGCAGTCGCAGGACGTCGCAGTTTATTATCCGCTGCGGGGCAGCGGTGTGATCGGCCGGTACAATGTCCGCACCCTGCTGGAGAACCTGGCCGAGCCGGTCATGTCCGAACTCGCGATCGACCGAGTCACCTTCGAGAAATCAGCCAACTGAACTGAGAGGGAGGGGCGCCGCAGCCAACTGCTGCGTCCTTCGTCCGGGCCGAACTTAAGGTAACAAGCGCATGAAAAAATTCGTCAAAGTCTCGGCAGCCGCTTTCAGGGCCACTACAAGCGCGCTGGGCCTCTCGCTGATGCTGTGGGCACAACCCGGCGTCGCGCGAACCGAAGATGCGCCCAAGTCCCGACCGAACATCGTCCTCGTCATCCTGGACGATGTGGGCGTTGACGCGGTGTCCGACATGTATCCTGGCATGATCGATCGCCTCGTGGAGCAGTACGGACCCTCGGAGCTCAATCATCCGAATTACCGCGCGATCAAGGGGCGTCCGGCCTCCACCCCCGTGCTGGATCGTCTGGCGGGGGAGGGGCGCACTTTCACCAACGCCTGGGCGCAGCCTTTCTGCTCACCGACCCGCGCATCCATGCTCACGGGCCTCTATGCCCACAACACGGGCCTGCGCGATTATGAGGATTGGCTGTCGCAAAAGCAGCATTCCTTCGTGGAGGATCTGCAGGCCGCCGGCTACACATCCGCGGTGTTCGGCAAATGGCACATGGCTGGCCTTAACCAATATCCCGGCATGAAGCCCAAGGAAGCCGGTTTCGCGCTGTTCGAAGGCAATCTGAACGGGGCGATCACCGATTACTGGCATCATGATTATCAAGTGCAGGATTCTGCCAGCCCTGACTCGGAATGGCGAACCGAGCCGGCGCCGGTCCGCTCGCTGCCGGGCATCGCTCCGACCAGTTTCGAGCCGGTCGTGCGGGCCGCCGATACGCTCAACTGGATCAGGCGCAACCAGGCTGAAGCGCCCGACAAGCCGTGGTTCGCCTGGCTCGCGTTCAACATGGTCCATATCACGGCAGGACCGCAACCGTCCTTCGTGCCGAACGCAGATACGCTCGATGCGAAGTCTCGCGCCGAGATTCAGGCGTGCGGCGGAAAGTTCGGCACCACCGACCTCGGCAACTGCTCCCCGCCGGCCCTGAACCGGTCCTGGGTCAATTCGACCGATACGGTCCTCGGGATATTTCTCAAGGAGCTCAAGAAGCTCAGCCCGGACACCTATGTGATCATTCTGGGCGACAATGGCACGCCCATGTATGGCCGCCCGGCGGTCGATTTCATCGACAATATGTACCTGACGGCGAAGGGCAGGGCCAAGGGCACCGGTTATGAAAGTGGGATGCGGGTTCCGCTGGTCATGCTGGGGCCGGACATCAAGCCGGGCTATAGCGATGCGCTCACGCACGTTGTCGATATCTACTCGACCGTCCTCGATCTGGCGCATGTGGCCACGCCTCAGCAGGTTCCCAATCGCGCCGGAAACATGATCCCGCTGGATTCAGTATCTCTCGCGCCTGTCCTCTTCGATGGAAAAGACAGTGTCCGGGATGAAGAGAAAGACTTCATCATATCCGAGACCGTGATCCCTCTCAAAAACAGGGAAAGGCAGGTCGCCATCCGCAACAAGCGCTATAAGCTACTGTATATCAAGTCAGAAACGGGCAATCCCTCCTGCGCGTATTACGACCTCGCGAAAGACCCGCTGGAAGAGTTTCCGATATCCAAGGCCGAGGTCGGCAGCCTGTTCGACGGAAGCATGAAGGGGCTGAACATATCCTGTGAGGGCGGATCTTGATAACTTTGGCAGGCGTGCAGGATGACAGAATTTCGTCCTGCACGTATACCGGACTTGTCCGAAACCGCGTTGAGCGAGCGGACGCCCGACACGCGGGCATGACGGAAGGGTCGGTTCAAATCATCGCGGCGCGTGTGGGGGCAGAGCGTACCAGCTCGTGAAGCGAACCCTACCGCCCTGACACAAGTTCGATAATATATATTATGTTAAATGAGGCCCTCAGGCAGGGACGCGTGCGCTATCGAATTCCTTGATAAGCCCAACAGTCTGCTCGATGTTGGCGCGACTGGATGCCCCGAACAAAATCGATTCCACATGCGGCTCGGCACAAATCCACTCTATGGCCTCTCGCGGACGAATGGCGCCTGATCCCAACACGGACATCGCAATCATTCGGGCCGGATGCTTCTCCAGCACCTCACGATAGCCATCAATTCCGCCGGACATGCGGAATCCGATCTTGTTATAGTTCGCGCAGACAATCGGATTCTCAATGCCCACGCTTTTCAGCATCGGCAAAAGCTTCGGCACATTCATGGTGATGAAGCCGGCCTCTGCATTGTAGCGGCTTTTGATGTGATCCGAAAAAACACGGAACGCGTCGGCGAAACCCAAGCCCTGGACGAGATCCGTGACGACGTTCTGGAGGAAAACGACCGGCGTGTGCAGACCACGGAACATCTTCATTTCGGCATCGACAAGCAATGTCATCATGCTCTCGATGTCCTTATTTAGCACGGCCTTGGAACCGCGCATGATCGTGTCGACCAGGCCTTCCTTGGGCAGAAATTTGCGGACGGCATCGAAATAGCCAAGCTCGGTGACCGCATTGGCATATTTGTGAGCATAAGGCATGCCTGGGTAGAAAGTGAACCCGCTCCATTTCTCCGGATTGGCCCGGACGTCATCGGCGATCTTCTCGATCTTGTCATGGGTGGTGCACATGAAGCCCCCCGCCCCGGCATGCAGCGCAATCTGCAAAACATCTACGATGGCGTCGATACTCTGAAACCGCATGGCCTGCTGACGCGCTTTCTCCTCCGACATATGATTGATGCCGAAGAACTGATTATCGCCGAAAAGGATACGTTCCATAGTTTTGTAAAACCTCGATAATCTTTGTCAGGCCCGCTCAGGGGCAGAGTCTGTTTGGGCACCGAAGCGCGGGGTCGCCGTCATTGGCGAGGGGAATCCAGGAGGGCGATACAGGCCCAGCCAATCGGCCAGAACCAGCCAGAAGAACTCCATCGTTCGTGCATAACGCCGCCAGTAGCGCCTGGGTTCGGTGACCATGCGATAGACCCATTCCAGTCCATTGCGGTTCATCCAAGCTGGCGCCCGCTTTACTGCGTCCGCTTCATAATCGATGACCGCGCCGACCCCCATATAGACCTTCACGCCGGGCATGAGGTGACGGTGCCGATGCATCCATACCTCTTGCTTGGGAGCGCCGAGCCCCACAATCAGACAGGTCGCGCCGGAAGCGTTGATCATATCGATCACCGCAGCGCTCTCCGCCTCGTCATTGACGAAATTGAACGAGGGGCCGTGAGCGCCGACAACAATATCTCGTCCCACGATTCCATTGACCCGTGTAAGTGCTTGCTGTGCAACCCCCGGCCGCGCGCCGAGAAAGAAGATGCGAACATCAGGATTATTGGCGTGGTGCTTGTAGTAAGCCGGAACGATATCGGAGCCTGAGGTCTTACATTTGATTTTCCGGCCAATAAGACCAAGCGCCCAGTAGACATATTTGCTGTCAGACGAGACCATCACAGCATCAGAATATGCCGCGGCAAATGCCGGATTGCGCTGAAGGTGATAGAGATGATCGGGATTGAGGGTGAAAAGCATGCCCTCATCCAGTCGATCGATGATCTCGGGGATCGTCAGGGAATCCACCCAGGCGTTGAGAAGGCGTGATTGTTGCCACGTCCCAAAGCCAGGGCGCGAGGCCAGCCGAATCTTATCGCTCATCGGCCGAGTAACCTGCCGAACACCCCGCTGGAGCGTTGCGGACGTGCCGACATCGATACGCCACTGCTGATCCCGCCGAGCGCGGCGGTGCGGATCATCTCGATCGTGGCATCCGTTTCAGCGGCGGCAGCGAGATCGTTCTGGACGTCGACGCCGCCAGCCTTGATCGCCTTGCCGAACGCTTCAAGCTGCGCGCTATACTCCTCGCCGCGCAGGTAGAAGCTGACCGGCGCCTGCAAATCGGTGATATATTTGACGGTCCATCCTTCCTGATAGCCGTCCGGAATGGGCGCGCCACCCGTGAGGAACACCTGGAGTTCCTGTCGGTCGGCATAGATCTTCCCACCCTCGCCCCAGATCGAGATGCGCGTCGTCATCTTGCGCACCGAGGGATCGGACCAATTGACGGAGAGCTGGGCGGTAGGGCCGTCGCCAAAGGTCAGGCCTGCATAGACTTCATCATCGACTTCCGCCGAAAAGCCACTCTTCAGCATGGCCCCCGTGCAGCCGGTTGGACGCCCAAAGTACCAGTTGACCAAATTGAGCGGATGCGCAGCATAATCATAGAGGCAGCCGCCGCCCTGCCCGGCCTTGCCACGCCAAGTCGGCTTTGACGGCTTGAGCACTACCGGGCCATAGGCCTCCGCTTGGACATGGCTCACGCGGCCCAAGGCCCCGGCTTCAAGCAGTGATTTGATCTGATTGAAAGTGCCGATGAAGCGATTGTGATAGCCGACCTGCGCGACGAGCCCGCGAGATTGAGCAAGCTGGGCGAGAGCTTCGCTCTCTGCCGCAGAAAGCGTCAAAGGCTTCTCGCAAAAGACATGCAGCCCCTTCTCCAAGGCGGCCCGGACCATGGGGGCATGCGTGGTCGTGGGAGTGGCAATGATCACCGCGTCCAAGCCGGGTTGCGAAATCACGTCGTCATAACTGGCCACATAGGACAGCTTGCCGTACTTCTCGATAACCTGCCCAACCAGAGCGGTGGAATCGCAGATTGCGGCGACCTCGAAATCCTCCAACGCATTGACGATGCCAAGATGCGATATGCCCATCTTGCCCAAACCAACGACCGCAACACGAATTGCCAAGACCTACCTCCGAACTGTGCGCCGGGCCTATGGCATCCGGGCATAACGCTAGTCAATTCAACAGCCCGGCAGGAGAAAACTGCAGCCGAAGGCTATAAACGCCCCGTTTTGCGCCGCTTTGGCGACACAAATGGAGCGCTGCTTGTCCTCTCAGATTAGTCGATGCGTGCTTACATCCAGTTAAAGCCGCTGCATTTCGCTCGTGAACGCGCGATAAAGATAACGGTGCCCACCACGACAAGAAGTTTTATGCTGGGCGTGCGCGTCTGCCTGCCGTGATTGACCCATATGCTTCCGCGCAATAAAGCCATGCCTGCGCGCCCGTAGCTCAGCAGGATAGAGCATCAGATTCCTAATCTGGGGGCCACAGGTTCGAATCCTGTCGGGCGCACCACCCCTCAGCGGCGATCAGTTGACCTGATCGGGCGGCGCGATCGGGATCAGCAAGGGGGCGACGGGTAGCCCCTCTTCCAGCATCTCGCGGGTTTCCCTGGCGTTGGCCGTCCCATGGATCAACCGGCTCTCCGTTTCGCCATAATGCATCGCGCGGGCCTTGTCCGCAAAACGTTCGCCAACCCATTCAGATTGCCCGATCATTTCTGATTGAGCTTGAGCCAGCTCTGTCATCAACGCACCGATCCGCTCGGCATCCGCCTTGGACATGACTGGAATGGCAACCGCGCCCTCCGGCATGGCGAGATCGGTGCCAGGCGATGCTTTCTGGTTGCCTTTGGCCGCGACGGCGGGGGCCATCACGGCTTTCTCGATCCTGTCATCCCCGCAGGTGGGGCACAGGAGAAGCCCCCCTCCCCGCTGGGTTTCATAGTCTGCGGATGACCGGAACCACACTTCGAAGACATGATCGTGGCCGCATTTGAGATCGAAGGAAATCACGACAAAACAACGTCCTGAATAGACTTTCTATGAGCCAGTACCGGGATTTTCGAGCGGACCTCGGCAATGCGATCAAGGTCAAGATCCGCGAAATACAGTCCCGGCGCCTCCCCCGCATCGAGCAGTACTGTGCCCCAAGGGTCG
Organism: Sphingobium sp. B2D3C; assembly: GCF_025961835.1. NCBI lineage: Bacteria > Pseudomonadati > Pseudomonadota > Alphaproteobacteria > Sphingomonadales > Sphingobiaceae > Sphingobium > Sphingobium sp. B2D3C. The sequence goes on along the minus strand of NZ_JAOQOK010000001.1, from coordinate 1,242,904 downwards.
ATGACCAGACTGTGCCCGTAGGTCCGCCGACCATCCTCATGCAGCCCGCATTGGGCGCTCGCAATGACGAAGGCGGCGGATTCTATGGCGCGGGCACGCAGCAGCACATGCCAGTGCGCCTCGCCCGTCGGCACGGTGAAGGCGGCGGGCACGGAGATGATGTCCGCCCCGGCATTGCTCAGCGCACGGAAAAGGTCAGGAAAGCGCAGGTCGTAACAGATCGTGAGGCCGATCCCGCCCCACGGCGTTTGCACCAGAACCGCCTCGTGGCCGCTCTGGTACACGCTGGACTCGCGCCAGCGCTCGCCGCTCGGCAGATCAACGTCGAACAGGTGGATCTTGTCATAGCGCGCGCGGATATCGCCGGCGGCGTCGATGACAAAGCCGCGGTTGAAACGTTTGCCGGTTTCCGGATCGCGCAGAGCCAGCGATCCGAGATGCACCCACAAGCCCGAAGCCTGCGCGGCCTCACGGACGGCGCGGAGCGTCTCATCCTCATCCTCGGTCGCCAGCGCGGCTTCTGATCGGGCGCGATCCTGATCAAGCAGGCCACTCATTTCAGGTGTGAAAAGCATCGCAGCGCCATCAGCCGCAGCGTCCTGCACCGCCGTGACCAGCGTCTCCCGATTGCGGACCGGATCGATGCCGGCATTCATCTGCAAAATGGCAACGCGCACGGCGATAGCCTGGGTCAGGCGTTCAGCAATGAGTCGAGCTTACCGCTCCGTTCGAGCGCCATCAGATCGTCGCTGCCGCCAATATGCTGGCCGTCGATAAAGATTTGCGGGAAGGTGGCGCGGCCATTGGCGCGCTCGATCATCTCGGCACGCTTCTCGCCGCCCATGGTCAGATCATATTCCTCGAAGTCGACGCCTTTCTCTCGCAGCAGCGCCGTGGCTCGTGCGCAATATCCGCAAAAGGCCCGCGTGTAGATCTCGACATGCGCCATGCGTGGCTGTTTCCCTTGTGATAAGTCTCAAGACCGGATGTCGTGCGCATGGAAACGAATGTCAATGTTCGTCCATGCCCACCCGCGTCCAGCACAGCACCTCGATCCGGCGCGCGCCCGCGGACCGCAACACGCGCGCGCAAGCGCTCGCAGTGGCCCCGGTCGTCCAGATATCGTCGATCAGGATCACATGGCGGCCAGCCAAACGCGCAGCCGCTCCGGGGGCGAGCGCGAAGGCGCCTTTTACGATCTTTTGCCGCTCCCGCCGGCTCAGCATATGGAGCGGCGGCGTCGCCTTCACGCGGCGCAAAAGCTCCGGCTCCAGCACGCCGCCACTCCGGCGGGCAATATGGCGGCCCATCAGCGCGGACTGATTGAACCCACGGGACCAGAGTCGCCAGCGATGCAGCGGGACTGGCAGGAAGAGGGGCGGATCGGCTGATCCTGCGGTTTCGTCTTGCGCGACCAGTCGCGTCATATGCTCTGCCATGACCCGCGCGAGGCTGAGCCGCCGCCCGTATTTCAGGCGATGGGCCACGGTTCGTGCAATCTCGCCATAGGTCATGACGGCGCGCACGCGATCATAGGGCGGTGGCTCGGATAGGCAGGCCCCGCACGTGATGTCCCCGCCGAGCGGCCCCGGCAGGTCGACCCCGCATGTCGCGCAGATCGGCTCGCCGATAAAATCGATGGACAGCCAACAGTCCGCGCAGAACGTCCCCACCGCGCCGACCACGACGCCGCAGCCGGGGCATCGCGGCGGCAGCGCATAATCGAGCAGGGGCGCAAGTGCGGCCTGCAAAATCGTCCGAACGGCCATAAGCGGCTTGTTCCACGCAGCGGGAGTCGGCACAAGCCCGGCCATGACTGTCCCGGTGATCTTCAACGAGGCTTTGCGGGCCCAGCGCCGCGACCGCGCCGCCGGCAATTTTTCGGCGCACGACTTTCTTTACGCCACGATGGCCGATGCCATGCTGGAGCGACTGGACGACGTGACGCGTGCCTTCGAGTCCGCACTCACCATCGGCTGCCCGGACCGCCGCCTGGTCGATGCCCTCGCTGCGCGGGGTTGCTCGGTAACAGCAGCCGATCCCGGCGCGCGGTTCGCGCAAGCCTGCGGAGGCGACATTCTTCGGGAGGATGCTCTCCCCTACCCGCCGGAAAGCTTCGACCTCATCCTGTGCTGCGGCACGCTCGATACGATCAACGACCTGCCGGGCGCGCTGATTGCGCTGCGCCGCGCGTTGCGGCCCGATGGTTTGCTCCTCCTGACGATGATCGGCGCGGGATCGCTGGCGCGGCTCAAGGCAGCGCTGCTGGCGGCCGACGGGGAGAGGCCCGCCCAGCGCATTCATCCGCAGATCGACGTCCGCGCGCTCGGTGATCTGCTCGCCCGTGCCGGCTTCACCATGCCGGTGGCGGATAGCGACAATCTGGACGTGCGCTACGGCTCGATCTTCAGCCTTATGGCAGATCTGCGCGGCATGGGCGCAGCGCAGTGCCTCGCCTCGCCGCCGCCGCCGCTGACGCGCGCAGGGCTGTCGCTGGCAGCGGCGCACTTCGCGCAGGCCGCTGACCCGGATGGGCGGACGCGGGAACGCTTCGTGATCCTGCATGGCAGCGGATGGGCGCCCGATCCGGATCAGCCCCGTCCCGCGCGGCGTGGCAGCGCGACGGTGTCGCTGGCGGAGGCTTTGGGCCCCTCCCCCGCCACCGAGACCTAGTCGCTAGAGCAGCGCGTCCAGCATCGCCACGAGCGGTGCGTCGGCGGGGGGCATGTCGAGCGCGAACAACTGGTGGGTGTGGAGCCAGCGGCTGTCCGGCGCTTCTGTCGGCTGAACGATGCCCTGCCATTTGCGGCAGACGTACAGCAGAAGCAGCAGCGGTCGCTCCCCGATCATGCCAGTCGCAAAGCTCGCCGGCGCGAGGCAGGCGGTTTCGGTCTCGATCGTGAGTTCTTCGCGCAACTCGCGGATCAGCGCTGCTTCGGGGGTTTCATCGGCCTCGACCTTGCCGCCGGGAAACTCCCACAAGCCGCCCATCGCCTTGTCATGAGGGCGCTGCTGCACGAACACCCGGCCTTGCGCATCTACCAGCGCCGCGGCGACGACGACCAGTGGCGGTTTGCTTTGGTTCATTCCGGTCATGCTCGGGCGATCATCCTACAAATTGTTAACGGCTTGCGCTTTACACCGCGTTGGACCGACATCTGCTTTCAGGAAAACCCTCGTGCGGGCCTTCATCCACAGCCTTCTCATATCCCAAAAAGGCGCCACTGCCGTTGAATATGGGTTGATCCTCTCCCTGATCGTGCTGGCGCTCGTCACAGGCGTATCGCACCTTGGTTCATCGACGACCCGTACCTGGAATGAAGTATCGAACGAAGTGACCAGCCATTAACCACCATTTTTTTACAACTGGGCCCCAGATTAGGGATTTGGAAATCAATCCGCCGTATCGATAGCCTGCTTGCTGACCCCATTCAGTGGCCGGGTGTGATTGATACCAAGGAATTGAGGAGACATCCTATGAAGACCCTTCGCAAGTTGTTCAAGAACGACAAGGGCGCGACCGCCATCGAATATGGCCTGATCGCAGCCCTGATCGCCGTCGCCGCCATCGCCGGCATGAGCGCCATTGGCGGAAGCCTCGGCAACACGTTTAACAACGTGTCGGACGAGCTCGAGACGCCAGCCGCATCCTGACGAATTATCAGTTTACTGAGGCTGTTTCGACGACTCCCTCATAAGAACGGGTGGCGACCATTTGGTTGCCACCCGTTTTTGTTTATTCAATCCAGCGCTCAGTAGGTCACGATCTTGACCCGACTGCCTGTGGACAAGGCAGTGTTGGACGATAACCCATTGAGCACCAGGAACCGCTCGACCTTGTAATCGTCGAACGCCATGCGGCTGGAGAGTGCCTGGACGGTATCGCCCTGACGCACCGTCACCAGTTGCAAGCGACGCGGCTTGATCGCCGCCGCCTCCTTGTCCGTCATGCGCGTCACGGAGTTGATCAGCGTGGAGAGCGATCCCAGTCCCCGCCCCGCCGGCGTGACCGTAATGAAGTGATAGGCTGTCGACGGGCCGAACTGATAGGCAACCACCGTCACGTCGAGCCGTGTCCCCTGGCTGTTGGCCATGCTGGCCGAGCCCGACGCGACCGGCAGGTCGTTGATGGTGGTGCGCTGGACGCGAATGTCCGGCGCCTGCCCTTGCCCAGCCAGCTGATTGAAGACCGACTGGACATAGCCGTCGAGATTGCCATTAAACTGCGCCATCGAGAATTGCGCCTGGCCGGATTGGCCGACAACCGCCACGGCGCTGGCGCCGTTCTGGATCGAGAAACCCTGGGGCGCCGTGAACTTGAGCTTCATCACCGGATGCAGGAACTGATTGCCCTGCACGATCCCGTCCTTGGGATCGTCACCATAAATCATGCCGCCCAGCTGATTGAAGAATATGTCGCGGTTGCGCAGCGTGTTGGTGGAGCGGGTCGCCTGCGCATTGGTGAGCGCGCGGCGCACGCGGGAGGCGGGATCGGGGTGTGTGCTGGCCCATTCGGGCACCGCCGTACCCTGACCGCGCACCTGCCCGTCCAGCGTGTTCTGTGCCGCCAGCGAGGCGAGCATGGATGACAGCGCCTTGGGGTCGTAGCCCGCGCTCGCGAGATAGCGGATGCCAAGATCGTCCGCCTCATATTCCTGCGACCGGGAAAATTTGAGTGTCAGCAATTGCGTGCCCGTGCCGATGCCGCGTTGCAGGAGCTGGCCCAGCCCTGAATCGCCCGCGACAGCGCCAACCAGCACCTGCCCCAGCACGCCGAGGATCGAGTTGCGCGTGGCTGCGCTCTGGCGGCGCTGGCCGTGCTGGGCTGCGACGTGGCCGACTTCGTGGCCAAGGACGCCCGCCAGCTCGGCTTCGTCATTCATGAGCGCCAGCAACTGGCGGGTCACATAGACATAGCCGCCGGGGATCGCGAACGCGTTATTCACCGATGAATTGAGCAGGCTGATCGTAAAATCATTCTGCTGGTTCGACAGGCTCGACTGAACCGCGATGCGCTTGCCGACGCTGGTCACATAGGTGGCCTGCGGACCATTATAGACCCCGCCAAATTCCGCCAGAAGCTCCGGGTGTGCCTTGGCGCCCTGCTGGCGCTCGGACTGGCTCATCGAGGTCGCCGTGCGGATACCGCCCTGCTGTGCCTCGCTCGATTGCGTGGTTGCGCAGCCTGCCACGAGGGCGCCGCTCAACCACAGCATCAGATATTTGCGGCCCATAGCCTCCCCTTCTCATTCAGGTCTATTTTGCGACGAACCGAAAATAGACAGACGTTGAGGGAATGCAAATCGCCTTGGGCTGTTCCCGTTGTCAGGCGCCCATGGCCAGAAACTTCTGTGCTCGCTGCGTGCGCAGCGCATTCGAATCTTCGCTGGCGAGGGCACCAAGCTCTTCCAGAATTGCGCCCTTGAGGCTTGCGATAGCCGAGTCGGGCGCCCGATGAGCACCGCCCACCGGCTCCGGAACGATCCGGTCGATCACCCCCAGGCTGGCGAGCTGCTGCGCGGTGACCTGCATCGCCTGCGCCGCGTCTGCCGCCTTGTCCGCGGTCCGCCAGAGGATGGAGGCACAACCCTCAGGCGAGATCACAGAATAGATCGCATGTTCAAACATCAGCACGCGATTGGCAGACGCCAGCGCCACGGCGCCGCCCGATCCGCCCTCGCCGACCACGGCCGCCACCAGCGGCACGCCGAGCGTGAGGCAGGCCTCGGTCGCACGCGCGATTGCCTCGGCCTGACCGCGTTCTTCGGCCTGCACACCCGGAAAGGCGCCTGAGGTGTCGACCAGCGTTACCACGGGCAGGCCAAAACGATCGGCCAGTTGCATCAGCCGGATCGCCTTGCGATAGCCATCCGGCATCCCCATGCCGAAATTATGCTTCACCCGGCTGGCGGTATCATTGCCCTTCTCATGGCCGATCAGCATCACCTTGCGGCCCTCGATGGTCGCAAAGCCGCCCTGAATGGCCTGATCGTCGGCAAAGGCGCGGTCGCCAGCCAGCGGCATGAAGTCGCTGCACATGCCCTCGACGAAATCGCGGAAGTGCGGCCGCTGGGCATGGCGCGCGACCTGCGTCTTCTGCCAGGGCGTCAACCGCGCGTAGAGATCCCCGAGCATCGCCGTCGAGCGCTGCTGCAGCTTTTCGACCTCCGCATCGATATCGATGGAATCATTGTCGGCCGTCTCGCGCAATTCGTCGATCCGGGCCTGGAGTGCCGCTACCGGCTTCTCAAAGTCGAGATAACTGATCATGCTCGCGCGCTATACGCCGCGTCGCTTGAGGTCAACGAGCGGATGGCGTGCGTTAACGAGCGCGACCAGTCGCGCGGCGTCGACATGGGTGTAAATCTGCGTCGTGGTGATGTCGGCATGGCCCAGCATGGCCTGCAATGCGCGCAGGTCTGCACCCCCTTCCAGCAAATGGGTCGCGAAGGCATGACGCAGGACATGCGGGCTGACCCGCGCCGGATCGATACCAGCCTCGGCGGCCAAAGCGCGCACCAGCTGGAAGAGGCGCACGCGGCTCAAATAGGATTTGCCTGATGGGAAGAGCCAGGCACTGTCCTCCGGCACATGCGCCCGCCAAGCGGCCACGGCCGCGCGCGCCCGGTCGGAGATCGGCACGAGCCGCTCGCGCCCGCCCTTACCCCGCAGGATGAGAAAGGGGCGATCGGTCGCCATGGCCTTGGCGGGCAACGAAACCAGTTCGGTCGCACGCAGCCCGGAACCGTAGAGCAACTCGATCAGCGCCGCGAGCCGTAGGTCGAGCGGATTGACCGGCACGCGCGCAATCCGTTCGGCGATGACCGCAAAAATCGCATCGACATCCTGATGAGACAGTATTTTGGGGAGCGGACGCTGCAGGCTGGGCCTTGCCAGACTCGCGGCGGGATTGTCAGCCCGGACCGCCTCTGCCTCTAGAAAAGCGAAGAAACCTCGTAGCGCCGAAAGTTTGCGCGCGACCGTCGATGTCGCGAGATCCCGCCATGATGCAGCCAGCGAGGTGAGCCGGGTAGCGTCCGCATCTGCCAACCCCTGGCAGCGCGCCGCAGCGTCTTCGAGATCGGTTCGATAGGCGAGCAATGTGTTGCGTGAGGCGCCGCGCTCGGCCGCCATCATGGTGAGATAGCGGCTGATCAGCGTGGCATCGCGCGAACCGACGGCCGACTCGCGCTCGTCCGCACCGGCCATCAGAGCCGGGCCATCGCCTCGGCGCCGATCATCCGCGCATAAGCCTCAAGACCGACAGCGTTTAGGCTCGATATGATGTAATAGAGCTGCTCGGGCGTCATGTTGCGCCAATTGAGGCTCTGCATCCCGACGCCCGCCAGCAACGCTACCGTGCCCTGTTCCCGGCGTGCCGCCGCCGCAACGATTGCCCGGACCCATGGACGCCGCGAGGACAGGTTGACCCCGGCATCCTGCAAAAGCTGCGCCCGCTCGCCCGCAGGCAGGCGATTGAGCCCACCCAGCACGGCGACGAGACTATGACCACGCAACTTGTCTTCTGCCTCATCGGCGTCGACAAAGGCGGCGATACGGTTTGCGGACAGGTCCACCGCCGCATCGGGCAGGCCAGTCGCCAACAGGGCCCAGCTGCGCTGCTGTGCGTCACCGTCCAGTCCCTCGAGCACGCTGCGCCAGCGCGCGGCGCTCCGATCATAGCCGCCCGCAAGCATGGCAGCGATCAGCCAGGGCGTATCCTCGCCTGCTTCAGCGTAGACCGGCAGCGCCGCAGCCGCGCGCGCGACAGCGGGCAAGGCGCCATAGTAAACGCCGCCCGGCCCGGCACTCCAGCCACCTGACGGCTGGGCCTGCCAGAAATCGCGCATCGCGGAAATTCGCGTGCCGGTATCGCCTGAGCCATAGGCCGTCCGCAGCCAGTCGACGCGATCATTCGCGGCAGCCTCGGCGGACTCGTCCTCGGCCAAGGCAGCGAAGAAGCCCAATGTTGCCGCGCCCGAGAAGACGCCCAGCTGCGAGGCGACTCCGACACCCGCCAGACGATCCATCGGCGACAGATTGGCCGCGCGAGCCTGCCAGGCGAGCACCTGCGGCCCGGCCGTCTGGAACAAAGCTGGTGGAATGGCGACATTGGTTGCCGTGGCCAGGCCATAGCGCCATGTCGTGAGCTGACTCACGCCATCCCACTCGATCTTCACCGAGCGGCGGCTGTTCGGCCCGGCGCCGACAACCTTTTCGGCAAGCCTGTAGTCGATGCCGCGGGCGATGCCGCGCCGCTGTGCTTGGCTGAGCAATGCGCTCGCCGTGCCTTGATCTGCCGAGAAAGAGGCGCAGATGGCCTGCGCCATGAACCAGCCCGGCTCGTCGCTCATATCCCGCGCGCGTGGCAGCAGCGGGCAGAAGCCGGCGGGATCAGCGGTAGCAAGTTGCACCTGCATCGCCACGGAATAGAGCCGGCGGCTATACTGATCGGCATCGACCTGCTGGATCAGCAGGCGCGCATTATCCGCCTCGCCCATGCGCAGCAGCAGCCATGCGCGCTCGGCGGCCCAGTCCGCGCCGTTGATATCCGACGGCGTGGTGAGCTGGGAGAGCAGCGCGCGACGCATCAAAATGCTTGCCCAGCGAGACATGACCGGCGCGCGCATCGTGCGCATTACGCCGGCAAGGGCCTGCCCATTGCGTTGCCCGAAGGCGCTTTCGCCCAAGCCGCCCTGCGCCACCTTGAGCGGGCCGATCCGGTCGAGAGACCGGCGTGCGGACGGCGGCAGATCGTATTTCTCGGCGATTTCGTCGGCTGCCGTCTCGTTCACCGCCTCGTCGGCCGCCATGGCATTGGCGGCGCGGTCGACGACGGCGCCGGGCGGCAGCAGCGGCGTGGGCGCCGGTGCGGCCGGCCGCGTGGGCTGCGGTGTCGCCGGCTGCGGCCCGCTGGGCGACGGCGTCGGCGCGGCATCGCCAAATCCGGGCGGCAGCAGCGATTCAGGGCCGCTCTGCGCCAGTACGGGAATGCTGAGCGCCAGCGCGCTCATCCCCGCCAGCAAGCCAATCTGTCTGCCTCGCACTGCCCTGCCCTAACCGGCAAGTTGCTCGGCGGAAACCGGCAGCTCGATCTCGGTGACGGGTCGTTCGGCGCCGTTCCACCAGGAGAGCACGAGGAGCAGCACGATGACGACCAACAGAATGACGCCGATCAGCGACAGCGGATTACGCGGACGGCGTGAGCGATAGGACTGTTGATAAGGGTCGCGGCGGCTGAGTTTCATGATGGGGGATCGGGCCTTACCGTTGCAGTGACATATGCCTGATGGCGTTCGAACGCCGTTGCCTCAGACGTTGGCGGCTGTATAGCCGCGCAGATCATGGGGCGAAACGATAAATATCGCGAAGAGGCCATCGCAGGGGCATCCGCAGGACCATCCATCGTCCTGGTGGGCCTGATGGGCGTGGGAAAGTCCACCATCGGCCGCCGCCTCGCAGCCCGGCTCAACCTGCCCTTTGTCGATGCCGACGACGAGATCGAGCGGGCGGCCGGGATGACCATTCAGGAAATCTTCGACACCTATGGCGAGCCGGCCTTTCGCGATGGCGAGCGGCGCGTGATCGCTCGGCTGATCGACGGCGTGCCCAAGGTTGTCGCCACCGGTGGCGGCGCTTTCGTCAATGACGAGACACGGGCGCTGATCCTCGCGCACGCCACGGCCGTCTGGCTGGATGCGGATATCGACATTCTCGTCGACCGCGTTTCCCGGCGCGATGGCCGCCCCCTGCTGAAGGACCGTGAGCCGCGCGAAGTGCTCAAGAGCCTCGCTGCGGCGCGCACGCCCTTTTACCAGCAAGCCCCCATCCACATCAAAAGCTCGGACTCGCCGCATGAGGCGACCATCGACAAGATCGTGAAAGCGCTCAACCCATGACCACCGTCCCCGTTTCCCTTGGCGAGCGCAGCTATGATGTCCGCATCGAAGCCGGGCTGATGGAGCGCGCGGGCGAGGCGCTGACGCCCTTTGCCAGCAGCCGACCCTTTCTGGTCGTGACGGACGCGCATGTCGCTTCGGCTCAATGGCCCCGCCTTGCCGCCGCGCTGGAGCGGGCTGGACTGGCGGCCGAGTTGGTGACGCTTCCGGCGGGCGAATCCACCAAGAGCTGGCAGCATCTCGAAGCCCTGACCGACCGGATGATCGCCCATGGCATAGAACGGCGGGACCATGTGATTGCACTGGGCGGCGGAGTGATCGGCGATCTGGTCGGTTTCGCGGCATCCATCGTCAAGCGGGGCTGCAACTTCGTGCAGATCCCGACCACATTGCTCTCGCAGGTGGATAGCTCAGTCGGCGGCAAGACGGCGATCAACAGCCGGGCAGGCAAGAACCTGCTCGGCGCATTCCATCAGCCATCACTCGTGCTGATCGACCCCGACACCCTCGATACGCTGGGCCCGCGCGAAGTGCGCGCCGGCTATGCCGAGGTGGTGAAGTACGGCCTGATCGACGATGCCGAGTTTTTCGCGTGGTGCGAGGCGAACGGCACGGCGCTGATGGCTGGCGATCCGGATGCCCGCGCCCACGCCATTGCCCGCAGCGTCGCCGCCAAGGCCGCAATCGTCGCCGAGGATGAGCGCGAGACCAGCGGTCGCCGGGCGCTCCTCAACCTTGGCCACACCTTTGGCCATGCGCTTGAGGCGGAAACCGGCTTTTCGGATCGGCTGCTCCATGGCGAGGGTGTCGCGGCGGGTATGGCACTGGCCTTTGGATACTCCGTGCGGCGCGGCGAATGCCCGCCCGAGGATGCAGAGCGGGTCGTCGCGCATCTGCGCGCGGTCGGCCTGCCCGCCTCGCTGGCGGATGCGGGTGTCTCCGCTTCTGGTGCGCGGCTCGTCGAGCATATGCTGCATGACAAGAAGATGAGCAGCGGCACCCTGCCCTTCCTGCTCGCCCGTGGTATCGGCAAGACCTATCTCGCCAAGGATGTCGATCTGGCGGACGTTGCCGCCTATCTCGACGGCGCCTGAAACAGGCAGATCGCCTCAGTCAGCGCGCGCGAGTTGCCAGGCCAACCAGAGCCATCCCAGGATCATCACCACGCCGCCAATCGGCGTGATTGCGCCGAGCCAGCGCGGGGCACCCAGCGCCATGGCGTAGAGCGTCGTGGCGAACAGCGCGCTCCCGCCCAGCAGCGCCCAGGATGGACCGCTGCTGACCGGCAGGCGCAGCAACGCAAGCACCGCCACGGCATGGACAAGCTGATAGACGCCGCCGGTCCGTAACCACTCCGCCGCCTGCGGGCTGCTGGCCGCATGAGCGCCGAATGCCGACGCGCCGATGGACAAGGCGGCGCTCAGCGCGGCCAGTATGCCGATCATGACGACGTCTCCTTTTGCGCGTCCCCATTTGCGCGAGCAAGGGCGGCGACCGTGGCCTCGAATGCCAGTCGCATTGAGGGGTGCCGGGCGGGATAATCTCGACCGGCTGCGAGCAAGGCGAGATCCGGCCAGTCCGGCAGGGCATCCTGCTCCCCGGCCAGATAGCCCCGCCATGCCTCGCTCACCGACTCGATGGTTGCCCGATCAGCGCCGACAGCTTGCGCGGCGAGAATGGCCGAGGCGGCCTGCCCCAGCGCGCAAGCCTTGGCATCCACCCCGAAGGCGGTGATGCGGCCGGCCTCATCCACCCGCAAGCTGACCGAGACACGACTGCCGCAGGTCGGCGAGCGCCGCTCCTCGACGAAATCAGCCTGCTCGAGCGGCGGATAGGCGGAAATGCCGGCAGCGCGACGCAGCACATCCATGCTGTAGAGCGCGCTGCTCATGCCCCGGTGCCTTCACTGCGCGGCATTGCTGTCCTCGCCACTCGCGTTGCTACTCTCAGCGCCATCATCCTCAAGAATACCGAGCAGGCCGCCGCGCCGGCTGTTCTCCGCCATCCAACCACTCATCGCCGCGCCGCTCGCGCTCAGGAGCGGATAAGACCGGGACAACCGCATCCAGTCCGGCCGATTGGTCTGCACGCCGTAGATGGCATCATAACCGATCGTGAAGAGCACGAAGGCGATGGTCGCCACCAACAGGCCCTTGATGGCGCCGAAGCCAAGGCCCAGCGTCCGGTCGAACAGGCCGAGTAGCGAGGTCTTGGTCTTGTCGCCGATCCAGCGGGCTAGCAGCGTGCCTAGCATGAAGACGACGCCGAACACCGCGACGAATGCCAGCAGCGCCGCCACATATTCCGCCCCCACGATGGTATCGAGCAGAGCGGTGAAGGGCGCGTGGAACAGCCGCACCGCGACGATGGCGCCAATCAGCGCCGCAAGCGATAGCGATTCGGTCACGAAACCGCGCAGGAAGCCCCGCACGGCCAGGCCACCGATGAGCAGAAGAACGGCAAAATCCAGCACGGTCATGCCGGCTGGCTAGTCCCGCCCAAGCAGATGGTCAACAAGATCGCCGAGCCGGCGGAATCCGGTCGTCGAAATGCCGCTGGCTTGCGCCGCGCTGGATGCCGGCAACAAGGCACGCCCGAAGCCGAGCTTGGCGGCTTCTCGCAGGCGCAGCGCACTATGGGCGACCGGACGTAACTCGCCGGACAGCGCGATTTCCCCGAGCATCACCGCATCATGCGGCACGGGTTTTTCGGAAAGCGCCGAGATCAGGGCAGCAGCGACGGCAAGGTCGGCGGCAGGGTCCTGCAAGCGGTAACCGCCAGCGACATTGAGATAGACCTCGCAAGTCGCGAAGCTCAAGCCGCAGCGGGCTTCGAGCACGGCCAGCACCATGGCCAGCCGGCCGCTGTCCCAGCCGACCACGGCCCGGCGCGGGGTCGCGCCGCTGGCCAGTCGCACCGTCAGCGCCTGCACTTCCACCAGAACCGGCCGCGTACCTTCAAGCGCGGGGAAGACTGCCGTGCCCGCCACGCGCTCCTCACGGTCGGTCAGAAACAGCGCCGAGGGATTGCCGACTTCCTGCAGTCCCTCCTCGACCATTGCGAACACGCCGATCTCGTCCGTGCCGCCAAAGCGGTTCTTGATCGCGCGAAGGATACGATATTGGTGGCTGCGCTCCCCCTCGAAGCTGAGCACGGTGTCCACCATATGCTCCAGCACGCGCGGCCCGGCGATGGTGCCATCCTTGGTGACATGGCCAACCAGAATGAGCGCCGTCCCGCCGCGCTTGGCGAAGCGAATCAACTCCTGAGCGCTCGCCCGCACCTGACTGACCGTGCCCGGCGCGCCTTCGATCAGGTCGCTGTGCATGGTCTGGATCGAATCGATGATGAGCAGATCGGGCTCTTCCCGCTGCCCCAATGTCGTCAGAATATCCCGCACGGAGGTGGCGCTGGCGAGATGCACCGGCGCATCGCCCAGCCCCAGCCGCCGGGCGCGCAGCCTGACCTGATCGGCAGCTTCCTCGCCACTCACATAAACGACATGCCGCCCGGCCTTGGCCATCCGCGCCGCAGCTTGAAGCAGCAGGGTAGATTTGCCGATGCCCGGATCGCCGCCGATCAGACTTGCGGACCCCGCCACCAGCCCGCCGCCGACTGCGCGGTCGAATTCCGGCAGGCCAGTGTTCATCCGCTCGGGCAGAGCGATATCCGCATCGAGCCCAATCAGATTAATCGCCTGCCCGCCGGCCTGCAGATCGTGCTTGGCCGAGAACGCCGTGGGCGGCGCTTCCTCGATCAGACTGTTCCATTCTCCGCAGTCATCGCACTGCCCTTGCCAGCGGGACGCCACCGCCCCGCAGGCCTGGCACACATATCGACGTTTCACTTTCGCCATGCGCCCTCTTAGCAGAACGAAGAGGGAACGCCAGAGGCGAGATCAGCTCTTCATGAGGATCTGTTCGATCTCGTCGACCGGATGGCTGGTGAGCGTCTTGCCGATTTCGCCGGCGAGCCGATCCTTGAGCGTCTTGTGATAATGGCGGCGCATCTCACCCAGGGTGATCGGCGCTGCGACAATGACGAGCTGATCAAACGATCCCTCCATGGCGCGCTTGTTGAGCAGCGCGACCGCATCCGCTGCGAAGCGGTCTTCCGCCTGCTGCTTGAAGTCGGTTTCTTCCATCGCACTGCGATCCTGGCTGTTGGGTGCCGAAGCGAAGCTGCGCCCCGGCCGATCGGTCGAAAGATCCTGATCCTGCTCGGATTTCTGCTCCACCGCCTCTTCGACCTGAAGGTTGAGAAACTCCTCGTCGCCAGCATTACGGAACAGCAGCATCTTGCTGCCATCGACCACCATCACGAGCGCGTCATGAGCAACTTTCATCATCATCCTCCAAGATTGCGATATAAGTTGAATGGCTGAGCTGGCGCGGAGTTGCCTTTTTCTTGGCCATGGGGTTGCCTTGCGGCCGATAAGGCCAAATCTACGGCGCAATGATCAAGGTCGCTTCCTACAACATCCGCAAAGCCGTCGGTACCGATCGGCGCCGCATGCCAGAGCGCATCATCGATGTGCTGAACGAACTGGATGCCGATGTGATTGCTCTGCAGGAAGCCGACCGCCGCTTCGGCATCCGTCATGCGGTGCTGCCGGATCGCCTGCTGGAGATGCATTCGGATTATCGCGCCATCGAGTTGCCGACGCGAGTCGAGAGCATGGGCTGGCACGGCAATGCGCTCCTGGTTCGGCGCGACCAGAGCCATGCCGATGCCAGCGTGATCCATCTCCCCTGCCTGGAGCCGCGCGGCGCTGTGATGGCCTGTATCGAGATCAAGGGCATTCGCCTGCGGACGGTGGGGATGCACCTCGACCTCTCCGGCCTCTGGCGGCGGCGGCAGGCTGCGGCGGTTCAGCATCATGTCGATATGGTAGATGTCCAGCATCCCGCCGATGCGACCATCCTGATGGGCGACACGAACGAGTGGACCGCCAATCGCGGGTGCCTGCAGGATTTCTCGCGCCACTATGACATCGCGCCATGCGGCCGCAGTTTCCACGCCCGCCGCCAGATTGCGGAACTCGACCGGATCATGTGGCGGGGCGGCCTGACGCTGACCGACAGCGGCGTCCATTCCTCCGTGCTGGCCCGGCGCGCGTCCGATCATCTGCCGGTCTGGGCCACGTTCGACCTTCGCTGATTTGCGGATAATCCGTGCAACGGCTCGACAAGCCGGCCGTAGCGCGCCAATCTGCGCTCATGCGGGAGAAGGAACTGAGGCTGGCGCTGGTCTGCTATGGTGGAGTCAGCCTCGCCGTCTACATGCACGGGGTCACCAAGGAGATCTGGCATCTGGCGCAGGCCAGCCGGGATTTCCGCAGCGGTCGGCCGGGCAATCTTGTTTATCAGCGCATTCTGGAGACCTGCCTTGCAGAGACCGGCCTGCGAGTGCGGATTCTGCCGGACATCATTGCCGGGGCCAGTGCGGGCGGGATCAACGGCGTGTATCTGGCGCAGGCCATAGAAAGCGGTCAGTCGCTCGACCCGCTGACCGAACTGTGGCTGCGCTGCGCCGATGTCGACATCTTGCTCGATCCGGACGCGCGCCCGCTCTCGCGCTTCACCAAATTCTGGGCCGCGCCGCTGCTCTGGCTGCTGCTGCGCCGCCGCAATGATACGGTGTCCCGCACCGTGGCGCCGGAAACGCGCTCGGAGGTGCGGCGCAAACTCTCCAACTTCATCCGGGCGCGCTGGTTCGCGCCTCCCTTCGGCGGCAAGGGGTTTACCGAGCTGCTGCTCAATGCCTTCGATGCGATGGAAAAAGCGCGCGAGACAGCGCCGGAGAAGAGCGGAGGATCGCTGCTGCCCCGCGGCCATCCGCTGGACCTGTTCGTCACTGCCACGGATTTCACCGGCCATGAGGAACGGCTGCGGCTCAACAGCCCACCGGAAATCAGCGAGACCGAGCACCGGCTTACGATTGGCTTCCATGCCCGGGGTGGGCAACCGCGCACCCTCGCCGACCCTGCCGAACTCGCCTTCGCGGCGCGCGCGACGGCTAGCTTTCCGGGCGCCTTTCCGCCGTTCACGGCTCGGGAAATGGACAAGGTGCTCGCCGACCGCGACCGCGCCTGGCCCGGTCGCGATGCGTTTTTGCGCCGTGTGCTCCCCGGCCACAGCGCCACCGGCGATGCGGAGGATGCCGTGCTGATCGACGGATCGGTGCTGGCCAATGCGCCCTTTGCGCAGGCAATCGATGCGCTCAAGAATCGCCCAGCGCGGCGGACGGTCGACCGGCGCTTTGTGTTCATCGAGCCCACGCCCAGCGCGCCCGGCTTTCGCCTCACCTCCCCTCCCCACCATGCCCAGAATGGTGAGCGCCCTGTCCCGGGCTTCTTCCGCACGATCTTCGGCGCGGTCAGCGATATTCCGCGCGAACAGCCGATCCGGGACAATCTGGAAGCCATAGGCGCGCGCTCCAGCCGCATTCACCGGATGCTGGAAATCACCGAGCGCTTGCGGCCGGACATCGAACGAACCGTGGACCAGACCGTCGGCCTCAGCCTACTGCTCAGCCGGCCCTCGCCGCGCCGTCTGGCGCATCTGCGCGCGAGGCTGCAGCAAAAGGCCTCGCGGGCGGCGGGCTTTGCCTATCCCGCTTATGGCTATCTCAAATATGCCGGCATCATCGATGAACTGGCCGATCTGCTCAGTCAACTCCGCGATGCCCCTGGCATGGCCGCGCGCGACAGTCTGCGGGAGCCGCTGCGTGCGCAGCTCCATGCGGCGGGCGTGGACCAGATGGACCCCGGATCGGGCGATGGCGCGAGCGCGGCGCTCATTCTGTTCTATCGCAATCACGACATTGCGTTCCGCATCCGCCGGCTGCGCTTCCTCGCCCGGCGCCTCGTCCAGCTCCGTGAGCAGGCTGTGGAAGGCGAGAGCGAGGACGATGAGGGCAATGGCGCCGCCCTCTCCGTCATGCAGGATATGCTCTACGAAGCCATCGGCCTTTATGCCGAACGTCAGACGCCGGCATGGTTTGGCGCGGGCACACGCGAAGCCCTGCGGCCGCACGGCGATAACCTGATGGCGTCCCTTGCGATCATCGCGGAAGCGCGGGGCTTGCGGGATCTGGACCAGCAGATCGACGCGCGCTTTGCGGCCGCTTGTGTGGCGCTGCCGGCCGAAGATCGGCGCACCTTGCTCAAGGCCTATCTTGGCTTCCCATATTACGACATCGCGACCTTCCCGCTTCTGCAAGGCGAGGGCCTGGATGAGTACGACCCGATCAAGGTGGATCGGATATCTCCCGAAGATGCCGTGGCGATCCGCAAGGGCGGCGCACCGGCGACGCTGCGCGGCATCGAGTTCAACTGCTTCGGTGCGTTCTTCAGCCGTGCCTATCGGGAGAACGACTATTTGTGGGGTCGGCTCCATGGGGCTGATCGGCTGATCGACATTCTGCTTTCCACTATGCCGCCGGAGATCGCCGCCGATGATGCGCGCAAGGCGGCCTGGAAGCGCGCGGCGTTCGAGGCGATTCTGGATGAGGAAGAGCCCCGGCTGACCCTCATCCCGGGCCAGATCGCGACGATCCGCGCCCAGATCGCTCAGATCGGCGCCTAGCGCTTGATCAGCGTCACCTGCGAGACATCGATGCTGCGTCCGGCAAAACCGCCTTCGCAATACATGAGATAGTAGCGCCACATGTCCACGAACCGCGCATCGAACCGGGCGGGCAAACGACCTGCATCCACCACTGCGTCAAAGCGCGCGCGCCACTGTCGCAGTGTCCACGCATAATCGAGGCCGAAGCGCGTCTGGTCTGCCCATTCCAGCCCTTCGCGCTGGGCAAGATCGCGAAAGCGCCGCTCGGCAATCAGGCAACCGCCGGGGAAGATGTAGCGCTGGATGAAGTCGGCCCGCGCGGCATAGGCCGGGAAAATCTCGTCATCGATGCTGATATACTGGATGGCCGCGCGCCCGCCGGGCTTGAGCAGCCGGGCAATGCAGGCGAGATAAGTCGGCCAATAGCGCTCCCCGACAGCCTCCACCATTTCCACGCTGGCAATCGCATCGAACGGGCCGGCACAGTCGCGATAATCCTGCAGCAGGACCTGAGCCCGGTCCTGCGCGCCCAATCCATCGATCCGGCCCCGGACGATCTGCTGCTGCTCAGTGGAGAGCGTAAGACCGGTGTAGCCGATATCGGCCCGCGCCAACGCACGCTCGGCCAGTCCGCCCCAGCCACACCCAATTTCAAGCAGTTGCTGACCATTTTTAAGATCGAGCCTCGTCAGAAGCTCGTCGATCTTGCGAATCTGCGCGGCTTCCAGCGTCTCACGCGGATGCGCCGGGCGCGCGCTGGAGTAGGTCAGCGTCTCGTCCAGCCACAGCCGGTAGAAATCATTGCCGAGATCATAATGCTCGGCAATGTTGCGCCGCGCGCCGCGCCGGCTGTTATGCCGCCGCGCCAGCTTCCAGCGGCCCATCAGGCGCGGCAGGCCAGTCGAGCGCGCGGACTTCCCCAGCGAACGGGCATTGGCGCCGAACAGGGCGAACAGCGCAATCGGATCGGGGCTCGACCAGTCCCCATCCGCCCAGGCGCGATACCAGCCGGTCGAGCCGGAGGCCGCCAGCCGGATCAAGGCCCGCCAATTGGCAAGGTGGACGATCGCGGCAAAGCCCTGCTTGCGCCCGCCGAGTAAGCGCACCGATCCATCCGGCAGATGCAGTTCGAGTGATCCACGCATCAGACCCCGGTCGACCCTCACGAGCATCGGCTGGAACAGCCGGGTCGGCAAAGCCCGCCAGAAACGCCCACCCACCTGCGCGCCGGCCCGGCGCATCATGGCGCGCTGGCGGCTGGCTTTGGGATTGTGAATGGTCATGCGCCCATATGAGCGCATTCCTCCCGCAAAGACAACCGGGCCGCGCTCAGCCTTTGACGCGGGCATAAGCGGCGAGCGCCCGCTCTCGTGCGGCGCGATGCTCAATCAGTTTAGCCGGATATTGTACGGGCCTTGCGCCTGCGGCATCCGGATCGTGGACCGCCCCGTCCTTCACATGCGCCAGCTCCGGCACCCAGCGCCGGATATAGGCAGCCGCGTCGAACTTCTCGGACTGGGTGAGCGGCGCCATGATCCGCACGAACATGTTGGAATCGATCCCGGTCCCCGCGACCCACTGCCAGTTGACAGCATTGTTGCCGTAATCGGCGTCGACCAGCGTATCCCAGAACCAGCGCTCCCCTTCGCGCCAGTCGAGGAGCAGATGCTTAATGAGGAAGCTCGCCGCGATCATCCGCACCCGGTTATGCATCCAGCCGGTCTGCCAGAGCTGGCGCATCCCGGCGTCGACGATCGGGTAGCCGGTGCGCCCCTCCTGCCAGGCCTTGAGGTCGTCCACCGCCTCATGGCCCGAGCGCCACGGAAAGGCATCGAGCTGCGCGCGACCGTTGCGGCTGCCATAATCGCTTATCTGCGCGATGACATTCTGGGCATAATCACGCCAGCCCAGTTCACGCAGATAGACCTCGCTGGCGCCATCCTCTCGATCGAGTGCGTGCCACAGCGTTGCCGGCGAAATCTCGCCGAAATGCAGATGCGGCGACAAGCGCGAGGAGCCCTCTATTGAGGGCAGATTGCGGCCTTCGTCATAGTCACCGACATGGTCAATAAAGGCATCGAGCCGATCGTGGGCGCCTGCTTCGCCAGGTGACCAGTCATGCGCGAACCCGCCCGCCCAATTAGGCGAAGTCGGCAGCAAGGCCCAGTTTTCGAGTTGATCGCTCACCGGCCATTTTTGGGGAGCAGGAACGGTATCAGGCGCCGGCACGGGCTGAGCCGGCGGCATGACCTCTCGCAGCGCACGCCAGAAGGGCGTGAAGATCTTGTAGGGGCCGCCGCTGCCCGTGGTCACGGCGCCCGGCGGCATGAGGTAATTGCCATCGTGCAATATCAGTTCGTGAGAGCGCGCAACCGCCTTCTCTGCCTGGCGCCACCAGGGCTCATAATGGTGCAAAGCATGGATGCGGGTGGCGCCGGTCTCCGCGGCCAGCGCAGCAAGAACCGCCTCGGTCTTGCCCCGGCGCAGGATCAGCCGCGATCCGCGTGCGCGCAGGGCGGCGTCGAGACTCTCGATACTATGATGCAACCACCAGCGCGAGGCGCCGCCCATGGCCCGGTGCCGCGCCGTCTCATCATCGAGAATATAGACCGGGATCGCCGGCCCGTCCGCACACGCCTGCGTGAGCGCGGCCTGATCGGTCAGTCGCAGATCCCGCCGGAACCATAAAATGCTCGGTGCCGACATCGCTCTACCGCACTGCTTGCGCAGGCACCTGCACGGAAAAGCTCGCGCTGGCGCCGCGCCCCTCAAAGCGCTGGTCGGAGATCAGCAGGTCGCCATTCTCCGTCCGCCGCGCGACCGGCATCCGCGACCAGAACAGGAAAGCCCGCGCATCCTCATCGCGCTGCCGCGCCCGCTCGACGCCGGGATCGTCCATGCCGGTCGGCATCCCTTCCGCTGCGCCTGCATCGGCTTCAAGCCCGGTGGCGAGGCTGTAGGGAAAGCCGCCGAAGCGCCCGTCCCCGCGCCAAAGCATTTCGCGCGACCAGGGTGCGAACGGACGCGGATTGGCGACCACCAGGTCCGGCTCGCGGCCTTGGGCGCGCAGCCATGCGGCGGCTTTCGCCTCCGCTGATCCGGTGATCAGTCCGTTGACGAAGATATAGGCGCAGGCGGCCGTCGCGATGATCCGCGCGCGATGCATCATCGGGGCAGGCCCGGTGCGCTCGCCGCGCCGTGCCCAGAGATAGCCGCCGATCAGCAGCGCCCAGAGCCAGATATCGATGATGAACAGCGTATCGCCATGGAACCACTGGTCGCTGAACGGCGAGAGCAATCTGATGCCATAGCTGTTGAGCCAGTCGAACGCGGGGTGGCTGAGCGTCCCGATCTGCGCGACGACCCACAGCCAGACTATGTTCACCGGCGGCCGCGTCTCTGGCCGTGTCCCACGCTTCGCCTGCCAGCGGTCGAACGCGACCATGATTGCGATAAGGATCAATGGTAGCACGATCATCGCGATCGGGCCGTGCGTCAGCCCGCGCCGCAGCGCCAGCGCCTGTGTCCCCAGCAACGTGCAGGTCGCATCGATATCCGGGATGTTCGCCGCGATGATAATCGTCGGCATGGCAAGGCCGGAGGTGCGCTTGAGCCCGATCTGGCCCAGCACGGCGCCCACCATGCTGTGTGTGAGATTGTCCATGCCCCCTGTCTTCACGACCCCACCGCTGCAGGTCAAGTTGCCCGAGAGGGCGGGAACGGATCAGGGGCGCGGCCGAAATCACGAAAAAAGGCGCGGACTTAGCCCGCGCCTTCTCACGTCTTCTCAGCCTTACGCGGCTTAGTAGCGATAGTGATCCGGCTTGAACGGCCCCTCGGGCGTCACGCCGATATAAGCGGCCTGCTTCTCGGTCAGCTTGGAGAGCTTCACGCCCAGCTTCTCGAGGTGGAGCGCTGCGACCTTCTCATCGAGATGCTTGGGCAGAACATAGACGTCGTTCTTGTAGGCATCGCTCTTGGTCCACAGCTCGATCTGCGCCAGCACCTGGTTGGTGAAGCTGGAGGACATAACGAAGCTCGGGTGACCGGTCGCGCAGCCCAGGTTCACCAGACGGCCCTTGGCGAGCATGATGATCTTCTTGCCATCGGGGAACTCGACCTCGTCGACCTGCGGCTTGATCTCGGTCCACTTCATGTTGCTGAGCGCCGCGATCTGGATCTCGCTGTCGAAGTGGCCGATGTTGCAGACGATGGCCATGTTCTTCATCGCGCGCATGTGGTCGAGTGTGATGATGTCCTCATTGCCGGTCGCCGTCACGAAGATGTCGGCACGGGTGGCCGCTTCTTCCATGGTCACGACTTCATAGCCTTCCATCGCGGCCTGCAGGGCGCAGATCGGGTCGATCTCGGTCACCAGCACGCGAGCGCCGCCATTGCGGAGCGAGGCCGCCGAGCCCTTGCCGACATCGCCGAAGCCGGCGACGCAGGCGACCTTGCCGGCCAGCATCACGTCCGTGGCGCGGCGGATGGCATCGACCAGCGACTCCTTGCAGCCATAGAGATTGTCGAACTTGGACTTGGTGACGCTATCGTTCACGTTGATCGCCGGGAAAGGCAGCTTGCCCTTCTTGGCCAGCTCATAGAGCCGGTGGACGCCGGTGGTCGTCTCTTCGGACACGCCCTTGATCGCCGCGACGGTCTTGGTGAGATAGCCGGGACGCTCGGCGAGGAAGCGCTTGAGGGTCGCGACGAAGATCGTCTCTTCCTCGTTGGACGGCGCGAACAGCTCTTCACCGGCCTCGACACGGGCGCCCCACAGCGCGAACATTGTCGCGTCGCCGCCATCGTCCAGGATCATGTTGCAGGTCGTGTCCTGACCCCAATCGAAGATCTTGATGACATAGTCCCAATATTCCTCGAGCGTCTCGCCCTTGATGGCGAACACGGGGATGCCCCGCTCGGCGATCGCGGCGGCGGCATGGTCCTGGGTCGAGAAGATGTTGCAGGTGGCCCAGCGCAGCTCTGCGCCCAGCTCAGCCAGCGTCTCGATGAGCACAGCGGTCTGGATCGTCATGTGCAGCGAGCCGGTGATCCGCGCGCCCTTGAGCGGCTTGGATGCACCGAATTCCTCGCGCAGCGCCATCAGGCCCGGCATTTCGGTCTCGGCGATCTCGATCTCCTTGCGGCCGAAGCCAGCGAGGGAGATGTCCTTTACGATATAGTCCTGGGCCACGGTCGCCACTGATCATTCTCCTGATTGCCTGAGCCGGGGCCGCTACGCACGCCACCGGTAACACCGCGGCGCCTTACCAAGGCTATCGCTCCCTCGCAAATATAAAGATATCTTTATGTGATTGGGGTCGGGCGGAAGGGATGAAGGAAGCCAGCCTGCCGTGTCAGGCGTGTCCCATATTGCCGGTCAGCATCGCGGGATCGATGCCTTCGAGCGAAAACGCCCCGGCCCAGCGGTTCTCCGGCGCCATCGAGAACAGCCGATAAGGCTGCGCCTTGCTGAGATACCAGCCCGGCGCGGCCAGCTCCGTTTCCAGCTGTCCCGCGCTCCACCCGGCATAGCCCAAGGCGACCAACCAGCGGGCCGGCCCGCCGCCCGAAGCAACGGCGTGCAGCACCTCCATCGACCCGGTGAGCGCAATCTCGTCATCGATGGGGTGGCTGTCCGCCGTCATCCAGTCCCGACTGTGCAGCACAAAGCCGCGGCGCGGTTCGACAGGCCCGCCTTGCAGCACCGGCTCATCGCCCACCGACTGCGCGTCGATGCTTAACGAGCCAAGCAGAGCATGCAGTCCCATGCCCTCCATCGGCTCGTGCAGCGCGATGCCCAGGGCGCCGCCCTCGTCATGCACGCACAGGAGAATGACTGCGCGCTCGAACCGCGCGTCCGGCATATCCGGCATGGCCAGCAACAATTTGCCGGCGAGGGAGAGTCTCGGTTGCGCGGGCGCGCTCATGCGATGGGCCTCCTGAGCGCGACCATGCCTTGTTGGGGAGCATGCGTCCACCCCGCAGGCGCTTGACCCGTCCGGCTGAGCGGCCATCGTACCGCAGAGCCGCCCGGCCCCGCACAGCATCGACCTTGACAGGCGCAGGCCGAACACCGACTTGCTCGCTGCGCGCTGGTTCACCAGCCGAGCCCTTTCCCCCAGAACAGGAGACACCGATGACGATCAAAGTTGGCGACACGCTGCCCGAAACGACCTTCGTCAAGATGACCGAAAACGGCCCCGAACCGGTTGACAGCAAGAATTATTTTGCTGGCCGCAAGGTCGCGCTCTTCTCCGTTCCGGGCGCCTTCACGCCTACCTGCTCGGCCAAGCACCTGCCGGGCTATATCGAGAAGGAAAGCGACCTCAAGGCCAAGGGCGTCGACGAGATCGCCTGCACCGCCGTCAACGATCCGTTCGTCATGGGCGCGTGGGGCAAGGCCTCGTCGGCTGACGGCAAGGTGACAATGCTCGCAGATGGCAATGGCAGCTTCGCCGAAGCCGTCGGCCTCACCATGGACGGCAGCAAATTCGGTCTCGGCACGCGCGGCCAGCGCTTCTCGATGCTGGTCAATGATGGCGTGGTCGAGCAGCTCCATGTCGAAGCGCCGGGCGAATTCCGCGTTTCCAGCGCCGATTTCATGCTCGAGCAGCTCTAAGACCATAGCAAACGGGGCGGTGGCGCAAGTCGCTGCTGCCCCGCACCCCGCCCCTCTTCCGCCTGTCATACAGGCCAGCTATGAAGGGGCATGAACCAAGCTTCCAGCACCCACATCGTCGAAGCGCTGATCGCGGGCTATGAAACCGCCACCGCCAATCTGCGCGAGGCCATTTTCGCTTATGCCAAGGATGGCACCGTGCCTTCCGCCCGCTCGGTGGCGGACCGGGATTTCTGCTATCCCTCGCTGATCATCGATTATCATCAGACCAATGACGGCGTGCCGAGCCGCCGCTCCTTCGCGCGCCTCTCTCGCCCCGGCCATTATGTGACGACGATCACCCGGCCGCAGATGTTCGCGCGCTATCTGACCGAACAGCTCGATCTGCTGATGGCCGATTATGAGGTGGAAGTCAGCGTCGGCCGGAGCGATCAGGCAATCCCGTTCCCCTATGTGCTGGATTCGCTGCCCGCCGGCACACTTGCTGCGATCCCGCCCAGCGAATTGGCGCGCCATTTCCCGTCGACGGAGCTCGCGCAGATCGGCGATGAGGTGGCGGACGGGCTGCTGCTGCCCGGCCCATCAGGCGAGCGTCCGCTGGCGCTGTTCGACGCCCTGCGCACGGATTTCAGTCTGGCGCGTCTGCGGCATTATACCGGCACGCCGCCCGAGCACGTCCAGCGCTACATTCTGTTCACCAACTATCACCGCTATGTCGATGAGTTCGTGCGCTGGGGCTGCACCGAACTCAAGCGACCCGGCACGCGTTTCACGGCGCTTTCCGGTGCCGGGGGCGTCGAGGTCACCGCCGACACCGCCAATCCGGAAAGCGCGATCGCTGACAGCGCCTGGCGGCGTCACCAAATGCCGGCCTACCACTTGATCGCCCCGGACGGCACGGGGATCACGCTCGTCAACATCGGCGTCGGCCCCGCCAACGCGAAGACCATCTGCGATCATCTCGCCGTGTTGCGGCCCGAGGCATGGCTGATGATCGGCCACTGCGGCGGCCTGCGTCCCAGCCAGCGGATCGGCGACTATGTGCTGGCCCATGCCTATCTGCGCGACGACCATGTGCTCGATGAAATGCTGCCGCCGGAAATCCCGGTGCCGGCGATTGCCGAGGTGCAGGTGGCGATGGCCGAGGCGTGCGAGCATATTCTGGGCGCCAGCGGCGACATGAAGCGCCGCCTGCGCACCGGCACCATCGTGACGACGGACGACCGCAACTGGGAGCTGCGCTACTCCCGCTCGGCCCTGCGCTTCTCCCTCTCGCGCGCGGTGGGCGTGGATATGGAGAGCGCGACCATCGCCGCCCAAGGATATCGCTTCCGGGTGCCCTATGGCACGTTGCTATGCGTCTCCGACAAGCCGATCCATGGCGAGCTCAAGCTGCCGGGCCAGGCCAATCGTTTCTACGAGGAAGCCATAGCGGGCCACCTCGCCATCGGCATCGAGACCTGCGAACGCCTGCGCCAGCAGGGCGACCGCCTGCACAGCCGCAAGCTGCGCGCCTTCAACGAGCCGCCCTTTCGCTGACGGCGCGAAGGGACGTCAGGCCGGGCTCTCCTCCGCCAGCCGGCCGGCGACGCAAAGCCGATCGCGGCCCCCGCGCTTGGCCTCATACAGCGCATCGTCCGCCCGGCGCAGGAATGTCGTGCGCCCCTCCGCCTCCGCAAGCGTGGCCGCGCCGATGCTGGCGGTGACCGCCAGCGTGTCGCCATTGGGCAAATCGATGCTGTGGTCGCGCAACTGCCGCAGCAGCCGGTGCCCCAGCCGCGCCGCATCTTCCAGGCTGCTGTCCGGCGTGATGACGACAAACTCTTCGCCGCCATAGCGCACCACGATGTCGTTCAGGCGCACCTGGCTCTGGATCAGCGAACTCACGTGACGCAACACCTGATCTCCGACCAGATGCCCATAGAAATCATTGACGCCTTTGAAATGGTCCAGATCGATCATCAGCGTGGAAAGGGGCAGTCCCGAGCGGCGGGACCGACTGATCTCTTCGTCCAGCCTTGTGTCGAGATAGCGCCGGTTGAACGTGCCGGTGAGCGGATCGCGCACCACATCGCGCTCCAGTATGGCGATGCGCACGAGATCCTGCGTGGTCAATGCGGAGAGCCGGGCGACGGCGAGCACGAAGAACCCGCCCGCCAGCAGAATCAGACTGCCAAGCAAATCCGTTGGCTCCGACACCGTGGCAAAGCGGCTGCTGCCGTACACGACATAGGCCATGATGAAGCCGACGACCAACCAGCGAAGGCGATTCCAGCGGCGGTACAAATCGCCACCTTTGAGGGCCTTGAGGATCGAATGGATCGAGGGAAGGGACGATGCGAGCAAGCCAATGCCGGCCGAGACGATTAACAGGAGAAGCCAGACCATATGCCCACCAGACCATCTAACATGCTGTCAAATAGCATGTTTATCTAAGCATTGCGCGCATTCCCTGCTGCGTTAACCATCATTCGCACGTCCACTCGCCTCGCCCGCGCCTAGCGCATCAGCGGACTATCAAGGCTTCGGTGTAAGGACGGGGCAGAGCGGCTCGCCCTGCCCCGCTGGCGGCTCACCAGCCGCAGCTCTTTCCCTTGTTCTGCCGGTCCAGCCAGGTCTTCAGCGGCGAGAAATAGGCGGCCAGCGCCTTGCCGCTCATCTCGCGCGAGCCGGTGAAGGCCTGCAGCGCGTCCGGCCACGGACGGGAGGCGCCCATTTCCAGCATGGCGTTCAGCTTTTCACCGACGGCCTTGTTGCCGTAGAAGGAACAGCGGTGGAGCGGCCCCTTCCAGCCCGACTGCTTGCAGGCAGCCTCATAGAATTGGAACTGCAGCAGCCGCGCCAGGAAGTAGCGGGTATAGGGCACACTCGCCGGAATGTGATATTTCGCGCCGGCGTCGAACGCGTCATCCGGACGTTCCGTCGGCGGAACGATGCCCTGATATTGCAGCCGCATGGCATTCCACGCCTTGTTGTAATCCGCCGGCTGGATCGAGCCGTCGAACACGCCCCAGCGCCAGCGATCGATCAATAGGCCGAAGGGCAGGAAGGCGATCTTGTCCATCGCCTGCCGCAGCAGCAGGCCGATGTCCTTGTCCGTGCCTGGCACCTTGGACGGATCGAGCAGGCCGATGTCGACCAGATATTGTGGCGTGATCGACAGCGCGATGGTGTCGCCAATGGCCTCATGGAAGCCGTCATTGGCGCCGTTCAGATAGAGGAAGCTCTTGTCCTTATAGGCGCGCTGGTAATAATTATGCCCCAGCTCGTGGTGGATGGTGACGAAGTCGCCGCTGTCCACCTTTGTGCACATCTTGATGCGGATATCGTCCTTATTGTCGATATCCCAAGCCGAGGCGTGGCAGACCACTTCCCGATCGAGCGGCTTGATGAACTGGGTGCGCGTCCAGAAGGTTTCCGGCAGCGGGTCGAAGCCAAGCGAGGAGAAGAAGCCCTCGCCGAACTTGAACATCTGCGTTTCCCACTTTCCACGCTTGGCGGGATCGGCCTCGGTCGGGCTGGCTTCCACATAGCCCTTGGCTTTGAGCAGCGCGCCGATGTCATAGCCCAGATCGCCGGCCCCGGCCGGCGCGACCAGCGGGTAGATATTACCCCATTCCTGCGCCCACATGTTGCCGAGCAGATCGGCGCGGATCGGCCCGGTCTTGGGCTGGACTGCATCGCCATATTTGGCATTCAGCTTGTCCCGCACATAGCAGTGCAGCGAATCGTAGAGCGGCTTCACATCCTGCCAGAGCTTTTCGGTCAGCTTGGCGAAGTCGTCCGGCGGCATATCGTAATTGGAGCGCCACATCGCGCCTGCATCCGCAAAGCCCAGCTCCTTGGCGCCTTCATTGGCGATGGTTACCAGCCGCTCGAACTCGCCGCGCATCGGCTTGCCGACATTGTCGTGCCAGCTCGTCCACATCTCCCGATATTCGTTCGGCGTGTGGTCGAGATTGCCCATCTCCGCTTCGATATCGCTGCCGTTGATCGGCTTGCCGTCCAACGTGCCGCGACCCTTGCCATAATCGGACTGCAGCTTGGTCGCGATGGCGTTCAGCTCGGCAGCGGCGCCGGGCGTGGTCGGCGCCGGCAGCACGATGCCTGCCCGCAAGATGTCGAGCTTGCGCTTGGTGTCGTAGGAGAGGCCCGGCACCTTCTCGAATTTGGCGGCCTCCAGCGCATAGCGGACCGACATCTCGGTGCCCTTGGCGCCGACGCGGGCGGCAAGCGCATCTGTATCCTCGGTCAGATAGGTTGCGTTGACCCAATAGACCTGATTGGCCTCCAGCGAATAATCGAAGAATTCCTTCTCGGCTTGCGCCACGAGCGCATCGGCCTGAGCCGACGTGGGCGTGGCCTGCGCCGGAGCCGAATCGGCCTGGGCCAAAGCCGGCGCGCCGCAAACGGCAAATGAGAGCGCTGCCGCTACGGCAAGGCGCGAAACGGGATTGAGCATGATTGGTGTCCCTGAACCTGTGGCCTGAGCCTGTGGATTGCAGCCAAGCTGGCCTGTCAGGGCTAGGTTCGTCAACCCGCGAGATAGTCGGCGATGGCCTGTCCGAATTCCGGTTTGGTGATCGCTGTCATATGCGTGCCGGGGCATGTGCCGCGTTGCGCATCGGGCAGAGCCCCGACCAGCGCATCGGCCGAGCCGTTATCGTCATCATCCTCGCCGCACAGCACCAGGGTCGGCATCGTCACCTTGGCCAGCACCGCGTGATCCATATCGCTCATGCTCATCAGCAGCAGGCGCAAGGCGACCGGATCGATCTTCATGGTCTTCATGAAATGGATCGCCATATAGTCGCGGTCGCCCGGCCGTACCGTCTCGAAATGATCGAGTGCATTGAGGAAGAACTGCCGACGGCGCGCCCACTCCAGCAGGCCTTCCAGCCCCATGCCACCCAGCACCAGTTGCCGTGGTGTCATGCCACGGTCGATCAGTCCCAGGCACAGCCGCGCGCCCATTGAATAGCCGACTAGATCGAACTGCGTGACGCCCAGCGCCCCGATCACCGCTTCCATGTCGAGCAGCATCACGTCCTGCGGATAGGCATCGGCATCCGTCGGCGCATCGCTGCAGCCATGCACGCGCTGATCGATCATGATCGCCTCGAAACCGGCATCAGCGATTTTCTGGGCCGTGCCATATCGCTGCCAGTTGATTTGCGCGCTGGAACTGAGGCCATGCAGCATGATGACCGCCGGCCCATCGCCGAGCCGATGGACGGCGATGCGCGTGCCGTCATGGCCCTGAAGATGCTCGAGGCGGATCGTCGATGTCTCTGTCATCGCCCGATTGTGGCGGAGATCGGGTCCGAAAGGCAAGGCCAATGCGCGGGAGATGAGCGCCCTGTCCCGCCATTGGGTGACAGAGTCTGGACTTGCTTTTAATAAGCCCGCTTACTAAATGCGCCGGCATCATGGACGGCAATCATCTCGCCTTTGCGATCGGCGACCTCGGGCGCATATATCGTCGCCGGTTCGACGAGCGCACCCGTAGCCTTGGCATTACCGGGCCGCAGATGCGCGCGCTCGCGCAGATCATGCGATTTCCCGGCATCAACCAGGGCGCGCTTGCCGAGCGGCTGGATGTCGAGCCGATCACGACCTGTCGCATGGTGGACCGCCTCGAGCAGGCCGACATGGTCGAGCGCCGTCGCGATCCGCAGGACCGCCGCGCCTGGCAGCTGTTCCTGACCGAGGCGGCCAAGCCGCTCGCCGCCGAATTGCAGCAGATCGGCCAGCGGGTTCTCAATGAATCGCTCGCCGGCATTTCAGCAGAAGATCAGGAAACCGTGCTTTCCGTGCTCTGCCGCATCCGCGACAATCTTTCCGG
This sequence comes from Sphingobium sp. B2D3C, assembly GCF_025961835.1. Taxonomy (NCBI): domain Bacteria; kingdom Pseudomonadati; phylum Pseudomonadota; class Alphaproteobacteria; order Sphingomonadales; family Sphingobiaceae; genus Sphingobium; species Sphingobium sp. B2D3C. The sequence continues at coordinate 1,212,967 of NZ_JAOQOK010000001.1, read as the reverse complement.
TGATAGCCAGCCTGCCACTGACGAGGCCGCAAAGGAGGCGGCAGTCCATGTCTGAAGCCGATCCTGCCCTGCGTCCGACCGCTCAGGCGCCTGCGCCTGCCGAGACCGTGGCCGCACCCGATGAAACAGTCGCAGCGGAGCCGCGCGGCAAGCGCTTGCGCAACCGCTTGCTCATGATTTCGGTGCCGCTGATCATTCTGGCGGTGGGCGCGTGGTTCTGGGCGACGAGCGGGCGCACCGTGTCGACCGACAATGCCTATGTAAAGCAGGACATCGTGGCAGTCGGCAGCGATGTCGCTGGGCGGATCATCGAGGTGAAGGTTCGCGAGAACCAGATGGTGAAGGCCGGCGACGTGCTGTTCGTCGTCGACCAGCAGCCCTACAAGGTCGCGCTCCAGCAGGCCAACGCCCAGATCGCCAATGCGCAGGTCGCGGTCGGGCGTCTCCGCACGGATTTTCAGGCAACGAATGTCGACATCACCGGTGCGCGTGAGGACGTTTATTACGCCCAGCAGGATCTCGACCGGCAGCAGGCGCTGATGAAGGACGGGTTCACCACCCGCGCCCGTCTCCAGCAATCCCAGCAGGCGCTCGACAATGCCCGCACGCGGCTGCGCACGGCGGAAGCCGATGCCGCCAAGGCCAAGGCCGCGCTCGCCAACGGCGCGCAGGTGCCGGGCGTCAATCCTGAAATCGCCGCGGCGCAAGCCCAGCGCGATCAGGCCGCTCTCAACCTCGATCGCACTGTGGTCCATGCCCCCGTCTCCGGCCGGATCAGCCAGGCCAGTCGCCTGCAAGTCGGTCAGATGGCGGTGCAAGGTCTGCCACTGGTCAGCATCGTCGCCAGCGACCGGATCTGGGTGACCGCGAATTTCAAGGAAACCGATCTCGACAGGATGCGCCCGGGCCAGAGCGCCGATATCAAGATCGATGCCTATCCCGGATCGCATATCCGTGGCCATGTCGATAGCATTGGCGCGGGCACCGGCTCTGAATTCTCGGTGCTCCCGGCCCAGAATGCCAATGGCAACTGGGTGAAGGTGACGCAGCGCGTGCCGGTGCGCATTGCCATAGACGGCCATCCGGAGCGGCCGATGATCGCTGGCCTGAGCGCGAAGGTGACGGTGGACATTCACGCGACCAAAGCCGGCGCCGCAGTCGCCTCCGCCCGCTGACGCAAACCGGCATCATGGCTCCCGCGTCGGATCTTCCGCAACTGCAGGTGCGCCACAAGGCGCTGCTGACCATGGCGATCATGTCGGCCATGATCATGCAGGTGCTCGATACGACGATCACCAACGTGGCGCTGCCGCACATGCGCGCCTCGCTCGGTGCCAGTGACGAGACAATAAGCTGGGTACTCACCAGCTATATCCTCGCCGCCGCCATCGCCATTCCCATCACCGGCTGGCTGGCCGACCGGATCGGGACGCGGCGCCTGCTGCTCATTTCCGTCTTCGTCTTCGTGGTGGCCTCCGTGCTCTGCGGCATTGCGCAGAGCCTGACGGAGATGGTGCTGTTCCGCGCCCTGCAGGGTGTCGGCGGCGCCTTTGTCGGCCCGCTGGCGCAAAGCCTGATGCTCGACATCAATCGCCCGTCCCAGCACGCCAAGGCGATGTCCGTCTATGGCATGGGCGTCATGATCGGCCCGATCATGGGGCCGGTGGTCGGCGGGTGGCTGACCGAGTGGATCGACTGGCGCTGGTGCTTCTTCGTCAACGTCCCCTTCGGCATCGTCTGTCTGGTCGGGCTTTACGCCCTTCTCCCCGAGAAGCCGCTGCAGCGGCGGAATTTCGACCTGTTCGGCTTCGCGCTGATCGCCTTGGGTCTGGCGAGCCTCCAGCTCATGCTTGACCGCGGGCAACATGCCGACTGGTTCTCCTCGACGGAAATCTGGGTCGAGGCCGCTCTGGCCGTTAGCGGCCTGTGGATGTTCGCGGTCCACACGCTCACCGCCCGCAAGCCGCTCTTCGCCCCTGCCCTCTTCGCAGATCGCAATTTCCTGAGCGCCGCTGCGTTCATGTTCATCATCGGTCTGGTGATGTTCGCCGCCATGGCTCTGCTCCCGCCGCTGCTCCAGGGCCTCTATGGCTATTCAGTGGTCGACACCGGCTGGATCCTGGCGACGCGCGGTGCTGGTCTGCTGGTCGCCATGGCCCTTTCCAGCCGCCTGACCAGCCTCATCGATCCGCGCGTGCTGATTGCCGGCGGCTTCTCGGTGACCGCCAGTTCCTTGTGGATGATGACCGGCTGGTCACTGGAGCAGAATTGGGTGCCGTTCGTGGTCACCGGCGTGGTTCAGGGGGCCGGCATCGGCATCGTATTCGTGCCCCTGCAGATGCTCGCCTTCGGCACCCTGCCACCCGGCGCCCGCACCGAGGGCGCCGCCGTGCTCAACCTTACCCGGAACATCGGCTCGTCGATCGGCATCGCGGTGGTTATGGCGCTGCTAGCGCGCAACAGTCAGGTCAGCCATGCCGATCTCACGCAGCATATCTCGTCGGCCAATCTGCCGGTGGACCCGAGCGAGTTGCAGCGCTTCGGCAGCTTCGGCACGACCGTACTCGCGACGATCGACGGGATCGTGAACCAGCAGGCGACGATGATCGCCTTCCTCGACGATTTCTACGCCATGGCCATCGTCAGCACGCTGATCATTCCGGCCGCCTTCTTCCTGCGCAAGCCCAAGCGAGGGCCAGGATCGCCCCCGCCACCCCCGATCAGCGAGTGAGGGGGCGCCAGGCCCGGCGACGGTCGCCGCCGGGCGTTGACAGGTATAAGGCTCAGCCCTTCTGCAGGTGCTTGCGGCCGAGCAGTTCGGCGATCTGCACCGCATTCAGCGCTGCGCCCTTGCGCAGATTATCCGAGACGCACCAGAGCGACAGGCCGTTCTCGACGGTCGAATCCTCGCGTACGCGGCTGACGAAGGTCGCATAATCGCCCACGCACTCGACCGGGGTGACGTATCCGCCGTCCTCATGCTTGTCGACGAGCATCACGCCCGGCGCCTCCCGCAGGATCTTCTGCGCTTCCTTCGCGCTGATCTCGTCTTCGAACTCGATGTTCACGGCCTCGCTGTGGCCGACGAATACCGGCACGCGCACGCAGGTCGCCGTGACCTTGATCTTGGGATCGAGGATCTTCTTGGTCTCGACGACCATCTTCCACTCTTCCTTGGTGGAGCCATCGTCGAGAAACACGTCGATGTGGGGAATGACGTTAAAGGCGATCTGCTTGGTGAACTTCTTGGGCTCGGCGGAATCGCCGACGAAGATGTTACGGCTCTGCTCGAACAGCTCGTCCATCCCCTCCTTACCGGCGCCGGAGACGGACTGATAAGTCGCCACCACCACACGCTTGATCTTGGCGGCATCGTGCAGTGGCTTGAGCGCCACGACGAGCTGGGCTGTCGAGCAATTGGGGTTGGCGATGATGTTCTTGCGCTTGTAGCCCTCGATGGCCTCGGGATTCACCTCCGGCACGATGAGCGGCACATCGGGGTCCATGCGGTAGAGCGAGCTGTTGTCGATCACCACGCAGCCAGCAGCAGCGGCCTTGGGGGCATATTCCTTAGTCGGTCCGGAGCCGGCGGCGAACAGGGCCATATCCCAGCCCGTGAAATCGAAATGCTCGATGTTCTTGACCTTGAGCATCTTGCCGGTCTCGCCGAATTCGATCTCGTCGCCCGTCGACCGCGCGCTGGCAACTGCCGCGATCTCGTCGATGGGGAACTCCCGCTCGGCAAGGATGTTGAGCATTTCGCGACCGACGTTGCCGGTGGCGCCTACGACGACGACACGATATCCCACAGGGGCTTCTCCAGCGGTTGAATGAGGGGAACTGCGGGCCGGATACCGCAAAAGGGCCGCAGAGGCAAAAGCGCAATCTTGTGGCGGGTACTTGTGACCCGCCGGTGAAGCGTCAGGGCTTTTCTGGTGGCGGCGCGCCGGTCAGCGCGCGCATATCCTCTTCTTTCCACGGTGCAGGCAGGCTGCTCTGTGGGCAGTAGCGCGCCTTGTTGGCCCAGCCGCTGTCCGATTGGGCCGCATAATTTTCCGCATCGGTCACGTCATAGGTCCGGGTGCTGGTGCGCACCTCCTGCCGGTTCGCGATGGCATCGCCTTCCCGGCATGTCTCGGTCACGCGATAGGTGGTGGCGCCGGTCTTCTCGATGGTGCCGAAGGTGCAACTGTAGCGCGCCCCGCTATAGCCATTCCGGCCGATCAGCGTGACCGTGGCTTTGGAAGCTGACTCGCAGGCCGTTTCATTGGAGACATAATAACCCAGCCGCAAGGGCAGGCCACCGACGAGCACTTTACCGGGTTCTGTGCTATTCGCCGCGCTATTGCCGGCGCTGTTCATCGCATTGGCTGCCTTGGCTTGCGATCCGACGTCGCCTTCCAGCACGTTGAGGCTGTTCGAGACGTCCTCCGACAGATTTGACCCGGATTGGCCGCAGGCAGAAAGAAGCGCCAGTGCTGCCACCAGGGTCAATCGTCTCATCATGCCTCCTCCATCTCATCAGCTTCGATAGAGAATGGGCGTTGGGGGCCGCAGTGACAACCCCGAGCAGCTGCATTTTTCCGCAAAACATGGACTTCCCTGCCTCGCGCGCCTAAATGCGCCGCATGTCTGCCAACCCCGCCCTTCTCTCCTTCGCCAAGATGCATGGCCTCGGAAATGACTTCGTGGTCATCGATGCCCGCGAGCGTCCGGTCGTCATGACCGAGCAGCTGGCGCGGGCCATTGCCGACCGTCGCACAGGGGTGGGATGCGATCAGCTGATCGTCGTCGGCGCCTCCGAGCGCGCCGATGTCTCCATGCGCATCTTCAACCAGGATGGCAGCGAGGTCGATGCGTGCGGCAATGCCACCCGCTGCGTGCCGCTGTTCGTGGGACGAGACGTGACCATCGAGACCAATGCCGGACTGCTGGAGGCCCATCGCCAGGGCGATCTGGTCAGCGTCGACATGGGCGAGGCGCGGACGGATTGGGAGCAGGTGCCGCTGGCTTATGCCATGGACACGCTCACCATGCCGGTGAGCTGGGACGATCTGCCGGCGCCGTCCGCGGTGAGCATTGGCAACCCGCATGTGGTGTTCTTCGCCGATGCGCTGGATGATGTGGACATGGCGCGCCTGGGGCCGTTGATTGAGCATGATCCGCTGTTCCCCGCCCGCGTGAACGTGAATTTCGCGCAGATGCTCGCGCCCGACCATATTCGGTTGGTGGTCTGGGAACGCGGAGCTGGCTTCACCCAGGCCTGCGGGACCGGCGCGTGCGCGACAGCAGTCAGCGCGCTTCGCCGGCGGATCGCTCAAGGTCCGGTGCGCGTCAGTCTGCCGGGCGGTGATCTTCTCATCGATTGGGCGCCGGGTGGCCATATCAGCATGACCGGCCCGGCTGCCCATGTGTTCGATGGCACGCTCGATCCGGCTGAGTTCGCACCCGCCGCATGACCGGCCCCGAGGTCATTACGCTCGGCTGCCGGCTCAACATCGCCGAGAGTGAGGCCATTCGCCAGCAATTGGGCGGGCGGGACGATCTTGTCGTGGTGAATAGCTGCGCGGTCACCGGCGAGGCCGTTCGCCAGACCCGCCAGGCCATTCGCCGCGCCCACCGCGCCCGGCCGGAAGCTCGCATCGTGGTCACGGGCTGCGCGGCGCAGACCGACCCCGGAATGTTCGCTGCTATGCCGGAAGTGACTGCCGTCATCGGCAATGGCGAGAAAGCAGCCTTTGCAGAGCATCTCCGGACCTCTCCGTTCGTATCGAGCGAAGTCGAGATACGGCCAGGCTCGTCCTCTGGTGTCTCGACTTCGCTCGACACGAACGGAGGAGAGATTCCATCGCCCGAGCGGGTCCGCGTCGCCGATATCATGACCCTCGAACATCAGGCGCCGCACCTGCTGGCCGCCTTTGCCGAGCGGGTCCGCGCCTTCGTGGTGGTGCAGAATGGCTGCGATCATCGCTGCACCTTCTGCATCATCCCCTTCGGCCGTGGACCGAGCCGGTCGGTGCCCGCCGGCGCCGTCGTGGATCAGGTCCGCGCGCTGGTGGATGAGGGCGTACAGGAAATCGTGCTCACCGGCGTCGACGTGACGAGCTATGGCCCGGACCTGCCCGGCACGCCCAGTCTCGGGCTGCTGGTCGAGCGCATCCTGCGCCATGTGCCCGATCTGCCCCGCCTGCGCCTCTCCTCGCTCGACGGCATCGAGATCGACGACCGGCTGTTCGACCTCATCTCCGGCGAACCGCGGCTCATGCCGCATGTCCATCTCTCGCTGCAGGCAGGCGACGACATGATCCTCAAGCGGATGAAGCGTCGGCATAGCCGTGCCCAAGCCGTCGATCTGGTCGAGCGCTTGCACGCGCGGCGCCCGGAGATCGCCATCGGCGCGGACATCATCGCCGGCTTCCCGACCGAGGATGACGCGATGTTCGAGAACAGCTTGGCGCTGGTTCGTAATTGCCGCATCGTTCACGGCCATATTTTCCCTTACTCGCCGCGTGACACCACCCCGGCTGCGCGGATGCCCCAGCTCGACCGGGGCGTAATCCGCGAGCGCGCCGCGCGGCTTCGGGCCGCCTGTGAAGCGGGACGGATGGCATGGCTTCGCGCCCTCGTCGGCTCCACCCAGAGCGTGCTGATCGAGACCAGCGGCCTCATCGGCCATGGCGAGAGCTTCGCGCCGGTCCGCTTTGCTACCCCACAAAAGCCCGGCGAGATTGTCCGCGCCCGCATCACAGGGCTTGAGGGAAACACGCTCATCGCGCATGGAGCCGAGCATGGCTGAACTTTCCTGGCGCGATCGCCTTTTCGGCGGCTTCAAACGCACTTCCGACCGGCTCGGCGAGAGCATTTCCGGCGTCTTTGCCAAGGCGGCGCTGGATGAGCAGACGCTCGATGAGCTGGAGGAAGCGCTCTACACCACCGATCTCGGCCCCGCGATGGCTGCGCGCATCCGCGACCGGCTGGCCGAGGGGCGCTTCAACAAGGAACTGACCGAGGAATATCTGCGCGAGATCCTCGCCGAGGAAATCGAGAAGGTGCTCATCCCGGTGGCCAAGCCCATCGAGATCGAGGCTTTCCCGCGCCCGCAGGTCATCCTCGTCATCGGCGTCAACGGCTCGGGCAAAACGACGACCATCGCCAAGCTCGCGCATCTGTTCCAGGAGCAGGACTACAGTGTGATGCTGGCAGCCGGCGACACCTTCCGCGCCGCGGCCATCGGCCAGTTGCGCATCTGGGCCGAGCGGTTGGGCGTGCCCATCGTCACCGGGCCGGAAGGCGGCGATGCGGCAGGCGTGGTGTTCGACGCCGTCAAGCAGGCGACCGCGCAGGGCACGGACATCCTGATCGTCGACACCGCCGGGCGGTTGCAGAACCGCACCGAGCTGATGGACGAGCTAGCCAAGATCCGTCGCGTGCTCGGGCGCCTCAATCCCGCCGCGCCGCATGATGTCGTGCTCGTGCTCGACGCAACGACCGGCCAGAATGCGCTGTCGCAGATCGAGATTTTCCAGAATGTCGCCAATGTCACCGGGCTGGTGATGACCAAGCTGGATGGCACGGCGCGCGGCGGGGTTCTGGTCGCGGCGGCCGAGAAATTCGGCCTGCCCATCCATGCCATCGGCGTAGGCGAGAAGATCGACGATCTGCGCCCCTTCGACCCCGGCGAACTTGCCCACGCCATTGCAGGAGCGGCTTATGCACGCTGACGACAAAGCCCCGCCCCGCGTCGATGCGACCATCGATTCCGCGCCGATAGCCCCCGGCCCCAAGGGCGAAAGCTGGCTGCCGATGGCGCTCGATTTCGGGCCGTTGCTCGTCTTCTTCCTCGCCACCAAGGTCATCGGGATGTTTGCCGGCACCGCCGCCTTCATGGCCGCGATTGCGGTGGCCGTCGTGGTCAGCAAATGGCGGCTGGGCAAAGTGTCGCCGATGCTCTGGCTCTCGGCGATCCTCGTCCTCTTCTTCGGCGCCCTGACGCTGTATTTCCATGATCCGGCCTTCATCCAGCTCAAGCCGACGATCATTTACGGCTTCTTCGCGCTGATGCTGATCGGCGGCTGGATGGGCGGCCGCCCGTTGCTGCGCTACCTGCTGCAGTCGGCCTATAGCGGGCTGGATGAAACGGGCTGGCTCAAGCTCTCGCGCAACTGGGGCTTCTTCTTCGCGGCGCTGGGCGTGGCGAATGAACTGATGCGGATGTCGCTCGATTTCGATACCTGGCTGCTGGTCAAGGTTTGGGGCGTCACCGCTGCCTCGATGCTGTTCGCCATGGCCAATGTCCCCATGCTCATGAAGCACGGTCTGGAGCTGGGCGACAAGCAGAGCGGCCCAACAGCCTAAGACAAGCGCGCGATAAGAATTGGTGTCGGTCGAAGAATTTTAGCAATATTCTTCGAGGCTTAAGAAACGACCTTGCGCGTCGCGCGTTAATTTGTCACGTCAAAGAGAGGGAAGTCCGGAAAGTGACCGCAACGACGTTGGCAATGTCTCCCAAATTTTTGTTCCTTCAACAGTTCATCCGCCATCCGCGGATGGTAGGATCGGTGATCCCCACGTCCGACATCGCTATCCACGCCCTGCTCGATCCGGTCGACTGGCAGGATGTGCGTTGCGTCGTCGAATATGGGCCGGGCACCGGCGTGTTCACCCGGCGCATTCTAGAAAGACTGGGGCCGGACGCTCGGCTGATCGCCATCGATACCAATCCCATGTTCGTGAGCCATCTGCGCCAGCATATTGCGGACCCAAGGCTCATCTGCGTGGAGGGATCGGCCGCCAACGTGGAAGCCATTCTCGTGCGCGAGGGCTTCGAGGCGGCGGATTACATCATCTCCGGCCTGCCCTTTTCCACCCTGCCCCCAGCCGTCGCCGACGACATCGCGGCCGCAACGGCGCGTGCCACCCGTCCGGGCGGCCAGTTTCTCGTCTATCAATATTCGCGCTTCGTGCTCTCGCGCCTCCAGGCCAATTTCGCGAATGTCGCGCAGGGCATGGTATGGCGTTGCATCCCCCCCGCCCGCCTTTTCTGGGCCCGCAAGGGAAACGAAGCGAGTGCCGCGCTCAGCGACGCCGAAAGTTTAGCCGTCGCGTAACGGTATAGTCGGCCACGCCGACCAGAAGATAATCGATCCACCAGCGAAACCGACTGAATGGACTGGCGAGCGCCGCATACGTGCGGCCGTCGATGACCGTGCTGTCCTTCGCCATCGTGTCGACCAGCGCGCGCGCGGCGCGGGCAAATTCGGCATCCTCGATGCGCAGCATCAGCTCCAGATTGAGGAACAGGCTGCGCATATCGAAATTTGCGGACCCGACATAGACGACATCATCGATGACGATCAGCTTCATGTGCAGCTTCTGCGGCTGATACTCCAGGATTCGCACTCCGGCCCGCAGCAGCCGCCGATACAAGTGCCGAGCAGCACCGACCGTGGTCGTGTTGTCGGATCGCTCCGGGGTGATGAGCTGGGCGCTCCCGCGCTGAGCGATGCCCGCTATGCGGCGCATGATGCCGGGGCTCGGGGAGAAATAGGCCGCCACCAGATCGAGCGTGCGGCCATGGTGCAAATCCGTCTTCACACACTTGGCCCAGCTGTTGAGAAAGCGCGTCGGTCCCCCGATCAGCCAACGCGCCTTTCCTTCGCCGGGCTGCCAGGTGCGGACCAGCCGGCGCAGATGGCTGAACCGCTGCCGGCTCTCCAGGCTCCACTTCGCCAATCCCTCATACCATCGGGCGAGATCTTCGACGAGCGGTCCTTCCAGCGCGAGGCCGAGGTCGCACCAGCCGTCCGCGTCCTCGGGGCCGGCGAAGTAGCTGTTCTCGCAATTGAACCCACCGATCATCGCCCGGCGGCTGTCGCAGATCACGATCTTCTGATGATTGCGGATCAGGTAGCGCATCGATCTGCGTGCACCAAACCGCGCAAAACGCCCGCCAGCACCGATGAAGGCATCGAAGAACCCATCGGGCGTCCGCGCGGATCCGAACGCGTCGATCATCAGTGTGACAGCGGCGCCGCGCTTGCAGGCCTCGACCAGAGCGTCACGGATCAGCGTGCTGCAGTCGTCGGACGCGAAAATATAAAAATAGAGGTCGAGTGTCTCGCGCGCGTTGCCAATCAGGTCGAGCAGCGTATCGAGCCGATCCTGCCCGCCGGGCAGCAACCTGAGCTTGTTTCCGGCCGCCTCGTGCAGGCGATCATCGTGCACGCGCGGTGCCAGCGTAGAGACGTTGCCTGTCATGCGCCCCTCATGCGTCAACCACCCTGCCTTGCCAATCATCACGCGCGCATTCCACCCTTTCAATGCCGGATGGACACTATTGTTTCCATGATCGCAGCGCCGCGAGCCTCCCATCGCCCCAGCGATTTTCTTGACTTTCGCTCCCTCGACTGTTAGCCGACAGCCTTTCCCGCATTCTCCTTAATCTGTTCAGGAGCCAAGCATGGCGCGCGTTACTGTCGAAGATTGCATCGACAAGGTTCCCAACCGGTTCGACCTCGTTCTCCTGGCGGCGCAGCGCGCCCGGACCATCTCCGGCGGCGCCGAGCTGACCGTTGATCGGGATCGCGACAAGAACCCGGTCGTGGCTCTGCGCGAGATCGCTGAAGAGACGATCATGCCGGACGACCTCAAGCATGATCTCGTCGGCTCGATGCAGAAGATGCAGATCGACGACGACGACACGCCGGACGAAATCGGCTCGATCGCACGCTCTGCAGAGGCGCTGCGCCTCACCGCTGCGACGCCACCGCGCTCGCACAGCCTGGGTGCCGATTACGACGGCTAAGCCCCCAGAACATCAGATTGAAAGGCGGTTTCGGCACAGTCGAAGCCGCCTTTTTTTATGCGGCTAGGGACTGAATTCGAAGTTAATCGTGCCTTGCCGTCACCGGATGCGGCGCGCGGGGTGCCGGCCTGTGGCGCAAATCGCTGGTTTGCAGCACGCCGCCTGCAAGAAAGGGCTCGACGATGGTCTCGATCCGCGCGGAGCGGCCCGACCGGATCGCGATATTGTAGAAACTGTTGGCGACCACATCAGCAATCTGCACCCCGGCCGAGCGCCTGCTGTCTATCATCTGCGCGCTGCCGCATCGCGCGAGCCTTTTGGCGATGTCTTGCCGCACGGATTCCAGCACTAGCGTGTCATAGCGACCCGCATCGATGAAGACCTGCAGACAATCCTCCTCCGCATCCGGTCGCCACTCATCTACCAGTTGGGTGAGTAGAGCGACATAGACGTCGAGGTCTTCGGGACGGCGTCCGGCGTCTTGCGGGTCGGCGCGGATGATGCAAATCTTGGCCCGGGCATCGAACCGGTCGAGCAGTTCGAAGAAGAAGGCGCGTTCGACAAGGCCGATCCGGCTGCCCTTGAGCTCACCGCGCAAACCCACAACCGCACGAAACCGCGCCAGCAGCCGGTCGGCGGCATCCGCCTCGATCTCGACGCCAGCCATGATCATGGCGCCCGCGGGAAGACTGCCGCTTTCGTCGATATAGATAGGCATCCGTCCTCCCGTGCCGCTTCTTATGATGGCCGCGTTCCAAAATGATTGTCGCCGCAAAGCCGGTCGGGCTCGCGGCGACAGTCAGTCTTAGGTGTCCGTCCCCATGAGGGTCAGACGTTTTGCGGCGTCGGATCGCTGATCGGGCCTTTGCGCTTGCCCGTCTTGGGGATCGACGTGCCCGTCACCGGGACCGGAGAGGGCCGGATCTTCTCGCCACTCGGACGCACGAGTTCGCCCTTGTCGATCAAAGTCTTGATCTCGTCGCCCGAGAGCGTCTCGAACTCCAGCAGCGCATTGGCCAAGAGGTGAAGCTGATCGAGATGATCGCTCAGCACCGTCTTGGCCCGATCATAACCGGATTCGACGACCTTGCGGATTTCCGCATCGATCTTCTGCGCCGTTTCATTGGACATGTGGACGCGCTGGCTTTGCGAGTAGCCGAGGAAGGTCTCGCCCTGCGGCTCCTCATATTGCAGCGGCCCCAGCTCGTCGGACATGCCCCACTGGGTGACCATGTCGCGCGCGAGCCGCGTGGCGTACTGGATATCGCCGGAGGCACCGGACGACACCTTCTCGTGACCGAAGATCACTTCCTCAGCCACACGCCCGCCCATGGCGACCGCCAGATTGGCGTGCATCTTGTCACGGTGATAGCTGTAGCTATCCCGCTCCGGCAGACGCATCACCATGCCCAACGCGCGGCCGCGCGGGATGATGGTCGCCTTGTGGATCGGATCGGACGCCGGCTCGTGAATCGCGACGATGGCGTGACCGGCCTCGTGATAGGCCGTCATCTTCTTCTCGTCCTCGGTCATGACCATGGAGCGCCGCTCGGAGCCCATCATCACCTTGTCCTTGGCCGCCTCGAACTCGGCGCTGGCCACGAGACGCTTGCCACGCCGCGCGGCCATCAGCGCAGCCTCGTTGACGAGATTGGCAAGGTCGGCACCGGAGAAGCCGGGCGTACCGCGCGCGATCGTGCGCGCATCGACGTCGGGCGCCAGCGGCACCTTGGCCATATGCACTTCGAGGATCTTGATGCGCCCCTCGATATCCGGGCGCGGCACGACGACCTGACGGTCGAAACGACCCGGGCGCAGCAACGCCGGATCAAGCACGTCGGGCCGGTTGGTCGCGGCGATGATGATGATGCCTTCGTTCGATTCAAAGCCATCCATCTCGACAAGGAGCTGGTTCAGTGTCTGCTCGCGCTCGTCATTGCCATTGCCGAGGCCCGCGCCACGATGGCGACCGACCGCGTCGATCTCGTCGATGAAGACGATGCAGGGTGCGTTCTTCTTGGCCTGCTCGAACATGTCGCGCACGCGGCTTGCGCCGACGCCCACAAACATTTCGACGAAGTCAGAGCCGGAAATGGTGAAGAACGGCACGCCCGCCTCGCCCGCGATCGCGCGCGCCAGCAGCGTTTTGCCGGTGCCCGGCGA